>JBJOMY010000003.1:0-354562 GCA_046052125.1 Cyanobacteriota bacterium
GAGAAGCCCGAGATGGAGAGTTGACCATCAGGGCTGGAGGAGCCTTTAAGGAGATCACCGGAGTGCTTACCGGAGTCCTCGTCGTAGATGAACTTTTCGCTGTTATCGGTGAAGTTATCGTCAACGGGTTTGACGTTGATGTTCAGAGTGGACTGAACATTTTGTCCTGAGCCATCGGTAACGGTGTATGAGGCTTGAGGAATGGGCCCGTTGTAGTTAGGAGCGGATTCAAAGTCGAACTTGCCATCTGAATAGATGGTGAGAGTGCCTTTGCCGGGGATGTTGAAGGGCTGCCCGAGGGTGCCGGATTGTCCGTCAACGGAGAAGCCCGAGATGGAGAGTTGACCATCAGGGCTGGAGGAGCCTTTAAGGAGATCACCGGAGTGCTTACCGGAGTCCTCGTCGTAGATGAACTTTTCGCTGTTATCGGTGAAGTTATCGTCAACGGTAGTGATGTTGATTTTTAGCGTTGACTGATCAGTCGAGTAGCCATCAGTAAGGGTGTAGTGTATGCTGGGTACTTGCCCGTTCCAGTTCGGTAGCGGCGTAAAGACGTAGTGGCCTACCGCGTCTATTGCAAATGTGCCGGCACCGGGGATTTCAACTGGCTTGCCGCCCGGTGTGTGTACACCTGGATAGCCTTCGATGGTGAACTCTTTGAGTAGTAAAAGCTTCGCCTGGGATGTGAGCGGCTTTTCAATAACGGTTCCTGTGACGATCGAGTCTTCTTTCCCCGTACGTATTTCGTCTTCGTCGCTGATGGGCAGATGAACGTCCTGAGCGTTGCCCTTGCCATTGGTTAGCCCCTGTCCTGCGCCCGTCGCACCAGTACCTGGCTTCCCGCCACCGCCACCTCCACCGCCCGAGCTGTCACCGCTGCCGCTGCTGCTTCCAGCGCCACCATTGCGAGGTTGTCCTGAGGAGGGTCCAGTCGCTGGATCGCTGGCGATTCCCGCTGCGCCGGCACCCATTCCGGCCATTGTGTCCTCAGCTACGCCACCTCCAGCGCCACCACTGCCCAGTCCCGAGCCTGATGATGACGGGAAGGGTTCAAAGGTTGTCGACCACTCGGCCTTTCCCTGTCCGCCCCCCGTTTGGGGGGCGGCTTGGTGTCCGCTGACCCCGGCCTCTGGCGTGCTGTGCCGCCCACCCTCGGGGTTGGCCTCATGGGTCTCTTCGAATTGCTCCCTGCTGCCGTCATGGAGGTTCTCCATGCCGAACATTCGCCGCAGCCGCCTCCCAACGCGGTTGGCGACAGAGTTCAAGGGATCACTGCCTTCACGACGATCGGAGGCCATGAGAGCTGAGGCACGTTGTCTCCAGCATGGCCATGCCGCTCCGGTTTGCCGCTTTTTTGGTGCAGAGCGCCACGAATCACTGCAATCCGCTGCTTTTGCCCAGCACTCTGCCTAGCTTCAACACAGATCAGCCTGGGGCGCAGTGGTTCAAGCCTGGTGGCAGCGTCTGAAGCGTATCTCTGGGGATCCGGGCATCCGTCCTGATCTTGACGACCCCACCATCCGTTTGGTGATTGCTGGATCAATCGCCATCAACCTTCTCGTTCTGGCGATCCCCCTCTACATCAACAGGATCTACACCTCCGTTCTGCCGCAGCAGGCCGGAGACAGCCTGGCCGTGATCACCCTGCTGCTGGCTGCCGTCTTGGTGCTCGATGTCGTCCTGAAGGGTCTGCGTGCCTGGATCCTCAGCTGGCTTGGCGCCTCCTCTGAGCATCGGCTCCGCTTGGGAGCCATTCGCTCCCTTCTTGGCAGTGATATTCCCAGTGTTCAAGCGCAACCGCTTCAGGCCCGCTTGGCCCAACTGCGAAGCCCGACTGCCTTACGCGGAATTTTTGAGCAGCAGTGGATCGTCAGACGAATTGATCTTCCCTTTGCGGCCGTCTATCTCTTCGTCTTGATGGTGATCGGTCATTGGCTGGTGCTGTTGCCCCTGCTCTTGGCCCCGCTCTTCATCCACTATGCCCATCAGGCGTCCCGGGAAATGCTCGCAGCGATCGAGCAGAAGCACGAGCTTGAAACCAGTCTCAACGAAACCCTGCACGCCAGCCTGCAGGGCGCCCCCACCATCAAAACCTTCAATCTGGAGGGCTTTTTGGTGCGCCGGCTAGAGCCCTTGCAGGAGCGGCTTGCCCAAGCCGGATTTCGCCAGGAGGCCAGTACTGCCAGGCTCCAAAACCTCTCCGGTCTGTTTGCCCAACTCAATCAGCTGCTGATCGTCAGTTTTGGAGGTTGGATGGTGATTCACCAGGATCTTTCCAGCGGAGCCTTGGCCGCCTGCACACTCCTGAGTGGTCAGGTCACCATGCCACTGGGCAAGTTGTTTGCCGCCGAGGGCCAGCAAGCTGCTCAATGGCAAGCCAGCAGCGCCTACCAGGAACTGGAGCAACTCCCCCAGGAGCCCAACCTGCTTGTGGGGGAGGAGCCCCCGCTCAGCGGGACGCTGGAGCTTCCTCAATTCACCCTTCCGGAGCAGGGTTCACTCGCCCTGGTTGGGGGAGATGTCAGCAGCTCCTCTGCCCTGCTCAATGCGATCACCGGTCTCGATGGTGATTTCCCCCGCGACGGGCGCTACGCGGGGCGTCCCCTGGAGAGCTATCAACGCTCCCTGTTGCGTCGCCGGCTCCGCTTGTTGGTCCCCAATCCGCAGCTCAGCACTGGGACCTTGCTCGACAATCTCACCAGCTTTCGCTCTGATCAGCTTGGCCCTGCTGCCGCTCAGCTCTGCAACCAGTGGGGCGTCTCCCCTTGGATCCAGGCTCTCCCGCGTGGCTACGACACGCCAATCGGTGAAAACCAAGACTTCCCCTTGAGCCGCAGTTTGCGCTTCCGACTCCAGGTTGTTGCGGCCTTGTTAGATCAGCCTGCCGTGCTGTTGCTCGATACCTCCCAAGTCGCCCTGCCGGCATCTGAATTGCAGTGGTTCCTAGGGATCGACTGTGGGGCCTCCAAGCTGGTGGCCTTGGAGATGTGGCCCCCGGCGCTCCCAGCCACAATCCCGATCTTGCAGTGGAAGGCCAGTGAGCTTGTGGAGGTCCAGCAATGATTGAACTTGCTCCTCTGTTTGAACGCCTCCGTCAGAGCGATTCCCCTTCAGCCCGCCTTCTGCCCGATCTCCTTGAGGCCTTGCGCTGGCCCGGTGAGGCCATTCAGCTCAGGAATGCCATCAGTGGCTCCCCCCAATCGATGGATGGGGTGGATCTGATCAACACCCTGGCCAACCTCGGCTACCGCTGGACGGTCACCCCATTGAGCGGCCGGAGCCGGCAGGGTGAAGTGCAACGGCTGGATTATCCGTTGGCGCTTCGCTCCGATGAAGCGAACTGGCAGCTCCAGCTGGTCCACTCCCCAGAGCAGCTTGCGGGTTTGTTGGCCCTCGATCGCACTGATTACGCCTACGAGTTTCGCTTTGAGCCAGAGCAGGCCGGCGAAAAACGTCAGTGGTTCCAAGCCCAGGTGCTCCGGTTCCGCGGTGGGATCACTGAGCTCTACGTGATCTCGCTGTTGATCAACCTGCTGGCGCTGGTGATGCCCTTTTACATCCGCGCCGTCTACAACATCGAGATTCCCGGCGGACAGGTCGGGGATTTGTTCCTCCTGCTTCCCTTCGCCATTAGCGCTGTCCTGTTGCAGATCTGGTTGACCCAGCGCCGGCAAGCCCGTTTGGCGGATCTGGGAGCAGAGCTCGATTTGCTGCTCAGCATTCGGGTGCTGGAGAAGGTGTTGCTACTCCGCTTGCCCCAGCTAGAGCGCTACACCCCGCTGACCTTGGCCAACCGCCTGCGCAGTTTCCAGGGTCTGCGGACCTATCTCACCGGACCGGTCGCCCTGGCGGCTCTGGACCTGCCCTTTATCGGCATCTTCTTGGTGGCCATCGCCGTGATGAGTGTCCCCCTGATGCTCCTGACGGTGTTGATGGTGCTGGTCTGCTTCGGTGGGGTCTATCTGGTGGGGATGGCTGGCCGCGCTGTTCAACAGCCCCTGAGCCGGAACCCCTCCAACCTGGAGCCGATGCTCCTGGATCTCCTCCAGAACTTCGCCGATATCAAGCGCGCTGGTGGGGAGCGCCGCTGGTACAGCCGCCTGGAGGAGGCCTCCAGTGAATCGGTGATCCAAGGCCTTGGCCCGATCCGTCTCCAGCAACTGCTCGGAATCCTGACGGGTGAGTTTTCTCAGCTCACCGGTGCCCTGGTGCTTGCGACCGGAGCAGGCATCGCGATCGCAGGGAAATCCGGGATCGAGCTGGGCACCTTGATCGCCACGATGTTCTTTGTCTGGCGCGTCTTCCGGCCGATTCAGACTGCTTACCAGGCCCTGAGCCGCTGGTCCCAGATGCGGCCGAACCTGGAGCGTCTCAACCGCTTTATGGGGGCCTCTGAGGTGGAGCCGAGCACCAGCCTCAGCCAGCGCTGGGTGCTGCCGAACCCGCGGGGCGCTCTTGTGTTTAAGAACGTCACCCTGCGCTTGAACAATCTGCAGGAGCCGACGCTGGCTCAGTTCTCCCTGAAGGTTGCCCCAGGTCAGCTGATGGTGCTGAGCGGACCAGAGGGCTCCGGCACCTCGTCAGTGCTCCGCCTGATCAACGCCCAGATCTCTCCTGGTAGTGGGGTCATCACATTGGATGGCTCTGATCTCCGGCAGATCCCTCTTGGGCAGCTGCGACAGGCCATTGGGTATCTGCCAGAGGATGCCGGGGTTTTTCCAGGCACCCTCCGAGAAAATCTCCTCTTGGCTGGACCCTTCCTAAGTGATCCTCAGTTGCAGGAGGCCCTCCGTTCACTGGCCCTCGATGAGCTCCTGTTGGGACCTGGATTGGATCGTTTGGTCTCGATGCAAGGCCCCCATGCGTTGCTCCCCCATCAGATCCAAGGCATCGCCCTGGCCCGTTTGCTCCTCGCCGACCCGTCCGTTCTGCTTCTGGATCAACCCCTTCGATCCCTGCAGCCGCAGAACCGCCGTGGCCTACTTGAGGTCTTGGCGGCACGTCGCGGACAAGGCACAACCCTTGTGGTTGCAGATGCCCCAGAGATCCTTGAAATTGCCGATCAGATTGTCATCCTTCGGGAAGGATCCGTTGCATTTGCCGGCACTCCAGCTGACTTGATGGCCGCACAACAAAAAACAGCTTCCTCAAGGGCTGCTTAATCCTCCGCGCTTCCTCGGTTCCAACTCATGAGTCTTTCTTCTCCCAATCCCCGCGATCTCAAGCCCACTAAAGCTGCATCAGAGGAGACCTCCATCTGGCGCATTGAAGCCGACGGGACTGACCAGGCGTTTGGGCATGGCCGGCGCGGCGAGGCCCTCTCGTTGGAAGCCGGGCAGGTGCCACCCAACCTGCTGCGTTGGCTGAAGGGCGTAACCGCAGTCTTTGTGGGATCCCTCGCTGTTTCGGCGATCATCCCCATTCAGGATTACGTGGTGGCCTCAGGTGAAATTGAGCCCGCCGGGGAGATTCAGAAGGTGCAGCACCTCGAGGGGGGCATCGTTCGCCAGCAGCTGGTCTCCGAGGGGCAACGGGTGAAGAAGGGCCAGGTGATGCTCAAGCTCGATGAGGGTGAGATCGGCTCCCAGGAGAATCAAACCGCCACGCGGATCACCAACCTCACCCTGGAGCAACGGGAGTTGCGACGGGCTCTTGGGCAGGAGGCGATGAACAGCAAGAAGCGCACGCCAACGGATCCCTCCCCTGAAGTGGCGAAGGCCTTTCAGGATCTTCAGCAGCAGAAGGCTCGCGACATCAGTCGGCAGATCACCTTGGCGGATCAACGCCTCGCCACCTTGCAGTCCAAGCGGCGTGAATATCTCGATGAGGTGGCGCTGCTCAAGCAGCAAACCAAGGCCTACGAATCCCTCGACCGCAGCGGGGCCATCCCCCACAACGATGTGCTGGAGGCCGAGCGCCGCATCGCCTCCACCGAAACTCAGCTCGCTGAACTCGACGGGACGATCGCGGAAACGGAAACCCAGCGTTTTGAGCTGCGGGCCAAACTGCGCACCGAAACACTGGAGCAGTTAGCCAAGGTCACCAGCGAAAAGGCCGAACTGCAAAGTGTGCTTGGACGTCAACTCGGGGAACTTGATCGCCTCCAGGTGCGTTCCCCCGTTGATGGCATCGTGAAGAGCTACACGATCAAGACCATCGGCGGTGTGATCGCTCCTGGGAGCGTTGTCGCCGAAGTGGTCCCGATCGGACAGCGCCTCGAAGCCTTCACCCGTGTCAAACCCAAGGACATCGGCAATGTGCGCCTCGGACAGAAGGTTGAGGTGAAGGTTCAGGCCTATGACTACAGCCGCTACGGCACCATTGCCGGCAAGGTCGATGCCATTTCAGCTGGAACATTCCAGGACGAGAAAACCGGGGAGCCTTACTACAAGGTTCGCGTGGCCCTTGACCGCGATTACGCCGGCAAGACCGTGGGCAAAAATCTGCTGGTGCCAGGGATGACCCTCACGGCCGACATCCTCACGGATCGCACCACCCTTCTGTTCTATTTGCTGGGTCCGATCCGCAAGGGCTTCGGCAATGCCATGCACGAGAGCTGAGTGCCATGGCGTCTTGTTATGCGCGCTTGTCGCCCCTTGCATGGTCCTTTGCGCCACGGTTTCCAGTGACGCGCTGCTGAAGAGCCAATCGTCGCCGTCGATGGGGATCAACACATCCATCGGCCGCTCGATGGTCCCCAGTGCGTTGAACCCATCCAGCAAATTGGCGAGAGCTCCGCGGTTCTCTGCGTTTCTCTGAACGCGGAAGCGATCACGAATCTCGCGGATATGAATGGAACTCAGTGCCGATTGGATGGCTGCTTCAGTGCCGTCATCGCTCGCGTCGTCAATCACGAGGCATTGCCAGTACCACCTGGTTTGCTGCTCAGCGATCGACTGAATGCATCGCTCAATCTAGGGGGCTGCATTTCCAGTGGTGACAACAAGGCTGAACTGCATGGGTCTGGGTTGCGATTCAGTCCGCACTCACCAACCCGCGCCGCAGCCCGATCACCGCTGCATGCGTTCGATCCCGCGCTTGGAGCTTGCCGAGGATGTTGCTGATGTGCGTTTTGATCGTCTCCGCCGATACATCGAGGGCTTCCGCCATTTCCTTGTTGGTGTAGCCGCGGGTGAGCCACTGCAACACGTCGTGCTCCCGCTCAGAGTGAGGTGGACTGGGTTTTCTGGACAGGCCCCATCGTTAACCTCTGAGGCGGGGTACCGCCCCTGATCGGGGCTCCCACCAATGAGCAAGCGCCGCACCCACAGCCCTGAGTTCAAGGCCCGTGTCGCCATGGAGGCGATCAGTGGCCGCAAGACGATTCAGGAGATCGCCGCTGACCACGCCATCCACCCAATCCAAGTGAGCCAGTGGAAGCGGCAGCTTCTCGATGGCGCCAGTGAGCTATTCACCCGAGGTGACGTGACCCCCTTCATTGGTCCAGGTGCAATGAGAGTGGGTGGTCATGCAGCAGCTGCTTGAGCTGCCTCAAGGGGTGTACGCCCCTTGAGGGCCGAATGTGGCCTGAGGTTGTTGTACTCCCAGCGCCAGCGATTGGCCAAGACCTGGGCCTCAGCCACCGTGGCAAACAGTTCAGTGTTGAGGAACTCATCCCTGAACCGGCTGTTGAACGACTCAGCAAAGCCGTTCTGCCATGGGGAGCCTGGCTCGATATAGGCGGTTGTGGTGCCGCTGTCTTTGCACCAACGCCGCAGGGCGTGGGCGATGAATTCGGGGCCGTTGTCTGAGCGGACGAACGCCTGGGCCGGGTAGAGGCTGGTGAGTTCCTCAAGCACGGCCACCACATCCTTGGCCTTGCAACGCCGTCCCACGCGGATCGCCAGGCACAGACGGCTGTGCTCATCGATCACGTTCAGGAACTTCAGCCGCAGACCATCAGCGGTGGCGTCGAACTGAAAGTCCATGGCCCAGACCTGATGCGGGTGCTCGGCTTGGTGACGCCGCACGGAGCCGTCGGCTGGACGAGCCCGCTTCTGCTTTCTCGGTGTAGGGCGCTGGAGCCCTTCCTCGCGCCAGAGGCGGTGCACCCGTTTGTGGTTCACCGTCCAGCCCTCTCGCCGCAGTACGCGGTATGCCATCCGCCGGCCCCAGCGGATGTGCTCGGCTGCGATTTCCCGGAGACGACGCCGCAGCTTGGCTTCCTCAATGTCGACAACTTTGCCGGCATGTCGTTGCGTGCTGCGGTGTTGGCCCACCACCCTGCAGGCGAACCGCTCTGATACCCGGAACATGGCGCGCAGGGCCACCACGGCCCTGCGACGTCGTTCCGGGCTCAGAAGTTTCCCTCCGCCAACTCCTTAAGCATCGCCTTCTCCAGTTCAGCCTCGGCCAGAAGCTTCTTGAGGCGGGCGTTCTCCTTCTCCAGTTGGGTGAGCCGCTTGGCTTCCTCGGCCTGCATCCCGCCGTACTGCTGCTTCCAGCGGTGATAGGTCGGCTGGGTGACCTCGATGGCGCGGCAGACATCGGCAACAGTCTTGCCCTGAGCGATCAGCTGCTCAGCGGTTTTGAGCTTGCGGATGATCTGCTCGGCTGTGTGGCGAATTCGTTTCATGGTGAAGTCCCCGGCCCAGTCTGGCCGGATGAGGACTCTCATTCACCGTGGACCGATTTCCTGGGGCCACGTCAGAGGCACGAAGAGCAAGGACAAGGAGGAAGGCCAGGCAAAAGAGGCCGAGCTGCTCCAGCAGTACTGCTTCGCAGAAGCCTGACGGCTACGGAAAGCTGCAGATGGAGCTGGAGTGGCTCAAAAAAAATCTCAGCTGCTCTGATGCCCGTGAACTGCGCAAGTTGGTCGATCACGACCACCCTGAGCTCAGCGTCAGCAGGCAATGCGCGTTGTTGGGTCTGCCCAGATCGACGCTCTATTACCGGCCGATATCGGTGCGTGAATCGACGCTGTGGATCATGGCCAGGATCGATGCGCTCTACCTGGAGGATCCCTGCAGCGGTAGCCGCCGGATGGTGGAGTACCTGGCCCGAGAAGGGATACCGATCAGCCGTGATCGGGTACGAAACCTTATGCGCCGCATGGGTTTACGGGCGATCTACCAGAAACCCCGCACCACCATTCCAGGTGATCCATCAGAGCGCTATCCCTGTCTGGTGGATCTCCGGCTGGTCACGGTTGTGGATCAGGTCTGGGCCACCGACATCACCTACATCCCGCTGCAGAAGGGTTTCCTCTATCTGGTGGCGATCGTGGATCTCTTCTCCAGGAACGTGCTCAGCTGGAAGCTCTCGTAGCCCTTGGCTTCCGCGAAGCGGTACAGCCTTGACACAGAGTTCTGCCTTAAGGCTCTGGAAATGGCGCTGGAGGGTGGCCGCAAACCAGAGATCTTCCACTCCGACCAGGGCTGCCAGTTCACCTCTTCTGACTTTGTGGCCAGGCTGCAGTCCGAGAAGATCAAGATCAGCTGGTCAGGCAGAAAGTGCTGCTACGACAACATCTTGGTGGAGAGGCTGTGGCGCACGGTCAAATACGAGGAGGTCTATCTACCTGCCTATAGCGATGGCTGGGAGGCTGAGATCAGTCTGGCCCGATTCCTCTGGAGGTATTGCCATGTAAGGCCACATAGCTCTCTGGGAGGCAGAACTCCCCATGAGGTCTACACTGAAATTGAACCCTGTTCCTCCCGTCTGGAGTTAACGATGTCAGGGGCCAGAACCGTCCAATAAAAGGCACCCACCTCACACAAGGGCGTGTGCTCTCTGACACTGGCAGCCCTCTCACTGGCTCGGCGCCAAGGCAGCAGCTGGCGCCGCAAAGCGGTAATGGCCGATGGCATCACCACAGAGGGCCTAATTGTGTAGTCCAGCACACAATTCAGATAACAAAGTTGTGGGTGGTCAACAACTGTCGCGGCGCGCCCCATGGACCCAGACCTCACGTACCCATGCAAACACTCCCTAGTGCCCACCTGACACAGCGGCAGCTTGGTGCCTTGCAAGTGTCGGCTACGACAACAACACCCCGAGCCTCTCTGAGGCTTAGCTCCCCGTTACCACGCCGAATAGGAGACTGATCAGGTTGCTGGGGTTGCGCTTCTCCTCTTTAGCGTGATGTTGCAGGCGCTGGTGGCCCAACAAACTGGCAGTGAAGATGATCGATTTCAGGAGTCGATGCAGGAATCATTCGCACACTAAGAATGGAATCAGCTAGTTGCTGTCTAGAGAAGACATTCGCGAGTTTAATTCATGATGAACTCGCAACCCTTCTTGTGACGCAATCACTCTAATCAGGCTCTATGCTGCAAAGTTGCCCGCATCAGTCCAAGAAGACTTTGGCGATCAAAGCATTACTCCTGCAGGCATCCACAATCATTGCCTTGCAGATATCAAAACAGAATATATCAAGCGATAAGCTTCAGAAGCCACAACCGAAGATTTGAGGATTAGAATGCTTTGTTATTGTGCTAAGCTTAGTAGACAAACAAGCAGCTGGTTCGCAGTCCGCGACGCAAGTAACATGATGCTACGCAAGAAACTAGATAATATTCTCGCCCTGATTGGACTGACTCTTCCAATGACTCTTGCGGCGGCGGCAAGAGCAGAGGTTGCCATATATAACCCCCAAACTACTGGATCACCTGGAGGAACAGCCCTTGTGAGCGGCTCCCCATCCCCAGCCACATCCACCCCTAAGTGGCTGATGTTTTCCTCTGGAGATATTCCTAGCAGGGTTACAAACGTCACCCTCGTTTTAAACCCATATTCCACAAATCTATCGCAGACGCCACTGCCTCTTGCCACAAGCATTGGGGCATCAATATGGTCAGCAACAACCAATGGAGCAAGCGCGCTTCCCTTGTCCCCACTCACTGCAACAGAGCAACTCGACTTTACAATCAGTCAACCGAGACAGGTGTATACGTTTAACTCACAATCCCTTGGCAGCGTTGGAGCATTCACCCTTCAACCCAATACCCCATATGGGCTACAGCTTTCAGGATTGATGTCCATTCAAACCAATGATCAGCCCAAATGGGGGTACACTGCAAATTCCGGAGTCGGCCTAAATCCAACCATTCCAATCGGCTTGAACGGTTTCTCTTATCTTGGCTTTGCGATCACCCAAAATGATGGAACGATATGCAATGCATATGCATTAGTCAACACTTGCGGCGTAACAACTAACACAATCATCATAGAAGTAGAGCTTTTAGGTGTCACACCCGGCATGACAACCAATGCCAGCAATCCTGCTAGCCCACTACTCGCTGGTGGAACAGTGCTTGTCGACCAGTCGGGAATATATTCTACTGATTACATCCTTGCGCCTTCAGGCGGAACGATTGACATCAACGGATTGACCTCAACTTTCAGTGGTGTGTTCTCGGGTGTCGGAGCCTTGACTATTACCAACACGGCCAACGGAGGGAGCACCACGCTGACAGGTATCAGCACCTACGCAGGGGCGACATCGGTTAGTTCCGGCGCCAAGCTATTGGTCAATGGTTCCATCAAGTCATCCTCTGGGTTGACCATCATGTCTGGCGGCACCATCGGTGGTAGTGGTCAGCTCCCAGCAACCACCATCGCCAGTGGCGGGGTGATCTCTCCCGGTAACTCCATCGGGACACTAACCATCCATGGCAACACCAGCCTTGACGGGGGCATACTTCATATAGAGCTGCAGGGCCCCCAGAACGACAAAATTATGGTCACTGGCAACGTTTCACCCTTCACCGGAACGGCGACCTTCAGCTCGTTTGGTGGCGGCACAGCCTGGCCAGGTTTGAACTATTCAGTCCTCACGGCCAACGCCAGTTTTCCTTTTGCAACCTCGTCCTCATTGACGATCGATCAAAGCCAGATCACTCAATCGGCTCTTCTGCAGTTGGGTACAACACTGATCCAGGATGCTGATGGCAATCCACGCACCTTTGATGTGCAGTGGTGGCCCAACAACGGCAGAGGTGCCGCTACCTCTGCCATGGAGGCGTTGGGTGCAGTTAATGGCAATACCCGTACAGCCTCTCAGTTCTTTGATAGCGCCTTTAACCGCTTGGCCGCTGCCTCAGCTGGGAACATTAATGCCACCGGTGTTGAAATTGGAGCAACAGGCTTCACCGCGGATCAGGCAACGGCTGCTGGTTTAACACCAGGTTTCGTCAATCGGATGGCGGCCCTTCTAGCGATTCCAGACGGAGTAAGGCTGAAACAAGCGATGAGTTCCATCACACCGCAGTCTTATGCCGCTTTTCAGAGTGTGGGCCTTAATGCTCTACGTCTTCAACGCGAAACGGTAAACAGCCAGGCCGGCAACTGCCAACATACAGGCTGGAACATTAATGACTCCGGCAGCGGTAATGACAAGAAAGACTCATTACGCGACAAGGGCAAAGTGCCTATCTGCGCTTTTGCCACCGGCGGAAATGCCAGCTCTACCATCAACAGCAGCGGTGGTCTGAGCGGCTACGACAGCGCCATCGCTGGAGGCTTCTTTGGCGTTGAATTTCAGCCCAGTGCGCAGTGGATCGTTGGAACAGCCTACGGCTATGGCAGTGCTGGCCTCAGCGATCTGGGGGCTAGCTCCAACACTGTCTCCTCCACACTTAACAGCATTTCGCTTTACAGCGTGTACAAGCCTGATCCGCGCTGGAACATCAAAACTCTGATTGGATACACCAATGCCATCGTCAACGGTCAGCGCAATCTGATTGCCATTGGCAACGGTTCTCCTATATCGGGCGACACCACCGGCAATGGGTACACCGCTGCAGTCTTAGCGAGTTACGCCATACCGCTCACAAAGCCCGCAGAACCGGTTGCTATTGTGCTCAAGCCCCAGCTTGGTTTGGCTTACGGCTCCTACCAGCAGAACGGCTTCAGTGAAAAGGGAGATAGCACTATGAACCTAAACGTCGACTCACACACCAGTCAGAGCCTGCTTGGCACTATCGGGGCTGAGCTTGTGGCTGCCATACCGTTAAATCAGAACAACAGCCAACTGCTCAAGACGCGCCTGGGTATTGCCTACCAGGTCGATGCCTTCGCAAATAGCAACGACAACACCTCCATAAGTGCGACATTGCCAGCAGCCAGCGCAAATCTCACCACGAATAGCCTGGGTCGGGGTGTCAATGACATCACCGTCAGCGGAACCCTGGAGTACATCGTTGCGTCCAATGCATCGCTGTACGCCACGGCTTCCTACGAGGCATTCTCCACAGGCAACCAGTTTGCCTACGGTGGCGGCGTCAAGATCAGTTTTTGAGCAAACACCTCGATCCGCCCTATCGCGTCTGAGCAGAGTAGCTATTCCTAAGAGGGCCGCATAAAAGGTGCTTGGAGGGTTCTTCAAGACACCTTGGGGTGCGCAGCAATGGGGATGATGTGGATCTCGGAGTTTGGTCCAGGGGCTATTTCATCGCCAATGGTTACACCCAGGTTCGCCCGCTGAAAGCAGAACCTTTTTGATGTAGGGGGAGCGGGAGCATTCCCATGAATAACTCCCAGCTCTCCGTCATGGCTGCAGCGATGCCGCTGCGTCAAGGGTCAGTCGCTGGATCGCTCAAGGATGTAGGCGATCAAGCCGGAGAGGCTGCGCCCTTCCTCATCGGCGCGGCGCCCCAGGCGCTGCCGGAGCATCCAGGGCATCGTTATCGTGACCCGCTGCGGTCTGCGTTGGAGCAGATCCATGCGCGCAGTAGGGGCTGACGACGGCTTCTGCCGTCCGTAGAACGTAGTCATCAGTTCAATTCACAGTTGGACTGGTCACGGGATCGGCCGTTGGCGCGGCGCGGTCCCACCCACAGAACTTACGCGGCGGGATGCTGCTTGCCTGCAGCGAGGGCTACAGGCAGAGTTGCGCGAACGATTGATGCCTCATGCGCGCGTCTCTGTTCTCTGCTGCCGTAGCTCTGATCGCTCTGGCGTCACTGGCTGGGGCCGGCGCCCAAAGCATGATGGATCAAAGGGTGATGGCGAAGTGCTCTGCCGCGATGCAGGCGGACTTCGACAAGGCTGGCAAGACCCCGCCCGCCGGCCTGATCCAGCAGACCTGCAGATGCGTCGTTCAGCAGTTGGACGCGACGCACAACATCGAGGTGGCTAAAAACATCTGCAGGCAGCAAGCCCAAGCTGGAATGTGAGAGGAGCGCCGCTGTCCGGCGCTGCTGCCATCGCCCGCTCCTCTAGCTACCCGTGGGCAATGGGATCGACTTTCCTGCCGACTGACGGCTGCTGAGCGACATCGCCGTGGCTCTGGACCTCGAGCCGAGCGATCCGGCGGTGATAGCAGCCTTCGATCGGCTGGTGCTTCGCGGTCAGCTGGTGCCGTTTGTGCCGGGTTGGTGGGAGCTGATGGGGTGGAGCATCCGCGACCTAGAGCATGTGGTGCGCGCTGCTGCCCGCTTGTATCCCGACCCCTGAGGCTTTTTGCCAGCAAGTACGCCAAAGCCCCGGGTTGCGTCAGCCGGGCGTGATCAGAAGCGCATCGGGGAGGCGCGGCTACACCTGCCTGACGAGCTTTCTGTCCAACCTCTGTCCAACCGGGGGAAGTGTCGAAACCCTGAGAAGTCAATCGGGGCGACAGGATTCGAACCTGCGACCTAGTGCTCCCAAAGAGCTGACAGGGGGTTGGCCGTATTTGGCATTTCTAGTGATAGCAAGGGATCTCGGCGACGCTGTCCTGCCTTGTCAGGCCTGTTTGCGCACATTTTGCGCACATCTTGCGCACATTTGGCCCATGCTGGTCTTGGCTGCTCCGGTGACCCATGCCGTCTGTCCGTTTTGAGGAGCCCTGGGTGCCAGGGTTTCGCAGCGCGGTGCGCACCTCGACGGCCGAGGGCTGGAGTGTGCGTGAGCACCGTGGTGGCATGCGACTCCAGGTGCGTCATGCCGCCGGCTCGATGCAGACCGTGTCGCTGCCATTTGATTGGGCGCGCCGCTCCACCGGCGATGCCTTGGTGCGGATACGAAACATCTATTCCCTTGTGGAGGAGGGGCATTCGATTCGCTCCGCGGCTGATCTGCTGGAGGGAAAGGCACCGGCCACGTTGAAGCCGTGGCGGGATGCTGCGGAGCGGTTTCGTGAGCAGAAGATCCTTCACGGCAATGCCATCAAGCCGAGCACCTGGGAGAAGAACTACGAGCCGGTGATTGCCATGGCTGTTGAGCTGTTGAGCAGTCATCGGGCGCCTGGTCGGCCCGATGATCTTTTGGACCAGTGCATCCGCGAGTGGGAGCCTGGCAGTCGGGCGCGGCAGATCCGAGCCCAGAGCCTCAGTCAGTTCCTGCGCTACTGCGTTGAGCGCGAATCCTTTCCGGACCTGTGGAGTCCGCCGGCTGATCTGCGCTCCCACGTTGGGGTGAAACCTGCCAATGGATCGCCAAGCCGTAAAGGGGATCCACTCACCGATCAGCAGATCATCGATTTGCTTGCTGCTTTGCCGGATGACGAAGCCGGCCGGCGTTGGAGTGATGCCATTCGCCTGTGCAGTGAGCTGGGCCTGCGGCCGATTGAGTTGCTGCACCTCTCTGTGCGCCGCGATCCCAGTAGCCGGGAATTTCATTGGTGGTGTGGCTACAGCAAGCGCAGTGGCGGCGGGGCCACAGAGCCGCGTCGCTTGGAGTCCCTGCCGCTGATTGATCAAAACGGTGAGGTGCAGCAGTGGGATCTGCTCAATCGCTGGCTCACCGGCGGCATCACCCTCCCTCCTCTGGAGAGTGGAAATGGTGCCGCTGAATGCCTCAAGACCTACCTGAACCGGCAGAAGGCCTGGGTGCAGTTGAAGGTTGTGATGGCGGCAGCCGGTGAACGACTGGTTCCTTACAGCTTCCGCCACAGCTACAGCCTGCGCTGCCACCAGCGAGGGATTGACGGCGGCTCAGCGGCAGCGGCGATGGGACATTCCTATGAGGTGCATTGCCGCTCCTACCCATGGGCGTCTGAGGCCGGCGTCGTGGCTGCGTTCAAACGCGCCAGGGCTCAGGCCGCACCAATTCAGGGCTGAGCATCAGGGCTGACCAGGATCTTTGCCGCTGACTGAACTTCCCAAAGCGAGCCCAGCCAGGATGCTCAGTCCTTGCTTCACCGCGTCATCAATCCGCCCCTGGGGGCGTGTGCAGAACTGAGCCACAGAGTGCTCGGGCGTTGATCCGGTGGAGGGCTGCCCTGGTGCATCGGGATCCACAACGTCACCCCGTCCAGCGACCTCATCCACCCGCCGCTCCACTGCCGGTAACCCATGCATCCGCACATACAACCAGCTCAAGGCCGTGCAGTTGAGCAGGTCAAAGGCGAGCGTGGCTCCCTGGAAGCCAAGGATCCCGGTGGAGATCCAGACCACCAGACGGCGGGAATCCATGGAGGGTGATGACGAACAGCTCCAAAGGGTTCCGAGGCTCGTCGGCGGGCTTCTTGTTCAGCCCCTGTAGCGGAAGGCAAACACCCCGCCCTCAAGCCTCACCCGGATGTCGCCATCGTCGTCTTCTGCCCATTGAGCTTCGTAGCGGCTGCCGTTGAGCAGTACCTCGGCGCTCTTGTCCTCCCAAAGGACAACAGTGCGGGTCAAACCACCGGGCTCAACCACATCAAACACGGTGTGGCCGTTGACGTTCTTGCGGGAAGTGACGGCACAGCGGAAGCCCTCGAGGCGCTCGGCATCCCGCTCCATCTGGAACCAACAGGTGGCACCGCTCGCGATACCCGTGCCTGGGTTGCTGGGGTTGAAGGGGGTTTCAGGCGCTGGATTGGAGGGTGGGGCGTTCTGGGCCACCGGATTGGCGAGGAAACCTTGGATCACCGAGGAGGCCACCGCGAAGTTCAGGCCTTCGCTGTCGGTGAGCTTGAAGGTGGCCACCCCGACCACACAGCCGGTGCGGTCAAGCACCGGCCCGCCAGAGTTCCCCGGGTTAATCGGAGCATCGATCTGCAGGATCTCGCCGTCATCGCGCAGGCTGCTCACCACACCGCGGGTGAGGCTGAACTCCAGGCCCTTGGGAGCGCCGATCGCCACGATGTCGGCTCCCACATTGGGCTTGGCGCCCTTGAGCTCGAGAGGCTTGCCCCGCAGGCCCTTGACTTCGAGCAGGGCCAGGTCGGCCTGGGGTGATCGGCCGCCGGCGTCACTGAGCACAGCGGCAGCGTCCTGGCCGCCATCGGCCCACTTCACCGTGGCTGAGCTGCTGCCATCCACCACGTGGGAGTTGGTGAGCAGGAGCGTGTTGCCGTCCTGGTGACGCACCACGAAGGCACTGCCCTCTCCACCATCGGTCTTAACCACCGCAACACCCTGTTTTGCACCGCTGAACAGGGCTTCTGTTGAGAGGTTCTGATTGCTGCAGGGCGGCGCTTCTGGCACCGGGATGCGTGCCTGCTGTTGGGGTTGACAGCCTGCAGCGAGAACGGCTGCGGTCAGTGCCCATCGAAACCCTGCTGTTGTGAGTCGCCGTGCCATCGCAAGGCATCCGAGTCCTTCTATAGACATAGGCAGGAGCAAGCGGTGTTGCCATCACCCAGATCGGGGATGTGCAACGGCAGCCGGAACCCTCAGAAGTTCTCTGCTTCTGACGCATGCCACTCACCCCTGAGGGCTGGACCCTGCTCAAAACCTGGGAGGGTTGCCGTTTGAGTGCCTATCCCGACCCCGCCAGTGGCGGTGCTCCCTGGACCATCGGCTATGGCCACACCGGGCCAGATGTTGTTCCTGGCCTGACGATCAAGCAGCAACAGGCCGATGCTTTTCTGCAAAAAGATGTGGCTGATGCCGCCAGCGCCATAGAGCGGCTCCTGCCGGGTGTTTCGCTGCTGCCACGCCAACGTGATGCGCTGATCAGCTTCTGCTTCAACGTGGGAGTTGGTGCCCTGGAAGCGTCCACCCTGCGCAAACGATTGCTCGCGGGGGAATCAACTGCGCTCGTCCTCAAAGAAGAGCTGCCGCGGTGGTGCAAAGGCCCCCACGGCCCGGTGGAAGGCCTCAAGAAACGCCGCGCTGCAGAAATAGCCCACGCCACAGCCGCCGGGCAGGCAAAGGCAACACCCACATCGCAGCAGGGGTTGATCCAACTGGCGGTGCCCTATCTGAGCCAGAACGACAGCGTCACCGGCCAGGGCAGCCGGATGTGTTTCTCCTCCACCTGCGCCATGGCTGCCGCCTTCCTCAAGCCCGGCTGCCTCAAGGGATCCGGCCAGCTCGACGATCAGTACCTCGCGCTGGTGCAGCGCCATGGCGACACCACCGACGCCGACGCCCAGGTGGCAGCACTCCGGAGCCTTGGATTGGAAGCCCGCTTCCGGATCGATGGCCGCATCGATTCCTTGATCGAGCAGCTCAAGCGGGACATTCCATGCCCAGTTGGTTGGCTGCATAAGGGTTCAGTGGCTTCTCCCACCGGCGGCGGCCATTGGAGCCTGGTGATCGGCTGGGATCCAGCCACCCGCCAGCTGCTGATGCATGACCCCAATGGGGAGGCAGATCTGGTGAATGGCGGGTACGTGAACCAGGCCATCAACGGCGGCCAAAACCTGCGTTATTCCGAGCACAACTGGAGCCGGCGTTGGCAGGTGGAAGGACCTGGCAGCGGCTGGTGGATTCAGATCACCCCAATCGGTTGAAGGAAGGCGCGATGGATCAGACGGGACGAACGGGGGAACTCTTCAAACAGTTCACCGTTCGCGCCATGACCCGCACCCCAACGCTGGCCACCATCCCGCTCCACAGCCATCACCACGTGCGTCAGGGCCTGGAAGCTCAGTTACGCCAATGCTGGGCGATGTACGCAGCGCTTCCAACAGAAGCGAACCGTTATCAACTGGTGCGGCTGGAGCGTCTGCTCATGGAGATCTGAGCCACAGATGATCGAGCGGCACCGTTAGACCGCAACTGCAGACGATGACACCTGCAATCAAGAGGAGGTCTGAGGAGGCCTCCTTTTTTAGTGGCTGCGAGCAATCCAAGAAACATCGCAGCGAAGACCGCTGAGAGTTACTCTCGGCAAAGATCTTTCTAGACAAGATGCTCACCGGTTCTGATCTGCTCGCCAAAGTCAAAGAGTTGGGCGATGTCTCCAAATCCGATCTGGTGCGCAGCTGCGGCTACGTGAGCACCAAGAAGGATGGTGGCGAGCGTCTGAACTTCACCGCCTTCTATGAAGCCCTGCTCGAGGCCAAGGGTCTTAGCCTCGGTAACGATGGCGTGGGTCGCGGCAAAGGCGGTCGCAAGCTCAGCTACGTGGCAACAGTGCAGGGCAACGGCAACCTGTTGATCGGCAAGGCCTACACCGCCATGCTCGATCTCAAGCCCGGTGATGAGTTTGAAATCAAGCTCGGCCGGAAGCAAGTGCGCCTGATCCCCGCAGGTGGTGTGGATGAGGAGGAGTGATTTCAACGCGACTGCAAGAGCAGCTGCAATTCAGTGGCTCTTCTCGCAATAACCACCAGAGCAGAACCAATTTAATTGGTTCGAAAGGGATGGAGACACGGAAGCTTCTGAGTGGCTCCATGGACAAAAGAGACCCAAGCCCCAGATCAATAGCGAGCAGGAATAAGGAAGCAGAAAGATTTAACCCTCGGTACCAATCCATGCCCCGTGCGAGGGGAACAGCTAAGGATTGCGGGCTATAGGTAATTCTTATAGAGCTGAAACAAATAGGTCATTCTGGCAGCCTCAGATTCAAACTTGAGACTGCCGTATGCCTTGTCTACCACTCGATCTAATGCCTGATGAGCTTTGCTGAGAATGGCCGGCATTGTAAGGGGATCGTAGAGCTGGGCAAGACTTGAACCCGGAAATGAAGCACGAGCATCCAGAAGCGCCTGAGCGGCTGTCTCTACAGCTTGTTTCTGCTTCTCGCCAGGATTAAGCGGCCAGGGGAAGTTGTTGTAGACGATGCCCACGGAATAGCGATAGTCACTCTTGAGCCGGCCGCATACAGTGCGCATCCAGGCATTGTGCATTAGCGAAGAGAGTATGCCAAAATGATATAGAGTTGCATTTGGAAGTACCTTGACCAGATTGCTGCACATCGTTGGCGGGTTCTCAAATCCGATGGGTAAATAGTATCGCCGTTCTGAGGAGGCTTCAGGAATGACCAGGAAAGAACTAGTAGGAAAGTTTTCTACATGAAAACGCGTTGGAGTGGATGCAAGCTTCTGAGTCGGTTTACTTTTGCTTGCTAGTCGAAATTGCTGCACAGCCTTAACTCTTTTTAGTGCTTCAGGCATGGCCTGCAGTTGAGCTGGCGAGCAGTCGCCGAGCCATAGGCACCATCGCTCATAGCCGTTGAGAAACTCATGGGCTCCGATCCAGCGATGAAAGCAAGGTGTGGCCAAGGGCTCCAGCTGAAGAAATAAATCACGTTCTTCGCGAGTGAAGAGATAATGACCTCCATCTATTGGTTTATTGCCAATCGCAATGTGCGGCACTGCGCAGAGGGGCTTGCTGCGGTTGAACAATGTGAGACTTGGCCCGTCCACAAGGTACGGATTAATTGTCTTAGCCTGGCTTCGCAATGGCTCGCCTTTAATGTCATCGTAGGAAAACAGCCATTTAGGTGTTATGTCTTCTGCTCCAAAACCCACGATTACACAATGAACGGCGGCCTTGCCTCGCGCTTCATTGCTCCAGCAGAACGTTCGATGAGCAAAGAAGATATTCATACCCTGTTGCAGAATCCAGCTCCAGAGCACTCCAACCTGTTCGCCCTGGCAAATAGAGTTGGTAGAAACGAAAGCACAGCGGCTTTCACTACCAGCAATGAATCTTGCTGCCTTAACATACCAGGCCGCCACAAAATCAAGAAGCCCCGAATTCTTGATACCTCCGAACACAATGGCTACATCGGCTTTCTGTTCGACACTTAAGAACTTGGCCCCCACAAAAGGGGGGTTGCCCATCACATAGCTGAATCGGCCAGAAGGAAGCAGAGTCGCCCAGTCGCATCTAAGTGCATTGCCATGCAGGATCGTGCTGCTGGCCTTAAGTGGGATACGGGCAAAATACATACCGAACTCTTCAGAGATCAACAGATTCATCTGATGATCCATCAACCAGAGAGCCACCTGCGCGATTTGCGAGGGAAACTCCTCGATCTCAATGCCGTAGAACTGATCAACATTCAAGCAAATCAACTGACTCACATCCAGCACTAACTGGTCCGAGCGGATCAAATGCTTTAGTACTTCTAGCTCCAGCAAGCGCAATTCTCTGTACGCAATGACCAGGAAATTTCCACATCCACAGGCAGGATCTAGAAATTTCAGCTCTCTTAGTCGCTGATGGAACTCTGTGAGCCGTTTTGTCTGTCCCTTCACCTTCTCAAACTCTTCCCACAGTTGATCAAGGAACAGCGGCTTAATCAACTTGAGTATGTTGGCCTCGCTGGTGTAATGGGCACCTAAGTTCCGGCGGGCCGTGCGATCCATGATCGACTGGAACAATGAGCCAAAAATTGCCGGAGAGATCCGCCCCCAATCCAGCGCGGTGCTATCGAGCAATCCCTGGCGCATGCGTGCATCGAAACTAGCGTGAGGCAAAATCTCCGCAAATAGCAATCCATTCACATAGGGGAAAGCTGCGAGTTGCTCATCGAGATTCTTTAGGCGCTGATCAGGTGCTGTGTTCAAGACCTGAAACAATCCACTGAGCTGCGCGGCCAGATCACTGCCATCTTCCTCAGTGCGCTGTTCAATAAACTCCTGAAACTGCTGCCTCTCGAAGATCCCTGTATCTTCAGCAAATAAGCAGAAGAGAAGTCGTACCAGATAAAGCTCCAGCTGATGTCCTTCGTAGCCCACCTCCTTCATTTGATCATGAAGGCAGCCCATAGCTTCGGCTGCCTGGATGTTGACCGGATCCTGCTCGCGAATTCGATGCCGCTGATAGCCAGCGATGAAGCCAAAAAGCTTCACGTTTTTATAAAAGTCTCTAAGAGCAAACTCATGCTGCTCATTTTCCTCCAAGTCGTAAAGACGAAATCTGCCAAAGTCTGAAACGAGGATGTATCTTGGCAGATCACGTTCGGCAATCCCTGGAAAATAATCGAGGGCTTGAGTGTATGCGCGATCGAGATCCTTGCCCCGAGACTTGTGCTCAACTAGTAGTGTTCCCTTCCAGAAAAGGTCGATAAACCCTCGTCGATCCCCCAGCTTTTTTACGGGCTCTTCAAACGAAGCTACCCGCTTGCGGCTGATACCAAAAACATAGAAGAAGCCATCCCAGAATGATTTCGCCTCAGCTTCCTCTGAGGTCTCATCTGCCCATTCTTTTGAGAAAGACAGTGCCCTGCTCTTGATCTCATTCCAACTAATGGGCATAGGGCTCACTCTGAATTTGACTAGAAAGCATTTGTTGTATTCTAATCGCGGTGCCGAATAGCCGCCATGCAGCAACCCTTGTTTGGGGTCACTAATGCATTGTTAGCTTTGAGGTGCTAACGCTGGAGATGAGCGGCGAGTAGGCGTCACTTCACGCTATGTACGGTCAGCCAGGCCAACGCAAGAACGATTAAAGCGATCGGCAAGTAGTACATGACGAGCGTTCCTGAGAGCATTGCACCAACCCATGTATTACGGGGCTGCCTCTTGAACTTGCGCGTGTCCATTGAGAAGTCAATCTGCACTTCGTCGAGTGTGCGCACATGATCGTAAAGAGCTCGAAAACATCGCTCTTGTGCGAGGAAGTACCCGGCGAGAGTCCAAAACACAAGCAATGGAAAGTAAGCGAGCATGACGTAAATTGTATTGGCGTCCTTCGCTGCTAGAGCAAACAGCGCGGCGATGAGAGTAACAGTCCACCCCTTCAGCAGAAATAGGTTCCCCGCCATGCGGTTGATAGTCGTTTGCAGGAACTCAAGGTGCTTGTGCTTGTCGCTGTACTGGCGCATGAGTATCGACGTGTCTTTGGGGGTCACCGGCCAGCGGCCCTCGCTGCTTCCTCGATCCACTCCCCCATATTGTTGAAGCCATCGTCCTTCTTCCAGAGGTAGAACTTGTACCCCTTGGGGATTTCCCCGCATCGATAGGACGTATTGCCGTCAAAATCTTTGATTTTGCTGACGTCTATCCCTAGCAGGCCATTTCCTCTGGCGATGCTCTGTTCGATCTCGTATTTGACCCATCGACTTGAACAGGTCTTGGCGCCCACAAGGACCACGGTGACAGATGTGTTCAGCAGCTGTCCGTCAATCCAACGCTTGATTGCGGAATCGCCTTGCCGTTTGATTGACTCAAAGTCAGCGGCATCTACAAAGCCAGCGGCCTGGCGCCCCTGGGTCACCCAGCTATTGCGAACGACCATCGCGCGGGATACATCGAGGTACTTGAAGCTGAAGAAAACGCGTCTAGCCAATTTTGACTTTGCATTCGTAACTGACTATCAAATTCTAGCGTTGCTCTTGTTCGGCGCTAGGGGCGGTGTCTTGTATGCCGTAACACCACTTAAAACGTCAGTGTAAGCCCTCTCAAGCCCATCTGAGTCCACCTGGAAAGGATAAACACACTCAGGCATTTTCCTGGGAGGCCTTTTCTCTGCTGGGCGAGGATCTTGCCCGGCTCCGCAGAAGCTACTTCAAAGCAGATCTGCCTGGCTTGGGACACCCGCTGGTTCAAGGCGAGCAACAAGCGTGAGTCTTAGTAGATTCATCTCGATGTGACCGAGCTAATCCTGAATGGTGAGGATGTCGGATCCAAGTCTCAGCACATGGCTAGTAAAACAGCGCCCGAATTTAAGGCAGCTAGCCAGGTTGGAGATCCCAGTCCTTCGGTCGGCGTCTTTAGCTATGCGCTAAATCACATTTGGGTCGAGGTGGTGTCTGTCGCTCCTGCTCACCTCTCCTTCAGCATCACCCCCTCCCTAAGCATGGTGACCCGATCCACCGCCACCTGCTCCACCGTTAGGTGGCTGCGGCGGAGTTCCTGCACCAGGGCACACTCAAGCTGCTCTCCTTCCAGCCAGGCTGGGACCCACTGGGTTCGGCTCATGGACAGCCAAGCCGGCCAACGCTCGGTCACGGTGTCACCGGCGGTGGTTCCCGCCACCCAGACCGTGGCGGTCTCGCCTTGCTGCAGCACGCGGTAGTGCACTCGCAGCTTGTTGTGGGGGAGGGTTGCGTTCATCCCTGAGCCGCCTGCTCCTGTTCCAGCTGCTCCTCCTCCCATGCACGCTGCAGATCGATCCGCGTGATCCGATAACCGAGGCGCCGTGCCGCAAGGATCAGCTCCTTGCGTGAGCGGCAGTGCTTGAGCGCTCGTTGCAGGGCGGCGTCAGCCTCCACATCGTCCACAAAACGCTCCAGCTCGGACCAGCTCATCGGAGGGAACGCCCTGGGTCTCTCACCATGCCAAGGGTGTCTGAGCTGCGCCAGGTTCCGTGGAACACACTGCGCCAGACCCAGCGTCAGCGCTGAGAAAACCGGCCGGGAGACCGGCCGGCGGGAGGCGGAGCCTCCCGAGCTGGCTCAGATCACCGAGACGGTGGTGCCTTTACGGCCCTGGAAATAACGGGCCATCGCATAGGCACTTTCAGCGGGGATCAGGCGGAGCTTTTTGACCGGCTTGCCGCGGCGACCGATCGGGGTGGTGATCCGCTCATGGCCATAGGCCTTGATGCCATCGGGATAGGTGTGCAGCACCAGGAAGCGGATCTCGCAGCAGGGAGCGGTGGGGCGTGCCATGGAAGGAAAAGGCGTAGAACACCCCGACCGAGGCCCGCTGGGGCAGAGGCGGCAAGGACTGCGCAGCAGCCCGGCCTGATCCTTGCCGCCTCTGACGCAGTGGGCACGCTGGGAGGGTCCACGCCGCTTCCATGGCACGCGCCGCCGCGGCTGTGTGGTGAGCCGAGCGCTGGTGCGGACCGTCAGGGGGGATCCAGGCCGGCGGGTGTTGGCGGATCACCAAGGGTGAGCAGTCCGCAAGATGCATCCCACCGGCTCCAGGCGCACCGCAAGAAGCGCCGCGCCGGGCACCTCCAGGATCGCCCCTGGTCAAGGGCTGACGCGAGGCGAGCTGACTGGTTGGTTTGGCGCGATCGCCCCGGCGGTGCCGGTGCTCACCGCGCATCGGCGGATGGACTCGCCCCTTGACTGGCGGGGCGGTCCTGAAGGCGTCCCGTCGCTGCGCCGTAGGGCGTCAGAGCGTCATGGCTACGCATGTTCTGGGGTATGGCCCCGAGGATCCGGTTGGTCTGGTGGAGTCTTGCTATCGGGCCGTGGAGTGGATCCTTGCCACCCATGCCGCCAAGGGGGCATTGATCCCCAGGCCCTGGATCGATCACCCCTATGGGGAGGAGGAGATCACCCTGCTCGAGGAGGAGCTGCTGCCAGCGATGGCGGTGTTCCTCGCTCGGGTTGATGCGATTGATCGGGCGATTGAGGCTGATCAGGAGCTCGAGGTGGCTGCCCACCAGGCCCGCTGAGGGCCAGGCCGGCGGTGGCCGGCCTTTTCTGCTGCTCCCGTAGCCACGTCAGCCGGGCGGACAGCAGGGTTTCCTCTCAGGAGTGCAGCCGCTGAAGGGATGCTTCCCAACACGGTTAAACGACCGCAGACTCGTGGATACATCGAACCGAAACATGTTCGGCATCGACTCCTGCCTGGATCACTAGACCGCCGAGTCGCAGATCTCCGCTTGCACTGGATCCAGCCAGCAGGGAGCCCAAACTCTGCTGCGCACCAAGAACACTCCCTTCCGGCAGCTCTAAGCCAAAGAACCCACAGAGCTGCTCCAGGCTGGTGTTCGCATGGAAGCTGAGCTGCAGATCGGGCTGAATTACAGGCGGTTCAGGATCGGGCTCAAACAAGCGATTGATCAAGGGTTCCAGGCTCATCCGCATCGCCACGAAGACATGATCACCGGGCATCAACAGCGTTGTGCCCCGAGGCATGACCACGTCGCGCCCACGCACGATCAGCGAGACAACAACGCCGTCCGGTAAAGCCAAATCACGCAATCTCTGCCCCGCGACGTAGGTGCGAGGTTTAACCGTGTAGTCAAGGATTTCCCCATCCACCTGCCGCAGGGCGTTGATCTCAACAGACAGGGCTGGGGTGGGATCGGCCGGGCGACCGATGTTGAGCCAGCGAGCCACCAAGGGCAGCGACCAACCCTGGGTGATCGCGGAGACGAGCACCACAAAGAACACCGCATTGAAGATCAGCTGGCTCTGTGGCACGCCGGCCATCAGCGGGAAGGTGGCCAATGTGATCGGTACGGCTCCTTTCAGCCCAACCCAGGAGAGGAAGGTGAGCTCACGGCGGCGAAACCGAAACGGCCAGGCGGACGTCCACACAGCCAGGGGCCTGGCAATGAGGATGAGCACGATCGCAATCAGCAGTCCTTCCCAGGCCACTGCCAGTAGCCGGCTGGGAAAGCTGAGCAGACCCAACATCACAAACAACACGATCTGTCCCAACCAGGCGATTGCGTCGTGGAAGGAAAAGATGCCGCGCCGGAACACGATCGAGCTGCTGCCCAACACGATCCCGGCGATATAAACCGCCAAAAATCCACTGCCACCGAGCACCGCTGCCACGCCAAAGGCCACCAGGCCAAAGGCGAGCGCCAGCAGTGGGTAGAGGCCTGGATAAGCGAGATTGATGCGGTTGATCGCTGTTGTGGCCAAGCGGCCAACACCGAGGCCCGCGAGTGCTCCCACACCGAATTGGGTGAGAAATAACGCCAGTAATTCCTGGGTGCTATCGGCACCACCGGTGATGATTTGGATCAGCCCCAGGGTGAGAAAAATCGCCATCGGATCATTGGATCCGCTTTCCACCTCAAGCGTGGAGGTCAATCGATCCGGCAGTTTCAACCCGCTGGTGCGGAGCACGGAAAACACAGCCGCCGCATCGGTGGAGCCCACGATGCTGCCCACCAAGAGGCCCTGCAGCAGAGGGAGTTTGAGCACCCACGCGGCGGCCAGGCCCGTGAGCAGTGAAGTGATCAGTACGCCCAGGGTGGAGAGGGCCATGGCTGGACGCCATACCCGCTTAACGGCGGCCAATGAGGTGCGCAGGCCGCCGTCGAACAGGATCAACGCCAGAGCAACGCTGCCAACGCTGTTGGCCAGGTCGTAGTTCTCAAATGGAATCCTGCCGAGCCCCTCGGAACCGGCAAGCATTCCGACGGATAAGAACAGAACCAGAACGGGAACACCTAGCCGGGCCGAGAATTTGCTGGATGCAATCCCAAGCAGCAAAAAGATGCCCGCTGCCAGGATGGCGAGGTTGATAAACACAATGCGAACGAGCTAGCGCCGGGCCAAAGCGCTTTCTGATGGCTTGGAGAGACTTTAGATCGGTTCTCTGATGAGCCTGGTGCGCCGTGAATCCAGGCGCACACTCACAAGTGCCGTTGCATCTGCCCACGAGCGGGGCCAGGCCTTAAGGAGCGGATCCCGGGATGCAAGGCCAACCAGCCGAGCACCCCAAGAAAACCAAGGAGGAGAAGGGCAATCCAATCATTCTTTTTCAGCATGACTAGATGCGTGGGCTTGTCACTGTCACAGCTGCCTCGATCTGGAGTGGCAGCAATCATTCTCCAACGCGGGAATCAGGTCATTGAGGCCAGTCAGGACGCTGCGGTGGCAGCTCATCAGGCCCGTTGAGGGGTAGGCAAGCCATTGCCGGCCTTTTCTGGTGCTCCCGTTGGGCGGGTCAAGCAGCAGCGCTCTGCGCCAGGAAGCCCTCAATCCAGCGCTGATGGCGGCTGGTGGTGATCAACCCCGCCAGGGATGGCACGGCATCAGGCACCTGGAAGGCAGCGCGAAAGCCCCTGGAGAAGGCCTCGAGTTGAGCAGCGGGCAGAGCCTTGATCTGCTCCTGTAGCCGGGTGATGGCGGCAGGTTGAAGGGGAGCATCAGTCATCCCAGAACTGGGATGTTTGGTTCCGCTGGGAACAGGGGCCGATGGGGCGGCAGCTGCGCTGCTCACCTGGCGCTGCTGCTTGTCGTAGAGCGCAAGGCCAAAGGGGTTCCCGAAGGTCATCAGCGCCCGCTTGGTGGCATCGGTTTCGGCTTCCTTGAGAGCCGATTCATGGGCCAGTCCCAGGTCAGCATCGATGCCATGGCCAGCTCCGGAGCCCTCACGGATGAGGGTGCGGTTGCCGGCGGTGATGGTGATACGCACGCGGGCGATGTAGGTCACGCCCCAGCCGCTTTTGCGATCACGGCCCACGCTCTTGGCGCCGATCTGGCGCTCGTGTTCGGCCACACAGCGGCTGATCAGGGTGGAGCGCTCCCAGCCGTCAAAACCAAAGATGCGGTTGGCTTCTGCAATCACCTGCCAACCCTCGAGGTAGCTCACGCGGCTACGGCCCTGCTCCCGCTGGCGCACGTTGGCGCGATCGAGCGGAGCCGAAAGCGCCGCCACCTGCCGCTCACTAAATCCGGCGGTGCCGGAGGCACTTTCTCGATGGGCTGTTGCAGGTACGGGCGCGGGTTGAGCAGCGGTTTCCTGGCTCAGGGATTCGCGCAGCAACTGAAGCGTTGATGGCGGCCGATTGGATGCGCTGCGGCGAACGAGAGCCGAGTGAGTAGTGGCTGTTGCTGTGGATGTGATGGCCATGGTGAGGAATCGAGTGTGTGTGGAGTGAGGAAAGAAAGTGGGGCCCGCCACTGCAAAACCCCATTGCGAAGGGGCCTATGGCCTCAGGTGATGGACCAGTGGCGGCGTTTGATAAGGCGTGCGCCGGGGATGGCGGTTGAGGAGAGGGAGAAGGCGAGGTGAGCGGCTTCTGCTTTGGGGAGGCCGGAGGTGGCGGTGGATATGAGGGAGCGAATGCGGGCCTTGATCGAGGTTTTGTTGGGCGTGGTGGTGGTTTGGGTGGTTAGGAGGTCTGGGGGGAGGAGATCGGGGTCATCGATCTCGATGGCTTCTGTGGTGCGGGATGTGAGGTGGTGATCGGTGAGGTGATGGGAGGTGGCGGAGGGATCGAGGCGGGAGAGCAAGTGGATGAGGGTGGATTCGAGGGCATCAGCGCGGTTGTCTTCTCGCTTGGCCAGGGCTGAGAAGCGCTTGGATTGCGAGGAGTGGTAGCTGGCTTCTGCGCGCAGGCGTTCGATCACCCAGCAGGTGGCATCGGCCTTGCGGATGAAGGCCTCGCGTTTGTCGTCCTCCAGGGCCAGGGATTCCTCGAGATCGGCAATGGCCAGTGCGCGTTCGTCGTCGTCCTCGGTGTCGAGGCGCTCAGAGAGACGGGCGATCCAGTGGGTTTCAGCCTGGAGATCAGTGCCGAGCTCCCAGAGGGTGGGCAGCTGCGGGGTATCGGCCGGAGGGGTGGTGACGGGAATGGCAACAGACATGTGTGTGGGTGTGAGGAGGATCAGTGGGTTGAAAGGTGGGGCTCCGGCGAGCGAGCAGAGCCCCATCGCAAGCGGCTACGCCGCTGCCGCTGCGGCGATTTCGATCACCTCGATCGGGATGGCGGAACGCCGGCTGAGGCGGCGGGCCTGCTCCACCAGGGAGGCAGTGCCGCGGGAACCGGGGAAGGCGATCACGAGGAGGCCAGCGCCCAGGGGGAGAGCGGAGGCCAGATCGAGGGAGCGCTCGAGCATCTGGCGATTGCGGATCGGGCCAGCGGCGCGGCCGTGCTGCTGCCAGGCAGCGGGGCAGGCGATCTGGGGCCAGCCGAGCTGATCGGCGGCAGCGGAAATGGCCTGATCCGCGCCGCGAGCACCGCCATGAAAGAGCGATTGCACCAAGCGGCCACGGGAGGCGCTGAGCAGATGGGTGGCAATCAGCTCAGAAGGCCAGGTGAGATCACGACCACCACCGGCCACGATCACCAGCTGGCCACTGCCAGGGAGAAACAACGAGCTGAATAAAGCAGCAGCAGGTGGCGCCAATGCGGCGGCCTGGGTGAGTGAAAGCATGGAAAGAAAAAGAGCACAGAAGGATTTCTTTCAAGGGCTCCGGCAACAGCGGAGGCCATCCCTTGATCACCTCTTCATTGTATCAGTACGGGCGTACTATGCGCCAGGTGAGACGGCGCCATGGGCGCCCTCTTCTTGAATCTTTATGGCGCTAGTTCTGGACGCCTGGGGCATCAGCAGTGCGGCAACTCTTCTAAGTGCCGAGCTCTCATCGAGTGCCCGGAATGCAGCCACCACAGCCGCTTCCAGGAGCTTGCAACAGGCCCCAAAGCGCCGGGCCACCGCAGCCGCGGGAGGACGCTGTGCGTAACGAACCAATGCCACACTTCCCGGCGGCGGCAAGGACACAAGAGATCACGCGAGCGCCAGGGCCGGTGTCCGCGCAGCGGCTACACCGGCTCGCGAAGCCCTGGCGCCGTGTGACATCCTGAATCACCTGCCGCCGGGTGGCGATTAAGAGCTAAGGGCTAACCCAGCCTGTCGGAAATCAGAAGCTCAAGTTTCTGAGAATGTGGTGAACACTGACGCCGGCTCAAGCACCTCCAACAACGCCTGCAATTCCGCCTGAGGATCCCGCTGCAACAGAGCGACCACATCCGGTCCGGGGTCTACGGCCTGTGCGATTGCTGCACCCACAGCTCCCGGTAGTTCCCCCACCAGCTGCAACGCCATCGAGGCAATGGAGCCATCAACGGCCACCAGCGCCAGGCTGCTCAGCCACTCCAACGCCAAACGGCACGCGGGGTCCTGCAGAGAGAGGCAGCCGAGCAGGTCACGGCACTCGGGTGCATGGATGAACAACCGCAGGGCGCGGTGCTCAGCCCGCTGGCGGGCCGTGGCGGCACAGGCCTCGATCAGGGCAACGATGCTCTGGGGCATGGCCCGGGTAGCAGTTGTTTGGTCGCTCTGACCCCGCAATGCATGGTTCAAGCGTTGCTCAGCTGAGCGGCGCAACACCCCATCGGGCAGTTGCTCCATCAAGGCCTGTCCGGCCTGCTCGATGGCCTGAAGAGTTTCAAGCGCTGGCTCACCACTGCTCATCGCCAGTGGAGCCAGAAGCCGATCCAGTCGCCACTCCAGCCAATGCCTGGCTGAGGCGATCAAACCCGCAATAGACGTTGGCCCCTGAGCCCGGAGCAAGCCGTCGGCATCTTGCCCCTCGGGCAACTGCACCACCGAGGCGCTCAACCCACCAGCCACCAGCTGCGGCTGCAACTGTTCGAGCAGCTTCTCCGTAGCGGCCTGCCCCGCGCCATCGCCGTCGAGGGCGATCAAAAGGTGCTTCATGCCCTGGCGCCGGAGCAGCTGCAGCTGCAACGCCGACACGCTCGTGCCCAGGCAGGCCACCGCATGGGTGAAACCAGCCTGGTGAAGCTGGATCACATCCAGGGGGCCCTCCACCAACAGCGCGGTGCCTTGCTTGCGGATCGCCTCTGCGGCTTGATCCAGGCCAAACACCAGACCGTTGCGTTGGAAGAGCAAGTCCCCAGTGCTGTTGCGGTACTTGGGCTCTTGGCGACCTATGGCCCGGCCGCAGAAGCCCACGGTCTGGCCTGAGGCGTCGTTGAGGGGAATCGTCAGCCGGCCGCCGGCGACACCCAGCTGCCAAGCGATTGCCGTCTCGGCGCTGATGCCACGGGAGCGGAGGTAATCGGCAGCGGCACCGCCCTGCTCCAGCTCCTGCAACAGGGCCTGGTGGAACTGGGTCCGCTGCTCCATGCGCTGCGCCATCAACTGGCGCCGTTCGCGCCACTCCCGCTCAAAGCGCGCCTGCGCCTCCGGATCACCTTCCGCCACGCTCACGCCGGTGCGGCGCGCCAGATCGAGCACCGCTTCTTGAAAGCTCAGGCCCTGCCGGTCCTGCAACCAACCGATGGCATCGGTTCCCTTCCCGCACACAAAGCAATGCACGCGGTTACGGCTTGGGCTCACGGATAACGAGGGATGGCGATCGTCGTGCCAGGGGCAACGGGCCACGAACTCCCGGCCACTCTTCTTGAGTTCAGTGGGCCCAAAGAGATCGGTGATCTGGGCCCGCTCGCGCACGCTCTCGAGCACCGCCGGCGTAAGAAGCCCAGCCGGGCGCCCCGAAGGGTGTCCACTGGGTGCGCGGCGGGTCGCTCCAGCAACAACCCTACGAAAAGCAGCTTTGCCGTTGCTCATAGGCACTCCACGCCGGGGTAGAGGTCGCTGCCGATGAACAGGTGCCTGGCCTCGTCCGCTTCCAGGTAGCAGTGGGCCCGGTCCATGCGGATCGTGGTTTTGCTGCAGTCGTCTTCTCCGCTCATCTGGCCATGGCGGAACTTGCCGTGGTGGATCTCGAGCACACCCGGTTTGGGCTTGCTGAATTCATCCAGCTTGGGCCGATCGATCAGCCAAACGGCGGAGGCATAACGCTCCAGCTCGGATGTGCCCGCCAGGTGGGAGACATCGGGGCCGGTGGGGTTGCCGTAGGCGCCGCGGTTCAGCTGCGCCACCACAAAAATGTCGAGTTCACAGCGGCCGGCCAGGGCCTTGATCGCCGTTGCCCGGGCCGCCAATTCAGCGGTGGTGTTACTGCCAAAACCTGGCGTGGGACCCATGGCATGGAAGTGATCGAGCACCACCGCCGCCAGCTCGGGATGAGCGCTCTTGCAGTCCTCTACCAAAGCCGCCAGTTCCTCCACCGTGGCAGCGAAGTGCGATTGGTAGAGCACCCGGCCCATCCGCTGGCCGTTGGGGGCAATGCTTTGTTCGAACTGAGCAGAGAGCTGGTTGAGGTGCTCGAAATCACGGCCCTCAATCACCTCACCGCGGCCCTCCAGTTCATTGGCTGAGTAGCGCGGCGTGAACACCCCGCTGGCACGGCGGCAGTAGTTGGCCAGTAGCCGTGCACCGATGGCGCGGCGGCTGAGCTCACAGGAGAGCACCAGAACAGAAGCGCCGTTGATGGCCAGGCCCATGGCGGCGGCGATGCCCACGGTGGTTTTGCCCACGCCGGACTTGGCAGCCAACACCCAGGTGCTGTCGCCAGTCCCGGGCAGGACGCCGCCACGCATGTCGATATCCAGTGAGGGAATCCCCGTGGAGATCGGCTTGGGGCGTTGCTCTGCCGGGAGGGAAGCCAGCGCCAAACACTCGCGCCTGGCATCGGCCTCGCTGCAGACCTTGAAGCTCTGGCGATAACGCCCTGCGGTGATCGAGGTGGCGTCATTGAGCAGCTGACGGCAGCTCTCCAGTTCGCCATCGATGCCGCAGTCGATCTGCTCACGCGCCAGGAGCTTGCGCAGCCCTGGATAGAACAGAGCTCTGGCCTTGGCGCTCTGGAACAGCCGGCAGGCGATTTTGAAGTCGAGCTCGGGATGGATCAGTCCGTCATCACCCCAGGCGATCACCTCCGAGAGGGATTCCTCCATCTGCAGGAGAGAGCCGCGAAAACGGCCTTCCAGGGCCCGTTGCCGCACGTCTTCTCGGATGGCGTTGGCGTTCAGCACATCAATGTCACGCCGGCCGCGGAACAGCTCGTCGATCTCCAACGCGAGGGCCCGCAGCCCCGGCTGGGTCCAGATGGAGCCGGGCACCACCTCGTCAAAGCGCAGGCCAATGGCGCGGCGGAACAGGCCCCAGCGTTCGCGCTGGTCGTCGGTTCCAACCAACACCGCTGCAAGCAGATTCTTTTCGTGCTCTGCCAGCGAGTGATCCGCAGGCACCTCTGGGACCTCGGCCGCCATCAGGCCAGCGGCGGTCTCAATGAAAACCCCCTGAACGATCATCCGTTGGATCAGCGCAGGATCGAAGCCACCGGGGATGGTGCTGGTTTGCTCCGCCTGCTTGGGCTCGGTGTCAGCGACGCCGGCAGTGGGTTGGGTAATGGAGTCAGTCATGGCCTGCTTTGGGAAGAACAGGGCTGGTGGGGTTGCTGTTGCGGGGGGCCGTGCCCCTGTGGCTCTCGGGCCGATCAGTGCTGTCTGGGGGGCTGGCTGAATTGCTCGGCGGCGGCGCCGGGTCTGCCTTCTCCCTGGGCCTCGAGCAGCTCTGCCAACCGCTGCTTCTCGCAGCGATCGAGCTTGGCGGCCTCGATCCCCCGGCCATGCCAGTGATCGCGGTTCCAAAAGAGCAGCCGGTTGGCTTTGTTCAGATCGCTCTCCTGCGTGCCCGGTGCAACCCCTTGGCCCACTCCTGGAGTGTTCCCACCGATGCCGCCGTTGAGCCGCCCGCTGTAAGCACCCCAGGCAAAAACGTGCCAGTGCTCCACGCCCCGGCCCTCTGAGCCGCGATCGACCTTGAGCAACACACCGGCGCAGTGAGCACCGCTCCGCCCTTGTGGGTACTCGCTGCGCCAGAACTCGGGCATTCCCCGTAGCGCCCGGATCAACACGGCCTCGAATGCCTCTGTGCCACCGGCGTGGCGGATCGCCTGGCGCAGGCGGCTGCCCAACACCGTGCCCGTGGGTGTGTACGTCGGCCAGGTCTGCGGTTTGTGCTGGTTGTAGATGGCGGCGAACTGAGCAATCAGCGGGTTCACCGCAGGGCTGCGCTCGGGTGCTGTTGAGGGTTCCGATGGCGCCTTAGTGATCACTCGGGGCTGAACAACGGCGCTGACTCGCTCCTCGCGGGCGCTTGGAATCGCAACGGCTGACTGCAGTGGCGGCAGAGGCGCCTGCGGTTCGCAGTCCTGCTCATCGGGCTCGGCGGCATCGCCCTCCGTAGGCCCAGAAGCCAGCGTCACCGTGGTGCCGTTGGCATCACTGCGGAAGCGCAGCCAACCGAGAGCCTGCAGGTCATCGAGATCCGCTTTCAGCAACCGCGGTTGCACAAACCAGGCGGCTCCCAGATCTCTGAGAGTCACGCGTACATCTCGGCTCCCGCGGCTGCGCCATTGCAGGTAGCCGTAGAGCTGAGCCACCCGCAACACCCGTCCGGGTCGCAACGATCCCTGCCGCTCATCGCTGAGTGTTTGCAGGGCTCGATGGGTCTGGCGGATGGCCTCGTTACGGATGCAGAAGAACTGCACGGTGTGATCAGGAGGACCAGCTCCTGACGAGCTGCGGGAGGCTACTGACCGTGCTCTTGTTGTCCGGAGAAAGCAGCCCTGCAGGCCACGGCGCTGCTATCTCGCCAGGGGCTTCTGATCTGCCTGATTTTTTCCCAAAAGGCCGGCTGTTGGTTTGCGTCTTGGTCTTTGGTTTTGGATTGATTCTCTAAAACCTTTGAGAGATATAGATGTGCTGCACGGGGTGCATCACCACTGAGGCACCGGGTGCAGCAGTCACTGATGCACGGGATGCAGCACTCGCTCGCAGGCATCAGGCAAGAGACCGATGCATGGGGTGCTGCAGCTGATGCTCCCCGTGCATCACAGGCCACCGCCATAACCCAGTTCGATCCGGCGGCGCAACCGTGGAAACCCGGGGAATGCTCGCGGCAGTTGCGCCCTTCCCCATGCCCCCTCGTCATGCCCCTGTGGCAAGCAGCGTTCGCTCTTGGCTAAACACCTCCTCTGCTCATCGCCCCTTGTGCGAGCGCACGGTGATGGAGCTCTCCCGCCGCATTCAGCGCTGGCAAACGCATCCGGATGGCCCGGCCCATGCCCCCAAGCCGGTGCGCCGCAGTGCCCTGCGGGCGCGTGAACAGCTGGTGCGCCACAACCTCGGCCTGGTGGCTCACACCTGGAATCGCCATCGCTGCAGCCTCCCTGCCCACGACGACACCACTGCCGATGCCCTGCAGGAAGGAGCACTAAATCTGATGCGCGCCGCTGAGAAGTTTGATGCCAGCAAGGGCTATTGCTTCTCCACCTACGCCGTCTTTTGGGTGCGGCGGGGCTTTGCGGAATTCGAGCAACGCTTTAAGCGGCCGATTCGCTTCCCGGCCGAGAAAGCGGCGGTGGTGCTCAAGGCACTGCGCCTCAGCCAGGAGTATCTAGCCAACACAGGGTCCGAGCCTGATCTGGAGTGGCTGGCAGCGCAGCTGACGTTCAGGCGCAAACCACTCAGCCCCGAGAAGTTGGCTGAGTTCATCCGTCAGTGGGAGGCCACCCGTACCGGTTCTCTGGAGGCCGCAGACGATGACACAGAAGAGCGCGCACGCTCATCACGCCTGGATCAGGCCTCATTGCGCCAGGCCATCGAGCAACAACAGACAGACACGCCCGATCCACAACACTCCGCCCTGCCGCAGTTGATGGACTGCCTGGAGGAGCGTGAATACCGCCTGATTCGCAATCGCTACCTACGCCGCCCGCCTCTGAGCCCTTCTCAGCTCAGGCGGTCCATGGGTGGCATGGAACCGGAGCAACTCAAGCAGCTGGAAGTACAGGCCCTCGAGAAGATGCGCCAGGCCGCCGATCAGCTCGGCGACGAGTTCGCAGCCTGAATCATCCCCAGCGCTCTAACCCCAACACAACGCCCAGGGGCAACTCACCTCTGGGCATTTGTGCTGCTGTGGTGCAACTCGTCTGCGCGTTGCTACAGCGAGGAAGCGCCGATTCGCGGCATGACACCCAACGAGATCCGCACCACGCTGCTCAGCCAGAAGCAGCGGGTTGCAGAAGCCGCCCAGGGCTGGACGGTGGTGAGCTGTAGCCCCGACAACGAACTCACCGCCATGGCGGCATTGCTGGTGCCCAACTGCAGCCTGGCCTGTGGATCCATTGCTGAACTGCTCGCGGAATTACCCCTGGAGCTGGAGCAGCTCCTAGTGATCTGCGACGACGCGCTCCCTGATGGCGGCGTGGTGGAGCTGATGCGCCAGCTACGAGAAGCCCGGTCTCAAGCAACCTGTCGCTTTCTGGTGTATCTCCCCAAAAGCACGGCCCAGCCAAGGCTCGAGCAACTCCTGGCCCATGGAGCCGATGCCCTCTGTTGCCGCAGCAGCGGGGGCAGTGGCGCTGTGCTCAGCGCCTTAGTGCAAGCCCTCAATGGCATGCAGAGCGTGGATGGAGCCTTCCGGCAACGCCTGAAACGATCACGCCGCTGCACGGAACAGCCAGCGCTCAGCTCTAAGGAACTGGAGCTCATTCACCTACTGGCAAGGGGGCACAACGGCCCCCAGATCGCTGCCCTGCGGCGCAAGCGCTGCGACAGTATCCGCCATCAGCTCAGCGTGATCTACCGGAAGACTGGTGTGAAGGGACAACGCGGACTGATTGCCTGGGCCCTCGCCCATGGTGTGATCAGGCCGCTGGATCTTGAGCCATCAGCTCCTGGACAGGAGCTAGGCGAACAGACCTGCGTGGCAGGTGGCAGCAAGCACCGGAGCCAGCCAACACATCACTGAGCCGTTCGGCGCCCAAGAGTGCATCGAGCTCAATGATCTGCACCGCCTCGCGCTGCCTTGGCAGCCAACCGGCGAGCAGGCGCCGATCACCCAGGGGCAGTGGCTGGGGGAGCTCAAGCCGTTGGCCGAGGAACGGCAACCAGAGCTCGATGCCATCGCTCTCGCGCCAGGGCTCAAAGCTGGCCACCTCCACCAGCTGCTTGAGCGTGGTTTCGCCGTAGCTGAGGGAGGTGAGATACATCACGTCCTTGAGTTGCTCGGCCTCAAGGGGAAGCGGCATCCAGAAGCCGCGATCGGCGGCGTTCTCGATCGCATCGCGGTGGTGGTGGGTGAGCAGAACCTTGGTGGTCATGGCGGTCAGGAATCACTGCACCGGTTCTGGCTTTGAGGGGCCCAGCTCCACCGCCCACAGCTGTGGGCTCACTTACCCCACAGGTGTGGGATTGGAAGGCCACAGGTGTGGGATGAGCGTTGGCATGCAGATGGCGACGTCCTGTCGCGATGAGGGTTTTCACGGATCCGTCTGTGGCTGAGGAGTGCCATTCCCTCAGGCTTTCTTCCAGCGCCCCGCCACCCAACGCAGCCCCAATCCCACCGCAAAGGGGGCTCTGCCCCCCTCGGAACCCTATGGGGAGTTGCCTGAGATTCATGCCTGATGTTGTTCGCGCTGGAGCCATCGGCGCTCTGATGGCGGTGGTGGTGCAGGCGTGTCAGCCGACACCGCTCGGTGCGATGGTGCGCGGGGCGTTTGTGGTGCCGGCCTATGCCACCAGATCGGCTGGAGTCACTGGGATTCAGAGCAACGCCGGTAGCCTCCCGCACCTGCAAAATCCTGCATGCCAAAACGCTGCCTGCGCCGCCCGATGACCAGCGCTCAGCGGGCGTTTGCCTGCGAGCACCTGGGCCTGGCGCATCAACAGGCACACCGCTTTGCCCGCCGTTGGTCGATGGCGGTTGATGACCTGATCGGCCCTGCTTACGAGGGCCTGTGCAAAGGAGCGATTGGCTTTGATCCAACGCTGGGTCATCGCCCGTCCAGCTACCTCGTCCCGAAGGTGAAGGGCGAATTGCTGCACCACCTGCGCGATACGGGCTTCTCGCTGCGCATCAGCCACCGGCTGCGAGAGCTGTGGATCAAAGCCCGCAGATTGGTGGCTCAAGGTCTCAGTGATCAACAGATCGCAGCGGCGTTGGACGTACCGCTGGAGCGCTGGCTGGATTGTCGCCGCGCCTGCGGACAACGGCCGCTGCCATTGCACGAAGTCGAGCGCGATTGAGCGCAGACGTTGTTGTCAATGTCGGAACCCTTAGGGGTCCATTCGATCACCGCCCAGTTTTCACAGGCACCGCCAGTAGCCTCCCGCACCTGCACTGTTTTATGGGTTCAGCCAAACACCGCCAACAACCAGCCCGTCATCTCCCAGGCCGGGGTCCAACACCGGCCAGCACCAATGATCAAGACCGCGAACTCCTGCAGTTCAACGTGCGTCTGGCCAAGGCCCGCCAGGCCCAGGCCGACACCAACCGGATCGAACGCAAGGCCTTCCGCGAGCACGCCCGCGTGGAGAACGCCGTTGCCGCATACACCCGTGAGCTGTGCGCTCTGCTTGATGAGCATGGGTTCACCAAGAACATCAAGCTCGCCCCCATCCCGGAGGGTGGCGATTCGGTGTTGATCGTGCAGCTCAGTGATCTGCACTTCAACGAGCGCGTTGAACTCCCTTCCAACCGGTACAACTTCACCGTCGCCGCGCAACGGTTGCGCAAGCTCGCCCAGCGAGTGAAGCAACTGGGCGCAAGCTATGGCGCCCGCAAGGTGGTGGTGGCCTGTCTGGGGGATTTCCTCAACAGCGATCGCCGCCTCGATGAGCTGCTCAGCAACAGCACCAACCGCTCCCGCGCCACGCTCTTGGCGGTGGACATCCTGCGGGCCTTTCTGCTCGATCTACGTGAACAGTTCCAGGTCGAGGTGTACGGCATCACGGGCAATGAAAGCCGCGTGAACAAAGAGCTCGGCTGGAGTGATGAGCTGGCCACCGACAGCTACGACCTGATGATCTACGAGATCCTCAAGCGCGGCTTTGCCGGCACAGGTGGCATCGCCTTTTGCGGCTTCCGGGCCAATGAGCTGTTGTTTGAGGTGATGGGCCGAACGTTCCTGTGCCTGCACGGCCACCAGATCGGAGCGAACGTGCAGAAGTCCGTGCAGGAAATCGCCGGAAAGTACGCCGCCCAAGGCATCACGGTGGACTACACGCTGTTCGGCCACCTGCACGCCAGCGCCATCGGCGACTACCACGCCCGCAATGCCTCGCTGGTGGGCAGCAACGCGTACTCCGAGGCGGGACTGAACTTCTGCAGCAAGGCGGCCCAGAACGTTCACATCGTGACCGGTGCGAAAGGCACGGGCGCCATTGATGGCGTGAAGGTCGACCTGCAGGACGTCACTGGCATTGAGTCCTATCCCTTTGCCGCCGAATGGGAGGCCTATTGCCCCAAGAGCGAACGCAAACTCCACACCCCTTCTGTCGTTTATCAGGTTGTCGTCTGATGTGCACCTCCACTTCCAGCTGCAGTGTCAATCAAGCCGCTGAGCTCCAAAGCGCCCTGCTCCAGGCGATCACAGGCCTCACCCAACTGGTGAGCCAACTTTCAAGCCAGTTCCCCATCAGCCAAACCGCCATTCCGGCAGCAGAGCCCTGGATGGAGGAGCAGGGCGCCGCTGGAGCGAAAACCCATTCACCGCGCTGCGTGCCCAACCTCAGCCCCCTCTGGGATGAGCTTTCAGTCGTGGAGCTCCGCTCCCTTCTACGGAGCTACCCGATCGATCGCACCTCCCTGCCCGCTGCCATCGAACGTCTGCGCCGCTCCGAACTCATCGAAGCCCTCAACCAGATCCAGGCAATGACCCTCTGAGGCGCCTGGCGCCCTCGTCACTCCATACCCAGTCATTCACGCCTATGACCGCAACCCTCGCCACCACCACCAATCCCGCCGCCCTTGGCGAACCCACCCCCGGATCCCCGGAAGCTCTTTTGCTCCTGGCCAACGCTGGAGTGCTCCCCGCCAGTGCCGGCACAGAAGACCCACGCTTTTCCGCTGACGCCATCACCAGCTGCGTCTCCCGCCTGCTCGAGGTGAAGCAACAACAGGAGCTCCTCGCCAATGAGCAGAAAGAACTGAACGAACAGCTGCGCCTGGCTCATCTGCGCGGTGATCTACTCACCCTCCTGCCCGCCGGTAAAGACGGCAACGGTTACCAGATCACCCCAGATCTCGTGCTCAACCGCCGCCCTGGCCGCAAGCAGTGGAGCTACTCGATTGATTGCAAAGCGATCGAATGCCAGCTGAAGGCGCGGCAGAGCTACGAACAGCAGAGCGGCCTGGCCAGCTACAGCGTGGGGGCGGCGTTCTGGGAGGTGCGGGCTGGGAAGGGCTGAGAGGCGCTCAGCCATCCCGACACCACAAGAGCCCTGGGTCACGGCCCGGGGCTTTTTGCTGCAACCCAACAGCGCCGGGACAGAGGTCAACTTGCCTATGGCTAGGACACAGGCAAGTACTCCAAAGCCATGGGCCTGCTCTACGAACTCATCGTCGACACCGAGGACGGCACCACCACCGTTCAAGTGGAAGCCAACAGCAAGGAAGAAGCTCTCGAGAGTGCTCAGGAGCTTTACCCCGGTTGCCGACTGGCGCTTGTGAAGCCTGCAGCAGGGGAGCAAAAGGTCTGAGTCATGAAGGCCCGATCAATCACCGCAAAGCAGTACCCGAGGGTCATTGGTGAATCCGGTTGGAATCGAACTGGCGTGACAGTGGTCGATTTCAAGGATGGGAGCTGTCAGCAGTTCTCCGCACTTCAAACGAAAAACAGCCACGCCATGATCAGCAGTAAGAGCAAACCCTGCTGTTGTGTTGATGAGCCCCAACCCACCTGTGCTGTTTGTGGGACATGGTTCACCGATGTTTGCCCTCGAACCTGGTGCAGCTGGTGAAGCCCTCGTCGCGCTTGGCAAGGAACTGCCTATTCAACGGGCGGTGCTTGTGATCAGCCCGCACTGGGAGACGAGCATTCCCACCGTCAGCACAGCTTCGCGGCTGGAGACGATTCACGATTTCGGCGGATTTGATTCCCGTCTGTACGAGATGAACTACGCCGCGAGCGGAAGCCCTCACGCGGCGCAGGAGGTGATCACAGCACTGCAGGCCGCTGGTTTGTCGGCTCTCGCTGATGACAGCAGGGGCTTAGATCACGGGGCATGGGTGCCTTTGCGCTACCTCTTCCCCACCCCCGAGGTGCCGATCGTGCCGTTATCGATCCAACATCAGGCCGGCGCCCTGCATGCCTATCGGGTTGGGCAAGCACTGGCGTCCTTGAGGGACCAGGGTTGGTTGATCGTGGCCTCAGGAAACATCACCCACAACCTCAGTGACTGGCGAGAGGCCTATCGGGGTGCAGCCCTGAACACCGACTACGCGCAGCGCTTTTCCGATTGGGTCCACCAGCAACTAATCAACAAGCAGGTGGATGCTTTGCTCGCGTATCGCGAGAACCAGCCCGATGGCGAGCGTGCCCATCCCCGCGACGAACATCTGCTGCCCTTCTTCACAGCTCTGGGAGCTGCAGATTCTGACAGCCAAGTCACAGTGGTTCACCGCGGGATCAGAGACCACGTGATTGCAATGGACAGCTATATGTTTCATTGACTTCTTGCAGCCAACCTTGATGGCGACTAAAGCAACTCAAAGAGCAATAGATCGGCACCCTCAGTCCCAGCCCTGAAAAGCTCAAGGGTGCCTGCACCGAAACCCAAACCATCCCCTGGCCGCAGAGGATGGCCGTCGGCCTCACCACTGCCACCAATCATCTGGATCCAGCCTCGGCTGCCGCTAGCCAACGCCAGGCTGAGTGATTGAGCGGCCGGAGGCTGAGCCCTCCAGAGCCGAGCCTGACTCTGAATGGCCATCGCACCATCTGCCTGATCCGGATCCAGCAAGAGCGTCCAACTGGCTCCAATGGAAAAGCGTTTCTGCTCATAGACCGGCTTGGAGCCCTTGCAGCTGGGTTCAATCCAGATCTGCAGGAGCCGACAAGGCTGATCGCTTTCATTGATCTCGCTGTGCACCACACCGGTGCCTGCACTCACGCGTTGCACCTCACCAGCGGATAGCACCTCGGAGTGCCCCATCGAATCACGGTGCATGAGTTGGCCCTCGACCATCACCGTGACAATTTCCATGTCCTGATGAGGATGCATCCCGAAACCAGAGCCCGCTGCGATGGTGTCGTCATTGATCACCCGCAATGCCCCGAAGCCCATCCAGGCCGGATCGACATGGCCAGCGAAGGAAAAGCTGTGCCAGCTGTTGAGCCAGTCGAGCCTGCTGTGAAAGCGCTCGGCGGATGGACGGAATACCAGGTCAGTGGCTGTGGCAGTCATGGTTGAAGACCTTGAATGCAACGTGGCAGGTGATCAGTGCAGAGGGTTTGTTCAAGGATCAAGCCCAAAATTTCCACCAGGAGCGCTTGGGAGTTGGAGCGGCATCGATCATGGTGTGGCTGCCATCGCAGAAAGGACCGTTGCCCGACGCACCGCAATTGCACAGATAGACGGTCTTAGCGGCCTCCAGCTTGAGGATGTGCGGTGTGGCGTCCGTTCCCTGGTGACTGCCGTCGCAGTAGGGACCGTTCTTGCTCAGGCCGCAGGTGCAGAGGGCATGGTTGCCAGCGGGCAGATTGTGGACGGCAGGATGGGATGGTGTGCTCATCGGTACGCAGGCTTGGTGGACGCGATTGGCGCCCTGCAATCGTGCGCTGGGGGCCTGCAGCTCCACAAGAGCGCACTTCAAAGTGGGTTGGTGACTAGGAGGTAACCCATGAACCAGGGCAACGGTTTCCAGGACACGCTTGAGCACGGCAACTGCAAGGCGGAACTGGCTCTGCGGGTGATCCAGGGGCGCTGGAAACTCCTGATCCTGCGGGAGCTCATCGAAGGAGTGCGGCGCTTCTCCGATCTGCAGCGTGCCCTGGCAGACGTTCAGCAGGGTGTCAGTCAGAAGGTGCTCACCGCTCAGCTGCGGGAGCTGGAGGCTGATGGTGTGGTGGTACGCACGGTGTATCCCGAAGTGCCCCTACGGGTGGAGTACAGCCTCAGCGAGCTAGGACGTGAACTGGTGCCTGTTCTGGAGAGCCTCCACGCCTGGGGAGACAAGATCCAGCCTGCGAGTTAGACCAAGCTGTTGAAACTTCAGAAAGACGCAATTGGCTGCCATCAACCTTCAGTGTCACAGAAAATCTGATTTTGCATAGGTTCCAGAGAATGATCTTGGTTGGAACACATCCAATGCGGTCACCATGACTCCTCCTTAGCACATGTAATCAAAGGCACCATCGTGCGTATTCAAACGCTCAGCAGAAAGAGGGGATTGCAACCGCACATGGTCGCATTGCATCAAGCGCCGATCGCGCGATTAGCCCAGACTGACTGCGGTTCATTGCCACCGAATTCATGATCCGCCTCCATGGTGATCGCAACAGCTTGATTGCCGCACTTTTACTTCATTGGAGTGAGCATCAGATTGGCCTACCGCTGTCGCGAGAGGATGTGATGCCAAAACGAAAAGACCATCGGCTCAGTACCAGTCAGCGCCATTGACCGGGCTGCTCAAGTACATCTCTACAAAGACAGGTATCAGCCATTGGCGCCCAACCAAAAACCCCCGAGCAGCGCCCGAGGGTCATCGATCAATCACGAACATTCCAATGGCTTGTGGTCGTTGAAGCTGCTGGCGGTGGCACCTGGGGCCGAACGTTCCAGGTGTGGGGTGGTTGGTTCTCCTGGGGCACCTGAGGTGGTGCAAACGGAGTGTCGATCAGTCAGGCGCACGAGGTGAGAACCAGCCCAAAGGCTGTTCTCCTGCCCGGCTGAACGACCCGCCCACGGTTGGGTGAAGACTGTTGGAGCAGGGGCCTGCAGTCAGCGTTGCTTCTGTTGCTGCTGGGGTGGGGTATCGGCCATCGGTGGCTCCTCCCCGGGTTGATGGGTACAGCATCGCCACTCCCCAAGGGTCAGGGCAATCGGGATTTACACGCATTGCCTTGCCCGATGAACAGGAGCAACGTGGTTGATTTGGCCCTTTTTCAGCGCCAAAGCACCATCTGCGGCGGCTGCGGTGGTCGCCATTGCGGGGAGCAGGGTGTCCAGCCCTCAGTGCGGCGTTGGCGCCACAGCTCAACGGCCTTCTCACGGCTCAGCTGTTGGCGCCGTTTGAGCAACGGCGCGGCTTGATCCCTCAGCCACTCACCGCTGGTCACCTCCAGCTCCTGCTGCCAGCGATGCCAGATCACCGGCTTGAAATGCAGCACCCGGCGGCCATCAGTGAGCCAGGCCTCAGCTGGGCAGGACGGGATGCGCTGCCCTTGTCCCTGCCCGTTGGGCACCCACATGCTTCTGCCCGCCTCAGCCCACCTCCGGCGCCCAGCCCCGCTGACGAGCCATGTCATCAGTCCAGCCCTGGCAGCGGCGGATCAGATGCTCACCCTGGGCGATCAGGCCCTGGTGCAGCTGACAGGTGAGCAGAGGAATGCAATGCGGCCCGGCGTGATGGCGAAACCAGTGGCAGGTCATGCAGACCTTGCGGCTGCGGCTGGGGCGCAGCACGTCCTGCTCGAGATAAGGCCAGGCCTCGCAGTCACCTGCAGCCTCAACCGCGGCAGCCACAGAGCGATCCGAGCTTGAACGGGAGAGCACCATCACCAAAACCCCATGCATGCGTACACCTGTACTAGCAGGGATTGGGTTGGTTGGCGCGGGTATGCGGGGCCGTGATTTCCAAAAAGAGCCCCGGGCCATGGGCGCCCGGGGCTCTTTGCATCAGCGGGACCTTGGCTGCCCGCTTCTCCACGTTCATGGCTCACACCCGCTGCCTTGTGCAAGAGCTGTTGGAACCCTTTGGGGCCTCACGCCAACTCCTTTGCTTCTCTTCTTTCAACGCATCACCACCTTCATCCGTTCACTGTTCAAGCGAGAGACCAATTGCTCCTCTGCACTGCGCGGCCTGCCTGACCAACAGGACCACGCCCTGGCTGCCTTTGAGCAGGGTGACTGGCTCGCTGAGCTGGAGCTCCTGCAGCTCGCCAACGCCCTGCAGCGCAGTGCCATCACCCGTGGCGGCTACGACGGCCGCGCGTTTGATCTGATGGTCGCCATCGCCGATGTGCTCGAGGCCGATCACGGCTGGAGTTTTGAGCAAGCCGATGGCTGGCTCGAGCGAATGGGGCTCTACGAACAGGAATTCTAAAAAAGCAATGCAGAATGCTCCTTCCAGCTTCAAATCAACTGCGATTCAGTGTCAGTGGCATCAATGTGCACTCGAGAAGTGGGAGTAACGAGGCGATATGGGCTTATTCTGCTGCATGCCTGCATTCCTAACTGGCGATAACGTCGAACTAGTGAGAATGGGAGGAGAAAGCAACAGCATGATCACGCTGATCCAGAGAGCATTCCATGTGTTGCCATCGACTATGCTAATTCCCTATGTGATGTATGAGCATACGAGGAACATGTCTGCGCCTCATTTACCGTTAGGCCCAAGCGGAGAAAGGGGCGGCATCGCTCTCGAACGCACCACAGAAGACACGCGGATGAAGATCGCAATCAGGTTGCATGAATAGTCGACACACTGAAGTTCGGGCCCCGCAAGCCAGTCGGTGACCTTGGGCTGCCAATCATGCATGTATGACTCGCCGCCTGTAGGACCTCAGGGGCTCTGAACGGTTTGGCAGCCCTGTAGACAGCGGCGAAAGCCGCTATCCGCACCTGCCGCATGTGTGAGCAAAGAGGACGGCCAGAACTGAATCTAGAATCAAAAGATACGATAAACCTAGTCAAGAATCGGGCTGGACCGCGCCAATTGCTTGGGACGATCTAGCCCGATTTTATTCGAGTCAGCCTGTACAGGTAGAACTCATAACTACACTTAGGCGTCTGACTGCCTTACGCATTCTCGGCACGACCTCCAGGCAAAGAGTCTTTGAGTGCATTCTCAATGAGGTATGCCGCGAGGTTGCTTAGAGAACGTCCTTCTCCGGTGCTTCGCTTCTCCAGCGAGCTAAAGACAGTAAATGGGATCGTGATCGTCAGACGCTTTGGTGCGCGCCTCTGGAAGTGGTGAGCTTGTCGAATGCTGTTGCTGTCGCCGTAGACCACGGGTGACTCCTGTGGCGGACCTCTTCATTATCTCTTCCACTGCGACCGTAAGACAAGAAATGCGACCAGAAGGCGAAGGAGTCACGCGAATAATGTTGTTTTATTTTCGCTTCGAAAAATCAAATTCACCGCGCATCAAGATGGGACTTTGTGCGCAATAATCTGCTAGTAAGCGACTGATGAACCACTCAGTTCTGCAGGTCAGATAGCATCGCGAATGGCTTGACAGTGTTACCGATCAGCCTGAAGTTCTCGGTCGAGCATTTCAAGGATAATTTCGTCTATCGACCGACCAGTTAGCGCAGCTTTTTGTTGAAGAACAGCAAGCAGTTCTCCAGGGAGGTTGATCTGAAGCTTTTGCGGCATCCGCTCGGGATCCAAGCGCCAATCGCTATCAGGCTGCTCCATTGTGATCCTTTTCGGATGTGGATGTTTCTGTGGCATCACAAATGACCAATCCGTAGGCACCGATTGAATTTAGGTAATCCTTGATTGCGTCATCAATGACTTCATTCAGGCGCTTGTGATCGCGTATCGAGACCAGGCGCAGGGCCATGTGATCCTTCTCGTCCAGTGCAATGGTCAGGCGTGGCATCGCACCGAGATCTCAGACGGCAAGAGTTAATAAATGCTAGCCAGATCTTTGTGCATAGTTTCACTAATGCGGATCTGCACTCCAGTGCAGAGGCACTGCGCCGTCGTGGTGTTTGTTTTCTGGGACGAGGTGCCGCAGTGGCCCCCAAGAACACTCTGGTGAACGGAGGCCCCGGTCACGTGTGGTGAATCGACAGCAGATCTGTGGGGGCTATGAAGTCCATAGCGCACTCTCTGGCGGTTGCAGTTTTCACCCCCGTGTTGAGGTCTTCAGCCTCGATCGTGCTTCGGCCCTCCAGATGCCCACCGTTGTCGATGGTCAGCGGTCCGACGAGCCAAGGTGGTTAATCAGATTCCACCAATTGGCCGCTGTTCGCCATCGCCTACGTGCTCGAGGCTGATCACGGCTGGAGCGTTGAGCAATCCGATGCCTGGCTCGAGCGCATGGGGCTCTGGGAGGAGGAGTTCTGAGCAAGCGTTCTCCGCTGGGTTCAGCGAAGGCTTCTGCGCACCGGCTGGCTCCGGTGCGTTTTTTGTGGCGTTTGTGCGCTCATATGGCTGGGCTCCAGTAGGTGCGCGGAGCGTGCCGTGGCCTCGCTCATCACCGCCTGGCACTGCTCCAGGTGGTACTGGACGGGTGAGTTGGGACTGGGGAACTTGCGGCGCCAGTGCTGACCAGGTTGAAACAGGCCGGACGCGCGCCAGCGGGCCAAGGTGCGCTCGCTGACCCCCAGCTGGTCGCGGGCCTCTCTGGCGGTGGCCCAGGCGCAATGACGGGTCGATTCCATAGGCGGGATGCAGGTGTGCCCCCGAGGGGCTGGTCATGCATCCGATCGCGTGGATCCGATGCGTTGGAGGCTACCCGCGCTGCCCTGTCCAACCCTGTCCAGCCCCTTCCCGGCAGGTCCTGATTTGGGGTCTATCGGGCCCCTTCGGGCGAGTTTTTGCGCACATCTTGCGCACAATTGCCCAAAACAGGGCATGAAAAAGGGCTCTCAGAATCCCTGAGAACCCTTGCGCTGGAATGGATCGGGGCGACAGGATTCGAACCTGCGACCTAGTGCTCCCAAATCCGAAAATTGGCGTTTTGGGAAGACGGCGGCTGTTGCTAGCCTTCTGGCTGTAAACCCTTGCTGTCACTGGCTTTTGGGCTGCCAGCGCGTGCCTGGTTCTGCCCAGATTTGACCGGTTTTGGCAGGGGTCATCTCACATGCCATCTCACATGGGGCGACCACCAACCTGGGACCAAGTGCTTCGGGCAGGGGTGATTCACAGCCTGTCCCAGCGGGGCACCCATAGCGGCTGGTCGGTGGCCAATCACCGTGGTCGTGCTCGCTTGAACCTCACTCAGGCTGCAGCAGGCGGTCGCCGCAGGCAGATCCTCCTGCCACTGGTATGGAACGCCGACCAGATGGACGCCATTCGCGATGTGGTGCTGGCGATCCATGAAGCGCACCAAGCTGGTGCGCCCATCGACCAGGCGGTTGCCCAGGCCTGCGCACCTGCCGCTGAGGAGAGTGTGCCTGAGCTCAGCGATGTCCAGCGCCATGTGGATTGGGCTGTGTTGATCGAGCGCTTTCGGCAGCACAAGCTCTCCAGTGGAGCGATCAAACCCAGCACCTGGGGCAACACCTATGCCGGCCGCATGGCTGCGATCCACAAAGCTGCTACGGCTGTACCCCCACCGCTCAATGCCCGTCAGCTCTTGGACCGCTTGGTTGCGCCTGTCAAAGAACACCCTGGGACTCGGGGACGGCAGCTGTTGGTTCAACAGACAGCCGCTCTGCTGCGTTGGAGCATCGACAATGATTTGCTGCCGATGCACTGGGCTCCGCCGCTCAACCTTGCTGGTTATGTCGGCCGACGGCGCGATGCGCGACCTGTCACTACTCCCCTTGCTGTTCCCCATCTTCTTGAGGTGGTGGCCTCAATCCCCGATCCACGTTGGAGGCTTGCCTTCCAATTGATGGCCGCCTACGGATTGAGGCCTGAGGAGCTTCAACATCTGGAACACCGCGGAGGGCGGCTGTGGTGCACCTTCGAGAAGACAACACCGAAGGGCAAAACCCGACCCCGCCCGCTGCGGCTGTTGCCGTCTGATCAGTGGGCTGTGCCTTGGCAACTGGAGTCGGTCTACGACAGGCAAGCGATGCCGCCGATGCGCCCAGGACACGGAGCTGAGGATCTACGCACGTACATGCGGCGACGCGCTGCCTGGGAAGAACTCCGGCAGCGCTACGAAGCTGAAGGGGAAAAGCTGGTCCTCTACTCCTGCCGCCATGGCTACGCCCATCGCGCCCACGTGATCTGTGAGCTCCCCCCGAAGGTGGTCGCTGCCGCAATGGGGCATTCGGTGGAGACGCACCTGGCGGCCTATAGCCGTTGGTGTGGGGATGACGTGGTGGATGACGCTTTCAGCAAAGCGGCCCAACGGCTCAGTGGCATGACGTCCTGAGCCTGCTGCTGTGCAGGCCTACTGCTCGCCGGTTGGCTTGATGTACCCGGTGTCGATCAGAAAGGCCCGCAAGGCTTCCGGGAAAGAGCTGTAGACGATTTCCCGCCCCAGGCACTTGCCGTTGTCATCGAGTTCGCCCTTGCATTCCTTCAACCCCCAGTCTGAGGAGGCGTCGTAACGCTGGGTCATGCGATCCCAGCCGTCATACAGCTCGCCCACCAGCGCCTTGTTGGCGACGTAACCGGCCAGAAAGCCATTGGGTGATTCAGGGTTCTTCTGTTGGAACCAGTCGGCCATGCGCTGCAGGTTGCGGCGATGAAGTGGTTTGAACTCAGGCCGATGGGACACATCCACAAAGGCATCGCCCTGCAGCTGCCAGATGCGGGCAGGTGCGGTGCTGCAGGCGTAGCAGGCAAAGCGATAGAGGAACCGGTTATCGACATCGACGATCAGGAAGCGGCCATTCCGCAACGGGTCCTCTGCTGGTGAATCACCCCCGTCGAACGGCCCGAGTGTCACCTCTCGCCAGGTCTGCCCGCTGCGATCGCTTGTGAGCACCTGGATCTGATTGCAGCAGTGCGCACCTCCGGTGAAGGACGAGAGCAGAACTTCGGGGTAGGGGTTCTCCGGATCCATTTCTGCGATCTGGACCACCGCAGCCGGACTGCCGCCCCATTTCTCGGCGCCAACGAGGCGACCTACTTCGTTGCCATTCACACGAACTACAGCCACCGGCTGGAGCACGTTCGATCCGGACTCGTTGATCCGCCGCTGCTGCTGAGCGTTCACCTCCACAGCGCCGCTGCGCAACGAACCGCTCATGCGGTTGTTTTGGTAGTCCATCTTCAGGACCTGGGCGACAGCCGGACTGCCGCAGAGGGCCCCCACTCCGAGCAGGACGGCAATGAAACGAGCTCGCAAAGACACCAGGCAAGAGACAGGCCGCTCTCCCGAACCGTAGGAAGAGCGGCCGCGCCTGCAACCCCGCTCACTGCTTGAGATGGCGGCGGCTCCAGCCTGTGATCGAGGCCTCGATGTTCTCCCCATGCCACTGCAGGGGCCCTTTGCCTTCGGTGCAGCCCCAGCGGCGGAAGTGCTTGCCGGGTTGCAGCACCCCGCGTAGCCGCAGCTGACGCAGGGTTTCGCGGCTGATGCCGAGCAGCTCACAGGCCTCAGCTGTGCTGATCCAGACCCGCTGGCGGGTGGTCGTGACCTGGGTTTCCATCAGCTCCCCGCCAGCTGCGCGCAGCAGCGCTGGAGGGTGTCGACCAACCAGCTGCGGCGGTAGCTCTTGACCTGGCGAGGTGCCCCGTCAACAAACTGTTGGCGACAAGGGGGTTCTTTACCGAACTCCTCGCGGTAAGCCCTGGCCACGAGCTTGCCCGCGGCGCAGAACTGGCTGCGCGGCAGCGCTTGTTGGAACACCTCCAGCCAGGCATCTCCCAAGGTGAGCTCCTCGTCAGTGGGCGCACCGGGCAGCAACCCAGCACTGGCGGTGAGCACGTTGCTGCGGACGATGTCCTTGAACAGAAGCTGGTCGCGTTGATCCAGGCCGCCCAGCCGCTCGAACAGATTGATGCTCCGCTCCACCAGGGCAATCACGTCGGCTTCCCGGATCCGAGCTGGAGGGGTCTCGACGGGAGTCGGTTGGGCCTGCTGGACGCTCTCCAGGAACCAGCCATCCATCCACACCGCGAACGGCGCACTGATCCAGCGGGCCAGGTCGACAGCGACCTGGGGATGAACCCAGGTGCCGCCACCACCGGCGCCGCCTGAGCGGGACTCAACAAGGGCGTGGACGGAAATTCCGGCCACGCTCTCCAGCGCATCCAGATAGTGCTGGCACCGGTCGGACTCGCGGTAGTCCTTCCAGCGTTTGCCATTGGCCTTGCACATGGCCGTGGCATTCACGTAGCCATCGCTGGTGCGCCGAGAGATCGGGGTGCCGTTCCAGGAACGGGAGACCAGAGCCTGCTGACTCAGCAGAGCGACAGTTGCGGAGGGATGGGACGACGTTGTTGTGGTGTTCATCGGTCTGAGCTCGGTGAAATGGGCTGGGCCCCACTGGCGGCGACGCCGGCTGCTGGGGGGAAAGGGCTGTTGGTGCTGACCGCTTGCAGCCGCGGTGGCACGGGGCCAGCGATCACCAGCAGCAGGGTGCTCAGCTGAAACAGCAGCCCCACCAGCACCAGCAAGCGCAGAGCGGTGAGGCTGTTGACCGTGACGGCGACGGTTGTGGGCCGGCGGGTGCGGCAGAACGCCGGAAGCTGGGGGCGGCGCCCAGCGCCGCCGTTGCTGACCAAGTGAGGAGCAGCCATCAGAAGGCGGCCTCCTCGTCGTCATCCACAACCCAGCCCCCTCCAGCGCTGTAACCCTCCTGTTCCTCGAAGCCATCGGTGGGATCGACCTGCTCGTAGGGAACGAACTCGACGACCTGGACGGCACGGGGCTGGAAGGTCATGCCGCAGCCGTTTTCGCCATCCCAGTCGTAGATGTCGAAGGCCAGGACGACCTTGGAGCCGTTGCCGATGGCGGCCCCATCCCAGGGCTGCTTTTTGGCATCGACGATGCGGGGCCCCTCAGACAGGGAGCCGTCGCGCCGCTGGAACTGCGGCACCTTGAAGCGCACCGCGGTGAGCTCGCTGGGCTTTTCCTTATCCGGCTTCCAGGGGAAGCCCTTTTCGGCGCGGCGCTTGCGACTGCCATGCAGAGCAATGAACTGGTCCTCCATCGCCAGCAGGAAGGACTGCGCCGTTTGGTCACTGTTGGGAAGCAGCAGATCGCAGGTCCAGGCCTTGGGTTTGCTCTTGTCGAGCTGATGCCTTGGGGTGATCAGGTGGGCCCAGCGCACTTCGGCGAGGGGTGTGCGGAAGATCGTCTTAGCCATGGGTTGACTCGGGATGAACGGTGGACGAGAGGGGTTGATCGAATGGGGCCAGCGGCGGCAGGCCAAGGCGCTCGCGCAGCAGGTGATGCACGGCGCCGCTGGCCGAGAGGTTGCGGGCCTCCATCAGCTCACGGACCTGCAGGTAGACGTCGGTACGCACCTGGGTCTGGATGACATGGCGACCGGCCCGGGAGCGGGGCTGCTCGCCATAGCGACGGGGCCTGCTCATGACTGGGCGGGCGCCTGAGCGCCTTCGAACTCCTCGAGGAAGCGGTCGATGAAGGCGCTGTGCTGGTGCTGGGTGATGCGATCACCGATCGAGCGGGCATTGCGCGGCACTTGGAAGTGCTCACGAAACGCCGTGGTCAGCTCACGCCGAGCGGCCTGGGGAAGGGCCAGGATGCGCTGGTGCGTGGCCTCGATCTCCTGGGCCGTGAGTGGCTCCAGAGCGACATCTCCGCCACCGGTGCCTGCACAGATCTCGGATGCCTCAACAGAGGACGTCTTCGCCGGCAGAGCGGGACGTTGCTCACATGCAGAAGCAAGTTCAGCGCTAGAGCTTGCCTCAGGCTCTACAGGCATAGCCTGCCTGGTCAAAGGAATGCCCAGCAGCATGGCCAGCATCCAGCCGGAGGCCTGAAGCGGGTCGTCGACCTCGTCGGCCCACTCTTCACTGCTGACCTCGGCGCCACCGGCGTGCATCACCGTGACCCGCAGCTTGTGGCGGCCACGGATGTCGACCAGCTGGCTGCTGAAGGCAATGCCTTGGGCAAACGCCGGCCTGGCCGCTTCGACCACGGCGGCCAGGTCAAGGGACGGAACAGCCTGCACCTGTTCCTGGAAGGAGGCCAAGGCGGCCGTGAGGGCGCGCTCGGCGCTGCCTTTTTCGCCGAGCAACTCAAGGGCGCCGGCTGGCACGTCTGCGCGTGCGGGGATCTGCGTCATGGCATCAGGGTGTCGGGCTCGTGCCCGCTGGCCTGAGCTTAGCGGCTTTCTAACGCGAGCCGCAATCGGTTGGCGTCCTCGGACTTATCCGGGTTCCTTCCTGCGTCGCCGGGTGGCCGGCTTGGGCGCTCCCGCCGGGTCGTCGGCTTCCCAGGCTCGGATCCACTGGTCAGGAAGGAACTGCTCGTCTTGCACCCAGAGTTGCGCCAGTTCGGAAGTGGAGTAGTCGTCGAGGGCCAGGACCTCTCGAAAACGCTTGCGGTACATCTCCGGCACCGACGCGGCGAGCTGCTCCAAGGCATCGGTGACGTCGGCGTCGCGCGTTCTGATCACACGACGTACATGGCGCCTCCAGTTCTGACAGAGATCCTCTGCTTCTTTCGACGAGAACGTGGGAGAGAGAACTGCCTGGTAAGTCTCTGGGACGGCCAGATATCCGATGTAGCAGCTCCAGAAATCAACGGCATCCCAGGGTTTTCCATCGTTGCCCCGTAATGGCTCTGCATATTCGAGCTGTTCTCGAATGCGCTGGGATTTGACCCCTTCCAGTCGTCGATTGCTATCCAGCAACCTTCGGTTCAGTTCTTCGAGCTGGAAAAAAGCTTTCTGGCGCAGCTCGCCAGCCTTGCCCTGCTCGATGACTGAAAGGTTGCCGTAGGAGATCACCTCAAACTTCGCTTCCGCGCCCCACTCACAGGCGGTGTACTGGGTCCAGCCGTTGCGGCGGCGCCAGTTCAACAGCATCTTCCCGAAGGCTCGGCGCGACTCCTGCTGCCAGTCGAGGACGGCCTGGTAGGAGCGCCCTGTCAGGTCCATGTCGTATGTCATAGCCCGATTCTACGGCCTGCTTGCCATTGCAAGCCAGAGCCTGTCAAGACTTGGCGGCATGGATTGAGTGGTTCACCGGCTCGGCCAGCAGCTGTTTGACCTGCTGGCCGCTCAGGATCCGGCCCGTCTGAGCCTGGAAGCGCAGGGCCAGCGTGTACGGGTGTGCACCGGGATGACGGCGAGCGAGCGCCTGCAGCTGCCGGCTGAGCTCATGCCGGATCATGCCGTTTGCTCTCCGACGGCGCTCAACGTCAGGACTGCCTCGGCCTGTTGAACCGAGCGGCAAACGGCAGCAAGGCCGCCGAGCTCTTGCACCGCCCGCAGGAAGGCGCGCTGCTCAGGGCTGACGATCCCGCAGTTCGTCTTGATCTCCAGTGCAACGAACTGAGCGATCTGGTGGCCGACCAGTTCAGGCGTGATCTCCAGCGAGCGCAGACCGATCAGATCGCTGCTGCCCTTGCACAACCCGAAGCGCACGAAGCACCCCTGCTGGTCGACCAAGGCGCCGGTGTTGTTGCGCCAGAGCCGCACCGGTCCGCGGCCGCAGGCCAAGCGGATGCGCTGCTGGATCTCGTGTTCGCTGGGGGAGGAGGCCATGCCTCCTTTTGCCGGGCAGGGCGAAGGGGACGATCAGCGCACGTCCCAGGGATTGATCACCTCCAGCCCGATCTCGGCAAAGTCGGCCACGTTTCTTGTGGCCAGGGGAGCGCCATGGGCCAGCGCCGTGGCCGCGATCACCGCATCCGCTGTCGCCATCGGTCGGGCCAGCCATTCCCGCCGCTGCAGCAGTTCGCCGTACCAGTGGGCTGCCTCACTGGTGAAGGGCCAAATTCGGCCCGCAAATAATTCGGTCGCCAGCGCATCCCAGCTCTGCTGCAGTTGCTGCTTCCGGCGGCCATCCGGCAGCCGCGAGAGACCGTGCAGGATTTCAGCTTCGTTCATGGCCGTGATCGCCACTGCCTCTGGATCAAGGCCATTGGCCCAGGCCAGCACCCGCGGTTCCGGCTGCAGCCGCATCAGCTCTGAGATCACATTGGTATCCAGCACGATCACCGCAAACTCCTTTCCTGTGGTGCCTGATCTCCCGAGGTTTCCGCTTCCTATTCGCCCTCAAACTGCGCGGGGATAGGCAGGGATGATCTTGCTGGCAGCTCCAGCTCCACGCCACCGAGCTGGGCGAAGTGCTCATGGATGCGAGTGCCCAGGCCCTTGCCTCCAGCGACAGGCTGCCGGGCTTCGATGGCGGTGCGAAGGATCGTGCGGGCTTCCTCCTCCATGGATCGTCCATGGCGCGCGGCCTGAATGCGCAGCTGCGCTTTGGTGCGCTCGTCGAGGTTGCGGATGGTGAGGGTGGCCACGGACGACTCCCGCTTGCACTGACAGCATTGCAGTCAACGCTAAGGCCTCTGGCGGCTGCTCGCTTGCCCAGTGATTACGTGCTGCGCTGCCGTGCTGCCCAGACGTGGCGGGCCCAGCCGGGCTTGTAGCCGCGTTCCTGCTCCCGCTGCAGCAAGTCCTCGAAGGTGCGGCAGCCGGCGGCCGGGTGCGTCCGGCGTGGTCGGGCCTGCTGGAGCTGGGGGCGGTGCCGATCCGACCCGCTGATCTCGACTAGTTCACCCTCAAGCAGTTGGAGCCCACGGCGCTGCTCATCGCGGTCCTCGGCAAGAAATAGGTGGCCGCAGTCGGGGCAGACCTGTGCGGCACTGGGGCAGCTGCAGAAGCAGACCGGGCAGTCCTTGATCGGAATCGAGACGCCCTCCCGGCGGCGGCGGCCAGACAGGTTCCACGCGCGCTCATCGGTGGGCAGGCCGTGGCGATGGGCGTTGCCGACGTGATCGAGGATCACCGCCTCCTGCTTGCCCGGTGCGGGACGCAGGGCCCGGCCGACCATCTGTAAATAGAGGCTCAGGGAAGCGGTGGGGCGCATCAGGATCGCGCCGCCCACTGAGGGGATGTCAGTGCCCTCGGAAATGATCATGCAGCTGGTGAGCACCTCCACCTCCCCGGTGCCGAGCCCGGCGATCAAGCGTTTGCGCTCCTCGGCTGACGTGCCGCCATTCACTGACGCGGCCCTGATCCCCGCAGCGCGGAAGGCGCCAGCCATCTGCTCGGCGTGCTGGATGGTGCAGCAAAAGCAGATGGCGGTACTGGGGTGCAGCCGGCGGCGGTAGTGCGACACCGCATCACCGATCGCGGCCCGGTCCCCGAAGGCGCGCGCCGCCTGCTCGAGGTCGTACTCGCCCATCCGCTGTTGGAGTTCGGGACCCTGCCCCTTGCTGTTCCTGGCACCTGGCCAGGAGAAGACCTTGGGCCGGGCCAGCCAGCCCTGCTCCACCAGCCAGGCCGCAGAGGGCCCCAGCACCAGGGCCTCGAAAAAGCCGCCGGCTTCCACGCCGAGCCCCTTGCCATCGAGGCGTTCGGGCGTGGCGGTCTTGCCGATCAGATGCGCCTCTGGCCAGGTGTTGATGATCCGGCCCCAGACGTTGCCGGCGACCAAGTGGTGGGCTTCGTCCTGAATGATCAGATCCGGGCCCGGCAGCTGCCTCAGCCGCCGGGCCACGGTCTGCACTGAGCCCACTGCTACCTGACGGTCCTGCAGCGTGTGACCGGGGGCGATCACATCGGGCTCAAGCCCCCAGGCCCGAACGGTGCCCGTGAGCTGCTCGATCAGCTCGGCCCGGTGGGCCAGCACCAGCACCTTCCTGCCCTTACGGGCAGCGCCGCGGGCGATGGCGCCGATGGTCTGGCCTTTGCCCGCGCCGGTCGGCATGACGGCGCAGACCCGCTGGTGGACCTTGAGGGCCGCGCGGAGATCGGCCAGCAACTGCAGCTGGTAGTCGCGCAGAACGATTGACGGCATTGGCACCAGATCGAGCGGGACGACTGCTAGCCGCTCGCCTTCTTTGGCTCAGGCTAGCGAGGCATGGCCAAAGCTATTAGGCTGCAGATCACGAGCAATGGCCTGATGCCCGACTACGCCCTGCCGGTGAGTGTCTCGATCACCCAGCAGCAACTCGCCTGGCTGGATGCCCGCAGGCGTCACGGCTCCCTCAGTCGCTCGGCGGCACTGCGGCAGGTGCTGGATGCCGCCATGGACCGCGAACTCTTGCTGGACAGACCGGATCGGGCATCACCGAATCCCGCCGCGACCTCAACAGCGAGCAGGTGAGCTGGAATCCATGGCCTCTGATGCCATTGCTGCGGCCCAGGGCCGCTGGCCGGAGATCCTGGCTGCCCTGGCGGGACTGAGCGGCGAGCAGCTCAGCAATCGCCATCAACCCTGCCCGCTCTGCGGCGGGAGGGATCGCTACCGCTTTGACGACAAGGACGGCAGCGGCTCCTGGTTCTGCAACCAGTGCGGCGGCAAGGACCAGCGCGGCGGCGCTGGCTCCGGCATCGACCTGCTGATGCGCCGGCAGGGCTGGAGCTTTGTGGAGGCCGCCCGGCAGGTGGAGGCCTTCCTTGGCCTGGTGCCTGATCACCAGGGCACCAGTGCCGGCAGGGCCACCAGCCGAAACGGCAAGCCCTGGCGGATGCCCGAGAAGCCTCCCGCCGATGCCCAGCCTCCGCCGTTGAACCGCGGGGCCACCGCCCAGTGGGCCTACCGCAATAGCTCCGGGGAAGTGCTGTTCTGGATCCAGCGGATCCGGCTGCGCAGCGGCGGCAAAGCCTTCCTGCATCGCGTCTGGCTGGACGGGGACTGGCATCGCCCCAGCCGCCGCGACGCCTTCACCTGCGACTGGCCCACCCCCAGGCCGCTTTACGGACTGCCGGATCTGCTGCAGCGCCCCAACGCTCCGGTGCTGGTGGTGGAAGGGGAGGGCACCGCCGATGCGGCCGCCTGTCTGTTTCCGCAGCACGTGATGCTCACTTGGGCCAACGGCGCCAAGGCGATCGCCAAGGCGGACTGGACGCCGCTGGCCGGCCGCTCGGTGACGCTCTGGCCCGATGCCGATGCCGCGGGCCTGGAAGCCATGCAGAGCCTGGCCGCCCTACTGCACCCGCTCGACTGCCAACTGCAATTGGTGGCCCTGCCAGCTGACCTGCCCCAAGGCTGGGACCTGGCCGATGCCGACTGGACACCCCGGCAGGCCGCCCGACAGCTGGCGAAAGCAGCCCAGCCATGGAGCCCCGCTGACGCGGGTGCTGCTGGCGATGGCGCTGCTGCTCCGCCAGTGACAGCGCCTGCTGCACCCCCAAGCCCGGGCACGCCTTTTCAGTGCCTTGGCTACGACGCGGACGCGAACTTCTATCAACCCGGCAGCACCGGTCAGGTGATCCGCCTGCCCCGGGGTTGCCACACCGCCACCCACCTGGTGGCCCTGGCACCACTGGAGTACTGGGAGAGCCTCTACCCCAGCCGCACCGGTGTGAACTGGCCGGCAGCAGCCAGTGATCTGCACAAGAGCTCGGCCGCGATGGGGATCTTTGCGGTGGAGCGCATCCGCGGCCGCGGGGCCTGGTGGGATGAGGGCCGCACCGTGCTGCACCTCGGTGATCGCCTGATCACCCCCGATGGGGAGCACCCGATCACCAAACCCTTCCGCTCGCGGCACATCTACCAACGCCTCAAGCGCCTGGAGGGGCCCTGCGGCGTAGAGCCTCTGACCGTGCAGGAGGCGGCCGTGATCGTGGGCATTGCCAACCGTTTCCGCTGGGAGGTGCCGGCTTCCGGCACCCTGCTCCTGGGCTGGGTGGTGCTGGCTCCGATCTGCGGAGCCCTGCGCTGGCGGCCCCACCTCTGGCTCACCGCTGGTGCCGGCTCAGGCAAGAGCCAGATCCTCGATCGCTTCGTGGCGCCGCTACTCGGCGATTTGAGCCTGGTGGTGGTGGGCGCGACCACAGAAGCCGGCCTGCGCCAGACCATCTGCTGCGATGCCGTGCCGGTGGTTTTCGATGAGGCGGAGAGCAACGAGAAGGGCGACCAGCAAAGGATGCAGGCGATCCTCTCGCTGGCGCGGGTGGCCAGCAGCGAGAGCAGCGCCGAGATGCTTAAGGGTTCCCCCAGCGGTGATGTGAGCCGCTACCGGGTGCGCTCGATGTTCCTGATGTCATCGATTGCCACGGCCCTCAAGCAGGGGGCTGACAAGAGCCGCTTCGCGCAGCTGACCCTGCGCAGCCCCACCGAAATGGGCAAGGAGGAGCGGGAAGTGCACTGGCAGAGCCTCGATCGCGATCTCGAACGCCACATCACTCCGGAGCTGGCGCGGCGGTTGATCGCCCGCACCGTGTCCTTGATCCCGGTGATCCGCCAGTCGGTTGTGGTGTTCTCCGCTGCGGCGGCACGGCACTTCGACTCCCAGCGCCTCGGCGATCAGTACGGGACCTTGATGGCCGGAGCCTGGTCGCTGCTCAGTGATGCGGTGCCCACCCAGGAGGAGGCGGAGCAGTGCATCGCCTGCCACGACTGGGAGAGCTACAGCCAGAGCACTGAAGTGCCGGATGAGGCCCGCTGCATCCAGACGATCCTGCAGCGGCAGGTGCGGGTGGAGACCGACGACAAACCCGTCACCCGCACCGTCGGCGAGCTGGTGGAGCTGGCCGCCTGCCATGCCAGTTGTATTGACGTGAGCGCGGGTTTGGCCGCCCAGACTCTCGGCCGCCATGGCCTGCGGGTGGATCAGGAGCGGCTGCTGGTGAGCAACACCGCCAAGGCGATTGAGCAGTTTCTTGCTGATACCGCCTGGCAGAACAGCTGGCCGGTGGTGCTGCTGCGCCTGACTGGTGCGCAACGGGCCGGACCGGTGCGCTTCTGTGGCGCCGGCATGGTCAGCCGTGCGGTCGCCATTCCCCTGGGCGAGCTGTAACGAGCAGCCGTCACAAACGGGCCGGACATAACAGCAGCGGTAACGCCCAGATCAACTGCCCCGCAACTGATCTGGGCCTCTGTAACGCTGTAACGCTCCAGGGATCCGATAGAGCCCCCTATGAAATCAAAGGCACATGCACACCTGCTCAACCAGTCACTGCTGCTTGCTAAAGCTTCTATCTCTGAAAAAGGGTTACAGCGTTACAGCCACCCCTAGAAGCTTCTGCCTGCCGGCCCTCTCGGCTGTTACGGCGATCGTCACGCCGCGTCACAGCTGAAACGGTCATGGTCACCACCACTTCCACCTGGCTTGATCCCATCCCCGGCCTCTGGCGGGACGAGGAAGCCCATCGCTACTGGCTGGGCGATCACCTGTTTCCGGTATCGATCACCGGCGTGCTGGCCCATGGCCTGAGCGAGACCGCCAAACGGGCGATCGAGGCCAAGCGCCCGATCTGGGAGCCGCGCGGCACCACGGTGCATGCCGCTCTGGAGCACTACAGCCAGGCCCGCTTCCTGGTGGGCAAGAGCGCCAGCGAGGCCCTGCTGGATGCCGAAACCATGCCAGGCCACCACCAGTACCGCGACTGGATCCTGCCGCTGCTGCAGCTGCCTCTCTGGGATGAGGTGGAGGTGATCGCCAGCGAACGGCTCACTTGCTGCCTCACCCGCAACATCGCCGGCGCCTTTGATGGGGCCTATGTCTCACCGGCACTGAGCGAACGCCACGGCCAGCCGGTGCGGGTGCTCTACGACCTCAAGACCCTCTCGGCCCATGGCCGGCCCTATTCCACCGCCGCCCAGCTGGGCGGCTACATGGTGCTAGAGGCCGCGCAGGGGAACCACTACGAGCTGGGCCAGACGATCTGGAGCAAGCCAGGGGAGGCGTTCACCAGCAGCTTTTACAGCCGTGAGCAGTGCCTGGCGGCCTGGGCTGCGGCCTGGAGCCGTTACTGCCTGAGCCACCGACCCTTCTGATCACCCAGGCATCCGCGAGGCATATCGGGACATTGGCTCGTGACGCAGAGCCGCTAGATTGAGCAGGCTCGGAAATGTCCGGGCTCTCGATCTGGTGACCTCGGATGGCGAACTTCCTGCTCGCTGCTGCAACTCCTGCGCCCCCCGCAGAGGCGGCCGATCTCGAGGCCCTGCTCGATGCCGTCACCACGATCAAGGCCCAGCAGAAGGAGCTGGAGCAGCAACTGGAGCCCCTGCTGGAGGCCCTCAACGCGGCGATGGCAACCGGCCAGCTGGATCCAGCCTTCTTGCACAACAACTGGGCATTCGCCCACAGCCCCGGACGGCTGAGCTACGACTTCCCGCCGGCGGTGCAGCAGATCGAGCAGCAGCTCAAGGCCGCCAAGGACAGCGCGATCCAGCAAGGCAGCGCAACCGAAAAGCGCGGCAAACCCTTCTGGACCATCCGTGCACCCAAGACGCCGGCACTGCCGTTCTGAGCCCATGGCGCAGCACTTCCGCCCAAGCAGCGCCGCTGATCCGGTGGAAGAGCTGCGCGCTGCCGCCAGCGCAGAAGACGACAACGGCCAGCCGCTGTATGAGCCCACCGACCCCGCCCGGCCGATCGGCCATGCCAACCCCCCGCGCCGCACGCGGGGCCTGGCCTTGCAGCCACCCCCTCGGCCCTCGCGTTTGGAGGTGGAGCGGCGTGTGGCAGAAGCGCAGCTCTGGATCGCCCAGCGCATTCCGCTGGCACTGATCGCCGAAAAAGCTCGTGAAAGCTGGGGGGTGAAGAACACCCAGACGATCAATCGCTACCTCAACCTGGCCCGCGAGCGGATGGTGGAGGAGCTGATCAGCGACCGGCGCCGCCACCAGGCCGAGCAGATCTTTGCCCTCAATGACTGCGCTCGGCGGGCGATGGATGCTGAGCAGTTCTCAGCTGCAGTCGGCGCCTTTCGCGTGATTGCGGAGATCGGCGGACTGCTGCGCGCACCACTCAAAGCGCCGGAGGCCAAGAGCTGATGGCTGGGCTGTTGCTGGATCCAGCCGCTGACCGCTGGGCCGACTGGGGCCTGCTGGATGGTCCTGATTCAGACCGCCAGCCGAACGGCCCCCAGGCCCACCAGGCCTTCCGTGATTTCATCGTGGCCGCTTATCCCGGCTACGCCTTCCATAACTGGGCCGAGCGCCTGATCGCCCTGCTGCAGCGCGTGGCCGATGGCGAGCTCAACCGCCTGATCGTCTGCTGCCCACCCAGGCTGGGCAAATCGCTACTGGTCTCCAAGCTCTTCCCGGCCTACTGGGTGAGCCGCTACCCCACGCGCTTCTGCGCGATCGCCTCCTATTCGGCGGAGCTGGCCTATGCCCATAGCCGTGAGGCGCGGCACTACTACCGCGCCGTCGGTCACCCCCTCTCGAAGGACTCCACCGCCGTTGGCAACTGGCTGACGCCCGAACGGGGCGGCTGCATCGCTGCTGGTGTGCGCGGGCCCTTCACCGGCAAGGGCTACGCGCTGGGGATCATCGATGACCCCTACAAGGGTCCAGAAGACGCCAACTCCGCCGGGCAACGCCAGAAGCTGATCGAGTGGTTTCAGTCTGTCTGGCTCACCCGCGCTGAACCAGGGGTGAACGGCAGTGCTGGAGCCGCCCAGGTGGTGGTGCTGACCCGCTGGCACCAGGACGACCTGATCGGCTGGCTGCTGGAGCAGGAATGCGGTGATGCCCCGCAGCAGTGGCAGGTGCTGAATCTGCCGGCGATTGCTGAACCGCCCCAGCTACAGATCAAGTTCCCGGCCACCTGCACCATCGAGCCGGACTGGCGCCAGCCCGGTGAGCCGCTCTGCCCAGAGCGTTTCCCGCTGGCGGAGCTCGAGCAGATCCGCATTCGCGCCGGCAGTTACTGGTGGAACGCGCTGTACCAGCAGCGCCCCTCACCGGCAGAGGGCCTGCTGTTCCAACGCGCTTGGATCCGCTCCACAGCGGGCACCCCTGCTCCAGACGGCCGGGCGGCGCAACGGTCCTTTGCGGCGGTGGTGCTCAGTTGTGATCTGAGTTTCAAGGGGGGAGCGGAGAACGACTACTGCGGCTTCTGCCTGCTCGGCCTGCTGCCTGATCGGGAGGCCCGCCACCCGGTGGCGCAGGCCAGGGCAAGGGGTGAGCAGCTTCACCCCAGTGCCGCCCGGGTGCGCTCACCGGCCGAACCGCAGGCAGGCGTTGTCCACAGGATTGAGGTGATCTGGAGCCAGCACCACCGCCTCGACCTGCCGGGGGTGGTCAACTTCCTCGGCCAAACCCTGGCGTCGCTGGGTCAAGGCCAAAGCCCTGATGCCGTGCTGATCGAGGACGCCGCCAATGGTCCGGCCGTCTGCCAGTTGCTGCAACGCCAGATTCCTGGCCTGATTGCTGTGCGACCCACCGGCAGCAAGGTGAGCCGCGCCCATGCCGTGGCTCCGTTGCTTGAGGCCGGCCAGCTGGCCTTTCGCAGCGGCAACGAGGCCCTGGTCAGCGAGCTGCTGGGTTTTCCAAATGCAGCCCATGACGACCTTGTGGATGCCTTCTGCCAGGGCGTGATCTGGCTGCAGAGCCAGCACTGGCGCAGCCAGGGCAAGGCCACGCCACGGCCATTGCTGTTTTCCCGCTGAGGCGACTCCCCCCTGTTTTTGATGAGCACCCCACTACACGCCCGCCGCCCCAAGCCCCAGCAGGCCACTGCTCGCGTGACGACAACAGGCCGAGCACGCGGGCCATTGCGTTCACCCCATGCCACTGCTGATGCCTTGGTGGTGGAGCACCTGCCCTTTGCCGCGAAGGTGGCGGCCAATTACGCACGCCGCACTGGTCATCCCAAGGAAGATCTGGAGCAGCTGGCCGCGATCGGGCTGATCAAAGCCTCACGTCGCTACGACATTCACCGCCCGGGCCGCAGTCCAAACCACTTCATTGCCTACGCCAGGCCGTTCGTGAACGGCGAGATCACCCATTACCTGCGTGACAAGGGGTTCTTGATTTCCGTACCGGGCCGCTGGCGGGAGCTGCATGTGCGGGGACAAAAACTTCTCAGAGAAGGGGTTGAATCCCATGAAATCCCGCAACGGCTGGGGCTCTCGCCTGATCGCTGGGCTGAGATCCTTCAGGCCTGTTGTGTGCAGGTAGTGGCGATGGGGACTCGACAAGTGGAGGAGTCATTGGGGTGATTATGATTTTCAGTAACTACCCAGAACAGAATCGAGACGAGTTCTACGCAGAGATGCGCCCCATACGCTCATTCTCTGCTTCTAAATATTAGGCATTAGCCTGTGATTGGTTGATGCCTTTCGATTTTAGCTTCTGAGTTGAGATTGCCTGCTCCAGGAGCGCCTTTAGCTCAGTGTGCATTGGTACCGATGGGCTTGAAATCCGCTTTAACCCCTTTAACTTAGCCGCATCTGCCGTTCCTACATATCTGTTCTTAGCCGCCTCTTCAACTTTCGTCAAAAGCATTTTACCTTTAATGGTCGCGGCACAACTTCCGCCAAGATCTCTCCAGCGCTTGCTTGGGACGCCGACCGCTCCTTTGCTCAATCCACCAACAGCGGATTGGTACGCCGTATTGAAATCCTTCTCAGCTGCATCAGCATCGATGAGTGCAACTGCTTCGGCAAGCAAAGCAGAAGCATCCTCGCGATCAATATCAAATACATTTTCCAAATGCTGTATTGTGCAGAATCCCGCCTCTATGTCTGATCCTGCCGGCATCCAAAAAGGAATGTTATGTACATCGTACTCCATTTTTTTGATTAATGCGTCTCTATCCGCATCAGACAAGAAGTCTCGGTCCCTGTGAACCGCAATCGCGATGCCGAGCTCCGCTCTAGTCTTCGATAGGGCGAGGCCACGTGGCAAAGAGCCCGAGCCAAATGCTGGCCACAGCAGTACCTTCCGTGCTAGTTCGGGCCACTGAGCAAGGATGTTCTTCATGTATTGGAGGTTCCCATCTTCTGTGACGAGAAGTAGGTCCTTGTCAAGGGCTCCCCATCCCATTCGCTGTCTTACCTGATCCTCTCTTTCACTTCGGAGGGCGCCATCGCTTATCCACAGCACGTGAGAGGTGGCGCTAGAAGCCCGTACTAAGCTTGGAGAGTGCGTTGCAAGCATGAACTGAGTTTCCGGAAACGCGCTCGCAGCATCTTCAATAGCCGAGATCAGCCTCTCTTGAGTCCCGGGATGAAGGTGAGAGTCAGGTTCGTCAATAAGTAGGAGCCTCGGTCTGAAGTGAAGCAAGTAGGCAAAAATCTGAACTACCTGTAAAAAGCCAGTGCCGGCCATCTCCAGCGATCTCCACTGAAGGTCCAGCTTCTTACCAGATTCAATCATGTCATTAGTGAGGAACTTTGCGTCAATATCTACGTCCCTTAGGCGGTCGAACTTAACCCAAAAGCGCACGCCTGGAAACACCTTGCCAACCCATCTATTTAGATCAGATAATTCCTCATGTTTCTCGATGCTCTCATGTCCGGTCGCTGTGATTGCCAAACCAAGCAAGATGTGACGAAGCACAGATCCGCCCTCACCTGAGGCAGCTCGCCGGTGAAGTACGGGGGTGGCTAGCAGCGACTCCGCTTCCGAGAGACCAGCTAACCCAGGGATATACGCAGTCATCTGCGAGGTGGCAGTGACTGTGCTTGCGAGGGCTCCACTAACAATCGCCTTTATTCCTGCATCGTTGCGAGTTGAGTGCATATTTATTTCTAACTGGTCAGCGCCAGATTCCAGTATCACGCGCACTTTTGGGGAGGCGGCAGCGCTATTGAGGCGAACCTTGTGAGCAAGATGCAAGAAGTCTCGACTTGGCGCGTAATCCATACGCTCCAGAGTTACTCGATCCGCCCCGTCCTTCAAAGCCGCGCAACGCACAGCCCAATGAATTGCCCGAAGAATCGATGACTTACCGGATCCGTTTTCGCCGACGAGAATAGTGACCGGCCCCAAGGGGATTCGCACCTCTCCATTAATTCGCATGAAGTTAGCGACAGTCACTGAGTCAAACATGTCTTGCGAGCATCCTTGGTCTCAATTTGCACGCATGGAAACTGTTGTATTTCATCTGACAAGAAGATGGCGTACGTTCACGCTTTGGCGACCAACCCAGTCTTAAACAACTCAGAAAGCCATGCTGGCGGCATGAGGGTCTGGACAGTGATCATTTCGCTCAGGGTTCCATGGGCATCGGATCGCGCTAGCAGTGCCTCCTCGGGAAGCTTCCACAAACCGTAGGCGTCATCGACGGATCCGAGAACACCGCCCTGCCACAGGTTGATTGCCGCGCAGGCAAAAGCAGTTAGCGCAGCTGATCCCCGTGCCACCCGCATCCGTCGAAAATCCACTCCCCTGGCCACTCCACCCCACCCTGGCCGCACTGCTCCCTCGCCTGGATCTGATCCAGGACTGCTGGGACCTCCTCGCTGGCCGCAAGGAGCTCTATCTCCCCCGGGGTGAACGGGAGCCAGAGAGCGCCTACCGCCGGCGGCTGGAGGCGGCCCTGCCCTCGGGGTTCTTCCGTGATGCCCTGCGCACCTTCGCGGGGATGCTGGCCTCCAGCCACTGGCGTGAGCTGCCGGCCTCGCTGCAGGCGGTAATCAGTGATGTGGATGGACGCGGTACCGACCTGGGCGTGTTCCTCGAGCGCGCCGACGTGCTGGTACTCCGTGATGGGGCAGCGCTGATCGGCGTGCTGCCGCCTGAGCACCTCTGGCCCAGTGAGGGCGACCGCCAGCAGGCTCTGCGCCGTGGTGATCGCCTCTCCCTGCCGCGCCTTGCTCTGCTGGAGCGCCGCGACGTCCTGAACTGGCACCTGCCTGGCCCCCAGTCCTTGCCTGACGCGGTCAGCTTCCGGCTGCCCAACCCCAAGGCCCAGGACGAGCCCCTGGACCCGGATCGACCTCAGCATCCATGGCTCTACGGCTCCGTTGCCCTTGATGGCGAGGGCATGAGCATCGAGACCATCGAGCTGGTGGCGGACCCGCAGTCCCCATCAGGGTGGCGACCGCAACGCACGGGATTGCAGCACTACCGGGGCATCAGCCAGCTGCCGTTGATTTGGTACGCCAGTGATGGCGCTGCCTTTGGCGAGGGCGACCTACCGCACCTGGGCCTGGCGCATCAGTACCTCAACCACTTCCGCTGCCAGAGCGACTACCAGGAGCTGCTGTATCGAACCGCGTTGCCGGTGGGTGTGCGTACAGGGGTCGTCGGCCCCATGGGCAGTGGCACTAGTGAGCCGGTGGTGCTTGGCCCGAACAGCGTGATCGATCTGCCCGACGGGGCCAGCTTCCAGTTCGTGGAAATCCAGGCCCGCTCCCTGGCTGAGCACCGCGCTTGGCTGGAATCCCTCGACCAGGGCATGCGTCGTGACGCCCTGATCCCATCCGGCGCCCAAGGGGCTCCACGCACCGCTACCGAGATCTCTCTGGCGGCATCCCAGGCCTATGCGCTGCTGCAGAGCCAGGCGATTCAGAAGGCCTCCATGTTTTCGTCGTTGCTGGCTCATTGGTGCGCAATCACCGGTGAACCAGTTCCCGTGCAGCAGGGTCCGGCGTTGCTGGTGGAAATCAGCCCGCTGGCCCCCGCGCCCAAACCGCAACCCACCGTGGCTGAAATGCTGCAGCTGCATGAGCGCGGCATCGTGAGTGAGCAGGCTCTGCGGCAATGGCTGGGGGATCTGGCCGGTGTGGCACCGGCCTCGGCTTAAGCCTGCTGCGCCCGCTTCTCAGGGAAAGCTGCGGTTGGGCACCAGATCGCTGCACTGGCGTCGCCCAGCGCCCAGGTCCGGCCCTGGAGGTGCTCGATCGCAACCCAGGCACAGACCAGGGCATCGAGACAGTCCTCCAGCGGCTTGAGCGCAGAGAGAGATTGGACCTCGGTGGACTGGGGCAAGGGCAGGTTGATGTCCTGGATCTGCTGAGCAAGCCCATCACGAATCCGCCCGAACTCCTCCAGCAACCGGCCGATCCGCTCGTTCACAGACAGCTGCTCGTTTCGCCAGTACTGCAGCGAGCGGCTGACCTTGTACGGCACTCGGTACTTGCTCTCTAACAAGGCCAGCAGGGCGACATGGGGGTACACCTCGATTAGCCCGCCGGGACCGGGTTCTGCAGCCACCGTCTGCAGGCCATAGCCGCAGACCTCCAAGTCTTGGCGAATGCTGTCGGCGATGGCGCCTGGCCGCTGCAGTGTTGGGCTGTGCACAGCGCAGCCCCGGTTGCCAAAGATCCGCGAGACCGCGCGGTCTGCCTGCCGGCGATGACCGATTGGCTCTTTGGAGAGCGGCATATCGAATGCGATCAAATCGATGCGACCATCCGACAGCCGTTCAGCTGCACGCAGCAGGGCCGACATCTGGGGCTTGCTGCCCTGAGCTCGTGCTGACCAGTCGACAGCAATGCCATCGGCCAGTGCCATGAAGCTGGCATAGCTGGGTGCAAGAGCGACACACCTCCAGCTCTCGCCTTGGCGTCGCACCAGCGCGATGCCACTGGGTTGATGGGCCGTCCAGGCCGCATCAATCCCCAGCACCAGCTCTCCGGCAACAGGAGTTGGTCTTGGGCTCGTCACTGCTGTGCCTGCATCACCAACCCCCGCCGCAATCTGGCAACCCGGCGACCAGGAGGCCATCCGCCAGTGCCTGGCGCTGCCCGCCACCGTTCCCTGCCTGGATGCCATCGGTCGAGCAATGGCGGATCTGCTGCGCCAGCACCCGGCCGGGGTGTTGAGCGCCCGAGCGCTTCTGGATGCGGTGGCCCTGATTGATCAGCAGCTGCTGGCCGGCGGCTGCGAGCAGGAGCAGCCGATTCAGAAGCGCAGCCACTCGGGACCGATCGCCGGCTCGGTGGCCGCAGCTGGAGATGCGCCCCTGCAAAAAGCAGACGTGATCGCCTACGACACAGCGCTGCTGCGCGAAGAAAGCGAGACCACTTACGCCAGCCCCAGTTCGCCCGCGATGGCCCTGCTGCGCCAGCGGCGCCGCTACGCCGAGCAGCTGCTGTTGCTCCTGCCTGCGCTCAACAGCTGGATGCAGTTCACCGCCGAGGCCGCAGGGCTGCTGGGAACCACGCCGATGCTGCGGGGTTGAGCGATGACCACAAGCCCCAGACGGTTCACCAGCGGCCAACATCCGCGCGCAGCCGGGTCTTGGCCCGCCACGCCATTGCAGTCGTTTGCCAATGCACGCCTGCTTCTTGCGGAGAACGCCATCCCAGGGGACACCACCTCAGCGGTGGTGGCGTCGCATGTGCTCGAGTGCTTCTTGAGCCGGCAGCGCTACATCTCGGCCAAGGAGAACGGACCTGGGGTCGACACCGGCGACTTCACCTACAGCGGCACTATCTGCCGGGCTACCCGCCTGCCGCCTCACCCGGGCGCCATCTGGCTGAGCAGCACCTTGAGCTGGCAGCAGAACGGCCGCCGCGTTGCCAGCGGTGCCAGCACCGTGGTGGCCCCCTGCGAGGGGCTGATCTGGCTGGGCAATCTCAGCCTGCTCAACCCTTCGGGCGCAGCTGATGTGGATCCCTACGCCCAGCACACGGCCTTCGTGGTGCTGGAGTTTGGCGCCGACTACGGCTCTGGGGGCATCGGCGCCCTGGTGCAGCCGTTGATTGGTGAGCGGGTGTTCGGGACGCTCAAGCCGAATCGACTCATCTGATTTCTGCCTCGGCAACAGGGGATGGCAGCGCCGCGATGGGCTGCCGATCCACTGACAGCCGAGACGGGTCATGGCCACTGCTTCCGCAACCCCCAGCACCAGCACCACCCGCAGCGGAGGTGATGGCCACGAACTCCTGGATCTCCAGGGCTCTGAGACCAGCGAGCAGGACAGCACTCAGGGCGACCACAGCACTGGCCCGGATCCTGCACCCACCGCCAATGAACCCACCCAGGGATCTGGAGGTGATGGCCTCAGCGAGGCCCTCAAGGCCGAGCGCCGCCGCAGTAACAACCTCGAAAAAGAACTGCGCGGGCTGCGGCAACAGCTGACTCGTTTCTCGGAGATCAACCCCGAGGAGTACGCCCGTCTGCAGGAGGCCGAACGCCAAAAGCAGCACCTCGAGCAGCAGCTGGAGCTGCGGGAACGCCAGATGGAGGAGGCCGCCGCCAAGCGGGTGGCAGCCGTCAGTGCAGAGCGCGACGCCGCCCATGAGCGGGTGCAGGAGCTACGCAAGGAGCGGCTGCTGGAGCGGGCTTTCTCAGAAGCGGAAGGGCGCACCGGCGGCGATGGGCGCGGCACCTTCTTTCAGGTGTTTCGCTCGATGCTCTGGGACTGCTTCCGGCTGGGCAGCAGCAAGGACGGCGGCGATGTGCTCGAACCCCTCGACGGCCATGGCCAGCCACTGCTCGGTGACGACGGCCGGCCGATGACCACAGCCGACTACCTCGATCAGCTGCGCATCCACCCCGTGTATGGCTTTCTGTTCCAGCAGCGCGGCGCCATGGGTACCGGTGCCATGCCCGCGGGCACTACAGCCGGCAGCCTCGGCGCCAGCGGTTTTGGGGAGGTGATCAATCCACAGGCGATGAGCGCCAGCGAGCTCTACCGGGCTGGCTTTGTCAGCAATGGCCGCATGGCCCGGCACTGAACGCTTCTGCCAGCCGTTCCTACGGTGACATCACCAAGGGGGATTCCCCAGACAGCAAGTGATGGCCAGGCAAGAACAGCGGTTGGCGGCCAACGTTCCTGGGCCCTTCTATGTCGACGGCAGCTGCATCGACTGCGGCACCTGCTGGCAGTTCGATCCGCTGCACTACGCCCCGACCGGCAGCAGTTCGCGGGTGCAGCGCCAACCGGATGGCGCTGCCGAACTGCGGCAGGCACTGCTGGCCCTGCAGGCCTGCCCGGTGGCTGCGATCGGCACCAGCCGTGAACTGCTGGCTCAGATGCCCATGGATGGCTTTCCGGTTCTGATCACGCGCCATGCGGCTGGGGACGTCTACTACTGCGGTTGGGCATCACGGCGCAGCTTTGGTGCCAGCAGCTGGTTGGTGGTGCGCCCTGACGGCAACGTGCTGATCGATGTGCCGCGCTGGAGTGCACCCCTCGCCCGGCGCATCAAGGATTTGGGCGGTCTGCGGCGCATCGTGCTGACGCACCGCGATGACGTGGCCGATCAGGCGCACTGGTCCCGGGCATTCGGAGCCGAACGCTGGATCCACGCGGCCGACGCCGATGCCGCCCCCCAGGCCGAGCATCAGCTGAGCGGCAGCGATGCCCTGCACCTGGATGTGGACCTGCAGTTGATCCCCACTCCTGGTCACACAGCTGGCTCGATGGTGGCGGTGCTGGGAGGGCGCGAACAGGTGCTGTTCAGCGGCGATCACCTTTGGTGGAACCCGGCGCATCAAGCGGTCGTGGCTTCCAAGGCCTACTGCTGGTGGAACTGGAGTGCGCAGCTGCGCTCCGTCGAGCGGCTGCTGGATCTCGATGTGGCCTGGCTGCTGCCTGGTCATGGCCATCAGCATCAGTTCACGCCCGGCCAGTGGCGAGTTGCCTTGGAGCAGACGCTGGCGTACGCCACGGCGCCGTGAAGAGCAAGCAAAAAGGCCCGGCAAGGCCGGGCCAGGAGGCCGCCGCCTCAGAGCACCGAGACGGTGCCGAGGCGCTTGGCGGCCAGCTTGCGGGCCAGCTGATGGGCCAGCTCAGCTGGAATGAAACGCGGCTTCTTCACGGGCTTGCCGCGGCGGCCATAGAAGACCGTGACGCGCTCGGCAGCGGCGACCTTGAGCCCAGCCGGATAGCTGTGCAGCACCAGCTGACGGATCGGACAGGCCAGAGGAGCAGAGGAGGCCATGGGACGGAGGCGAGGAACACCTGTCCCATCGCCCCGGACGACACGCCCTGGCAAGGGTCGGCGTAGCCGACTCGCGTCAGCCCTTGCCAGGGTGGGGCGAGCAGGGCGCAGCCCTGCGCTCCGGGGCAGTGCTGGTGATTCCTCGCCGACCCCATGGCCGGACGGCTGCCGGGGCCTGGTTGAGACAGCAGCCGCAACACCGGCTGTAGAACGTGGCGATGACGGCTCCTGAGAACGCCCACAGCCAGCGCTACACCGATGCCCTGGGCTGGGCGGCTGAGCTGCACCGCGGTCAGCGTCGCAAGGGCAAGCCGGTTCCTTACATCGCCCACCTGATCGCCGTGAGTGCTCTGGTGTGGGAGGACGGCGGCAGCGAAAACCAGGCGATTGCGGCTCTGCTGCACGACGCCATCGAGGATGCGGGTCAGAGCCAGGCCTCGATTGCCGCACGCTTTGGCGAGGAGGTGGCCGCGATCGTGGTGGACTGCACCGACACAGCTGGCCCCGTGGAGCCCGGCGCCGAAAAGGAACCCTGGCTGCTGCGCAAGACCCGCTATCTCGCCTCGCTGGAGGAGAAGCCGCAGACCTCTTTGCTGGTGACGGCAGCCGACAAGGCCCACAACGCCCGCGACCTGGTGCTCGATGCCCGCAGCCACCCTGGTGGCTGGGAGCGTTTCACGGCGGGGCTGGAGGGCAGCGCCTGGTATCTGCTGCGCGTTCAGCAGGCCCTGAGCCATCGCTTGCCGGAGAGTCGCTCCACCGCCCTACTGGCAGAAGCTGTGCAAGAACTGCTGAGCAGCGAGCCCTACCGGCGCCTGGTGCCCCATGGCATCGCTCCGGCGGTGTGGGCCGCCAGCTACCTGGAGCGGCCAGAGGCCCATCCCCAGCCTTGAACGTCCTGCGGCCGTTCTCAGCGCTGCGGCCAGACTGGTTCAGTTGTCTGGATCGCGGCGTCGGCCGCTGACGATGCTGCCGCCACCGAGCAAGGCCAGGCTGGTTCCAACCGCCGCCTCAAAGGTCTGCTGCAGGTTCTCGGCGTAGCTGCTGCACACCGGGCCAAGCCGCCGCTGCAGACCAAGCCAGAAGCAACCGCCCAGGCCAGCGGCATAGAGCGCGAACTGGGCGATGAAGACCCCCGCCACCGCCCGCAACAGAAAGCGCTCGCGATCAAATCCATCGCCACCAGCCATGGCTGTGCTCCTTGGGGTCAGGGTTGGCAGGTGAGCAGCCAGCCGGTGCCGGGGCCATCGGCCTGCCAGCGCGGCAGCCAGTTCTTCCAGCTGTAGTGCTGCCCTGCTCCATTGGTGTTGGCGGTGTAGCCGCCGTGGACCAGGTCGGCCTCACCGTTGGGGTCGTTGTGGATGGCGACTGTCTCGGTGAAACCGATCACCACGCTCCAGTGACCGCCGCCGCTGGGTGCAGAAGCGGGGCCGTGGTGCAGCCAGCCCACTGCGACCGGTCGCCCCAGGTTGATCTGTTCCTCCAGCGTTGCGCGCTGGCCGTTGGTGGCGAAGTGGGCAGTCAGCCCCAGGGATCGCAACGCCGCCAACTGAGCTTCTGCCGAGGTGGTGTCGCCATAGCGGGCACGGATGACGTTGTAGGCGTCATCGCCACTGACCTTGCCCCAGAAGCGGGCGAGCATGGCGCAGCTGCTGGAGAAGCACTCGCGGTAGCCAGTGCCTGAAGCGTTGTCGTTCTGGTTCTCCCAGGCCACCGGCAGCGGATTGGCATGGGCCGGGGCTGGGGGAGCTGATGAAAAGGTCTGCCGCCATGGGGCGGCCTCGGTGAGGACCTGTGGATCGGCCGCCATGACCGCCAGCCGCAATTGCTCGATGCCGGCGAGCTGCTGAGGCTGACCCTTCCAGTGGTCCCAGAACTGACGCCAGCGCTCAGCGCTGAACGGCGCCTGGTCACCAGGCGCGACGGCAGCCGGAGTGGGAGAGCTTGGAGACATGGCAGCAGGGCAGTCCTCTGCTGTTGCCGCAGCATCCATCCACTGATCAAGGCCTGCCTGCGTGTCACCTGTCGGGCTGCTTGAGACCGCCGCGCCCGTGATACCTGCGGTTCAGATTGCTTAGCCTGGGGGCCATGACCAACCCCCAGCTCACCGAGAACCTGCTCGCCGTGATCCGCAGCCTGCCGGCTGACGATCGCCGCTGGCTGCTCAGGCAGCTGGAGCAGGACAACAGTGACCTGAGTCACGGTGCCCTGGCTGAGATGGCGATGGCCGGGGGAGCCTTTGACGACCTGGCCGCTGAACCTGAGCTCTACAGCTTCTCCGACGGAGAAGCGATCGTTGCCGGCTGATGCTCAGCCGCTACGACATCGTGCTTGTCGCCTTCCCTTTCACGGATGGGCCGGCGGCCAAGCCTCGCCCGGCTTTGGTGATCACCACCAGTGATCGCCATGGGGATGTGCTGCTGGCCTTCATCAGCTCCAACATCAGCGGCCCAACGGCCAGCGATGAGCTCGACATCCCAGCCGACCATCCAGGCTTCTCAGACACCGGCCTGAAGGTGAGCTCAAGGCTGCGGCTCAGCCGCATGACAACGCTGGCCATGCCACTCGTGAAACGGCGCATCGGACGACTGCCGCTGGCCTTGCAGACGAACTGCCAGCAGGTGCTGCAGCGGGTGATCGGCGCCCAAGGCTGAACGCTCTCCTGTGGGGCAGTTCGTGTCGCCTCGGCAATAGCCCCTGACATCAATGGGGCCCGGCCCCACCTGTGCCATGGGCCTCACCCTGATCGAGGCAGCCAAATACGAGCACCGGCTTGAGCACCTGGCTGTGCTCAAGACCTTCTCGGAGGGCGAACTGCTCGCCCGGCTGCCGTTCATGAACATCGCCGGCAGCGGCCTCTTCTATTCCGCCGAGCAGGAGCTGCCCTCGGTGGGCTTCCGCGCCGTGAACGAGGGCTACACCCAGAGCTACGGCGTGGTGGATCAGCGCGCAGAAGCGGTGCACCTCTTTGGTGGTGATGTGGATGTGGACCGCTCGATCGTGGACCTGATGGGCCCTGAGGCCCGCGCCAGCCAGATCGAGATGAAGGTGCGCTCGATGCGCCTCACCCTGGAGGCGACCGTGATCAACGGCGACACCGCCAGCAACCCCCGCGCCTTTGACGGCTTGAGCAAGCGCCTGCCGCCCGGCAACCCGATGGCGATCAACAACGCCTCCGGTGCCATTCCCGGTGCGCCGCTGAATTTCGATCGGCTTGATGAGCTGATCGATTCAGTGAATGCCTACGGCGGCAGCAAGGTGCTGGTGATGAGCAAGGCGATGCGCCGCCAGCTCAATGCTCTCGCCCGCGCCTCCATCGGCGGTGGTGTGTACCAGACCAGCACCAACTCCTACGGGATGACGGTGCACCGCTACCAGGACTGCGACATCCTCACCGTCGACCGCGATGCCCAGGGCGTCGAGGTGATGGGCTACGACGAGGCGGGCGGCACCAGCTCGATCTACTGCTGCACCTTTGGCGATCAGGGCGTGACCGGCCTGCAGGGCCCGTTCCAGGGCCGCTATGGGATCTCGGTGCGGGACCTGGGCGAGGTGCCCGATGCCCCGGTGTTCCGCACCCGCGTGGATTGGTACGTGGGCTTTGCCGTGCTGCAGCCCCGCGCCGCCGGCCGTCTGTTCAACATCACCCCCGCTGCCTGAGCCATGGCCCTCACAAACGGCAACCCCTTGATCGATGCGGAGACCACCCTGGTGGGCTGGACCAACCGCAGCGCCATCCGCAACACAGAGCACACCTTCCTCTCCGGAGAGGAGGTGCTGCTCAACACCAAGCTCGATGCGGCCTCCCGCTTCTCGCTGGTGGCCTCCCATCCCGGCGCGCCTGCCGCGGTGGAGGTGGAACTGCTGCTGGCACCGGTACTGCGCGATGGCACCACCGGCAGCTGGATCAGTGCCGTCCGCGTTGCCCTACCGGCAGAAGGCGGCCGGGTGGAGGCATTTCTTTCCGGCCATGACATCCAGATCACACCGGCGGATCTGCCCAACCTCGATCTGCCGGCGGTGTGTTTCGCCAAGGCGCTCGTGACCCCGACCACCCCGGCGGGCATGCACGCGGGCCTGACGGCCACGATTGCGGCCTGAGCCCATGGCCCGCAAACGCTCCACCAGCCCTGCAGAGGAACCGGCAGCCGAGGAGCAGCCGGCGCAGCCCACGCCGATCGAGCTTCCACCCGCCGCCGCAACCCGCCACGACCTGGGGGATCCCACCGTGCCGGCCGGCCTGGTGCGCATCAGCAACGGCAGCGGTGAGCGCTTCATCTGGCCGGTGCACCTGGGCGGCTGGCAACAACAGGGCTGGACCCTGATCGCTGCCGCCACCGGCCTTCAGATCACGCCGGCACCAACAGCGCCTGCAGCAGTGATCGAGGTGCCGCTGGCCGCAGCAACGCCAGAGGCGAGCACAGTCGAACCAATCCCAGACGACGCCGAGTCCGAGTTGGCAGCCACCTGGGAGCTGGAAAGCAGCGCCACAAGCGAGGCGCTGCTGCTCGACGACCCGCTGCTTTGAGGGGTGATCGCTTCCGTGCGCTCCTTTCTTCCCTCCCAAGCGAGCAGCACGGCAGCCAGCCCGCAGCTGATTCGCGTGCTGCCTCCTCTGGGCTGCCCGGGCGAGAGCGTGTGGGTGCCTCCCGTGGAGGTGAGCCGCTGGGAGCAGCAGGGCTACCGCCGCGCTCCCATCCCCGCCGCACCGCTGGAGTTGGCCTGGCTGCCGGATGCGCCTGTGCCCCTGGACCCAGCTGGCAGCACCGCGGTGTTGCTGCTGCTCCAGGCCCGGCCACCGTTGCCAACGGCGCTGTCGCTGGATTGGGGTGACGGCAGCGTTGAAACCTGGCCCTGGCCCCGCGGCGACAATGCGCCGCGGCTCCGCCATGCCTATACCTGCGCCCAGGACTGGCAGGTTTCGGCAGAACTGAGCGGCAGCGGCATCAGCGCCGAGCTGGCGGTGCATCTGCTGGGCTGCCCGATTTGGCCGCCACCGCCACCCCTGCCGCCGGGGGCGATTCAGCCGCTCATCCCCGGCAGTGGCCTGCTCGGCCAACCGTTTGATGGCCGGCGCCGCGAGCAGTGGCAGCTGCAGCGCTGGAGTGGCGGCACCAGCAGCGGCGGCGTACCAGCCAGCGATGGCTCCAGCACCCGCTTCCTGCGGGCCGATGGCCTCTGGGCCACCCCGCCGGGCAGTGGCGGTGGCACCCGCTGGTGGAGCGGCGAGGGGCCACCCGGAGTGCTCCCTGATGCCCAAGCGGGTGACTTCTATCTCGACACCCGCAGCGGTGATCTCTACCAACTGGAGCTGAGCTGATGCCCTGGACCCACAGCACCAACCTCAAGGGGCCTTCGATGCTGCGGCTGGCGCGGCTACCGGCGGCGCTGAGCACCAGCTCCGGCACCAGTTGGCTCACCTTGTTCACCACACCGCTGGCGGCGCAGCAGGTGCTCTCCTTTGCGGCGGAGCTCTACTTCTCCAGCGGCGCCAACAACACCGGCCTGGTGACCACCCTCTCTGGCCCCGCCGGGCCGCATGCGGTGATTCACAACCTGGTGACGGGTGAATCGCTCACCACCTTCCGCAACCTCACCGCCAGCAGCTACGACACGCCCCTGATCGGCACCAGCTCCGCCGGCAGTTCGGTGCTCAGGGCTCAGGTGAGCGGCACGGTGGAGAACGGCGCCAATGCCGGCAACCTCAGCCTGCGTTTTCGCTCAGAGGTGGCCGGCACCGCGGTGACAGTGCTGCGCGGCTCCTGGTGGCAAGTGCTGCAGCACTGAGCTGCGTTCACTCCAGCTCACCAACGGCAATAGGGAGTGTTCTCTCTGGCCCTTGGGCCGCTGCTCTGTCATGGCCTGGATTCCCTCCGGTTCACTCAAGGGTCCGCACGGTGATCCCGGCCCCCAGGGCCCCCAGGGGGTGCAAGGCCAACCCGGTGCCGATGGTGCCCAGGGCGTGCAAGGCCCGCAGGGACCTGCGGGGATACAGGGCGTCGCCGGCCCAGAAGGACCCCAGGGCCAGCAGGGCATCCAGGGTGCCCCGGGTCTGGGCATCACCTTCAAGGGGCACGTGCCCACGGTGGCGGATCTGCCCGCCGATGCCGCCCAGGGCGATGCCTACATCGTGCAGGCCGATGACTCCTTCCGCGTCTGGGACGCCACCAGCAGCACCTGGGTGGATGGGGGTTCGATCCAGGGACCCCAGGGCATCGCCGGCCCGCAGGGACCGCAAGGCCTGCAGGGAGAGCCCGGCCCCCAGGGCCTGCAGGGGGTGGAGGGCCCCAGTGGCCCCCAGGGCAACCGCGGCACCGGCTGGTTCACCGGCAGTGGCGCACCCACCACCATTTCCGGCTCCATGCCGGGTGATCTGTACCTGGATCAGACCAGCGGCGATGTGTACGTGCTGAGCTGAGGCCCGGCGTGGCGTGCTGATCACGCCCGCCGAGCCGGGATGGGCTCAGGCCAGCATCAGCCGGCGCTGCGCCTCGAGCTGGGAGCGCCGCAGCAGCTCCTGCTCGGCCAGCAGCCGCTCATCGAGCTCATCGATGCGGGCCAGGCACTGCTGGATCGCGGGAATCACCTCTTCCTCCAGCAGGGTGATCTCCTCTTCTCCATAGGGCTGCTCAATCCAGGTGCGCCGCAGCGCCAGCCCGCGCCGGCGCAGCAGGATCTCCTGCACGGAGCGGAGCGTGGATTCCAGCAACAGAAAGGGATCTTCCTCTGGTTTGCAGAACGCACCTTCCGGTGCGATAGGCCGGCAGAACGGTGATTCCGCGGAAGGCGGGATGCCAGCAGCAGAGCGTGTGGCCATGACGATCGGCGCCGAGAGCGGCGCAGCGACGGGACCGATCCCAGCGGAGGCCCGACCGCAGGAGGGCCTCAGACTGGAGAGGCCCCGAGCCAGCCAGCTTCAGGGTCGGCTCAAGGCAGTCGACGCGTCAGTTGCTGCAGGCGTTCCGCGGCCTGTGTGGCTTCCTGCAAGAGCTGATCCCAGTCGTCCGGCGGATGGCCGCTGGCCAGCATCGACTGGAACACCCGGTAGGCATCGCTCTTGCTGCCGTAGGCGCGCTTGGTGTCGGTGTCGTTGACCCAGCCCAACACGATCAGCCGTGAGCGGGTGTGAAACCGGAAGAACAAGCGGTATTGCTGAAAGAACTTGGCGCGTCGCCAGTGGCGATGCGCAGCGCCAAGGGTTGATCCCTGCTGATACTCCTTGCGGCTGGGGTCCTGGGGGATGTCCTGGAGCATCAGGCGGGTGATGGCCGCCAGGCGCTTGCTGGCGTTTTTGCTGCCATAGCCCTGTGGATCCTTGGCGCGCAACGCCTCCACCTCAGCGATCAACGCGTCCAGCTGATCCAGAAACAAGGGATGCGCATAGATCGTCCATCCGTTGATCACGCGTCGTCTGGCAGCGCTTCCTCCAGATCAACCTCGATGCCGCCCACCAGATCCTGCAGCCGCTCAACCAGCTCGGCACCGATGGGCTGCAGCCGCTCGGGATGGTTGGCGATGTCCTGCTCCAGCAGCGCCAGAAAGGGAGCCAGTGCCGGGTCGTCGTTGTCTGAATCTGCGCTGACCCGTTGCATCACCACCTCACCGTTGGCGCGGAAGGCGTAGCGGATGCGGTCGCGCTTGCGCAAACCAAGAGCCCGCCGCACCGGTTGCGGCACGGTGGTCTGATAGCGATCCGTGAGTGCCGATTCCACCTCGTCCTGGGGGGTGCCCAGGGAGGCGCCAGCAACATCAGGAGTGGAAAGAGGAGCCATCAGGCCGCCCGCTGAACCTGACACCAAAGTAATGCAGGTGCATTGCCTTGGCGAGGTTGGCGGCTCTGCGCACACGCCTCGGCGCCTTCCGATGGTCGCTCCTGTGCCTTTGGTTGCGCGGTGTTGTCACCCTTTTCACTAGGGCAGCGGCTCAGCCAGATCAGGCTGGTGGCCTGCATTTTCAGCTCACGCCATGCTCCGTATTCACGGCGACAGAAGCAGCCTTTTGGCAGCCCTGGCGGCCCACTGGGCCGAACAGCAACTGCAAATCCCGCCGTCGCTGCGGCCTGTGCTACGGCCGATCCACCGCCAGCCAAGGGGCGTGCGCTGAAGGAACAGGCCGGAGCAATAAGGCCCTCAGCCCCCGCCCACCAACTGCAGGCGCAGGGCGGCGATGGCCTTTTTCTGGGCTCGCTGCACCGCCATGGCGCTGATGCCCAGCTTGAGCCCAGCGGCCCGTAGCGACAGCCCCTCCAGCAGGGTGAGCCGCAACGCAGTGGCCTGTGGGGCTGGCAGCTGCTCGACCAGCTGCTCCACGGCCAGCTCCTCAGCCCCAAGGCCTGAGGCCAGCTCGGCTGCAGGAGCTTCCAGCTGATCGAGCAGAGAGTGCTCGCCTTCCACCTGGACATCGAGGCTGACGTGGCCCAGCGGGCAGGTGCCCTTCTCGTGCTGCCGGCGGGAGATGCGCACCAGCCGCACTCGATCGCGCAGGTGGTGGTGCAGCGCCCCGGTGATGCAGCGACGCAGATAGGGCTCCGCCGGCTCGCCGGGCTTGCAGCGCGGCACCGAGCGCAGCAGGGCCTCGCGGGCCACCTGGATCAGATCATCCCGCTCCACCAGCGGGAACAGGCGCCGGGCCATGACGGAGGCGATGGCATCAGCCAGTGGCAGGTGCTGCAGCACCAGGGCATCGCGCGCAGCAAGGGATGCAGCCGGCAGGGCAGAGGCCTGCGGCTGGCGCCGGGACGGGGAAGCAAGGGCAGCCATCGGAGGGACGGCACACAACCCCACCCCCAACGGCCGGCCGGATCGCCGCGGCAAGGACGCACCGCCGAGGCAGGGCCTCAAGGGGCGCCAGGCCTGATCCTTGCCATGGCGTGAGGACTGGCCAACGGGATGCGGTGGGTGTGCGCCGGCTCACTGGCGGACCATTCCCATGACGTAGCAACAGCAGGCGAGGCCGCAGCTGCCCCAGCAGAAGCGGTCACTGCATGGAAGCCGCACCGGCCTGGCGTCAACGAAAGGGGGCCGCAGCCCCCAGCCCTCAGAAGGGCAACAGCGCCTCCAGCTCGCGATCAGCAGGCGGCTCAGGCTGCTCCGCCTGACGCTCAGTGAGCAGATCATCCAGCAGAGCTGCCAGCCGGATCAGCCCGCGGCACCAGCACTCTTCTGAAAGCCAGAGCAGCAAGCCATCGCTGCTGGCTGAGAAGTGCAGCCGGCGGGCGGCATGCAGGTGAACAGGGGTGTGAGCGGGAAGGCAAAGCGTGGCCATGGCGGACCCAGCGCAGGACCCCACCTCCAAGCGGGGCGGGGTCAAGGACCCGCGCCATTCGCTTGATGTGCCGCGTCATGCGGCACCAACGACAACCAACCGCGGGCATGGCTCCGATCCTTGACGCCGCCCCGCACCATGAAGAGGCCTGCGCGGCAAGGTCAGGGGGATCACTCCCCCCCGCTCTCGGGGCAAACCAGATCGGCCGCTTTGCGGGCATCGCTGAGCACCTGCAGCAGCACCCGCGGCGACTCTTTGAGCAGCTCCACCCAGTGGCCCAGGTAGGCGGCGTGATTGGCCATGGCACTGCCGATCTCCAAGCGATCACCGAGCAGCACCGCCCCCAGCTCGGCCACCAGCTCTTCTCGGGCATAGGCCCGGCCGCCATCGCCTGCTTTGCCCATGCCGCCGGAGAGATCACGGGCCAGCCGGGAGCTGTGGCCTGTGGAATGGATCACCTCATGGGCCCAGGTGGCATAGAGGGCCCCTGCCGAGTGGAAGGCGGTGCGATCAGGGAGCTGGATGCGATCGGGCACCGGCAGGTAGCAGGCCCGATCTCCTGCAAAGCTCACGGGCACCGGCCAGGTGCTGAGCACCGCCTCAGCATCAGCCAGCCGCTCCGGCTCGGGCCGCCGCACGGCCCCCTCGGCCTGGCGGCGCTTCTGGATCAGCGCCTCCAGAGCCTCGCCTTCCAGATCGGCGGCATTGAATAGTGCCACCGGCCGATAGCTGACCCAGCTGGGGCCAGGCTGAACCGACTGCTGGCCATCGGCGCCAGGTAATACCTGGCCACCCTGAGCAACTGAGCCCGGCTCCGCCAGACGGCTTTCGACTCCCAGATGCACCTGGGGCCGCAGCACATGCACCGCTTTGCTGCCCTTACGGGGAAAGATCCCCAGGGCCTTGGCCTCCGAGAAGCCACACCAGTAAGGCAGGGCTGATTCCCGCAGGTGCATGCCCAGGGTGAGCAGTGCCGGGTTTGCTCCACGGTAGCGGCGGCCGGAGAGCAGATTCACGTGATGGCCCCCCGAGGCGGCATCCCACTCCCGCCTCCAAGGGGTGGTGCCGGCCTCCAGCAGGGCGACCAGGGAGGCCACCAGCTTCTCCTCAGGGGAGACCTTGGCAGCAGCAGCTCCCTTGGCTGGCCGGGCGGAACGGGATGGTGAGGCAACAGCCACGGATGGACAAGCGCAGGACCGCAAGCGCCAGCGCGGCCAGCGGCAAGGGCCGGCCAGGACACTCATGGAACAAGTGCCACCGGTGTTTCATCGTCCGTGGCGGGCCGGCTTGCGAAGCCCTTGCGCGGCCGCGCACGCTGAGGATTCCTGCGCGTCGTTTTCCCCAATGACAGGGTCGGTGTTGGGTGGGCTATGGAACTTCGTTGCTATGGCTCCTGGAGAAGCGCATCACGATGGGCGGCTGGAAAGGGGTGAGCTGCTGAGCGATGGCCTCGAGAAAAGCCACCAGGATCGTGATCAGCAGGATGTAGTCGCGCAGAGATGGATCCTTGGGAACATGGTCAGCCAGTAACGGCTCCAAGATTCCCCACAGGGGGTTGGCACGGGCGTCCTTATAGACCTCCTGCAATCGCGCGCGATGTGCAGGATCATCGAGCGATGCCGTCTCCGTGGAGTGGGCAAAGGCATTGCGCAGTTTGCGCAGGGCGTTGAGGGCTCGTTCGATGGGTGGATCAATCAGCCCCAGACGGCTGGCCAAGGCCACTTTGGAGCCGAGGGATCCCAGGGGGCGATCCGGCAGAAATAACCCATCTTTCTTGTCGGTGGCTGGGGCCATCACCGCCTGCAGCAGGTGCTCCAGGGCCGCATCCACCCGGGCCACGCCCACCAGCACCGCACCACGGCCCCGCTCTTCCAGCATCTGCAGGGCGATCTGCTGGGCGGCCTGGGCAACGGCAATAGTGCTGGGGTCGGTAGCCATCACGAGGAGGACGCTCCTGCGCGTTCACGCAGCTCTTCATAGAGGCCTGTCTGGTTGAGCAGTACCTCCTTCATGCCGTTGCGGATGGACTCGGAGCCCAGGGCCTGACTGCTCATCGATTGATGGGCATCGAGGGCGCTGATGATGGCGTCCATCAGGGCCGTGCCCAGATCCGGCGACGCGCCAAATTGCTCCTTGCTGTTGGCGGAGGCCTGTTGCTGCAGGGTGGTGGATTCAAGCAACTTGCCCCGAATCACCGCCTGCACATAGGTCACCTTGTCCTCATCGGTGAGGTCGCCGGTGAAGAGGTCGTTGAGCTTGGCGATGATTTCGGAGAGCAAGGCCTTGTCTTTGTCCTGCACCGAACCGCCACCTGGGTTGAGGCCCGCCAGCTTCTCGGCATCGCCCTGGGCCAGGTCGAGCCGTCGTTGCCCCTTGTTGCGCAGGTGATGGTGCGTCAGCACCACCTTGCTCAGGTCCACCGTGGACACCTCCCGCTCGAATTCCAAGAGCGGTAGCAGCCGCTTGAACACCATCGCCCGCTTCTCGAGAGCCGTGTTGCCGTAGTCGAAGATCTGGCAGAGGAAGGTGTAGAAGCGCACGTAGGTGCCCATGTCGCTTCTGAACAGGGTCAAGGCATCCAACTCATCCTTGGCGGCCTTGATGCCGTCGGGGTCGTTGATGTCTTCCGCTTGGCGCATGGCCTGCCTGGCTTCTCTGTAGGCATTCATCAGCCGCTGGGCGATCGGCTCCAGAGCGCCGATCAGCTGGCTCTGCTTGGCGTTGGGGTCGAGTAGCACCTTCACCACGCGGTCCACCTCGAACTCGTCGTAGTGACCCTGGCTGTCGAGCTTGGCCTTGAGGTTGAAGATCAGGTCTGGATCAGTGGCCTCGGCCAGCTCAGCGGTTTCGTAGTAGGCCTTGAAGGCGGCGAGGATGTCGTCGGGTTCGTTGGCGAAGTCCACCACGTAGGTGGTGGTTTTGCCGGGGTGGCAGCGGTTCAGGCGAGAGAGGGTCTGCACCGCCTGAATGCCGGAGAGGCGGCGATCCACATACATGCCGCAGAGCAGCGGCTGATCGAAGCCCGTCTGGAACTTGTTGGCCACCAGCAGGATCTGGAACTCATCGCCCTTGAATGCCTCACGGATGTCGCCCTTCATGCCGGGGTTGAGGGTGCTGCTGCGCTCGGTGAAGGGTTCAGGGCCGGATTCGGCGTCGTTCACCTCACCGCTGAAGGCCACCAGGGTGCCCAGCGGGTAGCCCTTGTCTTTGATGTACTTGTCGATCGCCAGCTTCCAGCGCACGGCTTCTTTTCTGGAGCCCACCACCACCATCGCCTTGGCCTTGCCATCGAGCAGCGGAGCGACGAACTTGAGGAAGTGCTCCACGATGATCTGCACCTTCTGGGCGATGTTGTGCGGGTGAAGCTTCACCCAGCCCATCAGCTTCTTCTTGGCGGCACTCCGCTCCACCTCCTCGTCACTCACGCTTTGGCCGCCCTGAGCAAGGCGGAAGGCCAGTGAGTACGAGGTGTAGTTCTGCAGGACATCGAGGATGAAGCCCTCTTCAATCGCCTGCCGCATTGAGTAGACGTGGAACGGCTCAGGCAGGTTCCCGTCACCGGCTGGCTCGTTGGGGTTAGGCCGTCGACCGAACAGCTCCAGGGTCTTTGCTTTGGGCGTGGCGGTGAATGCCACGTAGGTGATGCCGTTCTCCTTGACCCGGTCGGCCATTTGAGCGGCCAGGACCTCGTCCATACCAACCTCGCCACCGTCGGCAAGGTCAGCTGCTTCTGAGGCACTGAGCACCTTCTTGAGCTTCTCAGCGGCCTGTCCCGTCTGGGAGCTGTGGGCCTCGTCGGCAATCACGGCAAACCGCTTGCCTTCCGTGGCCGTGAGCTCTCGGACGGCTTCGAGGGCAAAGGGAAAGGTCTGAATCGTGCAGACCACAACCTTCTTGTCGCCGCTCAGGGCCTGGGCCAGCTTCCCGCTCTTGCTGCCGTCTTCGCTCGTAATCGAAGCGACGACACCTTTTTTCCGCTCAAACGACTCCAGGGCCTCCTGCAGCTGGGTGTCGATCACGTTGCGGTCGCTGACCACCAACACCGAGTCGAAGACCTTTTTGTTCTCAGCGTCGTGGAGCTCGGAGAAGAAGTGGGCTGTCCAGGCAATGGAGTTCGTTTTGCCAGAGCCGGCCGAGTGTTGAATCAGGTACTTCTGCCCTGGCCCTTCACTCCGCACGGCGTCCTGAAGCAGGCGGGTGACAACGAGCTGGTGGTAGCGGGGGAAGAGCACCCGAGACACCTGCTTCTTCTTGTTCCGCTCGGCAATGCAGTAGCGACCAAGGATTTCCAGCCAGCTCTCCCGCTCCCACACCTCCTGCCATAGGTAGTCAGTGGGGTAGCCGGGGCCGTCGGGCACCGGGTTGCCGGCCCCACAGTTCTTGCCGCCAGGGTCGCTGCCTTTGTTGAAGGGCAAGAACACCGTTGCAGGGCCAGCGAGCTTCGTAGTCATGCGGACTTCGCGGGTGCTCACGGCAAAGTGCACCAGCGCACCGCTGGGGAAGCTCAGAAGCGGTTCAGGTGTTTTGCCGGCGAGCTGAGGCAGGCGGTCGGTCTTGTATTGCCACACCGCGTCTTCTATCGACTGGGTGTTGTCGGTCTTCAGTTCGACCGTGGCGACCGGAATGCCATTGAGGAAGAGCACCAGGTCGATGCAGTTCTCGTTGTGCAGCGAGTACCGCACCTGGCGAACGACTCGCAGGCGGTTGGCGTTGTAGCGGGCCAGGATTTCTGGGTTGAGGCCCAGGGCGGGTTTGAACTCCGCCAGCTTGAGGGCCTTGGGCAGACCCATGACCTCGATGCCATTGCGAAGCAGGTCGAGCGTTCCTTGCTGGTCGAGCTGTTCGCGAACACGTTGGAGAAGAGAAGCCTCCGCCTTGCTTCCGTTCTTCTGCTTGTAGGTCTTCCAGAGATCGCTCTGGGATTCTTCCAGCCAGGCGGTCAGGTCTGGCGGGTAGAGGGCCAGCTTGCGGTCGTAGTTGTCAGCTGTCTTGTCTTCGTAGAGCCACCCGTGGCTGCCGAGGTACTCGCAGACCTCCTTCTCGAAGGCGGATTCGAGGTGGACGCTCATGGATTGCTGGCCTCCGGCTCTCGAATCAGCTCATGCAGGGTTTGTCCTTGTGGGCTCTTCCATTCCTTCCACCCGTTGGCGGTGCGACCGAGCAAGGCAATGGCAGCACCGCTTGGGGACTTGAACAAGTGGTCTTTCGGGAATACCAGGTGGCCCTTGTCATCAGGTTGCATGACACCGCTGTCCAAGAGCCGTTGTCTCCACCGCTCATTCGTCTCCCCGAGGGAGGGAGCTGTGTCTACACGGCCGACAGAACCGGCCAGCACGACGAAGCCTTCCGCTGTGTAGAGGCCCTTCGCTTCCACTCCGTTTGAGGGGCTTCGGAGGCTGAAGACTTCCGCTGGCTCTTCGCTCTGCTTGGGCTTAGCTACAGGGTCAAACAGCGGGTAGCCAAGGCTTGAGACAAGGACGCTGCCCGTCTCAAACACTTCAAAGCACTCGGCTTCCAGCGGAGCTGGGGTGTGCGGCCTAGAGCCGCTGTTGCCATTCTCATCAGCAAAGCGACCGGCAGTTCGAATCTGCTGGAGGGAATGCCACTCCAAGAACAGAGCGTGGGTCTGCGTGAGACTGTTGGTCCTCGAGACAAGGACCAAGGCCCGCTCCCAGAAGTCCTTCTTCTGGTTGTGGGCTGTCAGGCGAGCACGCAGGTCGCCGGTCTGCCCGACGTACACCAGACGGTCGCCATCTTCTGTGTCTTCCCCAATCAGGAAGTAGACACCGACTTGAGAGCTTTGCTCCATAGATAGGAAGCTGCTCAGTAGGCTCCGTGGCACCTCAATGACTTGGACAATCCGGGTGGTTATCTCCGCGATGCGAATGCCGTGAGGCTCGCCGCTTGGCAGGAAGATTTGGATGGTCTTGGGTGTAGCGGTCATTGCTCGACAGGCTCCTCTTCCACTAGCCCTCGGACATCTATCTGGCCGGTTACAGCAGCGGAGATGAGAGCTGAGCGGCGCTCTTGAAGGAGGCTCAAGACGTTTTGCAACGCTTCGATTACTTGGTCTTGAGCGGCAACTTTCTTTCGGACTTCTGCAACTATCACTGCCTGCTCCTCGAGCGGAGGCAATGCTGACCTAAAAGAGTAGATATCTGGCATGTAAATCGTGTTATGAGTAGATCCGTACTTAAGCCGCTCGAACTCGCTCTTCATCCCCCTAAAAATGAGCAATAAGAACTCGGGAAGAAGCTTTGGTCCGCAAATCCAGTTCACAAAGTCCTGAGTGGTCGCCATTTCTTCGCCCAGTATCCCCGAATACCCAACACTTGCTGTTCTAGAGAGAATGACGGTTCCTTTGGGTAGAAGGCGTGCGGCAGAGTTGTCCAGGCCCGCCTGGCTCACCCTTTCTTTTGTCCCGTATACATAATCGGTTTTCCCGGGTCTTATTTGCCAGACATCAGAAAGAGTAAACCACGGGAAAACGCACTCTTCTTGAATCCAGTAGTTTTCTACTGCCCTGCTCGGCGTGTGTCCCGATTCAATGCGGGCAGCAAGTCTCAGTGGTGTTACTACCCAATGCTCCGGAACCTCTCCCAGCCACTCCACTCCCGAATCCTTCATCGGTGCATTCGGGTTCAGTCCCTTGGTCACCGCATGTGAGATGACCGCCTGCCTCTTCTCTTGTAGCAGCTCAATCAGGCGTTGCTGCTCGGCGATAAGGGCATCAATCTTGGTGGTTTCGCGGTCGAGGAAGCTGGCAATCTTTGCCTGCTCTGACTCCTCGGGAATGGGGACACTTATTGCGCCTAGATCACTCTTTGTTATATGAACCATCCCGATTATGCCGTGTGCTTGGTCTTCCACGTGCGCTGTAACGGCCTTGAGTATCCAGTAGAGCTCTCGCTTCTCTATGTCCCGAGCAACAACACGAAAGATGTGCTGATTAAGAGCGCAGACTTCCTTCCTATGCCAAATGAAGGGACCAAACGATGTACCCCTATTTCCCGACCATCCAAACAGTAGGTCTTCTTCGTGGACCAAATAGCGATCATCAACACCTCCATCGAAGTAGTTGAAGTCCTCGCTTCCGTTTAGGTTCTGAATTCGGATAATGGGCATTCCCGACTCGGACCACTCTTCTGGCTTGAACGCGGCTCCGTTGATAAATTCGGCAACATGCTTAAGGGGGATAGTTCGCCAATGCTCAGGCACCTCTCCCAGCCATTCCACGCTGCTGGGCTTGTAAGTCGGGTAACGAGGGAAGCTCATGCAGACAGCCCCCCAATCATGTCCAGAATCCGGTCGGTCACCTGCTTCAACTCAGCATCTATCTCCTCCAGTGGCCTGGGCGGCGTGAAGACGTAGAAGTGCCTGTTAAAGGGAATCTCGTAGCCCTTCTTGGTCTTGCTGTGGTCAATCCAGGCATCAGGCACGTGCGGCAGTACCTCTCGCTCGAAGTAGGTCTCCACGTCTTCTGACAGCGGCACGTTCTCCGTGTCTCTCAAGCTGCTGTCGGCCTGGGGCTGTCCTTTCGCTTTGCCCCGCTGCCCTAGAACGACGTTCCCTGACTCGTCCCTCAATGGCCTCTCAACCGTGATGGTCTGGTAGCCGAAGTCCTCGTTCTTGAAGACCTTGCTGATGGGCTTCCCGTCCTTTTCTGCCTCCTCGAAGTCCCCGAACAGCTTCGTAATCTCCTCAATATGCTCGGCGGCCAACTCTTTCCGCTTACTGCCGAGGCTCTTCCGCATCTTCTGCCAGAAGCTGCTGGCGTCAATCAGCTGGACTTTGCCCTTCCTCTCTTCGGGCTTGCGGTTGCTCAGAATCCAGATGTAGGTGCTGATTCCCGTGTTGTAGAACATGTCCGTTGGCAGGGCGATAATCGCCTCCAACAAGTCGTTCTCAAGCACGTACCGGCGGATTTCACTCTCGCCTGAGCCGGCTCCTCCGGTAAACAGCGGAGAGCCATTGAGAACGATGCCGAAGCGGCAACCACCGTCCTGGGCGGGCCTCATCTTGCTGATGAGGTGCAGAAGAAACAGCAGTGAGCCATCGCTCACTCTTGGCAAGCCAGGGCCAAAGCGGCCGCTGTAGCCCATCAGCTCAGCTTCCCGCTGGACCTCCTTCTGAATCTTCTTCCACTCCACCCCAAACGGCGGGTTGGAGAGCATGTAGTCGTACTTCTCCTCTGGCAACTGGTCGTCCGAGAGCGTGTTGCCGAAGCAGATGCTGTTGATGTCCTGCCCCTTGATGAGCATGTCCGCCTTGCAAATGGCGTAGGACTCCGCGTTCAGTTCCTGCCCGCTCAACACCAGACGAGCGGAGGGGTTATGGCTGACCAGGTGCTCCTCGGCCACGCTGAGCATGCCGCCCGTACCCGCTGTCGGGTCGTAGAGGCTGCGGACGATGCCGGGTTGGGTCAGTGCTTCGTCGTCTTCGATGAAGATGAGGTTCACCATCAACTTGATGACCTCACGTGGAGTGAAGTGTTCCCCGGCGGTTTCGTTCGACAGTTCCGCGAACTTCCGAATGAGCTCTTCGAACACCAACCCCATCTCGGCATTGCTCACCGTTTCGGGGTGCAGGTCAATTTGTCCGAACTTCTCGGTGACCAGGTAGAGCAGATTGGCCTTGTCCAGGCGGTCCACCTGCAGGTGGAACTCAAAGCTTTCGAAGATGTCCCGCACAGCCGGGCTGAATGCCTGGATGTAGCTCCGCAGGTTCTCGGCGATGTTGTCGCCGTCGCCCATGAGCCGCTTCATATCCAGCGGCGAGGTGTTGCAGAAGTTGTGGCCGGACTTCCGCAGCAGGAAGGGTTCGGGGTCTAGTCCCTGTTCCTCTCGCAGAGCCTTCTCCTCGAGCACCGCCGCTTTAGTCGGCTCCAGAACGCAGTCCAGTCGCCGCAGGACTGTGAACGGGAGGATGACCTTGCCGTAGTCGCTCTGCTTGTAGTCGCCCCGCAGGAGGTCGGCGACGCTCCAGATGAAGGCGGAGAGGTTTTGCTTGCCGCTGGGTTGCTGGGTGGGGGCAGCCGAGGTGGTCGTCACGGGTTCAGGGGTATGAATTGAGCCACGGGGATTGGAGCTGGGCAGGCTCCGACGCGGCAGGTTCTCGCCGAGGCACCGATCGCCTGTAGAGCACCGATGAATACCTGCTGGGCCAGGCCTGCGTCCATGGAGCCAGCCGACAGATCACCGCTGTGTCCAGTGTGCAGCGAGTTGTAGCAGCTGCCAGCCAATCCGCAGCCTCTGAAACGCTGATCAGAACTGGTTTTCATGCAGATCCTGCATTGTTTCGGAGAGACGCAGCTGCTGGCGTAGGGCCCGCACGGCTTCACGGGCGGCGGAGCCGCTCGCGGCTCCCTGGGGCAGCAGCAGCCAGAGCTGCTCCACCAGCAGCGGTTGATCAACCAGGAGCTGCAGGTCGTGGCGCTCCAGCCAGCTCTGCGTCACAAGTTCCGGGCTGATCGGCAGGGCCAGCTGCCGATCGCGGGCGCGCTTGATCCAGGCCTCGGCCTCCTGGCAGGCCGCTGGCTGCTGCTCCACCCCATAGCCCTGGGCGGCAACGGCCTGATGCAGCAGGGGGGCAACAGCTCTACGGGGCAGCAGCACCCGGCGGCTGGTGGCGGCTGTGGCCACCAACTGCAGACGCAGTTGGCCCAGCGGCAGCACCACCAACCCCTCCCAATGCGGCAGCTGACCCGACAGCAGCCGGCGCTCCAGGCAAAAGGAGCTGAGCAGCGCTCCATCCAGCAGGCCATGTCGCACCAGCTCCGCCCAGTGCTCCGCCTGGCGGCAGCGCGCTGGCACCTGCTGAATCCCGGCCAGGCCCTGCAGCAGGCGTTGGTGCAGCACATCGGTGCCGATGCGCAGCAGCCCCTCCATCAAGCGGTGCTCGCGGTAGGCCAGCCGCAGGTGCTGCAGGCAGGTGTTGTGCCCGTGGCGGCACACCGACGATCCCTGACGCGGCACCAGCCGGAACTGCAGCTGCATCAACTGCACGCTTCGGCACACCGTGCTCTGGTGCATGGCCAGTGCAGCGCCGGCCTTGGCCTGGGAGCCGGCCAGCTCGAGAAAGTCGAGGATGTGCAGGTCTTCCAGCGCCGTGGGTGGCGCGTAACTGCTGACTGGAGGACTGCTGGAGCTGGCCACGGCTGGCTGGAACGTTGCTGGCTGCAGCGTCAGCGCCGCAGCACCGATCCGAGTTGTTTTTCGTGCGAAAGAGAAGCCGCCGGGTCAGGATGCGGCTTCTGTTGTGGGGTGGGAGTTGCCGGTGCCGATGACGCCTGCGTTGCGCTGCCACCTATTGATCGGCCAGCCCGCCAGCGGCAAGACCACCCTGGCTAAAGCGCTGGCGCCCCTGCTCAGCGCCCCGGGTGAACCGCCGGCCCAGGTGCTCTCCACCGATGCGATCCGGGCAGAGGTCTCCGGGGATGCGGCGGTACAGGGCCCCTGGGTGGATATCCAACAGCGGCTGCACCAACGCATCCAGGAGTGTGTGGCCGCCGGCATCCCGGTGATCGTGGATGCCACCCATGCCCGCCGCGCTTGGCGGCTGGCGATCACCCAGGCGTTGCCGCTGCCAGCAGCGGTGGAGTGGATCGGTTGGTGGCTCTACACCGATCTGCCCACCTCGCTCGCCTGGAACGCCAAGCGCGAGCGGGCCGTGCCCGTGCCGGTGATCCAGGAGATGGCGGCCGCCCTGGCCGATCCGCACTTCGGGCCGTCACGGGCGGAGGGGTTTGCGGCGATCTGTGCCGTGGTGCCCACCCACCACAACGATCTGACGGCGGTGCTGCAGGCCGAACTGACCGGGCTCGACCAGCGGATTCGCTCGGCCACCAACCGCGAACGCAAGCTGCAGCGCCACGGCTACTCGCGGCTGCTGGATCTGGAGCGGCTGCTCCACCTGATCCGGCTGCTGAGCACCTGGCCCGATCTGGCAGCCACCGACCCTGCCAGCGCAGAAGAGCTGGAGGCGATCCTCTCGCCGCTGCCTGCGGGCGATCTGGCGGATCGGGCGGCGGCCTTTTTGGGCAAGCTGCACGGAGCCTGTTTTGCCGATGCCAGCGCCATCCGCAACGACTTGGCCTGGCTGGAGGCCAATGGCTTCTGCAGCGCCATCCCTTGCACCACGCCCATTCAGCTGGCGCCAGCGCCGCGGGCCGTCGGCCCCATTCATGGCGGGCTGCCGCCCATGGGCGATGGGCCGGTGTTTGTGCGGGTGATGACGCTGCTGCGCCACCTGCTGCAGGTGCCCTTTGATCGGCCAGCCGAGCGCGGCAGCACCCTGCATCAGCACCTGATCACCGCCACAGAAACCATCCCCGGCGCCTACCTGCCGGGCGAAACAGCCACCCTGCGCAAGGACCTCGAGAAGCTCCTCACCCCCTACGGCTTCCGCAACCGCAACGACAACGTGCGCCACGGCTACTGCCTGGGCACGGCCGTGCTCTCGCCGGCCCGGCTGCGGGAGGTGCACAACGTGGTGCAGCAGGCGGCTGGCCGGCTGGCCGATCCCTCGGCGCAAGACCTGTTGGCCGACCTGGATGAACGGCTGGGCTGGGCTGGCATCAGCGCCGATGGCCTGCCGCCGGTACGCAGCTACGCCCGCCATGCGGTGGTCGACACCCAACTGGTGCGCCGCGACTCGCTGGCGGCACCCCGCCGCGCCGAAGCGATCGAAGCGGCGATCGTCGAACACCGCCGCGTGCTGCTGCAGCGCTACCCCGGTGTGGGCAGCTTTGCTGACAGCCCCGCCGGTGAGCTGCGCGTCTGGCCGCTGCAGCTGATCTTCCACAACGTGGGTTGGTATCTCCTCTATGAGGAGGACCAGGTGGGGCGCGAGCAGGGGTTGATCCGCAGCGAACGGCTCGATCGCCTCGCCATGGCCCGCGGCGATGGCGACCTACGCCGCAGCCGTGAGCAGCACGCCGCAGCCATCAACCGGCTGGAGCGCTTGCTGCACCACAGCGGCGGTGTTTACTTCGGCAGTGATCTGGAGCAGCAGCATGCGGTGGCCAGCAGCTCAGCCCAGCGCCGCAGCCAGGCGCTGGTGACCCTGCGCTTCTGCTGCAGCCCCTGGGCCTTTGCCTTCATTCGCGAGGGCCTGCAGCGCTACCCGATCGAGCACACCCGCTTCTCCAAACCCCTGCCCGGCGACACTTGGTGGCATCACCCCAAGGCTCCGCACGTGCTCGAGCCAGGGGCCTCAGATGCCAGCCACCCCTACCCTGTGGAGCTGGATCTGCCGCCCTGGACCGTGGCGGCCGACATCGACCTGCGCAGCTGGCTGTTCGCCTTTGGCGGCGGCATTCGCATCGAGCAACCGGATGCGCTCAGGCAGGAGCTGCTGCAGCGCTGCCAGGAGGCGATCGCGGCCAATGGCGGGCCAGCAAGCCCAGCGGATGCCGCGGACCAGCCCTCCCAGCGGACTCCTTTTGCGAACCGCCTGCACAAAGACACGCGGTTGTTGTAGTCACACCTGGCCCCAACAGAACCTCGAGATCTCTTGATTCGATGCGGATTTCGCATGGTTCCAACCATTCATCACGACGCTCCTGAATGGCGCACATCAGCGACTAAATCAAGGCCTGAGCCCAGCTGTGGCCAACAGGAGCACTTGCATCGTGAAGAGAACGCATGGTCCGCTCAGCTTGTTCGCCGCAGCTGCGCTGTTGAGCAGCCAGCTTCCGGTGCTTGCGGATGATCTGCCGCTGTATTGCAAATATCCGCCGGGTCGCGGACTCACTCCTGACCAGGAAGCCCGCTGCGCTGAAGACCCGGCCAAGGCCCAAGCGGCCAAGAAAAAGGCGGATGAATTGCAGCCGCCCACCTATCCCTTCTCCCGCGCCGGTTTCCTGACCGTTGAACCAACCAGCGGGAAGCAAATTGGCTTGACGTTGCTCTCCAAAGACGGCAGTGCGATCACCTTCGACTACGGCAAGAACAAAGAGAGCCTGGTTCTGAAGCCGGCCGAGATCATCAGCTGGAAATCGGCCAATGCAGGCTCAGGAACCGACGCCAGCAGCGCGGTCAGCGTTGCCGTCGCGGGCGCCCTGTTCTTCTGGCCGATGATGCTGGCGGCCCCGTTCATGGTGAAGAACTACACCATCACCGGCTTTCAGGTTGAGACCATTGATCGGCTCGGCAAAGATGTCAGCCTTGATTTCGCCACCATCGAAAGCCCCAGGCCAGCGATGGAGCTGCTGCGGTTTTCCACGGGCCTGACGGCAGGCACCAGACGCGGACCTGACACCACCAAACCGCTCTATGAAGCCGGACTCAAGCAATCGCTGCTTGAGCTGGAGACCTTGAAGAAACCGCTTCTGGTGGTGAACAACAAAAAGCCGTGGTGCTCAACCATCAAGCTCAGCGACAATCCAGACAGTGCCGCCTACAAGGGCATGGTTGAGCACATCAATGCCTTGCGCCGCAAGCTGGAGCTGCCGCCCGTGCAAGACCTGGCAACCCAATCGACCGATCAGCAGTGGGAGGCCTATCTGGATTCCAAGCCAGGCCTGAGGCAATGGGCGGCGACCTACAAGCACCAGGCAGAGACGCTGAAACAGTGCTGAGCGATCGGCGCCGGCATCCGCGGCGCCTCTAGTCCGAGCGAGGCCCTCGCCTCAGCAGCAAGGGCGCAGGCACTGGCTCTGGGAATAATGCACAATCTGCATCTTTTTTGCCGGCACCCTTGAGCTGCCCCACGGCGCCGGAGGCTCATGGAAGCCGGAATTCCACCGCTACTGGCGCTAGATCGAGGGACAGCACTTGCCAGGTGGCGCGAATCCCGAACCACGCCAATCGGGCAATGGCGCAGTTATCGGTGCGCAGTTGCAGACAACGATGCACGAACTGCATCGAAATTCCGCGATTGGCTGTTGGCAATGGCGCGAGCCGGGGTCGGATTGCCGCGACCCGCCAGATCCGCAATTGTCACAGCTACTCAAAATGAGACACGTGAGGAGACCCCAAGACCCGTTGCGCTGCAATCGATCTCAAAAGTGTGGATTATTTTTCGTTATACGGGCCCGTGGTGCGCAGCCCTCAGACTCTCGCGCCAAGTAATCACCAGCGCGCGATTCTAGGCCCACCCACCAAATATTTAATCTTTGCTTCAGGGTCTGGTTGGGAATTGACACCACCACTGGTGGTGGCGGGTGGTTCAGGACCCCACCAGTGCTGATAGAACTGATGGGCGCCTTGGCAAGGGGCGGCACTCCCGGTCACGGCCGGGCGAAACGGGGAGTCCCGGGCTTTTCGCAAAGAAAAGGCCCAGGGAATGTCACCTCCCTAGGCCTCCCCTTGAAGGGTGCTGCTTTCTGTCAGCAGATTCATGGTGACCCATCGACCGCCTGTTGCGCGCCATTCGCGACACATCTCAGCAATTGACCCCAGCCCCTTGACAGAGCTGTCAGGGCAGGTCAATCCATCTCTACCCAGCCGGCACTGTTCTGGTGTGGCCTGCATCGCTTCTGATGCTGCTGCCCAGTCCTGCGCTGCACACACCGGAGGTGGCCTTCATGGCTGAGCCTCTCCCCACCCGCTGCTTGCTGCATCAAGTGCTGTACCAACGCACCTCGCCCTACGGCGATCCTTACGCCGTGGCTCTGATGATCGATCCTGCCGGCAATACCCATACAGCACTTGCTTGCAGCAAGTTCTTCGGCGATCTCAACAGGCTCACTGAGTTGGAGGGCCACGAGGTGAACCTGCTGCAAACCCCCAACGGCTTGAAGCTCAGGCCGTGGGCGGAACAGTCCATCGAGGCCAGCGAGAGCTGCGATGAAACCTGTTGTTCATCGCCGTCGATGGAACCTGGCGAACTGCCAGACCCCTTGTTTGCAGAAGAAGAGCCGCCCGCAAGCAGCACGGCTGCGAGCACAAGCTCGGCAGCCTCTGCCTTCACGGACCTGGCCACCACCATGGCCAAGTTGGCGCGGGATCTCAAGCTCCCGACGGCCATGTGGATTCACCTCCCGTAGCGGCGACCCCCGTCAGCCCCCCTGCTCAGGCAGTCCAGAGCAGGGGGGCTGCACCCAGGCGATCAGCGCAGGCTTTCGCAGGCCTCGCCATCACCGTTGCCATCGAGATAGCTATGCCCCTGGCGCAGCAGCTCCTGGGCACGGTCGTAGGAGCCGATCTCGATGCAGCGGTAACGGCGGCCACCGGGAGTGGTGCCATCGGGGATCACCGTTGCGCTGCGGCCTCCACGGCGGAAATCCCACGGTCGGGTGATGCCGCCTTCCACCTGCCACACCCCATAGCGATGCCGGCTGGCGCGGACTTCAGCGTCCAGATACTCCTTGGCGTTGCAGCCACCCAGGTACTGCCGATAAGCAAAGGCCTGCCCGTCTTCCACCATCACCAGGTTGAGGTTGATGTCACTGATCACCTCGGCCACCGTGCGGCCGTAGCGGTCGGTGGTCTTGACCTCAAGCGACACCTCACGGCCAATCGGCAACCGCTGCTGCAGGTAGCGCCTGGCCTGCTGGCCCCACGGACTCTGGGCCGTCTCGGGGGCATCGATGCAGGCCAACCGCACGGTCAAAGCCCGGCCGGCCTGACGCACACGAATCGTGTCGCCGTCGCCGATGGAGAGCACCGTGGCCCTGACGCTTTGGCCCTGCACCTCAGCCGGCACGCCCACGGACGCCCAAAGCGCGACACCCAGCAGAAACCACCTGACCATCGCCGGAGTTTGCACCGGCGCCGATTCCATGCAGCTCCTGCATCGCCTGGATGGGCAGGGGTGATTCACGCCAATCTGGGGCTCTGCCTCTGCCTGCAATGGGCCGCACTCCCCTGCTGATCGCCCTTGCTGTCTCGGCTCTTGCAGCCGGCAGCGGTCTGGCCCAGCAACCGGTGAGGCCCCTCCCGAAAGTGGGAGGGTGCCCGCTCGGCTACTACAGCTCTGGCAGCTACTGCGTGCCCAACAGCAGCGGCAACACCCGCGGGGCGATCGAAAAGAGCGGCACCGGTTGTCCACTCGGCTTTTATTCCTCGGGCAACTACTGCCTCAGCAGCCCCAGCAACGAGCGCGAGGCGATCCAGAAGGCCGGCAACTCGTGCCCACTGGGCTGGTTCAGCTCCGGCAGCTACTGCGTCAAAAACCGCTGATCGCCATGGGCTTCCGTTTCCGCCGCTCCGCCCGCCTGGGGCCGCTGCGCTTCAACTTTGCCAAGGGGGGTCTGAGCTCGATCTCCTTGGGAGGGCGCGGTGCCGCCTTCAACATCCCGGTGAGCCGCAGCGGCGCTGCCCGCACCACCGTGGGATTGCCGGGCACCGGCCTGAGCTGGAGCGTGGAGCACAACCCCAATCGCCCCGCTGCACTCCCGGCTGGACCTGCGGCGGGCCTGCCCAACAGCCGCCGTCTGCGGCCGGGCCAGCTCGATGCCCTCAAGCAGTCGCTCCTTGAGGTGCTGCACCGGGAGCTGTTCGCCCCAGGATCGATTGGGGAGCGGCTGTGGGAGCACGGCCTGGTGAGCCGTCTGCTCACCGATGGCTCCCTCTCGGCGCGAACGGCTGGCCTGCTGGCGCTGATCGAGACGCCAGACGCGATGGAGGCCTACCTGCTGCGGGCCCAGGGCCAGGACGATGCCAAACGCCGGGCCCAGCGCTGCATCGCGGCGGTGCAGCTGGCGCAGCGGTTGAGCGCCGATCGACAAAGCCTGGGATGACTCTGGATCCCAGCTCCATGCCGCCCCAGGTGCGGGACTTTGCTGAGGCCGTGCGCTGCAGCCCCGGCGATCAAGCCTGGCTACGCCTCCACGGCCATGCCCTGATCGACGCCCTCATCGAAGCGGATGGGGGTTCGGTCGCCATGGTGCTGGAGATCCTGCGCTTGATGCGTGACAACCTGCTTGGTGAGAGTGGCTGGGGCTCCTTGATCTGGGACCACGATCTGGTGCCCAAGGTGATTGAAGCGACCGGATTAAGCGGCGAAGCCAGGGAACAGCTGGAGCTGGTGGCGAGCTGGGATGGGGTGTGCAGCTACGTGTGCGAAGGCCTCGATGGCGCCACCGCGCAATCACGGGCACTAGAGATCACCGAGCGCATTCAGGAGGTCGTGCGCCTGGCCGTGGAGTTTGAGCTGGTGGATCTGGAGTAATGCAGCTGAGATGAAGTCCCCTTCATGAACTCCCGTTGCATCCGATGAAGACCGGTGTCGATCGCCCTCGGCTCCTTGCCGGACCCTGCCAGCAGATCCATCGTGGCTGCAACGGGATTCGGAGGCTCCATTGATGGACGACACCCCCCCTGAGCACCAACCAGGAGTGCGCTGACGATCCGGCCCCTGCTCCAACACTCTCGACGGATCTCTGACGTTCCTGGCGTGTAGCCAAGTCGCCGTCCATTGCACCGTTCACGGCCCAGCCTCAGGTGCCCCGGACCCAACGGAACGTCCCGATTGACACCTGGCCCCAGGTGCCAGCGACGGCAGCTCCGACCACAACTGAAGACACCCTGATCTGACGATCACGGCTGTTGCCAAGTAAACCCATCGCGCAGCTGCGCCCGACCCCCTTGGAGAGGCACCACGGCTGAGCAGACAAATGCCCGGGCCCCGCGCTCCGGGCTTTGTTGTGGTCTTGGCCTCTGCCGTCATTCTCAGGTGCGCGACCAGCCAAGATGCCCGCAGGCGACTCACCTGCTTTGCTCACCACCACCGGCCTGTTCCTCCTGACCGCCGTGGCGGAGATGCTCGGCTGCTACCTCACTGATCTGGTCGTGAATCATCAGAGGCCGCCGTGGCTGCTGATGCCTGCGGCCTTCTCCCTGGCACTCTTCGCCTGGCTGCTGACCCTGCACCCGACAGCCTCTGGACGTGTCTACGCCTCTTATGGCGCCGTGTATGTGGCAATGGCCCTGATCTGGCTGCGACTGGTGGATGGGCTGCCCCTCAGCCTGCGCGATCTGATCGGCGGCAGCGTGATCCTCACCGGCATGACGATCCTGATGGGGTAGGTGCAAGGCTGCGCGCCCAGCACCGGCCTTAACGTTGACCTGGAGGCAGGCGAGAGGCCCATGCGGATTGGTGAACTCGCCCGGGCAACCGGCGTCTCCGTGGATACCCTGCGCTACTACGAGCAGGAGCAGCTACTCACCGCACCGCTTCGGAGCCGCTCCAACTACCGGCTCTACGGCAATGTTCACTTGGAGCAGGTGCGGTTTATCCGGCATTGCCGCAGCCTCGACATCGGACTGGATGAAATTCGAGAGTTGCTGAGCCTGCAGCGCCAACCCCAACAGAGTTGCCTGAGGGTGAACGCCCTACTCGATGCCAAGTTGGCCCAGGTGGATCAGCGCATCGCCGACCTGCAGCAGTTGCAACGCGAGCTCCAGGACTTGCGGGGGAACTGCGCCGCCCCAGCCACTGCAGGCGATTGTGGGATTCTGCACAGCCTCAATGCCGCGGCTCAAGCCCAGCGCTGACGCAGCAATCGCAAACCATTGGCGATCACCAGCAGGCTGGTGCCCATATCGGCAAACACGGCCTGCCACATGGTGGCGTTGCCCAGCAGCGTGAGCACCAGAAAGGCCGTCTTGATGCCCAACGCCAGGGCAATGTTCTGCCAGAGCACCCGCATGGTGCGCCAAGACAGAACGATGGTGTCCACCAGCCTCATGGGGTCATCGTCCATCACCACCACATCGGCCGTGTCCATGGCGGTATCGCTGCCGGCGGCCCCCATCGCAAAGCCGATCGCCGCTCCGGCCAAGGCGGGGGCGTCGTTGATGCCATCGCCCACCATGCCGGTGGGGCCCTGGCGCTGCAGCTCAGCAATCACCTCCAATTTCTGCTCAGGCAGCAGCTCGCTGTGCACGTGATCGATGCCGATCTGCGCAGCGATCACGTTGGCGGTGCAGGCATTGTCGCCGCTGAGCATCACCAAACGCAGACCCAGCCGGCGCAGCTGCTCCATCGCTGCTCTGGCCGTAGGGCGAGGCTGATCGGCAACGGCGATCAGGGCCAGCACGCCGTTGTCATCAGCCAGGAGGCTGACGCTGCGCCCTTGCCGTTCATGGGCCTCCATCCTCTGCTCCAGTGCCGGCGAGCTCAACGTGAGCTCATGGATCCAGCGGTGGTTGGCCAACCGCAAGGCCTGGCCGTCGATGATCCCGGACACACCACGGCCCGCCCTCGCTTCCAGGGCGTCCACCGGCATGGGCTCCGCCTTGATCGCGGCGGCGATGGCCCGGGAGATTGGATGATCGCTCCGGCCGGCCAGGGAGGCAGCCCACTGGCGCTGACGCTCAGCCGGCACGGCTGGATTGATGATCTCGAAGGCCTCCACGGTGGGACGACCGGTGGTGAGGGTGCCGGTTTTGTCGAACGCCAGCGTGCGCAGGCGGCGGGCCTGCTCCAGATACAGGCCGCCTTTGATCACAATTCCGCGCCGTGCTGCGGTAGTGAGTCCACTCACCATGGTGACTGGTGTGGCGATCACTAGGGCACAGGGACAGGCAATCACCAGCAGCACCAGGGCCCGATACACCGCATCCAGTGGTGTGAGACCCAGCAGGGGTGGAGCCAGCAGGGCCACCGCCAGGGCCAGCACGAACACCGCTGGGGTGTAGCGAGCTGCAAAACGATCCACAAACCGCTGAATCGGCGCCCGGGAAGACTGGGCTTCTTCCACGGCATGGATGATCCGCGAGAGGGTGTTCGTGGAGGCCGTGCTGCTGGCCTGAATGACCAAGGCGCCATGGGTGTTCAACGTTCCGGCAAACACGCGGTCGCCACTGGTTTTGTCCACCGGCAGGCTCTCGCCCGTCACCGGCGCCTGGTTCACGGCACTGTGGCCGCTCAGAACCCAACCATCGAGGGGGATCCGCTCGCCCGGCTCCACACGCAGCCGCTGGCCCATGGCCACGTTGCTGACCGGAATGCGTGACCAAACTCCGGGCTGCCATTCAACAGTGGCCTGCTCGGGAGCCAACTGCATCAGGCCGTGGATGGCCTGGCGCGCGCGATCAGCCGCCCTGGCCTCCAGGGCTTCCGCGATGGCATAGAGCGCCATCACCATGCCGGCCTCGGGCCAATGGCCGATCAGGAAGGCGCCTGTGACGGCGACGGACATCAGGGCGTTGATGTTGAGACGTCCCTGACGCAGAGCCGCCAGCCCTTTCCAGTACACCGGCAGCCCGGCCAGGGCGATGGCCCCTGCAGAGATCGTCAGCTCCAAGGCCTGATACGCCAGCGATTCGGGCAGCAACAGGTTGATCAGCTCCGCTGTTGCCGCCAGCAGCAACGCGGCGATCATGCGGGGCCAGGGCACGGCTTGGGTGCTGGATACTGCCGTGTTGCTGCCATCAACAAGCTGGGGCGGATAGCCCAGACGCCTGAGGATCGCCTCTCCTTCCTGCCGTGCTGTGTCCCCGGCCCTGATCACCAGAGTGCGGCTGGAGAGCTGAAAGCGCAGGTCGTCGATGCCGGCCACGTTCCTGAGGGCATGGCGGATCTCGTTTTCTTCATTGGCGCAGTCCATCCCCGGGATGTGCCACACCACCTCATCGGGTTTCTGGGGCTGGGGCGGCGCACAGTCGGCGCTGGAGCCACAGCAGGAGTGGGGATTGGCCATGGCATCACCGGGTGCTCAAGCCCACCTTCAACCCTCAAGCCACTCCAGGGTCAAGGAGCCTGGAGCGTGGAGCTGCCAGGCGCCGCCCAGGCCCAGGCTGAGAGCTTGACCCTGGAGCTACTCCAGCCTTTTTACTCATGGCATTGCCCCCACGCTCCCGCCAGTGACCAGCTCTCTGTTGAGCGAGAAGCTCAGCCATCGCCAGGGATCGAGAACCCGAAATTCCCCATGGCTGCGCTTGGCCATGGCCGTGCTGGCCACCATCGGGCTCGTGGACACTGGCTCGATCACCCTCAAGCGGTGGGGCCTGATCGGCAGCCTCTCTTGCCCTGGAGGCCTGGATGGCTGCGACAAGGTTCTCAGCAGTGCCTGGGGCTCAATCTGGGGACAGCCGCTCTCACTGTATGGATCCTTGACCTATGGCCTGGTGATTCTGTTGGCTGTGCTTCCACTGTTGCCGATCGGGAAAAACAACAGAACGAGCGAGCCGCTGACAGTCACTCTGCTGGTCTTGATCACCACTGGAATGGCCTGCTTCAGCGCGGTGCTGATGGGAATCATGGCGCTGCAGATCAAGGCATTCTGCGCATTTTGCGTTCTATCCGCTGCTCTCTCCTTTTCTCTCTTTGTTCTCGCCTTGATCATGGCCAGAGGAGAGGAGCGATCATCCACCGTGTTCCGTGTCGTGATCACGGCTTTGCTCGTCTTGCTTCTGGGCCTGGGCTGGTCGGCCATGGCCGATCAACCATCTATCAGTGGCGGTCCAGGCTCAGCTCCAGCTGTCCAGGCGCAAAGCAGCCCCGCCAAGGTCCAATTGGCAGAGCACCTCAGCGCAATTGGCACCAAGCTGTATACCGCCTATTGGTGTCCCCATTGCCGTGATCAAAAAGAGCTCTTTGGCAAGCAAGCAACGGCCAAGATCAGCGTGATTGAGTGCGCTCCCGATGGCCAGAACAGCCAGAGCACGCTTTGCGCCCAGAAGGGCGTTCAGGGTTACCCCAGCTGGGAGATCAATGGCACGCTCGATTCTGGCGTGAAATCACTGGATCAGTTGGCTGATCTCAGTGGCTACAAGGGATCCCGCGCGTTCTGACCAAGCTGCTGTTTGTTGTCCAGAGCGGTCGTCAGGTCAGCAATACCCAACCAGGTTCACAGCCTTGATCGCCTTAACGTCCAGCTCCTCGGCATTGCCCCATGCCTGATGCACCACTCGGCAACTCCGCCCCCGTCACCCCTCGGGTCGTGGACGTTCCGGCCGGTTTAGGCACGCTGCGCACCTTTCTACGGGTACTGGGCCCCGGCTACCTGGTGGCCGTGGGCTATATGGATCCGGGCAACTGGGCCACCGATCTGGCGGCAGGCTCCCAGTTCGGGTACCGCCTGCTGTGGGTGATCGGACTCTCCAGCCTGATGGCGATGGTGCTCCAGTCGCTGTGCTGCCGCTTGGGCATCGCCACACGGATGGACCTGGCCGAGGCCTGCAGCCGTTTGCTGCCGCGGTCCTGGCGGATCCCCCTCTGGCTTCTGGCCGAGATGGCGATCATCGCCTGCGACCTGGCCGAGCTGGTGGGCAGCGCCATCGCCTTGCAGCTCCTTTTCGGCCTGCCCCTGCCCTGGGGGGTGGGCCTCACGGCGGCCGACACCCTGCTGCTTCTGGCGTTGCAGCGTTTCGGTGTCCGACGCCTCGAGGCGCTTGTGATCGCCTTGGTGGCCCTGGTGGGCGGTTGCTTCGCCGTGGAGATGTTTCTGCTGCAGCCGGATTTGGGCCAGGTGGGCCAGGGATTCCTTCCCCAATCCTCCAGCCTCAGAGACGGCACGCAACTCTTTCTGGCAGCCGGCATTCTTGGCGCCACGGTGATGCCCCACAACCTCTATCTCCATTCCTCCCTGGTGCAGACCCGCCACTGGAGCGCGGCGGCGGGGGAAACGCGCAGGGCCCTGGCCTTCAGCACCTGGGACACGCTGATCGCCCTCAGCCTGGCCCTCCTGATCAATGTCTCGATCCTGGTGCTGGCCGCCGGCAGCTTCTACGGACGACTGCCACAGCCGGTCACGGACCTCAGCGAGGCCTATCGGCTGCTGACGCCGATGCTGGGCACCTCTCTGGCCAGCGTGCTGTTTGGGGTGGCGCTGCTGGCGGCGGGCCAGAGCTCAACGCTCACCGCCACCATGGCCGGCCAGATCGTGATGGAGGGGTTCCTGCAGATCCGTCTGCCGGACTGGAAGCGGCGGCTGCTCACCCGCGGCCTCGCCCTGATCCCGGCGATGGCCACGGTGATCCTGTTCGGTGAGCGGGCCACCACCAACCTGCTGGTGCTGAGTCAGGTGGTGCTGTCCCTGCAGTTGCCGTTCGCGGTGATCCCGCTGGTGTGGTTCTGCGGGCGGCACGGCCTGATGGGCGAGCTCCGATCACCGCTCTGGCTGCAGGTCGCGGGCTGGCTGTGCGCCAGTGTGATTGTGTCGATCAACCTCTCGTTGCTGAGTTCGGTGCTGCGTGGCGGCTGAACGGTCGGCAATGCAGCTTCTCCGTCGCCGCATGACGAGCAAACAATCCCTGAGGCACGACCGACGCAATCAAGGACCCTGAGTCGTTGAGCCGGTATCGGAGGCACCATGCCCGTCCAGCGGCTGGAGGCCTGGAGTCTCAGCCCACCGCCAGCTGCAGCACCCCGCGCCCCAGTCCCACCAGGGCGGCGAGACCGATCAGGGGCAGGACGCCCCAGCGGAAGCGCAGCAGCAGGGTCAGCGCCAGGGCGGCCAGCAGGAGCGCCAGGGCATCGAGCTCGCCAGCTGGCCACAGCACAGGCCCGGCGAAGAACACCGCCAGGCTCACGATCACGCCCACCACCGCTGCGGTGATCGCCGTGAGCGGGGCGCCGAGGCGCAGATCGTCGCGGGTCGCCTCCACCAGCGGAGCGCCGCAGAGGATGAACCCGAAGGTGGGAAGGAACGTGAACCAGATCGTCACCAGAGCAGCCGCTGCTGCCCCGATCCAGGTGCCAGGGGGGCCGAACACCCCGCCGTTCCAGCCGCCCATGAAGCCCACGAAGGCCAGCACCATGATCAACGGCCCAGGTGTGGTTTCCCCGAGGGCCAGGCCATCCACGACCTGGGCAGCGCTGAGCCAGCCGAACTGTTCCACCGAAGCCTGGGCCACGTAGGGCAGCACCGCGTAGGCACCGCCGAAGCTCACCAGCGCCACCCGGCTGAAGAAGCGCCCCATGGTGGGCAGGAGACCCTGCTCGCCGAAGCCGGCGCTGAGCAGGGCCAGGGGCACCAGGGTGGCCAGCCCCCAGACGAGCAACATCAGCGCGAGGCGCCGGTGCGAGGGCCGGGCATGGGGCGGGATGGGGGTGTCGTCGCCATGGATGGCGGGCGGCTCGGCAGCGGCCTTGGCCGCCTGGCCTTGGCGGGATTCGGCCCTGGGCTTCTGCACCCACTGAGGTTTCCAGCGTCCGGCGCCCCAACCCAGCAGCGCCGCCGCTGCCACGATGAGCGGGTAGGGCAGCTTGAGCAAGGCCAGGGCCACGAAGGCCGCAGCGGCCACCAGCACCAGGGCTGGATGGTGCAGGGTGCGGCGGCCGATCCGCAATCCGGCCTGCAGCACGATCGCCAGGACCGCCGGCTTGAGCGCCCAGAACACGGCAGCCAATAGGGGCAGCTGGGCTCCGACCGCGTAGAGCGTGGAGAGGCAAAGCAGCACCAGCACCGATGGCGCCAGGAACAGACCACCGGCGATGAGACTCCCGGGGATGCCATGCATCAGCCAGCCGAGATAGGTCGCCAGCTGCATCGCCTCCGGCCCGGGCAGCAGCATGCAGTAGTTGAGGGCATGCAGGTAGCGCCGCTCTGAGAGCCAGCGCCGCTGGTCGACCAGCTCACGGTGCAGCAGGGAGATCTGGCCGGCCGGCCCACCGAAGCTCACCCAGCCGAGCTGGAACCAGAAACGGGAGGCCTCCGCCAGGGCCACGGCGGAGGGTGGTGGTGTCATGAGTTCTCTTACGGGCCTGGCATCAGGGCCCATCTTGCGGGGAACCGCACCCCGGCGGGGTGAATGCGAGCACAACCGCTCTTGACTCTCCAGTAGCTGCAGACCTCAGGCTGGAGGGATCCTGTCCTCCCCGTCGTCCATGGCCGCCACCAGCCTCCATGCCGTCCGCCTGTACCGGATGGATCTGCCGGACCACCCTTGTCCCTGGGGCCTGCGGGCCGTGCGCCTCTTGCAGGAGCGGCACATTCCCTTTGAGGACCATCGCCTCACCAGCACTGAGGCGGTGGACTCCTTCAAAGCGGCCCAGGGGGTGGCGACCACGCCCCAGATCTTTGCCGGCCCTGAGCGGATTGGCGGGTACACCGAGCTGGCCGCACGGCTCGGCGTCCGGCCGGAAACGGCCGTGATCTCCTACACGCCGGTGGTGGCGGTGTTCAGCACTGCGGCCCTGATGGCGCTGGCGCTGAGCGCCGGGGTGAGCGGCTTCATGGGGTTCGCCATCTGCCTGCTGGCCATGCTCAAGCTGATGGATGTGGACGCGTTTGCGGCCAGCTTCCGCAAGTACGACCTGCTCAGCCAGCGTTGGCGGCCCTGGGGTCGCCTCTACCCAGGTATTGAGCTGCTGGTGGGCCTCGGCGTGTTGCTCCAACCCGAGCCCGCCGCCGCTTCCCAGCTGGTGGGCGCCGTAGCTGTGTGGCTTGGGGCGATGGGGATGGTGTCGGTGGGCAAGGCGGTGTTCAGCGATCACTTGGCGCTCAACTGCGCCTGTGTGGGCGGCAACTCAAAAACACCCCTTGGGGTGGTGAGTTTCGCCGAGAACCTGATCATGGCCGCCATGGGGGCCGTGATGCTCGCCGGCCGCTGAGCGGCGATCAGGCTCGGGTCCGGCTGCTGGAGAGGAGCATGGCAGTCCCGGAAACAATCACCACCAGGGTGAGGACACCCAGGAGCAACGAGTAATACGGCTGCAGGTTGATCGGCCCAAACCGGCCGGTGTGGATCTTGACCAGCCAGAAGGCATCGATTCCCTGCTCCAGCAACAGGCTGTAAAGCGAGCCACTGGCCGCCGTGAGCAGCAGGGGGGCAGCCGCCAGGGGCACCACTACTCGGTGGGCGCGGCGGAACCTGGCGTTGAGGGCGCGCGGCATCGGCATCATTCCTGCCGCAGCTCCTTGTGCAGCATCGCCTCACCGCTGCAGGGCATCCACAGTCCGTTGGTCTGGTGTGTGCCTTTGCAGCCGAGCTCCTTGGCCCGCTGCTCCGCTTCTGCCTGGGTCTTGTACATGCCCTTGGCATGGGCCAGGGCCTGGTTGGGCAGCTGCAGAACAGACAACAGTGCCAAGGCACCAACCGCGAAATGTTGCTTGCGGATCCAATGGATCCGAACCTGTGAGAACAGGTAGGCCATCTGGAGAGGATTGACAGGACGCGGGTGGTGATCAGAAGGAGAAAAGTGCATCGAACTGGTAGTACTCAGGCTTGTCGAGCCCGTCATGCCTGAGCATGCGGCGCAGCTGGAGAATCTCGCGGCGTTGGGCGACGATGATCTGTCGCGCCAGGCGTTGGATGGTGGGGTTGCTGCTCTTCTTGAGCGCATCGTGAGCCATCACCAGCGCACCGCCGTGATGGGCGATCATCCCTTCCAGAAACCAGGTGACGCGGTTGTCCTTTGTTGGCGTGGAGCCCGTCATCTGCATCGCCTGAATCTGGGCAGCACTCATGCGCTCAAGGCTTCCCATGCTGTTGGGATCCCCACCGGCCTTCAGGGCCACGGGATAGACGGGGGCCTCGGGATACCAGGCCTTACGCCATTGCCCCATCGCCTTGACCTCCTGGGCCTGATCCCGCCAGATGTCCTTCCCCAGCGAGCCCACACCGGGCACACCGATGTCGAAGACAAACTCACTCATCCGCAGCGCGCCGGTGTGGTGCTGGACCATCGCATCGAGCCAGCGCAGGTCATAGGTGCTTCCCGCTGGGCCCACGTCATGGTTGTGGGCGCTGTGATCCATGGGTGTGGCAGCCGGCGCTGATCCCGGCGCGGGAGCCGGAACAGCCATCTGATGGTGTTGATGGGGATCCATCTGGGCCAGGGCCGGAGCTGTAGCCCCAAGCAGGCCCAGCAGGGCAGTGGAGACGGCGGCGAGTCGCATGAAAACAGCAGGGGAAACGTCCAGCATTTAGCCTGCACCCTCCAGCGGGGGGAGAGTCAAGTGGCTGCGCGACATCCAGCGGGCCTGCTGCCCGGGGCGCTCGAAAAGATCGGCGCGGTGGCCAGCCGCTCGGGCCTGACGGTCAAAACCATTCGCTTCTACTGCGACGAGGGCTTGATTCAGCCGAGCAGCCGCAGCGAGGGCGGCTACCGCCTGTTTGATGAGGGCGTCTTCGCTGAACTCGCCCTGATCCGCACCCTGCGGGCGATGGAGATCTCACTGCCGGATGTGCGCCGGATCCTCGAGGCGCGGCGTTCAGGCATCTGCACCTGCAGTGATCTGAAGGCACGGATCCGCAGCAAGGCCGGCGAGATCGGCGAGAAGATCGTCGCGATGCAGAACCTCCAATCTGAACTGTTTGGCCTGCTCAACAGCTGGGAAGCCTGCGGCGGCAAAACTCCAGGTTCATGACCGTGATGAGGCGCTGTGCTGGCGCTCAGTGTTCGCGGGGGGCCAACTGGCGCACTGACTCCCCAACTGGATGGATTGTTTCCAGCTGCAGGGTGCTCTTCCGAACCCCCAGCCGTGCCAACTGCTGCTGCGCCAGGATCAGCAGTTGATCACGACTGAGCCCTTCCGCCGTCAGTTGCTGAGGATTGATAACCACGTGGGCGGTGAGTGCGGCGCGCGAGGTGCCCAACCGAACAGTCCCAAGCAACCGGGCGCGACGATGTTGGGGATCTCGTCGCGCAGCTGCATCAGCCAGCGGCCATCCTGCTGCAGCATGGCCAGGGCGATTTCAACGGCCATGGCTCGGGCTCAGGCTGCGGCCGGCCGGCGCCGCTGCGTGGCATAGACCGCTGCTCCACCAGCCGCCAGCACCAAGCCACCGCTGATGGCCAGGAACACCAGGGTCTGCAGCAACAGCAGCAAGATCCCCAAGGCCGAGCCGGCCGCGATCTGCACCCTGGCCTTGATCAGCAGGGTGAGCAGCAGCAGCACGGTGGCCTTGAGGGCGAGCACCTTTGCCGTGCTGAACGGACAGAACGGGTTCAGAAGCACGGGGTGATCACGGGTATCCCCATGCTGGCGGGCCGATCCGGGTGCGGTGGTTTCACTCAAGCCCTGGGCGGCTGCGGTGGGATCCACTGAGGTGGACAGGCCCGCCAACCGGCCCGGCGCTTCTGGGCCCAAAGCTTCATCGCCTGCTCCCGCGTCAGCTCCTTGCGGCGTTTCAGCAGGGGTGTCGCCTCCCCGGGAATCAACTCCCCCAGCGTCACCTCCAGGATCTGGCTCCAGCGGTCGTAGCGGCGCGGCTGGAAATGCAGGACCTGACGGCCATCACTGATCCAGCCCTCCTGCGGGGAGCGCGGCGGCCGGCCGGATCTGCCCGTCACGTTCATCGGCCGATCAAGCCACCTCCGGCGCCCAGCCACGGCTGCGCGTCATGTCATCGGTCCAGCCCTGGCAGCGCCTAGTGAGGTGCTCGCCGTGGGCGATCAGCCCTTGGTGCAGCTGGCAGGTGAGCACGGGGATGCAGTTCACACCGGCGTGATGCCTGAACCAGTGGCAGGTCATGCAGACCTTGCGGCTGCGGGTCTTGAGCAGCACGGCCTCATCGAGGTAATGCCACTCCTCGATAGGGATTTCAAGCCGGGCGGCCAGGACCGCAGGCCGAGGCAAGGGGATGGCCATGACTCATTCCAGATGCGTACATCTGCACTAGCACGTCTCCAGTCTTCTGACTGCCGCCGATTTGCTGGGCCGACCTGGCGACGGTTGACCAGCCTGCTAGTTTTCGGACAGCAACACCCCCCAGGCCTCTGCCGGCCTCCGGCACGCCCAAACAGGGGGGTCACTCTTCCCAGCGGACGTTTGTTGAGGTACTCCAAGCCTCCGCTGAACATTCCAGATCAGCTGCAGCAGTTACGCGAACGAGACCTGCTTGTTGGGTCAGACGACCTGGCGCTGAATGCTCTCGAACTGATCGGCTACTACCGCTTGAGCGCGTATTGGCTGTTTTTTGAGGAACCTCCAGCTCCAGGAGAGACCAGAAGCCACCGTTTCAGGCCTGGCACCAGTTTTGAGCAGGTGATTGAGCTCTACAACAAGGATCGTCTGATTCGGTTGCTGGTGATTGATGCGATTGAGCGGATCGAAATCGCGGCCAGATCAGCTTGGGTTCAGGAAATGAGCAGGAAGCATGGCCCCCACTGTTACCTCGATCCACTGCTGTTCCGACCTGACTTCAATCACGGCGAACAGCTCGAGCAATTACGTAGTCAGATTCAGCAGAGCAACGAAACCTTCGTGATCCATTACCGGCAGACCTATTCAGAGCCCGAGCTGCCCCCAATCTGGGCCATGACGGAGCTGATCTCCCTTGGCACCCTTCGAGCCTGGATTGCCCCGCTTCAGAACTGGACAGCAAGACCAAGGTGGCACGATCCCTGGGAATGCCATCGGCCCAAGTGCTCAATGGTGTATTGCACTCCCTGAATCTGATCCGAAATATCAGCGCTCATCACGGCAGGCTCTGGAACCGACTGATTGTGAAGCGGCTCCCAAAGATCAAGAAGCTCCAGCACATCCTTGTGCTGGAGGACGTTGACGGAGAAGGGGTCCAGCCATCCAAGAATCTGTACAACTACCTTGTCGTGATGGCCATCATTGTGCGCAAGGTTGCGCCTCTCAGCACCTGGCCATCGCGCATGGCGAAAGTCATTTCACCAATGCCAAGCGAGCAGCAAGAAGCCATGGGCTGCCCTGTGGGCTGGCAAGAGCAACAGATCTGGAGTTGACCGGTCCCATCGACACCCATAGCCCAATGAGGTGGAACCACTTCGGATCCGCTCATCTGGCCTCCAACGCAGCTCCGGGAACCACCACGGGATGCATGTCGCCGGTGTGCGACACCAAGAACGCTTCGATCCATTCGTGGTGACGCCGCTGGCAGATCCGATCGGCGATCGAGGGGGCATCAGCCGGCACCTGAAAGCGCTTGCGGAACGCCTTGGTGAAGCCCTCCAGAGCAGGGCGGGGCAACCCCCGCACGGTGGCCAGGATCTGCTGGACGGTGGCGGGATCGAGGGGTTCCAGGCCCACCTCTGCCGTGGGCTCGGCAGCGGCGCTGTTGCGCTGAGGCGCCGGTGTGTGGCGGACTGGTGCGGGAACAGTTGAGCTGGTGACCTCCCGCTGCTGCTTGTCGTAGAGCGCCAGCCCAAACGGATTGCCGAAGGTCATCAGCGCCCGCTTCATGGCGTCGGTCTCGGCCTCCTTGAGGGCGGACTCGTGGGCCTGGCCCAGGTCGGCGTCGATGCCGTGGCCGGCACCGCTGCCCTCTCGGATGACATCGCCGACACGGATACGAACGCGAGCGGTGTAAGTGACACCCCAGCCAGCACGGCTGCTGCTGCCCAGGGTGCGCTCCCGCTCAGAGACGCACTGCACGGCGATCGTTTCGCGCTGCCAGCCATCGAAGCCAAAGATGCGGTTGGCTTCTGCGATGGCTTGCCAACCCTCCAGGTAGGCCAGGGAGCGGCCAGCCTGGCTGCGGGTCTGGACCTTGGCGCGATCGAGTGGGGCACTGAGAGCAGCGATCTGCTCGGGGGAGAAGACAGCGGTGGCCATGGTGGAGCTCCGGGCGAAAAGGGCTGGGGATTGCAATTGAGGGACGTGGGCCCGCCCGTACAGCAGGCCCATGTCGACGGGGGGCTCTGCCCCCCTCAGTGGATGCGCCAGCTGCGGCGGGAGAGGAGCTGGGCGCCGGTGATCTGGCGGCCGGCCTTGAGGGCCTCTTTGATGGCGGCCTTGTCCGGCTTGCTGGTGGTGGTGACGGCGAGCCATTCGGAATCGAGGGCCTGCTCGTCGTCGATCACGACGGCCGTGGATTTGCGGCTGCTGAGCTCGTGGTTCGGGAACGAGAACCGGGTGGCGCTGGGCTGCAGCTGGGTGAGGACAAAGATCAGCGACTCCTCAAGGGCATCGGCTCGGCCTGCATCGGAGCGGGCCAGATCGCTGAGGCGCTTGGCCTGCTGCTGGCGGTAAGCGGCCTGGCCACGCAGGTGTTCGATCACCCAGCAGGTGGCATCGGCCTTGGCTGAAAGGGCCTGCTTGTTGCCCTCTTCTGCCAGCAGGGCGGCCTCCAGCTCAGCCAAAGCTGATGCGCGCTGTTCGGGGTCATCGCCTTCCAGCTGCTCAGCCAGCTGGCCGATGGCGGTGGTGAGCTCTTGGGCCTCGATGCCCAGCTGCCACAGCGAACCGGACCGCTGGAGGGAACAGACCGGACCTGCCGCTGAGGGAGCCGACTCCAGGACAGCAGCGGAGGCGGGGATGGGAGTGAGAACAGCCATGAGGGTGTGGGGAATGAATGAACCAGAGACAGAACGGAGCGCCGATAGGGCGGAAGGCTTCAGGAGCGGGCGGAGGCAGGAACAGCCCAGAGCCCGGCCGAGGGGCTGACTTGCGCAACCGAGATCGGCACCGGAGATCGGGGGGCCATGCTCCGGGCCTGCTGCACCAGCGAGGCGGTGCCTGCGCCGCCGGGGAAGGCCACCACCAGCACCGAAGCGATCGAGCCGGGGGAGGTGTGAGCCACTGCTCGGGCAATGGCCTGCTGGAGCAGCTCACGATTGCGGATTGGCCCGGCGGCCCGGCCGTGGCGCTCCCACTGGGCCGGCATCACCAGAGACGACCAGCCCAGCTGATGGGCCGCTCGGCCGATGGCGGCATCGGCGCCGCGGGCACCGCCATGGAGCAGCAGGTGCACCAGCCTGCCGCCGCTACGGGCGAGCAGCTCAGCGGCGACCCGCTGATGCGGCCAGGCCAGATCACGGCCGCCACCAGCCGCGATCACAAGCGAGTAAGCAGAGCCCGAAAGCGGCTCGAGTGAATGACAAATAACCATGGAATCAGTTGCCAAAAGTGACAACTGATCGGGGCATCATAACCGCTCAGAGATACGCGGCTTTGATGGCGAGATCAGGCGATGAGGTTGCCGCAGGCGATGGGCTCGGGGCCTTTGGCGTAACCCTTATTCTACCAGTACAGATGCACTCTAGAGGCAGCAGAGCCACTGCGATGCAATGGATCTACGAAAAGCTGAGCTCCATAGAGGAGCCCCGGCTCGCTGAGAATCAAGACCATCAGATCTGAGCCGAATCAACCCGCCCCCGCCGCGCAGCTGCGAGAGAATCGCTGGGGCCCCTATGGCAGCTACCGCCGGTGACCAGCCCTTAGGCCACCGCAGCCGCGGGAGAGCAGCACGGCAAGCGTGACCTTCGCCACCCATCCCGGCGGCGGCGAGGAGCAAGGCCAACATGCGAGCGCAAGGGTCGGTGACCGCGTAGCGGCCTCACCGACTCGCGCAGCCCTTGCGCCGCATGGCACCATCGCGCCCCGCTGCCGGGTGGGGACTTCAGTGCCCGATATCCAATTGCTGGAAGAGCTTCAGAGATTTGAGGGAAGACGTTCCGCGAAGCGCCTGGAGGCGCCTGCCGCTCAGCGCCCAGAGGTCTCCGCAACAGGCGATTTCGCAATCAATCGAGGGCTAAGAGGGCCTGGGAGAGGGGGCCCCGGATGGCCGGCCATCTCACATGCCATCTCACATGGCCCTTGGCCAATCCCTGAGAAGTCAATCGGGGCGACAGGATTCGAACCTGCGACCTAGTGCTCCCAAAGCACCCGCGCTACCAAGCTGCGCCACGCCCCGCCGCACCGGAGCTTACCCGTCGCCCTTGCTGGGTGCAGAGATCCACTGCACGGTGCAGCGGTAGCGGGCAGAGAGGTCGCGGATCAGCGTGGTGCACTTCACGCCTGTGATCTGGCTTCCGGCCGGCATCGAGACGCTGGCGTTGGCGATGGCGTCGGTTTTGCTGATGATCGATCCGGCGGTCACGGAGCCCGCATGGGCTGGGGCTGTGCCCAGCAGCGCGAGCAGTGCCAGCCAAGTGGTGCGTTGAGGCTTCACGGCTGCTGCGTGGCGCTTGATGCACCGGTCTACTGGTTGCGATGGCGTCGCTGGCGCCTGGCTTGAGGCCCGTTACAACGACCCCAGCCATTGCCGGGCTGGTGTGAAAGGTCAGCGACTGGTTCTCGGATTGTTCGCCTGGTGCACAACGCTGGCCTTGGCGACCCAGGCTGACCCCAGCCCGATCGCTGACGGCGCATCCGCATTACCGCCCAAGCCAGCCCTGATTCCAGAGGCGACGCCCGTTGCCGATGTGGTGCTGGTCAGCGCGATGACCGCGGGACTGTCGCGCGATGACGCCTGGCCTCTGCGCCCCGGGGAACCGTTGCGGCTTGTCTACCCCTTGGCCACGGCCGCCGAAGAGATCGATCCCTACGGCTGGCGTTACTCCGAAAGCCGTCAGGCCTGGCGCATGCACGCCGGCCAAGACCTGGTGGCTCCTGAGGGCACACCGATCCTGGCGATGTTGCCGGGGCACGTGGTGCTGGTGGAGGAGCTCGATGGCTATGGCCTCACCGTGGTGCTCGATCACGGTCGTGGTTGGCAGACGCTCTATGCCCATTTGCAGGCGGCCTCTGTGCAGCCAGGCGATTTCCTGCCGGCGGCCACCCCCTTGGGCACCGTGGGTCAAAGCGGCCGCGCCAGTGGCCCCCATCTGCACGTGGAGCTGCGTCGCCGCGACGGCGATCGCATGTTGGCCCTTGATCCCACGCCGTTGCTGGAACAGGCCACGCGTTTGTTACCCGTGGCGCCGCCATCGCTGCAGCAGGCTCAGGGGATCACGTCTGCCCAGCCTTGATCCGGATTGAGCGATCTGGCCTGCAGCTGCGCCACGCTCCGGCCTGGCTGCAGCAGCGGGGCCTCAACACCCAGAACCTTCGGCAGGCCTTGGGCAGCGGCTTGGCCTGGGAGCAACCCCTGGTCACGGTGTATGGAAAGCAGCACCGCACGCCACGGCTCACCTGCTGGGTGGCCGATCCCGGCTGCTCCTACCGCTACAGCGGCCTGCAGCAGCGCATCCATCCCTGGACCGAGGAGCTCTCGCTGCTGCGCGAGCTCCTCCACGAGCAGCTCGGCGTGCGCTTCAACAGCCTCTTGCTCAATCGCTACCGCGATGGCGCGGATTGCATGGGCTGGCATGCCGACGACGAACCTGAACTCGACGTTCACGCACCGATCGCCTCCCTCAGCCTTGGCGTGGCCCGTGATCTCCGTTTTCGGCCGCGTCAAGGCGGCGAAGCGCCCTTTGCGATCAACCTGGCTGACGGGGATTTATTGGTGATGGATCCGCCCAGCCAGCGCCACTGGCAGCACGCGTTGCCCGCGCGGGCGCGGGTGGTGGCGGAGCGGATCAACCTCACCTTTCGGGTGATTCAGCCCAGCACGGCAATGCAGTCGATCTCCACCCGGGCCCCCTTGGGCAGGGCGGCCACCTCCACGCAAGCCCGAGCCGGCGATACACCAGCGCCGAACACCTCGGCATAAAGGGCATTTACCTTGGCGAAATCCCCCAGATCGGCCAGAAACACGGTGGTGCGCACCACCTGCTGGGGCGTGCAGCCGGCTTCCTGCAGCACCGCTTTCAGATTGGCGAGCACCTGGCGGGTTTCGGCCTCCACATCGCCATCGCCCACCATGGCCCCGGTGGTTGGGTCGAGGGCGATCTGGCCGCTGCAATAGAGCACGCCGCCGGCCTTCACGGCCTGGTTGTAAGGACCCACCGGTGCCGGAGCAGCGCTCGTTGTCACGGCTTCGATCGTGGGGCTGGTCATGCGGGAGAGAAGATGGGCGCTGAGCCTATGGCGAACCCGCCTGATGCGAATCGAGCTGTCCAACCCTGAGTTGCCCTTGCGGCCCCAGGTGGAGCTCGATGGTGTGTGGCATCGCTACCGCGGCCCCGCCTCCAGCGGCGACTGGACCCTGCGCGACATCCAATTCCAGCTGCGGCCTGGCGAGTTGGTGGGACTGCTCGGCCCCTCCGGATGCGGAAAAACAACCCTTCTGCGTTTGATCGCGGGCTTTGAGAAGCCGGATCGAGGCGCTGTGCGCATTGGCGGCCAGGAGGTGGCGGGACCCCATCGCTGGCTGCCCCCGGAGCGCCGTGGTGTGGGCATGGTGTTTCAGGACTACGCCCTGTTCCCGCACCTCGATGCCTGGCGCAATGCCTGCTTCGGTTTGCGGCGCGGTCAGGACACCAGCCGTGCGGCTTGGTTGCTTGAGCTGCTCGGTTTGAAAGGTCTTGAGCGCCGCTACCCCCACGAACTCTCGGGTGGACAGCGGCAGCGTTTGGCCCTGGCCCGGGCCCTGGCGCCGGGCTGCTCGCTGGTGCTGCTGGATGAGCCCTTCTCCAACCTCGATGTGGAGGTGCGCTTGCGTCTGCGGGCGGAGCTTCCCGGTGTGCTCGCCCGCTGCGGCGCCAGCGGCGTGATCGTGACCCACGACCCGGAGGAAGCCCTCGCCATCTGCGATCGGGTAGCGGTGCTGGAGTCCGGCCATTTGCACCAGTGCGCCAAGCCGGAGGATTTGGTGTCGGCCCCGGCCACCGCCTTTGTGGGCCGCTTTGTGTTGCAGAGCAACCTGCTGCCGGCCCAGTGGCAGGGCGCCCGCCTCACCACGCCCCTCGGTGCCCTCGAGGCTCCCGCCGGCGCGGCGCTGCCGCCCGCCACTGATGCAGACCTACAGGTGTTGGTGAGCCCGCAAGGCATCACGTTCATCCCGGACGACAACGCCGAGGCCTGGGTGCTGGGCCGTGAGTTCCTCGGCCGCGAGTGGCTGTATCAGGTGCAGTGCGGTGATCAGCGTTTGCGCCTCCGCTTACCTCTGGCTGAGGACTACAGCCGCGGTCAGCGCTGCCGCCTGCGGCTGCGTGCCGGTGAGCCCGTGCGCCTCTTCCCCGACGGTGTGGAGCTCTGCGCCGCCGCCAGCTAGAGCAGCGATCAGCCCTTCCAGAGATCTTTGCTGCCGCGTAGGCGCCGCAGGCTGGCAGGGTCCGCTGCCCGGACAAACAGGTTCGTGGCGCGCTCCATCGCGATGCTGGTGGGGATCGTGGGCTTGCCCTCGTCCCGCATCTGAAGCACGGCGGCTAGCCGCTCGTTGATCGCGGCGTTGGCCGGCTCTTCCGCTGCGGCCCAGCGCAAATTGCCAGCGGTGTACTCGTGGGCGCACCACACCTGGGTGGCCTCCGGCAGGGAGGCCAGCTGCTGCAGCGAGTGGTGCATCTGCTCCGGGGTGCCTTCAAACAGGCGGCCGCAACCGGCGGCAAACAGAGTGTCACCGCAGAAGAGGTGGCCGTCATCTCCTGAGGCGGGAGGCAGATAAAAGGCGATGTGGTGAGCCGTGTGGCCGGGCACCTCCAGCACCCGGGCGGTGCGCCCCAGGAGTTCGAGCTCCTCGCCGCCCTGCACCCCTTGGGTTTGCAGCGGAATGCGGGTCCGATCGGCAGCGCTGGCGATTACTGCAGCTGCAGGCCAGCGCTGCAGCAAGCCCGCGGCGCCACCGATGTGGTCGTGGTGGTGGTGGGTGTGCAGGATCGCGGCGAGGCTCAGCTGCCGCTCCTCCAGCCAGGCGATCACCGGCTCTGCCACGGCAGGGTCCACCACCACGGCTGGACCGGGCCCCTCGCCGTGGAGCACAAACACGTAGTTGTCGTTGAGCACCGGAATCAGCGACACCCGGCTGGCGCCCGTGGTGGTGGCCTGTTGCATCGTTAAAGTCCCGGTTCAGGCTGCCTCCCATGATCACCGTCGCGCTGGCCAAGGGAGCCCTCCTCAAGGATTCGGTGGCTCGCTTCGCCGCTGCGGGGCTCGATTTCGCTGCCGTGCTCGAGCCGGGCAATCGCCAGCTGATGGTGCCCAGCGCCTGCGGCCGCGCCCGTGCGTTGCTGGTGCGGAACGCCGATGTGCCCGTGTATGTGGCCTACGGCCAGGCCCAGCTCGGGGTGGTGGGCTACGACGTGCTGCGCGAACACCAGCTGCCGGTGGCCCATCTGGTGGATTTGGGATTTGGCGGTTGCCGCATGAGCGTGGCGGTGAAGGCCACCAGCCCCTACCGCCGCGCCGCCGACCTGCCCGCCCATTGCCGCATTGCCAGCAAGTTCACCCGCTGCGCTGAGGAGTACTTCGAGGCCCTGGATTTGCCGGTGGAGCTGATCCACCTGGCCGGATCCGTAGAGCTCGGCCCGATCACCGGCATGAGCGAGGCGATTGTCGACCTGGTCGCCACCGGCCGCACACTGGTGGAAAACGGCCTGATCGCCATCGAAGATCTCTTCCACTCCACGGCCCGTTTGGTGGGGCATCCCCTGGCGCTGCGCCTTGATGGCGGGGAGCTGCAGGCGATCGTGGATCAGATCGCGGCGGTGTCCAGCCGGCCGGCGGCCTGATGGCCCATCTCGATCGACAACGACTGCTGCGACTGCTGCCCTACCTGGGCCGCGATCGCCGGCGCCTCCTGCTCACCCTGGTGCTGCTGATCCCAGTGGCCGGTGCGGCTGCGGTGCAGCCCTTGCTGGTGGGGCAAGCCATTTCCGCGTTGCGTCAGGAGCCGGTGCTGGCCTGGCTTGAACCTCTGCCCCTGGCGCAACAGCTGCGCACCTTGGTGTTGCTGCTGCTCGTTGCGGTGTTGGTGAGGCTGGGGCTGCAGGGCCTGCAGAGCTTCAACGTGCAGGCGGTGGGTCAGCGGCTTACGGCCCGGATCCGCAACGACCTCTTCGCCCACGCCCTCGATCTCTCCCTGCGCTTCCACGACCGCACGCCGGTGGGCAAGCTGCTCACCCGCCTCACCAGCGATGTGGACGCCCTGGCCGAGGTGTTCGGCAGCGGCGCGGTGGGCTTGCTGGCGGATCTGGTCACCCTGCTGGTGATCGCCGCCACGATGATCGCGATCGAACCGCGATTGGGAGTGTTGCTGCTGGCCTCCCAGGTGCCGGTCACGCTCACCATGCTCTGGCTGCAGCGCCGCTACCGCAAAGCCAACTACCGGGTGCGCGAGGAGCTCAGCCAGCTCAACGCCGATCTTCAGGAAAACCTGCAAGGTCTTGAGGTGGTTCAGATGTTCCGCCGCGAGGCCTACAACTCCGCCCGTTTCGGCCGCACCACTGAGGCCTACCGCCAGGCGGTGAACGGCACAATCTTCTACGACTCCGCCATCTCCGCTCTGATCGAGTGGGTGTCGCTCGGGGCGATTGCCTTGGTGCTCGCCCTGGGTGGCTGGATGGTGACCGCCGGGGCCATGGGCCTGGGCACCCTCACCACCTTCATCCTCTATTCGCAGCGCCTGTTTGATCCGCTGCGCCAGCTGGCGGAACGCTTCACCCAGATCCAGGGCGGCCTCACCGCTGTGGAACGGATCGGCGAGCTGATGGAGGAGCCGATCGAGATTCAGGAGCTGCCCCAGGAGCAGCGCTCCGCAGCGGCGCTGGTGAGCGGCGGCAAGCGCAGCAGCGCCGGTGAGGTGGTGTTCGACAACGTGTCGTTCGCCTACCGCTCCGACGATCCGATCCTCACCAACCTCTCCTTCCGCATCGCCCCCGGCGAGCACGTGGCCCTCGTGGGCCCCACCGGATCGGGCAAGAGCACGGTGATCCGATTGCTCTGCCGCCTCTATGAACCGCAGCAGGGCCGGATCCTGCTGGATGGCATCGACATTCGCGAACTGCCGATCCCCACCCTGCGCCAACGGCTCGGCGTGGTGCTGCAGGACACCTTCCTGTTCAGCGGCAACGTGGCCGACAACCTCCGCCTCGACGGCTCGATCAGCGACGCTGACCTGCAGCGCCTCTGCAGTGAGTTGGGGCTCGACCCGCTGCTGCAGCGCTTGCCTCAAGGGCTCTCCACGGAGCTGCGCGAGCGCGGCGGCAATCTCTCCTCCGGTGAACGCCAGCTGCTGGCGGTCGCGCGTGTAGCGATCCGCGACCCCTCGGTGCTGGTGATGGATGAGGCCACCGCTTTCCTCGATCCCTCCACCGAGGCCACCCTTCAATGCGACCTCGATCGTTTGCTCTGCGATCGAACCGCCATCGTGATCGCCCACCGTTTGGCCACCGTGGAGGCGGCCGATCGGATCCTTGTATTGAAGCGCGGCCGGCTGATTGAGCAGGGCAGTCACAAAGTGCTGCGGGCTGCGGGTGGTCTCTACGCGCAGTTGGCGGAGCTCCAGGAGCGGGGGCTCGCCAGGCTCTGAGCCTCGTCGCTGCGTTTGGGTAGACCCTGCTGCTCCAACCACTCGTTGAGCAGCGCCGCCAGCTGGGTTGGGGCGGTGCGCATCAGCAGATGGCCCTCGCCCTCCAGGAGTTCGAACTGGTGCTCGGCGCTGTAGCCCGCCAGGTGGCGCACGTAACGCGGCTCCATCACCGTGTCGCGGCTGCCGGCCACCCAGAGGCTGGGCACCTGCAGTTGCGCCACCAGCCCCGGCAGCTGTTGCACCGCTCCCCGTTGCATGCTCGAAGCGAGCAATCCGCGCGCCGCCCGCAGCTCAGCCACCAGGGGGCTGCGGATCGCTTCGGTGCCGGGCAGCTGCGCCAGCCAGCTGGGGCGCCAGCGCAGGAAGGCCGCTCCACCGCGGCGCACCATCCGGAAGGGTCGGGGTTGAAACACCCCCCCGCCGGCCGCCACCTGCACCACGCCAGCCAGCTGATCGCCCAGGTGCCCCGCGGCATGCACCACCAGGCTGCCGCCGAGGGAATGGCCGATCAGTACCAGCGGCCGATCACCGGCCTGCTCTCGTGCCGCATCCGCCAGCCAGCGCCCGTAACTCGCCAGGCTGGGCTGCAGCCCGCGGGGCCGCGGCTGATCACCAAAACCCGGCAGGTCCGGGCTCCAGCTGTCCCAGTAGGGGTTGAGCTGGTCGGTGAGCGGTTGCCAGAGCCGGCCCGAGAGCAACCAGCCGTGCACACACACCAGCAGGGGGGAGCGCTTCAGGGGAGCTTCCGGTGCTTGAAGGGTCTCCAGCCTGCATCAGCTTTGGCCAGAGTGGGGGAGGATCATGCCAATGCTTAGCTCTCCCACCACCGAGCTCGAGGGCCTTTACGGGCTGGGCCACCGCGTTTGCCCCACGCCCAATCCCCAGCTCAGCCTGGTGCTTAGCACCTGCCGGGAGATCGATCTCTATGAGCTCGAGCAGCTCTGCGATGCCGTGGGCTGGAGCCGCCGGCCGCTTCGGCGTGTGCGCAAGGCCCTGGAGAACAGCTTGCTGGTGGTGGGCCTCTGGCGTCACGACCCGCGCCTGCCGCGTTTGGTGGGCTTTGCCCGCTGCACCGGCGATGGCGTGATCGAAGCCACCGTGTGGGATGTGGCGGTTCACCCCCTGTATCAGGGCGTTGGCTTGGGCAAACAGCTGATGACCTACGTGATCGATCTGCTGCGGGCTCAGCAGGTGGAGCGCATCACCTTGTTTGCCGATCCGGGTGTGGTGGAGTTTTACAGCGCCCAAGGCTGGGAGCTTGAGCCCCAGCAGCGCCGCTGTGCCTTCTGGTACGCCCCCTGAACGGCTGCTTCAGCTGGCGGTTTTGAACAGGTACCCCTGAAACAGGCGGACACCCCGCTCCTGCCAGTACTCGAGTTGCTCCTCCGTTTCGATGCCTTCGAGGATCAGGCCGCAGCGGTTGAGCTCGCCGTAACGCAGCAGAAAAGCCACGAGGGCATCCACATTGGCGTCGCCGAGCCGTTGGGTGTAGGTGAGGTCGAGCTTGAGAAAGTCGGGGCGGAGCTGAAACAAGTAGGCGATCGAGGCGTAGCCCACCCCGAAATCGTCGATGGCAATCCGAACGCCGCAATCGCGGAGCTGTTGCAGTCGCTGCTCCCACAACTCGGGTTTGTTCACCAGCGCCGTTTCCGTCACCTCCAGCACCAGCCGCCGCCGCACCGATCCCGGCAGCGCGCGCACCAGATCCACCATCGCCTGCAGATGCAGCTCTGATCCGAAGCTCACGGCCGAGATGTTCACCCCCAGCATCTGCTCCTGTCCCCAGGGCTCCCGCAAGAGGGCGATGGCCCGCCCCAACATCAGCTGATCGAGCAGATGCACGTTGTTGTTGCGCTCGAGGGCCAGCACCAGCTCTTGCACGCTGATCGAGCTCTCCAGTTCCTGCGGGAGGCGAAACAGCATCTCGCTGTAGGCCAGCCGCCGTTGGCCATGCACCAGCTCCAGCACCGGCTCTAGGGCGTAGCGATGCTCCTCGAGGGTGGCGATTGCGCGGCTTAGGTCGAAATCGCGCCTCTGTTGCTGTCGCAGTTGCCGGGCTTGCTCGGCCACGTTGTCGGGCAGCAGGTGCACCACCTCGGCGGTGTCGCTGTGGGCGAGCACCAAGGCCAGATCCGCCAGTTGCTGGGAGGGATCGCTGCGCTCGAGCTCGGTGACGATCCCACCCACCGCCAGCTGCATCGTTTCGGCCATGGCCTGCTCCAGCTCCCGCAACACCTGCTCGATGCCACGCCGGGCTTCGCTGGGATCGATGCCGTTGGCCCCACTTGGGCGGAGCACCTGCAGCAGGGTGTTGTTGTCGCCAAGGCCCAGAACGCTGCCGGGCTCAAGCTGCTGCAGTCGCTCCCCCAGCCAGGCCAGGGCCTGGTGCTGGGCCTGACTGCTCTGGCGGATGGCATCGCGGAACAGCAGCACCTTCACCTGCAGCGCCGCGATCCATAGCCCTGGTGGTGCACCGCCGGGCGGGCCGATCGCCTGGAGCAGGGCCCTGCGGCTGAGCAAGGGGCCCGGTAGCTCCTGCCGCAGCAGGCGCAGCTGGCGCAGGCCCATCAACCCGCCGATCCCCGCGAGGCCCACCAGAGCGTTCAGGCCGATCCAGCCCGGCGCCATCTCCACCAGCGCTTGCCAGCGCTGCCGCCACGGGTGCAAAGCCGGCTTGAGCTGCAGGGCCTGGCCTGCGGGCAGCAGCTCGCTCACGGCCGTGGCGGGGATGCTCTGGCTGCTGGCCGCGTTATGCAGGCTGCTGTTGATCCGGCTGAAGGCCGCGTTCACGGCTGTGTTGTAGCTGGGTCGCTCGATGCGGCTGAAGTGCAGCAGCCAGCCCCGCTCGGGCCCACCCCCGCCGCTGCGGCGGATCGCAGTGCCCGCCCCCAGCACCGATTGATCAGCGGCTTGGCAGTGGAAGCCGAAGGCCTGATGCCCCTCCCCCTGGGCGCTGCGACCCGCCAGGCGCTCCAGTTGTTTGTGCAGGCACTGGCGCAGCGGCGCTGACATCCCTGTGGCGATCGCTGCCCCGCGCGCCAACAGCTGACGCTGTTGTGCATCCACCACCAGCAGCCCCTGACCGTCCTGAATAATTGAGGAGTTGTTGAGTTCGCGGGCCACGAAGCTGGGATCGTCTCCACCGGCGTAGGCATACAGGGGGTCCCAGTGCCCCCAGTCGAGCGCGGTGATCTTGTGGCTGTTCACCCGCAGCTCCAGCAGGCCCTGATCGGTTTCCCCCTGGTGGGCCTGGCTCTGTTGCAGCAGCAGCCAGCGTTGATGCCAGAGCACTCCGGCCAGCGATCCGCTCAACAGCACCCAGATCAGCAGTGCTGCGCTCAGGCTGCGGGGATGCTCCTGCCGCAGCCGTTGCCATTCGCCGCTGAGGTTGCTCAACCAGCGTGTGGGGCGCTCCATGTAACGGGCTTGCCACCTCGCTCAGCCCATTCTGTTGGGGCTGATCGGCTTGAGCCAACAGCCTCGTGAGCGAACCTCCACATCAGCTCACCGGCGGTTGCCGTAGTAGCGCTGGGCCAGCTGATCAGCGCTGATGCCTTGGCGCCAGGCCTGACGCAGCTGGGCGTTGCGCCAGGCTGTGCCGATCACGCCGTGCCGTTGCCAGCGGCGGCCATCCACCTGCAGGGGCCGTTGCAGGCTGCGGATCCGGGTGATGGCCCTGAGCCTCTGGATCAGCAGCAGGTCTTCCATCAGCGCGAGCTCAGGCATCCCGCCGGCCTGCTCCAGCAGGCTCCGGGGCACCAACAGCCCCTGATCGCCGTAGGGCAGCTGCCGCCAGCGGGAGCGCAGCCGCACCGCCAGCTCCAGCAGCCGCAAGCTGAGGCCCGGGGCATCGATCGCCAGATCAAAGGCCCAGGCCCCTGGCGCTTGCTGCAGCGCTCTCTGCACCACCAGCGCCCAGTCGTGGCAGAGGCGTGCATCGGCATGCAACAGCAACAACCAGGGAGCCGTTGTGGCATTGATGCCTCGGCGCAGTTGCTGTCCCCGTCCAGCAGGACTCTGCACAACCTGGGCACCGGCCAGGCGGGCGATCAACGGGGTGCCATCGTCGCTGCCGCCATCGACTACCACCCGCTCCCTGATCAGAGTGGGGGGCACCTGGGCCAGATCCGCCAGCAGCAGAGGCAGCCGTTGCCCTTCATTCAGGGCTGGGATCACCACAGCCAGCGCTGGGCGGCTCACGACCAGAGGCTGGGATCGCGGCTGATGGGCAGCTGCGCCAGTGGGTCGTGGGCGCACAGCAGATCGCCGCTGATGGTGGTGCACACCGAATCCATCGGCACACAGAAGCTGCTGCCATCGCGATCGAAGGGGTTTTCCACGTAGGCGCCCACGCGCTCCGCCGTGACAAATCCCAGAAACAGCACCAGCCCTTCCCAGGCATCACCACGGTTGCTGAAGTTGAGGAACTGCGCGTAGCCGTAAAACCAGCAGATCAGACGGATAAACACGTCGTAGGTGGGTGGGATCGGCGAATTGCGAATGCGCTGCAATCCCCCCAGGGCGTTGCTGAAGGTTTCGCAGCTGCGCAGCAGCGCATCACGGCCCCAGTCGTTGATGCGGCCGTCGCGGTGGAGGCGCGCGATGGCATCGGCTTTGTGCAGCATCCCGTGCTGCAGCCGGAGATCGCTCGGGAGAGCCAGCCTGGTACAGAGCGCGTCGACGGCCTGGCGGGCGTCCCTGCGCCAGTAGCCCCGCAGCTCAAAGTTGAGCAGCCAGCAGAGCAACACCTGCAACGACACCATCTGTTGCTGGCTGGTGGCGGCATCGCCCTGGCTGGCCAACAGGGTGCGGAGGCTGTCGCGCCAGTGGCGGCTGAGGTTCACGATTGAGCCCCAGAGGATGCGTGATTCCCACCAGCGGTTGATGGCCTGGGTGTTGCGGAAGGCCACGAACACGGAAACGGCGATGCCGAGCACGGTGAGCGAGGCGCCCTCCATCAGCACCAGGTTTTTCAGCTGTGGGCTGATCCGCAGCATCAAGCCGATGACGCACAGTGCTGCCATCACGGCCAGATCCCAGCGCATCCGGTAGGTGAGCTGAAACAGCACCCGCCCGGCGTTGCGGCGGGCCAGCTTCGGCGGGGGGATGGCGTTGGGGTCGCCCTGGATCATGCCCAGCTGCGGATCAAGCTCCGATCATCGCCGCAACCAGGGGCGCAGGCTGGCGGCGGTGTCGAGGTCGCTCTGCTGCCGCAAGAGCCCAACGGGAAGCGCAAGCTCTGCCGCCTGCTTCAGGCTCTGCTGCAGCACCTGATCACTGCCCCAGGCGATGCCGCTCATCAGTCGGCGGCTGCCCTTCAAAAAACCACCCCGGTTGAAGCCGATCAGCCAATAGCCGCCATCGAGGGCTGGCCCCAGCACCACCGGAGCTTGATTCAGCTGCGCGAACGCCTGCTCCAGATCGCCGGGTTCAAGCTCCGGAAGATCCGTGCCGATCAACACCACCTGCTCAGCGCCAGCCGCAAAGCAGCGGCGCAGCTGGCCGTGCATGCGGCAGCCGAGAGTGCCGCCGCCTTGCGGTACCAGCTGCAGGCTGGGGCAACCGCTGCTCGCTTGCAGATGCTGTTGCCAGCGCCTGGATGCCCTGGCGCCCAGCCCAGCCACCGCCAGGCTCAGCTGCGCTGGGCAGGAGGCCGCGGCTCTTGCTGCTACCGCCAGGGTGTGATCGGTGAGCTGGCGCTGCACTGCCGCGGCGCGGGCGATCGAGCCGATGCTGGCGGCCAGTCGCCGTTTACAGCGGCCCGGTGCTGGCCAGCGGGCCAGCACCACCAGCTGGCGCCCCGCGATCGCCATGGCGTCAGTTTTGGCGCGGCAGTTCAGCGGGCCGGAGCTGCAGGTTGAGCTGTTGATCACCCCGCTGCACTTGCATGCTCAGCGCTTCACCCACCCGTCCCTGATCCACGGCTACCTGCACCTCGGAGGGGTTGTCCACCACGCTCTTGCCCACGCGTTCAATCAGATCGCAGGCCCGCAGGCCGCCGCGGGCCGCTGGGCTGCCGGGCATCACCTCCACCACCACCACGCCGTTGCTCTCCGGCAGCTGGCATTCGGCGTTGGTGGCATTCACCTCCCTGGCCAGGGTTGGGGTGAGCGAAAGCAACCGCACCCCGATATAGGGATGGGAGGCGCGGCCGCTCTCCAGGATCTGGGCAGCGATCTGGCGGCCCAGGTTGATCGGGATCGCAAAACTCAGGCCGGCGCCAGGCGCCTTGCGGATGGCGGTGTTGATGCCGATCACCTGGCCCCGCTCGTTGATCAGCGGTCCGCCGCTGTTGCCGGGATTTACCGCGGCGTCGGTTTGCAGATAGGGCACCCGCTGGCCCTCGCCCACCGCGTTGGTGCGCTGCACGGCGCTGATGATGCCGGCGGTCACGGTGTTGTCGAGGCCGAGGGGGTTGCCGATGGCGATCGCCCACTCACCGGGGCGCACCTTCTCTGAATCGCCCAGTGGGGCCACGGGTAGGCCGGCGGCGGCCACCTTCACCACAGCCACGTCGGTCACGGGGTCGGCACCGAGCACCTTGCCGCGGAAGCTGCGGCCATCAGGCAGCGTTACCCCCACCTCACTGGCGCCTTCCACCACGTGGGCATTGGTGAGGATCACCCCATCGGAGCGGGTGATGAAGCCCGAGCCCTGTCCCTGCTGCTGCTGAATCGAGGGGCCGCCGCCGAACAGGCCGCCCAGCGGGTTCACCACGCGCCGCACCGTGTCGATGCGCACCACGGCGGGGCCCACCTTCTCCACGGCGCTCACGATGAAGTTGTTGCCGGGCTGCAGGCCAGCGCTCGGTGGGGCATCGCTGACACGGGTGGGATCTCCGCCTCGGCGTCCAGGAAGCCCCCCGCTGCAGGCGCTGAGAAGCCCTGCCAGCAGCAGGGCGCCGAGCAGGGATGGGCGGCTTGTGATGCGCATCATTGGAGACGGACCCCTCCGGGGACTGCCCTTATATTCGTGGCCCGGAAGGGTTTGTGTGGCGGTGCAGCAAGGCGAAACGCTGTGGCGTCAGGTTCAAGAAGCGCTCCAGGGCAACCTCTCCAAACCAACCTTTGAAACCTGGATCCGGCCCGCCCGCTGTGCTGGATTCGAAGGCAGTCAGCTGCAGCTTCTGGCGCCCAACGCCTTCGCCTGCGGGTGGCTGCGCAAGAACTATCTGGTGACCATCTCGGCCGTGGCCAGCGAGATCGCCGGCCGCAAGATCAGCGTTCAGGTGGAGGCCGGCACCGATCCAGACCTGGCTCAGGCGCTCAATGGCCATGGCGCTCAGGCCGTTGCGGCTCCGGGTGAGGCCAGCCCTGTAGGTGAATCCTCCTTGCCCGCCGCTGGCCAGCGCCTCCCCACGGGTGAGGCGCCCCGCAAGTTGGCCCCAGGCCTCAACCCCCGCTACGTGTTCAACCGCTTCGTGGTGGGCCCCAACAGCCGCATGGCCCATGCGGCAGCACTCGCGGTGGCCGAAGCTCCCGGCCGTGAGTTCAACCCACTGTTTATTTGTGGTGGTGTGGGCTTGGGGAAGACCCACCTGATGCAGGCGATCGGTCACTACCGGCTTGAGATCGACCCGGATGCCCGCGTGGCTTACGTGAGCACCGAAACCTTCACCAACGATCTGATCCAGGCCATCCGCAAGGACGGCATGCAGAAGTTCCGCGATCGCTACCGCGCCGCTGATCTGATCCTGGTGGACGACATTCAGTTCATCGAAGGCAAGGAATACACCCAGGAGGAGTTTTTCCATACGTTCAATGCCCTGCACGAGGCGGGCAGGCAAATCGTGATCGCCAGCGATCGGCCGCCTTCGCAGATTCCGCGCCTTCAGGAGCGGTTGATCTCGCGCTTCTCGATGGGCCTGATCGCTGATATTCAGGCGCCCGATCTGGAAACCCGCATGGCGATCCTGCACAAGAAGGCCGAACACGAGCGGGTGAATCTGCCCAGAGATCTGATTCAGTACCTGGCCGGCCGCTTCACCTCCAACATCCGTGAACTCGAAGGCGCCCTCACCCGCGCCGTGGCCTTCGCCTCGATCACCGGTCTGCCGATGACGGTGGAATCGGTGGCCCCAATGCTCGATCCCGCCGGCGTGGAGGTGGAGGTGACCCCCGCTCAGGTGTTGAACAAAGTGGCTGAGGTGTTTGGCGTGAGCGTGGAGGAGATGAAGAGCCCCAGCCGCAAGCGGGCGGTGAGCCAGGCCCGCCAGGTAGGCATGTATCTGATGCGCCAGGGCACCAACCTGTCACTGCCGCGCATCGGCGATGAATTCGGCGGCAAGGATCACTCCACCGTGATGTACGCCGTGGAGCAGATCGATAAGAAGCTGTCCGCTGATCCGCAACTGGGCCGCCAGGTGCAGCAGGTGCGCGATCTCCTGCAGATCGATTCGCGGCGCCGCACAAAATGAGCTTCAGCCGGTGATCGGTTCGCTCGGATCGAGCCCTTCCACCTGGCCGGAAAACACCCGGCTGGCCGTGATGTCGTCGGCTTCGATCGTGATCAGATCGAGCTTGGTGAGGTTGCTGCTGTTCATGCGGTTGAACAGGCGATTGGCTTGACGCATGCGGGCGCGATCGATCGCATTGCGGATCGAGCGGGCGTTGGCGAAGAAGGGCAGTTGCATGCGCCGCTGGATGTAGTCGGCGAAGGCGGCGAGGGCTTCTTCGCTGAAGCGGTAGTTCTCCTCCGCCAGGATCAGCCGCGCGATCGCCAGCAGTTCCTCGGCGCTGTAATCGGGGAAGTCGATGTGGTTGGCCACCCGCGAGGAGAGGCCTGGATTGCTCTGATAGAACACATCCATCCGCTCCTTGTAGCCAGCGAAGATCACCACCAGATCGTCGCGGTTGTTCTCCATCACCTGGAGCAGGATCTCAATCGCTTCGGCGCCGTAATCGCGTTCGTTTTCGGGGCGATAGAGGTAGTAGGCCTCATCGATGAACAGCACCCCGCCCATCGCTTTTTTGAGGATTTCGCGGGTTTTCGGTGCGGTGTGGCCGATGTACTGACCCACCAGATCGTCGCGGGTGGCGGTGACCACGTGGCCTTTGCGCACGTAGCCAAGGCGGTGCAGGATCTGCGACATCCGTGCCGCCACCGTGGTTTTGCCCGTGCCAGGCCGGCCTGTGAACGACATATGCAGGCTCGGTGCCGTGGTGGCCAGGCCCACCTGCTTGCGGGCCCGGTCCACCACCAGCAGCGCCGCAATCTCGCGGATGCGGGTTTTCACCGGGCGTAGGCCGATCAGTTCCTCATCCAGCTGCGCCAGCACCTCATGCACCTGGGCCCCCTCAAAGGCGGCTTGAAGATCCACCGGTGTGTCGTCCGGCGTTGGCGGCGCTTGCTCAGACGAGGCCATCGATCGCGGCAGCGAAAGCGTGGTCAGCCTCGCTGATCGCGGTGTCTTCGCCTTCTGCCCGCAGGGTGATGTTCACGTATGTACGCCCGAAGCTGATGTCTGGGTAGCGCCCCTCGGCCTCACAAAAATCGTTGAGCCGATCGAGAAAGGCGCGGTTGCTGGCGTAATCGCTGAATTCGATCCGGCGCTCCAGCCACTCGATGCGATCGGGCTTGGGCCGGGGGTTCCACTGGTGATCCATGGCTTCGAACTTACGCTGCTAGGCAATCCGTGCGGGCGATGCCTAGGCGCTGGGCCCAGGCATCCGCGTAAGCGGCGTTGGCGGCCTGGGCTGCGGCATCGCTGCTGCTCAGCGGGTGGGGCATGGTGCCGTTGATGGCTGCGTTGGTCACGCAGAACATCGACTTCTGGAAGCTCATGCAGATCTTCACGCGCACATCGCCTTCGCCGCGGGTGCGCTCGAGATACCACTGGTGCAGCTTCTCGGGCAGGTGGCGGTACATGTCCTGCATCAGCAGGCTCGGGGGAATGCCCGCCCCCATGCTCGGCAGCGCGTCGGCATAGAGCGCGCCGTAGGTGAATTGGGCCTGATCGGGGGAGATCTGCTGGGCCTGGGCGTTGAAGCTCACGGTGCCCAGGAACGGCATTCCCCGCAGGAACACCGCCTCCACGTAGGGCACGGCCACATCCACCAGGAAGGTGAGGCCCGCCTCCGGTGGCAGCACCCAGTAGCGCTCGCCATTGATCACCACCCCGTAGTTGATCGGATTGGCTGCGGCGGCCACGAGTCCGTCTTTGATGAACTCCACCACCTGGGGAATGCTGCGCACACGGCCGTCTCGCTCGGCGGCGGCCAGATCGAGGAACAGATCGCTCATCACCCGCCAGAACTGCCCAAGCGCATGGGTGGTGGCCGCCGAGCGGATCAGTTCCGGCAGGAAGCCGGGAAACAGAGGATTCAGCAGCGCCAGCAGCGGGTCGCGGCGGCGTTTGGCCGCAATGATGCGGCGGCAGTTCTCGGCGAACTCGGCTGAATCGAGGTAGGCATCCATGCCACCGGTGGCATGCCAGAACATCGCCTTCTGGCAGTACTCCGCATATTCGAAGTTGATGCGGTCGTGGTTCAGGTGGCGCCAGATTTTGGCGGGATTGAGATCACCGTCGAGATATTTGAAGAGTGGGAACGGATTGAGAAACTGCTCTTCCGCCTGATAGATCAGGTTGATGCTGTAGGCATCGAGCACCTCGCCATAGCTCTCCAGCACACCCACAACCTCCAGCAGGTGGTCGGGCGTGTCGATGAGCAGGGTTTCGCCGGCCAGCAGGCGGCGTTTCACTTCCTGCTGATCGATCGAGAGATTGGCCTGAACCAGATCCTGGGAAATAACAGGCATCTCAGCTCACTCCTCCGTTGAGGGTGGCGAGGGCCGTGGTGGCCGCTTCGCTCAGATGGCCGAGGCTGCTGGGCACCAGACCGATAAACACAATGCCGGCGGCCAGTGCCAGGGCTGGGATGGTTTCTCGTGGAGCCACCGTGTTCAGCTGAACATCCAGGCGGGAGTCGGCGATTGGATCGCCGCTGGGCGGGGTGATCGCCAAGCGGCCAAAGAAGGCCCGGTTCACCAGCAGCAGGAAATACACCGCCGTCAGGCCTGAACCCACCATCGAGAGCAAGGTGGCCAGGGGGAAGGCGGCGATGCTGCCGCGGAACACCAGGAATTCGGAGATGAACCCGGCCATGCTGGGGAGTCCCGCACTCGCCATCACGGCAACAATCATCAGCGAGCCGGTGAGTGGAAGGCCCCGTTCGGGGTTCAGCAAGCCCCGCAACACCTCCAGATCGCGCGTGCCGGTTTTGCGGTAAACGATGCCAACCAGTAGGAACAGCAGCGCTGAGATGAGGCCGTGGCTCACCATCTGGAACACGGCTCCCAACAGGCTTACGGGGGTGTTGGCCGCGGCGGCCAGCAACACGTAGCCCATGTGGCCCACGGAGCTGTAGGCCACCATCCGCTTCATGTCGGTCTGGGCGATGGCGGCTAGGGATCCGTACAGCACAGAAATCGCGGCCCAGATCGCCAGGCCTGGAGCCAGTTTTGCCCAGGCCTCGGGGAACAGCTGCAGGCCAAACCGCAGCAGTCCGTAGGTACCCAGCTTGAGCAACACACCCGCCAGCAACACAGACACCGGCGTGGAGGCCTGGGTGTGGGTGTCAGGCAGCCAGTTGTGCAGAGGCACCAGCGGGATCTTGATGCCGAAGCCGATCAGCAGCGCTCCCAGCAGCCAGAGCTGGCCGCCCATCGCCAGCCGCTCGCTGAGCACCGGCGTGAGGCTGAAATCCACCGTGCCCGTGAGCAGCGCCAGGCCGAGGAAAGCTCCCAGGATCAGCATCCCGGAGATGGCGGTGAAGATCAGGAATTTCGTTGCTGCATAGGCCCGGTTCACACCGCCCCACACCGACACCAACAGCCAGAGCGGAATCAGCTCCAGTTCATAGAAGAGGAAGAACAGCAGCAGGTTTTCTGCCAGGAATGCACCATTCACCGCACCGCTGATCAGCAGCAGCATCGCGAAGTAGAGGCGTGGGCGCTTGCTGATGTCGCGCGTGATCACGGCTGACACAAGGGTGAGGGCGCCGTTGATCAGCACCAGCGGCAGCGACAGACCATCCACACCCAGGGCGTAATCGAGGCCGATACCAGGCAGCCAGCGATGCAGCTCCTGGAGCTGCATGCCCGCTTGATCCGGGTTGAACTGCAGCGCGGTGACCACGCTCATCGCGAGCTGCAGCACCAGGATCGCGATCGTGATCTGGCGCAGCCGGCCCGGGCTTGGGTTGCCCGGCCACAGCATCAGAGCCAGGGTTCCCAGAAAGGGAATCAGCAGGAGGGAAGAGAGCAGCATCGGCTTCAGCTCACACCCCGCAGCACCTGCAGCCCGCCGATGAACAGCACCACTGCCAGCACCACCGTGAGCACGTAGCTCTGCAGCTGGCCGCTCACGGTGAGCTTCAGGCCTTCTGCAGTGGCGAGCGATAGCCGGCCCAAGCCGTCCACGCTGCCCTTGATCACGGTGATGTCAAACCAGCGGGTGAAGGTGGCGAGGGAGGCCACCAGGTTCACGATCGTGCGGCGATAAATCTCAGGTGTGTAGAAGTCGTAAGCGAGCAGGTCTTGCACCACGCGCACCAACGGCTGACGCGAGCGCGACCAGAATTCATCCAAGGGCGTTAACGCACCAAGCAGGATCCCAAGCAGGCCGCTGCCGATCACGGCTGCTGCCACCGGCAGCGAGAAGGCGCTGATGCCGGGCACCGGATCAATGCGCTGCATGATCGCTGGCAGCAGCAGCACGATCACGGTGAGGCTCACCATCGGTAGGGCCATCAGCCAGTTCACCTCAGGGGTTCGCTTGGTTTTGGGCATGGCGGGGCCCATGAACACCGAGCGGTACACGCGGGTGACGTTCGCTGCCGCCAGCACGTTGGTGAGCAGAAAGATCACGGCAAAGGCCGGAGCCATCTGGCGGAAGTTTTCCACCAGCAAGCCGTAACACCAGAAACCCCCTAAGGGCAGCAGGCCCACCACCCCGGCACTCCCCACCAGGAACGCCGAAGCGGTGGCTGGCATCCGTGTGCCCAGGCCGCCGAGCTCGGTGAGGTCTTGGCAATTGGTGGTGGCGATGATGCTGCCCACACTCATGAACTGCAGTGCCCGGGCCAGACCGGTGGCAAACAGCAACAGCAGGGCAAGGCCCGGCTGTTGCAGGGCAATCGCGATGAACACCAGCCCCAGATAGGAGGTGGTGGAGTAGCTGAAGGCGCGCTTGAGATCCACCTGGGCAATGGCCACCAGGCCACCGCCGAGGGCGCTGATCGTGCCCACGGCCAGCAGCACGGTGGTGGCCACCGGCGACACCGCCACCACCGGCATCAGCTTGAGCAACACAATCGCGCCGCAGGCCACCACCACCGAATTGCGCAGGATCGAGGCGGGGTTGGGACCCTCCATCGCCTCGTCCAGCCAGAGGTGCATGGGGAATTGGGCGCACTTGCCCATCGGGCCAGCGATCAGGCCAAGGCCCAGCAGGGTTCCCGCCAGAGGCGTGATCAGGTTTTGTTCCCTGGCCTGGGCTGCCCAGGCATAGAGATCGGTGAATTCCATCGAGCCCGCCCAGGCGGACACGGCCACCACGCCCATCAGCAGCAGCACATCACCAACGCGCTTGGTGAGGAAGGCATCGCGGGCGGCGGTGACCACCAGGGGCTGGGCGTACCAGAACCCCACTAATAAATAGGTGGAGAGGGTGAGCATCTCCAGCAGGAAATAGCTCATGAACAGGTTGCTGCTGAGCACCACCCCGCTCATCGCTCCTTCAAAGAACCCCACGAGCGCGTAGAAGCGCGCCAGCGACCACTCCTTATCGAGGTAGCCGAGCGCGAACACCTGGCACACCAGGCTCATCGTGGTCACGAACTCCAGCGCCGCCAGGTTGGTGAGCGAGAGATCGAAGCCGATGCGCAGGTTGAGGTCGGCGGCCTCAAACCAGGGAAAGTCGAGGTGTTGCGGCCCCAGGTTCACCACTTCGCTGATGGCCAAGCTGCCGTGCAACACGGCCAGCAGCGTGACCAGAAGGTTCAGATAGGCGGCAGGCCTGGGACCGTTGCGTTTGATCCATCCCGTGGCCCAGGGCAACGACAGCAGCATCCCGCTGAAGCCGTAGAGCGGCACCAGCCAGATCAGCTGCAGCGGAAGCGGGAGGGCGTCGCTCAAAAACCAGGAACCTGTGAGTGGCGGACTCTAATGAGTTCAGAAGGTGGCTCTGGAGCGGGGATCGCGGCGGGCCGTGTTGCTGGCGCTATAGAGCGCATAACCGCGGCGACGGCGACCGCCAAGCTGCTGCAGCCAGGCCTCGAGGTCGCGTCTGTGGTGATGTTCGTCTTCCAGAAGGGACTGAAAAAACGCACCATTGGCTTCGTCGTTGATCACGGCGCAGAAGCGTGCAGCCTCGGCGTAGTGATCCACGAGCTGTTGCTCGAGGTCGGCATTCTGCTCAAGCAAGCCGAGCAGATCGGGTGCATGGGTCACCGGCTGCAGCTGGGAAGCGGCGGGTGCCACCCCCAGTTGCAGCATGTGCTGCACGATCCGCTCAGCGTGCTGCATTTCCTCCACCGTTTCCTCGCGGAACTTTGCGGCGGAGGCCTCATCTCCCCAGAGCCCCACGAGGGAGGCCTGGGTCATGTATTGCTGCACAGCGGTGAGCTCAAGGCTCAGGGCGCGGCCCAGATAGCCCAGGACGCGCGGATGGGCGGCGTCCATGTTCATCAGGCGCGGCGGTTGTTGGTGCTGATCAGAACGGGCTCCACTTCGGTGTGGGGGCGGGCAATGATGTGGGCTGCCACCAGGCCATCACCCACGCGCTCGCAGGCGTCGGCGCCGGCGCGCACTGCGGCGTTCACGGCACCTGTTTCGCCACGCACCAGCACGGTCACATAGCCGCCGCCCACGAATTCACGGGCGATCAGGCTCACCTCAGCGGCCTTGGTCATCGCGTCAGCAGCCTCGATGGCAGGCACCAGACCGCGGGTTTCGATCATGCCGAGGGCGATGCCTTGAACGGAAGAGGCCATGGGGAAAAGGCTGCTGGATGAGGATGGACGGTTGTTGCCACCACCGCCGCTGGTGCCACCGCTGTTGGCCTTGCGGGCCGTGGTGGGCTGGGAGGCGCGGGTGCTGGTGCTGGGCTTGGCGCTGGCGACGGCTTTGGTCGCCACGGTCTGGGCCGTGACCGTGACAGCCGTGCTCGGTTGAGCAACGGGCTGGACCGGAGCAGCCGGCTGGGCTGCCGGTGCTGGGATAGCCGTCACCGGCGTGGTCGGGGTAGCAGCGGCTTTCGACGCTGCCGCCTTACCGGAGGCCGAGGTGTTGGTGGCTCGGGATCTGGGAGTGGCCATGGCGGTGGTGGGCTATGCCCTGGAAGGGGTCGCGTGGAAACGGGATGGACCCGGAGCTGGAGGAGAGGCACCGGGAGGAACGGGTTGGTTCCTTAGCCGTCGGGCGACCAGTGGTCGATGATTCCGCCGATCGTGAGATCGGTGAATAGGTCGGCGTTGCCGGTGGCGTGCCGTGCGGCGGAGCCGCTTGCTGTGAACACCCAGTTGCCTGGGGAGGCGCCCACGGGGTCACAGGCCACGCTGAGCTTGCCCTTGGGGGTGCGCAGGATGCGCAGGTTTTGGTGGGCGAAGCCCTCCACACGGTTGGTGCAGACCAGTGAGCCCATCACCTGCATGATTTCCATTACTTCGCGCCTCCACTGCCGCTCGGTGCGCCGGGATTGGCGGGCTTGCCGGCGGCCATCTCCTTGGCGGCATCGGGATCCCAGTGGTCAATGATCCCCACGATCGTGAGATCGCTCGGATACGACTTGCTTCCGGCTGCTTCGCGGGCGGCCGAGCTGCCCACGCAGATCACCCAATCGCCAGGAATGGCGCCCACGGCATCCACGGCCACCTTCTGGGTGCTGCCATCGAGCACCACCTGGAGATGCTTGTGCTGGAAGTCGGCGATGCGGTTGGTAGAAACCAGTGGTTTCAGCACTTTGCAGATCAACATCTCAGTGGCCGCCTCCTGTGTTGAACGTGATTGAGGAACTTACGGTTTCGGCCGGGCAGTGCCGGTCGCGATCCCTCACGGTGAGCAGGGTGTGCAGCAGCCCCTGCTGGCAGAGGTCGCTGTAGCGGGCTTCGATCGCCGCCTTCACCCGCTCGCAATGGCTGATCGCCCGCTCCCGGGCACCGGGCACAGCGCCGTGGTAGTCGAAACGCAGCACCACCGGGATCGGCAGACCACGCGACACGTTGAGCCCCTTGAAGATCTTCACGCCCACATCGAGATCGGGCGCCCCTTCTTCCACCGTGTCCATGTAGGCGAAGTAGGTGAGGTTGCGCAGGTGCACCTCCTTGAAGCCAATGCCCACGCCAATGAAGCGCTCGGCATGGCCGAGGTCGCTGTAGCTGCCGCCGTGGTACTGGCGCACGTAGTCGATCTGGGAGAGGTTGTGCTCGATCAGGCGAGCGATCAGCTGCACCATGCCGGCATCGGGTGCCGACGCCGCAGCGCTGTGCACCATCTCCTGGATGCGCTCGCGGCCCTGATCGGCGCCGAGGCTGCGGGTGGCCTCGTACACGGTGTGGGCATCGAGCCAGGTTTCGAGGTTGGTGCTGCCATCGCGGCCTGGCACGTGCACCCGGATCGCATCGGTGTCGGTGTCCATGCCCACTAGCAGCAGATCCACCGAGGCGCCGCAGCAGAAGCTGTTTTCCACGGCCTGCTGGAAGTCTTTGAGGCGCTGGAGGCCTTGGGCCGCCGCGGCTTCATCGTTGCTGCCGTGGGCGGCGCAACCCTCGTGGCAGGGATCCTTGGAGCTGAAGTGATACACCACCACCTTCAGGTAGCGGGTGTCGTTGTGGGCGGGATTGGGTAGGCCTTCGCGGTAGCGGCGGTGCTCGGTTTTCACCCAGCGATTCACCGTGTTCTCCACGTCGAACATCGCGCCGGCGTGGGAGCGGCGACGCACGGAGCTGAAGGGCAGCCTCAGGGCGTAGGCGATGGCATGGGCGAGACGCCCATCGGCGCAGGGGGTGACGTCGAGCAGGTGGAAGCCGCACTCGAGCAGGAAGGCGTCGAAAGCTTCGGCATCGCTGCTGCCGGATTGGGCGGCGAGCGGATCGTCGTTGAAGAACGAGATGCTGGTTTGCTCGTAGGCCTCGAACACGCACCAGGCAAACAGGGTGCGCATATCGAGCTGGCTGGTCCAGGCCGTTTCGAGCACGGGCTGGGGCAGCTCATGGCCGAGCTCAGCCACAGCTAAACGCTGGGCCTGGGCGATGAAATCCGGCTCGTGCTGCAGAGCGGAGATCCGCTTCAGCACCGGCACGATGTGATCGAAGGCGCCCAGGGTGCGCTCTTCGTAAGCCCGGAGCGCCGCGTTGGCACGGCCGTTACTGAGGGGATGCAGGCCAGCAGCGAAACGACTGCCAGTGGCTTGATCGCCTGCGGGGCGGATCACCACCTGTGTGGCCACGGGGCGAACCCTGCGGCTCGTGTTTACCACGGGCTCTGCGCTTTTGGCAGGAGCTTGGCGGCTGCTGCGGGAGTTGCCGGTGCGGGCGCGGTTCGCCAGCTCGCGCTGACGCAGCACTTTGCTGAGCGACGAGCTGGGGTTGAGCTCAGCTGGGGTTTGGCCGGCTGGAGATTGCGGCTCCCCACTGCTGCCAACGCGGCGTCGGGGAGCCGTGGGGCTCAGGGCCCGCTCGGTGTTGGCGGTTCTCCGACGCATCTGCTGTTACCCCTCAGCCCCGGGCGCCGCCGGACACCGTGATCAGAGAGCCCTGATCGGTGCTGCCGCTGGAACCGGTGATTTTGCTGTTGGGAGGGGGGACTTCCTGGTTGCGCTTGTTCTGCATCCCAGGCATGCCGCTCATCGGGCCCACGCGGGTGGGGTTGCGGCGGCGGGCGGAGCTGCCTTCGGTGCCGGTCACTCTCTCACCACGGTCCCAGTCGTCGCCGGTCACCTTGGTGCCCGAACCCTCGCCGGTGACCCGGGAGATGGCACGCGGATCCTCATCCAGGCCTACGGGAGCGGCGGAGGCTGCCGCCAGGCGCTGGCTGGCGCGGCGATCGAAGCGGAACTGCTCGGTACCGGTCACTTTGCCGGTCGCCATGTCAAAAGGGCCGGTGATTCTCCCGCCTTGCTCGTAGGTGCTTCCGGTGACGGCGCCGGTGGTCTCACGCTGCACCTGGGCGGCGCGGGCGGGGGACTGAACGCTGAACTGCTGCCAGGCGGCTTGATTCAGGGGCTGGGGGAAATCGGCATCGCGGCTGGGGGCGGTGCCACAGGCCGCAGCCTGCTGATCAGCGCCCACGTAGGGGGTACCGGTCACGTCTTCGCAGGCGCCGCGCTCGGCGCCTGTCATCACACCACCAATGCCGGGCTGGATGCCGGTCATGCGGTTGGAATTGCGAACGGCGGTGCGCTCGCGGGTGGCGCGCACGGCCTGGGCGTTGCAGAAATCGCCTGCTTGCTCGAGGCCTGCGTAGGGGGTACCGGTGACCACCTTGCAGGTGCCGGGCTCATCGCCGGTGACCTTCGAGGAACGGCCGGTGCGGGTGCCGCTCACCACCTGGTTGCGGTTGGTGACGCTGAAGCCCACCTTGGCGGCCTCAGCAGCGGGGCGGGTGCCACAGAAACCGTCGAACTGCTGGCTGCCGATGTACTCATCGCCCGTCACGTTGCGGCAGCTGCCGGGCTCATCGCCGGTGACGCGCTCGCTGCGGCCCACGGCGGTGCCGGTGATGCCGGTGCCGCGCAGGGTGTTGAACGCACTCACCTTGGTGGGAGCGCGACCAGCGGCGGGAGCTTCGGCGCCGAGGTATTGATCGCCAGTGAGCTGACGGCCAGAACCGGGCTCATCGCCGGTGACCTTCTCGCTACGGCCCACCATCACACCGCTCACGGCCTGACCGCCGAGGGTCTGGCTGCGGCCGACCTTGCGCACGGAAGGGGTGGTGTTGCCGCAGTAGGCGGCGGACTGATTCGCCGAGATGTACTCGGTGCCGGTGATGGTTTTGCAGGTGCCGGGCTCATCGCCGGTGACCTTCTCGCTGCGGCCCACTTCGTTGCCGGTGACGCGGTTGCCATGGGTGGTGGCGCTGACGCGCACCTTGGCGGGCTGAATCGGAGCCGCGGGCTGGGTGCCGCAGAAGGTTTGGAACACTTCAGCGCCGAGATATTCGGTGCCGGTGATGGTGCGGCAGGTGGCAGCTTCGTTGCCGGTGGTCTTCACCGAACGGTTGGCCTGGGTGCCGGTGATCGTTTGGCCGGAGAGGGTTTCGCTCACGCCCACCTTCCAGGTGGCATCGGCAGCGGCGGCTTGCTTCGAGCCGTGGCGGTTGGGGCCACTGGGACGGGTGCCGCTGTTGCGTGCGGTGCCGGCGGAACCGGTTTTGCTCTTGAGCTCACGCACTTTCTGGGAGAGCTCGCGGGCGCTCAGATCAGGATTGATCTGGCGAGCCACAGCGGCAGGACCGGTTTTGTTGGTGCTGCTTGCTGATTTGCCGCGCTTGGAGAGCGCTTCGCGGCGGGCGAGCACCAGCGCACGGCTGGGGTTGTGCTGGGCGGAAGCCTTGCGGGCGGCAGGGCGGTTGGCGCTGCTGCTGGCGCTGGAGGTGGCGCGGCTGCTCAGCGAGAGGGTCGCAGTTTCGTTGCGTGCGGTGGACTCGGGAGCGTGCTCCTGGCACTTGCACTTGTGCTCAGCAGCGGCCTGGGCGGGCGCTGCAGCCTTGGGAGCATCCTTGGCCACGTCGGTGCGGGTGCGATCTCTCGACTGAGAGGCACGCTTGCCGCTGCGGCTTAGGGCTTCACGACGGGCGAGCACCAGGTCGCGGCTGGGGTTGCTGACACGCTTCGGGGTGCTGCTGGTACGCGCTGCAGCGGCACTGGGTGTGCCCAGGCTGCGGGCCGGGGTCGGAGCAGGCGACGCTGCGGGCGTGGCCACGGGTGCCGAGGGAGCGGCCTGAGTGCGGCTGGGGCGTGCATCAGCTGCAGTACGCACGCGTCCACCGCTCGCGTTCATGCGGCTGGCGGCCTTTTTGCCTCCATCGGTGAGGGCCTTACGGCGCTCCAGGGCTGCTTCGCGACTCGATTTGGTGGCCATGTCCGCCCGGCGTATGGAATGACTGGTGATGTGGCACTCCTGCCCTGTTGATGCACAGGCCTGCAGGGAGTTGCACAAAAGGATCCGATCGTTGTGTCAACGATCAGCTCGAAAAAAGGTGTGGTCCCGGGTGCACCGGGACCAACAGGGTGAGGCGCTGAATCAGCGGCCTTCGAACACCACGAAGCAAGCGCCTTGGCTTTGGGTGTAGGCGTCGTAGCCCACGAGGCGCACGTGGTGGTCGGGGTAAGCGCGGTGGCAAGCTTCGAGCTCGTTCACGATCACGCTCAGATCCTTCTCGCCGAAGAAGGGCAGTTTCCAATAGGACCAGTAGGTGGCCATGGAACGGCTGGGGTGCACGTGCTCAACGAGCGGGCTCCAACCCTGGGCAATGATGTACGCGATCTGGTCGTAGATCTCGTCCTGGGTCATCGGCGGGAGGAAGCCGAAGGTCTCCAGGGTGGCGACTGTTTGGTAGTCACCCACGGTGCTCTTGAAAGGCATGGGGTTCCTTGAGATGGATGGAATGAATACACGGGGGGAAACAACCATCAAGTTGTTTCCCGAATCCCGTTAGCGAGAGGCTCAGTTGACGTCGAGCTTGTCGACGGTGTCGAACTCGAACTTGATTTCCTTCCAGGTCTCGAGGGCGATGGCCAGCTCGGGGCTGTGCTTCGCGGCTTCCATAAGGATGTCGCGCCCTTCGCGCTCGATTTCGCGACCAGCGTTGCGTGCCTTGACGCAGGCTTCGAGAGCCACGCGGTTGGCAGCAGCACCAGCAGCAGAACCCCAGGGGTGACCGTGGGTACCACCACCGAACTGGAGCACGGAATCGTCGCCGAAGATGCTCACCAGCGCGGGCATGTGCCACACGTGGATACCGCCGGAGGCCACGGCGAACACGCCGCCCATGGAGCCCCAATCCTGGTCGAAGAAGTTACCGCGGCTGCGATCTTCGGGAACGAAGGATTCACGCAGCTGGTCGATGTAGCCCAGGGTGGACTGACGATCACCTTCCAGCTTGCCCACCACGGTACCGGTGTGGAGCTGGTCACCACCGGAGAGACGCAGGCACTTAGCCAGCACACGGAAGTGGATGCCGTGCTTGGGGTGACGGTCGATCACCGCGTGCATGGCGCGGTGAATGTGGAGGAGGATTCCGTTCTTACGGCACCACTTAGCAAGACCGGTGTTGGCGGTGAAGCCACCGGTGATGTAGTCGTGCATGATGATGGGCTGGCCCAGTTCTTTAGCGAACTCGGCGCGCTCATACATCTCCTCGGGGGTCGCTGCCGTGCAGTTGAGGTAGTGACCTTTCTTCTCGCCGGTTTCCTGTTCGGCGAGCTTCACAGCTTCAGCAACGAACTCGAAGCGGTTCTGCCAACGCTGGAAGGGCTGCGAGTTGATGTTCTCGTCGTCCTTGGTGAAGTCGAGACCACCGCGGAGGCACTCGTACACCACACGGCCGTAGTTCTTACCGCTCAGGCCGAGCTTCGGCTTGATGGTGCAACCCAGTAGGGGACGGCCGTACTTGTTCATCCGGTCGCGCTCGACCTGGATGCCGTTCGGCGGACCCATGCAGGTCTTGATGAAGGCCAGCGGGAAGCGGATGTCTTCCAGGCGCAGGTGGCGCAGGGCCTTAAAGCCGAACACGTTGCCGACCAGGGAGGTCAGAACGTTGGTGATGGAGCCTTCCTCGAACAGGTCGAGGGGATAGGCGATGAATGCGTAGAAGGATTCCTTGTCGCCAGGAACGTCTTCGATGCGGTAGCAACGGCCCTTGTAGAAGTCGAGGTCGGTGAGGAGCTCGGACCACACAGTGGACCAGGTGCCGGTGGAGGATTCAGCGGCCACAGCGGCTGCCACTTCCTCGCGGGGAACGCCTTCCTGGCCGGTGCACTTAAAGCACGCGAGCAGGTCGGAATCGAGGGGAACGTAATCAGGAGTCCAATACGTGTCGCGGTACTCCTTAACCCCAGCGTCGTACTTCTTAGCCATGGAGAATCTCCGGGTGGGTCGAGGGAAATAAGTCAGAGGATGGAACGGCCCTCAGGGGCGCGTTTCAGGCCTCAGTCCTTCGAACCAACGAAGCCGGCGCTGCTGTTCAGAGCAGGCTCCACTTCACGGTGGGGGCGGGCAATGATGTGAGCGGCGACCAGGCCATCACCCACGCGCTCGCAGGCATCAGCGCCGGCACGGACGGCAGCGTTCACAGCGCCGGTTTCGCCACGGACGAGAACGGTCACATAACCGCCGCCCACGAATTCACGGCCGACCAGGCGCACTTCGGCAGCCTTGGTCATGGCGTCAGCGGCCTCGATCGCGGGGACCAGACCCCGGGTCTCGATCATGCCGAGGGCGATGCCCATGGTTTCGTTAGCCATTACCTGCTCCTGGAGGAGGGGTGGAATGTTCGCCAGCAACCTTGCTCGGCCGTTGATCCCCCCGTCAAGCCATTTGGGGCTTTGTGACCATCAACGTCTGCTCATTCACTGATAAGGGCAGCTCATCAGTGCATCACAAAACTTTGGAGATGCTTCTGTCCGCGTCCGCCGATCTGGCCCCAAACGGTGGTGCACGCCACCACGCTCAAAGGGGTTCGGCCTCCGACACGTACGCCACGCCACCGTAGTAACGCAGCAGTGGCGCCACCTTGTCCCGCAGCTTCTCCAGCACCTCGGGCTCGCAGTACACGATCACGTGGGCGTTGGCGCCCAGGCCGCTGAAGTCCATGCCTTCCGAGACCGCTCCATGGGGACCGCGGCCGGTGACGTGGCGCATCACGGTGTAGCCAGGTGAGCCCGCCTGGTTGATCGCCTTGATCACGGCATCCAGCTCAGGCTCGCTCACCACAAAATCAACGCGTTTCATCGGATCAACCTGCAGAAGGAATCACGCGGTTCACCAGAGCCATATAGAGAGGGATCCCCACGATGATGTTGAAGGGAAAGGTGAGTCCCAACGCGGTAGAGATGTAATAACTGGGGTTCGCTTCGGGCACGGTCATCCGCATCGCTGCCGGAACGGCGATGTACGAGGCGCTGGCGCAGAGCACCACAAACAGCAGCGCATTGCCCGGCTGTAGCCCCAGGCCGCGGGCAATCAACACACCCACCAGTGCGTTGAACAGCGGCATCAACACCGAGAAGCCGATCAAGAAGGTGCCGGCGTTGCGCAGATCCCGCAGGCGCTGGGCGGCCACGATGCCCATATCCAGCAAAAAGAAGCTGAGGGCGCCGTAGAAAAGCTTGTCGGTGAACGGCAGCATCTTTTCGAGGCTGTGGGGGCTGCTCCCTGCCGTGAGGTAGCCGATCACCAGGCTTCCCACTAGCAGATACACCGAGCCATTCAGGAAGGCCTCGTGAAGCACGGCTCCCCAGCGCATCGGGCCTCCATCGGGGCGCTTTTGGCGGGCCGCCAATTTCACCAGCAACAGGCCCACGATGATCGCCGGGGATTCCATCAGCGCTAGCGCCGCCACCATGAAGCCGTCATGGGGCAGTTTCTGGGTTTCCAGAAAGCTTTCGGCGGTGATGAAGGTCACCGCACTGATCGAGCCGTAGGTGGCGGCGATGGCGGCGGCATTGAAGTTGTCGAGCTTGAGGCGCAACAGCAGAAAGCTGTAGATCGGCACCGCCAGCGACATGGCAATGGCGGCGGCGATGGTGGGCAACACCGGGCCACTCACGCCGCTGTGCTGCAGTTCCAGGCCCCCTTTGAAGCCAATCGCCAGCAATAAATAGAGCGAGAACAGCTTTGGCAATGGCGCTGGGATCTCCAGATCCGAGCCCACCAGAACGGCGATCACCCCAAGAAAGAAAAACAGAACCGGCGGTGTGAGCAGGTTCTGCAAGACCAGGCTCGTATCCAAGTCCGCCTCGCGGGGATCCAGCCACGCTACGCCGGGTTGTTCCATCTGTTCGCGCACGCTCACAGGCTTGGCGCGCATGGTTGATGCCCGCCGAAACCGTTCTTACGGTTGGTTGGAGGCAGGAACCCCTGGAGCTTGCTTTGGGGGGTGGAATGTTCAACCCGTCCCTGCCTCCTCAACTCACTCCCCGGCGTCTGGCTGAAGGCGACAATGGCCCCCTTCCCCAGGCCCTTGTTTGATGCGCCCCTCCGCCCCCAGGCCTGTGCTGGTGATTGCCAGCGGCAACGCCTACAAGGTGGCGGAGATCAGCGCGATGTTGGACGCCGTGGATCTTGAGGTGCGTCAGCAGCCCGATGGCCTTGAGATTGAGGAAACCGGCAGCACCTATCTGGAGAACGCGCGGCTGAAGGCCAGCGCCGTGGCCCAGCTCACCGGCCAGTGGGCTCTCGCGGATGATTCTGGGCTTGAGGTGGATGCCCTGGGCGGTGCCCCTGGCCTCTATTCGGCCCGCTACGCCCCCACGGATCACGAGCGGATTCACCGCCTGCTGCATGAGCTGGGTCCCACGCCCTATCGCAGCGCCAGCTTCAACAGCGCCATGGTGCTGGCTGATCCCACTGGCACTCCGGTGCTCGAGGCCCAGGGCATCTGCCGCGGCGAGATCCTCACCACCGCGGTGGGCCATGGCGGCGGCTACGACCCGATCTTCTGGGTGCGGGAAGCGGGGATGACCTACGCCCAGATGGGCCAACACCTCAAGGACAAACTGGGCTCCCGAGGGAAGGCGGCCCGCGCCCTGGCGCCAGAGCTCAAACAGTTGCTCGGCTTGGGGTGAGGTCCTCTGGGCTAGAGCGGGGTTAGCTCAGCGCGCGGCGCGGCGGTTGATCTGCTCCACCGCCCGCATGGCAGCGGCGGCGGCTTCCTCCACATCCCCTTCCCATCCCGCCAGGGTGAGGCGGCCGAAGGCACCCACGGCCTTCACGTCCACCACGGTGATGTTGCTGGCTTTCTCGGCTTCGTTGGCCGCCAGCAGCACATAACCGGCGGGCTCGGTTTCGAGGATGAACATGCTCATCCCCGCCTGGATCATTGAGCCGCGGCGGTTCTGGCGGTTGATCAGCACCGCGTGGTCGGGGGTGAGGGCGCGGATGATCTCCGTCCAGGTGACGCTGCAGCGGCTGCGCTGCTCCACCTGGCTGCCGATCGCCTCGAGCACCACATCACCGGAGTGGAGCACGTTGCTCTGATCGCGGTGATAGAGCGCCAGCGAGCCAAAGGCCCGCTCCACGATCATCTGGCCGAGGCGCACGGTGCTCGCCTTCAGGGCAATGTCGGTGACCCGGTGCACCGCCATGCCGGGAGACACCTCCAGCCACAGGCAGGCATCGCCCGGGATCGGCAGGAAGCCCTGGCTCACCGTTCCCATGTAGGCCGCCAATTGCGGCTGTAGGGAATCGAGAAACACGTAGGTGCGCAGCTCGATCGATTCCACCGCGCTGGCCTGGCTCACCAGCCGCGCTTCGCTGTCGGTGGTGATCACGCAGCTGGCGGCTGAAGGATGCAGCTCATCCAGCGGGGTGCCGCTGCCGCTGAATCCCAAGTTGGTACCAGTGATCTGCACTGCAGAGGAAGCTCGCCTTGGGATCCGTTGCGGCAAGGCGAAGACTGCTCTTAAATGCGGCGCGATCTTACCGCTCGGCACTGAATTCATCGCTGCGCTGATTGGCGGAGTTTCGCTGGGCTTGCGCGCTGCGTTGCAGCCGGTACCGTCCGCCAATATCTGCGAGAGAGCCCGTGGCCGCTAAGCGTTCCGCATCCGCCGCTTCCGCCAAAACCATCCAAGAGGGCGCTGATCTCAACGCCGAGCAGACCCTCGCACTGGTGGGCATGGGCCTGATGCAGAAGATGGCCGCCAGCGGTGAGCTGCCCTGGATGTGGAACGACGCGGAGGATGGCGGCAGCTGCGATGTAGCAGCTCTGCGCCAGCGCCTAGAGCTCACCCAGCTCGCCCTGCAGACCGGCGCTCCCCTGAGCACCGCCGAAGTGACGTATCTGATGGGCGCCCGCCCCGGCAGCGCCGAGGTGGAGCGCGGCGGTTTGCGGGCCCGCCGGGTGAGCCGCAACGTGTGGAAGCTCAGCGAAGCCCGCGGCTCCGAGGGCCGCGGTGAGGTGACATCCTTCGGCAGCTTCAACGACGGCCGCCGCCGTTTCGCCTGAGCCGTCTCAGGGCAATTCGCCACCGGCACTGATTTCGCGATCCCAAGCGGCGATCAGCTGATCCTTCAGCGCCGCCGCCTGGGCTAGCGCCACATCCAGCCCGCCCCACCAATTGATCAGGGCCACGGGCACTGGCATGGCGTTGCACTCCAGTTCAAACGACTGGATCGTGTCGTCGCCATCCACCAGCACGGTGATCGAAAACTCCAGCAGGCCCTGGCGCCAGGGGTGAAGGGTCACGGTGGTGACATTGCCCAGGGCGAAGCAGCCCACCTCGATTGACCACCAAGGGCCCTTGGGCTCTTTGATGGAGGTGTCGTCGGGTTGATCCACCTTGGGCCAACCGCGCTGAACCAATTGCTGCAGCAGATCATTGAGGGTCGCGCGCATCGGCCCTCCCTCCGCAGCGGTGGTTCTGTCATGGCACTGGTGCCCTCCTGCGGGCAAGGCTTAGCCGCGGCATTCTTGGCCTAGATCCAATGCAAGCCGCCCGTCCCGTGCTGTTCAACATCGCTAGGCGCTTGCTCGGGAAGCCCCTGCCCCGAAGCCAGAGCGACGACGAAAGGCTGCCCAGCTTTGCAGCGCTGCCGATCCTGAGCTCTGATGCTCTCTCCTCCGTGGCCTACGCCACAGAGGCTGCCTTGGGGGTGCTGATCCTGGCGGGCAGTCAGGCGCTTGAGCTCTCGCTGCCGATCACCGGAGCGATCGTGCTGCTGATCGGGATTGTGGTGCTCTCCTATCGGCAGACGATCGAGGCCTACCCCCAGGGCGGCGGCTCCTATGTGGTGGCGCGCGAAAACCTCGGCACCTGGCCCAGCCTGATTGCGGCGGCTTCGCTGCTCGTGGATTACACGCTCACCGCGGCGGTGAGCTTGATGGCGGGCACCCAGGCGCTCTCTTCACTTCTGCCGGCGCTATTGCCCTACGAAACGCCAATCGCCCTGCTGCTGCTGGTGATGGTGGGTTGGGCCAACCTGCGCGGGCTGAAGGAGGCGGGCCGGGTGTTCGCCATTCCCACCTATGCCTTTGTGGTGATGGTGGTGCTGCTCGCCTTGTTTGGCCTGCAGAACCTGGTGATGGCCCATAGCTTCAGCCCCGATGCGCCACCGCTGGTGCGCGCCGCTGAGCCCCTGGGCCTGTTTTTGATCCTGCGCGCCTTCAGCTCCGGTTGCTCGGCGATGACGGGCATCGAAGCGATTGCCAACGGCGTGAAGGTGTTTCGCGAACCTGCCGCCCGGCGTGCGCAGCGCACCCTGCTGGTGATGGGGGTGATGCTCGCCTTGATGTTTTTGGCGGTGAGCGGCCTTGGCTGGCTCTACGGCGTGGCGCCCAATCCGGATCGCACCGTGCTCGCCCAGATCGGCATCCGCGTGTTCGGCAACAACAGCCCTCTGTTCTGGGCCTTGCAGATCAGCACACTGCTGATCCTGGCCCTGGCGGCCAACACGGCCTTTGCCGGCTTTCCGCGGCTGGCGGCGATGCTCGCCCAGGATCGTTTCCTGCCCCGGCAGATGGCCTGGATCGGCGATCGGTTGGTGTTTCAGAACGGCATCGCCGTGCTGCTGGTGGCGGCGGGCTTGGTGGTGCTCGTGTGCCGGGGCGACACCACCGTGGCGGTGAACCTCTATGCCCTGGGCGTGTTCAGCGCCTTCACCCTCTCGCAGGCGGGGATGGTGGTGCGCTGGTGGCGGCTGCGGGGCGCCGGCTGGCAGGGGCGGCTGTTGATGAACGCCCTCGGCTCCCTCACCACCTTCGTGGTGCTGCTGGTGATTGTGGTGAGCAAGTTCGATGAGGGGGCCTGGACGGTGGTGATCGCCATCCCCCTGCTCGTGACCCTGCTGGCTCGGATCCGCCACCGCTACAACGTTGTGTACCGGGCCATCAGCCTCAAACCCGGCGACGATCTGAGCCTGCGCATGCCCCATCGGCGCGATCCGGTGGGCAACACCAGCCTGGTGTGGGTGCCGTCGTTCAGCCGGCCCACCCTGGATGCCTTGCGCTATGCCGCCACCGTGTCGGATCGGGTGGTGGGGGTGTGGGTGCTGGCGCCGGAGGAGGATCCCGCCGCGATCAAGGCCCAATGGCAGCAGTGCGTGGGCGATGGCCAGGGCTTTGAGCTGCAGTTGCTTGAGAGCCCCTATTCCTCGCTGATTGATCCCTTTGTGGAGTTTGTGGCCGAGGAGGAGCAGCGCTATCCCCACACCACCTTCACGATCGTGATGCCGATGGGCATCCCCCGCTATCGCTTCGATGGGCTGCTGCTCAACCAGCGCGGCGTGAATATGCGGCGCTGCCTCGATGCCCATCGCAACCGCGTGTTCACCCTGGTGCGCTACTACCTGCCGGCCTGAGCAGGGGCAAGCACTGAATGATCAGGGTCTTTGCTGGGGCTGATCAGTAACGCCTCTTGTCGGCGCAGCCCAAAGGGAGGGTTCCGCTCACTACCTTTTCGCAACCTTGAATCCTTCCTTGCGTGTCCTGGCTTGGTACAGCCTGGTTGGTTCCCCTCTACCCATTGGTGGGGGCGTTCTTCAGCCTGCTCTGGTCGCCCGGGTTGATTTCCCGTACGGGGCCTCGCCCATCGGGTTACGTGAACCTGGTGATGGTGTCTGTGGCGTTTGGCCACAGCCTGATGGCGCTGATCAGCTTGCACGGCAATTCGGCTGCTGGTCAGGCGGCGATCTACGCCCCGCCGAGCTTCCAGTGGACCTGGCTCAACACCGCTGGGTTGCGGATCGGCTTCGACGGCCTGGTGAGCGAGCCTGCCTTGATCGCCATGACGGTGATCACCGGCCTGCACGTGCTGGTGCAGGTGTATGCGATCGGCTACCTGGAGATGGATTGGGGCTGGCCGCGCTTCTTCGGCAGCCTCAGCTTTTTTGAAGCCGGTCTTTGCGGCCTGGTGCTCACCGATTCGGTGTTCTTCAGCTACGTGTTGCTGGAGCTGCTCACCGTGGGCACCTACATCATTGTTGGCACCTGGTACAACCAGTCGCTGGTGGTGAAGGGGGCGCGCGATGCCTTCCTCACCAAGCGCATCGGCGACTTGATCCTGCTGGCCGGGGTGATTGCACTCCTGCCGATCACCGGCACCTGGAACTTCCACGGCCTGCAGGGCTGGGCTGCCGATCTCACCAATAACGGTCAGCCCCTGCCCGCCGGATTTCAACTGATCCTGCTGGCCCTGATCGCCGGCCCGATGGGCAAATGTGCCCAGATCCCGCTGCACCTCTGGCTCGATGAGGCGATGGAGAGCCCGCTGCCCTCCACCGTGCTGCGTAATTCCGTGGTGGTGATCGGCGGCGCCTGGGTGCTGCTGCGCCTCGAGCCCCTGATTGCTCTGAGCCCGCTGGTGCAAGGCGTGCTGGTGGTGGTGGGCGGCACCACAGCCCTGGTGGCCGCCTTGATCGCCCTGGGCCAGGTGGATGTGAAGCGGGCGATGAGCTTCCTGGTGAGCAGCTGGCTCGGCCTGCTGTTTGTGGCGGTGGGCCTCGGCGGCATCGGCGTGGCCGATCACCTGATGCTCGTGTATCCGCTGCCGATGGCCCTGATGCTGATGGCGGTGGGCATGATCGTGATCAGCAACGTCACCCAAGACCTCACCCAGCTGGGGGGGCTATGGAGCCGGAGGCCGCTCGTGGGGATTGCCTTCCTGGTGGGTGCTGCTGGCCTGATGGGCTTGCCTCCCTTCGGTGGCTTTGCCGCCCTGCGTGAACTGCTCGAGCTCACGTGGGACAGCCGCCTGCCCTGGGTGCTGAGCGGTTTGGTGCTGCTCACGAATGCGCTGCTCAGTGCCTGCTTGATGCGGGTGTTTGGCCTGATCTGGGGCGGGCGGCCCACCACCTTCACGGCCCGCTCCCCCGAGGTGTTGTGGCTGATGGTGCTGCCCACCCTGTTCCTGATGGGCCTGGTGCTGCACATCCCCCAGCTGCTGATTCACCTCGGCATTTACAAGCTCTCGCCCCTTCCGGGCTGGGGTTCGCTGGCCTGGCCGCTGGTGGTGTCCACCCTGATCGGCGCGGGCAGCTCCGCCTGGTTCTATTTCCGGCCCCACCCCCTGGCCGAACTGCCCTCCGGGCTGGGCGGCCTCCAGCACTGGCTGGCCGAAGACATGCACACCGAGGCCTTCTATCACCGCACCGTTGTGGCCCTGGTGGTGGGGTTGGCCCGGCTCAGCGCCTGGACCGATCTGCAGCTGGTGGATGGCTTCAGTAGCGGCAGCGGCGGTGCGGCGCTCCAGGGGGCTCGCCGCCTGAGCTTCACCACCAGTGGTCGCTCCCAGACCTACGCCCTCTCGCTTGTGCTCGGTGTGCTGCTGATGGCCGCCTGGCTGCTCTCCCGCTGACGTGATCGCCATGGATCTGCTGCTGCTCCTGTTGATCCCGCTGTTGGCGGGAGTGTTGTTGCCCCTGCTGCCCAGTGGCTCCCCTTGGGTGCGTCGCGGCGCACTGTTGGCTCCCCTGGGCCAGCTCCTGCTGGGTGTGTGGCTCTGGCGCCATCCAGCCGGTGAGCTGTCGCTGAGCTGGCTGCCCAAGCTGGGCCTGCGCTTGGAGCTGGGCCTGGATGGCCTCAGCCTGCCGTTGGTGCTGCTCGCCGCCTTGCTCACCGCGATGGCGGTGTTGGCCTCGCCGGAAGACCAAAGCCGCCCGCGGCTGTTCTTCCCGCTGTTGCTCGCCACGAACCTGGGCCTGATGGGCTCCTTCCTGGCCCGCAACGCCTTGCTGTTCCTGCTCGCCTACGAACTGATCCTGATCCCCACCACCTTGCTGGTGGCCACCTGGGGCGGGGAGCGCCGCGCTGGCGCGGCGATTCGCTTCCTCACTTATGGAGCTGTTTCGGGAGTGGCGCTGTTGGCGGCGGTGCTGGCCTTCGGCTGGCTGCAGCCGGGCGGCCTTGATTTCAGCTATTCAGCCCTGGCCCACCACAGCCTCACGGCCCCGCAACAGCGCTGGATCCTGGCGCTGGTGCTGTTGGCCTTCGGTTTGAAACTGCCAGTGGTGCCGCTGCACGGCTGGCAGCCGCTCACCTACAGCCAGGCCCCCACGCCGGTGGCGATGTTGATGAGTGGAGCGGTGTCGAAGCTCGGTGCCTATGGCCTGCTGCGCTTTGGCGTTGAGTTTCTGCCGGATGCCTGGACGGCCTGGGCGCCCTGGCTGGCGGCGGTTGGTGCGATCAGCGCGATCTACGGCGCCCTCAATGCCATTGCTCAGCTGGAGATGCGGCGTCTGGTGGCCTACAGCTCCCTGGGGCACATGGGCATGTTGTTGCTGGCGCTGGCGGCCGCTACCCCGCTGAGCCTGCAGGGGGTGATTGCCCAGATGCTGGCTCACGGTTTGATCATTGCGCTGCTCTTCTGCCTAGTGGGCTTGATCGAGCGCAAAACCGGTACCAGCGCCATTCCCGAGCTCTCCGGTTTGCTCAATCCTCAGCGCGGTTTGCCGTTCACCTTGGGCTTGATGTTGGTGGCCCTGATGGCCGCTGCGGGGGTGCCCGGACTGGCAGGTTTTGTGGCCGAGTTGCTGGTGTTTGAAGGCAGCTGGGTGGCATTCCCCTGGCCCACCTTGGTGTGCCTGCTGGCCTCGGGTCTCACCGCTGTGTATGCCGTGCGCCTGTTCAACAGGGTGGGCTTCGGCCGGCTCGACAACACCCGGGCCGATTGGGCGGGCACCAGCTGGGCTGAGCGTGCCCCTGCTCTGGTGCTCACGTCGTTGGTGGTGCTGGCTGGGCTTTGGCCTCAGGCCCTCACTGGCTTCAGTGAATCCGCCACAGCACCGCTGGCCTTGCGCTCCAGCGAAGCGGTAACCGTGATTGCCCTCACTCCTTCCACCTCGCCGCAGCTCCCCGCATGACCTCCACACCTGTTCAGGAGCGCGTGAAGGCTCCGCTGATTCCCCCCTCCACCCATCGCTACGCCGATGTGATCCACCGGCTGGAAGCGGGTGGATCGATGCTGCCCGATACGCCGGAGAACCTCCAGCAGATCATCGGCATCTACAAGGCCTATGCCGTGCCGATGGATTTCTATTGGCGCGATCTGCTCTACATCGCTGAGCGGGTGTTTCTCAATCCGCTGCCGGCGTTCAAATACTTCATCTCCAAGGAGTATCTCGATCGCCCCAATAGCTATTCCGGCGATCAATCCAAGCTGCGCATCTGGCGCGGCACGGAGAAGGCGCACCCAGAACTGCTGGAGTTCATGGAGCGCGGCGAAACCGGCCGCATGCCCAAACTCCTGCATCACCTCTGGCACGACCGGGTGAACATGGAGTTCGCCGAGGCCTGCATGCAGGCGATGCTCTGGCATCAGGGCATGGGCGGCCGCTTCAACGACTATCTGGAGAGCGACGCCTACAAGGCCAACGCCGATCGGGCGATCAAGGCCTACTTCAAGGGCAACCCCTTGATGCTGGGCCTCTATGCCTTGTTCCCGGAGATGTTCCTCGAGCAGGTTCGGCAGCTCAGCTACTACGCCAACCTCGGCTTGTTCTGGGAGGTGATGGCGCCGGTCTTCTTCGAGATGAGCGACATCTACGACGAAGGCGGCTTCAAGGGTGTACCCGACGCCATGGATTTCCTGGTGAACGGCATCTTTGCCGTGGCCGGCCGGCCGATCTATCACCACCTCTATATCGGCGACGAGTGCTACGAGATCATTCCCAAGAGCGAAGGCTTCACCTGGCTCTATGAGGCGGCTCTGCCCTACGTGGAGGCGGTGTTCTATCGCACCTCACCCTTCCGTGGCACCAAGAGCTACAACGCCCAGGCCCATCAGGTGCCGGCCGATCAGGCCGACTTCCACTACGGCATCCTCTATGCCGATGTGTATCCGGTGGGCTCGGCTGGGATCCCTCCCACCCTGCTGATGCAGGACATGCTCCATTTCCTGCCGCCCTATCTCAAAGACCTCTACAAGCAGCACAGGCGCGGAGAAGAAGACGAGCTCGTGCAGCTGGGCATCACCTTCCAGCGCTCGATGTACAACGTGACCTCCGCGGTGATTCAGGCGCTGCGCTGTGCCCTGCTCTACCCGCTGGATGACACCGACCCCGAGCACCTGAAGGCCAACCGCCAGTTCTTTGAGGCGCAGATGGATCGCTTCCTGCGGCCCGAGGCACGCCTGCCCGATATCCAAACCCAGGACTACCGCTAAACCTCGCCATGGCTTCGATTCTGGAAACGGCCGCTTCCGTCGGCGTGTTCAACACCCTGCTTGCCGCCGTGGATGCCGCAGGCCTACGCGGTGCCCTGGAGGGGCCAGGGCCGTTCACGGTGTTTGCACCGGTGGATGATGCCTTTGCGGCGCTTCCCCCTGGCACCGTTCAGACCTTGGTAGATAACCCGCCGCAGCTGGCGCGCATCCTCAAGTTCCACGTGGTGTCGGGTGCCCTCAGCCGCGAACAACTGGTGGCTCAGGAGGCTTGGGAGAGCCTTGAAGGCGCGCCGATTCCTATTCGCCGCAGCGAACCCTTTGAGGTGAAAAATGCCACGGTGGTCACCGCCGATGTGGTGTGCGACAACGGCGTTGTGCACGTGATCGATCGGGTGATCTTGCCCGGCTGATTCAGGCCGCCCGCTGATTCTTGCCTTCCAGGTAGTGCTCCAGGCTGCTGCGGCCGCGCTGGGCTACCTGGTTGTGCAGCCGCCGCACGCGCAGGATGCGCTCACGCTCGAGCTTGCGGAAGTGCTCGATCGTGCGCTTCCGGCCGCGTGATTCTTCCAACAGGATTGCTGAGGCCAGCGCAATCGAGGTGCCGATGATGCCAACGGCCAGAAACAGAGCGAAGGTATCGGGCATGGCCCCTCAGCAGCGTGCCTGAAGGATTTGTATCGGATCGCGGGCAGCAGTCAAGGCCCATTCAATGGGCCGTATGAACTGTTCAGATCGATTTGCTTCGTTTAGCTCTCGAGGGATTCGATGCTGGCGCTGATCGCCTCGTAACACTGCTGCAATTGCGCCTCGCTGATGCATAGCGGCGGCAGCAGATACACCACGTTTCCGAGGGGGCGCAGATACACCCCGTGGTTGAGGCAGAGGCGCTGCAGCTGTTTGCCGATGGGGTTGAGATAACTGCTGTTGCCGGCATCCAGCTCGAAGGCCGCCACGGTGCCAACGCAGCGAGGCTTCTGCACCCGTGCTGATCGCTCCGCCAACTCTTCCAGCAAGGGGGTGTGGCGCGATTCAAATTGCTGGTAGCGCTCCGGGTTGTGCTGCAGCAGATCCAGGCTGGCGAGGGCCGCCGCACAGCCGAGCGGATTGGCGGTGAAGCTATGGCCGTGGAAAAAGGTGTGCTCCGGCTGCTGGCTAATGAAGCCCCGGTAGAGCCGTTCGCTGGCCATCGTGACGCCCATCGGCAGGAAGCCACCGGTGAGTCCCTTGGAGAGGGCCATCAGATCCGGTTTGATGCCGGCTCGCTGGCTGGCGAGCAGGGCTCCGCTGCGGCCGAAGCCCGTCATCACTTCGTCGGCAATCAGCAGGGCGCCGCTGTTGCGCACCCGTTCTTCCACCGCGCGCAGAAACGCAGGGCGCACCATGTGCATGCCTGCAGCCCCTTGGATCAGGGGCTCGAGGATCACTGCCGCGGTGGGTGTGGCGAGGGCCTGCTCGAGTTGCAAGAGCGCTTGGGCTTCCCGCACCTCCACGCTGGCATCACCCCAATGGGTGTGGGGCCAGCTGATGCGAGCCACATCAAAGAGGAGCTCGTCGTAGGGGGCGGTGAAGATCGAGCGATCCCCAACGGCCATCGCGCCAAAGGTGTCGCCGTGATAGGCCCCCTCAAAGGCGATCAACTGGCGCCGTTCACTCCCCTGATTGCGCCACCACTGCCAGGCGATCTTGAGGGCAACCTCTACGGCAGTGGAGCCGTTGTCGGAGAAAAACAGGCGCTCGAGCTCGGTGAGCGCGGCCAGCCGCGTGGCGAGTTGCTCAGCCGGGGTGTGGCTGAAGTTGGCGAAGATCACCTGCTCCAGCTCATGGGCCTGGCGGCCAATGGCCGCCGCGATCGCCGGTTCGGCGTGGCCATGGAGGGTGACCCACCAGCTGCTGATCGCATCGATCAGCTGGCGGCCGTCGTCGAGCTCGAGCATGCAGCCCTGAGCGCGCACCACCTTCCAGGGCTCAGGGCTCGTGGCCACCTGGGTGGTGGGATGCCAGAGGTTGGGGTGCCAGCTCAAGGGAAGCGATGCCAGGGGTGTGAAGGCTTGCGGTGAAGGTCGCTCAGCGACAGCCCGTGGTCCAGAGCCGAACGCGCTCATTGCCGGGGAAGTAGCTCACCCGTTGGATCTGGCACTGCAGTTTGGCTTGGCCTGGGCGCTGAAGCGTCACCTTTCCTTTGATACAGGTAAACACCGGCATCCGATAGGGCGAGAGGGCGGCGGTCTGGTCCGAGCATTCCGCCAGTGCTTCGAAGCGGCGTTGTTCGCCGTAGGGCCAGTCGTTGCGGCTGTTTAGCCAACGCTGAAAGGCGGATGGCAAGGGATCGAAGGGCAGCGCGTGGGCTGTTGTGGTGCTGAGTTGCGCCAAGCCCAGCAGCAGCGCTGCCCCAAGACTCCAGCGCCAGACACGGGGTAGGGATGCTGCCATTGGATCGGCGACGTAACAAGCCAAATGCTGGTTGGTTCTGGCTGCGGCTGGGGGTGGGTGCATGGTGCAGCCACCCCTCAATTGCTCCCAAAGCCTTGGGTTGTGTTTAAGACCCGGTCAAGCATTCATTCATCGTCGTGGGAAAAGCGGTTGTAGAGGAAATCAAGGGCGTTGTTACGTAGTTCGTAGTAACGGGGATCTTCCATGATGTCCTCGCGATTGCGCGGTCTTGGGAAGTCGATGTTGAGCACTTCGCCGATGCCCGCGGCCGGTCCATTGCTCATCATCACAAGGCGATCGGCAAGGAACAGGGCTTCATCAATGTCGTGAGTGATCATCAGAACGGTGCATTTCTGCGTGTTCCAGATGTTGAGAAGCTCCTCTTGCAGTTCTTCCTTGGTGATGGCATCTAGGGCGCCAAACGGCTCATCAAGGATCAGCACTTCAGGGCGGATCGCCAGCGCCCGTGCGATCGCCACCCGCTGCTTCATGCCGCCTGAGATCTGCGTCACCGTTTTTTCAGCTGCTGCCGTGAGCCCCACCAGTTCGAGGTGCTCCATCACCAGCTCACGGGTTTCGCGGGCTGAGAGGTTGGGCTTCACCGATTCGATGCCCAGGGCCACGTTTTCGTAGGTCGTGAGCCAGGGCAGCAGCGCGTAGCCCTGGAACACCACCATGCGATCGGGGCCAGGCCTTTGGATCGGTTGGCCATGCAGCAGCACTTGGCCGCTGGTGGGTTTAGCGAAACCGGACACGGTGTTGAGCAGCGTGCTCTTGCCGCAACCGGAGTGCCCGATCACACAGATGAATTCACCCGATTCGATCTCGAGATTGATGTTCTCCAGAACCGGGTAGGGGCCCTTGGGCGTGGGGTAGGCCAGCCCCATCTTCTGGAAGCTGAGCAGAGGCGTTGAGGCTGCAGGTGTTGTGTGCGGCCTGAGCGATGTGGCTGTCATGGCGTTCAGTGGAGAGGGTCTGAAGAGATGAGCGCTTAGGCAGGCAGTGCACGCGGCACACCGATCGGAATTTCAGCCACACTGAAATCCTTGTGAATTGATAGGCCGTTGATGTAGCTGATCGGATCGTCTGCGTTGAAGGGAACGCCGTCGAAGAGTTCGATGGCGGTGCGCTGATACGACACGTCTTCGATGCCGAGTTCTCTGGCCGCGGTGCTGTACACCCCCACCGAGCACACCCGCTCCAGGATTTCCACGTAGTTGCGGGGGAAGGGAATCTCGCTCCAGCGGGCTAGCTGGCTGAGAATCCAGAGGTGTTCTGTGCGGCTGGGGCGATTCAGGCCGGCACCGAAAAACAGGGTGTGAGGTTCGTTCTTGTGCTCCTCGCCTGAGGCCTGGGCCACACCGAAACGGATTAGCTCCCGCTTCATGCCGAGATAGCGCCGATCGCTCAGCAGCTCGCTCAGTTCATCCCAGTGGTTGGGATCGGCGCAGTAACGGCAGGCCTCCAGCAGTGCCTTCGTGAGGGCGATGTGCGTGTTGGGGTAGGCCAGGGCCCAGTCCTCTCGCACGCCGAGCACCTTGCCTGGGTGGCCAGACCAGATCTCGATGTCGCCTACGATCGGGAAGCCGTGGCCTTCTCGGTCGGCCCGCACATTCCAGGGCTCACCCACGCAATACCCATCAATGGAGCCGTCCTTGAGGTCGGCCAACATCTGGGCAGGCGGCAGGTTCTGCAGCTTCACATCGTGATCCGGATCGATCGCGTTGGAGGCGAGCCAATAGCGCAGCAGCAGGTTGTGCATCGAGGCCGGATGCACGATCCCGAGGGTGTGGGGTTCGCGGTTGTTCCGCAGCAGGTAGTCGCGGTAGTTGGCCACGCTGTTCACCCCCAGCTCCGCCAGGCGGCTGGCCAGGGTGATGCCGTTGCCGTTGCGGCTCAGGGTGAGGGCCGTCACGATCGGGGTTGGATCGCCGCCATGGCCACCGGCTGTCATCCAGGTGGGCATTCCCGATGGCATCAGGGCGCCATCGAGGGTGCGATCCAGCAGCCCGTCGGTCACGCCGCGCCAGCTGGTTTCGCGCACGAGTTGCACCTCATCGAGGCCGTGCTTGGCGAAAAACCCTTTGGCCTCCGCCACGGCCATCGGAGCACAGGCCGCGAGAGGGATGAAGCCCAGATCGAGATTCACCTTTTCGAGGCCATGGCGAGCCAGCACCTGATGGGGCTTGGCCTGCCACTGCTTCACCCGCTTCTGGCGGTTGAGGAAATAGATGATTTCGGAGCGCAGGCTGTAGTAGCTGGGGTGGTGCACCACCTCGAGGCGTTGGCGGGGGCGGGGGATGTCCACCTCGAGAATGCCGCCGATCTTGGATCCGGGGCCGTTGGTGAGCATCACGATCCGATCCGAGAGCAGCACGGCCTCGTCCACGTCGTGGGTCACCATCACGGCGGTGAGTTCGTGCTCATTGCAGATCTGCATGAGCTTCTCCTGCAGATTGCCCCGGGTGAGTGCATCCAGTGCACCGAACGGTTCATCCAGCAGCAGCAGCTTCGGCTTGATCGCCAATGCCCGTGCAATCGCCACCCGCTGGCGCATGCCACCGGAGAGTTGCAGCGGTGGCTTATCAGCTGCGTGAGCCAAGCCCACCATGTTGATGTGCTCCTCCACAACCTCATCGCGTTCCTTGCGTTGGAGGTCGGGCATCACCTCATCCACGGCGAGAGCGATGTTTTCCCGCACGCTGAGCCAGGGCAGCAGCGAGTAGTTCTGGAACACCACCATCTTGTCCGGCCCGGGCCGGCGCACCGTTTCACCATCGAGCAACACGGTGCCATCGCTGGGCAGATCAAGCCCGGCGATCATGTTGAGCAGCGTGCTCTTGCCGCAGCCGGAGTGGCCGATCAGCGAGATGAATTCACCCTTGCGGATGGAAAGGTCGATTCCCTTGAGGGCGAGATAGGTGCCGCCCCCATTGAGTGGGAATGTTTTGGCGACATCCTGAACAGCAACGAGAGCGGTCATCACGAGTAAAGATCAAGGGTTGATGGGATGCAGCTGCGCTCAGCGACCAGCAGCGATACGGGTTTGCAGCCAGGCCATGAAGCGATCGAGAATCAAACCGATGGCACCAATCCAGATCACACCGAGAACGATTTCAGACACATAACCGTTCTGGTTCGCATCCCAGATGAAGAAGCCGATGCCGGGTGTGCCTGGCATCACAATCTCCGCTGCGATGATCGCCAGCCACGCCAAGCCGATGGAGATGCGCAGGCCGGTGAAGATGTAGGGAAGGGTGGAGGGGATCAGGATCTTGGTGAAGAAGCGCCGCTTGGACATCTGCAGCACCAGAGCCACATTGCGGTAGTCCTGTGGGATCTGGCGAACACCTTCAGCGGTGTTGATCAGAATGGGCCAGATCGAGGTGATGAAGATCACAAAGATGGCTGCCGGCTGGTTTTGCTGGAACAGCACCAGGGCGATCGGAACCCAGGCCAGAGGAGCCACCATCCGCAGGAATTGGAACAGCGGATCAAATGCGCTGTTCAGGCGCTTGTTCAGCCCCATGGCGATACCCACTGCAATGCCGATCACGGCGGCCAGCGAGTAGCCAATGGCCACGCGCGAGAGGCTGCTCATCGTGTGCAGGAATAGACCCTTATCGAGGCCGCCGTTGTCGAAGAACGGATAGAGCAACAGTTCGCGGGTGCGCTCCTCTGTCCAGAGGCTGAGAGGCCCGCTCAGTTTGGTGAGGCCCAGGCTGGAGCTCAGCTGCCAGAAGAGCAGAAAACCGCCAATTCCCAATAGGGGAGGCAACACGGTTTTGCGGCTTTGCTTCCACCATTGCTGCAGATTGAAGCCGGAGGATGTGGAGCTGGTCATGATCGGATCAGGTGGATGGAGTGGTAGGAAGATCAGCCTTTGATCTTCAGGCTGTTGAGGTAGGCCTTGGGATTGCTGGGGTCATACACGGTGCCGTCAAAAAACACCTCTTTGCCACGGCTTGTGCTGCGTGGGATGTCTTTCGCCGGAAGGCCCAGTTCTTTGGCGGCTTTAAGCCAGAGATCGTCGCGAACAGCCCGGTTGTTGATGGCGGTTGCTTCCTCCAGGTTGTCGAGAGTGCCGGGGTAGAACTTCCAGCGCAGCGACTCCACCAGGAACCACAAGGTGAGGCTCTTGTAGGGATACGAGATCACCCCGCGATCACTGCTCCAATAGAGCGGTCCGAGTTTGGGATCGGTGATTGTTTTCCCTTCGGCTCCTAGTTGCAGTTGCCCCCGTAGTGCCTGCTCAAGAATGGGAACGGGCACGTTGTACCACTTGCGCGAACCCAGGATTTGAGCTGCTTCGGCCTTGTTCTGTGGTTGGTCGAGCCACATCTGGGCTTCCATCAGGCCCTTGAGCAGGGCAACGGTGGCTTTCGGGTGCTTGTTCACCCAATCGCTTCTGATGGCTAGGTATTCCTCGGGGTGAACTTTCCAGATCTGGGAGGTGCTGGCAGCCAGGTATCCGATTCCGTCGCGGCGGATGCGGGAAGGCCATGGATCTCCCGTGGAGAACGCTTCCATGGTGTTGTTGCGCATCGCCTGCAGGGTTTCAGGCGTTGGCACGGTTAGCAGTTCCACCTCCGTGTTGGGATTCACCCCACCTGCTGCGAGCCACCAGCGCAACCACATGTCCTGGTTGGCGCGGGGGAAGGTGTAAGCGGCGCGGAACTTCCGGCCTTCCTTCTCCTGGAATTGCTTGAAGAATCCAGCTTCCGGCTTGAGATTGGCCGAGAGGTTGGCCTGTTTCACGCTGTCGGCAGCAGCGATGCCGTTGCCCTGGCTCATCAGCATCGCCAGCACCACCATCGGCACTTTCTTGCCGTTGGTGATGGCCCCTTCGCTGATCATCTGGGGCATGGGCATCTGCCACTGGCCGCCATCGATGCCCCCTCCACCCGATCCGAGCACCACGTTGTCGCGTGCTGCAGTCCAGCTGGCTTGTTTGGAGAGGGTCACCTCAAGGCCATGCTTGGCGAAGAAGCCCTTGTGCACCCCAATCACCAGAGGTGCCGCCTCGAGAATCGGGAGGAAGCCAAGGCTGATCTGAGAGGTCTCCAGCTGGCTTTTGGCGGCTTGATTGAGGCTGAAGGTCTGCGTGTTCTCCAGAGCCTTACGGCTCGGCGGCATGCCAAAGCAGCCACTCAACAGCGCAGAGGTGATCAGGGTTCCGCCCAGCAGGCTGAGGTATCGGCGGGTGCGTGGCATCGGTCAAATTTCGAAATGGAAGGAGTGCAGGCGCAACAAACCGATGAGGAGCATTTGCTCCTCTGAGCGCATCAAGCTGTGTGAAAAGATCAACAATGATGAACGGCCAAGCCAGGGCGAAGATCAGGGATCTTTTGGCCATTGATGGCTGGTCTTAGTCGGTGAAAACGGCTTTGCGAATGTCACCGAAGAGTAGAAGCTGGATCCATTGTGTTGGGTTGACCCAACACCCAGCGATTCCAATCGTTTCAATCAGTTCGGCTGATTGGCCGAGCTCTTGATACGACTGAAGCTCTGCCAATCAAAAGCCCCCAGCACCGACCAAGTGGTGCTGGGGGCTGTAGGCGCCTTTGGCCGGGTGGTGTTTTAAGCCTCCAAGTAGTCGATCACTCGCTCAGAAAGTTCCTTCACGTTGCTGATTGCACGCCGTTCAATCCCCCGTGCGGTGTCGCGGGTCACACCCATGTTGCGTGCCACGGCGCTCAAAGGCATCGGACTTTCTGCGTTGATCCCGTAGCGGAGCCTGAGCAGCTCGGCTTGATCTGCCGGCAGATGCTTGAGCAGATCCTGGATGTCGTGCCGCATGTGGGTGCGGGTAAGGCCTTCAGCCGGTTCTTCGCCGCCGCAGGCGATGCGATCTAAAAGGCTCGTGTCGTCTTCGCTTGGGGCGCTGTCCAGGCTCAGCGGTTGCTGTGCGCGGAACAGGGTTTCGCGGATATCCAGCTCTTTTAAGCCGGTGTGCTCTGCCAATTCGTCGAGCCGGGGGGCGCGGCCGAGTTCGTGCCACAGCGTGTGCTGGGCGCGGCGCAACTTGCTGAGGGTTTCGCCCACGTGAACGGGTAGGCGCACAGTGCGGCTTTTGGCTGAAATCGCACGGGTGATGCCTTCGCGGATCCACCAGTAGGCATAGGTGGAGAACTTGTAACCCCGTGTGGGGTCGAATTTCTCCACAGCCTTGATCAGGCCAAGGTTGCCCTCCTGGATCACGTCTTCCAGTTCGAGCTGCAGACTGCCGTACTTCCGTGCGATGGTCACCACCAAGCGCAGATTGGCAGCCACCATCCTGTTCTTGGCTCGAGCCCCCAGTCGCAGCCGGCGCTTGAGGGTGAGTGGGGTCAGCCCGGCTTCGGCTGCCCAGGTTTCTTGGCTCGGCGGATGCCCACCGGCCCGGAGGGTCAGTTCTTCCCCTATCTCGAGAAGCTGCTGGGCCGTTTGCACAGCACGGCCCAGGGTGATCTCTTCTTCATGGGTCAGCAACGGGATCCGGCCAATGGCGCGGAGGTGTTGCGTGAGAGCGTCGCAGCTGCTGCGGGTGAGCTTCTGTGGCGCAGGCATCGGGGAGATGTCTGAAAGTGTCGCGGAACGGTAGTGACTGGGAAAGGCGGTTGGGTGTGGAATTGCGCCCGAGAAGAACTGCAGATTGCAGCGATTAGCTCAGCTGATCGTCCACGCTCGGGGTGCGGCGGGCCAGCCGAACCAGCCAATAAGCAGCGCCAAGGCCTAAAACAATGATTCCAAATCCCGCCATCAGAGCGGGCTTGCTCTCAGTGCCGGGCGGAAGCACGATCACTTTTCGTGCCACGGCAGTAAGCGCTGTCAGCAACACCAGCTCGATTTGGATCGCCTGATCTTTGAGATAAGCAGTCACGTTCTGCAAAACCTCCAGCGCAATAAAGATCAATAGCAGGCGATCAAGAAGTTTGATCATGCTGCCGTCAAACCAATCGGTCTGCAGCTGGATGATTTTCCAGCCGCTTTGAATCAATAGCTCGATCGAGGCTACACCTACAACAATGGCTAGTAAAACGGCTAGGAGTTTGGCTAGTTGGCGTTCGTAGCTGTGGATCGCATCAAGAAAATTCTTGTCGCTGAGGAGTTTCATTGACGCTTCCAGTGATTCGGCCCGCCATTTGAGCTGACTTTAGAAGCTGCTTTTGGCCTTTTGGTTGAAAGCCAGGAAAACTCCGAGGGATTGGAGCGCAAAGGAAGACCAAGATGGGACTTGGGGCGGGCGGTTGGGTGAGACTTCTGACTTAGCTATCTAAGTTCTGAGCGGGTTATTGCTGACATTCTTTAGCTCGCTCGGCGTGGATCCAAGGTCAATGCACAGGCAATAAGCGCATCCAGGGTCAGGCCTTTCCCTGACGCGAGAGCTCATCCGGCTTCGCTCTTGCCTGGATCCAGAGTTTTTGTGTCTTGGGTGGTTGCGCCTCTACCGCTGGTCCGAGCTGTCCTCGGGTCTTGCTGCCCCAACCTTCAAGCTTTTCTCCCATCATTCGTCTGCGGACTGGATCCTCCTATCGAATGTCTCTGGTGTTCCTGCTGGCTTTCGTCTGGCTGAGCATGCGCACTGTGCTTTTGCTGACCCAGGTCAACCGCCACACACCGGAGTCTCAGCTGGGCCGAGCCTTCCAGGAAGAGTTGCGCAATCGTGGGCTGACACCTTGTTCTGCTGATGCTGATCGACTGATTCCTTAGTGTTGTGTTTGGCGAAGCGAATCATGGTCGGCAATCCAGAACTGGCGCGATGAATCATCCATGGCCCAGATTTTCGGTGCTGTTGTTCCTTGGTCCATTAGTCTCGAAAGTGTGTAGAACTCAATAGGGGTAATACATTTATTGGCAATGCCTCTTGACCTACTCGTCTTGGTGAGCAATCTCGTGGCGGCTGATGAATCCACGGCCCTGTTGGTGGTGACCGTCATCACCTTGTACTCCCTCAGTCTGCTGCGATGGTTGGATCCCCAGTGGTCTCAACTTGTTGCTCCTTAGGAGTTGAATCTCTGACGTGCTTTCGCAGGGCCCCTACTCCGGTGCGCTGATCGCGCTCACCACCCGCCACGGCAAGGAGCGGGCCCTCAGCCGCGTGTTCGCTGCCGGTTTGGGGGCCCGCCTTCAGCTCTGCGATCACGACACCGATCAGCTCGGCACCTTCAGCGGGGAGATCCCGCGCCTGGCGGATGCTGCCGCCACCTGCCGCGCCAAAGCGTTGCTGGGGATGGAGGCCACCGACCTCTCGCTAGGCCTGGCCAGCGAGTCGAGCTTTGGGCCCCATCCCGCCATGCCGATGCTTCCCGTCGGCCAGGAGCTTTTGCTCTTTCTGGATCAGGAGCGTGATCTCTGCCTGATTGAGCAACGGCTGGAGTGGCGTACCAACTACAGCCATCTCCTGCTGGAGCCCGGGGTTTTGCCCGATGCCTGGCTGCGGCAAGTGCGCTTTCCTTCCCACGCGGTGATCGCCCGGCCTTTGCTGCCGAAAGCGGGGTGCTTGTTCAAGGGGTTGAGCAGCCACGAAGCGCTCGCTGAGGCGATGGTGTGCTGCCGTTTGGCTGACCCCGATGGGCGCGTGTGGCTTGAAACCGATATGCGGGCGCATTGCAATCCCACCCGCATGCGCTCCATCCGCCGGCTCGGCGTAGCGTTAGTGCGCCGCTTGCAAACTCCTTGCCCGGAATGCGGCAGCCCCGGTTGGGGGGTGATCGATACGCAAGCCGGATTGCCCTGCAGCGAGTGCGGCACGCCCACCGAGCTCACCCTTTCCGAGATCTGGGGTTGCGAAACCTGTGGCGTGCGTCGAAGCCAGCCGCGCCGGGATGGTCGGCTCAGCGCTGAAGCAGGCCAGTGCCCTTGGTGTAATCCCTAACCCCTTCGCCAATTGCACTGTGGCCAAGGTCAGAATGGCGCTTCATGTGCAGGCCTGAATGCCCTACGCCTTGAGTGCTGTTGAAATCGTTGCCGGCATTTTGTTGCTGTTCGGCGGCGGTGAATTATTCGTTGCTGGATCTGTAGCGCTCTCACTGCTATTCGGCATTCCGCAGATCGTGATTGGTCTCACGGTTGTGTCGATGGGCACCAGTGCCCCGGAATTGTTCGTGAGTTTGCTCTCCACGATTCAAGGGGGCTCTGCTGGCGATGCCATTGCGGTGAGCAACATCGTGGGCTCTAACATCTTCAATGTGTTAGTGGTGCTCGGTGCCAGTGCAGCCGTGATGCCGCTGCGCGTGAAGAGTCGTTTGGTGCGGCGCGATGTGCCCCTGCTGCTTGGGGTGTCGATGGCCACCTGGGGTATGGCCTCCGGCGGACGCATCACCTGGGTGGCTGGCCTGGCCCTGATCACTGGCACGGTGATCAACTTGCTCTGGGAAATCCGCAGCGCCAAGGAAGAGCCTTCCGAAGCCTCGGACAATATGGATACAGAAGGAGCAGCTCCTGCGCCTGTTGCGGCTGCGAAGTTGGCCGCGGGGCTGGGCCTGCTCGTGCTCGGTTCTCAGGTGCTGGTGAAAGGTGCCATTGCTGCGGCCCAGGGGCTGGGCGTGAGTGAAACCGTGATTGGTCTCACCATCGTGGCGGCGGGAACCTCCATGCCCGAGCTGGTGACCTCTCTGGTGGCCGCCTACCGCGGCAAGGCCGATCTGGCCATCGGCAACGTGGTGGGGAGCAACCTGCTCAACCAATTAGTGATTCTTGGTTTGTGCGGCTTGGTTTCCGGTGAGCGGGGATTGGGCGTTGATCCGGTGATGCTCGCCCGCGATTTCCCGATCATGGTGGCCACCACCCTGGCCTGTCTGCCGATCTTCTGGACCGGTGGCGTGATCACGCGCCTAGAGGGCTGGATCTTGATCGCTCTGTATGGCGTCTACGTCATCGAGCAGATTCTCACCAGCACCGCTTCCTCGGTGAGTGATGAGTTCCGACTGCTCGTTTTAGTTGGCGTGATCCCTGCGGTTCTGGTGTTCCTGGTGTGGACGGCGCTCCGCTGGAAGAGCAAGCGCCATCAGCTGGTCTGATCCCGGGATCAGCTGGCCAGTACGGCAGGGAGCTTGGCCACAGTCAGCCCTGCCGTGCCGGCATCACGGCACAGTGCATCACAGCTTTCGGCTTTGAGCCTCACGGCGCCTGCGCAGATGAGATCCCAGGTGCTGGTTTCGAAGTGCGTTTGCAGCCAGAGCATGCCGATCACGGAGCGGGGCAGCAGCTGGTAGCTATCGCCCTTGGGGGTGAGGCTCAGATCCATTTGGCAGCTAAGCATCGCGCAACAAAAAACCTCCCCCCATTGCAGGGGGAGGTCGATTGGCCTGTTGTTGCGACAGGCACCGAAATCGGTTTTGAGGCGATCAGCCCTGGTTCACCTGCTGGGCAGCCTCGGCCTGGCGGTGGTGGTAGGTGTGGCCGCGGTACTGCAGCTCCACCTCGGTGTCGACGTCAGCCGCTTCATGGCGCAGGGGTGCGTCGTAGTGCTGGCCGCGATAGGCGTGGTCTACCGGCTGGGGGCTCGGCTGTTCGTGGGTGGCGTTGTCGTAGCTAACGCCGCGGTACTGGAGTTTGGTCATTGGATTGGGCCTCGAAGGGTGGCTTGAAGATCTGCTGGGCAGATGGTCCGCTTCGTGGGAAGGAGCGTTGCTTCGCCGTGCGGTGGGCTACTTCCGGTGAACCAGGGCCCTGGGGCGGCTCACCCAACGTTTTGTCCTTCTAGAAGTGTTTTACCGAGGCTTTGCTGTTCATGGTGAACGCTTGGCCGGTTTCTTCGTATTCCTATGTGCTTGAAATGCGTAGCGAGTCGAACTGATCTTGCTGAAAACCATTGGTGCACGGGTCTTATAGCTCCAAAAAATCCTTTTGGGTTTTGTTGTTTTTGATACGGCTCTTGGTGCCGTTGTCTCGAATCATTGCCTCCAAGGCGGCCCTGGCTAGCCCTCGGCCCCGATGTTCAGCCCTTCCGCATTCATGACTGTTACCTCGCCCTCTTCTCGGCGCCGGCCGAGGAGTTTGCAGGAAGCGAGTCTGTTGGAGGCGCCCGAGCTGCTGCTGCGCAAGCTGCGAGGGTTCTCGTCCAACCGCACGCTCACCTGGCTGGCCTGTGTTCCCATCGCCTTGATGGGTCTGGGTCTGTTCAACCTGGCCGCCCATGCCGCCGAGCTTCCTGAGCTCACTCCGGCATTCCTGGCCAACAACATGTTCCTGTTGATCTGCGCCGCTCTAGTGATCTTCATGAACGCCGGCTTCGCCATGGTGGAAGCCGGTATGTGCCGCCAGAAGAACGCTGTCAACATCCTGGCCAAGAACCTGATCGTCTTCGCCCTGGCGGTGACGGCCTACTGGTTCATCGGCTACAAGATCATGTATAACGCCAGCTGGGTGATTCCCGGTTGGTTCAAGTTCGGCGGCCTGTTCTTTGACCCCACCGTGACCCCTGAGATGGTCACCGAGGGCAAGCTGGTCCCCAGCGTTGACTTCCTCTTCCAGGCAGCTTTCGCCGGCACCGCCGCCACGATCGTGTCCGGCCTCGTGGCTGAGCGCATCAAGTTTGGCGAGTTCGTGATCTTCTCGCTGGTGCTGGTGGGGATCCTCTATCCCATCTCCGGCTCCTGGCAGTGGAACGTTGGTGAGGGCTGGCTCAACAAGCTCGGCTTCATCGATTTCGCCGGCTCCACCGTGGTGCACTCCTTCGGTGCCTGGGCTGGTTTGATCGGCGCCATGCTGCTCGGCCCCCGCATCGGCAAGTTTGTGGATGGCAAAACCCAGGCCATCCCGGGTCACAACCTGGCGATCGCCACCCTGGGCTGCCTGATCCTCTGGCTCGGCTGGTACGGCTTCAACCCCGGTTCCTGGCTGTCCATGGCCCCTGAGGTGCCTTACATCGCCGTCACCACCACCCTCGGCGCAGCCGGCGGCGGCATCGCTGCCACCCTGCTCAGCCAGTTCACTGGTGGTAAGCCCGACCTCACCATGACCATCAACGGCATCCTCGCCGGTCTGGTGGGTGTGACCGCCGGTTGCGATGGCTTCTCGATGCCTGCTGCCTGGGTGGTGGGTTTCATCGCCGGCATCCTCGTGGTGTTCTCCGTGGGTTGGCTCGACTCCCTCAAGATCGACGACCCCGTTGGCGCCTTCTCTGTGCACGGCACCTGCGGCATCTGGGCCACCCTGGCGGTGGGCCTGTTCAACGCCGATAAGGGTCTGCTCACCGGCCACGGCTTCAACCAGCTCGGCATTCAGATCGTTGGTGTGCTGGCCTTCGCGATCTTCGCGATCGTGAGCAGCTTCATCGTCTGGTCGATCATCGGCGCCATCTTTGGCGGCATCCGTGTCACCGAGAAGGAAGAGGTGGAAGGTCTCGACATCGGCGAGCACGGCATGGAGGCCTATCCCGATTTCGCTTCGGCGAAGTGATCCTTCACTTCTGCTGACGCTTCAGGCCCGCCGAAAGGCGGGCTTTTTGCTGTTCTCTGGCAACCTAAGGGCACTTGCACACGCCGGTTGTGGCCTGCCCCAATTGCGGCGCGCGCCTGGTGTCTGTCTCTACGCAGCCGCCGATCCGGCTGATCTGCGCGCAGTGCGGCCGCCCGTTGCCGGTGAAGCCTCCGCTGCCCCTCTATCTGTGGCTGAAGCTCAACGCCCGCCGCTGGATTGTGCTGCTGGTTGTGTTGGTGCTCCCTTTGGTGATGCTCAGCCTCACCCCTCAAGAGAGGCCCGCTGCCGATCGGCTGGAGCGGCCCCGTCTGGGGCGTGTCATGACTGGGCGCGGGCTCCAGGGAAGTCAGAGAAGAACAACCCGGTCAACCGGCTTGGGTGAGCGTCCTTCTCATCGCTGAATCAGCCAAAGCGTTCATTTCGGACAGTCAGGCGCGCGCTCCGCAATCAGCGTGGTGGTCCCCAGTGCATCGAGCCTGTGTCCTGCGGTTATTGCGGCGAACGGCTAATCAGTAAAACCTCGGAAGGCCTCACCTGCTGCGGTTGCGGCAGGCCCCTCGAGCAAACCCGCCCTCAGAAGCCTCAAACCCTTTCGGGTAAGTCGCTGATGGTGTTCAGCCTCTGGGTGATGGCAGCCCTGCCGTTCGTGGGTGCCATCGCGGCAACGGATCAACTCCGCTCCGGCGTGCTTGCTCCTGAGATGGCCGAATCTCAGGAGCATCACTCGGCTGAATGAGCTCAGGCGTGGGTGCTGGCCTGGCGGCGCCACTGCCGCCAGATCTTCTCCAGCTCCAGATAGAGGAAGAACAGCAGGCTGAAGCCCACGCACACCCCCAGATCGGAAGCCGCCAGCGGTGTGGTGCCGAAGAACGCTGAGAGCGCCGGCACGTAGAGCAGCAGCAATTGCAGGCCAGTGGTGAGCACCACGGCCCAGAGCAGCCACGGGTTGGAGAAGGGCGCCACCTGCATGAGGGGCAGATCGCTGCGGGCCGAAAGCGCGTGGCCCATCTGCGCCAGGCAGAGGGTGGTGAACACCATCGTTTTCCAGTGATCGCCGCTGTGACCGGAGGCGTAGAGCATCAGGCCGATCACGATCACCGCGAACACGATGCCGATGCGGATGATGTAGCGCCCGATGCCCCGGGCGAAGATCGATTCACCGGGTTCTGCCGGTGCTTTTTCCATTAGGCCTTGTTCACCGGGTTCGAGGGCGAGGGCCAGGGCCGGCACGCCATCGGTCACCAGGTTCATCCAGAGGATCTGCAGGGGCGAGAGCGGCACGCCCACCAGCCCCAGCAGCGGCGCCGAGGCGATGGTGATGAGCTCGCCCACGTTGCTGCCCAGGATGTATTTCACGAAGCGGCGGATGTTGGCGTACACCAATCGCCCCTCCTCCACGGCATTCACGATCGTGGCGAAGTTGTCATCGAGCAGCACCATGTCGGCTGCTTCCTTGCTCACCTCCGTTCCGGTGATGCCCATGGCCACACCGATGTGAGCCTGCTTGAGGGCTGGCGCGTCATTCACGCCGTCGCCCGTCATCGCCACCACCTGGCCGTTGGCCTGCAGCGCCTTCACGATCCGCAGCTTCTGCTCGGGCGCCACCCGCGCGTACACGCTGCAGCGCGCCACCGCCTCCCGCAGGGCGGGCTCTTCCATCGCTTCCAGCTCGCGGCCCAGGATCACTTCACCGTTGGCGTCGGTGAGGCCGATGGCGGTGCCGATCGCCCGGGCGGTGAGCGGGTGGTCGCCGGTGATCATCACAGGGCGGATGCCGGCCTGGCGGCAGGTGGCAACTGCCGTGGCCACCTCCGGCCGTGCCGGATCCAGCTGCGCCATCAGGCCCAACAGCACCTGCCCTTCGAGCTCGTCTTCTGGGCTGTGGTGATGCGGCGCGCAGGCGAAGGCCAGCACGCGCAGACCGGAGGCGGCCAGTTCGCGGGCTTGATTCAGCCACCACTGTTTATGGTCTTCCGTGAGCGCCACCACGCCGGAGCCATCGATCCAGCGATCGCACAGGCCGATGATCACTTCAGGGGCGCCCTTGCTGATCAGCAACCGCGACGATCCACTGGCACTGCTGCCGAGGGGGCCCTGCAGCTCGGCGCGGGGATCCTCGATCCATACCGCCATCAGCTGGCGCTCGGAGCTGAAGGGGATTTCGGCGGCCCGAGGGTAATGGCTGCGCAGCTCGAAATCATCGATACCCGCCTTCAGGGCCACCACCGAGAGGGCGCCTTCGGTGGGATCGCCGAGAATGTCAAAGCTGCCATCAGCCAGCTGCTTGTGCTCGGCATCGCTGCAAAGCACTCCGGCCTGCAGCAACAGCGTGCGGGCACCGGCGGCGGTGCCGGCGCTGGCGCCGGCGGGGACGTCCAGGGCGCTGGCGGTCATGCTGCCGCTGGGGTCGTAACCCTGACCGCTCACGCTCACCCGCTCGGTGCCCACCCGCAGTTCTTGCACCACTTGGCGGTTCTGGGTGAGGGTGCCGGTTTTATCGGAGCAGATCACCGTCACCGAGCCCAGACCCTCCACCGCCGGCAGGCGCCGGATCAGCGCGGCGCGGCGCACCATGCGCTGGGTGCCGATGGCCAGGGTCACCGTGATCACCGCCGGCAGCCCCTCCGGCACGATCGCCACCGCCATCGATAGCGACACCTCCAGCAGGTTCATCGGGTCTTGCCCGAGCAGCAGGCCAATGCCCACCACCACCGCCACCAGGGCCAGGGCGCTGGACACCAGCACCTTCGCTAGTCCGTCGAGGCGCTCCTGCAGCGGGGTGCTTTCGCCACCAGCCGTGTTGATCAGCTCGGCGATTTGTCCGAGCTCGGTGGCCATGCCGGTGGCGCTCACCAGGGCCACTCCGCGGCCACGCACCACTTCGGTGCCCTGGAACAGGCAGTTCTGCCGCTCCAGCACTGGCGTGCCTTCCTCCAGCACAAGATCGGCCTTCTTGAACACCGCTTCGGCTTCACCGGTGAGCGCTGCTTCGCGCACGCCCAGATCGGCGGCCTCCAGCAGGCGGGCATCGGCGGGCACGCGATCGCCGGCCTCGAGCCGGATCAGATCGCCGGGCACCAGCTCTTCGCTGCCCACCCGTTGCCACTGGCCATCACGGCGCACTTGCACCATGGGTTGCGCCATATCGCGCAGGGCCAGCAGGGCTTGCTGGGCCTTGCTTTCCTGCAGGTAGCCCAGCAGGCCGTTGAGCACCACGATCACCAAGATCGCGATCGCATCTTTGGGGAATTCCTTTTGATGCAGCGATACCGCCGCAGAAACCGCCGCCACCGCCAGCAACATGATCAGCATCACGTTGCTGAACTGATCCCAGAGGATCTCCCAGGTGCTGCGGCCCTCGGAGAGCTCGAGCTTGTTGGGGCCCGATTCGGCAAGTCGCCGGGCTGTTTCGGCCGTGCTCAGACCCTCGGGGCTGGCATTCAGCTGCTCCAGGCAGGCCTCGGGGGCCAGGGCGTGGCAGCTCAGGGCGTCTGAGCGGTTCAAGTCAGTCCGGATGTAGCTGTCAAAAGATAGAAGTGGGGTGTTGGACTTTGGGAATGGTTACAGCCGATACACAGGCGGTGCAGTGATCCGCGGATGTTGGGCTGGATTCCCAAGGAGGATCTCTCTCTCCCATGACCCACGTCCCGAGAGCGGTTGGCGGTGGTCCCACACCCATCGCAGTTTTTGATCACTTCCGAACCCGGGCTCTGGCCAAGGTTCAGGAGCCTGAGCTGAAGCGCTACGCGGTGATGCTGCTGGCCTTCGGTGCCGGCCTGCTGCCCCTGATGGCCGGTGGCGCCAAGGCGGCGCTGGCCAAGGTGCCCACCGATGGCGCCGACACCCTGCTGATGCTGATGGGTTCAGCGCTGGTGCTGCTGATGACCCCCGGCCTGGCGTTCTTCTACGGCGGCTTCACCCGCGCCAAGAACGTGCTCAACACGATGATGATGAGCTTCTTCCTGATGGGGCTCATCGGGGTGCTGTGGGTGGTGGTGGGCTACTCGCTGGCCTTCGACACCGGCTTCGGCAGCCCCTTCATCGGCGGCCTTGGCCAGATGTGGCTCAACGGCGTGGGCGGTGAGCTGGGCGATGCGCCCTTGGCCGATGGTTTTGCCATCTCGGCCTCCTCGTTTGCCCTCTTCCAGGGCATGTTCGCGATCATCACGCCGGCGTTGATCTCCGGCGCCCTGGTGGAGCGGATCAACTTCAAAGCCTGGTTCTGGTTCTCCCTGCTCTGGAGCCTGTTCATCTACTGCCCGATGGCCAAGATGGTCTGGGGTGGCGGCTACATCGGCCCCTTCGGTGAAATCGGCGCCATCGACTTCGCTGGCGGCACCGTGGTGCACATCGCCGCCGGTGTGGGTGCTCTGGTGGCCACCGCGATCGTGGGTCCGCGCAGCGGCTTCCCCGACAGCAAGCGCCCTCCCCACAACGTGCCCTTCATCCTGTTGGGCGCTGGTCTGCTCTGGTTCGGTTGGTTTGGCTTCAACGGCGCCAGCTACTTCGCCGCCAAGGGTGCGGGTCTCTCCTTCCTCACCACCACCCTCTCGGCTTCGGCCGCGATGCTCACCTGGTGCCTGATCGAGTGGTTCCGTGATGGCAAGCCCACCGCCGTGGGCGCTGCTACCGGCGCCGTGGCTGGTCTGGTGGGGATCACCCCCGCTGCCGGTTTCGTGTACATGCCTCAGGCGCTGATCATCGGCGTCGCCACGGCCGCTGCTTGCTACATCGCTGTGCAGGTGAAGTCGGCGATCAACTTCGATGATTCGCTGGATGCCTACGCCGTTCACGGTGTGGGCGGCACCATTGGCGCGCTGCTCACCGGTTTGCTGGCGGTGCCGGCCCTGGTACCTGCGGATTACTTCCCCAAATCGGCCGAGATCCTTGCCAGCGGCGGTAACGGCGCCCTGTTTGTGGCGCACATCAAGGCTGTGCTCATCTCCTATGGCTTTGTGGGCATTGGCACCGCGATCATCCTCTGGATCGTTGGCGCCACCTGCGGTCTGCGGGTGTCTCCCCAGGAGGAAGAGCGCGGACTCGACTTCGTGGCCCATGGCGAAGAGGCCTACGACCCCATGACCTACTGAGGCCTCGAACCAGATGAAACAGATCAAAGCGGTCGTGCGTCCCAGCAAGGTGGACGCCGTGAAAAACGCCTTGGTGGCCATCGATGTGCAGGGCATGACCATCTGCGACGCTCGTGGCTTCGGCCGTCAGCGCGGCCAGGTGGAGCGCTACCGGGGCAACGAGTTCCGGGTGGACTTCATCCCTAAGGTGCAGATCACCGCGGTGGTTGACGATGACCGGGTGGAAGCGGTGATCACCGCCATCAGCGAAGCAGCCCGCACCGGCGAAATCGGTGACGGCAAGCTCTTCATCTCCTCGGTGGATGAAGTGGTGCGCATCCGCACTGGCGATCGCGGCAGCTCGGCTCTCTGAGCTTCCTGGCCGCTGAGCTCACAGCGTTCGGCCCCCCGATTGGGGGGCTTTTTGCTGCGCGGATGAAGCAGCCTTTCAGGCGATCTGGCTGAGGAACTGGCGGCTGCGCTCGTGCTGCGGGTGGGTGAAGAACTGCTCGGGCGGCGCCTCTTCCACCACCTGGCCATCGGCCATGAGCACCACCCGGCTGGCCACCTGGCGGGCGAAGCGCACCTCGTGGGTCACCACCACCATCGTCATGCCGTCGCGGGCCAGCTCCTGCATCACCGCCAGCACCTCCTGCACCATTTCCGGATCGAGGGCGCTGGTGGGCTCATCGAAGAGCATGATCCGCGGCTCCATGCAGAGCGAGCGGGCGATTGCCACCCGCTGCTGCTGGCCGCCCGAGAGTTGGCCGGGGTATTTGCGGGCCTGCTCGTGGATGCCCACCCGCTCCAGCAGCTCGAGCGCCTGCTGCTCCACCTCCCGCTTGGGCCGCTGCCGCACCAGCGTGGGCGCCAGGGTGAGGTTGTCCAGCACCGTGAGGTGGGGGAAGAGGTTGAACTGCTGAAACACCATGCCCACCTCCCGGCGGATCGCATCGATGTTGCGCACGTCGTTGGAGAGGGGCATGCCATCCACCGCGATCGAGCCCTTCTGGAAATCCTCCAGGGCGTTGAAGGTGCGGATGAAGGTGCTTTTGCCGGAGCCCGAGGGGCCCATGATCACCACCACCTCGCCCTGGTGCACGGTGAGGTCCACCCCCCGCAGCGCCTGGAAGCCGTTGGGATACCACTTCTCAACCCCGCGGGCTTCGATCATCACGGGGCTGTTGAGGTTGGCGGCAGCAGCGCTGGTCATGCCTTCGATGTGGCGAGGGGATTGAGGCGGGTTTCGAGGGCGCGGCTGCCCAGACCCAAAGCGGCGCAGCAGCACCAGAACAACACGGCCAGCACCAGATACACCTCGGCGTTTTTGCCCAGGAATTCCGGATTGGCCATCACCGCGCGGGCCGTGCCCAGTAGATCGAGCAGGCCGATCAGCGAGAGCAGGGTGGTGTCCTGCAGCAGCGTGATGAATTGCCCCACCGTGGCCGGCAAGGCCACCCGCAGCGCCTGGGGCAGCACCACATGGATGAGGGCCTGGTGCATCGGCAGGCCCAGGGAGCGGGCCGCTTCCAGTTGCCCGGGCGGTAGGGCTACCAGGCCGGAGCGCACCGCCTCAGCCACATAGGCCGCGGCGAAGAAGGTGAGCACCCAGGCGGCCCGCCACACCCGATCGGGCGCCAGGCCGCCGGGCAGCAGGAAGCCCAGGATGTTTTGCCCCAAAAACAGCAGGGTGATCAGCGGCGCGCCCCGGATGAACTCGATGTAGAGCACCGATCCCCAGCGAAGCAGCGGCAGTTCGCTCCGGCGGCCCAGGGCCAGCAAAATCCCCAGCGGGAAGCAGAGCAGGATCGCGAAGCTGGCCTCCAGCAGGGTGAGCAGCAGCCCGCCCCACTCACCGGGCGGCACCCGCATCAGGCCAAGGCCGCCACTGATCAGCACCATGCCCACCAGATAGAGCACGGGCCAGATCAGGGGCACCAGCTTGAGCAGGGTGGCGGGGAGCGTGTGGCCCCAACGGCCGGAGGCCCAGCGCACCAGCAGCAGCACCCCCGTGATCGCCCACCAGCGGCATTGGATGGGCAGCTCGAGCTTCAGGGCCCAGCTGCCGATCACCGCCAGGGCGATCAGGATGCCGGCTGCCAGTTGGTCGTTACGGGGCCAGCTGCCCTTGCCGCGCAACAGGCCCCAGCTGAGGCCGCTGGCGGCGGCGATCAGCGCGGTGAGCAGCCACAGGCGCCATTGCTGCTCGATCGGGTAGCGCCCCACCGCAAACAGGGTGGTGTTGGTTTGAATCACGGCCCATTGGGCCTGAAACAGCACCCAGCGCACAAAGGCGGTGCCCACGGCGAGCAGAAAGCCCACCAGCAAGAGCGTGATCACACCATCCAGGGGTGTGGCGAAGAGCTCGCTCTTCAGGGTTCGCCCAAGGCGGTGCAGCGGAGCGGTACGTGTTGGTGTGGCAGAGGGGGATGTCATCAGCGCTCCTGGATCTGCACCCAGCTGTTCACCGTGTTCATCAGCGCTGAGATCAGCAGATCGATCACGAGGTAGGAGCCCAGCAGGATCAACACCACCTCCACGGCACGGCCCGTTTGGTTGAGGGTGGTTTCGGCCACGGAATAGAGATCGGTGTAGCCGCAGGCCACGGCCAGAGAGGAGTTTTTGGCCAGGGAGATGTATTGGCTGTTGAGGCCCGGCACGATCACCCGCAGTGCCTGGGGCAGCACGATCCGCTGCAGGGTTTGTAGCGGTGAGAGCCCGAGGGAGCGGGCTGCTTCCCACTGGCCCGGCGGCACGGAGGCCACCCCACCGCGCACCACCTCAGCGATGAAGGCTGCGGTGTACACCACCAGGCCGGTGAGAAGGGCGCCGAACTCCACCGTGATGCGCAGGTTGCCCTGCCACACCCCGTTCACCAATTCCGGTGCGCCGAGAAACAACCCCGATTGAGCCAGCACCACTCCTGGGAGCTGGATCGCCCGCTCACCACCGGGCAGGGCCAGAAACACCACGAAATACCAAAACACCAGCTGCAGCAGCAGCGGGATGTTGCGGATCAGCTCCACATACACCCGCCCGAGCCGGCGCAGCAGGCCATTGCTGCTGAAGGCGGCCACTCCGATCAAGGTGCCCAGCACGGTGGCTCCCACCAGGCCGGCCACCACCACCCGGAGGGTGTTCACCAGTCCGGCCAGCAGGGCGCGCCAGTAGGGCAGCTCGGCGTTGAAGGGCAGCAGCGTTTCCGAAACATCGAAACCAGCCGGGTTGCGCAGCCAGCTCCAGCTCAGTAACAGGCCGGCGTTGGTGAGGTTGCGCACCAGGTTGCCCACCAGGAACGCCACCACCACCAGCACCACCAGGCCGGTGATGCCTTGCACCAGCCAGGGAATCAGCCGCCGGTTCCGCCACCAGGGGGTGACCGCAGAAGAGGGCATCAACGGAATGGCGGCGAGTAGATCAGGCCGCCGTTGCTCCACTGCCGGTTGAGGCCGCGCTCGAGCTTGAGCTTGGAGCCCTGGCCCACGTTGCGCTCAAACAGTTCGCCGTAGTTGCCAACCGCTTTCACGGCCTGCACCACGAAATCGGCCGGCAGGCCCAGTTGTTTGCCGAAGTCGCCCTCCACGCCCAGGAAGCGGCGTAGATCGGCCTGGTTGGGATTGGCCTTGGCCTCGGCCACCTTGGTGTCGATGTTGGCCTGGGTGATGCCGAGTTCCTCGGCCTGCATCAGGGCGTAGATGGTCCAGCGCACGGCATCAGCCCAGCCCGGATCGCCGTTCACGGTCACGGGAGTGAGCGGTTCCTTGCTCAGCACCTCCGGCAGCAGCACGTGGCCGGCGGGATCGGGGAAGCTGGTGCGCTTGGCGGCCAGCTGGGAGCGGTCGCTCGTTACGGCTACGCAGCGGCCCTGCAGGTAGGCGGCGTAGGTCTGATCGCCGGTTTGGAACTTCAGCGGGGTGTAGGTGGCCTTGATCTCGCGCATGCGATCGGCCAGGTTGAGCTCCGTGGTGGTGCCGCTCTCCACGCAGATCGGTTTGCCGGCCAGATCCTTGAGGCTGTTGATGCCGGCGGCCTTGGGGGCCATCACGCCCTGGCCGTCATAAAAAACGGTGGGGGCAAAGCTCAGGCCGTTGCCACCGGAGGCATCGCGGCTGAGGGTGTAAGTGGTGTTGCGCGAGAGCAGATCGATCTCGCCGCTCGCCAGGGCGGCGAAGCGTTCACTGGAATTGAGATCGCGGAAATCCACCTTCTGGGGATCGCCCAAGGTGGCGGCCGCCACGGCGCGGCATACATCCACATCCAAGCCGGTGTAGGTGCCGTCGGGGCTCACGAAGCTGAAGCCCGGCAGTTTGCCGTCTACCCCGCAGATCAGCTTGCCGCGGCTCTTCACGCCATTCAGCTTCTGGCTCTGGATACCACCGCCTTCGCTGGCGCAGCCCACCAGGGCCAGAGCGGCCACCAGTGGCGCACTCAGTGCGAGCTTGCGCAACCAGACCATTGGGACGGTTCAAAATTTCGCGCAGTTTGCCAGTAGATCAGCCTGGCTGGTGGTTCCTGGTGGGCGCCTCCACATCGCTCGGAGCCAGCAGCAGGCGCCGTTCGAGCAGCAGCAGCCCCACCACGGTGGTCACGGTGACCATCAGCACCAGCGCCGAAAACTGCGGCGCATTGATCACACCGGCATTGAGTGCGGTGGTGGCGAACACCAGACCCGGCAGGCCCCGGGGAATCAGCCCGAAGATCACCGCCCAGCGATCCACGCCGCTGCGTTGATCGCGCTCGCTAATGCCCAGGCCGCAGATCAGCTTGCTCACGATGGCCAGGGCCAGCAGGATCAGGCTCAGCCCCCAGGCCTGGGCATCGAGCAGCGTGCCCGCCTGAATCCGCATGCCCACACTGATGAAATAGAGGGGCAGAAACACCTCCGAGATCAATATCAGCAGTTCGCCCACCTGGGGCGGCCGATCCGAGAGGCGATTGAGCAGCACGCCGCCCCAGAGCGCGCCGAGCAGTGAGGTGAGCCCACTCACTTCGCCCACCCAGGCGCTGCCCACCAGCAGCATTAACACCGCCAGAGGGCTGCTGGGCACTGCCCGCCCCTGGCGGCGCCACCAGCGGGCGATCCGACCGCTGAGCAGGGCGGCCGCGATCCCCAGCAGAGGCCCAAGCCAGCCACCGCTGCCGCCGCTGAGATTGCGCCCCCCCAGGGCCACCGCGAGGCTGAGCAGGGCGATCGCCGGCAGGTCGTCGAGCACCGAAACCCCCACCAGCAGTCGGCCCGTAGGGGTTTGAAGCGCCTGGCGTTGGGCCAGTAGCCGCAGAGTCACGCCCGTGCCGGTGGCCGCCACGCAGGCCAGGCACAGCACAGCCGTGGCCGGGGCCATGCCCAGCCCCAGCACCAGCGGCCAGTAGCCCAGCAGCGGGCCAAGCACGCTCAGCCCCAGCAGGCGCAGGATCGTGCCGCGCCGTGAGCTCAGCAGATCACCGCGCACCTCCAGACCCACCTGGAAGAACAGGGCCAACACCCCCAGTTCCGTAAGGCCGCTCAACGGAGCGATCGCTTGGTAGGGCAGCAGGGTGTTGCCCAGCCCAAAGCCGATCAACAGCTCCACCACGATCGCTGGCACCGCCAGCCCCGCCAGCTTGCCCGCCATCAACCGGGCTGCCCCCAGGCCGATCAGCAGGATCAGCAGCGTGGTGAGCAGGGAAGGGGATTGCAAGCCTGCGGCCTCCGGCCGATCAGTTCGACGCTTCGCCCTCAGCCTCAGTGGCTTCGGCGCTCGGCTTCATGTTGGCTCCCAGCTCGGTGCAGGCCCGGATCGGATCCACATCCGGTGCCAGCCCCAGTGCTTTGCGCAGCGCATCCATCTGACTCACCGATTGCATATCGAGCGAAGCGGCGGCCTGCTCACAGGCGATTTTCTTGAGGGCCTGGGTATCGGGCGGGCGGCAGCCAGTGAGGCTGGCGGCGCCAACGATCAGCAGGCTTGTGGCCATCACGAAACGACGAGGGCTCATCGCCTCGAGCGGCGGCAAAGCGTTGAACACGCTCCAATGCGCTGAGATCCATCAACGCTAGGGAGGCTGAAAGGAGGAGCGGTTTTAGGTTTCAAATCTGCAATCGCCCTGCTGATGTCGCTCTGGAGTTTCGATCGGCTCAAAGCTCTGCTGGTGGGTGCTCCCCTGCCCACCAGCGCCCACGCCGAGGAACGGTTCAGCAATGCTGAGGCTCTGGCGATCCTCAGCTCCGATGCTCTCTCATCGGTGGCCTATGCCACCCAGGAGATCGTGCTGGTGCTGGGGATGGCCGGTGCCGCGGGGCTGGGCTTCACTCTGCCGATCACGGGGTTGATCGTGGCCCTGATGGTGATCGTGGCCATCAGCTACCGCCAAACGATCAAGGCCTATCCCCTGGGCGGCGGCTCCTACCGCGTGAGCCACGACAACCTGGGCGACCTCACGGGCCTGGTGGCGGGCGCAGCGCTTTCCATTGATTACGTGCTCACCGTGGCGGTGAGCACCGCCGCCGGGATAGCGGCGCTCACGTCGTATTTCCCCGGGCTCGATGCCTGGCGGGTGCCCCTCTGCCTGGTGGCGTTGGTGCTGCTGATGCTCGCCAATCTGCGCGGTGTGCGCTCCAGTGCCCAGCTGCTCAGCCTGCCCACCTATGTGTTCATGGTGGCGGTGTTTGCCCTGGTGATTGGCGGCCTGATCCGCCTGGCCCATGGCGATCTGGCGGTGTTGCAGGAGCAGCAGCAAAACCTGCTGATGGCCCGTGAGCACGATCTGCCGCTGGAGGAGCTGGGTGCGGCGCTGACGCCGGTGCTGCTGATGCGGGCCTTCAGTTCCGGCTGCGCGGCCCTCACCGGGATCGAGGCGATCAGCGATTCGGTGCTCGCCTTTCGCCCCACCGAGTGGCGCAATGCCCGCCGGGTGCTCACGGTGATGGTGCTGATGCTGGCGCTGATGTTCGGTGGCATCAGCGTGCTCGCCCAGCAGCTGGGCACCGTGTACATCGAGCACGGCCCAACCCTGCTCTACCAACTGGGCTCAGCGGTGTTTGGCAATGGCCCGCTGCTGCTGATCCTGCAGCTGGCCACCCTGCTGATCCTGTTGCTGGCGGCCAACACCGCCTATGCCGATTTCCCGCGCCTGGCCAATTTCCTGGCCCTCGATGGTTATCTGCCCCGCCAGCTCACCTCCCTGGGTGATCGATTGGTGTTCAGCAACGGCATCCTGGCGCTCTCCGGTTTCTCAGGCCTGTTGCTGGTGGTGTTCAACGGCAGCGTCAGCCGGCTGATTCCGCTCTATGCCGTGGGGGTGTTTCTGAGCTTCACCCTTTCTCAGGCTGGGATGGTGGTGCACTGGTGGAAGGAGCGCAGCAGCGGCTGGCTCTCCAAGGCGTTGATGAATGGCCTGGGGGCTTTGGTCACGGCGGTGGTCACCGCGGTGCTGCTCTTCAGCAAGTTCACCCATGGGGCGTGGCTGGTGGTGCTGGCCATCCCGCTGATGGTGGGTCTGTTTCTGGCGATCAAGGCCCACTACCGCAGCGTGTCGCGCCGGTTGCGGCTCGCCGCCGACAAGCGCCTCACCCTGCCGCCTGCTCCTGCCGATGGGGGGGCTCCGGTGGTGGTGCTTGTGGGCCAGCTGCACCGTGGCAGTTTTGAAGCCGTTCGCTACGCCCGCAGCATCGCCAAGGAATTGGTGGCGGTGCATGTGGATCTGGGACTGGATCGGGCCGATGCCTTTCGCGAGCAGTGGCAGCGGCAGCTGCCGGAGATTCCCCTGGTGGTGCTCGAGTCGCCCTATCGCTCCTTGATCGATCCGGTGCTGGAGTTTGTGCGCACCTTTGAGATCGAGCACCGCAAGGATCGCGATCGCTTCTGCACTGTGGTGTTGCCGGTGTTTGTGACCCGGCACCGCTGGGAAAACCTGTTGCACAACCAGAGCACCGTGGCCCTGCGCAGCGCCCTGAGGGCTCAGGGCACGCGGGTGGTCACGACTGTGGGCTTTTATCTCTGAACATGAGGCGAAACTGAGCCGCTCCCACCTCCCTGATGCTGCCGTTTCACTGGCTCACTCAAACCCTCGCCTTTGGCCTGGGTATCTCCTTCAGCCCGCTCAACATCGCCCTGGTGGCGCTGCTTTTGCTCGGCACCCAACCGCTGCGGCGATGCGGCACCTTTCTCACCGGCTGGGTGCTGGCTAACGGTGGGGCGCTCAGTGCCGTGGTGCTGATCGGCGGGCGGCTGAGCTGGGCCATGCACCTGGGCAGCCGCGGCCAGGTGTTGATTGATCTGATCGGTGCCGGCGCGCTGGTGGGACTTGGCCTGTTTCAGCTCACCCCTGCGGTGGCGATGGGTGAGGAGAACTGGGCCATGCAGCTGATGACGCGCCTTCCTGAGATGGGCAGTTTGCCCCTGCTGGGCCTGGGGGCCGGCTGCGCCTTGGTGAGCCCGGAAAACCTGGTGTTTTATGTGAAGGAGGGCGGCATGCTGCTCACCAACCACACCAGCCTGCGAGGTGATCTGGAGGTGGGCGCGGTGTTTGTGGCCGTTACCGCCTCGCTGCTGCTGCTGCCGCCTCTGCTCTGGATCGTGAACGGCGAAGCCCTGCGCCAGCCGCTGGTGGCCATCAACGACTGGCTGGTGCACCGGGCCGAATGGCTGGTGGGCGTGTTCGCGTTGCTCCTGGGTGTGTATCTGGCTTGGCAGGGCCTCGAGGGCCTGCATCAGATGGCGGCGCTCTCGGCGGCTTGATCGCGGCGGCGCTTGTGGCGCAGGGAATCGCCCAACGCCAGCAGCAACAGCACCACACCGATCAGGCCGCTCAACCACTCGGGCACATGCCAGCCCCAGCGGCCGATCACAACACCAGAGAGCATCAGCAGGCCCAGGGCGCCGATCGCGTAGTGGGCGCCGTGCTCCAGATAGATCAGGTGGTCGAGTGCTTTCTCACGGCTGAGCATCACCGTGAGTGAGCGGATGAACAGGGCTCCGAGCCCCAGGCCCGTGAGGATCAGCCCGAGATCGGTCGTGATCGCGAAGGCGCCGATCGTGCCATCGAGGCTGAAGGAGGCATCCAGGAGCTCCAGGTAGACCAGGCTGGCAAAACCGCTCTGGGCGGCCATGCGCCCCACGGCCGCCTCCTCGCCACCGAAGAAGTCGGCCAGGGAGGTGCTCAGGATCTGCAACACCAAACCGATTAATCCGGCGAAGAGCACATCGCTGCGCAGGCTGGCCGGCAGCGCGAACGACACCAGCATCAGGATGATCAGCGCCAGCGCCACCTCCAGGGAGGGCACCTTGCCGGCGCGGCTGAGCCGCCGCTCCAGCAGCTCCACCCAGTGCAGGGTTTTGGCTTCATCAAGGAAGTAGCGCAGGAACACCATCAGCAGAAACATGCCGCCGAAGGCAAGAATCCGCGGCTCGGCCAGCTCCAGCAGCTCGTGGTAGTGGTCGGGATGGTGCAGGGCCGCATCGAGGGCTTCCCCAAGCCCGATGCCTCCCGCCAGGCTCACCAGCAACAGCGGCCCGAGAAAGCGCACGCCGAACACCGGGATCACCAAGCCCCAGCTCAGAAAGAAGCGCTGCTGGCCAGGGGTGAGCTGCTCCAGCACCCGCGCATTCACCACGGCGTTATCAAACGAGAGGCTGATCTCCAGCGCCAGCAACACCAGCGTGATCCAGGTGGCCTGAAGGCCTGCTGGGCTGAAGCCGCCATGGCTCACGGCCACGGCGATAAGGCCGATCAGGCAGCAGATCAGCGGGAAACGCACATAGCGCAGTAGGCGAGCCATTGGGGCGGGCAGCTGCAGTGAGCTTGCTTGCTGGAGGGGGCTTGGCAAGAGTGAACGCAAGAGATTGTTGGGACCGCCGCCGAGCAAGGATCAAATCTCTACCTGGCAGCCGTGGAATCTTTTGAGGCTTGCAAGCTGCTTGTGGCCCTTTTGGCTGAAAAACCGATCTGCTTACCGGTGTATGTTGGCCGCAGTTGGGTTGCTCTCGATGGACGCCTTTCTTGAAGCCGCTCTGCAGCCGGCTGGGGCCATCACCCTGGCGGTGTTCGCTGTGGCGATCCTGTTGTTCGTTACCGGCTGGCTGGCTCCTGAAGTCACGGCGTTGCTTGCCGCGGCCCTGTTGGTCACTTTCCGCGTGCTGAAGCCCGATGAGGCGGTGCAGGGCTTTGGGAGTCCCGCGCTCATTACCCTCATGGGCCTTTTCGCTGTGTCGGCGGGCCTGTTTCGTAGTGGTGGCCTGGATCGCTTAAGGGCGCTGATCGCCAGCGATTCGGTCCGCAGCCCCAAGCGCATGATTGCGCTGATGGTGGGCGTTGTGGCGCCGATTTCTGGCTTCATTCCTAATACCCCGATCGTGGCCACGTTGTTGCCAGTGGTGGAGGGTTGGTGCCATCGGCGCGGTATCTCACCCTCGAAGGTGTTGCTGCCTCTGTCTTTTGCCACTGTGCTCGGTGGCACGATCTCGCTCCTCGGCACATCCACCAACCTTCTGGCCAGCGATGTGAGTCGTCAGTTGGGCTTTGGTCCTCTGGAGCTGTTCAGCTTCACGGCCATTGGCGTGCCGGTGTGGTTGCTGGGTGGTCTCTACATGCTTTGGGCCTCCGACCGATTGCTCCCTGACCGTGGCCTCGATGACGGTGATTTGCTGAGCTCCCTCGCACGAGAGGGCTACCTCACCGATGTGCTGATTCCTGAGGGTTCCGAACTCATCGGTCAGTCCTTGCACCGCAGCCGTCTGCAGCGACGCTTTGATGTGGATGCGCTCGAGCTTCATCGGGCGGGCCAGACGATCAGCGCCCCGCTAGCGGATGTGACACTGCAGGCGGGTGATCGTCTGTTGTTGCGCTGCAACCGCGAGAACCTGTTGCGTCTTCAGCAAGAGCACACCGTGGCGTTGGCGGCGGTGGGTGATGAAAGCGACGACCTCCGCGAGCTGAGCGGAGGCCTCGATACGCCCATGCGTGTGGTGGAGGTGCTGTTGCCCAACGGCTCCACGATCACCGGAACCAGCGTGCGCGATCTGCGATTCCGCCAGCGCTACAACGCAACTCTGCTCGCGGTTCGCCGTGGCAATCAGGTGCTCCGTGAACTACTGGGCCGCGTGGTGCTTCAGCCCGGAGATGTGCTGCTGCTGCAAGCTCCGCTTGATGCCATTCGCGGTCTTCAGGCCAACAACGACCTGGTGCTGCTGGATGAGCTGGAGAAAGATATGCCCACCACGAGCCGCAAATGGGTGGCCGTGCTGGTTGCTTCGCTTGTGATCGTGCTGCCGCTGTTCAAGGTGCTCAACCTGATGGCTGCTGTACTTCTGGCGGTAGTGATCATGGTGGCCACCGGATGCTTGCGGCCAGGCGAATTGCAGCGTTCGATCCGCTGGGATGTGATCTTGCTGCTGGGCTCACTTTCCTGCTTCAGCGAGGCGATGCAGAAGACCGGTCTAGCCGAGGCACTGGCGACGGATCTTCTGCACGGCCTGCAAGGTTGGCCTCCCTACAGCGTGCTGCTGGTGGTGTTTGTGATCGCTCAGATCTTCACCGAGGCCCTCAGCAACGGCACCACCGTGGTGTTGCTGATGCCCATCGCCACAGCCATTGCCCAGGGGCTTGGTCTACCGCCGATGGCCTTCATCTTCGCCATCACCATCGCCGCCAGCCAGAGCTTCATGACACCCATCGGCTACCAAACCAACCTGATGGTGTTTGGTCCGGGTCGGTATCGCTTCTTGGATATGACCCGCTACGGCGCGCCACTCACCATCGGTCTGGCGCTGATCGTGCCGTTCCTCATTTGCCGCTACTTCGGCTTGTGAGCGCAACGCACCTGAAACGCCAGGCAGGATGAGCCCACGCTTCCACCTCTGATCAAGCCTGTGCTGCGTCGTCGCAAATCCCTGCTGCGGCTGTTCCGTCAGCGCCTGCTCTGGCTCTGGCACCACGAGGGCAGCCACGGCCAGCGGGCCCGGGGCCTGGCAGCGGGTGTGTTCACCGGTTGCTACCCCTTCTTTGGCCTGCAGATCGTGCTTGGGGTGGGCTTGGCCAGCCTGGTGCGGGGCAACCATCTGCTGGCCGCGGCCGGCACCTGGATCAGCAACCCCCTCACCTCCCTGCCCCTCTACTGGTTCAACTACCAAGTGGGCAGCTGGCTGCTGGGCCCAGGGCCCGGCTTCCCTTCAATGCAGCAGGTGCAGGAGCAGGGCCTATGGGCGTTGGGCCTCTCCTTCACCAGTCGCTTGATGCTGGGCTCCACGGTGGTGGGTGTGCTGAGCGCCTTGCTGATCGGCGGCCTCTATTGGTCGATGCTCAAGCGCCGCCAGCAGCAAAACACTCACAACTGAGGCTGGCCCGCATCGGAGGGCACCCGTTTCCAGCCCGCCAGCACGCCGAGAATGTCGGCCGCGCTCACCAGACCCACGAACGCACCGAATTCATCCACCACCACCCGCACGGAGGTGCGATCCCCCCGGCGGAAGGAGGTGAGTAGGCGATCGGCACGGATCATCTCCGGCACATAGCTGGGGGCTTCGCACAGATCAGCCACCAGCCGATCGCCGCCGCCACGCAGCAGTTCGCTCAGGGCCTCCTCACGGCTCTGCACCCCGAGCACCTCATCCACCTCTGCACCGAGCACCACCCACCAAGCGTCCTCGGGTGCCTGCAGGATCTCCTCGCGCACGCTGTTCAGGCTCACGGCGCCCGACAGCGAAGGGGTCGCCACCCGAGACACCATCAGATCACGGGCGGTGAGGTCGTTGAGGGCGAACACCTTGCCGATCATCGCCGCCTCATCGGCTTCGATCTGGCCCTGCTGGGAGCCCAGCCTGGCCATCAGGTGAATCTCGCGCTCGTTGGTGGTGAGCTCCGCTTCCGCGGTGATCGCCGGCATCAGCTTCTCGAGCAGCAGCAGGATCGGCAGGCTGATGCGCTCCAGCACCAGCAGCACGCGGGCCGAAGCCAGAGAGATGCCCATCGAGAAGCTGTTGCCGATCGCCTTCGGCAGGATTTCGGCGAACAGGATCACCAGCAGCGTGAACAGCACGTTGAAGGCGATCAGGCCCGCCGCTCCGCCGAAGCCCGTTTCAAACACCTGATCGGCGTGGCTACCCAGCACCATCGAGCCGGAGATGTTGAACAGGTTGTTGGCCACCACCAGCAAGGCCAGCGCCCGCCCCGGCCGGGCCTTGATCCGCTCCAGGGCGCGGGCCCCCGGCACCCGCTGCTGGCCGAGGGTGTGCACCTGAATCGGGTTCACCGTGAGGATCGCCGCCTCCACGCCGGTGGCAATCGCTGAACCCACCAAGATCACCGCCCCCAGGACGATGAGGGCAAGCAAGGGGTTCATCAAACGGGTTGACCAGTGTCCTGGCCCGGACCTTACCTACGGTGACCCAGCTGACCAGCCCCAGGCTCGATGACCGTTGCTCGCCCGAGCCGACCGATAGAGGCCCTCAATCGCTGGCGTCAGCAGCTCACGGTGCCCCAGTTCACGGTGGTCACCGGCCTGATCGTGATTGTGGTGGGCACCTTTCTGCTCGCCTCACCGCTCTGCTCCACCGACGACGTTGGCCTCTGGCAGGCCCTGTTCACCGTGACCTCGGCGATCACCGTGACCGGTCTCTCGATCATCGTGGTGGACCGCGATCTCACCCTGCTCGGTCAGGTGGTGCTCGCTGGCTTGATCATCACCGGCGGCCTCGGCTTGATGGCGATCACCACCTTCCTGCAGGGGTTCGTGCAGGGACGCTCCGGGCTGCGGCATCGCCTCGATAAGGGGCGTGCATTGGACGAATTCGGTGTGGGCGGCATCGGCCCCACCTTCAACAGCATCCTGCTCACCGCCTTCTGCGTGATGGGTGCAGGTGCGGTGATTCTGTATGCGTTTGGTTTCACCGATATCAGTAATCCGCTGCAGCGGATGTGGGCATCCCTGTTTCATGTGATCAGCGCTTACAACAACGCCGGCTTTGGTCTGTGGGAACAGAATTTGGTGGGCTATCGCGATAACCCCGTGGTGAATGGGGTGATCGCTTCGATGATCGTGATCGGCGGCATCGGCTGGCGGGTGATCAATGATCTCTGGGCGAATCGCAAACGTCTGCGCCGCGTTGGCTGCCTCAATCTGCACACGCGCCTGGTGTTGCGCAGCACCCTGGTGCTGATTGTGCTCGGCTGCATTGGCTTGCTGGTGACCGAACACTTCGGCTATCAGGCCACGGCCATGGGCAATCTCAATCTCTGGCAGAAGATTCAGATCACCCTGTTTCAATCGATCACCACCCGCACGGCTGGCTTCAACACCATTCCGCTCTCAGCTGAAACGATCACCGATGCGGGGTTGTTGTTGATGATCCTGCTGATGTTCATCGGCGCTAGCCCAGGGGGGACCGGCGGCGGGATCAAAACCACCACCTTCGCCATCCTTGTGGGAGCCACCCGCTCCACCCTGCAGGGCCGCAACGATGTGCTGATCCACCGCCGTCAGATCCCCGATGGCACAGTGCTCAGGGCCGTGGGTGTGACCCTCGCCTCGCTGTTGTTTGTGGTGCTGATGGCCCTGCTGCTGGGCATCGGCCCAACGGCCGGGGGTGTGCCAGGCCACCAGAACTACAGCTTCATTGAAAAGCTGTACACCTGCGTATCGGCCTTCGGCACCGTGGGCCTGGATCTGGGCGTGACCGCCAACCTCAACCGCTGGGGGCAGCTGGTGCTCATGGTGGGGATGTTCGTGGGACGGATCGGGATCCTCTTGCTGCTTTCGGCCCTCTACGGCAACCGCCCCCAGCCGCGGGTGGGCTTCCCCCGCGAGGATCTCTACGTCTAGAAAGGTTTGGTCAGGCTTGAAATGACAACCGTGAACCAGTGGTGGCAGTGGGGCGGCGGGCCTGAGGGGCAGCGCGGTGGGTTCGCGGTGATTGGTGTGGGCCGTTTTGGCTCCTCGGTGTGCGCTGAGCTGCTGCGGGCCGGCGCCGATGTGCTGGCGATCGATTCCAGCCAGCGCGCGATCGACGCCCTGCGCCAGCTCGATGCCTCGATCGAAGCGCGGGTGGTGGATTGCACCGATGAAGAAGCCCTGCGTGCTGCCGGTGTGCTCGAGATGGAAACCGTTGTGGTGGCCATGAGTGACCCGATCGAAGCCAGCATCACGGCCACCTTGATCTGCAAGGACGCGCCCGGTTCAAAGGTGCGTCAGGTGATTGCACGCGCCACCAGCGATCTGCACGTGAAGATGCTGCAGCGCGTGGGTGCTGATCGGGTGGTGTTCCCCTCAAAAATGATGGGAACGCGCCTCGGTGTGGAACTGGTGCGCCCCAACCTGCTCGAGCAGTTGCGTCTCGACGATCGCAGCTGCATTGAGGAGATCAAGGTGCCCCAATCCTTCGTGGGCCATTCGCTGCGCGATCTCAACCTGCGCAAACACTTCAATGTGAATGTGTTGGCCGCCGGTCCGGCGGGGCAGTTGCATGTGAATCCACCGGCGTCCCATGTGCTCGCTCAGGGTGAATTGCTGGTGGTGATGGGTTCTGAGGAGTCGCTGCGCTCCTTGCCTGGCAGTTGAGTGTGGGCCGGCCTGTGGGCTTTCCCACACCGCCGGCTTTAAGGGTTGTGCATAAGGGGTTCCCTGCGGCTGGCAGCTGGCGCTAGCGAGGGTGGTGCACGGCAGGAGGCCGGCCATGGCATCGAGCATCGCCACACGCTCCAGCGCAGCCCCCGATCTACCGCCACCCCTCAAAGAAAGCGGTCAGCGCGAGGTGTTCTGCGGGCTCACCTCGATCGTGTGGCTGCACCGGCGCATGCCGGATGCCTTCTTCCTGGTGGTGGGCTCGCGCACCTGCGCGCACCTGATCCAGAGCGCCGCCGGCGTGATGATCTTTGCCGAGCCGCGCTTCGGCACCGCGATCCTCGGCGAGCGGGATCTGGCCGGGTTGGCCGATGCCAATGAGGAGCTCGATCGCCTCGTGGCTCAGCTGCTGGAGCGTCGCCCTGAGATCCGCACCCTGTTCCTGGTGGGCAGCTGCCCCAGCGAGGTGATCAAGCTCGATCTCTCTAAAGCTGCTGAGCGCCTCAACCGCCAGCACTCAGGCCGCGTGATGGTGCTCAACTACAGCGGCAGCGGCATCGAAACCACCTTCACCCAGGGGGAAGACGGCGCCCTGCAGGCCCTGATCCCGCTGATGCCCGCCAGCTCGGAGCAGCAGCTTCTGATCGCCGGCACCCTGGCCGATGCGGTGGAAGACCGGCTGATTGGCCTCTTCCTCAAGCTCGGTATCGAGCGGGTGGCCAGCCTGCCGCCGCGCCGTTCCACCGAGCTGCCCGCCGTGGGCCCCGGCACCAAGCTGCTTCTGGCGCAGCCTTTCCTGAGTGGCACCGCCCGGGCCCTGGTGGATCGTGGTGCCGAGCTGATCCGCGCGCCCTATCCCTTCGGGGTGGAGGGCAGCCGCGATTGGATGGCCGCGGCTGCCGCCGCTTTCGGCATCGCTCCGGCCCAGGTGGCGGCTGTGCTCGATCCGTTGGTGGAGCGGGGCCAGCGCGCTTTGGCTCCCCAGCGGGAGACGTTGGCGGGCAAACGGCTCTTCCTGCTGCCGGATTCCCAGCTGGAGATCCCCCTGGCCCGCTTCCTCGCGCGGGAGTGCGGCATGGAGCTGGTGGAGGTAGGTACCCCCTATCTCGATCGCCAGCTGATGGCCGAGGAGCTGGCGCTGTTGCCGGCCGGCACGCAGCTCAGTGAGGGCCAGCATGTGGAGAACCAGCTGCAGCGCCTGCGGGCTGCCCGGCCTGATCTGGTGGTGTGCGGCCTGGGCCTGGCCAATCCGCTCGAGGCGGAGGGCATGGCCACCAAGTGGTCGATCGAATTGGTGTTCAGCCCCATCCACGGCATCGATCAGGCCGGCGATCTGGCCGAACTGTTCGCCCGCCCCCTGCGCCGCCGCGGCGCCCTCTCCTTCGCCTGACGCCCACTCCGTTCGCCCGCTCGAGCTCACCCGATGGAACTCACCCTCTGGACCTACGAAGGCCCCCCGCACGTGGGCGCCATGCGCGTTGCCGCCTCGATGGAGGGGGTGCACTACGTGCTGCATGCCCCCCAGGGCGACACCTACGCCGATCTGCTGTTCACGATGATCGAGCGGCGCGATAAGCGCCCGCCCGTGACCTACACCACCTTCCAGGCCCGTGATCTGGGCGGAGACACCGCGGAGTTGGTGAAGCGCTCGATCGCTGATGCGGTGCAGCGCTTCAGGCCCGAGGCGCTGCTGGTGGGCGAGAGCTGCACCGCCGAGTTGATCCAGGACCAGCCCGGCGCCCTGGCGGCTGGCATGGAGCTGGGCGGCATCCCGATCGTGAATCTGGAGCTCCCCGCCTACTCGAAAAAAGAGAACTGGGGCGCCGCCGAAACCTTCTACCAACTGGTGCGCGGCCTGCTCAAGCCGCAGCTGCCGCCCCCCGGTAGCCCGAAGCCTGAGGCCAGCCGCTGGCGCGCCGAGGGACGCCGGCCGCGGCTCAACCTGCTCGGCCCCACCCTGCTGGGCTTCCGCTGCCGCGACGACGTGCGCGAGATCACGCAGTTACTGGCGAGCTATGGCATCGATGTGGCGGTGGTGGCGCCCCTGGGGGCCCGTCCCGCCGATCTGGAGCGCATCCCTACTGCGGACGCCAACGTGTGCCTTTACCCGGAGCTGGCGGGCACGCTCTGCAGCTGGCTGGAGCGCCAGTTCGGCATGGCCTGCGTGCGCACGGTGCCGATCGGCATCGGCGCCACGGTGGCCTTCCTGCGGGAGGTGCATGCCGTGCTCGAGCTCGAGTTGCCGGCGGAGCTGCAGCCCGGGCCCGATGGGATCTGTGAGGCGGAGCGCCGCTCGCGGTTGCCCTGGTATTCGCGCTCGGTGGATTCCACCTATCTCACCGGTAAGCGGGTGTTCGTGTTTGGTGATGCCACCCACGCCATCGCCGCTGCCCGCATCGCCAGCCGGGAGCTGGGCTTCAAGGTGGTGGGCCTGGGGAGCTACAGCCGCGAAATGGCCCGCGATGTGCGTGCCGCCGCTGCGGAGCTGGGCCTGGAGGCCCTGATCAGCGACGACTACCTCGCCGTGGAGGCTGCCATCGCCGAGGCCGCGCCCGAGCTAGTGCTGGGCACCCAGATGGAGCGCCACAGCGCCAAGCGGCTCGGTATCCCCTGCGCCGTGATCAGCACGCCGTTGCATGTGCAGGATGTGCCGGCCCGATATGCCCCGCAGATGGGTTTTGAGGGGGCGAACGTGATCTTCGATTCCTGGGTGCACCCGCTGATGATGGGCTTGGAGGAGCACCTGATCGGCATGTTCCGCCACGACTTCGAATTCGTGGATGGCCACCGCAGCCACCTCGGGGATGGGGCTCCGGCGGCACCCCCGGCTGAGGCGTCCGCGGTGCCGGCGATGGCTGCGGCTGCTGGTGTTGGCCTGAGTTGGAGCCCTGAGGGTGAGGCGGAGCTGGCCAAGATCCCGTTTTTCGTGCGGGGCAAGGTGCGCAAAAACACCGAGACCTACGCCCGCGAGCGGGGGCTAGCGGTGATCGACAGCGAAGCGCTGTACGAGGCCAAGGCTCACTTCAGTCGCTGAGCATCACAGACGCCTACAACCTGTGGCGCTCCAGGTGGGGCACTCCACTCTTGGGTAGGACTCAAGCGCCGCCATGTGCATCGGATGTGAGCTCAGCCAGCAGCTGAGCAGCTGCTTCAGCCAGGCGGTGCTGGCTCGCGCGGGCAGCACCACGAGCCGGCGACGGGTGCTGCAAGCCGGCGCCCTGATGGCCGCCTCCGCAGTGGCGCCGAGCCTGCTGAAAGCTGAAGCCAAGGCGGTGCCAGCTGATGGCAAGGCTGACTGGCTGTTTGAAGGCGGCACGATCCTCACGATGGAGGTCGACATACCCCGCGCCGAAGCGGTGGCGGTGCGCGGCAACACGATTGTGTACGTGGGTGATCGCCGCGGCGCCCAGCGCTGGCTGGGTGCCAACACGCAGCGGGTGGATCTCAAAGGGCGGATCTTGCTGCCGGGGCTGATTGATAGCCACGTGCATCCGCTCTTGGGTGGATTGCTGCGCAGTGGTCTCACCCTGAAGATCGAATCGAGGAAGCGTGAGCTGTTTGAAACGATCGAGGCTTATGTGAAAGCCAATCCCGCTACGGGTGTGTTCTTCGGCCAAGGATGGGATCCCACTGTGTTCACCGATGACGGTGGTCCGCATCGGCGCGATCTCGATGCGATCAATGCGGATCGGCCGATGTTTTTCTTCTCAGCCGACGGCCACTCTGGCTGGGCCAACAGCAAGGCGCTGGAACTGGCTGGCATTACCGCCGCAACACCTGATCCCCCCGTTGGGGGCTATACCCGCGATGCCGACGGCACCCCGACGGGTTTGATCCGCGAGGTGCCGGCGATGTTGCCGGTGATCAATGCGCTGAATCTGTTGAAGCCTGAGATTTATGGCCCTTCGCTCAAGCGCCTGCTGGATCAGTTTGCGGCGATGGGCTTCACCAGTGTGTTTGATGCGGCGATGCCCTTCGGGCAGGAGGCGATCTATACGGCGGTGGAGCAGTTGGATCAGCGCGGTGAGTTGCCGGTGCGCCTACATGCCACACAAACTGTGAGTTTTGAAGGCGATGTGAAGGATGCGGTGACGCTTCTTAGCCGGTTTCATCAGCAATACGCCAGCACCCACTTCCGGGTCAACACCTTGAAGATCGTTGGGGATGGTGTGATTGAAAATCGCCAGGCTGCACTGCTTGAGCCGTATCTCGAGCCTGCTGGTAGCCGCGGCAGCCTGGCGATCTCTACATCATCGGCCGTGACGTTGCTCAAGCAATGCCATAAAGCCGGCTTTGATGTGCACTATCACACCATCGGTGATGCGTCGCTGCGCCAGATCCTGGATGCCCTCACCACGGCGCGTCAGCAGGGCGTGGCTCCCAAGGTGACCCTGGCCCATGTGCAACTGGCTGATGATGCGGATCAGGCGCGATTGGCACGGCTCAAACCGTTGATTAGCAGCACCGGCATTTGGTGCATTCGCTTCCAGGCAACGGAGCAGGCCATTGGCAGCGATCGCTACAACAAGATGTTCCGTTTCGGACGCCTGCAGCGCGATCACGGCCTGAATGTGGCTCTCGGCAGCGATTGGCCCGCGACCTATGCCAGTGGCACGCTCGGGATCGAGCCGTTGCTGAATGTGCAGGCGGCGATTCTCCGCCAGCCCCCGCCGCCGCTGCTGGCGGCGATGAAGGATGCTCTCGGGCCTGGTGCCAGTGAGCCTCTGCCCCCGATGGAGGATGCCTTCACTCTGGATGGCGCCCTGGAGGCTTACACCCTCGCCGGTGCCCGCCAGCTGGGGATTGACGGCATTACCGGTTCGATCAAGGAGGGCAAGCGTGCCGATCTGTGCGTGTTTGATCAAGACATCACAGTGCTTCCCACGGATCGCCTTTACAGCGCCCGCTGTCTGCTCACGCTGATGGACGGCGTAGCCCGCCATGATGCACGAACCGCGGCTTAAATGGTTGCAGGCTGGGTATTTATACCCACTGATTTGCCCCAGCTTGTGAATCGCTTGCGTGTGGGGATGCGCACAGCCTGGGCAGCGATGTTTCGCTTTGCACGAACAGCTGTTGCGATTCACCTATGCAGGGGTTGGATGAAGGAATCCAAGCCCTGCCTGTATGACAACCACGCTCACCCGGCCTGACGGTGAAGGCAGTGTTCAGGTGCATCAGGAGGCTGGCCTCCAGATCGAGGAAGGGGCCCTGGTGATTGCCGTGTACGGCAAGGGTGGCATCGGCAAGAGCACCACCAGCTCCAACCTCTCGGCCGCCTTCTCCAAGCTGGGCAAACGGGTGTTGCAGATCGGCTGCGATCCCAAGCACGACAGCACCTTCACGCTCACCAAGCAGATGGTGCCCACCGTGATCGACATCCTCGAAACCGTGGATTTCCACACCGAGGAGCTGCGCCCGGAAGACTTCGTATTCGAGGGCTTCAACGGCGTGCAGTGCGTGGAATCGGGCGGTCCGCCGGCCGGCACCGGCTGTGGTGGCTACGTGACGGGCCAAACGGTGAAGCTGCTCAAGGAGCACCATCTGCTGGAAGACACCGATGTGGTGATCTTTGATGTGCTCGGCGATGTGGTGTGCGGTGGCTTTGCAGCGCCGCTGCAGCACGCCGACTACTGCCTGATCGTGACCGCCAACGATTTCGATTCGATCTTCGCGATGAACCGGATCATTGCGGCGATCCAGGCCAAGGCCAAGAACTACAAGGTGCGCCTCGGTGGCGTGGTGGCCAATCGCTCGAAAGACACCGATCAAATCGATCGCTTCAACGAGCGCGTGGGCATGAAAACCATGGCCCACTTCCCCGATCTCGATGCGATCCGCCGCTCCCGCTTGAAGAAGTGCACGATCTTTGAGATGGAGTCCACCCCTGAGGTGGAGGCGGTGCAGAACGAATACCTTCGCCTGGCCCAGTCGATGCTCGACAGCGTGCAGCCCCTCGAGGCTGAATCGCTCAAAGATCGCGAGATCTTCGATTTGTTGGGCTTCGATTGAGCTCTTTGGCTGAGCGCCTCTGCCTCAGCCCCGGTTGCGCACCGGGTTGCTGAGGCAGCCCGCGCCGCTGATCTCCACCTCCACCACATCGCCATCGCGCAGGAAGCGGGGTGGCTTGCGGCCGGCGCCCACACCTGCCGGCGTGCCCGTGAGGATCACGCTCCCGGCCAGCAGGGTGGTGCCCTGGCTGAGCTCGCTGATCAAGCGCGCCACCGAGAAGATCATCGTGCTGGTGCTCGCCTGCTGCACCACGTCGCCATTGAGGCGGGTGGTGAGCAGCAGATCCTGCAGATCGGCGATGGCGCTGATCGGTGTGGGCTCCCCGAGGGGGCAGAAGGTATCGAAGCTCTTGCCGCGGCACCACTGGCCGCCGCTGCCATGCCATTGCCACCAGCGCTGGCTCACATCGTTGGCGCAGGCCACCGCCGCGATCACCTCGTGGGCCTCGGCTTCGGGCACATCGCGTGCATCGCAGCCCAGGATCACCGCTAGCTCGCCCTCGTAATCCACGCCGATCGGAGGGTCGCGGTCGTCGGTGTGCACCACAGGCGGCAGTTCGATCGCCTCGCCAGAGCCGATCACGCTGGCCGGGTTTTTCATGAACAGGACCGGCCGCTCCGGCAGCTTCAGGGCTCCCGGCTCGGCTAATTCAGCGGCGTGATCGGCGTAGTTCTTGCCGATGCAGAGGATCGAGGGCGGCCGGGCCGGCGCCATCTCAGGCCAGCCCCACCAGCTTCATCGACTCCTCCCACACCCCCTGGGCGGTTTCGGGGTTGCTGGCCTTATCGGAGAGCTCCTGGCTGAACTGCTTGCCCTCCTTCTTCTGGCGGTTGCCCCAGCTCCAGTGCACCCCGGAGGCGGCGAAGGCCGGATCGGCCACCACCTGGGCCACCCGCTCACCCGCCAGCGCCTGGCTCACGTAGCCGCCGGTGATGTTCTTCTGGAACCAGGGGAAGATCGTTTGGAAGGCCCGCGGCGTGTTGCGGAACAGGGGCGTGTCGGCCACACAGCCTGGATAGAGCGAGCTGAACACGATTCCGGTGGAGGCGTGCAGGCGGCGGTGCAGCTCCTGGGTGGTGATCATGTTGCAAAGCTTGCTGTCCTTGTAGGCCTTGCCGGGCTTGAAGGGCTTGCCGTTGGCCATGGCGATCGGCGCCTTGAAGCCGGCCTTGAAGCCGCTCAGATCGCCGAGGTCCGCCGGGGCGGGGATGGGGATCTTGCCGCCCAGCTCCTTGGAGTTGGCCGTCACGGTGCCGAGGATCACCACCCGGCGGGAGGGGTGCTGGGAGCGCTGCAGATCGGGCAACAGCAAGTGGATCAGCAGGAAGTGGCCCAGGTGGTTGGTGGCCATCGAGAGCTCATAGCCCTGTGGCGAGCGCTCGGGCTCCTTCAGCCGCGGCTTGTAGACGGCCGCATTGATCACCAGGGCATCGAGCCCGAAGCCCAGGGAGCTCACGAGGGTTTCCACGCCCACCCGCACGCTCTCGAGATCGCCAAGGTCGATGCGCAGGTGATGCAGCCGATCGCTGGGGATGCCGAGGGCATCGGCGGCGGCGGCGGCCCTCACGGGATCACGATTGGCGGTCACCACGGTCCAGCCGCGATCCACCAGCGCTTTGGTGGCGTTGAGGCCCACGCCAGAGGTGGTGCCGGTGATCAAGACAGCGCCTGGGCTGCTGCTGGAGCTGGATGCGCTGCTGCTGGCCACCATGGAGCCCGTTGTACGGCGGGCAACAAACTATCGAGTGGCCTGCGGCTTCACGCTGCTGGTGTTGGGCTGCTCAACAGTTGGAAACGGGGAGGAGGCATCCGAGGCCGCCTGCGTGGTCGCCGATTTCCAGATCACACGCATGCGGTTGGGGGCGATCCACTGGTCCTGCTCCTGGATCAGCCGCTGCTCACCGCCGGTGGTGAACAGGTTGTCGAAGCGCTGCTGGGCCTTGTTGAGCTTGGCCTGCTGGATGTTGAGCACGGCCGTGATCTCGCCGTAGCGATCGAGCCGTTCGCGGTAGGCGCTTCCCAGGCGCACCAGGCTCACCACAGCCACCAGGGCCAATCCCACCTTCAGGGTGAGGCCAATGCCGCTGCAGATCAGTTCCTGGCCAGGCGTGGAGGCACGCAGGGCAGCTGTCGCTTTGGGCGCGTCGACGCTGCTTAGCTGCTGCGCCGTGGTCCGAGCTGGGCGCGGACTGGAGCTTCTTGAGCGTTCACCCCGTGGCGCGGATCGCCGCTGCGATGGCTGGGCGGTACGGGGGCTCAAGGTGTTGAGGGGAGCGCTTGTGGCCCGCTTTTAGCAGGCCACAAGCGCACTGCCAAGAGATCAGGCGCGGTAGAGGCTCGCGGCCAGACGGACGGCGAGCACGCCAGCGTGGGCAGCCACCACCAGGGCAATCAGCACTTCGGCCTGGGTGAGGGACGTCATGGCCTGATTCAACGCAGAAATCCCACCCATTCTTCCCCAGTTCCGCGGCCTTGCCAGGCCGAAGCCCCTGCCCTGTCACAGCTCGATACCCCTTTTCTGCAGCCGCTGGCTACGGTCAACGCCGATTGCCGGCTGCTCCGTTGCCCTCTGCAGAACCCGTGTTGATTCAGCAGCAGCAGGTGCTCGCCCGCAGCCTTGAGCCGCTCGCTCCGTTGTTTTCGCTCGAGCCAGAGGCGTTGCTGCAGCAGAGCGGCCAACTGGAGCTGGCCTTCGATTGGCCGCGCGACAACGACGATCCGCGCGAGCTCTCCGAGATTCCTGAGCTGCGTCTCTGGAGCCTGCGCGCCGATGCGCTCTGCCCCTGGCTGCCGTTGTTGCTGGAGCGCAGCAATGGTCAGCTCACCCGCCATGTGGCGATGCTGATCCCCCATAGCTTCAGCCGCAGCGAGGGGATCCGCTTCGCCCCCGACAGCCTGGAGCTGTGGATGACGCACCGGCTGTTTCTGTTGGATCACTGGTCGCGCGGACACGGCCTCAACTGCCGCGGCAACCTGGAGCAGATGGCGGCGGTGCTCGGTTTCGAGCTCGATGGCAGCTTCTGGCAGGGGCTCAGCTGAGGGCCAGCTGCACAGCTCGCCTGCCCGCATCCAGCGCCAGCACCACACACAGCACTCGCAGCAGCCACACCAGCCGCGATTCGCTCACCGATTGCAGCCGAGACGCCGACCATTGCGCGGCCACAGCGGCCGTTGCCCCCAGCAGCAGGCCCATGCCCGGGTGGCCGCGCCCATCGCTCCAAAAGGTGAGTGACGCTGCTGCGGCAGAGGCACAGACCGCGATCGTGCTCAGCCGGATCGCCTGATACACCCGAATTCCCAGGCCCTGCACCATCAGCGGCACCATCACCAGGCCGCCGCCCACCCCCAACAGTCCGCTCGACCAGCCCGCCACCAGCCCCACGCCGGAGAGCCCCAGCAGCGGCAGTGGTGGGGCGTCAGCTTCGTTCTGGTCGCTGCGGCGGGGAGAGATCACGCCGGCCAGCACGCCGTACATGGCGGCCTGCAGGGTGAGCAGGTGCCATCCCTGTAGGACGTTGCCGGCATGGCTGAACACCAGTGACCCTGTGATCGCCCCGGCGGCGATGGCCAGCACCGCCTGCTTGGGCACCAGACCGCTGCGTAGGTGGGTCCAGCTGCCGGCCAGGGTGGTGGGCAGGATCGCCAGGGTGCTGGTGGCCAGGGCCTGATGGGGTGAGAGTCCCAGGGCCAGCAGCAGCGGCGAGAAGATCAGGCCGCCGCCGATGCCCAGCAGGCCGGAGAGCAGCCCCGCCAGGATGCCCAGGGGCAGCAGTGGCAGCAGGTCCCAAATCATCGAGCGGCCACGGCCATCGTCTCCAGCATCCCTGACGCCCCTGTGAGCAGCTCACCCCCCTGGCGCTGGATTCCGCCGATCACGGCGCCGGCAGCCACCCAGATGGCGATCGATCGCTGGATGGTGCAGCAGCAACTGGCGGGCGCCCCGCCGATCCTGCGCCTGTATCGCTGGAGTGCGCCGGCGCTGTCGTTGGGGCGGCATCAGCAGCGCTGGCCAGACCATTGGCGCCGCTTGCAAGCAGAGGGTCGCCTCGATCTGGTGCGGCGCCCCAGCGGCGGGCGGGCGGTTCTGCATGCCGGCGAGCTCACCTATGCCCTGGCGATGCGGCCGGTCCAGCGGCAGCGCGAGGCCGTGTATCGCCATTGCTGCCTCTGGTTGCAACAGGCGTTTGCGGCCGCTGGCGAGCCGCTGGTGTTTGGCGAGGCCGCTGCCGCGGCGGCGGCGCAGCGCAGCAGCTGTTTTGCCACCGCCACGCCAGCCGATCTGATCGGCTTGGATGGCAGCAAGCGCATCGGCAGCGCTCAGCTCTGGCAGGGGCCAGCTCTGCTGCAGCACGGCAGTGTGCTGCTCGATCCACCGCTGGATCTGTGGCGGGAGCTGTTCGGGGCTGATCCCCCGGCCCTGCCGCCTTTGGCCTGGCAAGGGGATGAGCTGCATCAGCCGCTGCGGGCCGCTGCGCAGCACCACCTGTGCGGCGGGACTTTGCTCGATCAGCCCCTCAGCGCAGCTGAGTGGGAGGCCGTGCGGGAGCTCGAGCCCCTCGGTGCCCTCTGAGCGCGCTCAGGCTTCGCCGCTGGATTCAATCGCCCGGGCCACCGGTGCCAGGCCCATGCCCAGCGGGTACACGCCTTGCTTGCGGGCCGCATCGAGGATCGCCTTGGGCAAATGCACCCCCAGCTTCTCCAGCACCCGCTCCGCCAGCTCGGGGCGCTCCAGCGTGCCGCTGGGCAGCCCGGCTGGACCGAGCACCAGCAGCCGTTGAGTGTCTGGTTGATCCAGGCGCAGCACCGCCTGCCACAGGGGGGCATCGGCGTTGATCTGCGGCAACTGATCGAGCGGTTGCAGGTGATCGCCTACCCGCTCCTCCTCCCAGCGCTGCACGGGCAGCTGCTGCAGCGGCGCATCGGTGATGAAGCCCAGCCAGCGGCCCTGGCGGGTCACCAGCAGCCAGTCGGCCAGGCCTTCGCCATCGCTAAGGCGCAGGCGGCTGAGCTGTTTGAGGCTGGCGTCGGCCTCCAGCACCCGAAAGCGGCGCTGGGCTGCATCCTTCACCTTCAGCTGCCGCAGCACCGATTGCAGCGCCAGCAGCTGGGTTTGGTTGCGGGCGGCCCCCAGACCGAACCAGCCCAGCAGCATCAGCCACAGGCCCCCCACGCTGGCACCGCGCAGCAGCAGCACCACGCCCAGGCCAATCGCCAGCAGCGAGAGAAAGCGGCCGGTGGCTGTGGCCACCTGGATGCCTTTGCGCTGGCTGCCGCTCCACTGCCACACCAGTGCTTTGAGGATCAGGCCACCATCGAGGGGCAGGCCCGGCAGCAGATTGAACAGGGCCAGGATCAAGTTGAGGCCGCCCAGCTCGTTCACCATCGCCCCGAGCAGTGGCGAGGCATGGGACACGCTGTGGCCGCTCGCCAGCAGCAGCGCCGCCAGCACCAGGCTCACCAGCGGTCCGGCGGCCGCCACCATCAGCGAGCCCATGGCGGTGGGGCACTCGCGCTCCACGCTCGCCACCCCACCCAGCAAAAACAGGGTGATGCTGCGCACCTGAACGCCCTGCTGGATCGCCACCAGCGAGTGCCCCAGCTCGTGCAGCAACACCGACACAAACAGCAGCAGCGCCGTGAGCAGGCCCAAGCCCCAGAGCTCAATGCCGGAGCCGCTGCTGCTGAGCTGTTGGCTGTATTGCTGCTGGAAGGCCACGGTGGCCAGCCCCAGGATCACGAACCAGCTCGGATGGATCCGCAGGGGAATGCCGCGGATCTTCAGCAGCTGCCAGCCCTCGCCCACACGGTGATTCCCAATGGCTCGATCCTAGAAAGGCTCTGCTGCTGCGGCCGTTTGGGATGTTGCTGAAGGTCTGCGGGTTGCGCCAGCCGGATCAGGCGGCAGCGGTGGCGGCTCTGGGGGCCGATGCCATCGGTGTGATCGGCGTGCAGCAGTCGCCCCGCTGGCTTGAGCCTGCACAGCGGCCGGCCCTGTTCGAGGCGATCCATCGCGCTCGCCCGGATTGCCTGGGCGTGCTGGTGGTGGCCGACCCTGCCGATGCCGAGCTGGAGCAGCTCAAGCCAGCGGCCGGCCATCAGGTGCTGCAGCTCCACGGGGGCGAAACGCCAAAGCGCTGCCAGGCGCTGCGCGCTGCTCTTGGGCCCGATCTGATCCTTTGGAAGGCGCTGCGCATCCGCGCTCAGGCGGATCTGGAGCAGGCCGAGGCCTATGCCGCCGTGGTGGATGCGCTGCTGCTGGATGCCTGGGTTCCGGATCAGCTCGGCGGCACGGGCCATCGCATCCCGATCGAGTGGCTGGAGGGGTTTCAGCCGCGGCTGCCCTGGTGGCTGGCGGGCGGGATCACCCCCGAGCGGCTTCCCCAGGCGCTGCAGGCCCTGGCCGCAACGCCACCGGTGGGTGTGGATGCCTCCAGTGGTGTGGAGCGTGCCCCCGGCGATAAGGATCTGGCTCGGGTGGAGCAGCTCGTGGCTGCCGTGGCCGCCTTCCGCCAGGATCGCTCCAGCTGATCGCCCTTGATGTTTTCGATCTTCCGCGGCCTGCTGGCGGCGGCGGCCGTTTCGGCCGCGATCCCAGCCACGCCACTGCTGGCCCAAGACCTGGTGGGCTGCCAGCTGGTGGGCGCCACCCTCCAGTGCGTGCCAGGGGTGGATGAGAGCCCCCAGCTGCAGATTCAGCAGCTGCAGCAGCAACTCTCCACCGACATTCAGCTGGAGGGGGTGGTGCAGCAGCGCATCGATGGCCTCCAGCAGCTGGTGCTCCAAGGCGAGGCCGGCGTGGGTGAAGCGCTCACGGCTGCGGCGATCGCCGATGCCCAGGCCGCTCTACCGACAGCCAACTACCACTGGTATCGGATCAAGCCCGGCCAGCGCAGCTGGGTGCTGATCGAAGGAGCCAATGGCACTACCTATGTGCCTGCGCCGGTGGACATCGGCCAGAACATCATGGTGGTGGCGGTGGTGAACCAAAACGGGCAAGTGAGGCGCGTGGCCTCACAACCCGTGGGTCCGGTTCAACCCTGAGAAACGCGTGGAACTCAGTGGAGCAGCAGGGATTCCTGTTGCTTCACCAGTTCGAAGAATTCAGCCTTGAGGCTTGGGTCGTGGCGGAAATCGCCGCGAACCACGGAATTCACCATGCTGGTTTGGGGCTCTTTCACACCGCGCCACTTCATGCAGTAGTGCTGAGCCTTCACCAGAATCGCCAGACCCTGGGGCTCACAGAGGCGCTCAATTTCATCGGCCAGGATCATCACGGCCTCTTCCTGGATGTGCGGCCGGGAGAACACCCAATCCGCCACGCGGGAGAACTTCGAGAGGCCGATCACGCGCTCACCGGGCTTGATACCGATCCAGCAATTACCAAGGATCGGCACCAGGTGGTGGGAGCAAGCTGAACGCACCGTGATGGGTCCCACGGTGTAGATCTCATCCAGCTGTTTAACGTTCGGGAAGCTGGCGATTTTGGGCTGGTGGTGATAGCGGCCCTTGAACACCTCGTGCAGATACATGCGCGCGACGCGCTCTGCTGTTTCTTCGGTGTTGTGGTCGTTGTCGATATCGATCACGAGGCTGCGCAGCAGTTCGCGCACCTTGCCGGCCACCTCAATTTCCAGCTGCTCGAGCTCACCCTCTTGGAGATGCTCGGAAATGTTGTCGTTGGCGAGATAGGCCACGCCAGCCGCATCAAGACGATCGCGAATGCGCCGGCTCACGGGAGCCAGTTGGCCGGAAACGCTTGAAGGAAGGGTAGATGTCATGGATAAGTCCCCGCGGCGATCAAAGAACGCCTGCGGCGGGCATGAGGGTGGCATCCTCCACGATCTGGGAGGAGGGTTGCTGGGCCAGGGACAACAGAGCCTCGGCCACGCGTTCTGGGGAGAGCATGGCACGGCGATCAAACGAACTGTGGACGGTTTCGCTGTCCCAAAGAGGTGTATTGACCGCACCCAGGGTGAGCGTGGACACCCGGATGCCGTGCTGCCGCTCCTCCTCGGCTAAACAGCGGCTGAAGGAGGCCAGGGCTGCCTTGCTGGTGCAGTAAGCGCCCCAGTCGGGGAAGGCGTTGCGGGCGGCGTGGCTGCTCACATTGATGATCTGCCCGCCGCACTCCCGTAGGCCGGGCAGCACCGCCTGGCACACCTGAAACACGCTGGTGAGATTGAGCTGCATCAGCCACTGCCAGCGCTCAATCGGCATCTCCGCCAGGCTGCCGGTGTAGGCAGCGCCGGCGTTGTTGATCACCACGGTGGGCTGCAATCCACGCCCCAGCAGCGCCTGAAGCCCAGCGGCGACGCCGGAGGGCTCCGCCAGATCGATGGCCGCGGTTTCCACGCGCCGGCCGCTGCTCCGCAGCTCGCCGGCTAGCTGCTCGAGGGTCTCGCTGGAGCGAGCCACCAGCAGCAGATCGAAACCGGCTGCGGCGAACGCGCGTGCGGTGGCCGCACCAATGCCCCGAGAGGCACCGGTGATCAGGGCGGTGGGCTGGCCGTTGGCTGGGTTGGCGCTCAAGGGGGAAGGACCACCCGCCGGCCGTCCAGGAAACGAAAGGAAACCTTAAGAGCTCAGGCTGGCGTCCTGTTGGCCGGCCTCGAGGAAGCGGCCCATGCGCCGGAACTTGGCGTAGCGCTGATCGATCAGCTCGCTCTCGCTCAGGGCTTGGAGCTCACCCAGATGGCGCAGCAGCGCCGCCTTCAGGGATTCGGCTGCCTGGCGGGGTGCCCAGTGGTTGCCACCGGAGGGTTCGCTGATGATGTCGTCGATGATGCCGAGCTTCTGCAGATCCGGGGCGGTGATCTTCAGCGCTTCGGCTGCCACGGGGGCTTTGGCGGCATCGCGCCAGAGGATCGAGGCGCAAGCTTCAGGGCTGGCCACGGTGTAAACGCTGTGCTGGAACATCAGCAGGCGATCGGCCACGCCGATGCCCAGGGCACCGCCGGAGCCGCCTTCACCGATCACGGTGGCCACGATCGGCACCCGCAGCCGGAACATCTCGCGCAGGTTCACGGCGATCGCCTCACCCTGGCCCTGCTCCTCAGCGGTGAGGCCGGCGTAGGCGCCCGGGGTGTCGATGAACGAGAAGATCGGTAGCCGGAAGCGATCGGCGTGCTCCATCAGGCGCATTGCCTTGCGGTAGCCGCCGGGGGAGGCCATGCCGAAGTTGCGGGCCACGTTCTCCTTGGTGTCGCGCCCCTTCTGGTGGCCCAGCAGCACCACGCCCTGATCGCCGATGCGGCCCACGCCGCCCACCAGCGCCTGGTCATCGCTGCCGCGGCGGTCGCCGTGCATCTCGATGAACTCGTCGGTGAGCACCTGGATGTAGTCGAGGGTGCTCGGGCGCTGCGGATGCCGCGCCACCTGAATCTTCTGGGCCGGGCTGAGGTTGGAGAAGATCTCTTCGCGCCGCCGGGCCGCCAGGGTTTCCAGCTGCAGCAGCTGCTGGCTCACATCCACTTCGGAATCTTTGGCCAGTTGCCGGATCTGCTCGATCTGCTCCTCCAGCTCCACCAGAGGTTTCTCGAAATCAAGCAAGGGGCGACGGGCCATGGCAGCAGGAGAGGGGCTGAGGCTGGGGCTGATCTTCGGGGCTGATCAGGCGGCGGCGAGCTCGAGGCCGCCCTGGGCGGCGCTGAGTTGGGCAGGGCTGAGACCGATGGCCTGGAAACCGTGGCGCAGCGAGGCTTCACCGATCAGTTCCATGTTGGCCAGCGAGATGTTGTTGCGCCCCCAGCTGAAGTTTGTGTGGATTCCCTCAAATTCCAGCAGCATTGCTTCGGCAAAGCAAGCGAAAAGCTGGCGCTTGGGGTTTTCCATCTCGGCCACTTCCATCATCTGCCAGCCGATGTCCTGCCAGAACTCCACGATCCCGCCCTTGAGCACGTGCACCCCATCGCCGGCCACCTTGGCGTCGAGGTTCTTGGGGTAGCCGCCATCGATCATCAAGCAGGGCTTGCGCAGGCTGTCGTGGTCGATGCTCAGGGTCTGGGGAAGACTGGCCACCCACACCACCACATCGGCCTGGGGCAGAGCCTCTTCCAGGCTGAGGATCGTGCCGCCGCCCAGGGAGGTTTGCAGATCCTGGAGGCGCTGTTGCTGACGGGCCACCAGCAGCAGTTCGCCCACGCCGGTTTTCTGGTTCAGCCAGCGGCAGACGGCGCTGCCGATGTCGCCCGTGGCGCCCACCACGGCCACCTTGGCTCGGCTCAGATCGATGCCGAGCTGGGGGGCGTTGCGCTCCACCTGCTGGCAGATCACCCAGGCGGTGTGGGTGTTGCCGGTGGTGAACCGCTCCCACTCCAGGGTGGTGTTGCGGATCTGCTGGAACTTCGAGAGGTCGTAGTTCTCGAAAATGATCGAGGTGAAGCCCCCCAGGGCGGTCACGTTGATGCCGTTTTTCTGCGCCATTTCCATGGCGTTCTGCACCTTGCGCGTTGCCGTTTTGAAGCGGCTCAGCATCTCCGGCACGAAGCAGGAGTCGATGTAGGTTCCTTCGATCGTTTTACCGGTGCGGCTGGTCACCTTGAAGGTTTCCAGCAGCTGAGGCGGTGCGGAGCACCAGGCGATCATGTCGGCTTCAGCCATCTCCTCGAGACCCAGCTCTCGGGCCTTCTCCTGGGCCTGGGCGAAGCTGCTGGAGTGACCGATCAGACCGAACATGCGTGGAGTTGCTCCTGGTGACACACCGGCCGTGATGTCACCCGATTAAAGGGCAACGCCGGTTTGGGGCTGGAGTGGATCAGCCCACCAGGGCGGCAGCAGCCATGCGCGCGATTTCGCGGGTGCTGAAGCCGATTTCGGTGAGGGCTTCCTGGTAGGCGATCAGGAAGTCTTCGATCAGGTCTTCCTTATCCATGTGCAGCACGGCGGCGTCGCCGGCCACCTGATCGAGCATGCGACGGATCAGGGGCAGGTTGTCGCGGTTGGCCTGCTCCAGCTCCTCACGGCAGCTGTCGAGGTTGGCCTTGAGCCACTCCTGGCCGTAGTTGAGGTGGGTGTATTCGTCTTTCACCACGCCCTCGGTGATCTTGCGGGCGAAGGGATCGGCAACAGGGATATAGATGTGATATGCCGAGATGGCGAAGGCTTCGATCAGCAGGGCCTGGATCAGCAGGCAGGTGGGCACCTTGCCGGCGGCCAGGGCGGTGGTGAAGTTGTTGTGCAGAGGAGCGAAGAACTCCTTGGCGAAAGGCATATCGGCCTGCACGCCGAGGTTGTTGGCACAGGCGGTGAAGCCCTTCATGTGCTTCAGCTCCATCCGGGCCAGCTTGGTGAGCTCTTCGGCCTGGTCGGGAAGCAGGGTGCCGATGGCAATGTAGTTGTCGTGCGCTTCCTGTTCGCCTTCGATCACGATCGCGTTGATGCGGCTGTAGGCGTCCTTGTAGGCCTCGGTGGTGAAGTCGGGCAGGTTGGCGGCTGCTGCGCAGAGGTCCGGGGCTTCAAGGGTCGCCATGGCTACCTGGTACACATCGCAATGGAATCGACTGTAACCATCTGCAGCGGTTCTAGTTGGGGTTCTGAAAGCTTTTGAGCACCGACTGATGCAGCGCGCCCTCACCCCCTTGGCGGCCAGGTGCTGGTGAGCAGGTTCTCGAGCAGCAGCTGCCAGCCCTGCACCAGTCGCTGCTCGAGCAGCGCCCCCAGCTCGGCGTTGGCGCCGCGGCTGTCGCCCACCACGCCCGTGCTGGAGAGATCTGCGGTGAGCCAGGCGTTGGGCACGGCGCCTTCGAGGCTCCAACCCGGCGGTGGCGGCTCCGGCAGCGCACCATCCACCGGTCGCTCCTCCGCCACCAGCTCCGGCGCCAGCTGCAGCATCAGGCTGGTTTCCGCCAGGCCCGCGTGGAGCCCCTGGCTGCGTTCCGGTTCCGGCAACAGTTCGGCCACTCCGCTGGGGCCACTCCAGAGGAAGCAGGGCAGCACGGCCATCGCTGGCCGGCTGGCCCGCAGCTGGCGAGCGGCCACCTGCAGGAGTGCGATCTGGCCGCCGTGGGCGTTGAACAGCACCAAGCGCTCGAACCCCGCGTCCGCCAGCTGGCTGCCGATGCAGGTGATCTGGCTGATCAGCAGCTCCGCCGGCAGGCTCAGCGTGCCTTTGAAGCTCTGGTGTTCCGGCGAGAAGCCCAGGCTCTGCAGCGGCAGCCGCCAGATGGGCCGTTCCGCCGGCAGCCCCGCCAGCACCTGATCGAGCAGTCGCTCTGCAAAGAGGGCGTCGGTGCCGAGCGGCAGCTGCGGCCCGTGCTGTTCGAAGGCGCCGAAGGGCCACACCACGGTGCTGCCGCTTTGGGCCGCCGCCTGCTGCAGCTGCGGCCACGACAGCTCTTCCAAGCGACGCGTGCCGGATCCGCTGGTTGACGCCATGGGCGGAGAAAGCAGAGAGGGGCCTGCCTACAGTGTGGAGCTGTGTGTTTGTGCTTGTTCATGGCCGGTACCGGCAACCAGCAGCCCTCCCAGCCTTCGGCCAAGCAAGCCCAGTCGCCGCGCCCTGTTCCGCCGGCGTCCCCGCGTCCTCCGGCGGGAGCTGCGCCGGTGCGCAAGCCGCCTCAGGTGCTGCAGATCAATAAAAAGGAAGAGCAGCTGAAGCTCGAGCGTGAAGCCGCTGAAGCGCGCGCCGCCGCCGAAGCCGCCGCCCAGCGGGCCAACGAGCTCGAGAACGCCGTGCGCGCCTCCCGTGGTGAAGCGCCCGTGGCTCCCCAGCGCCCCGCTGCTCCCACCGCCCCTGCTCGTCCCGCCACGGGCGACGACGACCTGTTCGACATGAGCGGCTTTGAGGGCCTCTCGATGGCCGATCTGCTCGGACCAGATGACAAGGGCAAGCGCCGATCCGGCGGTTCGCGCATGGCGCCCCCTCAGCCCGAGCGCGCCGCTGCTGTGCCGGCCCGCACGGTGGACGACTTTGATTTCGACGCTGATGCCTTCCTCGCTGCTCTTGATGAGCAGGAGTTTGTGGGCACCACCGGCGAGGTGGCCATCGGCACGGTGGTGGGCCTCGAGAGCGATGGCGTGTATGTGGATATCGGTGGCAAGGCTCCGGGCTTCATGCCCAAGAAGGAGGCTGGCCTGGGGGTGATCACCAACCTCAAGGAGCGCTTCCCCCGCGGCACCCAGGTGGAAGTGCTCGTGACCCGCGAGCAGAACGCCGACGGCATGGTGACCGTGAGCGCCCGCGCCCTGGCCCTGCGCCAAAGCTGGGAGAAGGTGCGCCTGCTCGAGAAGGAGGGCAAGGTGCTGCAGGTGAAGGTGAACGGCTTCAACCGCGGCGGTGTGACCGCCGATGTGGAGGGCCTGCGCGGCTTCATCCCCCGCTCCCAGCTGCAGGAGGGTGAGAACCACGAAGCGTTGGTGGGCAAAACTCTCGGCGTCGCCTTCCTGGAGGTGAACCCCGAAACCCGCAAGTTGGTGCTCTCCGAGAAGAAAGCGGCCACCGCCGCCATCTTCCAGAACCTGGAGGTGGGTCAGCTGGTGGAAGGCCAGGTGGTGTCGATCAAGCCCTACGGCCTGTTCGTGGATCTCGGCGGCATCAGTGGCCTGCTGCACCAATCGGTGATCACCGGCGGCCAGATGCGCGACATGCGCGAGGTGTTCGGCCAGGGCGATCGCGTGAAGGCCCTGATCACCGAGCTCGATCCCGGCCGCGGCCGCATCGCTCTGAACACCGCCCTGCTGGAGGGTCAGCCCGGTGAGCTGCTGATCGATCGCGACAAGGTGATGGCCGAAGCCGCCGATCGGGCCAACCGTGCTCGTAGCGTGCTGCGCCAGCAGGAACAGAGCGCCGGATGAGTCAGGCCACCGAGGAAGCGCGTCCGAACACCGGGCGCGTGCCCTCTCCTTCCCCGGATCTCCTGCAGGCCGATTGGGAACTCGACTACTACTCCCGGCCGATCCTTGAGCCCGATGGCAAGAAGCGCTGGGAGTTGCTGATCTGCAGCACCCCGGTTCCCGGATCGGATCGTTCGGGCTTCCGCTTCCTGCTGCAGTGCCCGGCTTCCAGCGTGAATTCCCAGTGGCTACGACAGTCGCTGGAGCAAGCGATCGAACAGGCGGCGGCTGAAGGTTTTGCGGCGCCCCGCAAGCTGCGCTGCTGGCGGGCCTCGATGCGCACGATGGTGCAGCGCGCTGCCGAGGGGCTTGGCCTGGAGTTGATCCCCAGCCGCCGCTGCTACGCCCTGGTGGAGTGGCTGCAGGAGCGTCAGCTCACGGTGTATCCAGCCGAAGAGGGCTACATGGCCGGCCCGCTGGCCCCGGCTCCTCTGCCGATTCAGCCCGTGGCCGTGCCCCTGCCGGAGGCCGCCCGCGGCGATAGCTGGAGCTGGGCCTCGCTGCCGCTGGGTGCCTTGCGCGAAGCGGCCGAGTGGGACGTGAGCTTTGCCGGCCTGGTGCCGCTGGATCAAGTCGGTTCGGATGAGGCGATGGTGAGCGGGTTGCGCTTGTTCAGCAGCACCCGCTCCCTGGCGATTGCCGGCTGGCTGGCTGGGCTTGAGCCGGTGCGCCTGGAGGTGAGTGGACAACAGCTGGTGCTGGAGGCCGGCCTGGAGGATCGTTGGCTCCTGGGCAACCTGGAGGCTGAAGAGGCCGAAGCCGCGGCCCAGGCGTTCCGAGCCGCCCGCGAGCAGGTGGCTGGTGTGCAGTTCCTGGCGGTGCAGAGCAGCGAAAACCAGAACGGTTTCGATGGCTTCTGGGTGCTGCGCGATCTCCCGGATGCCTAGGCCGCTTCGCCATGGCTGAAGCCGTTGATCCCCCGTTCGATCGGCAGGATGCCCAGTTCAACTTGCTGGAGGGGTGGACCTGGGTGGGCTGCTACGGCGGTTACTACCTCCAGGCCGATCTGCTCGAGCGGTTTGAGCACGGCTTCTTCACCCGCCAGTGGCAGGGGCGAGTTCCGGAGGTGCTGGCGGGCTATGTGAGTGGTGGCGTGAGCGTGCACCGCCCGAAGCAGGTGCACAGCGCCCTGGTGCTGCCAGCCAGTGCCGCCAGCGCTGAGCCTTGGCCGGAGGCCGATGGGTTGGTGAGTGATGCCGGCGGCCAGAGCCTGTGGGTGTGCGGCGCTGATTGCACGCCGGTGCTGATCGCCGATCCCGCGAGCGGCCGGGTGGCGGCTTGCCATGCGGGCTGGCGCGGCGTGGCGGGGGGGATCTTGCTGGAGGCGATCCAGCAATTGGAAGCCGCTGGCTGCCGACGGCAGGAGCTGCTGGTGGCCCTAGGCCCTGCCGTGAGCGGTGCCAACTACCAAGTGGAGCGCAGCGTGGCCGAGCAGCTGGCCGCTTCCCTGCCGGAGCAAGCCGATCAGGCCGCCGCTTGGCGTGAGCTGGAGGCCTGCGGGGCGCTGAGCCCCGATCCCGAACCCGGCCGCTGCCGCCTCGACATTCGCGCCGCCACCCGCCGGCAGCTGGAGCTCGCCGGGGTGCCGGCAGAGCAGATCACCGTGTGCCCGCTCTGCACCGTGAACGAAGAGCTGCTGTTCCATTCCTGGCGGCGCGATCAGGTGAAAGCCGTGCAGTGGAGCGGCATCGTTTCGCAACAGTTGCCGGAGTAGGAACGCTCAAGCAAGCTCGATGCCCAGATCCAGGCTCAGCTGGCCTGGGCTCGGTTCCCGCCGGCGTGCGCTGCGGGCTCGGGGTTGTTGGTTGGCTTGTTTGGAAGCGCTGCCGCCGCGGTTGTTGTTGCTGCCGCTGAACCAGCTCATCAGGGCGCGCCAGCCCCCCGGATCGAGCCGCTCCAGATCCACGGCGCTGGGCTGCAGTTCGGCTGGTGAGCGGCTGGCCCACACATTCGCCCAGGCCACATCCGCCTGGGCGATGCGCTGGTAGCCGAAGGGGTGCAGATGGCTCGGCAAGCGCGCCATCACGGCTTTCACATCACCGATCTGGAGCCGTTGCTGCTCCAGCAACTCCAACCGCCTCTTGCGAGCGCTTTCGTAATCGAGCACCGGTGCCGGGTAGTCGGCCATGGCCGGCGGTGCCCCCAGCTGGTCGTTGGTGAGGCCCCGCAGCTCCGGTAGCCAGCGCCGAATGAACAACCCCTGCGGATCGCAGCGATCCACCGCCACCTGGCCGGGGTGGTAGATCCGTGTCCAGGCCTTGGATCCGTGGTAAGTCACGCCGGCCTGCATCGCCCATTGGTAGTGATCGATCGGGCAGTCGCCATCGATCAGGTGGCGCATGTAGTGCAGCGCTCCGAAGCGCCAGTCGATGCCGCAGAGGTTGCTCAGAAAGCTGGCGTAGATCGCTCGGCTGCGGAAGTTGAGCTCCAGCCAGCCGCCTTCCGCCTGAAGGCAGCGGGCCGCCGCATCCACGATCGGGAACCCGGTGCGCCCCGCGCTCCAGGCGGCATAGAGCTCCTCCTGTTCGTCGCTGAGGCTGGCGGCGTTGCCGTTGGGATCATCAAAGCTGTTCCACAGGGCGCTGAGTTCGAGCTGCGGCAGGTAGCGGAAGCGCTGATGGATGGCACAGCCCCAGCGCAGACGGCTGGCCAGCTGCAGCGCGCTGCGGCTGCGCGGTTCGCGGCCACGGCCTTGGCCGGCCTGGGGCAGGAGCCATGCCAGCCGTTGCAGGCACTGGCGCGGGCTGATCACCCCGAATTTCAAATAGGGGCTCAGTCCGGTGGTGACGCGGGCTGAGGGATAACTGAGCTCCCAGTAGTAGGTGCGTGAAGCGGCTCCTTCGCAGAACTGCTCGAGGCGTTCGAGGGCCGCGGCGCTGCCCCCTGGTGGGATCGGTTTGCTGTCGGCTTGAAGGCCGAGATCCTCCAGGCTGGGCACCGGCAGATCCGGCAGGGCGCTGGAGGCTGGCGGCACCACGACGCGATCGGGGGCCGGCAGGGCGGGGCTGGCCATGGTCTGATGCCACTGGCGGCTCCAGGCGCTGTAGGTCAGCAGCTCACCGGTGGCCCCGGCCGGTTCCACCCAGCGCAGGGGAACGCCGGCCGCGGCCAAGGCCTTGCTCACCCGGGCATCGCGCACCCGGCCCACTAGCCGCTCACTGTCGGTGTGGGCGATCACGCTATCGGCGCCGCTGGCGCGCACCAGCTTCAGTAACTCCTGGGCCGGTTCGCCGTAGCGAATCAGCAGGCGACCACCCCGCTGGCGGAGGTCGCGATCCAGCGCTTTGAGGCTCGCGAGCATGAAGGCCACCCGCGCCACGGCTGTTTCCGGGTGAAACAGCAGATCGCGATCCAACACAAACACCGGCAGCACAGCTCCACGCCGGCTGGCTTCGCTGAGGGCCGCGTGGTCGGCGAGGCGTAGATCGCGCCTGAACCAAACCACCGTGCACGCCATGGTGCTGTTCTGCGTTGGTCAGATGGGCGTTCAGTCTCGTTGCTTCGCTTCCGTTACGGTGCGATAATGCGTTTGTTGCATAACTGACAAACAGATGCTCACAGGAGCAGACCTACTCACCAAGGTCAAAGAGCTTGGTGATGCCAGCAAGTCCGACATCGTTCGTGCTTGCGGCTATGTGTCCACGAAGAAGGACGGCTCTGAGCGTCTCAACTTCACCGCGTTCTACGAAGCTCTTCTCAACGCCAAAGGCGTGGAGTTTGGTGGTGCCACCGGCAAGGTGGGTAAAGGCGGCCGCAAACTCAGCTTCACCACCAAGGTGCAGTTCAACGGCAACTTGATGGTGGGCAAGGCCTACACCGCTCTGCTCGACCTCAAACCCGGCGACGAGTTTGAAATCAAGCTGGGTCGCAAGCAGATTCGTTTGGCACCGCTGGGTGCTGCTGACGAAGAAGAGTGAGCGCAACGGCTTCCGCGACGCGGATGCCATCAATCGCTGCCGAGAGGATGCCGCCCGCGAAGCCGGCTCCCTCTCCGGCCGGGTAGAGCCCGGGGGTATTCACACTCTCCAGCCGTTCATCCCGTGGTAGCCGCAGGGGTGAGGAGGTGCGTGTTTCCACGCCGGTGAGCATGGCGTCGTCCATGGCATAGCCCTGGATCTTGCTGTTGAACTGCGGCAGCGCTTCTTTCAGGGCTTCGATGGCGTAGTCCGGAAGGGCAGAACTGAGGTCGGTGAGGGTCACGCCCGGTGCATAGGAAGGGGTGACGCTGCCGGTGCTACTGCTGCTACGGCCCGCCAGAAAATCTCCAAGGCGTTGGCCTGGTGCGGCGAAGCTTTCGCCCCCCAGCTGATACGCGCGGCTCTCCCAATGGCGTTGAAAGGCCACCCCTGCCAGCGGATCGCCTGGGTAGGCGCCAAAGGGCTCCACATCGCTGGGTTCGATATTCACCACGATGCCGCTGTTGGCGTTGCGCTCATTGCGTGAGTGCTGGCTCATGCCGTTGGTCACCACCCGCCCTGGTTCTGAGGTGGCCCCCACCACCAGCCCGCCCGGGCACATGCAGAAGCTGTAGACGCAGCGGCCATTGCTGGCGTGATGCACCAGCTTGTATTCGGCGGCCCCCAGCTGGGGATGGCCGGCGCAGCTGCCCCAGCGGGCGGCATCGATCAGCGGTTGCGGGTGCTCGATCCGGAACCCCACCGAGAAGGGTTTGCGCTCCATCGCCACCCCCTGCTCCTGGAGCATTGCGAAGCTGTCGCGGGCGCTGTGCCCCACCGCCATCACCACTTGCTGCGCGGCGATGAAGCTGCCATCGGCCAGGGTCACGCCCCGCACGCTGTGATCGCTGGGATTGAGCTCAAGGCGATCCACCCGGCTCTGGAAGCGGATCTCGCCCCCCAGCGCTCGGATCTGGGCCCGCAGACCCCGCACCACCGTGGCCAGCTTGAAGGTGCCGATGTGAGGGCGATGCAACACCAGGATTTCGGCGTTGGCGCCGGCGGCCACCAGCTCCTCCAGCACCTTGCGGCCCAGGTGGCGCGGATCGCGCACCTGGCTGTAGAGCTTGCCGTCGGAGAAGGTGCCGGCTCCGCCTTCGCCGAACTGGGCGTTGGATTCGGGGTTGAACGGTTGCTTGCCCTGCCAGAAGCCGAAGGTGTCGGCGCTGCGCTCCTTCACGGCTTTGCCCCGCTCCAGCAGCAGTGGCCGTAGCCCCATCTGCGCCAGCAGCAGGGCGCAGAAATAGCCGCAGGGCCCGGCTCCCACCACCACGGGCCGCGGCAGTTGCGCGTTGGCGGGGGCCTGCGCCACCAGTTGGTAGGTGGTGTCGGGGGCTGGTTGGAGATGGGGATCCTTGGCGAAGCGTTTCAGCAGCCGGCTCTCCAGGCCAGGCTCCACACCGAACTCCAGGCTGTAGGCCAGCTGGATGTTGCTTTTGCGCCGGGCATCCACGCTGCGCTTCACCACCCTGGGGGGCTCTTGCAGCTGCTCGGGCTGCAGCTTCAGGCGGCGGCAGAGGGCTTCGCTGAGGGCCTCGGGCTCGTGGTCGAGGGGCAGCTTCAGTTCATTGAGCCGCAGCATCCGCTGATCCCCTGGCCACTCCTGCATTCCAGCACCCGCGCTGCAGCGCTCCTTAGGGTCGGATCCCTTGCTTGGGCCAGCGATGCACGCCACCTATTTCGGGGCCAATGGCTGGCTGCTCGAGTTCGGCAGCCTGCGGGTGCTGGTGGATCCCTGGCTCAGTGGTGCGCTGCGCTTTCCGCCGGGGGCCTGGTTTTTTGAGGGGCAGCTGCCCGAGAGCCAGCCGGTGCCGTCCGATCTGGATCTGCTGCTGCTCACCCAGGGGTTGGATGACCATGCCCACCCCGACACCTTGAAGCTGCTGCCGCCGGCGTTGCCGGTGGTGGGTTCGCCCACCGCCGCCGCCAAGGCCCGCCAGCTGGGCTTCCAAACGGTGACGGCTCTCGCACCTGGCGAACACGTTCAGCACGGCGAGCTATCGATCACCGCCACGGCGGGGGCGCCGGTGCCCCAGGTGGAGAACGGCTACCTGCTGCAGCATCCCGCCGGCTCCCTCTACCTCGAACCCCATGGCTACCTGCCGGCTGATCTGCCCGCGCAGCCGCTGGATGCGGTGATCACGCCGGTGGTGGATCTGGGCTTGCCGGTGGCGGGGGCCTTCGTGCGGGGGCAAACCGTGTTGCCCCAGTTGCTGGAGCGCTTCAGCCCGCGCACGGTGCTGGCCAGCACCGCTGGAGGCGACGTGCAGTTCAGCGGCCTGCTCACGCGCCTGCTCTGGATGAAGGGCAGTTGCGCCGAAGCGGCTGAAGCGATGCCGGCGGGCAGTCGCTTGATCGATCCGCAAGTGGGTCTGCGCTACAGCCTGGGCTGAGGCTGCTGCCGCAGAGCTGCTGCATCGGCCAGGTTGGCCCTGAGTGCTCCATACGGTTGCCGGTAGTTCTATAGCCCGTGCGTTCCTCCGCCTCACCAACCCCACTGATCTCCGATCTCCACGCTGCGGTTGCCGATCTGCGCAGTACGTCGAGCGGCCCGGCCATCCGGCGCCTGCTGCTGTTGCTCAGCCTGTTGGCCCTTGGCGGTGTTGTGTTTTGGAGCGTGGAGTGGCTGCCCCTGAGGGTGGCTGCCGCCGTGCTGGTAGCCCTGGCGGAAACGCTGCTGTTGATCGCAACCCATGAGGCCTGCCATGGCACCTTGCTGGGGCGACGGCGGCTGGAGCTGGTGCTGGCGGCATTGATCAGTTGGCCGATGGCCTGGCCGCTCTGCACCTACCGGCTGTTGCATGGCCTCCATCACCGCTGGAACGGCTCTGATCTGCGTGATCCGGAACGTGTGCACCGCCAACAGGGCGGCCAGTGGCGCTGGCTGTTGCTGGCGGGTGGGGCGGGTTTGATCCTGCGCACCGTGCAGGAAGCGCTGGTGTTGCAAGCCCAGCATCCCGGGCTGCGCCGGGCTCTGCTCGCCGATGCTCTCGGCGTTGTGGTGGTGCAGGGCCTGTTGCTCACGCTGGCGCTGCAGCACGGCCAACTCTTGGCCTACGCACTCTGCTGGCTGCTCGTAGAGCGCCTGGCGGGTGCGCTGCTGCAGCTGCGGGGTGCCATTGAGCACTGGCAGCTGTGGCGGCCTCAGAGCCATCCCTTGCTCACCCAGCTCTACAGCTCCCGCACGGTTGACGTTCCCGCCTGGGTTAACGAGTTTCTGGGTGGCTTACCCCATCACAGCGTGCATCACGCTTTTCCGGCGCTCACTACGGCAGCGCTCCCTACGGCCACCGAACGCGTGGAGAGGGTGTTGCGGGCCCATGGCTACTCGCCGCTGCCGCGTTGCCAGGGTTACGGCCAGGCGCTCAAGCTGCTGGCCTGAAGATCCGGGTGGACAGCTGCCGCCTGCTGGAGCTTCTCCAGTAGCGGTGCCATCCACGGTTTCCAGATCTCTGCGGCAGCGCCATGGCTGCACGGTTTGTACAGGCTGCGGGCCCGGATTGTGTTGAGGAACAGCAGCAGCTCCTGCTGCGTGAGTTCCACCGAAATAGAGCGCATGCCAGAGCCTCCCAAACGGGGATCAGCAACCTCTAGGGGAGGCTCTGGAGCGCGGCTGTGGCGTGCCGCGCTTCTGCAGCAGATCAGCCGTTGGCCTGCGTCCGGCTGGCTAGATCCAGGGGGAACTGATGGGCATTGCGCTCGTGGATTGCCTCAATGCCGAGGTTGGCGCGGGTGAGCACATCGGCCCAGGTGGGAATCACGCGGCCCTGGTGATCGAGCACGGAGTGATTGAAGTTGAAGCCATTGAGATTGAAGGCAAAGCTGCACACCGCCAGCGCTGAACACCAGATGCCCAGCACGGGCCAGGCCGCCAGCAACCAGTGGATGCTGCGGCTGTTGTCGCTGCTGGCATAGGGCATGATCACGCGCCCCAGATAGGCATGCGCCGCCACCAGGTTGTAGGTGGGTTCGCGCTGGCCAAACAGGTAGCCACGGTTGATCGACTCGTCTTCGGTGGTTTCACGAATCACCGTGCTGGTCACCAGCGAGCCATGCAGCGCCGCCAGCAGTGCGCCCCCGAAGCTGCCGGCCACGGCCAGCATGTGCAGTGGGTGCATCAGCACGTTGTGCTCGGCCTGCAGCACCAGCATGAAATTGAAGGTGCCGCTGATGCCGAGGGGCATGCCATCGGAGAAGGAGCCCTGCCCCAGCGGATACACCAGCAGCACCGCCATGGCGGCGGCCCAGGGGGCTGAAAAGGCCACGGCGATCCAGGGGCGCATGCCCAACCGATAGGAGAGCTCCCATTGCCGGCCCATCCAGGCGGTGATGCCGATCAGGAAGTGGAACACCACCAGTTGATAAGGCCCGCCGTTGTAGAGCCACTCCTCAACACTGGCCGCTTCCCAGATGGGATAAAAGTGCAGGCCGATCGCGTTAGAGCTCGGCACCACGGCAGCGCTGATCAGGTTGTTTCCCCCGAGCAGTGAACCGCTCACCGGCTCACGGATGCCATCGAGATCCACCGGCGGTGCCGCTACGAACGCCATCAAGAACACGCAGCTGGCGGTGAGCAGGGTGGGGATCATCAGCACCCCGAACCAGCCGATGTAGAGGCGGTTGTTGGTATCGGTGATCCATGCGCTAAAGCGCCGCCAGGGATTCACCCAGGCAGCTAATCGTGTTGTTGTCATTGTTCTGTCAGTGATCACACGCCATTGCCCTTGAGCTCTGAGTCGGCTTGAGGCGTGTGGTGAATGGTGGAGGCGAGACGCGGATGCCAGATATGGCTGTTGGTTGTCTCAGCGGGTGCGTGCTCGCCCGGATCAACCCTGATCGCTCATTCAGCTCGCTGAGCCCGTGGGATCAGCTCCGCGTTGGAAGCGCCACGGATCTGCGGCAGGTCATGCCTCGCTGCGGTGGCTGGCCCTGATTAAACCGGGAGCACCTTCCCCCCAGGCCCCATGTTCCTGCGAACCCGCGCCGATGGCTCGATCGTGGAGGTGTTGAGCTTGCCGCAGCTGTTTGATCCCTTCGCCAGCAGCGTGCAGGGTCGGTTGCATGCCGGTGAGGAGCTGCAGGAGCAGGAGGCTTTGGTTAAAGCCGACTTGATCTTTCCTTCCGGTGAGTCGTTGCCCCGCTGCTGGCTGGATCCGCACTACCAGCAGTGATCAGGGCGAGCACTTCGCCATCGCTCACCGGCTCAAAGCGCTCATACCAAGCCCCCACCGCCCAGAGGTTGTCCACCTCCGCCAGTGCGATCAGTGCATCGAGCTCCGGTCGCAGTCGGGCTGCCACCTGGCGATCGATCACCGGCACCGCCAGCACCAGCCGGCTGGGGTTGGCTTGCCGCAGCGATTGCAAGGCGGCCCGCACCGTGAGCCCCGTGGCCACGCCGTCATCCACCACCAACAGGGCGCGATGGCGCAGTGACGCCAACTCCGGGTCGCCGTAGAGGCGCCGTCGTCGCTCGAGCTCGCGGCTCTGCTCGGCCACGATCCGCTCGCGCAGGGCAGCATTGAGCCCATGGGCGTTGGCCGTGGTGTCGTCCCAGATCAGCACTCCGCCCGGTGCGATCGCTCCCAGGGCCAGCTCTGGTGCCAGTGGGTGCGCCAGTTTGCGCACGGCCCAGCTCGCCAGCGGCAGCTCAAGGGCGCGCGCCACTTCGGCGGCTACCACAATGCCCCCGCGCGGTAGCCCCAGCACCAGCGCATCGGGGCTCTTCCGCCATGAGGTCAGTCGTTCGGCGAGGGCGCGGCCGGCTTGGTTGCGGTCACGCCACAGCGCGGTTCCTCGAGCCATGGCGATGGGTCCTCCAGAGGGTGCGGAGCTGATCGGCAAGCAGTGGTGCCGGAATGCACAGCAGCAACCACCACCACAACTGTGATGGGATCGGCGCCATCTGGAAGGTGCGGGCCAGGGGCGGCCAGCCCTGCAGCAGGGCGAAGGCCAGTAGCTCCGTGGCGATGCCGAGCAGCAGCAGGGCGTTGGGGCGTTGCTGGATTCGCCCGCGGCAGGCCAGGGCCGTGCCCACCTGGGCCGCAACGATTGAGCCCAGGGCCACGGCAGAGGCCTGCTGCTGAACAGCGATCACGGCCGCGGAGGCGTGGTGGTGCAGCAGATCTGCCGCCAGAGACCGGAGACCCACCAGGTTCACCCCCTCGCGCCACCAGGTGAGCCCGTAGCCGCTCATGGCGAGGACCCCCTCGATCAGGCCAAAGAACAGATAGGCCTCCTGGAGCAGCGCGCGATCCAGCAGTGGTTGGTCGCGATGGCGCGGTGGCCGGTTCATCACCTCCGGCTGGGCTGGCTCGGCCCCCAGGCCCAGGGCCGGCAGCAGATCGGTGCCCAGATCGATCGCCAGGATCTGCAGCACGGTGAGGGCTGCCGGGATTCCCAGCAGCAGCATGGTGAGGAACGGCGCCACCTCCGCCACGTTCGAGGCGAGGATGTAGAGGATGAAGCGGCGGATGTTGTCGTACACGCCGCGGCCGTGCCGCACCGCCGAGACGATCGTGGCGAAGTTGTCGTCCACCAGCACGATGTCGGCTGCTTCGCGGGCCACATCCGTGCCGCTTTTGCCCATGGCGATGCCTACATCAGCGGCCCTCAGCGCCGGGGCGTCGTTCACGCCATCGCCGGTCACGGCCACCACTTCGCCGAGTGCCCGGTAGGCGTGCACCAGCCGCAGCTTCTGCTCCGGTGCCATGCGGGCAAACACCAAGCGGGAGCGGTATTTCAGGAGCTGGCGCAGCTGAGCATCACTGAGCCGCTGCAGGTCGCTGCCGTTGATCACCCGCACGGGGTCGTGGTCGGCATGGGCCGGCGCCTCCAACAGTCCGATCTGCCGCGCGATCGCCTCAGCAGTGAGGCCGTAGTCGCCGGTCACCATCGTGACCTTGATGCCGGCGCGGTGGCAGGCAGCGATCGCTTTGCTCACGCCGGGCCGCGGCGGATCCACCAGGCCCACCAGGCCCAGCAACACCAGCTGCTGCTCCTCCAACTCCTGCCGCTGCCCGGGCCTGCAGGCGATCGCCAGCACCCGATACCCCTGGCGGGCCATCACATCGTTGGCCTCACTCACCAGCTGCCGCTCAGCCGGCCCCAGCGGCACCACCGTGCCGGCGCGCCACCAGTGGCTGCAGCGCTCCAGCAGCTCCAGCGGCGCACCCTTGCTGCCCACCATCCAGCTGCAGGGTTCTGGCCAGCGGTGATCGCCTTGCCAGTGCAGCAGCACGCTCATCAACCGCCGCTCGGAATCGAAGGGCAGCTCCTGCAGCCGGGGCAGTCGCTTGCGCTCCTGGTCCAGCTCCAGGCCGGCGCGCTGAGCGCCCTGGAGCAGCGCCGTTTCTGTGGGATCGCCAACCTCAAGGGAGGCGTTGCAGCACAGGGCAGCGATCAACAGCAGCAGCTGTTGATCGTCTCCCCAGATGCTCTGCAGCGTCATGGCGTTGGCCGTGAGCGTGCCGGTTTTGTCGGTGCAGATCACACTCACACAGCCGAGCGTTTCCACCGCCGAAAGCCGCCGCACCAGAGCCCGCTCCCGGGCCATCCTCTTCACCGCCAGCGCCAGCGCCAGGGTGACGGTGGGGAGCAGACCCTCCGGCACATTGGCCACGATGATGCCGATCGAGAACACCAGGCTCTCGAGCGGCTTCACGCCGACTAGCAGCACGCCGCCGAGGAAGGCCAGCGCTCCCATGCCAACGGCGATGCCGGTGATGGTGCGCACGATCCGCCCCACCTGCACCTCCAAGGTGCTGGCACCGCGTTCAACGCCGGCACTGAGATGCGCCACCTGGGCGAACTCCGTGTCGGATCCAGTGGCGTACACCAGCGCCTGCGCCCGGCCGGCCACCACGGTGGTGCCGGCTGGTAGCAAGTTGGCTGTGTCCGATGGATTGCCCCGCGGCGGCTGGCTGGTGGCCGTGCGTGCCACCGGCAACGCCTCCCCGGTGAGCACGGCGGCATTGAGCGACAGCTCCACCGCCTCGATCACCCGGCAGTCGGCCGGCACTTGATCGCCCGCCTCCAGCTCCAGTAAATCCCCCGGCACCAGGGTTTCCACCGGTAGGAGCTGCAGGGAGCCATCGCGCCAGACCCGCACCTGCCGAGGCAACACGTTGGTGAGGGCCGCGAGGGTGCGTTCGGCCTGAAAGTCCTGCCAGAAGCTGAATACTGCATTGATCAGCACCACGCTCCAGATCGCCCAGCCGAGTTCGGGTGTGCCGGCGAGAAAGGCCATCGTTCCCGCCACCCACAGCAGCAGAGCCATGAAGTGGGTGAGCTGATCGCTGAAGCGCAGAAGGAGGGGCCGTCGCCGCTGCGGCGGGAGCTGATTGGCTCCGAATCGCTCCAGCCGGATCGCGGCCTGGGCACTGCTCAAGCCTTGGGCGCTGCTTTCAAGGGCACGAAGGGCTGTTGCTTGGTCGAGGCTGCAGATCGGCGGCGAAGCAGTGAGTGGCACAACACCGGTTCCTGGCTGTGGTTGCTGACTAGCGCCTTTGCGGAGGCCTGTCGCGTCTTCATCGTGAATGGGCTGCAATCAGAGCCGCAAGCGCTGTTGATCCTTGCGGGGTTCTAGAACGCAAGCGTTGGATCCCTAAGACACGCACAGGGTTGGCTCAGTGCCTTGGCGTTGCTGCAACTGAAAAGAACGCACTGGGGCAACGGGCGCATGCAGCGCTACGGCCTGGTTGCCGCCATGGTGTTGGTGGGTGGCGTATTGGTGCGCTTGGTGCACGGTGTTGTTGCTCCGGCGCAAGTGGATGACGCGCGCCTGGTCGTGCCATCCAGCCCCTTGGTGCCGGCTACGGAGCTTGTGGTAGCCCAGGAGCATGGCCGCCTGGGTCATCTCTATGTGCGTGAAGGGGCTGCAGTCGCTCCCGGACAGGCCCTGTTTTCGTTGAAGCGCGATCTCGAGATCGAACAGGATCTGGTGGATCGAGGGTTGGCGCGCGACATCACAGAAGTGAATGCTCAGATTCGCGAGTCGCGCCGGGCTCTTGATTCCTTGGCTGAGCGTTTGGTGCTCACTCGACCTGTGGCGAATCCGCAGTTTGAGCAGCAGATCGCCCTCGCTAGGCAGCGTTTGGATCGGCGCATCACGCTCTGGCTATCCGGTGGCCTGAGTCGCGATTTTGTGGATGAAGGTGAGGAGCGTCTGCTGCGTTTGAAGCGCGATGCCGCTCAGTGGCGGGAGGATCGCCAGAAGTTGGTGAGCTTGCAGCAGCTCATTCGGCAGCAGAACGCCCGCTTGGACGGGTTGTTGCAGCAGCAGACACAACTGCGCAGCAGCGATCTGCAACGGCGCGCCGAGGCGCGCGTGCATCCACCACTTCAATTCAACGAGCAGAGTCATCTCGCTTACGCCACTTATCGCGCTCCTGCTCGCGGCACGGTGCTGCGGCTGCTGAAGCAGCCCGGCGAGGCTGTGAAACCTCGCGAAGCGGTAGCGATTGTGCAGAAGGATCTGCCGCCTCCGGTGGTGGAGGCCAGGGTTCCGTGGTCGGGTCAGTGGTTCTTGATGCCTGATCAGGAAGCAAGAGTGGAGATCCCCTCGCTCCGCCAGCGCTACGACGCCCAAGCCGTTGCCGTTGATCATGGTGGAGATGGTTGGCAGCGCGTGCGGCTGGCGTTGAAAGGGGTTCCAGCCACCGAGATGAGGCGTTTGCTGGCCTTGCCTGGAGAGCCGGTGCGCTTGACCATTCCCCAGGAGCATCTACTGGTGCGCTGGTTGCGTACACGGGAGCTGAAGGCCTGGGCCTCACCGTGATGCTTGCCCTGGCGTTCGTGGTGATTCCCCATCTGCTCTGGGCCCAGCGGCTGGTTGCTGATCTGCGACCGGAACACAACAGCTATGGGCGCAATCCCTCTCTGGTGGTGTGGCGTGGTGTGGATGGAGCGCCGATCAGCCGCAACCGCAGTGATTGCTCCAGCTTCATCACCGCGTTATGGAGCCGTGCCTACGGCTATGGCTCAGATCAGATGCGCCAGTGGCTTGGGGTTGCGGCACCGCGAGCACGCGACTATCACGACGCCATCGTGAAGGGCAATCGGTTTCAACGGATTGAGCGGATTGTCGATCTGCAGTCAGGTGATCTCCTGGCCACGCGCTATCAGCGCAGCCGCTCTGATGCCACCGGGCACGTGATGTTGGCGGCGTCGCGGCCGACGGCTGTGGGTGTTTGTTCTGGGGTTTTGTGCGTGTTTCGGCTGCAGGTGATTGATTCATCCCGCAGCGGTCATGGACCACTCGATACCCGGCAAGGCAAGGCCGGCGTTGGCGAGGGTGTGATTCGGCTGCAGACCACTCGAGATGGTCGTTTGCAGGGGTACCGCTGGAGTGAACGAGGCAGCTCCCGCTGGCGCTTGGCACCAGAGGAATCGCTGGTGGTGGGGCGGTTTATTGGGCCAGTGTCCAGAGCTGGTGGGTGATGAACAGTGCGCCCATGGCAGAGCTGATCATCACCAGCATCCAGGGGAGGACCTGTTTTCGCCCGTACAGCACCACATCGTTGGCGTAGGAGAGGATCGCGATCACCACGAGGATGTGGTTGCCCTGAAAGGGCAATGCGTCCATCCCGAGCTGAATGAACAGCACCTCCACGCTCCACACAAAGGCAATGCTCAGGAGCAGCGCCACCACATAGCGATTGAGCCCCACGATCAGGCTGCGCGCACTGATGGCGTGAACCAGTTGCTCCACGCTCAGGCATCCCACCACAAACATGGCGGCACTGAGGGGTTCCAACAGCAGGGCGGCGGCCATTGGGGCAACCACGTAACCACCCGGGCGCTGGTGGGTGCGCTTGTAGATCGCCATGCCCACCAGGAGTGCGATGAGGAACTGAATCGACTTGGCATGCAGCTGAATGCTGCTCACATGCCTGTAGTACTGGTTGAGTTCGTTGAAGTCGATTCGAAAGAGAGCGCTGCCGATCACCACAATGGTGAGGGTGAAGAGCAGGGTGCCTGTGGTCACCACCAGCATTCCCTTGCTCACCGGCCGCCAGCTTTGGCGATGCAGGTTGAAGGCGATCACAGCTGGTAAGAGGCTGCCAGTGATGCCATCGAGGCTTCCCGCAATCACGCCGAGCTGAAGGGCAGCGAGGGCCAGGGGGGGGCTGATGAGTAAGGACAGCACGCCAAGGATGTACATCGGCCGCCGCCGTTGATGCTGGAGCCGCTCAAACCAACGCTGATAGATCCACTGGATCAGGTAGGCCATTGCAATCACGGCCAGGCACCAGAGCGGTGAGACCAGAAATAGGTTGGTGAGGATCCCGGGAACAATGATTCCGCCGGGGGTGATGCCATTGCGCTGCTGCCAGAACAAGGCCAGCAGGCTCCCGATCGCCAGGCTGAAACGCTGAATCTCCGGTGTGATCAGCTCCATGCCAGTTGTTGGTTGATGGCATCCATCAAGCGGCTGGCTTGGGGGGTATGGATGTTCACAGCGCCAATCAGCACGGCTGAGCTCTCTCGATCGATCACGCCGCTGATGGTGTTGAGCAGGGTTGCTCCGCTGGCGTCCCTGAATCGGCTTCCGTTACCGCAATGAATCAGCCGGCAGGGCTTGCGCGTTGCAATCTCGCTCACTTCTTTTTCGTAGTCACCAAAGGTGAACACGGTGCTGAAGTTCAGTTGCAGTGCGAGTTCGGTGAACAGATGAACGCGGCTTTGCCGGTCGTGGCGATTGTTGAGAATCACCATTCTCTGGGCCTCTGGATGCATGGTGAAGATCCGCTCGCACAGGCTCACGAAGCTTTCGCGATCATTCACGGCGAACAGATTGGCCCAGTGAATCGTTTTTCTCTGGTGGGTCAGCGTGCCGAGCCTTAATGCCCCTGGATCCGGTTGTGCCGCCTGCATGGCGGCCAGGGCACGCTGCCTTGAGAGGCCGATCTGATCGGCCACTGCGTAGCCGATCGCCACGTTGTCTTCGATGGCGAAATGGTTGAACGCTTTTAAGCTCTCCGGGGCAATGGTGCTGCCATTTACCACGATCAACTGCGTGCCGTGTTGTTCTGCTTGCTGCTGCAGGATGGCCTGCAATGTTGGGTTCTGCTCGGCCGTGATCAGGATCCCATGATTGGGGATCGCTCGCGCTAAAGAGCGGGCGATCTCTTCAAGGGTTTCACCGAGGTAGTCGGTGTGGTCGAGCCGGATATTGGTGATCACGCCAATGCTCGACTGCATCACCTTCTGCTCCAGCCATTCCCCATAGGCCGGATTGACGGCCATGCATTCCACGACCGCTGCTTCGGCGCCGTTGTCACTGAACTGCCGGAGGATGCCCACCTGCTCGTTCACGTTGGGCATCCCTTTGCGTTGGACGCTCTGTTCGGTCCCATCAGGCAAAAGGATCCGAGCAGCACTGCCTGTTGTTTTGGCAAAGGTTCGATACCCCTGCTCTCGAAAGATGGCGGCGAGATAGCGCGTTGTTGTTGACTTGCCCCGGATTCCATTGACATGAACGCGCCAGCGAATCGACGAGCGGGCCATCTCAAACCGGCGATAGCGATCCAGGGTTTGATGGAGGAAAGCTGTAACAAGCAGCAGATACAGCAAATAGCCCGTCAACGCGACGATGGTCGGATGTGATGGGTATTGTTGATTTCCAGTGCGGCCTAAATGTTGTTGTCATGGTGATTTGCCGGCTGATCGCTGTGGATCTGCTGCGGGTTCCAGTGGATCCGTTGTTTGGCTGCCCCTGTTCTTGTCGAGCCCTTTAAGGCTGAGCTGACTTGACGGCTGATGGGTGTTGCGCTGCCTGGTTGCGGTTCTGGTGGTCACGCTGCCTTTAACAGCCTGTGGCGTTCGGCGTGGCGTGGTCAGTGGCCGCGTGCTTGATCTCAATGGCAAGCCGATTGCAGCCGTTGAGATTCGCCACGGCCAGACCCGCGCCTGGAGTGGCTCAGATGGGCGCTTTCGCTTTGAGTCGCTCGCCCAGCCGGGGTGGATTGAGGCCTCTCGTGCCGGCTATGCCTCCGCCCTGCGTCCTGTGCAGCCGGGGCTTCCCACGCTGGTCCGTTTGAGCCCGGCAGACAGCGACACCGTGGTGCTCCATGCCGTTGGCGATGTGATGGCCGGTCGTCGCTTTTTCACCGGTGATCCGGCCACGCAGCACGCACCTCAGCTGCTGCCGGGCGGTGGCGTTGAGGCGCACCAGCGATTGCTGCAGGCGGTGCAGCCGTTGCTGGCTCGCGCCGATCTCAGCTTGGTGAATCTTGAAAGTCCGCTGCTTCCTGATCCCGTAGCGGAGCGAGCGGGGATTCGCGCAGCGACGTTTCATTCCACCAAGGACTATGTGTTCGCCAGCTCGATGGCGCTCCCGGAGGCGTTGCGACGTGTGGGTGTGGACCTGGTGGGTCTGGCCAATAACCACGTTTATGACGCCTTCTCTGATGGCTTGCGCTCCACCCTTGAAACCCTCCATTTGGCAGGGTTCCGGCCTGGTGAGGGGATGTTCGGGGCGGGCTCAACGGCTGATCAGGCCTGGCATCCAGCGCGGTGGCCCGCCAAAGGGCAGACGATCTCTGTTCTGGGATGCACCACCATTCATGGCAGTCAGCATCCGATCAGCTACATCGCGTCGGATGAGCAACAGAAGGCTGGAGCCGCCCTCTGCGAGGCCCATCGGCTCACGGCAGCCGTTCGGGCCGCCCAACGGTTGGGTCCGGTGGTGGTGGTTCTCCACGGAGGCAATGAATACCAGAGCGATCCCACTCCGCCGATTGAGCAGATGGTGGAGGTGGCGCGACGCGCAGGCGCCAGGCTGGTGCTCAATCACCACTCCCATGTGCTGGGTGGACTGCGCTGGGATGGCCGCAGCCTGGTGGCCCTGGGTCTGGGCAATCTTCTGTTTGATCAGACGCTCTGGAGCACCTTTCCCTCTCAGCTGCTCGAGGTGCAGTTGCGCCGGGGTGTCGTGCAGCGGGTGATCGTCTACCCACTGCTGCTGCATCGCTACCGCCCCTATCCCGCTGCTGGAGCTCTGGCTGACTGGATCCTGCGGGGGATCGCTGCCAAGAGCTCTGCCCCCTGGGTGATTCAAGGGGGTGTGATGGAGCTGGATCTCTCAGGGAATGCTGATCGGCTAAAGCGTTGGCTGCCGGTGTCTGCCGGGACGGCCACATCCCGGCTTTGGCCCTTGCCCGCCAACGCCACGGTGTGTGGCTGGCGAGGGGGGGCTCCGCTGGAGCAGGGCCGTTCGTTGCTGGGGGTCGGCGACTTAGAAGATCAACTGGTGGGTGCGAGTCCTGGCACAGGTGCGCTCTGGGCTCTGTTTCACAACGACCAGCGCTTGGAGCGCGGTGCTGCACGAACCGGTGCGTATGGGGTGCGATTGAGGCGTTCGTCGTTGCATCGTCAACCGGTGCTGCTCAGGCCCCTGCATCGCATTGCCGTGCAACCGGGTGAGCGCCTCACGTTTTTGGCATGGATGCGGGGGGGGCAGGGGAGCCGCCCGCGGCTTCAGATCAGCTGGTACGGCGCCTGGCGGGGGCCATCGGTGGCGCGGGTGACGCGTTTGATCACCCTGCCATCGTCGAACCGTTGGCAGCCGGTTCGCCTCGATCTGCAGGTTCCAGACCATGCCGTGGCGGTGAGCCCTGCCATTGCGCTTGATCCACCTGGCTTGGGACAGCAGTGGCTGGATCTCGATGATCTGGATCTCATTCGCTGGCAGCAGCCCGGTGCGATGCAGGCTCAGCCGGTGGATTGGCTGCGCAGTCGTGGTGCTGGGAGCGTGTGCTTGAGCCGGGCGCACTGGCGGGGTGAGACTCCGCAGCCGCTGGCGCTGCGGCCTTGGCCCTGAGGGCCTGCTCACGCAACCGTTGTTTTGCCGCCTCCAGCACCTGGCGCTGCAGCGGATCCAGCTTGCGGCCGGCCCGGTTGATGTAGAGGCAGAGCATCGCCATCGCACTGGCGTAGGCGCTGCGCTTGCGGCTGCTGCTGCGCTGGGCTGAGCGCAGCAGTGAGGCGGCGATCTGCTCGGGATCACTCCAGGTGAACACGCCGGCATCGAGATCGAGCGCCGGCGGGCGCAGGGCCACTTGGGCCGACCAACGCCGGGGAGTCGATCCGGGTTTGCGTGCGCCCCTCATGTGATCAAGCTGCTGGCGCCGCTCAGCTTTGGGGTGGCATGCAGCGGCCTTACGGCGCTGCAGCGTTGAAGTCACCTCAGATGTACGGCGGCGGACCACCAGAGGTTGTGATTGCCGATTGGGTATGGCGAGTCTTTGTGGTGCCATGCCCGTTCCCGCCAGTCTGGCCGCGATCGTCCAGGCCGCTGATGTGCAATTCAATGGCGAGCGGCCCTGGGATCTGCAGGTGCACAATCCGCGCCTCTATGGGGCGCTGCTGCGCCACGGCTCCCTGGCACTGGGCAATGGCTATGTACGCGGTGATTGGGATTGCCAACAGCTGGATGAGTTGATCTGCCGGCTGCTGCGCAGCGATGGCAATCGGCCGCTCACGCTGCGTTCGCGTCTGGTGGATCTGGGCCGAATCCTGCGGGATCAGCTCACCAACCCCCAGGGATTGCATCGCGCCTTTCTGGTGGGGCGGCGTCACTACGACATCGATCCACGCGTGTATGCCGCGATGCTGGATCCGCAGATGGTGTACAGCTGCGGCTACTGGCGCCACGCAGGCAGCCTCAGCGAAGCGCAGGATCACAAGCTGCGGTTGATCTGCGAAAAGCTGCAGCTGCGCCCCGGCATGCGCCTGCTGGATGTGGGCTGCGGCTGGGGCTCTCTGGCCGCCTATGCATGCCGTCACTACGGCGTGGAGGTGGTGGGGATCACCGTGTCTGCGCAGCAGGCCAGCTGGATCGGTGAGCATCTGGCGCATCTGCCCATTCGGGTGGAAGTGTGCGACTACCGCCAGTTGCCGGCGCGGGATCCCGGCTACTTCGATCGCATCGCCTCGGTGGGCATGTTTGAGCATGTGGGCCGCCGCAATGACGGCACCTTCTTCCGCACGTTGCAGCGCTTGTTGCATCCTGATGGTCTGGTGTTGCTGCACACGATCGGGACGGCCCGCAGCACGCCTCGCACCGATCCCTGGATTGATCGCTACATCTTTCCGGGAGGGCGATTGCCCTCGGCCTGTCAGCTCTCTCGCGGGCTGGAAGCGCAGTTTCTGATTGAAGACTGGGAAAACTTCGGCCCTGACTACGACCGCACCTTGCTGGCCTGGTGGCAGAACTTTGAAGAGGCTTGGCCGGCCCTGGAGCACGACAGCCGGCCTGAGTTTTTCCGCTTCTGGCGCTATTACCTGCTCAGCTGTGCGGGCTTTTTTCGCTCCCGCCAGGGGCAGCTCTGGCAGGTGGTGTTGAGCCGGCCGGAGCGCTCTGCCTCCTATCAATCCTGGCGGCCGGCGCGTGTGGATCAGCCCACATTGGCGCTGCATGACGAAGCGATCCAAGGGCAACCTTGCTCAATGTGAGTGCGGATTCTGGGAATCACCGGAGGATTGAGCGCCATCACGTTCCGCGTCCATGAGTGATGCCTTTGGCGACTATCTGCGCAACATTGGCCGGATTCCGTTGTTAACAGCTCAGGAGGAAGTGCATCTCGGCACGATCGTGAAAGATTGGATGGAAAGCGATGCGCCATCCCCTGCCCTGCAACGCCGAGGTCGCCGTGCCCTGCAACGCATCGTGACGGCCAATTTGCGCCTGGTGGTGACTGTGGCCCTGCGCTACATCCGCCGGCTCAAGCATCTCGCCCATGACCCGATGGATCTCGTGCAGGCCGGCAACCTGGGCCTGCTGCGCGCCGCAGAGAAGTACGACCCCACTCGCGGCTACAAGTTTTCCACCTACGGCTACTGGTGGATTCGCCAATCGATCAATCGCTACCTGCAGGAGCACAGCGGCAGCATTCGCATCCCTGTCAACCTGGTGAGCCTTGCTAATCGGGCGGATTCGCTTCAGAGCCTGCGCAGTCAGCCCTTGAGTGTGGATCAGCTGGCTGATGCCCTGGGCGAGTCGCCGGAGCGATTGTTGTATGCCATGGCGATTCAGCATCGCAGCAGCACCGTGTCGCTCGATCAGCAACTCTCCGGCAGTGATGGCGACATGACCCTGCTCGATACCGTGACCGACGATCATCAGCCGATCATTCACGATGATTACCGCTGGATGCACAGCCAGCTCCAGCACCTCTCAACGCCGGAGCTGATGGTGATCCAATTGCGCTACGGCGAAGATAAGCACCGCTCTTTCGCAGAGGTGGCTCGCTTGGTGGGCCGCAGCAAGGATCAGGTGCAGCGTTTAGAGCGTCACGCTCTCACCAAGTTGCGCAGGCATCTTGCACCTGCGCTCTATCCGCAGTGAGGGCATAGCGCTGGAGATCGTGCCCCGGAGATTAAAGCGGTCTCCGGGGTGATCCAGCATCAGAAATTTCTCGTTTTCATCCGTGCTGCGGCATGGGCCGGCGGCTGTAGCCCGTTTCCGTGACCGTTGCCATGGCCGTTCCCGTGGCCGTTGCTGCCGGGCTGTTGAATCAGGCTGCGTTGCTGATCGCGCAGGGCGTCCTCTAGGAGAAAGGCACACAGATTGGAGACGGAACGTCCCTCCTCTTCCGAGCGTGTGAGCAGCGCCTCGTGCACGTGGTAGCTGAGGGTGATGGAGATGCGTTTGGGCTGGCGCTGAAGCACGCGAAAACGCTCGTTCATCTCAAAACTCCGCAGTTGAATGTGGAACAGATGCCGAGAGACTTCAGCTTTGCTGTATCTCTCAGCAACTTGAGAATACGAGCCTTAAAAGGCAGCGAAGTGCGCCGTTGTGATGATGAGGCACTGTGGTTCTGCTGCAGCTTGCAGAACTCCTCTACAAATCGTCTGTACCCATGAATCTTCTCTGCCTGAACTGCTCGGTGAACCAGCTGTAGCTCTGCTCGGCCACGGCATCGAGGCTGCCGGGTTCGGTGAATAGATGGCTGGCCTGGGGTACCACCACCAGTTCGTTGCGCACCTGCAGTTGGCCAGCCGCCCAGGCATTGAGTTCCAGCACGTCGAGGTCGTGGCCGCCCACGATCAGCAGCACGGGGCAGCGCACCTCTGCCAGCCGTTGAAACACCAGATCGGGACGGCCTCCGCGGGACACCACCGTCTGCACCCGCTGCGGTCGCTCCGCTGCTGCCACCAAGGCCAAGGCGGCTCCCGTGCTGGCGCCGAACAGTCCGAGGTTGAGGTGTTGAAGCGCCGGCTGGCGACCCGTCCAGTCGATCACGCTCAGCAACCGTTGTTGCAGAGGCGGCAGGGAGGCCAGGGTGCGCTGGTTGGTGCTGTTGTGATTGGTCTCCAGATCAAAGAGGAGCGTGGCGAGGCCACCGCGTTGCAGATGATCGGCCACATGCAGATTGCGGGGGCTGAAGCGATTGCTGCCCGATCCGTGGCAGAACACCACCAGGCCTGAGGCACCGGCCGGCAGGGTGAGCTCGGCGTTGAGGTTGCCACCTGGGGCGGGAATGCCGAGATGCGTTGGGCTGGTGGCGGGGGCCATGCGGGCAAGACCACGGACTCTCTCCATCAGAGAAAGCTCTGGCAGCTGCCCTTGGCGGGCGCGGCAGGTTTGCCGCGGATCAGCGCAGCGGATCTCCCAGCGGCTTCATTGTCTTCAGCATCCGCTTCCTTTGATCCTCGCGGAATGGATCGCTGGCGGATTCAATTGCTACCTCCACCGGGCATGCAGCGGGCACGGCCGCGCTGGCTTTGCCCTGATGGTGGCTTCAGCCTTGATCAGCGCAGGGCCTGGGTGGTGATGGAGCCGCGCTGGGCAGGAGCACGCATTCAGTGCTGGCTGGAGCTCAAGGGGCGCGGCCCTGGCTATCTGCAACGCATGCGATTGGTGCACAGCTGCAGCATTGCAGCTGCAGAACCAGCGTTGTAGGAACGCCAGGCAATTGGCTGCCCTTAGATCATGGCCGCTGCTCGCTCACGCCATGCTTCAAGGTGATCCATTGCTTTCCAAACTCCAGCAGTTGCGAGGGTTGAATCGCTCTGAGCTCGTGCGGGCCTGCGGTTATGTGAGCCATGCCGAGGATGGCCGTGAGCGTTTGCATTTCACCGATTTTTATGAAGCGATCCTGGAGGCCAAGGGTGTGCATCTTCCTGGCCAGGGTGGCCGGGCTCTGGCACGCCGCAGTGCCCAGGGGCGGCAGCTGAGCTTTAACACCCATGTGCATTTCAACGGCAACTTGATGGTGGGTCGCGCCTACACCGAGAAGTTGCATCTTCAGCCTGGCGATCAGTTTCGGATTCATCTCAATGGCGGCGAAATCCGCTTGATTCCCCTCAATGGCAAAGGGGAGGCCATGAGAGAGGAGGAGTGATCACCCTCCTGATCGTTGATCTCGTTCCCTTCTGACGCTGTGCTGCGATGACCCCCTATCCCGACTATCCAACCCCCGCTGATGAGGAGCAGCGGCTGCGGGCGCTGCGGCGCTTCGCTGTTCTGGATACCCCTTCCGATCCCCACTTCGATCGGATCGTGGCCTTGGCGTCTGAGGTGCTGGGGGTGCCGATCGCCTTGGTGTCGCTAGTGGATCAGGATCGCCAGTGGTTTTTGGCGCGGCATGGTTTGGAGGTGCAGGAGACACCGCGCACCATGGCCTTCTGTGCCCATGCCATTGCCCAGCACGATCTGTTTGAAGTGCCCGATGCGCTCGACGACGAGCGCTTCAACACCAACCCTTTGGTGCTCAACCCCCCCAAGGTGCGCTTCTACGCCGGCGTGCCGCTGCAATCCGAGCAGGGTCACAACTTGGGCACGCTCTGCGTGATCGATTGCAAACCGCGGGTGCTCGATCCCCATCAGCGGGTGATGTTGCAGCTGATGGCCGATCTGGTGATGCGGGAGCTGGAGCTGCGGCAGCGCAGCATGCAATGCCCGGTGACTGGTCTTTACAACCGCAGTGTGTTTTTTCGCTTTGGCGAATTGGAGTTTGAGCACGCCCGCGACGAGAGCCTGCCGTTGGCGCTGTTCAATTTCGACATCGATGACTTTCGCCAGATCAACATGCGCTGGGGGCATCAGGCGGGGGATCAGGTGTTGCTCGATCTTTGCGCTGTTGCCCAGCAGCAACTCAGCCCGGATGATCTATTCGGCCGCATCGGGGATGAGGAGTTTTCAATCCTGCTGGTGAATGCCTCCATCTCAAGGGCGAACCAGCTGGCTGAAGAGATCCGGCTGGCCATTGCCGGTATGCGGGGCATTTTTGATCACTCCGATTACCACCCCAACATCAGCGGCGGGATCACGGCCCTGGCGGATAGTGATCAGAGTTTTGCGGATCTCTTTTACCGCGCCGATCAAGCGCTGTACCTGGCCAAAGGCAATGGCCGCAATCAGATTGCTTCACTGCAGGTGGAATGAGCCGCCTGCCGATCAGCAGGCGGCTGATGCGCTCAAGCCGCCGGCTCCCTCAATCCACGGGCACCGTCAGGGCTTTGGCCTCTTCGGCGCCGGCCTTCTTGGCGATACTCACCGTGAGCTCACCGTTTTCACAGTGGGCATGCACGGTGTTGAGGTCGGCATCGCTCGGCAGTGAGAAGCTGCGGCTGAAGCTGCCATAGGAGCGTTCCACGCGGTGGAAGTGCGGATGCGTTTCCTCGCTTTCGCGCTTGCGCTCACCCTGAATGGTGAGCATGTCTTCGGCGATCGAAACGGACACATCCTCTTTGTTCATGCCGGGGATATCGGCTTTGAACAGATAGGTGCCGTCGCTTTCGCAGATATCCACACGGGGTCCCCATTCGCCTACGGGCATGGTGCTGCCAAAGCGCAATGTGGGCCAATTGAAGGCGCGATCCACCATCGCTTCGATGTCAGTGAGGGGTTCCCACTTGATCAGACTCATCGGATTGCCTCTTGGGAGATTGCTGGCTTTTTCAGGCTATGGAGTGCTCTTGTTGCCTTGTTTCGATGCACACCATCTGGCTCAGATCAGCGGCGCTGCCCGCAGCCGACTTCTGCGGGCGTTCTCTTCGAGATTGCAGGGTTGGTAGTCGCCGCAGATCTGGTTGCGGCCGGTGTACGGCCACAGAGCCATCGGCACCTGCATGTCGCTCAGGCCATCACCACCGGGGTAGGGCGAGAAGTGCTGCGCCGCCTCGCTGATCTCGACGCGCTCGAGCGTGAACAGATTCGGAGCGTGGCGGGTGCACGGAGCGATCGCGCCCAGGGAGGTCATTTCCATCCCATGGGATTGGTCCCAGTAGGAGCAGGTTTGGCAGTGCTGCGTATTCATGGCGTGTGCGGGCAGACACCACCAGCCAAGGGGCCCCAGATGTGCGTTGCGTTGCCGCCTGCAGAACTGCAGCAGCTCAGCTCAATCGAGACAAATCCATTCCTGCGCGGCCAACAGATCGTTGCTGCTGAAGGTTTGGCTATCGGCCTGGCTGAAGCTCTTGATCAACCGCTGGGCGATCTGCTGCAGGGGCCCGTGGCTCACCACCGCCAGTTTCTGGGGGCGATGGCGATAGTCGCGGATCAGGGCCAGGTGCTGGCGCAGGGCACCCAGGGCCAGCCAGCCATCGAACTGCCGCAGATCCAGCAGCACCCTGGGCCGCTCCACCTGGCTGAACACGTTGGCGAGGTCGTCGTCGATGCGGGCGTACACCTCCTGATCGAGCATGCCGATCAGGGAGATGGTGATCACCTCGCCCTGACGCTCCAGGTGCACCGTGCCCAGCGCTTCACTTAGCCAACGGCGTGCAGCGTCTTGCTCACTGAGTGAGAAGATCTGCACTGGATAGGGCAACAGCAGCGCCAGAGCCCGGCAGGCGCGTTTCACCCAGGCGATGTCGGTCACCACGGCCAGCCGCTCGAATCCATCCCAATGGCGCAGCCCGAGATTGGCGTCATCCCAGGCCGCCTCGAGGCTCAGGCCCTGAAAATCCGGCTCGATCACCACCAGCGCTTTGATCCGTTCGAATTCCTGCAGGGCGGCTTCCACCTTGGGAATCACCAGCCGCTGCATCTCCTCGCCGCTGATCTGACCGCTGCAGCTGAAACCGAAGCTGCCGTCCGGGAGATGTTCGATCAGCTGGATCATCGCTGTGCGCAGAAAGGTCGGCCGAAACCTATGGATGGCGCCCTGCAGCGTTTTGGGCTTGCGGCCCGATTGCCGCAGGCGTGCCTCACCCCGGCATCAGGCACCAACCGCCGTCCTGGCGCTGGCAGCGCCAGCCGCTGGGGCAGAGATCGAGGCCCATCTGCCGCTCGAGCAGTTGGCGATCCGCCGCCGATGGCTCCCTCAGCTGGAAGCCCCGCAGCTGAAACGGTTGCAGCCTCAGGCTCAGCAGCTGGCCGCTCTGCCGCTGCAGCTCCAGGCCGTAGAGGCAGATCAGATCGCATCGCCAGGGGGGATGCGGCGGCAGGCCTTCGTAGTCGTTGATTAGATCACCGCAGCCGTAGAGGATCAGCCGGCCCTGATGGATCTCCAGGGGCAAGGCGTGGTGGGAGGAATGGCCATACACCACATCAACGCCCGCCAGCTCGATCAGTTGGCGCGCCAGCCAGCGGTGCTGCTCTGGCACCACCGGCACCCAGTTGGCACCCCAGTGCAGCGACACCACCACGCGATCACCCACCTGGCGTTGGCGGTTGATGCAGCGGCAGAGCCATTTCACGGTGCCGCTGTTGATGGTGCTCAGCAGCGCCACACCGGGATGGTTCGGTTGGGCGGCCCAGGCTGGGGGCACGCCACTGCTGGTGAAGGCCCAGGCGAAGAGCAGGAGCTGCCGGCCATCGGCAAGGGCTAAGCGGGCGGGTTGCTTGGCCTGGTGGGGGTTGAGCCCGGCGCCGCAGCTGGCGATGCCGGCCTGGTGTAGGGCCCGGAGCGTGTCGGCCAGGCCGTTGAAGCCCCAGTCGAGGCAGTGATTGTTGGCGAGGCTGCAGGCATCGATGCCGGCCGCCCGCAGGCTGGCGATGTTGGCGGGGTGCATGCGGAAGTGCACGCCTTTGCCGGGCCACGGCTGGCCGCCGCTGGTGATCGCGGTTTCCAAGTTCACGACCCGCAGCTCGGGGTCAAAGCGCTGGATCCAGCTCAGGCTGTCGCCCCAGACGCGCTCCGGGCTGAAGGGTGTGGCGATCGGCCCGATTCGCTGTTCCGCCAGAGCCACGTAGTGACGTGCATCGCGGGCGACGGTTTCGTGCAGGGCTGGATCGCAGTGCTGGGGCATCAGTTGGTCGATGCCGCGCCCGAGCATCAGATCGCCCCCCAGCAGGAGCTTCAGGGCTGCGGGCATTGCCGCTCAGCTCGAATCGCTTCTCTCGGCTTAGGTGTGGCGGTGCATCGCGATCGGCGGGCTCCGCGTTTGTGCGGCATTGGTGTGGGGGAAGCGCCGCCCTGGCCCGTGGCGGCGCTGAAACCGCGCACCCTGGCCGCAGTGCTTGCAGCGGTTTGCGGATGGGGTGCAACAACGGAACCTTTCATCTCGAATCGCCGGCCTTCCGTGATGGCGAGCTGATTCCGGTGATCCATACCGGTGAAGGCCTCAACCTCTCGCCGCCGCTGCGCTGGAGCGGTGCCCCGGCGGCCACGCGCAGCTACGCGCTGCTGCTGGAAGACCCGGATTCACCGGCCGGCAGCTGGGTGCATTGGCTGCTGTTCAACATTCCTGCTGCGCTGCGGGCCTTGCCGGCCGGGCTTGAGCGCGCGCCCGAATTGCCCAACGGCGCCCGCCACGGCAGTTGCTGGGGGGTGGGGCGATTCGAGCGGATCGGCTATCAGGGGCCGTTGCCCCCTGCTGGCAGCGCCCATCGCTACGTGTTTGAGCTGGTGGCTTTGGATGCGGCCCTGGATCTGCCGCCTGGCTGCACGGTGTTTGATCTGCGAGCGGCGATCCGCGCCCATGCCCTAGCACGGGCTGAGCTCACCGGGCTGTACGCCAGTGGCGACTAGGCAACCCGCCCCGTGAGTGTTAAAAAATCGACGCGGCAAACTGCTGCAAACTGCTGCACTCCTCTTCTTGCTTCTGTCATCCCCGGCGGGCGCTGTTCTGCTTGCAGCCCCCGTTCCTCCCGATTTGATCCCGCGTGACTGCTCGCAAACAGCTTTCGATGGTGTTGCCGGCTGAGCTGATTGAGGCGATCAAGCAGCGCGCCACGGCTCAGGGGCTGAGCATCACCGCTTACATGTCGGCGCTGGTGCGCGCGGATTTGGGTCAGCCTGCATCGCCTGATCTGCATCAGCTGGCACAGCAGCTCGATGAGCTCCAGGCCCGTGTGGACGAGCTGGAGCGGTTGTGTCGCTGAGACCTTGAGGAAGCTCTTGATCGCTGTAGATCTGTTGTAGAACTGCGGCGCGCCGTTTTTGGGTTGGTGGCTGACTTCTCGACGATGCGGGTAAGCCGTAGCAGCCGGATCAGCGTGAACCTCACCCCAGAAGAGCTGGCTCAGTTCCAAGCCGTTGCTGATGCTGAGGGGCGCAGTGTGAGCAACCTTTGCCATCAGCTGATCCAGGCCTTTCTGGCGCAGCGCAACAGCTCCGATTGAGCTGCGGTTGTGCGTGGCAGGCCCTGGCAGGCCCGCAGCCTGCTTTGGCTTAGGTGTCCGTGGAGCCAACCATGCAGCTGTTACATCACTGGGGCTTTACAGAGCAGGCCGAACGCTGGAATGGCCGGCTGGCCATGCTGGGTTTTGTGATTGGTTTGATCACTGAATTGCTTACGGGCCAGAGCGTGATCGCCCAGTTGCGGATGCTTTCGCCCTGGCATTGAGCAGAACTGCAGCAGCACAGCTTCAGGTTGTGTTGTTGCTTCCTTGAACGTTTCAGGCTGGTGTTGCCGTATGAGCGCGGAAGCGTGTGATGGACAACGCCAACTGGGAAATCGGTGTATCGGCAGACAGCTTGGATGAGCTGCTCAGTGGTGAGCAGGCAGGGATGAATCTCTGGTTTCTGGCTGGCTATGTGAAAGGGATCACCGATGGCCAGGCCCTGCAGGTGGGTGATCGACACCTCGTGCTGGAACCCGATGGCGACAACGGTTGGCGCCTGCGCTGTGGCGCGGTGGAGCCTGATCGCTGATGAGCACGCTTCCGATCACCACCGCTTGCTACCGCAGCCGCATCGCTGCGTTGCAGAAGGAACTGCAGCTAATCCTTGATCAACTGCCGCAGGACCCGTGCAGCGCCTCCGATCTGCAAGTGCTGGAGGCGCGGGTACAGCCGATTTACGCCGCCATCTGGGCGATGCACGCGGAGATCAGGGTTTGAAGGGCCTAGGCCTTTGCCCTCACTGGATCTGGGGCCGTTGTAGTGGGGTGTGTGTGCTGCTTGTGCGGCGTTCCAGCGAGCTTTCGAGCAGGTAGGCCGCCAGGTTGCTGATCGAGCGACCTTCGCGGCCGCTGCGTTCCACCAGGGCCTCGAGGGTGGAATGGGCCACGGTGATCGTGAGGCGCTGGCTGGAGCGGAAGCTGCTGGAGATCATCGGTGGATCCGTAAGGATTGCTTAAGGATTGGGGCTTGGCTTCGCTGTTGCCCAGTCCCTTCTTTTGGGACCCTTGAATTGGGGGGGGGTGAACTGAGTGGCTCTATTTTTGGTTCGCTTCGTTTTATTCAATATCTGCATGTACGCGGCTGAATGTTGATCTACTAGCTTTGTAGATCGTTTCTGTTTTGTTGATTTGAGTGTTGTTGTGCTCGATGACCACCGGATGGTGGGGCAGTCCATCGCTGGTGTGTTGTCAGAGCTGGCTGGCCTGGTGGTTCTTGGCGTCTGCGCTTCGGTGGCAGAGGCCTGTGCCTTGATCCGCCAGTCACCGCCGCAGTTGCTGGTGTTGGATGTGGAGTTAGGGGCTGAGAACTATCGCGATGCAGCAGATCTGCATCTGCAGCTCAGTCCCCGCGGCGTATTGCTGTTTGTCACCGCCCTCGCGAGCCAGTTCACCCCACCAGGAGATCTGGCTGAACGCACCATTGCCGTGGTGGACAAGGCCGAGCCCTTCGATGAGCTGCTGGTGGTGTTGAAGCGCTGGTGGCTGAACAGCCAGCAGCAGAGCGCCTTGCCGGGATGTTTGCAGCAGCTGCAGGCCATCCAGCTCCTCGCACCCCGCGAGCAGCGGTTGCTGCAGGAGCTCGGCTGCGGATTGCTCAACAAGGAGATCGCCGCGCGCCTGCAGCTCAGCGTTGCCACGGTGGAGACCTACCGCAAGGGTGTGGCCGCCAAGCTCGGCGTGAGCGGTCACGAGCTGGTGCGCCTGGCGGTGCTGGCCCGCGCCTTCAGCTGGATCGAGGTGTGCTGATCGGCCGCCTCAAGCGCCAAACCATGACCGTCAGCAAGGTCTTCACCACATCGGGCAACTCCAGCTGCCGCTGTGCATGGGTCCGCTCCCTGGAGCGCCTCGCCCACAGCGCTCCAGATCAGTCATGGTGCTGGCTTGGTTGATGCAACGCAGCCGCTGCTCGATCAGTGCGCGCTGCTGTTGGCTCATCTGCAACATCTGCTGGCGCCGTTGCTGCAGGTCTGAAGGTTGCGCCTGGCCTGGGGCTGCTGCGCTGAGAGGCGCCATAGCGAGCAAGGTGGCAAGGAGAGCGCGCATGGATCGAGGTGTGTGGGGCTATCCATGGCCTACGGCTGTCGGGCGGCTTCAGCGCACCGCGAGCAGTTGTCGCGTCAGATCGACTGCATCTCGGCGGCTATGGCCGATGGCTACAGCACCGAAGAACCGGCTTTGCTGCCTGGCTCTGCCAGAGCTGCCGGGCTGCCTACAAGCTGAAGGCTGAGCCGTTCAGCCAGGGTCATCTCTGCTTCGGAGACTGCGTAGCAGGCCAGGACCGCTCCAGGTCTCAGCGTTTGGTGGTGAGGCCACGGGCTGAATGGTCGTTGAGGCTGATGCAGTGCAATCGGTCTTGATACCAGCTTGCTGGCGCAGCTGGCAGCAAATGAAGAACAGCATCCAGGCACACATCGCTGATGGGCACGGCCGTGGCCATGAACACGCGACGCTCTGGATGCTGTAGGTGGCGCAGTGCGATCAGATGGCGTTCAGGCCAACATTCCACGCCAGGGATACTGGTCAGCGGACACGGCTGAGCGAACTCAGATCAAAATGAACTGGTCGGCTGTGATCAGCGGCGCACCCTCAAAGATGGCGAAGAGTCCACCCTTGTCACCAAAGCCTTTGTCCTCAGCGTTGGCGTTGAAATACAGCCGGTGGGCTGACTCATCATAGATGATGTCTGCATCGGTTTTCGATGCGCGCCTAAGTTGCTTGCCAGACGAAACACTTTTGAACTCGAGATCGTCAATTCCCTTGAACACGCGGCGAGACAGCTCCAGTTTGTCGCCATTGGATCCATTGAATCCCATGATTCGATCCACACGCCGGATACCCTTCTTCCGGAAGTAATCCGGAGAATCGAAGCGCAGGTGCAATCCATTACGTTGCAAGCTTGTGTTTCCTGGGCTTCCGGACAGCGTGCCACCTGGATTTGCCGCAGTTGCTGGGATGCTGCCGCTGTTGCTTGTACTCATATTGTAGTTATGAGTAATTGAATTATACTCCTGTGTGGTTGAGCTTAATTGGTAGTTGTAGATGATGGTGTTGGTTGAATAGTCGATTGTTGAGAGAACAGCAACCTGGTTGCCATTTGATGTATTTGTGTAGCCATTTCCTGTGATCGGGTCCACGGGAGCGGCCGCACTGGTGTCTGCTGGCAGGAGCGGGCCAGCAACTGCAGTTGAAGTTGGTTCGGCTGGGGTTACTGGTTGTTCTGTGTTGTCAGTGGCTTCTGGAAAGGACTCGCTCATGCCGTGAGTGGTTGCGTGAATGACCTTCAAAAGCTATTGATCCTCCTGTTGTCTGATGGCTAGAAACTGCATCAGGTGATGGGCGAAGTTGCCGCACTCTTGTTCAAGTCAAGCGCCGCTGAGTAGGCGTAGCTTGGTGAAGAGAAAGCCGAGAACAGTTGTCTGGCGAGTGATGATCTCTGCCTGCACATCCATGCCATGCCTTAAAGAGCAAGTGCGGTTTGCAGATCGCAGCTCTGTTGTTGAAGGTTTGAGTGAGATCTGGAAAAGTCCTGCTCCGGTAGGCTGGCTCGATTGACCCTGAGCTGCATCGTTTTGTAGGGTGTCGGCAGAGATATTGACCACTTTCGCTTTGAGAACACCGTAGTCTGGATAGGGGCATCCAGTGATGCGTAGGTAAGCGTCCTGGCTTGATCTGATGTTGCCGATGTCTCGGCTGGGGATGCGCACTTGAATCATTTGGGCGGCATCCTTTGGTGCAATCTTGGCAAGAATCTCACCTGCTCTGATCACCTGCTGAGCGTGGCGCATGCCGCTCACCAACACAGTACCGGCTGTGGGCGCTTTGATCGTGCTATTGATTAGTGCTCTGTTCACCTCCGCGAGTCGCGCGCGCGTGGATTCTAGTAATTTATTTAACTCTCGATTCTGGTTGGATGTCTTTCCGCGGTCTTGCCTCATTCCTGCGAGCTGAGCGGTTCCCCGCGCACGCTGTTCTTGCATGGCCTGGCGTGCTTTCGCCAACTCATTCGATGCCAGTTGATACTGTGCCTTCTTCTCATCCACAACACTGGCTGAAACAGCACCAGTGGTGAGCAGGCTTTGATAACGCTGCAGCTCTGTCTGCCTGAAGTGCAGGGTGGCACTGGCGTTATCAACGTCTCGAGAAGCGGATACGAGTTGGGCGCGGAGGAGTTCTGATGTCGCTGCACTCTGCTGTATCAAATCGTTGGCCTGACCGATGCTGCTCTGTTGCTGTGCGATCGATTCATGCAATTCACTTTCTAATTTCTTCTTTTCATTTTCGAGTTGTCGCCGATCCAGTGCTGCCAGGGCTTGCCCCTTCCTTACCTCTTGATTCTCTTTAATCCATACGGCTGCCAAGCTCCCATCCAGTTGACTTTGGACAACCGTGTTCTCACCGTAGGGCCGAACAACCCCAGCAGCACGAACGGTTTCGCGCCATGGCCAGATCGCTAGGCCAATCAGTCCGGCAGTTGCTGTGATGAGCGCATTGCGTCCTAACGAGTGACTCCAGCGTCCCAGTGATGGTAAAAAGTCGTCTGTGGCGACCAGCATGATCGCCATATCCTGATCAGCGCGTGCTTCAGGTGCGCTGGGTTTGTTTGATTGTTGTTGAAGATCGAGATTGCTCATCATCAGCTTGCCGATAAGTAAGGGGAAACAAGTAGGCTTTCTTGTAGAGCACTTGGTTGGTCTTGCTGTTTCACCTTCCCTTGATCGATATAGATGATCCAATCAGCACGAAGGATGACGGAGGGTCTGTGGCTCACCATGATGGTTGTTTTCCCTTTTCGATGTGTGAGCAGCTGATTCATCAGGCGCTGTTCAAGCACTGGATCCAGTGCGGAGGTTGATTCGTCTAGGATCACCACAGGTGGGTCGTTGATCAAAGCCCGAGCCAGGGCTAATCGTTGCCGTTGCCCTCCTGAAAGATTGGCTCCAAACTCGCCAAGAACTGTTCCATAGCCATCGGGTAGCTCTCGGATAAAATCATCAGCCAATGCAAGCCTGCACGCTTCTACAATCTCTGGAAAGCTAATGGCAGGATGGCTAAATACGAAATTCTCGTAGATGCTCCGATTGAAAAAGTGTGAGTCTTGAGGCACCAAGACAACTTGCCTTCGCAGGCATTCGAGGCTGAGGTCTCTTGAGCTGAAGGAACCGTAGTGAATGGTTCCTTGTTCCGGTGGATAGAAGCCAGCGATCAGCTTGCTGATGCTGCTTTTGCCACAACCCGACTGACCGATCAGAGCTGTTGTTAAACCACCTGGGATCTCGACACTGAATCCTTCGAGTAGTGCGCGACGGCCAGGGTAATGCCAGGTGATGTTCTCACATCTGATCGCAGCCTGAGGGCTAATCTGTGCGTAATGACGATTCTTGCTTAGTGCATCTTCCGGTTCTCTCTCCATCACCTCTGATAACCGCCGTAGGACAACGCCAGCTGTAATGGCTTCCTGGGAGATGGCGCTCAGTCCCGTCAGGAAGGCTAAAACGTTAGCCCCCATCCCGTTGAAGGCAAGAAGTTGCCCGATGCTCAGGTCATTGTTGATGACAAAGCTACTGCCATACCAAAGCAAGGCAATTGAGCCAAGACCTCCTAGTAATCCAGTGGCTGTACTTTCGTTGAGGCGGAGTTGTGTGCCTGCCCAGCTGAGCCGTGCCAACCTGCCAAAGTTTCGCTGGTACTCCTGCCAGGCTTGTGGTGTTGCCTCTGTTGTTTTGAGTACCGTCGCTGCTCGAAACACTTCCACCAGATAACCCTGGTTGTCTGCTGCCCCGACCAGTAGTTGCTTTGTCTTCGTCTGAATAAGTGGTAAAAAGCAGAGATTGCATACCACTACAGCTGTGTAGCACGCGACCGCGGCGATAGCCAAAGGTGCTGAGTAGGCGATCATCCAGACCAAAGAAATTGCTGCGATGCATAGCTGGCTCGGTAGGCCGGTAACGACGGCGGTCAACAGCTCGTTGATCTTCTGAATGTCACTGATACGACTAACAACTTCACCGCTTCGATGGCTTTCAAAGTAGTTGATTGGTAGGCGAAATAAGCGTTGGCCATAATGCAGAATCATCTGCAGCTGCAGTTTCTGGCCAAAGTGCCCCACCATCTGTCCCTGCACCCAGCCCAGTCCATGGCGGAGTGCAGTGAGCAGCATGATTCCAATGCTCAGCGCCGCGAGCATATGAGTATCTCCTCTGACCAGCACATCGTCGGTCAGGATCTGCATGAGTACAGGCATGCCTAGGGCGAGGCTGCCGATCACAACATTGAGCAGTAAGGCCTGAGTTAATAGGCCTTTAAAGGGCTTCACGAACTGGGTGAAGATCCAGATCCCTGGCGTGCCTTTGTCTTCCTCATTCTGAGTAAATCTGGCGGGATCTGGTTCCAGTAATAGAAGCACCCCATTCTGCCAATGGTGGAGGAACTCGCGATCACTGAGTTCACGAAGTCCAACTGCAGGGTCAGCTACAACAAGCAGCTGATTCTGATTGCGGCCATGTAAGACGACCCAGTGGTTGCCGTTCCAATGGCAAATGACAGGGAGTGGTACTTCGTTAATCGATTCAAGTATCGATTCGTCAGCCTTTGCTGCACGAGCTATGAGCCCCAGCTGCTCAGCTCCCCGTTTCAGTCCAAGGAGCGTGGTGCCGTTGGCCATAGTGCCGACGGCTTCTCGCACGTTGCCAATGCTCACGGCACGACCGTGTTGCGCGCAGATCGTTGCAATGCAGGCTGCTCCGCAGTCCTCTTCGCTGAATTGTCGAACGCAGGCAAATTGCCGTTGCTGATGCGTCAGGAATTGGCGAAGGCCGTTATGCAAGGTCTTGATTCTGTCCTTGCTGAACATCTGAAGGGGCATGGGCTCTGCCGAAGTGCTCTTGCGCAAAGGCCAACAGTGGCCATTGAGAAAGGAGGTCTCATAGGTGAGACCTCCACTTAGTAGCTCAGGATTTCAGTGCTTCATCCCAGCCAGTTCTTGCCAGCAAGCAGATCCATGAGTGTTGTGTTAATGGAGCCTGTGTTGCCTTGACCCACCATGGCGGTGCCTTCTAGCAGGCCTACAGCCGTTCCGACGTTGACCGGTGTGATGACTCCCAGGTTGATGCTGGGGAGCACAAGAGCGTATCCACCACCGCTGATGGCTTCGCACTGATGATCGTTCAGGAATTGCATTGTTTTGTTGGAAAATGCTGAAAAAAGGGACCGACAAGCGGTCCCGATCTGATCAGAACAGGCTGACGATGACGTTGTAGATGTCAGCGTTGTTGCCCTGGATGGTGCTGGCGAGGGCACCGCTGTTGCTCAGGCCGAGCAGGGTGTTGGAGGTGCCGCCAACGGCCCAAGCAGAACCGATATTGCTTTGGCCGATGGCGTTGTAGTTGGCGCCAAAGTACACGCCGCCAGTCACCACTTCGCTTTGTGCGTCGGTGAGGAGTTCCAGTTTGGTCATTGTGTGTTTGTTCGATGAACATGGGCTAGGCCCAACTTGGTTTTATCCGACTGGATCGGCATGGATGATCTTTCTGCGCTTCTGCATCGCCGTGCTGGAGCGATCCGCCTCTTGGCTCGCTTTTGCACCTAATTCGGTTCGCTTCGTTCACGGCGAATCATCACTGCCTTTCAAGACTGATGCGTGTGAATTGATCGCCAATGGATCCTGGTGCCCTGCGCTTGGGAGCTCTTTGGGCTGCCTGGCTTTTTGTGATGCTGTTCCATGTGGAGCTTGGCTTAATGCCGCTCTTTCATGGCTTTTCTGTGGAAATCAAGAGCCAGGTCAGTGTCACTCGCTTGCCGCGTATCTTCTTCGCAATGCTGGTGTATTTCCTAATCCCTGTTCTTGCAATGCTTCTGGCTTTTCATGCGGTTTCAGGCCCTATCGCCTGGAGTGGTGCATCTGGCTGGAGAGCGGCTCAGTTCTGGCTAAGCGCCATGTATAGCGGCACAAACGTTGCTCATCTGATCGCTGATATCAAAATTCCCGATGCACGGATGGATCAGGTTGTGTTGATGCTGGTCCTGACCCTGATTGGTTTGCTCCTGAATTGGCAAGCCTGGCTCTGGTGGCAAGGGTGACGACTTTCTCTGTCATCGTGTTGGGTTCGCTACTGATGAGTGTGATTGCGCTTGTTGGTGCCATCACCATCGTTCTGCCACCCCGACGCCTTCAGCAACTCCTGATTCCGCTGGTATCGCTTGCCGCTGGTTCACTGATGGGTGGTGCTCTATTTCACATGATCCCCGAGAGTTATGGGGCCATGGATGCGCGTGTCGCAGGATTTTGGGTGGGTGCTGGATTTACGTCCTTTTTGGGGTTGGAGATCGTTTTGCATTGGCATCATTCTCATCGCAATCGTCAACACGGCCTTGGCACCCTGCTCAGGCTCGATCGCGAGCCTTTGGCCTTGTTGATCTTGATCGGTGATGCTCTCCACAATTTTATCTGTGGTATTGGCATTGCTGGCACCTATCTGATTGATCCTGCTTCGGGAGTTGCAGCTTGGCTGGCTGCGGCAGCCCACGAGATCCCTCAGGAGCTCGGTGACTTCGGGGTGTTGTTACACAGCGGCTGGTCGCGTCGCCGTGCATTGGCTTGGAATTTCATTTCGGCCCTTAGCTTCCCGCTGGGAGCTTTGCTGGCTTGGCGTTTTCAGGCCGTTTTGCCCTTGGCCCCCTTGGTGCTCTTGGCAGCAGGAAACTTTCTCTACATCGCGGCTTCCGATCTGGTTCCCGAAATCAAGGCTCAGGATTCCTTGTTGCAGGCCTTGACCAGCTTTTCCTGGTTTGCCGGCGGCCTGCTGGTGCTTTGGTTGCTTGCTTCAGTCTGAATGCTGTCCGGCTTCTGTGATTTCCTTCCCCGCACTCTGAATCCTGTGCCGGTGCGGTTGATTGCCGAAATGCTTGCGGGCAATGGCTAATAGCTCAGCATCCGTGCAGGCAGTGTCATCCACGTGTCCTAGTTCCACACGCTGCACTATTGAAGGGTGGTGTTGTTCCAAGTGCTTCCGCAGCAGCTGGCGCAGATCGCTTTCTCCATGTCCATGCCCCAGCAGCAGCACCCGATCTGCCTCTAACACCGCTTGACTGAGTTGGTTCAGATAGGTGGAGTCCAGCGGTGCTCGCTGTCCGGCGACATCTCGGTCATGGCGATGACTCAGGCGCTGATGGCTACTCCAAAGGCCGTGGGGTACGAGCGAGGTGCTTTCCAGCTCATCGCCAGTCAGCCACCACAGCTTTGCGCCTCGGTGATCCAGGTGGATGACGAGCCGTTTGGATTGATCACCTCGTTCAGATCGTGGTTCTTCCGTTGGGTGCTGGGGGGTGATGCCGGCTTGTTGTAGAAATCTCCGCAACCGCAGCACTCCTTCTTCGTCGACATAGGCATGCTGCATACCCGATGCGGCGTGCAACACCACCGAATTGCCGGTGTTGAGTTCCAGCTTCAAGCGATGATCGGATAGGTGCTCCACGGATGCACCCAGTTGCAGCAGCAGTGCTTCCACATCTGCCATACGCAGCCCGTGCTGCAGGGGATGGCTGAAGAGCGCCTGCAGCGTGTGGGCATGCTGGTGTTTCATCACGTTGGTGGTGATCACTTAAGGCAACGCTATGGAACCCAGACCGACCTGGCGTTGTTCTGCAGCTGGCTTCAACAGATGCGCGGCAGCTGTTCACCTCGCTGTAGCTCCAGCGGCCTGAGGACACCCAATCCGTTGCGCAGACTCACTGGATGCCGCCGATTAACCCCTGTCATCCGAGCTGATGCCGCTTGCACAACTCCGATCCTGTCGGCATCGCGTTGGTGACGTCGCAGCACCGATAGAGCGCGTTCCGCATCAGCCTGGGGGCACATCACCAGCATGCGACCTTCATTCGCCATCGCCAGCGGATCCAGGCCCAGCAGATCGCAGGCGCTCCGTACAGGTTTGCTGAACGGAATCGAGGTTTCGTCGAGTTCCACCGTGCACTGTGCTCCCCTTGCGATTTCGTCAATGGCGCTGGCCAACCCGCCGCGCGTGAGATCCCTGAGGCAGTGCAGCGCTATCCCTTCAGCGAGTAAGTCCTGCACCGTGCTGTGCAGTGGTGCCAGGTCGCTCTCAAGCGCGCAGCGAAATCCCAGCTCCTGCCGTGCCATCAGGATCGCTACGCCGTGTCGTCCGAGATCGCCACTCACCAGCACCGCATCGCCTGGCTGTAGAGCCGATGGATGGATGGTTTGCCCGTGCTCCACCACCCCAATGGCGCTGGTGTTGATGAAGAGCCCATCGCCCTTGCCCCGCTCCACCACCTTGGTATCGCCCGTGATCACCTTCACACCGCACTGATCAGCCGCCGCTCGGATCGAATCCACCACCCGCTGCAACGTGGCGATTGGCAAGCCTTCCTCCACGATTAGTCCCAGGCTCATTGCAGCGGCTTTGGCACCCGCCATGGCTAGATCGTTCACGCTTCCAAAGACAGCCAGGCGGCCGATGTCGCCTCCCGGGAAGAACAACGGTCTCACCACGTAGGAGTCGGTGGTGAAGGCCAACTGCTGCCCAGGGCTTGCGAACACCGCGGCATCGTGCAGTACGCCATCCGCTGGTCCGAAGGCCGGCAGCAAGAGCTCCTGAATCAGCTGCTGGCTCAACCGCCCACCTCCACCGTGAGCCAGTTGGATCGTGGCATTGTTAGCTCCCATCATTCAGCGTTGGTAGCGGTAGTAGGCCGCGCAGGCTCCTTCGCTCGACACCATCGGCGCCCCCATGGGTGCATCGGGTGTGCAGCGGGTACCAAAGCTTGGGCAATCACTGGGCCGGAGCAGGCCCTGCAACACCAGACCACTCGGGCATGTTTCTGGCGTTGCGGCAGTGCTGCTGGCGCTCGTTCCTTGTGCTCGGTGTACCGCCAACCGATCGAATGGCGCCCTCAGCTGATAACCGCCGGCTCGAATCAGGCCTAGCCCCCTCCAGCGCGTGTCCACAGGTTCAAACACCTCCCCCAACAGCCGCTGGGCGCCTGGATTGCCGCCGCTTCTCACCGCGTTGACGTAGGCGTTCTCCAGTTGATGTCGGCCACTCTCGAGTTGCCGAACACAGCGCAGGATTCCCTGCAGCAACTCCTCCGCTGTGAAGCCGGTGATCACCACCGGCCGCTGATGCTTCTGCACCAGGGTCTTGAGTTCAGCGTCTCCCAGCACCGTGCACACGTGGCCGGCCGCTAACACCCCTTCCACGGCGCAGGCGGGATCGCTCAACAGCTGATCCAACACTGGGGCGACTCGCACATGGGCCACCAGCAGCTGCAGGTTGGACAACCCTGCTGTTAAGGCCTGCTGTGCCAGAAGGGCTGTGGCTGGTGCGGTGGTTTCAAAGCCAACGGCGAAGAACACCACATGGCGGCCGGGATGTTGCCGGGCCAGGGTCAGCACATCCAACGGCGCGTAGACGATCCGCACATCTGCACCGACGGCGCGCAGGCTCAGCAGATCGCTGCCGGTGCTGCCAGGTACCCGCAGCATGTCGCCATAGGTGCACAGGATCACCCGTGGATCTTGCGCCAGAGCCAGGGCCTGGTCGATGCGCTCAAGAGCTGTGACGCACACCGGGCAGCCGGGGCCGTGGATCAGGGTGATCGCTTCAGGAAGGAGCTGATCGATGCCATGGCGCAACAGGGCGTGGGTTTGGCCGCCGCACACCTCCATCAGCGTCCAGGGCCGGCTGCACTCGGCATGGATCTGCTGGAGCAGCTCGCTGGCGGTGGTGTTCGCGCTGCTCATGTCTCGGACAGCCAGGGCGTGCTGTAGCTGCTTAACGCCCTCAGGTACTGCGCGCGCTCAAAGGCTTCGGGGTTCGGGCAGCGCTGCTGGCTGAGGCTGCCCCGCAGGGTTTCCAACTCGTGAACGTCGTGCTCGAGCAGCCACTGCATCAGCTCAGCGTGCATGCGCTCCAGCTGTCCGGGCCCATGGCGCAGCAGGGCACTCACCACTTGCGTCACCTGGGCACCCACCATCAGCATGCGCACCACATCGGCGCCTGTGCTGATGCCGGTGCTGGCGGCGAGCTCCAGATCCACCCGGCCGTGCAGCAATCCGATCCAGCGCAGTGGTAGCCGTTGTTCTCCGGCATGGCTGAGCTCCAGATGGCTGTCGGTCTCAAGGGTGTCGATGTTCACCTCCGGTTGCAGGAATCGGTTGAACAGCACCAGGGCTCCGGCACCAGCCAGCTGCAGCTGGCGAGCCATGGATGCCAGGGCCGTGTACCAGGGGCTGAGTTTCACGGCCACAGGCAGGCGGGTTGCGCTGCACACCTGGCGAACGATCGCGATCTGTTCGGCTTCCAGCTCGGCACTGCTGCGGTTGGTGTCGCTGGGCACGCTGTAGAGATTGAGTTCGATCGCTGCTGCTCCCGCCTGCTCGATGGCGACGGCCGCGGATTGCCAGTGAGCGGGATGGTTGCCATTGAGGCTGGCGATCACCGGAATCGATAGAGCCTTGCTGGCCCTTTGGACCTCTTCGAGGTAGCCATCGAGGCCCAGATGGTGTGGTGTATTGGCCGGGACGTAGCTGATGGCTTCCGCGTAGCTCTCGCTGCCGTGCTGTTGGTGGTGAAGCCACTCCTGCCAGTCGCGCTCGATCTGCTCCAGAAACAGCGAGTGCAACACGACCGCTCCGGCTCCTTCTCGCTCCAGTTGCACCAGGCGCTCCAGATCGGTGCTGAGTGGAGCAGCCGCACCCACCACCAGCGGTGAAGGCAACTCCAGACCCAGATAGCGCGTGGCCAGGGAGATGGTCATGGGGCAGGCTCGCCGGCTTGAGCCAGGCGTTGGTAGAGATCCCAGCGCTGCTTGAGCTCCTGCTCCGCTTGGCGCGTGAGCATGCGCGCTTGCTCTGGATCGCTGTAGCGCAGCATCCGAAAACGGTTTTCGCTGGCCATCGCTTCGGCCAGGGGCACGCTGGGGCTGCGGGAGTCGATGCTCAGGGGCGGCAATCCAGCTGCGGCGCGGCGTGGGTCGTGGCGATAGAGCAACCAGCGGCCGGCATCCACTGCCTGCTTCTGCTGCGCCATGCCCTTGGCCATGTCGATGCCGTGGGCGATGCAATGGGAGTAGGCCAGGATCAGCGAGGGGCCGGGGTACGACTCCGCTTCCAAGAAGGCTCGCAGCGTGTGCTCGTCGCGGGCGCCCATGGCCACGCTGGCCACATACACGTGGCCGTAGGTCATCGCCATCAAGCCGAGGTCCTTCTTGCCGGTGGTTTTGCCGCCGCTGGCGAACTTGGCAACTGCGCCCTTCGGCGTGGCCTTCGACATCTGTCCGCCGGTGTTGGAGTACACCTCCGTGTCGAGCACCAGCACATTCATGTCGTGGGTGCTGGCGAAGAGGTGATCGAGACCACCGAAGCCGATGTCGTAAGCCCAGCCATCGCCGCCCACGATCCACACACTGCGCTTCACCAGATCGTCGGCCAGATCCAGGAGTTCGCGTGCCAAGGGCGCATTGGGGTCAGGAGCGTCGCTTTGTTCCGTCAGAGCCTGCAGCGCCAGCTTCAGGGCGGTGACCCGTTCGCGTTGCTCATGGATGCCTGCTTCATCGATCTGCTCCGCCTCCAGTAGGCCTGTGATCAAAGTGCTCGGTAGCTGGCCTGCCAGGGCGCGCAGCAGCCGTTCGGCGCGGCGGCGGCGCTGATCGAAGGCCACTCGGAACCCCAACCCGAATTCGGCGTTGTCTTCAAACAGCGAATTGCTCCAGGCGGGGCCGCGCCCCTCGCCATTGCTGCTCCAGGGAGTGGTGGGAAGGTTGCCGCCGTAGATCGACGAGCAGCCGGTGGCGTTGGCGATCACCATGCGATCGCCGAACAGCTGGCTGGCGAGCTTGAGGTAAGGCGTTTCGCCGCAGCCGGCGCAGGCGCCTGGGAATTCGAACAGGGGCTGCTGCAGCTGTTGTTGGTTGATGTGCTGCAGGTTGAGGCTGCGGCGATCCAGCTCCGGCAAACCCAGGAAATAGGCCCAGTGCTCGCGGCTCTGCTCACGCAGGGGCCGCTGCGGTGCCATGTTCAGCGCCTTGCGCCGGGGCTCGCTGCGATCGCGGGCTGGGCAGACCTCCACACAGAGGTTGCAGCCGGTGCAGTCTTCCGCTGACACCTGGATCGTGAAGCTTTGGCCTCTCCAGTGGTGGTCGCGGGCCGGCGCCGTGCGGAAGCCAGGGGGTGCGGTTGCCAGCTGCTCTGGCTCAGCAACCTTGGCCCGGATCACGGCATGGGGACACACCATCACGCACTTGCCGCACTGCACGCAGAGATCGGGCTCCCACACCGGTACCTGCTCGGCGATGTTGCGCTTCTCCCAGCGACTGGTTCCTGTGCTGAAGCTGCCATCACAGGGGATGGCGCTCACGGGGAGCTGATCGCCGCGGCGCTGCAGTTGGGGGAGCAGTAAGTCCTGCAACTCAGCGGGGGCGGCCGCCAGGCCAGCGGGGATGGGCAGCTCGCTCAGAGGTGCTTCCGCCATGAGCGGAGCGGCGTCGGCGGGGACTGTCAGTTCCTGCAGGCCACTGCGGGCTGCCTCCATGGCTGCGAGGTTCGCCGCCACCACCTGATCCCCCTTGCGCCCATAGCTCGTTTGGATCGCCGAGCGCATCGCCAGTAGCGCCTGCTCCAGCGGCATCAGGTCTGCCACGGCGAAAAAGGCCACCTGCATCACCGTGTTGATGCGTCCTCCCAGGCCGTGCTCGCGGGCGATCGAGGCGGCATCCACCACAAACACCCGCAGCCGCTTGCGCTGGATCAGCTGCTGCACTCGCTCTGGCAGCTGCGACCAACACTGGTCCGCTGGCCAGGGTGCGTTGAGCAGCAGCGTTCCGCCTGGGGCAGCCAGCTCCAGGAGGTCGAATTGCTGGAGAAAGTCCCAGTGGTGACAGGCCAGGAGCTGGGCCTGCTGGATCAGGTGGCTGGCTTCAATCGGCCGCGGGCTAAACCGCAGGTGCGACACCGTGACCGAGCCGGCCTTCTTGGAGTCGTACACGAAGTAGCCCTGGCCGTGGAGACCCGTGGCGTCGCCAACGATCTTGAGGGTGTGCTTGTTGGCACCCACCGTGCCGTCGGAACCCAGACCCACAAACACCGCCCGCAGTGTGTCGGCCGTTTCGATCGCAAAGCCAGCGTCCACCGGCAGCGACAGTTGGGTGACGTCGTCGTGGATCCCCACCGTGAAGTGCCGGCGTGGCTGATCGGCGGCGAGGTTGTCGAACACCGCCTTCACCATCGCCGGTGTGAACTCCTTCGAGGCGATCCCGTAGCGGCCGCCCACCACCAGGGGCATATCGGCCGTGGGCCAGTGTTCGCAGACGGCCGCCAGGACGTCGAGGTAGAGCGGTTCACCCTGGCTGCCCGGTTCCTTGCAGCGATCCAGCACGGCGATCCGCCGGGTGCTCCGCGGCAGGGCCGCCACCAGGGCGTCCCCGGCCAAGGGGCGGAACAGCCGCACCTTCAGCACTCCCACCCGCTCGCCGGCTGCGAGTAGCGCCTCAGCTGTGGAGCAGGCGGTGCTGCAACCGCTCCCCATCAGCACGATCACCCGCTCAGCTTCAGGGTGCCCCTGGTAGTCGAACAGGTGATAACGGCGACCGGTGAGTGCCGCGAACTGATCCATCGCCGCCTGCACATGGGCAGGCAGTGCGTTGTGGAAGGGGTTCACAGCTTCCCGGGCTTGGAAGGCCACATCCGGGTTCTGGCTGGTGCCCCGCAGCGCTGGATGATCGGGTGAAAGGCCCCGGGCCCGGTGGGCTGCCACCAGGGTCTCCGGCACCAGAGCCATCAGCACCGCATCGCTGATCAGCTCCACCCGCTGGATTTCGTGGGAGGTGCGGAAGCCATCAAAGCTGTGCAGCAGCGGAAGCCGCCCCGCCAGGCTGGCGGCTGTGGCGATGGCGGCGAAGTCGCCGCACTCCTGCACCGACGCTGCGAACAGCATCCCCCAGCCGGTGCTGCGGGCCGCCATCACATCGCTGTGGTCGCCGAAGATCGAGAGGGCTGAGGTGGCCAGCGCCCGTGAGGCCACATGGATCACCGCGGCGGTGAGCTCTCCAGCAATCTTGTAGAGGTTGGGCAGCATCAACAGCAAGCCCTGCGATGCGGTGAAGGTGGTGGTGATGGCTCCGGCCTGAAGGGCGCCGTGCACCATGCCGGCGGCACCGCCCTCGCTCTGCATTTCCACCACCTGGGGCACCTGGCCCCAGAGATTGGGGCGCCCTTCACTGGCCCAGGCATCCGCCCATTCTCCCATCGGCGAGGCGGGGGTGATCGGGTAGATCGCCATCACTTCGTTGAGCCGGTAGGCGACCCGCGCGGCCGCTTCGTTGCCATCGAGCCAGGCCAGCTCGCTGGTGCTCATGGCTCCGGCTCCAGCACCGTGAGCGCCACGCCCACATGCACCAGCAGCTGATCTCCCACCTGTGCCTCCGGCACGCAGGCCAGGCTCACCTGGCGCAGCACGCCGCCGAAGCACACCTCGCCCATGCGCCAGAGCGGATCGGCATGGTCGCTGATGCTCACCAGCTCACCGGCGACGGCCAGGCACATGGCGTGCAGCCTGCGGGGATCACTGATTTATAGGCATGGTTTCAGCGGCGAGCAGCTGACCGATCGGCAGGGCGGCGTCGTTGCAGGGAAGTTGCTGCGGCCAGAGGGCCTGGCAGCCCTGCTGGCGCAGAGCCTGGATGCTGAGCTCCAGCAGCAGGGCGTTTTGAAAGCAACCACCCGCCAGCAAGAGGCGTTCAGCGCTTTGTGCGCTCGCCAGCGCCGCGATGGCATTGGCCAGGGCCTGGTGGAATCCAAGGGCGATCGACTCGGCAGGAATCTCAGCGGCCAGGGACTGAAGCAGTTGCTCCAGTAGCGGTTGCCAGTTCCATTGCCAGAGATGGCTTGGCCTGTGTTCCAGGGGGAGCTGCAGCTGGCAGGCGGGTGTCTGGTGCTCCAGGGCCTGCAGGGCTAGCGCTTCCAGGGCCATGGCGGCCTGGGCTTCGTAGCTGCAGCGCTGCACCACGTTGAGCAGGGCCGCGACGGCATCAAACAACCGGCCAACACTGGAGCAGAGCGGGCTGTTGAGCCCCTGCGCAACGCTCTGCTCCAGCACGGTGAGCTCCTCACTGCTGAAGGCCTGGCGCCAAGCCAAGCCGGGTAGCCCGCCGATGCGCTCGCGCCACTGAGCGCCAAAGGCTTCCAGCAACAGTCCAAGAGCGGCACGGCGCGGTTCCCGTTGGGCTCGTTCCCCGCCCGGTAGCGCCCATGGCCGCAACCGAGCGATGCGCTGGTAGCCGTTGGGATTGATCAGCAACGCTTCTCCGCCCCAGAGGCTGCCGTCGTCTCCCTGGCCGGAGCCATCCCAGGCCACACCGAGTGCCGTTGCGCTGAGCTGATGCTCGGCCATCACCGCCAGCAAGTGCGCATGGTGGTGCTGCACGGTCTGCAGCGGCAGATCGCTGCTGCCTGCCCACTCAGCGCCCCACTGGCTTGAGCTGTAGCCGCTGTGCTGGTCGCAGAGCAGACGGTTCACGTTCAACCCCTGGCGCCTCAGCCATTGCTGGCAGGTGTGCTGGTGGTGCAGGGCTCCGGCATGACTGCTCAGGTCGCCCAGGTCTGGGCTCAGCAGCCGGTGACTGGAGGTTTGCAGCGCCAGGCTTCCCTTGATCTGGGCTCCGAGAGCCAGGGCGCCGCAGGTGTCATGGCTGGCGCTGGGCAGGGCCAGTGGCGCCAGACCGCGACCCAGGCGTAGCACCAGCGGGCCGCCTCCAGCCCAGCGCAGCACGCTGTCGTCGATGCGGTTGGTGATCGCCAGGCTGTGGCCGAGCACGTGATCGGCCAGCGCTTCCAGCTGCTCCGCATCGGCCGTTGCATCACGGCAGATCGGCTCACCCGAGCGGTTGGCGCTGGTGGCCACCAGCACGCCGCCGCAGCGTTCTAGCAATAGTTGCTGCAGGCCGCTGCTGGGGCGCATCACGCCTAGCCATGGCGATGAGCCCGCCACGGCACTGGAGATCGCAGGATCGTCTGGGCTGCGGCGGCGCACCAACACGATCGGCGCCGCTCTTGAGTGCCATAGAGCCCGCTCTTCGTTGCTGATCAGGCAGTGATGCTCGAGCCAATGGGCATCGGCCAACAACGCCAGTGGTTTGTGCGGCCGGCCCTTGCGTTGCCGCAACCGCAGGTTGGCTGCATCGTTGGCCGGATCCACCAGGAGTTGGAAGCCGCCCACACCCTTCAGGGCAACGATCGCTCCGGCCCGCAGAGCCGCGGCTGCTGCATCGAGGCCTTCCGCAACTGACGTGGGTGATCCGTTCCAGAGCAGCTGCGGTCCGCAGGAAGGGCAGCTGATCGTTTGGGCGTGAAAACGCCGATCGCTGGGGTTGCTGTATTCCGCTTGGCAGGTTGGGCAGAGCGGCAGCGCCTTGAAGCTGGTGTGCTCCCGCTCGAATGGCACCTGCTCCACCACGCTGTAGCGGGGGCCGCAATCGGTGCAGCTGATGAAGGGGTAGCCGTTCCGCCGGCTTTGAGGATCGGTGAGTTCGCTCAGGCAGGCGTCGCAGATCGCCAGATCAGGGCTCACCAGCGCAGTGCTGTTGGTATCCCGTTGCGGGGGCAGGATCTGCAGGCCGCCGCCGCTACCGCGGGCCTGGCTCCAGCTCAAGGCGTGTTCATCAATCCGCGCCTGCGTCGGTGGTTGGCTGAGAAGCTGCGCGGTGAAGGCTTCCAGCGCCGAGCGGCTGCCCTCCAACTCGAGGTGAACGCCGCTGCTGCTATTGGCCACGGTGCCGCTCACGCCATGCACCGCGGCCAGGCGCACCACGTGGGGGCGCAGGCCCACCCCCTGCACCAGCCCCTGCAGGTGCAGGCTGAGGTGCTGCGGATGCTCAGCCGGTTTGGCCATCGAGCCAGTCGATCAGTGCATCCATCCCGCTGCCGGTGCGGGCCGATAGCTCAAACAGCTCCGCCTGCGGAGCGATGGCACGCAGATTGGCGATCGCCCCCCGGCGATCGAAGACCACCGCCTCGGCGATGTCGGTTTTGTTGATCACCACGGCATCGGCGCTTTTGAACAGGGCCGGGTATTTGAGCGGTTTGTCTTCCCCTTCCGTGACCGACAGCACGGCGATGCGCCGCGCTTCTCCCAGATCGAAGGCGGCCGGGCACACCAGATTGCCCACGTTTTCAATCACCAGCAGGCTCATACCCGAGCAATCGAGCCGCTCGAAGGCTTGATGCACCAGGCCCGCATCGAGGTGGCAGAGATCGCCGGTGCGGATCTGAACGGCGCGGGCGCCAGCAGCTTGCAGCCGGAGGGCGTCGTTGTCGGTGGCGAGATCACCCACGATCACGCCAAGGGGTGGGCGCGACCAGCGACGGGCCAGCTGCTCCAGCAGAGCCGTTTTGCCGGATCCCGGTGCCGAGAGCAGGTTTACGGCCGTGAGGCCATGGGCTTGGAAATGGGCGCGGTTATGGGCGGCTTGGCTGTCGTTGCGGCTGAGCAGGCCTTGATGCAACTCGAGCCGCTGGTGCTCAGGCGCGGCATTGGGCGCTGTGGAGGGTTTGTCGCAGCCGCACACTCCGCACACCTACGACACCTCCAGGGCCACTAGCTCCAGTTCGCGGCCCTCCAACACCTGGTTGCTGAGCTGACCGCACTCGGGGCAGGCGTAGATCACATCCGCCGGGCTGAAGGGTTGTTCACAGTGTGGGCAGAAACAACGGGTTGGCACCACCTGCAGATCCAGCTCGGCGTGCTGCCAGGGAGCGGTTGAGGCCATAACGGCGAAGGCCTGGCGCAGCGCATCCGCATCCACACCGCCGAGCTCGCCGATGCGCAGCTCCAGTCGATGAATGTGCCGCGCACCCTGCTGCGCCGCTGCAGCGCTGGCGAGTGCGCAGAGCTCTTGGATCAGCGCCAGCTCATGCATGGCTCGCCCCCCAGGCCAGCACCAGCGGCAGGGCGGCAGAGCTGGTGCGATCTGCCGCAGGAGAGAGCCCCTCACCGATCTCCCACACCTGGCCGGGGATCAGCAATTCCCAGGCCGGCGGGCAGTGGCCATAAAGGGCGGAGGTGAGGGCCAGCAGTCGGGTGGGGCTGAGCCCATGGCTGAGGGGTTCCGCTCCGGCCTGGGCCACCTGTTCCGCCGCGATGGGTCGCAGGGATGGCGCTTCGCCGCCATCCTCACTGTCAGCGGTGCTGGCATCGATAAACAGCACAGCCCTAGCGGCGCCAACAGCGGCCGCCAGCTCCGGGGTGAGTTGCTGGCAGGCCAGCACGTGCATGGATGTGCGTTGGGCCTGCAGTTGCTCCGCAACCCAGAGGCCGGCGCCGTCGTCGCCGCGTAGACGGTTGCCAAAGCCGATCACCAGGGGAGAGGGCTTGGTCATCACTCGCCGCGCCGCCGCTCCTCGAGCAGTTCACCTTCGGCGCTGAACAGCTGAACCTGCAGCGGCATCGCTCCGGCCGCATGGGTGCTGCAGGAGAGGCAGGGATCAAAGCAGCGGATTCCAGCTTCCACTCGGTTCAGCAGCGCTTCGCTGAGGTTGGTGCCGCTGAGGTAGTGCCGCGCGATCTGGGTGATCGTGCGGTTCATGGCGCTGTTGTTCTGGCCGGTGGCGATGATCAGATTCACGCGCTCGATCAGGCCGTTTGCATCCACGCGGTAGTGGTGCAGCAAGGTGCCGCGCGGTGCCTCACTCACCCCGACGGCCTCGTGGCAGTTCACCCCCGCGCGGGCCCGCACATGGGTTGCCGTGATCTCGGGATCGTCGAGCAGGTGCTCCATCTGCTCCAGGCAGGCCACGATCTCAATCAAGCGGGCCAGGTGATTCAGAAACGAGGCGGTCACCACCCGACCACCGCGCTGCCTCAGTTCCAGCAGCTCTCGATCGGCTCGCTCGGTGCCGATGCGCTCGCAGAGGTTGAGCCGGGCCAGTGGTCCCACCCGGTAGCTGCCGGCTTCTGGGCCCAGGTGCTTGATGTACGGGAATTTCAGATAGCTCCATGGCTCGACCGCCTCGGCCAAAAAGGAGGCGTAGTCGTCTTCCTGGAGGCCATCGGCCACCAGGGAGCCGTCGCTGGCCATCACGCGGATCCCGCCGCAGTTGCGCCCGCCTGAATGCTCCCAAAGGCCATCGCGATTCACCAGACCCATGAACAGCGACGGGAACTGGCCGAACACCTCCAGCTCCTCTTGTAGCTGGCTGTCGAGCAACTGTTTGAACAGGGTCAGCCCCTGTGCTGCGATGGCGAAGGCCTCCGGCAGCCCTGCGCGGATCTGGTCGCGGGTCTCGGCGTTCAGGGGGCTACGCACCCCACCGGGCACGGCCCAGGCGGCGTGGATTTTGCGGCCCCCAAGGGCTTCGATCACTCCCTGGCCGAACTGGCGCAGGCGGATGCCACCGCGGGCCAGCTCGGGGTTGGCGGCAATCAGCCCGAAAATGTTGCGCCGTTCGGGGTCGCTGTCCCAGCCCAGCAGGAAATCAGGGCTGCTCAGATGGAAGAACGAGAGCGCGTGCGACTGGGTGATCTGCGCCAGGTTCATCAGCCGCCGCAACTTCTCTGCGGCCGGCGGAATCGTGACTGCCAAGAGCTTGTCGCCGGTGGCGGCCGCCGCCAGCAGGTGGCTCACTGGACAGATGCCGCAGATCCGGGCGGTGATCGCTGCCATTTCCGTGAATGGCCTGCCCTCGCAGAACTTCTCGAACCCCCGGTATTCCGTGACGTGGAAGCGGGCGGTGTCCACCGCGCCCTGGTCGTCCAGGTGGATCGAGATCTTGGCGTGACCCTCGATTCGAGTCACCGGATCGATCGTGATCCGCCGGGTGGGGGTTGGTTCGGGGCCTGGTGGAGCGGTCATGTTGATGGCCTCAACCGAAGCGGATCTGATCGCTGCCGCTGAGTTGCGGTTGCTCACCGCGCAGCAACGGCTCCAGCGCTGCTCGGATCCGTTCCGCTGAAGGCGGGCAGCCGGGGAGATACACCTCCACCGGCACCAACTCATGCACCGGGAGCACCCGCTCCAGGAGCTCCGGCACGATCCCGGGCGCATGGGGCAGCTGGCCGCTGCCATCGGCCAATTCCAGGTAGCCCCGCCGCAGCACCGGATCACTGCCCCGCAGCATGTTGCGCATGCCTGGGATGTTGGCGGTGATGGCGCAGTCGCCGAAGCTCACCAGGGTTCGGGTGTTAGCCCGCACCTGATGCAGCAGCGCAAGGTTGTCGGTGTTGGCCACGCCCCCCTCCACCAGGGCGATGTCCACATCGCGGGGGTAGATCTTTTGGTCGGATGCCACCGGGCTGTAGACGATCTCAGCCAGCTGGGCGAGCTCGAGTAGCCACTCGTCGAGATCGAGAAACGACATGTGGCAGCCGGAGCAGCCCGCCAGCCACACCGTGGCCAGCCTCACTTTGTGCGGAGCCGTGTTGCTCATGGCGTCCACTGCTGCTGGGTGCGTGCTTGCACCAGCGCCTGCAGCCGCTCGGGGTGGCCCTGTTTCTCTTCGCTGGTGTCGGCCTTGTGGAACAGCGCACCCGTGGGGCAGACATCCACGCACTTACCGCAGTGGGTGCAGGCCTGCACCTCGCCCCAGGGTTCGCCCAGGCCGCTGATGATCTGGCAATGCTCGCCCCGCCAGCCCACATCCCACACGTGAGCTCCCTCCACCTCATCACACACCCGCACGCAGCGGGTGCAGAGGATGCAGCGGTTGTGGTCGAGCCCGAACTGGGCATGGGAGAGATCAACGCTCCGCTCAGGGAAGCGGTAGGGCAGGCGGCTGTGGTCCATGCCCACCTCCACCGCCAGGTTCTGGAGTTCGCAGTGGCCGTTGGCCACGCAGATGGCACACACGTGGTTGCCTTCGGTGAACAACAGCTCGACCACCGTGCGGCGGATCTCCTGCAGCTGAGGGGTTTCAGTGGTCACGTGCATGCCTTCGGCAGCGGCCGTGACACAGGCGGCCTGCAGGTGGGGGTCACCCTGCCCTTCCGATCCGCTCACCTCCACCAGGCAAAGCCGGCAGGCCGCCACCGCCGAAAGCCCATCGAGCTGGCAGAGGGTGGGGATGTGAATGCTGTGCTGGCGTGCGGCTTGCAGCAGCGTTGTGCCCGCAGGCACAGCCACATCACAGTTGTTGATCCGCAGGGTGACCACGCTCACGGCCCGACCTCCGCTGGCTCGAGCAGGGCCAGATAGTCGCCACGGAAATGGCGCAGGGTGCTGAGCACCGGCTTTGGAGCGCTCTGGCCCAGGCCGCAGAGGCTGGAGGCGGCCACGGTGTGGCACAGCGATTCCAGCTGGCTCAGATCCGCCAGGCAGCCCCGCCGCTCCAGCAGCTTCCGCAGCAGCAGTTCCAGTTGAACGGTGCCAGCGCGGCAGGGGATGCACTTGCCGCAGGATTCCTCGCGGCTGAAGGCGATGAAAAAGGCGGCGATGTCCACCATGTTGGTGGACTCATCCATCACCACCATTCCGCCTGAGCCCATGATCGTGCCAAGGCTCTTGAGGCTCTCGTAGTCCACGGGTGTGTCGAGGGCGCTGGCCGGAACGCAGCCGCCAGACGGGCCTCCGGTTTGCACCGCTTTGATCCGCCGGCCCGGGGGTGCCCCGCCGCCCATCGTCTCCACGATCGTGCGGAGTGTGGTGCCGATCGGCACCTCCAGCACGCCGCTGCGGCGCACATGGCCGGTGAGGGAGAACACCTTCGTACCGCTGCCGTAGGCCTCCACCCCCAGGCGCAGCAGGGCCGGAATCGTGCCGAAGGTTTCCACGTTGTTGATCAGGGTGGGCCTTCCGAACACGCCGCGCTCAGCCGGGTAGGGGGGCCGCGGCCGCGGAACCCCCCGCTGGCCCTCGATCGAGTGGATTAACGCTGTTTCCTCACCGCACACATAGGCGCCTGCCCCAACGCGCAGGTCGATGTCAAAGCTGAAACGGCTCCCTGCAATCGCCGCTCCGAGAAAGCCGCGGGCCTTGGCTGCTGCGATCGCTGCCTGCAGCCGCTCGATCGCCAGCGGATATTCCGCCCGCACGTAGATGAAGCCCTGTTCGGCTCCAACCGCAAACGCCGCGATCGCCATCCCCTCCAGCAGTGTGTGGGGATCCCCTTCCATCAAGGTGCGATCCATGAAGGCACCCGGGTCGCCCTCGTCGGCATTGCACACCACCACTTTCGTGTCGCCGGGCATGGCGGCCACCGTGGCCCACTTCAGCCCCGTGGGGTAGCCGGCTCCCCCGCGGCCTCGCAGGCCGCTGCGGCGCACCGTATCGATCACCGACGCGGGGTTGTTCTGCTCCAGCACGCGCTCCAGCTGCTGATAGGCGCCGGCGGCCAGGGCATCGTCGATGCGGCCGGGATCGATGCGGCCGCACTGGGCCAGCACCAGCCGCCGTTGCAATCGCAGAAACGGCTCGTCGGGGTGAATGGCTCTGCTGCCTGGGGGATTCCAGTGGCTCAGCTCTCGATCCGTGGCGAGGGCCGCGTTGAGCGATTGGGCAACCTGCTGGCTAACGCCCTGTTCCAACGACAGCAAGCGGCTGTTGTGCTGTCCGTCGCCGTCAACGTCGATGCTGATCAGGGGGCCATCGCTGCAGGGGCCAAGGCAACCCACCTCCTTCACGCGCAACCCTCTGGGGCTGGCCGCGGCGGCGAGCTTTTGCTCGAGCTGCTTGCCGCCGCGGCTGCGGCAACTGGCCGCTGTGCACACCCGCAGGCAGCTGCCCATCACCTCAGCTCCCGCAAGCGCTGCAGCACTGAGCTGCCGCTCTGGTGATTCCACACCTCTCCATCCACCACCACCAAAGGGGCACCGCTGCAGGTGCCGATGCAGCGCACGGTGCCCAGCTCCACGCCGAGCTCCTGCAGTGGCGCGCGCTGCAGCTCCTGCAGCAGGGGCGCCGCCCCCTGCACATGACAGGCGGTCCCTGTGCACACCAGGCAGCTGTGGCGTGCTGCTGGCTGGAAGCGAAACAGGTGATAGAAGCTGGCGGTGCCCTGCACCCGGCTGAAGGGCAGGTGCAGCCGCCGGGCGATATGGCGCAGCAACGGTTCGCTCAGATGGCCGTAATGCTGCTGGGCACTGTTGAGCACTTCGATCAGGGCGTGCGCCTGATGGCCATGGCGTTGCAGCACAGGCTCGAGAGCAGCAAAGGCGGCTTCAGTGCTGAAGCCCGGCTTCAACGTCGGCATGGCACGCCCCGGCCTGCTGTTTGCAAGCTAGGGAGGGCGGCCCGATCTGGCAGCTGCTGGAGCGCAGCGGTGTTGTTCAGCCCTGGTTGAGCTGCGCTTCGATGGCCGCCACCTTCAGGCGGGTGTTGATCACGGCGTCGGGGTTGAGGCTGATTGAGTCGATGCCTTCACGCACCAGCAGTTCGGCGAATTCCGGATGGTCGCTGGGGGCCTGGCCGCAGATGCCGATCTTGCGGCCGCAGCGTTTGGCGGTGCGGATCGCCATCCGAATCAGCTCCACCACAGCTTGGTTGCGCTCGTCGAATAGATCCGCCACCAGGGCCGAGTCACGGTCGAGCCCCAGGGTCAGCTGGGTGAGGTCGTTGGAGCCGATCGAGAAGCCATCAAAGCGTTCGGCAAACGCCTCGGCCGCGATCACATTGCTGGGGAGCTCACACATCACGTACAACTCCAGGCCGTTGTCTCCACGCACCAGTCCCTGGCGTGCCATCTCCGCCAGCACCCGATCGCCCTCCTCGGGCGTGCGGCAGAAGGGCACCATTGGGATCACGTTGGTGAGCCCCATCTGCTCGCGTACGCGCCGCAGGGCGCGGCATTCCAGGGCAAATGCCTCACGGAAGCCGGGTGCGTAATAGCGAGAGGCACCGCGCCAGCCGATCATCGGGTTCTCTTCGTTGGGCTCAAAGCTGCTGCCCCCGAGCAACTTGGCGTATTCATTGCTCTTGAAATCCGAGAAGCGCAGGATCACCGGACGGGGATGAAAGGCCGCGGCTAGCCGAGCCATGCCCTGGGCCAGCAGATCCACGTAGTAGTCGGCGGGATGGGCGTAGCCGGCTGTGAGGGCTGCGATCGCTTCGCGTTCGGCTGGATCCCGCAGCCGCTCGGGCTGCAGCAGGGCCATCGGGTGCACGCGGATGTGGTTGGCGATCACGAATTCCAGGCGCGCCAGACCAACGCCATCACAGGGGATGGCTGCCTGGCTGAAGGCCTCTTCGGGATTGCCCACATTCATCAGGATGCGGGTGCGTGTACTGGGCAGTTCGCCGATGTCGCGTTCGTCGACGCGGAACGCCAGGGCACCGCGATACACCCGCCCCTCATCTCCCTCACAGCAGCTGGCGGTGATCGTGTCGCCATCGCTGATGCGCTCGGTGGCATCGCCGGCGCCCACGATCGCGGTGATACCCATCTCGCGGGCAATGATCGCTGCGTGGCAGGTGCGGCCGCCCTGGTTGGTGATCACGCCGCTGGCCCGTTTGAGGATCGGTTCCCAATCCGGGTCGGTGCGCTCGGTGACGAGCAGATCCCCGGTTTGGAAGCGCTGGATTTCGCTGGGGTGCCGCAGGATTCGGGCTCGGCCGCTGCTCACGGAAGCGCCAATCGCTCGGCCGGTGCAGAGCAGTTCTGCCTGGTGTGGTTCCAGATGCCAGCTGCGCAGCAGGTTGGTGCTGCGGCGCGATTCCACCGTTTCCGGCCTGGCCTGCAGGATGAACAGCTCACCGCTGATGCCGTCCTTGGCCCATTCGATGTCCATCGGTGTGGGCTGCCCGCGGCGCTCGCTGTAGTGCCGCTCGATCCGGCAGGCCCAGCGCGCCAGTTGCAGAGCTTCCTCTTGGCTGAGGGCGTAGCGCGTGCGATCTTCCGCAGGAACCTCCACGTTGCGAGTGGAGCCCTGATCGCCGTAGATCATCCGGATCGCCTTGCTGCCGAGCCGTTGGCTCAGGATTGGCGCGAAGCCCTGCTCCAGGGTGGGTTTGAAGATCAGATATTCATCGGGGTTTACCGCCCCTTGCACCACGTTTTCGCCCAAGCCGTAAGCGGCCGTGAGCAGCACGGCATTGCGGAAGCCTGTTTCCGTATCGATGCTGAACATCACGCCTGAGCAGGCCCGATCGGCGCGCACCATCCGCTGCACGCCGATCGAGAGCGCCACCTCGAAGTGATCGAAGCCGTTGATCTGGCGGTAGGAGATGGCGCGATCGGTGAACAGAGACGCGAAGCAGCGCCGGCAGGCCGCCAGCAACGCCGCCTCGCCCTGCACGTTGAGGTAGGTCTCCTGTTGGCCAGCGAAGGAGGCGTCGGGCAGGTCTTCGGCGGTGGCGCTGGAGCGCACCGCCACGGACGCTGCCTCAGAGGCTCCTGCAACATCCAGTTGCCGGTAGGCCTGCAGGATCGCCTGCTCGAGATCAGGTGGCAGAGCAGCGTTCAGCAGTAAGGAGCGGGCCGCTGTGCCGGCAGCCTGAAGCTGAGCGATGTCATGGCCATCCAGTCCATCAAGGATGGTGTGCAGCTCCTGCTGCAGCTGTCCGCTGCTGATGAAGTGCCGGTAGGCCGCTGCGGTGGTGGCGAAGCCGCCGGGAACCCTCACCCCCTCCGCCGATAGCTCGCGGATCATCTCCCCCAGGGAGGCGTTCTTGCCCCCTACATCGCCGATGGCCTCAAGGCCAACGGCCTCAAGGGGGACAACCAGCTCAGCCACGGCTCAGTTGCAGCCGGGCCGACGGCGGCACCGCAGGCCCCAGGTCGAACTGACTGCTGGCCGCTTCCGGCCGCACCTTGGTCCCCTGGGCCCGCAGCTTCAGGGCCGTGCAGAGCGGTTGGGGTTTGGCATTGGCGCTGAACCACTGCAGATCCCACCCCGCACGGCCTCCTGCGTTCACAGCTGCCAGAGCCGCCATCAGGCCGCTGTCGTAGCCAGCGCTTTCCACCACGCCAGGCTTGTAGCCCCAGCGCTGCTCAAAGCGTTGGGCAAAGGGCTTCCAACCGGGGCCGCGGCTCAGGGGCAGCACGCCGATCTGCTCGATCGCGAGGGGCTTCTCCACTGGCGCAGTCCAGGCCAGCAGCATCGTTTGGGGCCAGCGGGTGGCGCGCACGGCTTGCCCCAGCTCACTCCCGGGCTGCGTGATCACCACCAAAGCCGGCGGCCGGTACCAATCCACATCACTGGCCAGTTGCTCCAGGGCGGCCTTGTCATCGCCGGCCAGCGCGATCGGTTCGGCCGTCGGGCCGATCACTTGGCCGTTGCCGTTGGCAAAGCTGGTCACAAACCGATCGGAGAGGGTCCGGCTTTCGCTGCTGCGATCGCGCACCACCATCACCCGCTTGATCTGCTGCCCCTGCAGCGCCTGGGCAAGGCGGTCAGCCTCCAGGCTGCGGCCGGGCATTAAGGGCCAAAGACGATCGGAGCCCCGCAGCTGCGGCAAGCCATCCAGCGACTGGCCGCGCTGCAGGGGCAGCAGCACATTCAGGCGTTGCTGATCAGCCAGCTGGCCATAGGCCGCAAGAGGTGCTGCCGGGGGGGCGAGCAGCAACGAGCTTCTAGGGGCCGCCTGCACCCGTGCGAGCGGATCAGCGCCGGGTGGGAGCCAACCCACCTGCAGCGATGGGGGTTCGCTGCCGCAACGGCGTGTTTCATCCATCGCCAGGCCATAACCACGCCGCAGCCCATCGCCCAAGCCTGCGAGCAGCCCTTCACTCGGCAGCAGCATGCGCACATCACTGCGCAGCGGTGTGCTGGCTGCCAGGGTTTGGCTGCCCAGCAGCGCGGCCAACAAACCAACGGCGCCAAGCCAGCGCGCAGGTGTCTCGCGGTTGCGCAGAACCCCCAGCGCAGCAGGCCGGGTGGCGGTGATCGGCTGTTCTGCAGTGGTCATGGAGTGGTCATGGCCGGCACCGTCCAGCCGTTGAAAGGTAGGTGGATTTCCCTGACTAGGCTCAGCCTTTCAACAGTTGATCGCATGCAGTCCCGCCTGAACGCCTGGGGCCACCAGATGGGCTGCAGATTCGGCTCCGCTGTCAGCTCCCTGGTGCTGAGTGCTGGTCTGGCGGTGGCTGCTGCGGGCGTGGCGGCAGATCCGGCTCTGGCGATTCCTGAAGCCGAGGCGATCAAGAAGCTGCAGGTGGTGCCGGTGTTTGTGATCACCGACGCCAACGGTGTGCCCCTGCCGATTCCCCAGGAGAAACAGCTGGTGCTGCCGCTCTATTTAGAGAGCGCCAAGGCCAATCAAGAACTCGCCGCCCTCAACAAGAGCAACCCCAGCCTCAAGGCTGGGGTGGTGGCTCTGCCCCTCAACGTGATGAACGAGAAGGTGGTGGAGCTCAACAAGCAGCTCAAGGACAAGAGCAAGCCCCTGGTGGCTCCGATCCTGGGCAACGACGGTGATCGCACCCAGGCGATCAAGCTCCTCAAGGAGCAGGGCCTCACGGAGAAGCAGATCCGTGAGGGCCTGAATGTGCCGGTGTTCTTCACCAAACCCTTCCTCACGATCAAAACGCCCGAGGGTCCTCGCGGTGTGTTCTTCCTCAGCTACGAGAATCTCGAGAACGCCCTGGCCCAGATGCCTGTGGCTGAGCGTCAGAAGCTGAAGCCACAGGTGGCTGATCTCACCGCCGTGCTGCGCGAGATCATCAACGCCCCCAATGACAACTACACGATCTTCCCGACCCCCGAGTACTTCCGTCTGGTGAAAGAGAACCAGGGCAAGACCAAGCCGGCCCAGTAAGTCAAGGTCAGTCGTTGGGGGGCGGGTTCTGCTCCCCTTCCGGCTGTTGTTCAGGCAGAAGCTGAGCGAGCAGTCCGCCGGCCATCAGCGCTACACCGATCACCAGGGCCAGGCGTTGATTCTCCGCTGCAGCGGCATCACCCCAAACAGCTGCCGCCAGGAAGGCTGCCCCAAGCAGCAGGCAGGGCACCAACACGATGCCTTTGGCCGTGCGATTGATGCTCATCGCCGCTCAGCAGCCGGGCTGCGCATTGGCGAGCCCGGCTGCCACCAGGCCGGCGCCGAGGTCGATGTCTGCTGAGTGATCTGCTGCACCGAGGCGCTGCACCCGTGCCACCAGGGTGCCGTTGTCGTTACCCACCGGGCGCAGGTTCACCTTGGTGCGGCGGGGCAACTCGCTGCGCAGCCAGGCCACCGCCGCGGAATCCCCATCCGGCGGGATGGTTAAGCAGGCCAGCTCCACGGTGTAGGTGCGGTTGTGGTCGCCCACCTGCAGCACGGTGCCGCTGCGCACCTGCAGCACTTCAGCGGCCTGCACGCCGGCAGCACCCAGCAGCAGCACGCAGGCCATCAGGCCCGACAACAACCAGCGCCGCATCAGAGCTTGGCGCCGCAGTTGGGGCAGTAGAGGCTCGAGCTCGAGGTGGTGTGGTGGCAGCTGTGGCACTCACGGCTGGTGTCGATCGCCAGCTCGGGATGGGAGGGCAGGCCCACCATCTGAGCGTTGCTGGCACCGGGGGGCACCATCGGGTAGCAGTTCTCGTTGCGGCGCACCTGCACCTCAATGAAGGCCGGACCCGGGTGAGCCAGGGCCTCGGCGAGCTGTTGGCGCAGCTCGGAGCGCTCGCTGATGCGCACGCCTTTCACTCCGAAGCCCTCAGCCACCATCGGGAAGTTGGGCATGCCGCCGGTCATTTCCGAAGCGGAGTAGCGCTCGCCGTAGAAGCTTTCCTGCCACTGACGCACCATCCCCTGCCAGCCGTTGTTGAGCACCACCACCTTCACCGGCAGGTTGTATTGGCTGAGGGTGCCGAGCTCCTGGATGTTCATCAGGATGCTGGCGTCGCCCGCCACGCAGACCACCTGCTGATCGGGGAAGGCCGTCTGAACGCCCATGGCTGCAGGCATGCCAAAGCCCATGGTGCCAAGACCGGCGGAGCTGATCCAGCGGCGCGGGCCTGTGTGCAGGAACTGCGCCGCCCACATCTGGTGTTGCCCCACATCGGTGGTGACGTAAGCCTCGGGGGCGAGCTCCTGCAGCATCGCCACCACTTCCTGGGGTGCGATCTCGCCTTCCGGAGCCGGCACCACCAAGGGGTAGTGCTGCTTCCAGGTGTTGATCCGCTCGAGCCAGGCCTCGGTGCGGCCGCTGGAGTCTTCCCCGGCAGACGCCGCCAGCAGGGCCTCCAGTGCGTCTTTCACATCAGCCACCACCGCCACATCCGGTCGGCGGGTTTTGCCCAGTTCGGCGGCATCGATGTCGATGTGGATCACCTGGGCCCGCGGCGCGAAGCCATCCAGGCGGCCGGTCACGCGGTCGTCAAAGCGGGCGCCGGCGGCGATCAGCAGATCGCACTCGGTGACGGCGAAGTTGGCGTAGGCCGTGCCGTGCATCCCGAGCATGCCCACCGCCAGCGGGTGCTGCTCGTCAAAGGCGCCTTTGCCCATCAGGGTGGTGGTCACCGGCAGGCGGAAGCGCTCCGCCAGTTGATGCACCAGGGGATGGGCGCCGCAGCTGATCGCACCGCCGCCCACGTAGAGCAGGGGCCGCCTGGCCTGGCGGATCAGCGCCAGTGCCGCATCGATGGCCTGGGTTTCAGGAGCTGGTGTGGCTTTGAAGCCGGCGGGCACGGCGCTGCCGGGCTCCACCGGGATATAATCGAATTCTTCAACGCCCACATCCTTGGGCACATCGATCAGCACCGGCCCGGGGCGGCCGCTGGCGGCGATCAGGAAGGCTTCGGCCACGATCCGGCCGATGTCGCGCGGGTCGCGCACCACCCAGGAGTGTTTCACGATCGGCAGGGTGATGCCGAAGATGTCGGTCTCCTGGAAGGCGTCTGTGCCGATGGCAGCCCGGGGCACCTGACCGGTGATCACCACCATCGGCACCGAGTCCATGTGGGCGGTGGCGATGCCGGTCACCAAGTTGGTGGCGCCGGGGCCGGAGGTGCCGAAGCACACGCCCACCTTGCCGGTGGCGCGGGCATAGGCATCGGCGGCGTGGGTGCCGCCCTGCTCGTGGCGCACCAGGATGTGCTTCAGCCAGCCGCGGCTTTCAGCCTTGTGCAGCTCGTCGTAGATCGGCAGGATCGCCCCGCCGGGATAGCCAAAGATGTGCTCCACGCCGTGGCGGCGCAGGGCATCCATCAGGGCGTAGCCGCCATTCACTCGTTGCGGGGTCGATTGCTCAGGAGAAGCGTTGGCCGCAGCGGCCGTTGGGGATACGGACGTAACGGTCACGACGGCAGCAGTCGGCTCTCAAGTTGTTCCAACCCTAAGGTCTGGCCAGGGGATTGGGTGTGCGGCGTTCAGCGCCGCTGACGCTGAGCCGCTGCCATGGCCCGCAGGATTGCGGCGGGATTGAGCCAGCGGCCGCTGTAGCGCACACCCCAGTGCAGATGAGGGCCGGTGCTGCGGCCGCTCACGCCCACATGGCCGATCACCGCACCGCTCGGCACGCGGTTGCCGGCACGCAGGGCAACAGCGCCGCTGCGGTACACACCGCCCTGCACGGCGCCACTGAGGTGGCAATAAATGTGCTCGTAGGGGCCCGATTGGATCAACAGCCCCAGGCCGCAGCTGCCGTCCTGGATCACCTCCTGCACCACCCCGCCCCACCAATTGCGGATCGGCGAGCCCATCGGAGCAGCGATGTCGATGCCGTGATGGGGTTCCCAACTGCCGGCTGGCCCGAGGCGCTGTCCGAAATGGCTGGTGTAGCCGGAAAACACGGCCACGGGAAACACACCCTGGCTCCAGCGGCCATCGGCGTGGGCGATGCCGCCGAGCACCAGCGCAGCGGCGAGGCCGCCAGCTGCGGCCCTACAGCAATCCCAGGGAATGAAGCGGGCCACGGCCGCTGAGCAGCTCCAGCAGGAAAGCGGAGAAGCCGAGCATTGCCAAGCGACCGTTCCACACCTCGGAGCTGTTGTTCCAGCCCCAGGCCCACTTGTCCTGGGGGTAGAGCTTCACCTTGGTGGGCAATGCCGCCGCCTGATCCAGGTTCACCTCAGGCCCCTCAAGGGCGTGCTGCACCAGGTTGGCCAGGCCTTCGATGAAGGACGGCGTGGTGTCGAGGGCGGGCACGCGGCGGAAGTTGGTGATGCCGGATTCGGTGGCGATCTCCCGGTATTCGATGTCGATTTCTTCGAGCGTTTCGATGTGCTCGCTCACGAAGCTGATCGGCACCACCACCAAATCCTTCACCCCTTGTTCGCCGAGCTCATGGAGCGCGTCGTCGGTGTAGGGCTTGAGCCATTCCACGGGACCCACCCGGCTCTGGTAGGCCAGGGTGAACGGGTTGCGGTAGCCCAGCTGCTGCTCCAGCCGATCGATGATCAGGCCGGCACAGGCCTGGATCTCCTCTTGATAGGGATCGCCCGCCTCTTCCACGTAGCTCTTGGGCACCCCGTGGGCGCTGAAGAACACATGGGCGCTGGCCGGATCGGGGCAGGCCTGGATCTCCTTGGCGATCAGCTCGGCCATGGCGCCGATGTAGCCGGGATCGTTGTAGTAGCTGCGGATGCAGCGAATCGGCAGGCGGGCAAAGTTCGTGTCGGCCTGGCGCAGCCGCTGCAGCTCCCGGAAGCTCGAGCCGCTGGTGCTGATCGAGAAGTGGGGGTAGAGAGGCAGCACCACCACCTCATCGATGCCGTCGGCCTTGATATCGGCCACGGCCGATTCGGTGAACGGGTGCCAGTAGCGCATCGCCACGTAGCTGGTGGCTTCGATGCCGCGCTGGCGCAGGGTGCTCTGCAGCTCGCGGGCCTGCTGCTCGGTGATCCGGCGCAGCGGTGAACCGCCACCGATCGAGCGGTAGGCCGCCTGGGATTTACCGGCCCTCAGGGTGCTGATCAACCAGGCCAACGGCTTCTGCAGGGCCGGGTTGGGCAACCGGATGATCTCCGGATCCGCAAACAGGTTGTAGAGGAACGGCCCCACGTCCTGAATGCGCTCAGGCCCGCCGAGGTTCAGCAACAGCACGCCGACCTTGGCCATGCCCAGCGGTGATCAGGTGAATAGTGCGCTCGAGCGTAACGCTGCTGGCTCAGGGCTGGCCGTCGCGCTGCAAGCTCGATAGGGTCCGCGCCATGACGGGCGCCGCCTCTCCTCCTCACGTTCTGGACGAGCAGCTACGCCTGCACAACGCCCAGCTGGCGGCCAGTGGGGTGAGTTTGCGCCTGGAGCGTCGCGGCCAGCGCTTGGCCCTGCGGGGGCCTTTGCCCTGTCGCCGTGGCAGTGGGGCGGTGCTGGTTCAGCGCATCAGCCTTGGGCTGGCCGCCGATCACAACGGGTTGGAGCAAGCCCGCGCGGCCCTGCGGCGGGTGCTCCAGCAGCTGCAGCAGCAGACCTTTTCATGGAGCCATTGGGGGGATCCCGGCGCGGGATCCCAAAAGGCCGCGTCTACGGCGCAGGCAGCGGATGCGGCTGTCGCGCTTGATCGCTTCGAGCGCGACTTCTTCGCTGATCCGCGCCGCCGCCGCAATGCCGCCGGCACCCGCACCACCTGGACCAGCGCCTATCTGCCCTATCTGCGGCGGTTGCGTCAGCTGGCGGAGCAGCACCCGCAGCCGTTGAGCACGGCGCTGCTGGAAGCGGTGCTCGAGAGCTACCCCCTGGCCAGCCGCGGCCGCCAGCAGTGCGGCACAGCCTTGGCGGCTCTGGCGCGGGCGCAAGCGATCGACCTACCGGCCGATTGGGCTGATCGCGCCGGCGGTTACGGCCTGCATGCCGCCCAGTTCCGCCAGTTGCCGAGCGATATCCAGATCCTCGACTGGATCGAGCGCATTCCCAACCCGGGCTGGCGCCTGGCCTACGGCTTGATGGCCACCTATGGATTGCGCAACCACGAGGTGTTTTTCAGCGATCTCTCCGCCCTCGCTCCCGGCGGTGATCGGGTGATCCGTGTGCTGCCCACCAGCAAAACGGGGGAGCATCAGGTGTGGCCGTTTCAGCCGGAATGGGTGGAGCGCTTCGAGCTGCCGCGGCTCGGTGAGGCTCGGGATCTGCTGCCGCCGGTGCGCACGGATCTGCGCCGCACCACGCTGCAGCAGGTGGGCCGTCGGGTGGCTGAGCAGTTTCGCCGCTATGAGCTCCCCATCACCCCCTACGACCTGCGTCACGCCTGGGCCGTGCGCACCATTCACATCGGTCTGCCCGACACCGTGGCCGCCCGGATGATGGGCCACTCGGTGGCGATCCACACCCGCACCTACCACCACTGGATCACCCGCCGCGATCAGCAGCAGGCAGTCGATACGGCCCTGGCCCGCGCCCGATCTGCAGCCTGATCGCAGCGTTGCCAGAGTGCTGCCATCTGAGCCTCTGCTGTGCACCCTGATCCGCTCGAAACCCCCCTCGATCAGGCCGCTTCTGAACTCGGTATGGGCGGTGCCCTGGCCCCTGAGGCCAGCGCCGAGGCCTACCGCCGCCGCATGGAGCGCCGCAAAGAGGTGCAGCAGCAGCGGGTGGGCGAGCGCAATCTCGAGAAGGGGTTGGTGCTGGTGTTCACCGGCGACGGCAAGGGCAAAACCACTGCGGCCCTAGGGCTGGTGCTGCGCACCCTCGGCCATGGGGAGCAGGTGGCCGTGGTGCAGTTCATCAAAGGCGGCTGGCATCCCGGCGAGGCCAAGGCGCTGGCGCTGTTCGGTGAAGCGCTGCACTGGCACGCCCTGGGTGAGGGGTTCACCTGGGAAACCCAGGACCGGGACCGCGATCGCCAGCTGGTGCAGCAGGCCTGGGAGCAGTCCCTCCTTTATCTGGCATCGGCTGAGCGCAAGTTGGTGGTGCTCGATGAGGTGAACGTGGCCCTCAAGCTCGGCTACCTCGAGCTGGAGCAGGTGCTGGAGGGCCTGGCGCTGCGCCCGCCGCTCACCCATGTGGCCCTCACCGGCCGCGGCGCGCCGGCAGGGTTGCTCGAGCGCGCTGATCTGGTCACCGAAATGAAGCTGCTGCGCCACCCGTTCCGGGAGCAGGGGGTGAAAGCTCAGGCCGGTATCGAGTTTTGAGCGCTCGCGTTTAGGTGCCCTGCTGCCCTTGCAGCAGCGCCAGGCTGCTGAGCAAAACCGATAACCCACTCACCAGCAGGGCCCGATGCACCATCGGTTCGCCCCAGCCGCCGGGTTCGGCCACCAGCTGCTCCACCGCCGAAAGGGTGAGCCGGGCCATCACGCTGGAGCTTCTCGGCGGCAGTGGATCGCCGGCCTGAGCGCTTGTCATCAGCGTTGTGCGGTTGTCCCATCGAAGCGGCTGGAGCCAGCGTCGGCAAGGGATCTCACGCTTGCTACTGTTCGGCCAACTGACGTGCAAGCGCGAACGGATGGCTTACCAGCGCGTGTTGCTCAAGCTCAGTGGTGAAGCCCTGATGGGCGAGCAGGGCTACGGCATTGATCCGGCCATCGTGAATGCGATTGCCAAGGACGTGGCCGAAGTGGTGGCGGATGGCACCCAGCTGGCGATCGTGGTGGGCGGCGGCAACATCTTCCGCGGCCTGAAGGGCTCGGCGGCCGGCATGGATCGCGCCACCGCCGACTACGTGGGCATGCTCGCCACGGTGATGAATGCCATCACCCTGCAGGACGGCCTCGAGCGGGCCGGCATCCCCACCCGCGTGCAGAGCGCCATCTCGATGCAGGAAGTGGCGGAGCCTTACATCCGCCGTAAGGCGATCCGTCATATGGAGAAGGGCCGCGTGGTGATCTTCGCCGCCGGCACCGGTAACCCGTTCTTCACCACCGACACCACCGCCGCCCTTCGCGCGGCAGAGATCGGTGCCAACGTGGTCTTCAAGGCCACCAAGGTGGATGGGGTCTACGACAAAGACCCCAACAAGTTCGCCGATGCGGTGCGCTACGAGAGCCTGTCGTTCCTCGATGTGCTCAGCGGCGAGCTCGAGGTGATGGACAGCACCGCCATCGCCCTCTGCAAGGACAACGCCATCCCCATCGTGGTGTTTGATCTGTTCGGCGCCGGCAACATCGGCCGGGCTGTCCGCGGTGAGCCCATCGGCACCAGCATCCTGCCCTCGGCCTGAGCCTTTCTTTTCCTGTCAGCACCCATGGATCTCGAAGCCAGCATGCGCAAGTCGGTGGATTCCACCCAGCGCACCTTCAACACCATCCGCACCGGTCGGGCCAACGCCTCGCTGCTCGACAAGATCCAGGTTGAGTACTACGGCGCGGATACGCCGCTGAAGTCGCTGGCCACCATCAGCACGCCGGATTCCTCCACGATCCAGCTGCAGCCGTTTGATGGCGGATCGCTCGGCTTGATCGAGAAGGCGATCTCGATGAGCGATCTGGGCCTCACCTGCAACAACGACGGCAAGGTGATCCGGATCAACATTCCGCCCCTCACCGAAGATCGCCGCAAAGACCTCTGCAAGCTGGCGGCCAAATACGCCGAAGAAGGCAAGGTGGCGCTGCGCAACATCCGCCGCGATGCCATCGACAAGGTGAAGAAGCAGGAGAAAGAAGGCGACTTCTCCGAGGATCAGAGCCGTGATGAGCAGGACAAGATCCAGAAGCTCACCGATAAGTTCATCACCGAGATCGAAAAGCTGCTGGCTGAGAAGGAAGCCGACATCCTCAAGGTGTGAGCTCCGCTCACATGCATGACGTCATCGTCGTCGGTGCCGGCGCGGCCGGTGCCGCTGCGGCGTTTCACTTAAGTGCGCGCGGGCACAGCGTCCTGATCCTGGAGGCCGAGGCCATGCCACGCCGCAAACCCTGCGGTGGTGGCATGGCGGCGTCAGTGCAGCGTTGGTTTCCCTTTGATCTCTCGCCCGCCGTAGATCAGGTGATCGAGCAGGTGCGCTTCACCTGGTGCCTGGAAGATCCCGTCACCGCGGTGTTGCCGGGTGATTCACCCTTCTGGATCGTGCAACGCTCGCGCCTCGATCAGTTCATCGCGCAGCAGGCCATCGATGCCGGTGCTGAGCTGGTGGATGCCGCACCGGTGTCGACGATTGAGCGCAATGGCGACCATTGGTGCGTGGAGGCAGCAGGCCATCGCTACCTCAGCCACGCCGTGGTGGTGGCCGATGGCTCCAGCTCCCGCTTTGCCGCCGCCCTGGGCCTGGGCAATCCCCTGCCGCGCTTCGCCAGTGCCGTTGCGGTGGAGGTGGAGGCCGAGGTGCTGGAGCCCAACACGGCCCGCTTCGAATTCGGCCTGGTGCGCCATGGCTTCTGTTGGGCCTTCCCGCGCCAGGGCGGCTACAGCATTGGCGTGGGCACCTTCATCGGCAAGGACGCCGTGGATGCAGCCGGCGTGATGGCCCAGCTGCTGCCAAGCCTCGGCTTGCCCGCGGATGCGGGGCTGCGGCTGCAATCACCGCTGCGGGTCTGGGACGGCCACTATCCGCTGCACACCCCGGCCGGTGCTGTGGCCGTGGGTGATGCCGCCTCACTTTGTGATCCCTTCCTGGCCGAGGGTCTGCGGCCGGCGTTGCTCAGCGGTGTGCGTAGTGCAGAAGCGCTTGATCGTTACCTGGTGCAGCGCAAGGCCGGTGATCAGGCGGCGGCGGAGCAGTCGCTGGCGGGCTACAGCCAGGCGATGCGGCAGGAGTGGGGTGAATCCATGGCCTGGGGACGGCGCATCGCCCAGGTGTTTTACCGGGTTCCCAAGGTGGGCTATCAGCTCGGGATCAAACGCCCCACCGCGCCGCAGCGGATCGCCCAGATCCTCTCCGGTGAGATGGGCTACGGCGATATCGCCCAGCGGGTGATCAAGCGCCTGCTGTTTCAGCGTGGCTAGCTGAATTTGGTGCAGTCCTTGAGCTGCCGCAGCCGCTTATCGATCGAGCCCAGCAGCTCGATCGCAAACATGGGTGATTCCTGAACCGCAAACAGAAACTTCTCGCGGTTCATCACCAGCACCTTGCAATCGCTCATCGCCTTGGCGTTGCCGTAACGGCGATGCTCCGGCGTCACTAGGGCGCCGGCGCCGAACACATCGCCGGCCTGGATGATCTCCTGGCAGCCTTCCTCGTTCCAGCTGAGCTCCACGCTTCCTTCCAGCACGCCGAACATGCAGTCGCCGGTTTCCCCGGAACTGAAGATCAGCTGACCGGCTGGAACATCCAGCACCTCACCCTGGCTGGCCAGGGCGCGCATGGTGTCGAGAGCGTTCAACGGAGATGGCGGTGCAATCCACCCAGTGTGGATCAGCTTGGTTAAGAAGCGCTGATGGCCAGGGCTGCCCCCAGGCCACCACGCACATCGGCGGGCATCAGGCGGCCGTCGTGGTCGGTGTCGAGGGCATCAAACACGGCATCGCTGCCCAGCCATTCCTCGCGGGTGATGCAGCCATCGCCATCGAGGTCGTTGAGCAGGAAGATCTCCTGAGCGGCGTGCTGGAAGGCGCCGGCACCTTCGAGCTCGCCCAGGCGGTGGGCCAGCTGCGCCTCGAGGGTTTCGATCGCGCGGGTGAAGCCGGTGATGCCCTCCTGCAGCTTCTCGGTGGCCATCGGGTCTTTGTGCATCATCGCTTCAAAGCCCGGGCGATCCAGGTGGATCTGCTCCTCGGTGGGAGCGGGGTTGAAGGCGTTGAGCTTGCGGGTCAGTTCGCCCTGGGTGTTGCGCAGCTGATCCAGCAGCTTCGGCGAGATGGTGAGCAGATCGCAGCCCGCCAGTTCGATGATTTCATCGATGTTGCGGAAGCTGGCACCCATCACCTCGGTTTTGTAGCCGTAGGTCTTGAAGTAGTTGAAGATCTGGGTCACCGACACCACGCCCGGATCCTCAGGACCGGGATAGCTCTCGCGCCCGGTGCTCTTTTTGTACCAATCGAGGATGCGCCCCACAAACGGGGAAATCAGCGTGACGCCTGCCTCAGCCGCGGCGATCGCCTGGGCGAAGCTGAACAGCAGGGTGAGGTTGCAGTGGATGCCCTCCTTCTCCAGCACCTCGGCGGCTTTGATCCCCTCCCAGGTGGAGGCGATCTTGATCAGCACGCGCTCGCGGCCGATCCCGGCCTGGCGGTAGAGGCCGATCAACTTGCGGGCCTTGGTGATGGTGGCTTCGGTGTCGAAGCTGAGGCGGGCATCCACTTCGGTGGACACACGACCGGGCACGATTTTGAGGATCTCGGTGCCGAAGGTGACGCAGATTTCATCGAGGGCCTCGCGCACCACCTCTTCCGCCGGTGCAGCTGCGCCGCACACCTCGCGCGACTGCTGCAGGGAGCGGTCGATCAGGCTCTGATAGGTGGGGATCTGCGCCGCCGCCAGGATCAGCGAGGGATTGGTGGTGGCATCCCGGGGCGTGAACTGACGGATGGCGTCGATGTCACCGGTGTCGGCGACCACCACGGTCATGGCGGCCAGTTGATCGAGCAGGTTGGCCATGCAGGGCCCCGTGAGATGGGCTCAAACTAGCCAGCACAACCCGAATGCACCGCCTCTGTCACCAAGCGGTTACCCGGCAGTGGTGGTCACCGGTTTGCTGGGGGGAATCTTCTCGATCACCAGCAGCGCTTCGATGATCTGCTTCGCCACCGGCACGGCCACCGTGGAGCCGTAGGCATTGCCTCCCTTGGGTTCGTCAACCACCACCAGCACCACGTAGCGGGGATCGTTGATCGGTAGGTGAGCCACGAAGCTGGTGATCCGTGCGCCCGGGATGTACACGCCGTTTTCAGCCTTCTGGGCGGTGCCGGTTTTGCCGCCGATCCGGTGGCCGGGAATGTGAACTCCTTTGCCGCTGCCCTTCTCCACCACGGTCTCCATCCAATTGAGAACCGTCTGGGCGATTTCCGGTTTGATCAGCTGCACCCCCGAGGCCGCTGGTGCCGGTGCCAGGTCGTCACCGGAGCGCAGGCCGCGGGTGATGTGGGGGCTCACCAGCCGGCCGCCGTTGGAGAGCATCGCGTGCAGCTGGATCAGCTTCAGCGGCGTGAGGTTGAAGCCCTGGCCGAAGGCGGCCGTGGCTGGTTCGATCGGCTGGGTGCGGAAGATCTCCAGGCTCTTGAGCTGACCGGCCACGGCGCCGGGTAGGTCGGTATCGGGCTGGGTATCGATGCCGAGGGCGTGTAGCCAGTTCCAGAATTTCGCGGGTTTCACCCGCTGCATCGCCTGCACCATCGCCACGTTGCTCGACACCTGCAGCACCGTGGGGAAATCGATCAGGCCGTTGCCCTTGCGGTCGTGGTTGAAGATCGGCCAACCGCCGATGGTGAGTTGGCCGGAGTCATTCACCTTGCCGGCCGGGTCGATCGCGTTCTCCTGCAGGGCGATCGCTAGGTTGATCGGTTTGAAGGTGGAGCCCGGTTCGTAGAGGTCCTGCACCGACCACTCGCGGAACAGCCCGGGTTTGTACTTCCAGAACTGATTGGGGTCGTAGGTGGGGGTGGAAGCGAGGGCGAGTAGTTCGCCGTTGCGTACATCCATCACCAGCGCCACGCCCCGCTTGGCGTTCCATTGCTTCACCTGCTTGCTGAGCGCCATCAGTGCCACCTGCTGCAGGCGGGCGTCGAGGGTGAGCTGCAGGCGCAGGTCGTCGCCGTAGAGAACCCCCGCCTTCAAGCCATCGGGCAGGGGCGTGCCATCGGCGCCGCGCCGCATCTGGCGGGTGGCTTCATGGCGGCGTAGATCCTGGTGGCGGCTCTGCTCCAGGCCGGCCTGGGGAACCCGCTCCAGGTTCAGGAAGCCCACCACGTTCGCGAACAGGCTCCCTTGGGGATATACGCGTTGGGGGTAGGCCTCGAGGTCGACGCCGCTGATGCCCAGATTGCGCACCCGCTGGGCGGTTTCCGGATCCAGATCGGTGGCCAGCTTTACGCCCGATTTGCGGCCGTCCATGGCCCGCACCAGATCCGCCATCGGAACGGCGAGCACGCTCGAGAGCTTGCGGGCCACGTCGAGCGAGCTACGCAGCTTGCCGATGTCGTCGCCGGGGAAGGCGAAGTAGCGCGGGTGAGCCCAGAGGGTGAAGCGCTCCTCATCGAGGGCCACCAGGCTGCCCTGGCGATCGACGATCGTGCGGCGGCGCCCTAGCGGGTTGATGGTCTGGGTCTGAACCGCGCGGGCGCGGTTCAGCAGCTCAGGACCCTGCACCACCTGCACCCAGGCCAAACGCAATGCCAGGCCACTCAGACCAGTGGCCATGAGCAGGTACAACGCCCAGAGGCGCCGGCTGGGCACTGGAGAGAGTTGCAGCACGCGCCTCTGGCGCGGGCTTGCGGCGTTGTTTCGCGGGGCCGGCCGCCGGCTCTCGAGGCGGTGCACCGCCATCAGTAGCCCGGCAGGATCTGACGGGGATTCACCTGGGCCAGCAGCGTGTTCAAGCCTGAAGTGGTGCTGGAGGCGGGGGGCTCCAGATACACCAGCTTTTCGCTGGAGGTGGGCTCCAGCAGCGCCGGCTTGCTGGTCATCGAGAGGTGGTGCTGCTCAAGCACAGCAGCCGATTCCTGCAGACGGTGCTCCAGCCGTTGGGCCGCCTCCAGTTTCTGAAAGTTCTGGGTCCATTGGCCCTGCCAGTGCAGGGTGAGACCACTCAGGGCCAGCACAGCCACACCCAAGCCGAGCAGGCCACCATCAGCCATGCGGTGCAGGTTGCCCAGCCAAGGCGACTGCTTATCGGCACGGCGGGAGGACAGCGATCCCTGAATCAGCTCCAGGGGCCGGGCGCTGGATCGCCGTTGACCCTCCTGGGTCTGTTGCAGCGGTGCGGCGACCACGGGTGCGTCGATGAACTGCGCAAGTGAACCACGCGCTCCGCCCCTCAGCAAGGGGAAGCGTCATGGCTTGAGACTCAAGCGCTGGTCGACTACCAGCCCAGCACCACCAGATTGGCGAAGGTGAGGGCGTTCCAGAGGGCGTGCATCAGCACACAGCTGCCCAACCGCCCGCTTTGCAGCCGCAGCCAACCGAGGCCGATCCCCAGTATCAGCAGCGGAAGGAGTTCCCCGAGGCTGAGGTGGGCGACGGCAAATACCGCTGCGCTGAGCAGGATGCCGCCAGTGCTCCCGAGCTTGCGGGCTGCCACCGGCAGCAGTGCCCCTCGGAAGATCGTTTCCTCAAACAAGGGAGCCAGCACGATCGCCGTGATGCCGAAGCAGGTGAGGGCTGGCACGTTGTGACTGTTGAGTACCAGTTCCAGCAGGGGGTTGCTGCCGCCGGGATCACCCCAGAGCTGTCCTTGGAGCCAGCCCACCAGGCTCACCAGCGGCAGCACCATCAACAATCCCTTCAGGGCCTGGCGCAGGCTGCGGCTCAGGGGCGGCCAGCGGAACTGAAGCGGCATACCTGCAGCGTCCCCCTGGCCCCGCAGCATCAGCGCAAGGATCAGAAGCGGGCCGGCCATCAGGGCTAGATAGAGGCACACCACGGTGATGCCCTCCCGCAGCGGGCTGGCGATTGCCAGTTGCTGCAGCACGCCCCCCACCAGTGGGGCCACCACAAGGGGTGTCAGCAATTCGCCGATCACTACGAAGCCGCCGGCAATCAGCAGCACCGCATCGAGTCCGCTCAGCAGCGGGCCCTGCAGCGCTGGCGCTTCGGCGGCCTTGCCCCGCCAGGTCAGCCATAGCTCCCGCAGCAGGGCCGCGATGCCCACCAGCAGCAACACCACCGGAAGCACGGTCACCGCCAGCAGCTGCCGGGCGGCCTGCCGGCTGGCGGCTGCGGCGCCGCAGGCCTGATCGCCCAACAGGGCCTCACAGCTCCACTGCCGCAGCAGCCCCCCCTGCGGGATGGCGGTGATCAGCTGTTGGCGCTCTGCCTGTGGTGTGGTGCTGGCGGGGGCTTGGAGCGCTTGGGCCAGGGCAGCCCAGGTGTCATCTCCCCTGGCGAGTTGCTGCAGCAGGTCATTCGCTTGCTGCGTTTGCCCCAGATGGCGCAGCAGCAGGGCCTGCTCCAGCTGTAGATCGAGATCAGGGTCGCCGCCGCTCTCCTGGGCCTGATTCAATTCCGTGCGGATCGCTTCTTGAAGCGTTTTCACCGGGTTGCGTCCTCCCAGCAGCGGCTGAAGTGGGCCGCTCAGCTCTGGTTCTGCCAACACCGCCAGCTCCAGCTGCCGCCGGTTGAGGTCGTTGCCCACGGAGGGACGGCTGAGGCTGTCGATCAGGCCGTTGAGCCAGAGCAGCAGGCTGAGGGCGAGGCTCACCAGCGCCAAAGCCGCTTTCCAACCCGGTGCGCCGCCCTCGGGCCTTCCGCCTGGCCTGTTGGCTGCTGTCACCCTGCGCCTGCTCCGTGGTGCTGATCAGCGCAGCATCTCACTGCTGCTGTTGTGCTGAAAGCCAACCAATACGATGCCTTTTGCTCCAACGTGCGCCTGTGTCTCTCCGGATCCTGCTGGTTCGCCATGGCCTGAGCAGCTTCAATCTGGAGCACCGCATTCAGGGGCGCGACGACCTCTCCAGCCTCACCGAGGACGGGGTGAAGCAGGCCCTGGCCACCGGTGAGGCTCTGCGGGATCTGCCCCTCACCGCCGCCTACAGCTCGCCCCTGCGCCGAGCGCACGACACAGCAACGGCGTTGCTGGCCGCCCATGGCGGCGGCCTTGAGCCCAGCCTGGATGACGACCTGCTGGAGGTGGATCTCGCTCCCTGGAGCGGCTTGCTGAGCAGCGAAGTGCGCGAGCGCTTCCCCGAAGACCACCGCACCTGGACCTTCCATCCCGAACAGCTGGAGCTGCAACGGGCCGATGGCAGCCGCTACGCCCCGATCCCTGAGCTGATGGCCCAGGCGCAGCGTTTCGCCGAGCGCCTGTTGCAGCGCCTCGATCCCGCTGCTCCCGGCAGCCAGACCGTGCTGGTGGTGGGCCACAACGCCATCCTGCGTTGCCTCTTACTCACCCTGCTGGGCCTGCCTGCCTCTGGCTTCAGACGGCTCCGCCTCGATAACGCCTCCCTGTCGGTGCTCAACCTCAGCGCCGATGCCGATGCGGGCCTATCGGTGCAGATCGAATCGCTCAACGGCACCACGCATCTCCATCCCGAGGTGTGCGGCAGCACCCTCCCCGCCAAGGGCACCGGTCCGCGCCTGTTGCTGGTGCGGCATGGGGAAACCGACTGGAACCGCCAGGGGCGCTTCCAGGGACAGATCGATATTCCCCTCAACGACAACGGCCGCGCTCAAGCGGCCGCCGCTGGTGATTACCTGCGCCGGGTGTCGTTCCAGCGGGCCTACACCAGTTCGATGGCCCGGCCCCGCCAGACCGCTGAAGGCATCCTGCAGCACCATCCCGGTGTGCCGCTCACCAGCTTGAAAGACCTGGTGGAGATCGGCCATGGCCAGTGGGAAGGCTGCCTGGAGTCGGAAATCTCCGCCCAGTGGGGGGCGCTGCTGGCTGATTGGAAGCGGGCGCCTGAAACGGTGCAGATGCCCGATGGCGAAACCATTCACGATGTGTGGGATCGATCGCTGCGGGGTTGGAACACCATCGCCTCCAGCCTTCACAGCGATGAAACCGCCCTGGTGGTGGCTCACGACGCCGTGAACAAAACCATCCTGTGCGCCTTGCTCGGACTCAACCCCTCCGATATCTGGGCGGTGAAGCAGGGCAACGGTGGAGTCACAGTGATCGATTACCCCCACGGCGCGGATCAGCCACCGGTGGTGGTGTGTCTCAACCAAACGGCCCATCTTGGGGGTGTTCTGGATCGCACCGCTGCCGGGGCCCTATGACACCAAGCCCGGACCCGCCGCTGTTGCTGCAGCAGGTTCAGCTGCTTGAAGCGGAGGGTTCAGAGCCGCTGGCCTGCGATGTGCTGATCAGCGAGGGCCGGCTGGCGGCGCTCGGTGCCGCCGCCGCCGAGCGAGCCACGGTCCTTGGCGCCCAGGTGCTGGATGCCCGGAGCTGGCTGTTGGCGCCATCGCTGGTGGATCCCCATTCCCATCTGGAGGATCCGGCTACCGGCACAGCTGAAACGCTCCACTCCCTGGAGCGCTCAGCGCTTGCGGCTGGCTATGGAACGGTGGCGCTGCTGCCGCGCGCCCTGAGCTGGCGCGATCGGCCTGAGCGCCTGCAACCCCTGGCACCCACCAGCCCTCTGCAGCTGTTGCTCTGGGGCAGCTTCAGCCATGGCGCTGCCGGCCAGGACCTGGCCGCCCATGGCGATCAATTGGCTGCCGGAGCGGTTGGTTTGGCGGAGGGGGATCAATGCCCTTCCCTGGCGCTGCTGGAGCGGGGCCTCACCCTGGCGGAATGCGGGGCAATGCCAGTGCTGCTGGCCCCCCGCGACGCCAGCCTCAGCCAGGGCGGCGTGGTGCGCGATGGCGTGGATGCCCTGCGCGCGGGCTGGCCCACCGATCCCTCGATCAGTGAAACCCTGCCGCTGCAAAGCCTGCTCGCCATGGCACAACGCCATCCGCAGCGGCGTCTGCAGCTGATGAATCTCTCCACGGCCGAAGGGGTGGCCCTGCTGCGCCAGCTGCCTGCCCACCAGCGTCCGGAAAGCACTGTGTGCTGGTGGCACCTGCTGGCGGATAGCGGCAGTCTTGATCCCATCGCCGAGGGTTGGCGGGTGGTTCCGCCCCTGGGCACCCCAGCCGATCGCCTGGCCCTGCAGCAGGCTCTGGCCGATGGCATCCTCACGGCCGTGGCCGTGCACCACGAAGCGCTCGATCCGGAGGAGCAGCTCCTGCCGCTGGATCAGCGCAAGCCCGGCGTGGCGGGCCATCGCTTTGTGCTGCCGTGCCTCTGGCAGGAGCTGGTGGTGCGGCGTGGCTGGAGTGCGGCTGCCCTCTGGCGTGCCCTCTGTTTTGGGCCAGCCCGGCTGCTGGGCCAGGAGCCTCCTCGGCTCGCGGAGGGTTCGAGCCGCTGGCTGCTGTTTGATCCCGAGCGCCCGTGGCGGGCGGCTGAGGATCCCTGGGGTCCCAGGGCCGCGAATCAACCTCTCAGTGGCGCCACGCTCACGGGCCAGGTGCTGGCCACGGGCCTCAGCCCTGGGTTGGGGCGGCTGCCGGTTTCACCGGGCTGAGCGGATCGGTGCTGGTGAGCTCACCGGCGGTGCTGAGGGGCCAGAAGCGCCAGAAGGCGCGGCCGATGATTTCGCTCTCCGGCAGGAAGGCACCACCGGGCCAGAAGCGGCCGTCCCAGCTGTTGCCACGGTTATCACCGAGCACCAGCACGTGCCCCTTCGGCACGGTGGCATTGAGGGTGCGGCAGGGACCCATGCCTAGGGCATCCACCGGGCAGTAGTTGCTCACATAGGGCTCCTTGAGGCGCTGGCCATTCACGCTCACCTCGCCGCGGGGATTGATCACCACCCGATCACCGGCCACGGCCACCACCCGCTTGATGTAAGCGTCGCAGGCGGGTTCCTGCAGGCCCGGCACCAGGTTCACCAAGGGCAGGTTCACCACCAGGCAGCGCAGCGGTCCGGCCTGATGCGCGGGTTTGAGCACCGGATCGAAATGATGCGGCGCGTGGAATACAACGATCTCTCCGCGCTTCGGGGGACGCTGGCGGTAGCTCAGTTTCTCCACCAGCAGCCGATCCTGAATCTGAAGGCCCGGCAGCATGGAGCCCGAGGGGATGTAGCGGGCCTCGATCACGTATTGCCGTACCCCAAGGGCGACCCCCAGGGTGATCAGGACGCCCCGCCAGAACACCCAGGGGCTCTCTTGTTCGGGCTTGCCCTGCGGTTGGTTTGATTGCGGCTCGGCGGCGGACGGTTCTGGGCTGGACAAAAGCTGCTGCTGCCGGCGGCGGTTGGAAGTGAGGCAGATTAGGGCCGTTGCCTCACCGTGAGATGGTTCGTCCGCGTTGGTTGTCGACCCAGAGGGTCACGGCCTCGCGGCTCTGGCAGCACTGGGATCGGGGCGTGGCGCTCTGGGCGAGCCTGAACCTGGCCCTGGTGCTGTTTGACATCACCTACATCCCCCTGCGCACGTTCTGGTTACAGCGCAATCTCACGCCGCTGCCGCAGGTGCCGCTGGTGGTGCCGCTCACGCTGCTGCCCGACATCACACCGCTCTATGACCCGGTGAAGGGCATCGAGCCCCATCGCGAGACCCAGTCCTATCTCGAGGCGTTCCGCCGCCTGGATCAGGCCCTGCTCGCGGCTCCACCATCCGCCTCCACTGCCAGCACCGCCACCGCAGCCCTGCGGCGCCGCCAGGTGGAGATCACTGAGGCGATGATCAACGAGAACCCGTTTGCCGCCTCGGGCAACAGCGGCACTCTCGAGAAGATCAAAAACCGCCTGCGGCAGCGCGCCGGTGATGACTCCGCCAAGCAAGCGGCGCAGCGCCTGCTCAGCGATGCCTGGCTGCAGCAGCACAGCTGGCAGCAGGAGCGGCGCTTCTGGCAGCAACAGGTGCTGCCGCTGGTGGCCACCAGCTACTGGCGCTCGATTGATGAGAACGGCAGGCCCAGCGATCACTTCTGGCGCCTCGATCTGCTGCTGTTTCAGAGCGTTTTCGCCTTCGACATCCTGCTGCGGATGCTGCGGCTGCGGCGACGCTTCCCAGGGCTCAGCTGGCGTGATGCGCTGCTGCGGCGATGGATTGATCTGCCGTTGCTCTTGCCTTTCTGGCGTTGGATGCGCGTGGTGCCCGTGGTGGAGCGCCTCAGCCAGTGCGGCCTGATCAATGTGGAGCCGCTGCGGGCGGCGGTGAGCCGGGCGGTGGTGTCGTTGCTGGCGCTGGAGCTGTTTGAGGTGCTGGCCCTGCAGCTGGTGGATGGCACCCAGTCGCTGATCCGCTCGCCCCAATGGCCCAGCCGGATCCGCAGTTTGCGCAGCCATCAGAGCGTGAGCGGGGTGGATGACCAGCAGCTGTTGGATCTGATCCGGCTCTGGGGACCGCTCCTGCTGGGCAAGGTCACCCCGCGTCTGGCGCCTGAGTTGCAGTCGCTGCTGGGCCATGCCCTGCAGCAGCAACTTCGGGAGGTGCCCGGTGGCGCGATTGTGCCGGTGGGTGTCAGCCGTCAGTTGGCCGGTGGTGTGGTGGAGAGCCTGTTGGATCTCTCCCGCAGCACCGCCGAGCGGCTGGCCCGTAATGACGATCGCCAGAGCGAACTGATCCAGCAGGCGATCGATCGCTTTTGGGAGGAGCTGGCCGCAGCACTGGAGCAGCCCGGCACCCTGGAGCGCAGTCAGGATCTGCTCTGTGCGCTGCTGCAGCAGCTCAAGCTCAACTATCTGGCCCAGATGAACAGAGCTGGCATCGACGCGCTGATGGATGAGCTCGATGAGCTCACGGTGCCCATCAGCCCGCCAGAGCCGCCTGCCACTCCTCCGGTTTGAAGCCCACCAGCGGCGTTCCGGAAGCGGTGATGGCAAAAGGCCGTTTGATCAACTTGCCGTCGGCGGCCAGAGCGGCCAACGCGTCCTGATCGCTCATCGCGGCCACCACGGCGCTGCCCAGGGCTCGATAGCTCTGGCCGCTGGTGTTGAACAGCCGCTTGCGTCCCAGGGCAGTGAAGGCTTGATTCAGTTCCTCTGGAGTGGGTGGTTGCTCGGTGATGTTCACCAGCTCCAGGTTGCCCCCGTCCACAGAAAAGCCCTGCTGGGCGAGCCATTGCAGGGCTTTACGGCAGGTGCCGCATTGGGGGTAGCTGTAAATCCGGAGCGCCTGGCTCACTTGCCGATCAGGCTCTTCAGAGCGCCCACCAGGCTGTTGGAGCCCTTGCCCACACCACCTTGGGGACGGGTGCGCACGGTCACATCGCCGTTCACGCTGGTGCGGCAGCTGAGGCGGTAGTTGGCAGGGCGGTCAGCCAGGTACACCTGCTCCACATCGCTGCGGGGGGAGAGGTTCTGCATGCCTTCCACCACTTCCACCACGCAGGTGCCGCACTGGCCCACGCCACCGCAGTTGTTGAGGTTGTTGAGGCCCTTGTAGGGATTGATGCCGGCGTCGATGGCGGCCTTGCGCAGGTTGGCCCCCTCGATGCAACCGACCTGCTGGCCTTCCTGTTCGAAACGGATGGTGGGCACGGTCGGACGGGGATCTTCGGCGCCGACAAACTTACCTGGCCGGAGACGCTTCTTGATGCCCCTGTTGAGGGCTGACACCAAATCCGTAGGCCTCAATGGGCGCGATCCGCTCCCGCCACCGCTCTTTAGCATCGGTTCAAAGGCTCGAATCCGGTGCAATCAGCAGGCTACGAACGGCTCCAAAGCCAGGTGATTCCCGGTTACGGCAGCCTGGCGCGCCTTTCGGTGGCCCTGTTGGCGGCCTCCGCCGCTGCTTCAGCCGATGGTGCCGAGGTGTTGGTTGCGGGTTGCGGCACCGGCGCCGAGCTCCTCGAGGCCACGGCCCAGCGCCCCGATTGGAGCCTCACGGCCCTTGATCCCAGCGCTGAGATGTTGCAAGAGGCCCAGCGCCGCCTAGGCGGTCAGGGCCGCCTTCAGTGGCAACAGTCCACCGTTGAAGCGCTGGTGGATGCCCCTGGCATGGCGGGTCGCTACGCCGGCGCACTCTCGGTGCTAGTGCTGCAATCCCTCCCTGATGACGGCAGCAAACTCGCCTTCCTCTCCGCCTTGGCCCGCTGCCTCAAGCCCGGTGCGCAGCTGGTACTGGTCGACCTGATGCAGACCAGCCTGCCCTCCCTGGAGGGGCAGCTGGATGCGGCCTGGCAGGGTTTTCAGCGTGCCAGTGGACTGGATGCCTCCAGCCAGGAGGGGCTACATCCGATCGGCCTCGCCCGCCTCACCAGCCTGGTGAATGCCGCCGGCTTTGGTGATCCAGCCCGCGTCTTCCAGGCCCTGGGCTTCGAGGGGTTCCTGCTCCAGCGCCTCAGCTAGGCCCCGTTCCGGCCGGCTGCTGCGATGCAGCGCTCCAGCAGGGCGGGCACGGCATCGGCATCGAGCCAGCCGCTGATCTCCACCACCCGGCCTTCCAGGTTCTTGTAGGTGCGGAAAAATTCCGCCACCTCCTCCAGCTGGTTGGGCGCGATTTGACGGATGCTGCGGATGTTGCGCTGGCGGGGATCGGCGGCCGGCACGCAGAGCAATTTGCCGTCGTGGGCGCCGCAATCCACCATGTCGAGGATGCCGATCGGGCGCGCTGTGATCAGGCAGCCGGCGAAGGTGGGTTCATCCATGATCACCATTGCATCGAGGGGGGCTCCGTCCTCGGCGAGGGTGTTGGGAATGAAGCCGTAGTCGAACGGGTAGCGCACGGAGGAATGCAACACCCGATCCAGCACCATCAGGCCGGCATCGGCGTTGAATTCGTATTTATTCCTGCTGCCTGCTGGGATTTCCACCATCAGGTTCACCAGCCCTGGCGCCGGTGAGGCCTGCAGACTGCGCAAATCCATGGGCAGTGGCGGGAGAGCTGGCAGTGGGTGATGGATGGCGGTCGCCGATCACGCTGCCCAGGGGCACCACAAGAGTGCAGAGGGCAAGCACCATCCCGAAGAGCGGGGCTGCCGTGTGGAAGAGGCTTCCCGGACTGTAGGGCTCATCTCCGGTCTCGGATGGTTGCTCCGAGGGATGGCTTGTGGGTCGAGGAGGAGGTTCTGAATCCATGGAGACGGTTGAGGGGGTGAGCAGCGAACCATCGCTGGCATCCCGTTCAACAGATCAGCAAAAGGTGACGTTCAGCATGGCACTCCCCTGCCGGGTGGCAAGTGGGGAAAGCCGTCTAGGCGGCAGGTCGGGCTTGCTCGTGCTGGTCGCGGCGGCTCTCGATCGAGGTGGGGCGAACCTCGGCCTCGCTCAGCAGGCTGCGGATGGCGCGGAGTTCATCCAGGATCGAACCCAGCAACTGCTGTGTGGCTGTGGAGGGTGAATTGAGCACCTCCACGGTCACCTCTTTGATGCGCAGCACATCGCGGGCAAAGCGCGCCACCTCGTTCGGGTGGAACATCAGCGGCTCTTTCTGATCGCTGCGGTATTCCGGGTTGAGCTTGCGGGGGTTGAAGGGAGGGTTGAGGTTGCGGGGGTCGGTGTTGGTGTAGCGATACACCGAGGCCCTGGAGCGATTCAGGCTCCGCTGCACCTCATCGATTCCAATCAGGTTCTCGTTGGTTTCTGCTGAATTGGCAGCGCCTTCAGCGCCCACCACCAGGCCGTTCGCCAGGGCGCCCACAACGCTGTTCAGCTGTGCATTCATGGATGGATTCAGCTGTGACCCACTGCCCATTGCCGTTGAGACCGAATGGGCATGCATGAGACAGAACTGGGACTGATTGGACTTGCCCCGGAAACTAGCAGACTTTTCGCTGCTGAACTGGAATTCTTTCTGCTTTCGCGCGGTGCGTGTGGCGCTTCAAAAGCCGGTTGTGGGAGAAGCCTGGTGGTAGCTTCCGGCCTCCCTGTCTGCTGAGCATCCCATGCGCGTCTCCCGCCTCATGCTGGTGACGTTGCGGGATGACCCCGCCGAGGCTGAGATCCCCTCCCACAAGCTGCTGCTGCGCGCCGGGTACATCCGCCGAGTGGGTAGTGGCATCTATGCCTACCTGCCGCTGCTCTGGCGGGTGCTGCAAAAGATCTCGGCGATTGTGCGCGAAGAGCTCAATGCCACAGGAGCCCTCGAGACCCTCCTCCCCCAACTGCAGCCAGCTGAGCTGTGGCAGCGCAGTGGTCGCTGGGCCGGCTACACCGCCGGCGAGGGGATCATGTTCCACCTGGACGATCGCCAGGGCCGGGAATTGGGCCTGGGCCCCACCCATGAAGAGGTGATCACCGCGCTGGCTGGCGATCTGCTGCGCTCTTACCGGCAGCTGCCGCTGAATCTGTATCAGATCCAGACCAAATTCCGAGATGAGATTCGTCCCCGCTTCGGCCTGATGCGGGGGCGTGAATTCATCATGAAAGACGCTTATTCCTTCCATGCCGATGAGGCCTGCTTGAAGCAGACCTACGCGGCCATGGATCAGGCCTACCGCCGCATCTTCAGCCGCTGCGGCCTGCGAGCGGTGGCCGTTGAAGCCGATAGCGGTGCCATAGGCGGCTCCGCCAGCCAGGAGTTCATGGTTACGGCGGACGCAGGCGAAGACCTGATCTTGGCCAGTGCCGATGGCACCTACGCGGCCAACCAGGAACGGGCGGTTTCCATGCCCAGCGAGCCGGTGGCTCTACCCGGAGGTGTGGGTGCCGGTGGCCAGGGCACGCCCCTGGAGACTCCTGCTCAAAGCAGCATTGAGGCGCTGTGCCTCGCCCACGGCTTCGATCCCAGCCAGACCGTGAAGGTGCTGCTGCTGTTGGCACGATTTGAGGATGGCTGCCTGCAGCCCGTGCTGTTGAGCCTGCGCGGGGATCAGCAGCTCAATGAGGTGAAGCTCGCCAATGCGCTCACCGCCCGCTGCGGTTCCGAGCACGGCACGCTGCTGGATGTGGCTCCTCTCAGCGCCGAAGCCGCAACCCGCGAGGGTCTGGCCGAGCTGCCCTTCGGCTTTATGGGGCCGCATCTCGACGATGCCCTGCTGAAGGGCGCCCGCAGTTGGCAGCCCCGCTTCCTCCGCTTGGCGGATGCCACGGCCACTGCCCTTGAGGCCTTCGTGTGTGGGGCCAATCAGCTGGATACGCACCTGGTGGGGGCCGCCTGGGGCAAGCTGTGCCCTGCACCTGAGAGCCTGGATCTGCGGGCTGCTCAGCCGGGTGATCGCTGTCTGCACGACCCCAGCCAGTGTCTGGAAGCCAGCCGCGGCATCGAGGTGGGCCACATCTTCCAGCTGGGCCGGAAATACTCCACGGCTCTGGAGGCCACCTTCACCAACGAGGCGGGTCAGGAGGAGCCGCTCTGGATGGGCTGCTACGGCATCGGCGTGTCGCGGTTGGCCCAGGCCGCGGTGGAGCAGCACCACGACAGCAACGGCATCTGCTGGCCCACCGCCATCGCTCCCTATGAGTTGATGCTGGTGGTGGCCAACGTGGCCGATGAGAGCCAGCGCCTGCTCGGTGAGCAGCTGTACGCGGAGTTTCAGGCCGCCGGCGTGGATGTGCTGCTGGATGACCGCAGCGAGCGCGCTGGGGTGAAGTTCAAGGATGCCGACCTGCTCGGCATCCCATGGCGCGTTGTGGTGGGCCGCGGTGCCGCCGATGGGATGGTGGAACTGGTGCGGCGTGCCGGCGGTGAGCGCAGCGACCTGGCCGCTACGGCCGTGGTGGCCCAGCTGCAGCAGCAGCTGGAGCGTGAACGGGCCGGGCTAGCCACGGCCTGACGCCATAGGATCCGGCCAAACCTTGCATCAACACCATGGCGGCTGGTTGGCGTCAACTCAAAGCAGCCGTGGTTGCGGTGTGCCTGTGCCTCTCGCTGCTGCTCACCGCCTGCTCGGGCAGCAGCGGCCCCCTCACGGGTAACTATGTGGAAGACACGGTGGCCGTGGCCGACACCCTGCTGGCCACCATCAGCCTGCCGGCCGATGATCCGGGCCGCTCGGACGCGGAAACCCAGGCCCGCGCCTTGATCAACAACTACATGTCCCGTTATCGGCCCCAGCCGAAGGTGAACGGCCTGGCCTCCTTCACCACCATGCAGACCGCGCTCAACTCCCTGGCCGGTCACTACGCCAACTACCCCAACCGTCCTGTGCCTGATGCCCTGAAGGATCGTCTCTCCAAAGAGCTCAAGAAGGCCGAAACAGGCGTCGTGCGCGGCGCTTGATTCACGTCCCCGATCAAGGGTTCACGGCGGCCTACGGGCCGCTTTTTTGTGTCGTTCAGCAGCATCGGGCACCGACACTTTGACGGAGGGCCGCTCGATCTGAGATCCTCTTTGTTTGTGCTTAGAAGCGGCTGCGGGCCGCTGTGTCCTTGGCCAACGTCGTCGTCATCGGTGCGCAGTGGGGTGACGAGGGGAAGGGCAAGATCACCGATCTCCTCAGCCGCTCCGCCGATGTGGTGGTGCGTTACCAGGGCGGGGTGAACGCCGGTCACACCATCGTGGTGGACGACAAGGTGCTCAAGCTGCACCTCATTCCTTCCGGCATCCTTTATCCGGACACCGTGTGCCTGATCGGTTCCGGCACGGTGGTGGATCCCAAGGTGATGATTGGCGAGCTCGACATGCTCGCCGAGAACGGCATTGCTGTGGATGGCCTGCGTCTGGCCTCCACCGCCCACGTGACCATGCCCTACCACCGCCTGCTGGATCAGGCGATGGAGCAGCAGCGGGGCGATCGGCGCATCGGCACCACGGGCCGCGGCATCGGCCCCACCTATGCCGATAAGTCGCAGCGCAACGGCATTCGCATCATCGACATCCTCGATGAAGCGCGCCTTCGGGATCGCCTGGCCGGGCCTCTCGCGGAAAAGAACGAAACGCTCCAGAAGCTCTACGGCCTAGAGCCCCTCGATTTCGAGGCCGTGGTGGCTGAATACGTGGCTTACGGCCAGCGCCTGGCCCCCCACGTGGTGGATTGCACCCGCACCATCCACGAAGCGGCGCGCGCCCGCCAGAACATCCTGTTTGAGGGCGCACAGGGCACCCTGCTCGACCTCGATCACGGCACGTATCCCTACGTGACCTCCTCCAACCCGGTGAGTGGCGGTGCCTGCATCGGTGCCGGCGTGGGCCCCACCCTGATCGACCGCGTGATCGGTGTGGCGAAGGCCTACACCACCCGAGTGGGCGAAGGCCCATTCCCCACCGAACTCGAGGGCAGCCTCAACGACCACCTCTGCGATCGCGGTGGTGAATACGGCACTACCACCGGCCGCCGCCGCCGCTGCGGTTGGTTTGATGGCGTGATCGGCCGCTACGCCGTGGAGGTGAACGGTCTCGATTGCCTGGCGATCACCAAGCTCGATGTGCTCGATGAGCTTGATGAGATCCAGGTGTGTGTGGCCTATGAACTCGATGGCGAGCGCATCGACCACTTCCCGAGCTCGGCCGAAGATTTCGCCCGCTGTCAGCCCATTTTCGAAACCCTTCCCGGTTGGCAAACCTCCACGGCCGATTGCCGTGCCCTTGAGGATCTGCCCCCCACGGCGATGAGCTATCTGCGCTTCCTGGCGGAGCTGATGGAAGTGCCAATCGCGATCGTGTCGCTCGGTGCTGATCGCGATCAGACGATCGTGGTGGAGGATCCGATCCACGGGCCCAAGCGGGCTCTGCTCAGCCGCTGACCCTTTGATGGCCCCCAACAAAACCCTCGACGTTGTCGGTATCGGCAACGCGATCGTTGACGTGCTCGTGCATGCCGACGACGACCAGCTCGACAACCTCGAGCTCACCAAGGGCACCATGGCCCTGGTGGATGAAGCGGAGGCTGAGCAGCTCTACGCCAGCGTTGGCCCGGGTCTGGAAACCTCCGGTGGTTCCGCCGCCAACACCCTGGCGGGCATTGCCCAGCTGGGCGGCCGCGCCGGCTTCATCGGCCGGGTGCGCAACGACCAGCTGGGCAGCATCTTTGCCCACGACATCCGCTCCGTCGGCGCCCGCTTCGACACACCGGCCGCCACCGAGGGACCGTCCACGGCCCGCTGCTTCATTCTCGTCACCCCTGATGCCCAGCGCACGATGTGCACCTATCTGGGTGCCTCAGTGGGGCTGGACCCCGGCGATCTCGATCTGGAGATGGTGGCCCAGGCGAAGGTGCTATACCTCGAGGGCTACCTCTGGGATAGCGATGAAGCCAAGCGCGCCTTCATCGCCGCCGCTGAAGTGGCCCGCGCCAACGGCGCTGAGGTGGCGCTCAGCCTCTCCGATGCGTTCTGCGTGGAGCGCCACCGCGACAGCTTCCAGGAACTGGTGGATGGCCATGTGGACATCCTGTTCGCCAATGAGATGGAGATCACCTCCCTCTACAAGGCCAACAGCTTTGAGGAGGCTGCCGAACAGGTGCGCGGCCGCTGCCGGATGGCGGCGCTGACCCGCAGTGAGCAGGGTTCTGTGATCCTCAACGGCAGCGGCACCCACACGATCGAGCCGTTCAAGCTCGGGCCGCTGGTGGATACCACCGGCGCTGGCGATCTCTACGCCGCTGGCTTCCTGCATGCCCACACCCGTGGTGCCTCGGTTGAGGAGTGCGGTCGTTTGGGTTCGCTCTGCGCCGGCCAGGTGGTCACGCAGCTTGGACCGCGCCCCCAGGTGGATCTGCGTCAGCTGATGGCGCAGCACTCGCTCAGCCAGGCGGCGTAGTTGCTGCTGGCCTCTGCAGGCCAGAGCAGCCATTGTGGGGTGCTGTAGCTGTGCAGCTCCCGCACCGCTGCCTCGAGGGCGCTGGCACAGCTGGCGTGGCTTTTGATCATCAACTGCACTTCGCTGCTGCGCTCCAGGCGCCCCTCCCAGCGATAGAGCGAGTCCACCGTTTTGAAGGCGATGCAGGCGGCTAAGCGCCGCTCCAGCAGCGTCCTTGCCAGAGCCTCAGCCTGCTCGGCACTGGCTTCGGTGGTGAGGGCAATGATGGCGTTGGCGGCCATGGGGAGCTCAGGGCTGGCCCAGCTTCTCCAGCAGCTCTGCCATGGGCAAGCCCGGGCTGGCACTCGGTCTGCGCAGCAGCAGCAGCGGTAGTTCCAGTTGCTGGCACACCCGTCGCCACAGCGCTTCACTGCGGCCGCCGCCCTGGCGGCAGAGCACCTGCGTGATGCCCCAGCGCCGGCAGAGGGCCTGCTCGATCGCCCCAGTTCCAAGGGGATCCGGCCGCAGACAGGCGATGCGCTCCTGGGGCAGCCCAGCCGCTAAGGCCGCCTGGAGGCTGGTGGGCTGATCCAGAACCCTGGCGTAGTGCCTGCACTCCGGTGTGGCAGCGATGGCCGCTCTCAGCTCCCGGGCGCCGATGGCCAGCAGCAAGTGCTCGCCAGCCATCGACCGCTGCCTGAGAGCGCCAACCCCATCGAGCAGTTCCAGCTCCTCACCAGCAGCGGCCTCGGCCGGCAGGTGCCGCTCGATCTGTGCCAGGGGCTGATCGAGCGCGCTGCAGAGGCGTTGGAGGCGCTCGCTGATCACCACGGCAAAGGGGTGGGTGGCATCCACCACCCAGCGGGGTGCCAGCTGGCGCAGCTCCTGCTCCAGGGTTTGATCGCTGCTGCACGCTCCCACGCGTAGCTCGAGGCCGCACCGGTGCCCGTACACCCGAGCGGCGCCCGGTGTCACCACGCTCACCCGAACGTTCCAGCCCCGTTGCAGCAGGGCCTCGGCCAGCTCAGGGCCTTCAGCGGTTCCGGCAAACAGCCAGATCCAGGCCTGGGCCGGCTGCCCCTGGTGCAAAACCGGGCCGTGCATCAGGATGTGGCCCCCTGCCTGTGAACGCTGCCGTGAACCATTGCTTGCTGGAGGTGGAGGTGCTGGAGGCGCCCCAGGTGCGCTACACCCAGGACAACCAAACTCCGGTGGCGGAGATGGCGGTGCAGTTCGATGGCCTTCGGCCGGACGATCCGCCGGGGCAGCTGAAGGTGGTGGGCTGGGGCAGCCTCGCGCAGGATCTGCAGAACCGGGTTCAGGTGGGCCAGCGCTTGATGGTGGAAGGCCGCTTGCGCATGAACACCGTGACCCGCCAGGACGGCGTGAAAGAGAAGCGGGCTGAGTTCACGCTCTCGCGCTTGCATGCAATCGGGGCCGCCGGCATGGGTGCTGCTCCATCCGCGGCGCCCATGCCGGCGCGTCAGCCAGCTCCTGCTCCGGCTCGCTCCACTGCGCCTGCGCCGCGCGCGGCAGCACCGGTGGCAGCGGCTGCTCCCGAACCGCCCGCCTGGAACGCCTCTCCCCTCGTGCCGGATCTGCCGGAAGGCGAAGACGAGATTCCGTTCTGAATTGCTGGCCGCTTCAGCGGCCTGCGCCTGGATCCAGCTTCAGGGTGTCTTGGGCCTGTTCCAGCACCTGACCGAGCTCCCGCTCCAGAGCGGCGAGATCCAGGCGCAGCTCGGGCCAGCGACCGGCATCGATCTGTTGCAGCAGCCAGAGCCGGTCGGCGCGCAGCTGCTCCACCAGCTCTGCGGTGGTGGGGTTGGAGCTGGGATCAGCACTCGGTTCGCCGCTGACCGAAGATGGGCCCATGCTTTCCATCGCTTCCCCCGGCAGCCTAGTCACCATCGCCGGGGCCTCCCTCTCGGTGATCGGCTGGATCGGCTACGCCACCGGCAACCCCAACCTCAGCCTGCCCACGATCTTTTACGGGATCCCCATCCTGTTGGGCGGTCTGGCGCTCAAGTCGTCGGAGTTGCCTCCGGCTGAGTTGCTGCCCGCCCAGCCCGGGGCTGAAGCGTTGCGCCAGCAGCCCGCCAGCCAGACCCTGCGCAAGCTCCTCAAGGATGTGACCCGCTGGCGCTACGGGCAGAAGGCCCACCTCGAAAGCTCCCTCGAGGCCCTGAAGCTCTGGGACGAAGACGCGCCGCCCCAGCTGGAGAGCGTGACGGAGCTGGCGGAGAACGGGGGGTATGGCCTGGCCATGCGCTTCCGCACCGAGGGGGTGCCCTTTGAGCGCTGGCAGGAGAAACAGGACCGCCTCGGCCGCTTCTTTGACAAGGGGCTCGAGGCCCGTCTCAGTCAGCCCGCCAATGGCGAACTGCTGTTGGAGTTGGTGCCTGTTCAGCCGGGCTGAGGCGCCCAGCTTTCCCGTTTCTGCCCCCGTTGACGTTCATGCCAGCCGATCAAGACCGCAGCGATGCCCTGAGGGTGTCTGTTCTCAGCGAAGCGCTTCCCTACATCCAGCGCTTCGCCGGCCGCCGGGTGGTGGTGAAGTATGGCGGTGCCGCCATGGTGCGCGCCGATCTGCGGGATGCGGTGTATCGCGATCTGGTGCTGCTGGCTTCGGTGGGGGTCAAGCCCGTGGTGGTGCACGGCGGCGGCCCTGAGATCAACGACTGGCTGGGCCGGCTCAACATCGAACCGCAGTTCCGCAATGGGCTGCGGGTCACCACCCCCGAAACCATGGACGTGGTGGAAATGGTGCTGGTGGGCCGGGTGAACAAACAGATCGTGAACGGCCTCAATCGCCTTGGTGCCAAGGCGGTGGGCCTCAGCGGCAGTGACGGCTCCCTGGTGCGTGCCCGCACCTACGGCGATGGCAGCAATGGCTTGGTGGGTGATGTGGCGGCTGTGGATCCTTCGGTGCTGTTCCCGCTGCTGGATGCCGGCTACATCCCGGTGATTTCCTCAGTGGCGGCCGATCATGAGGGTCAGGCCCACAACATCAATGCCGACACGGTGGCCGGTGAACTCGCCGCCGCGCTGCAGGCCGAGAAGCTGATCCTGCTCACCGATACCCCCGGCATTCTTCAGAACCGGGAAGATCCCGACTCCCTGATCCGCTCGGTCACGCTCTCGGAAGCCCGCGGCCTGATCTCCAGTGGCGTGGTGGCCGGCGGCATGACGCCCAAGACCGAATGCTGCATCCGCGCCCTCGCCCAGGGCGTTTCCGCCGCCCACATCGTGGATGGGCGCACACCGCATGCCCTGCTACTGGAGGTGTTCACCGATGCCGGCATCGGCACCATGGTGGTGGGGAGTTCGCAGCCTCGCTGATTTGTGGAGCAGCCTGAGTCCCCATCCCTGGAGGCGCTGAGCGACCCTGCGCGCCAGGCCCTGGAGCGGGGTGATTACGGCCGCTGCTGTCAGCTGCTGGAGCCCTTGCTGGCCCAGCATGCGGCCAGCACGCGCTTCGGCGGAGAGTTACGCCTGCTGCTGGCCACGGCTCAGATGGGCCAGGGCGACACAGTGGCCGCCGCCGCCACCTGCCGCAGTTTGCGGGCCTGCCGAGATGCAGGCCTCAGGGCCCAGGCCAAGGACCTGCAGGAGGTGCTCGAGGCTCCCACCCTTGAGCGTCCGCGCGAATGGTCGATGACCCTCCCGTCCCTGGGCGAGATGCAGCCTTTGGAGGGCCGGGTCACGGCGATGGCCCGCCGCCGCCGTCGGTTGCCGCCACCACCTCCGGCGCCCCCCACCGGTCCCACCAGAGCTCCTTGGGGATTTGCGCTGGTGGCTGTGGTGTTGCTGCTGATCACCGCGTTGCTGGGCGGCTGCGTGGATCTGGAAACCTCGCTGAACTTCACGGCCCCCGGTCGCCTGCAGCTCAGCCAAACCAGCCAATCGAGCACCGGCAATCCGTTGCCCTGGCAACGGCAGCTGGCCGCGGAGCTGGGCGATTCGCCTTGGAAACGCCGCCAGGACCATGGCTTGCTGCGCCTGCGCACAGCGTCTCTGCCCGCCTCCCAGGCGCTTGAGCTGCTCAGCGCCACCTTTGAGCAGGGCGCCGCCTTGGCGGCTGCGGATCTCCCGGCACCGGCCTTCAGCCTTGAGGAGCGCAACTGGCTGCTGGGTGTCCGTCAAACCTTCCGCTGCAGCATTGATCTGCGGGGGCTGCAGCCACTGCCGGCTCGGCAGCTGAAGCTGGTGTTTGAACCGCTGCCCTTGCGTGCGGTGCGTTTGGCGGAACCACTGCCGGCGCAGCTGCTTCCCGCCCAGAAGGGAAAGGCGTCGAGCTTGATCTGGCGCCTGCAACCTGGAGCGATCAATCAATTCGAGTTCCGCTGCTGGCGCTGGAGCCGGCTTGGCCTCGGATCGCTTGCCATCGCTTTGCTCTTGGCCTTGGTGGCGCTGTTGCAGCGGCTCAAGTTGGCAGCGGGCTTCGGCTTACCCCAGTTGCCTGCATAGTTCAGAGCTCGAGCGGATCGGGGTCGATCGCCAGCGACACATCCCGCGGCAGCAGCGCCCGCAGCTCGCTCTCCATCGGCACCGGCAGTTGGCCTGTGGCTGGCCCATGCAGCAGCAGTTGCCAGCGGCTTCTTCCCGCCACCCGCGCCACCGGCGCCGGCGCCGGACCAATGATCAGCCAGCCCTGCGCCTGGCTCGCGGGGCGCAGGTGCTCCGCCAGCAGGGACGCCGCTGTGGCGGTGCCGCTCGCCGATGGCCCCGCCAGCCGCAGCAGGCAGGCGCGGCTGAAGGGCACCAAGCCGGCGGAGTGGCGTTCTGCCAGCTCCTCCTGCAGAAAGCTTTGATAGCGCCCATCCACCAGGTGCCGGATCACCCGGTGCTCCGGGCTGTAGGTCTGCACCAGCACCTCACCGGGTTGTTCGCCCCGTCCGGCGCGCCCGGCCAGCTGCAGCAGCAGTTGCAGGCATTCCTCCGAGGCCCGCAGATCGGGCCGATGCAGCAGCCCATCGGCGGCCAGCACCGCGGCCAGGGTCACCTGGGGGAGATCCATGCCCTTGGCCAGCATCTGCGTGCCCACGAGCACATCGGCTTCCCCGGCAGCGAATCGCTCCAGCAGGCGGCGGTGTCCATCGCGGCCGCGGGTGGTGTCGCGATCGAAGCGCAGCAGCCGCAAACCCTCGAGCTCCTGTTCCAGGTGCTCCATCACCTGCTGGGTGCCGGCACCGAAGGGTTTGAAGGCCGTTGATCCGCAGGCACCGCAGCGCTGGCTGATCTCAGAGCGGTGGTCGCACCAGTGGCAGCGCAGCCAGGAGCGCTCGCGCTGGCGATGCACGGTCATCGCCACGTCGCAGTGGGGACACTCCACCACCTCGCCGCAGCTGCGGCAGCTGAGAAAGCTGCTGTAGCCGCGCCGAGGCACCAGCACCACGGCCTGGCCGCCGCTGCCCGGCAAGGCCTCCAGCCGTTGCATCAACGGTCGGCTCACCAATCGCCGGTGGCCCTCGGCCAGTTCCTGGCGCATATCCACCACATGCACGGGCGGGAGGGGCCGGCCGCCGATCCGTTGCGGCAAGCGCAGCAGTTGACAGGCCGGTGCGCTGCCCTGACAGGCGAGCCAGGTTTCCAGGCTGGGGGTGGCGGAGCCCAGCAGCAGCCGTGCACCGCTCAATCGGGCCCGCAGGCTGGCCACCTCCCGGGCGTGGTAACAGGGCATCGGGCTGTCCTGTTTGTAGGAGCGGTCGTGTTCCTCATCAAGCGCGATCAGCCCCAGCTGCGGCAAGGGCAGAAACACAGCTGAGCGGGTTCCCACCACCAGCAGCGGTTCAGCTCCGGCCAGGCAGCGCCTCCAGGCCTCGATCCTCTGGCCATCGCTGCAGCCCGAGTGGTACTCCACCACCCGATCACCGAAGCGGCGCCGGCAGCGATCGAGCAGCTGGGGAATCAAACCGATCTCGGGCGTGAGCAACAGCACCGAGCGCCCCTGCTCGATCTGATGGGCAGCGGCCTGGAGATACACCTCGGTCTTACCGGCTCCGGTGACGCCCCACAGCAGCAACTGCTGCCCTGATCCGGCGCCGTTGATGGCGCTCAGGGCGTTGGCTTGGTCTGGAGTGAGGGCTTGGGGTTGATCCCGGTTGGCGAGTCCCAGGCCTGCACCTGCTCTGGTGCCATCGAAGCTGCGCCGCTGGCGCTCCACCAGGCCGCGTTTCACCAGGCCCTCCGCCACACTCGGGCCAAGCTCGAGGCCTTTGAGCAGCTCTCGCTGCCAGCCAGCTCCGCCCTGCTCTCGCAGCTGATCGAGCAACCGGCTCTGCCCGTTGCTCAGCGAAGGGCTGTCAGCGTTGCGACCCGCGCTCGTGAGCTCCAGCCAGAGCTGTTGCCGGCCGCCAACGGCCTTGCCGGCCTTGCGTTGACCCAGCCAACCCGGTGGGAGCGCCGCCCGAAGTGTTCGAAACACGCTGGTGCGGCACGTTTCAGCCACGTGCTCGATCAACTGTTGCCAGTGGCGATCCACCGCCGCCCGTTGATGCAGGGCTTCGATCGGTTGCAGTTGCTTGTTGGTGAGGCCATCTGGTGGGCTGTTGAGGAGCTCCACCACCAGTCCGATGTGGCGTTGGCCCCGCAGCCGCACCTGCACCAGATCGCCGCAACCCACCGCCAGGGCCTTGGGATTGCTGTAGGTGAACACCTGTCCTTCCCGGCCGGCGTCAAGCCACACCTGGAGCCAGGTGATCGCTTTGCAGTCCTGCTCGGGATTCAAGCCTTGGCTGTTGCTCACCCGACTGTCGCTCAACCTTGCGGAGCTCGCGGGCGTTTCTTAAGATGTGATTGTTGAGCAGTCCGTAGGGCTGTAGTCGGAACCAGCAAAGTTCCGTCCAGCGGGAAGATCCGAGGCTGACCAGGCGCCGTTCCTGCGTCCCCGATCTGCGAACACCCCTGACAGCGTTGCCCGGGCATCCGCCCTCCCGTTCCTGCTCCAGACCTTTTCACCCGTATTGATAGATAGGGCTCTCGCCCCTCCTGCTTGCTTCAACCCTGTATCTGAGCACCTTCTCCGTCCGGATGTCTTCATCTGAGTCGCGGTAGGTCAAATCCGTTGAGAGCACCAGGCTGAGCGTTTGTTCCCGTAGTTGGCCGTGATTCGTTTTTGCGTCTGCCGGTGCTGCCGGTGGTCGGTTTTTCTCGTTTCCGGCGCTTTCACCGTTGTTGATCGCCCCGCCGTCCTTCCCATCCGATGAGTCCTGCTGCTGCATCCAAAGCCACCACAAGCAAAGCCACTGCTGCTAAGGCAGCCGCCAAGGCAGCCGCTCCGAAAGCGGCCAAGCCCGAGATCCTGATGGTTGCCAACGCCTCGGGCGAAGCCATCAAGGTGGCCAAGCCGAAGGCCAGCCGCAGTAAGGCCAAAGCGGCTGAAGGCGATGCAGCAGCCGAAGCCGCCAACAAGGTGAGCCCAACCAAGGCCAAGGCTGCGCCTAAGGCCAAAGCGGCAGCGAAAGACAAGCCAGCCGCCAAGGCCGCCAGCAAGACCACAACCAAAACCAGCAGCAAGGCGTCAGCGAAAAAGGCCGAAGCACCGGCCAATCTCGATGCAGCAGCCGATGAGCTCCTGGCTGCTGCGGGGGCCAAGGCTGCAGACGTCAAAGCATCCGAGAAGGATGCCAAGAGCGCCAAGGCGCTGGCCAGCATCAAGGTGGGACCGAAAGGCGTCTACACCGAAGACTCGATTCGCGTTTACCTCCAGGAGATCGGGCGGATTCGTCTGCTCCGTCCGGATGAGGAGATCGAGCTGGCCCGCAAGATCGCGGACCTGCTCCAGCTGGAGGAGCTGGCGGCCCAGTTTGAAACCGACCACGGCCACTACCCCGACACCAAGGAGTGGGCGGTCCTGGTGGACATGCCCCTGATCAAGTTCCGCCGCCGCCTGATGCTTGGCCGCCGCGCCAAGGAAAAGATGGTGCAGTCGAACCTGCGCCTGGTGGTGTCGATCGCCAAGAAATACATGAACCGGGGCCTGAGTTTCCAGGACCTGATTCAGGAAGGTTCCCTCGGCCTGATCCGCGCCGCTGAGAAGTTCGACCACGAGAAGGGCTACAAGTTCTCCACCTACGCCACCTGGTGGATTCGTCAGGCGATCACCCGCGCTATTGCCGATCAGTCGCGCACCATTCGCCTACCGGTGCACCTCTACGAGACCATCTCGCGCATCAAGAAAACCACCAAAACCCTCTCCCAGGAGTTCGGCCGCAAGCCCACCGAGGAGGAGATTGCCGAATCGATGGAGATGACCATCGAGAAGCTGCGCTTCATTGCCAAGAGCGCTCAGCTGCCCATCTCCCTGGAAACCCCGATCGGTAAGGAAGAAGACTCCCGCCTCGGCGACTTCATCGAAGCCGATATCGAGAACCCCGAGCAGGACGTGGCCAAGAACCTGCTGCGTGAAGATCTCGAAGGCGTGCTCGCCACCCTCAGCCCCCGCGAGCGTGATGTGCTGCGCCTGCGCTACGGCCTGGATGACGGCCGCATGAAGACCCTCGAGGAGATCGGTCAGATCTTTGATGTGACCCGCGAGCGCATCCGTCAGATCGAGGCCAAGGCCCTGCGCAAACTGCGCCACCCCAACCGCAACGGGGTGCTCAAGGAATACATCAAATAAGTCGAGTGTTGATCGCTTTGCCGGCAGGTGCATCCCTGCCGGCTTTCTTGTGCCAACTGCCATGAATCCGCGGCTTTCGATTGTTCTGCCCACTTACAACGAGCGGGGCAACATCGAGCCTTTGCTCCAGCAGCTGCTGCCCCTCCAGGAGCACTACAACCTGGAAATCCTGGTGGTGGATGACGATTCCGCCGACGGCACCGCCGAGTTGGTGCGTCAACTCGCCCACGCTGAACCTCGGCTGCGCCTGATCCGGCGTGTGGGTCGCTCTGGCCTGGCCAGTGCGATCAAAGAGGGGCTGCTGGATGCCACCGGTGATGTGGCACTGGTGATGGACAGCGATGGCCAGCACGAACCCACGGCCGTGCGTCAGGCGATCGACAGCTTGCTGGCCGGCCCTCTGGATCTGGTGATTGGCAGCCGCTTTCATCCCCAGGCGCAGATCCATGGCCTCAGCGGCCGCCGCGAAACAGGCTCCACCTGGGCCAATGCCTGCGCCCGTTTCAGCCTGCCGCGCAGCTACGGCCAGCTCACGGATTACATGAGCGGTTTCTTTGCGCTGCGGCTGGAGGTGCTGCTGCCTCTCATCCGGGCGGTGGATGTGAACGGGTTCAAGTTTCTCTACGAGCTGCTGGCGGTGAGCAAAGGCCGCCTGAGCACCGGCGAGGTGCCGCTCAGTTTTCAGCCCCGCAGCTATGGCAGTTCCAAGTTGGATCTGGCCATTTTTTGGGACTTTCTGATCTCGATCCTGCACAGCCTCAGCTTGCGGCTGCTGCCCCGCCGCGCCATCAGCTTTGGCCTGGTGGGTCTCAGCGGCGTGGTGGTGCAACTGCTGGTGACGCAGCTGTTGATGCTCGGATCGCTGGGCTTTGAACAGGCCCTGCCCTTTGCCGTTGTGGCCGCGGCCAGTTCCAATTACCTGATCAACAACGCGCTCACCTTCCGGTTCCAGCGCCTCAAGGGCCTGGGGCTGCTGCGCGGCTTGCTCAAGTTTCTGCTGGTGGCCTCACTGCCGGTGCTGGCCAATGTGGGCCTCGCCTCGGCCTTCTACAGCTTTGTGGCGCGCGACACGGTTTCGGCTCAGCTGGCCGGAATCCTGGTGGTGTTCGTGTGGAACTACGCCGCCAGCAGCCGTTTCGTGTGGAACACGCCCTAATTTTTCGGCATGCAACGCCTCCAAGCCTGGCTTGACCAGGACGCTCGCCGCAGCCTGCTGCTCGCTCTGCTCGCTCTGGCCGGTCTTTGCGCCTTGGCCTTTGGCCAACAGCTCGGCGGCCTTGGTCTGATGGATAAAACCGAGGGTCTCTTCGTGGAGATCCCTCGCCAGATGCTCACCAGCGGCGACTGGATCACCCCTCGCTGGAATGGAGAGATCTTTTTTGATTACCCCGTGTGGGGCTACTGGATGGTGGCCCTCAGCTTTCGGCTGTTCGGGGTGAGTGAGTGGGCGGCGCGGCTGCCGGTGGCCCTGGCCGCCAGCGCCACGGTGTTTGCCGTGTTTGGCGTGCTGCTCTTGGCGGCGCGGACCGCAGAACCGCACCACCAGCGCCTCGGCCGCGCCACCCTCGGCGCCACCGTGCTGGCCCTCAGCCCTGGCTGGCTCGGTTGGGGGCGCTCCTCAGTGACCGACATGTTTCTGGCCAGCGCCATCACCCTGGCGTTGCTGGGTTTTGTGGTGGCCCACACCGCTGAAGCGCACCGGTGGTGGCAACGGCGACTGGGCTTCATCGCCTTGGCTGTGTTTTGCGGCATCGCCGTGCTGGCCAAGGGGCCAGTGGGCCTGCTGTTGCCCGGTGTGGTGATGCTTGTGTTCTGGGCCTTGAAGGGCACCTTCTTCAACGAGCTGCGCCGCACGCCTTGGATCCCCTTGGTGCTGCTGTTTCTCGGTGTTGCTGCCCCCTGGTACGGCCTGGCCACCGCTGCCAATGGCGGTGAGTTTTTGGGCCGTTTTCTGGGCTTCAGCAACCTCGAGCGCTTCACCTCGGTGATCTACGACCACCCGGGGCCGCCTTGGTTCTATCTGCCCTGGGTGCTGCTGTTGCTGCTGCCCTGGTCGTTGTTCCTGCCGGTGGCCTGCGCCCGCCTGCGCTTCTGGCGCCTGCAGGTGTGGCGCCAAGCCGCCCCTGGAGAGGATCTGCCCCTGCTGGGTCTGGTGTGGTTGGTGGTGATGTTGGCCTTTTTCTCGGCCGCTGCCACCAAACTGCCCGGCTACATCCTGCCGGCGCTGCCCGGTGGGGCTCTACTGGTGGCCCTGCTGTTCGCGCCCCTGTCCCCGTCGCCAGCTCTGGGAGGTGGGATACGCATCACGGGCTGGATCAATGGCGTACTGCTGGTGCTGATGGCGTTCGCCGCAGTGCTGGCTCCCCGCTGGATCGAGCAAGACCCCTCCTATCCGGCCTTTGCCGATGCCATCAGGGCTTCGGGGTTGCCGGTGTTGTTGTTCCTCCCGCTTTTGGCGGGGGGTGTGGCTTTGTTGGTTGTGCTGCTGCGCCGCTCCGATGGCCTCCAGTGGTTGTGGATCCCGAATGCGGCGGCGCTGGCCTCGGTTCTGGCGCTGGTGTTGCCTGTGCTGATTCCCCTGGTGGATCGGGAGCGGCAGCTGCCGATTCGCACCCTGGCCCGGCTTGCTGGTGAGCAGGGCCTGCCAGAAGAACCGCTCCTGGTGGTGGGCTACAAGCGCTACAGCGTTGTGTATTACAGCGGTCGCCCGGTGTTGTTCGTTAGCTCCCCGCGCAAGGCCAGTCGTGCGGTGGCGCAGGCTGAGCGCTTGCCGCAGAGCGTGCTGCTGCTGGGAAGTGATGCGGAGCTGCTGGAGTTCGGGATTGGCCCTGGCGATGGCACCCCACTGGGCCGCCGCGATGCCCACCGCCTGCTGCGCTTGCCCATTCAGCGCCTGAACACCCTGGGGAACAGCTGATGCGCGCCCAACTTCGCCTGGCTGGCGACTGGCTGAAGGCTCTTGGTCCCTGGCGGCTGGCCTTCGCCGTTGCCACTGCCGTCGTGCTGGCCTGGGCCGGCCCGCCGTTGGCGGCCACCCGACGTCCCGCCTTTGATCTGGAGGTGCTGCGGCTGGTGCATCAGTGGACCCCGGAGTGGTTGGGTCAGCTGCTGCCGTCGGTGTACGAGGCCAGCGGCAAGCACCTCACCGCGGTGCTGGTGCTGGCGGTGCTGATTTTCCTGGCGTTGAAGCGCTTCTGGGCAGAGCTGGTCTGCCTCGTGGTGGGCGCCGGTGGGATTTTGCTGATCGTGGATCGCTGGCTCAAACCACTCTTTGATCGCCGCAGGCCCAGTGGTCGGCTGCTGGAGGACATCAGTGGCCGCAGCTTTCCCAGTGGCCATGCCGCCGGTTCGGTGGTGTTCTATTTCCTCACCTGCTGCCTGCTCTCCGCCCACTACCCGCGCTTGCGCAAACCCCTGTTTGTGCTCTCGAGTTGCTGGGTGGCTCTGGTGTGGCTCAGCACGCTCTATTGCCGTGCCCACTGGCTCACCGATATCGCTGCTGGAGCGGCCGTGGGGTATGTGTGGCTGAGCTTTTGCCTAGCCGGCTTCACCGTCTGGGACCAGCACGCCCATCGTTCCGCGCCCTCTCAACCCCATGGCTGATGCTTCGGTTTCGCTCGCCGACCTGCGTGGACTGCGCACCGCCCCTGAGCTGAGCGCCGCAGGCTGCGAGGCGCTGCGCACCCAGTTGCTGCTCAAGCTCAAGCCCTGCGAGTGGTTCACGATCGGCGTGATGGCTCCCTCGGCTGCCGCTGCTGTGGCCGCGTTGCGCTCCCTTGAAACAGCTCTCGGCTGGGAATCGCTCGAGCTGGATCCAGCCGGCGAGGCTCTCGCCAGCATCGAAGGCCCGGTGTTCCTCAAGGGCAATCAGAACAGCGGCCGTTTTCTGGTGCGCCGCGAGAGCGGTCTTGGCGAGGGGATGCTGATCACCGGTCATAGCCCTGTGGATCCCGATGCCGAAGACACCTGGGGGCCATTGCCGCTTCAGCTCTTCGCCGATTGATCCTTGGCTCCCCAGCCTGGGCTGCTGATTGCTGATCACGACGACTGATCACGACTTGGCGGCCGCCATTCAGCCTGGGCGCACCAATCTCTACGCTGGGCGGCTGTGATTCGGCGGCCTGGGCTGCCTCCTGACCCCTCCGATGGCCGCTTCCCAACTGCGAATTGCTTCTCGCCGCAGCCAGCTGGCCATGGTGCAGACCCACTGGGTGCGCGATGAGCTGGCCAAAGCCCATGCCGGCCTGGAGATCAGCATCGAGGCGATGGCCACCCAGGGCGACAAGATCCTTGATGTGGCCCTGGCCAAGATCGGCGACAAGGGCTTGTTCACCAAGGAGCTTGAGGCTCAGATGTTGGTGGATCGCGCTGACATCGCCGTTCACAGCCTCAAGGATCTGCCCACCAACCTGCCCGAGGGCTTGATGCTCGGCTGCATCACCGAGCGGGAGGATCCCGCTGATGCCCTGGTGGTGCATGAGAAGCACAAGGACAAAACCCTCGCCACCCTCTCTGCCGGTTCTGTGGTGGGAACCAGCTCTCTGCGCCGCTTGGCCCAGCTGCGCCACCACTATCCGCAGCTCACCTTCAAGGATGTGCGCGGCAATGTGATCACCCGGCTGGAGAAGCTCGATTCCGGTGAGTTCGATTGCCTGATCCTCGCGGCTGCTGGCCTGGGCCGCCTGGGCCTCGGTGATCGCATCCATGAGCTGATCGATCCTTCGATCTCTCTGCATGCGGTGGGTCAGGGCGCTCTCGGTATCGAATGCCGTGAGGGCGACACCACAGTGCTGGAGCAGATCAAGGTGCTGGAGCACCTGCCCACCGCTCGCCGTTGCCTGGCGGAGCGCGCTTTCCTGCGGGAGCTTGAGGGTGGTTGTCAGGTGCCGATCGGTGTGAACACCCGCTTCGAGGGCGACGAGCTGGTGCTCACCGGCATGGTGGCCAGCCTCGACGGGCAACGCCTGATCCGCGACGAAGCCCGCGGCGACCAGAGTGATCCTGAGGCGATCGGCATCGCCCTCGCTCACACACTGCGCGCCCAGGGCGCCGGGGAAATCCTGGAGGAGATTTTTGCCACGGTACGGCCAGAGGCCTGATCAAGGAGCTGCTGAACCGGCGGTAGAGGCTCGCGCCCTGCCGTTCCAGTGGAGCTTGCTGGCCTGGGCAGCCCTGGTGGGTGTGCTCACCGGCTTGGCCGTGGTGGGCTTCCACTACCTGCTCGGATTCATCAACAACTTCCTCTATGGCCCTGTGGTGGAGGGGCTGGTGGGGTTGCTGCGCGCTGCACCGCCGGAGCCACCGCCCCTGCCGCCTCCGCCGGAGCCCAGCAGCGGCACCCCCTTGGGGGCGTTGCTGCAGATCGGTTTGGGGGGATTGGCCTTTCTTCCGCAGCCACCGCCGCCGCCGGAGCCGATTCCCCTGCCGGGTGATCCGCTGCCGCTGTGGTTGTCGTCGTGGCCGGTGGTGCTGGTGCCCCTGCTGGGTGGCCTGGCCGTGGGCCTGCTGCGCCAGATCGGTCGGGATCTCGGGCCGAGCCTGCCCAGCCTGATCGCCATGGCCGATGGCACCGTGCAGGCTGCCCCCAAGCTGCCGATCCTGCGCCTGATTGCTGCATCGCTCAGCCTCGGCAGCGGCGCCTCCCTCGGACCGGAGGGTCCGAGTGTGGAGAGCGGCGGCAACATCGGTTTGTGGGTGGCGGGCAAAGGCGGCCTGCCGCCGGATTCCCAGAAAGCCCTGGTGGCAGCTGGTGTGGCTGCTGGCCTCGCGGCGGGTTTTAAGGCGCCGATTGCCGGTTTGTTTTTCGCCTTTGAGGGCAGTTACAGCACGATTCCGGGCCGTCCCAGCGTGCGGGCTGTACTGGTGGCGGCCGTGGCGTCCTCGCTGGTGACCCAGCTTTCGCTCGGGGATCAGCCGATCTTCCGCCTGCCGGCCTACGAGGTGCGCTCACCGCTGGAGCTGCCGCTGTATCTGGGTCTTGGTCTGGTGGCTAGTGGCATGTCGCTGGCGCTGCTCACGATGTTGTCCACCGGCCGCAGCGAGGTGGTGCAACGCCGCCTGCAGCGGTTGCCGCGCTGGTTGCTCACTGCCCTTGGCGGCCTTGGCCTGGGCGTGATGGCGCTGGCGTTCCCGCAGGTGCTCGGCGTTGGCTACGACACCATCGGTGCGCTGCTGGGCCGCGAGGGTGGGATCGCCCTGGTGAGCCTGTTGGGCCTGCTGCTGGTGAAGCTGTTGGCCACTGGTTTGAGCAGCGCCACTGGTTTTGTGGGCGGTGGTTTTGCTCCGTCGCTCTTCTTGGGGGCGGTCTTGGGGAATGTGTACGGCCAGCTGTTGGGTGATGGCGGCCTGCATTTGCCCGTGGCCGAACCACCCGCCTACGCGATGGTGGGCATGGCAGCAGTGCTCGCCGGTAGTGCCAGGGCACCGCTCACCGCCTTGCTGCTGCTGTTTGAGCTCACCCACGACATCCGGATCGTGTTGCCGCTGATGGCCGCAGCCGGCCTCAGTGCCGCCCTGGTGGAGCGCTGGCAGGGCATGGCCGATCCAGGCCTGCTGGGTCCGGATTTGGTTGAAGAGCAACGGCGTAACCGCCTGGCGGCGATCGGCGTGGAAGAAGCGCTGGAGCCCGAATCGCCGCTGGTGCTCAATGCCACAACCCCGGCAGCGGAGGCGCTGCAGCAGTTGCTCGAAGCCCATGGCCACTGCCTGGTGGTGGCCGATGAAACCTGGGTGCTGGGGCTGGTGACTCTGGAGGATCTGCAGCGGCCAATCTCCGCCGGCAACCCTGATCTGCCTCTGCTGCAATGCCGCCGCTCCGACCTGCTCTGGCTAAGCCGTGATGCCAACTTGGCCCAGCTCGAGGATCAGCTCCAGCCCAACGGCCTGCGCCAGGTGCCGGTGTTCCAGTTGGAGGATTCGGCCCTGCCGAAGCTGCCGAGTGGCATCCCTGCGGCCGGCTTACCGGTGGTGGCCCTGCAGGGGCTGGCCAGCCGCGATGGAATGGCTCGGGCCCTCGCCCGTGCGGCGGCCTCAGACCAACAAAAAAGCCCCCAATGATGGGGGCTGGGATCGCTTGTTGCTCGAGCCTCAGTTCACCAACTTGGGGTTGATGGTGTCGAGGTAGCGCTGCTCGCACTCCTTGATGATCTTCACGGCTTCGGCGGTGTCGAAGAAGCCGTTCACGCGGCAGGTGCCGGGTTTCTTGAGGTCCTTGTAGTGCTCCCAGTAGTACTGGGTTTCCTTGAGCCAGTGGTCGCCCAGCTGGGTGTAGCTGGTGATGTGATCCATGCGCTTGTCATCGGCGAGCACGGCGATCACCTTGTCGTCGACTTCACCGCCGTCGTCGAACTTCATGATGCCGATGATGCGGGCCTCCACCAGGGAGCCGGGCACAAGGGGCTCGGTCACACCCACGATCTCGATGTCGAGCGGGTCGCCGTCTTCATCCCAGGTGCGGGGGATGCAGCCGTAGGCGAAGGGATAAGCCAGGGAGGAATAGCCCACGCGATCGAGCTTGAGGTGACCGGTTTCGGTGATCAGCTCGTACTTGTTGATCGTGTTGCTGTTGAGCTCCACGATCGTGTTCAGGCGCAGCTCGGCTTCATCGGCAAAGGCCGGCAGCACGTGCAGCAGGTTGAGCATCGTGCGGCTTGGGGCGTGGTCGATGTTCGCCATCAGGGCAGCGGCAAGGGATGTGGGCGGCATCCTACGGATGGCACTCAGCTGGCCAGGCGCTCGAGCTTGCGCTGCAGGTAGCGGCCGAAGGGTTCATGGCTGAGGGCCCGGCCGCTCACCTGCTCCACCAGCTCGGCGGCGTTCACACTGCGCCCGAGCGGATACACCCGCTGCTGCAGCCAGCGGCCGAGCTCCGCGTCATTGCCGGCTTCGAGGATCGCCTCGATCGGCCCGAGCTCGGCCTCGATCGTTTCGCTCAATTGGGCACTGATCAGATGGCCCAGGGCATAGGAGGGGAAGTAGCCAAACAGGCCCTCGCTCCAGTGCACGTCCTGCAGGCAGCCTTCGGCGTCGTTGGTTGGTGTGATGCCTAGAAGCTCCTGCATGCCTCGATTCCAGGCCGCAGGCAGCTCTGCCACCGGCAGATCGCCTTCCACGAACGCCAGCTCCAGCTCGTAGCGCAGCAGCACGTGCAATCCGTAGCTCACCTCATCGGCCTCCACCCGGGTGAGGCCGGCGCGGATCGGGTTGAGATCGCGCCAGAAGGCTTGGGCATTGCCCCACACATCGCGGCCCAGTGCTTTGCAGAAGCGGGGGTGCCAGCGCTGCGCCATGGCCTGGCTGCGGCCGAGGCGGTTTTCATAGAACAGGCTCTGGCTCTCATGCACCGCCATTGAGGTGGCTTCCCCCAGGGGCCAGGGGAACCAGTGCTCGCCCGTGCGCGGCAGGCCCTGCTCGTAGAGGCTGTGGCCCCATTCGTGGGCGGTGGCGAGAAAGGCTGAAAAGGGTTGGCCTGCCACCACCCGGGTGGTGATGCGGAAGTCGTCGGGGCCGAGGGTGCAGGAAAAGGGATGGGGTGAGCGTGCCCGCAGGCAGCGCTCCGGGTTGAAGCCCCAGCCGTTCAGCAGTTCGCTGCAGAGCTGCTCCTGCTGGGGTTCGCTGAGATCCCAGGTCTCGCTGCTGCCCTTGGGCAGGCTCCGCGCCTGCTCCAGCAACGGCGGCAGGAGCTCCCTCAGGGGCAGCAGCCATTGCGCGAGCTGCTGCTTGCTGATGTCGGGCTCAAACGGTTGGGCCAGGATTTCCCAGGGGCTGCGCGGGCTGCCATCGGGATGAGCCTCCGCGGGCGCCAGCTGCTGGGCCTGCTCCAGCCGCAGCTCGATCAGCCGTTGCAGGCCTGGCGCAAACAGCGAAAAGTCACTGCGCTGCTTGGCCTCCTGCCAGCGGCTATAGCCCTCCGCCTGGGCCTGGGCGAGCGCTCCCACCAAGGCGGAATCCAGCCTGCTCTGGCGCGCCAGCTCCTGTTTGAGCAGCCGCAAGTTGTGGCGTTGCTCAGCGGGAGCATCCGGAGCTAGCTCCTGCTCAGCGCCGGCCAGCAGTTCCTGATAGGCCGCGCTGGTTTGCCGCTCATGCAGTTGCTGTGCCAGCAGGGCCAGCTGCTCGCCGCGCCAGCCAGCCGCCGCCGCTGGCATCGCCGTGTTTTGGTCGAAATAGAGGGTGCTGTGGATGCCGCCCAGCAGCTGGGTGGTGTGCAGGTGCTGCCGCAACCGGCTCCAGGAAGAGGAGGTGGTGTCCATCAGCTCCAGTGCAGCTCCATGTTGATGGTGCCCTCCAGGCTGAGTTTCACCGGGCACTGCTCAGCGGCCCGCTGCAGCAGTGTCCGCTGTTGCGCATCCAGGTGCGCCGGCAGGCTCACCCACACCTTGAGTTGGGCGATGCGCCGCGGAGACTCGCTGGTCATTGTTTTTTCCACCCGCGCCTCGCAGCCCTTGAGATCCAAGCCATGACGCTCGGCCACGATCCCCATGATCGTGAGCATGCAGGTGCTCAGGGATGTGGCCACCAGGTCGGTGGGTGAAAAGCGCTCGCCTTTGCCTTGGTTGTCGGTGGGGGCATCGGTTTCCAGCTCCGTGCCCGAAGGCCCATGGCTCGCCTTGCAACGCAGCTCTCCCTGGTAAACGCTGTCGATAACGGTCATGGCCCCGCCCGCACTGCCGGCAGCTTGGCAGTTCTGGCAAGGCTCGCTTGAGTGAAGGCACGGCGTTGGCCCATCTCCATGAACCTGTTGGCTCTGATTGCCGCCCCCCAGGCGGGGGCTCCGGTGATGGGGCTGGCGAAAGCGATCCAGCTGTCTGTGGCACCGGTGTTCCTGCTCACGGCGATTGCCGGGGTGCTGGGGGTGATCAGCAACCGGCTGGCGCGGGTGCTGGATCGGGCTCGAGAGATCCATGGGCCGGCGATGGACAGCCAGGACATGCAGTTGTTGCGCCGGCGGATGGGGCTGCTGTCACGGGCGATCGAGAGCGTCACGATCACGGGGGTGCTGGTGTCGGCGGTGGTCGCGGTGACCTTCATCAGCGCCATCACCGTGGTCGACCTAGCCCCGATCGTGGTGCCGCTGTTTGTGGTGGCGATGCTGGCCTTGATCGCGGGGCTGCTGCTGTTGTTGCTGGATACCCGCTTGGCGTCACGGATGATGCGTCGTCGCTTCTGAGCGGCAGTTGCAGAGCTGATCGAGATCGGGGCGTCGCGTCAGCGGCAAGCGCCACCGGGCCCAAAGGCCGTAGGCAACATCGGCGAGTTGGCGCAGCCCGGGCCAGGCGCTGGGGGCATAGAGCCAGCCCAGGCCGATCAGCCGGTAGGCAGCCCTGAACACCTCCACATCCCGCAGCACCGTGCCATCGGCCTGGATGGCGTGGATGCGGCCCATCGCCTCGCGGTAGCTGATGCCGTTGTGCTGATCGGGGTTGTAGTCAGCGGCATCGATATCCACAAACGCCAGCCGCGCCGCATCCGGGTGCAGCCGTTGATCCCGCTTGCGCAGAAAGGTCACCTCCCGCAGGCAGAGCGGGCAGCCTCCGTCGTAGAGGAGGGTGAGCTGGGGGCTGGGTGCGCTGCTCATGGGCTTCAGCCACAGGCTTCAACGTACCCACCGCGCCCTGGTCAGCGGCGTGCAGCCCCCGTACGGTTCACCGGTGTGGACCCCCTTGCGTGATGCGCCAGCACCTCACCAGGCTCGCCGTTCAGACCAGCGGCGAGGGCTTCACCGATCTCACAGCCGCCCTGAATCGCGAGATTGCTGCAAGCGGCCTGCAACAAGGCATCGCTCAACTGGTGGCTTTGCACACCAGTTGCTCACTCACCGTGAATGAGAACGCCGACCCGCGAGTGCTGCGGGATCTCACCACCTACCTCCGTGCCCTCGTGCCCGAAGAAGGGGTGCGTTCCCTCAGCGGCCATGGCGATCTGCAGCGCTATGCCCACGACGATGAAGGCCCCGACGACATGCCGGCCCACATCCGCACGGCCCTCACCACCACAAGCCTGGGTTTGTCGTTTGATCGAGGTCGGCTGGTGCTGGGCACCTGGCAGGCGGTGTATCTCTGGGAGCACCGGGCTCGCGCTCACCAGCGCCAGCTCAGCCTCCACCTCATCGGCGAGTGACCTCAGCCATGACCAGCCCGATCACCGTGACCCACAACCCTGGCTCCGATCAGTTGGAGCAACTGGGGGTTCAGGGCTGGCCGATCTGGAGCTGCGGTGTCAGCCGTTTCCCCTGGACCTACGACGAGCAGGAGACCTGCTTGCTGCTCGAAGGCGATGTGACGGTGACGCCTGATGGCGGAGAACCCGTGCGATTCGGCGCTGGTGATCTGGTGGTGTTTGAAGCAGGCCTGAGTTGCACCTGGGATGTGCATGCTCCGGTGCGTAAGCACTACCGCTTCGGTTGAGCCAGGCTGGTGAAAATCCTCCATCGAGTCGATGGCTGCCAGTCCCCTCACCCCCGATCAGATCCAGGCCCTGCCCCAACAGCTACCGGCTTGGAGCCTTGTGAACGGAAAGCTGCGCCGTGAGCTTCGCTTCGCCGACTTTGTGGAGGCGTTCGGGTTCATGAGCCGCGTGGCCCTGGTGGCGGAGGCCATGGGCCACCACCCGGAGTGGAGCAACGTCTGGAATCGGGTGGTGATCGAGCTCACCACCCACGACACCGGTGGGCTCTCCAACCTCGACGTGCAGCTTGCTCAACGCATCGACGACCTGGTCAGCTGAGCCCAGCTGCACGCCTCAGGCTCACACCAGCACCGGCAGCTTGCTGGGATCCATCTGCTGGAAGCGCAATTGCTGCTTCTCACCGGCGGACTCCACATCCACGGCCACGGTGTGACCGCCGGTGAATTGGCCGCCGAGGATTCCCTTGGCGATCGGTGTTTCCAGCTCGCGCTGGATGGCGCGCTTGAGCGGGCGGGCGCCGTACACCGGGTCGTAGCCCACACCGGCCAGCCAATCGAGGGCATCGGCATTGAGTTGCAGCCCCAGTTTTTTGTCCTCGAGGCGCTTGGCCAGGCGCTGCACCTGCAGCTCCACGATCTGCCGCAGTTCCTCCTGTTTGAGGCTGTGGAAGATGATCGTTTCATCGAGGCGATTGAGGAATTCAGGCCGGAAGTGACCGCGCAGGGCGTCATTCACCCTCGCCTCCATCTCGCTGTGCCGCGCTGGATCACCGGCCAGATCGAGGATCGATTGGCTGCCGATGTTGCTGGTGAGGATCAGCACCGTGTTGGTGAAATCCACCGTGCGCCCTTGTCCATCGGTGACGCGGCCGTCATCGAGGATCTGTAGCATCACGTTGAACACATCGGGGTGAGCTTTCTCCACCTCGTCGAACAGGATCACGGCGTAGGGCCGGCGCCGCACTGCTTCGGTGAGCTGGCCGCCTTCCTCGTAGCCCACGTAGCCCGGAGGCGCTCCGATTAAACGGCTCACGGCGTGCTTCTCCATGTACTCCGACATGTCGATGCGCACCATCGCCTCTTCGCTGTCGAACAGCTGGGAGGCCAGGGCCTTGGAGAGCTCGGTTTTGCCCACACCGGTGGGGCCGAGGAACAGGAAGCTGGCGATCGGGCGGTTGGGATCGCTCAGCCCGGCGCGGGAGCGTTGGATCGCATCGGCCACGGCCGTCACCGCCTGGGCCTGGCCGATCACGCGGGTGTGCAGTTCATCCTCGAGCTGCAGCAGTTTCTGCATCTCGCTCTGCACCAGCTTGGCCACGGGGATGCCGGTCCACTTGGCGATCACCTCGGCGATGTCGTCTTCGGTGACCTCCTCGCGCAGTAGTGTTTTGTCGCTGCCGCCGGCGCTGAGCTCTTCTTCTTTGGCGGCCAGCTTTTTGTGCAATGCGGCCAGGGTGCCGTATTCGAGCTCGGCGGCCTTGTTGAGGTCGTAGCTGCGCTTGGCCTGTTCGATCTGCAGCTGCACCTGCTCGATCTCTTCTTTGATCGAGCCCAGTTCATCGATCGAGCCCTTTTCCTTCTGCCACTGGGCATTGAGGGTGCTCTGCTGCTCGCTCAGATCAGCGAGTTCCTTCTCGAGGCGCTCGAGCCGGTCGCGGCTGGCGGCATCGGATTCACGCCCGAGCGAAAGCTTCTCCATCTCCAGCTGCAGGATGCGGCGATCGAGTTCATCGATCTGCTCCGGCTTGGAGGTGATCTCCATCTTCAGGCGCGCGGCCGATTCATCCACCAGATCGATCGCCTTGTCGGGCAGGAAGCGATCGGCGATGTAGCGGCTACTGAGCACGGCGGCGGCCACGAGGGCGTTGTCGGCGATGCGCACGCCGTGGTGCACCTCGTAGCGCTCCTTGAGGCCTCGCAGGATCGAGATGGTGTCTTCCACCGTGGGCTGATCCACGAACACCTGCTGGAAGCGGCGCTCCAGGGCGGGGTCCTTCTCGATGTGCTGGCGGTGCTCATCGAGGGTGGTGGCGCCGATGCAGCGCAGTTCACCGCGGGCGAGCATCGGTTTGAGCAGGTTGCTGGCATCCATGGCACCGCCGGTGGCACCGGCGCCCACCACGGTGTGGATCTCATCGATGAACAGCACGATCTGCCCTTCGGAGGCGGTCACCTCCTTGAGCACGGCCTTGAGCCGCTCTTCAAATTCGCCGCGGTATTTGGCACCGGCGATCAGGGCACCCATGTCGAGGGCGATGAGCTGACGGTTCTGCAACGCCTGCGGCACATCGCCGTTCACGATCCGTTGGGCGAGGCCCTCCACGATTGCCGTTTTGCCCACGCCTGGTTCACCGATCAGCACCGGGTTGTTTTTGGTGCGTCGACTGAGGATTTGGATGGTGCGGCGGATTTCCTCGTCGCGGCCGATCACCGGATCGAGCTTCCCGTCACGGGCGGCCTGGGTGAGGTCGCGTCCGTACTTCTCGAGCGATTCGTAGGTGCCTTCGGGGTTCTGGTCGGTCACTTTCTGGGATCCGCGAATCGTCTGCACGGCGTCTTTGAGCTTGGCGGCATCGGTGCCGGCCTGGGATAGCAGCTGCTTGCCGCAGCGATCATCGATGGCCAGGGCCAGCAGCAGGTGCTCGATCGCGATGTAGCTGTCGCCAAAGGAGCCTTTGAGCTCATTGGCCTGATCGAGCACGGCGTTGAGCCCTTTGCCCAGATACACGTTGTCGGGTGGTGCACTCAGGCTGGGTTGGCCGGCAATGAAGGCCTCCACCCGCTGGTTGAGGTTGCCCACATCCACACCGGCCTTCTCGAGCACGCGGCTGGCCAGACCCTGCTGGGCGAGAAGGGCGGCGAACAGGTGCTCGCTCTCCATGTGCTGCTGGCGGCGCTGCTGGGCCAGCTGCTGAGCGGCCACCACGGCGCCCCAGGCTTTTTCAGTGAACAGTTCGGCGGTGGGATGCATAACAACCTCCCTTTTGGGGTGGGATGCAGGAACCGTATGGCCGTTCCCAGGCCTTGGAGGAGAGGAGAACCGAAATCTCCGTTTCGGTCCTCCCCCCAGTGGTGGTGCAGCCCGGCCTGACGCGTCGGTTAACCGTCAGCGCGGTGCGCCGTTGTAGCCGACGTTGGTGATGCTGCGTCCATCCGGGGACACGGTCAGCTCGGTTTCGGTGGTCGGTGCCAGGCCCTCCTGCTGCCAGCCGGGGGCGCCGCCCAGGAAGCGGAACGTGTAGCCCTGGTTGTTGGTTTGGATCAGGCAGGAGCCGCCACCGTCGCCGGTGTTGAACATGCAAGCCGCCGGCACGTAGGTCGACAGGCCGCCGTTGGTGTTCACAGCCCAGTTGCGGGCCAGGTTCACGGCACGCACGTTGGAATCACTCACTTGGGCCAGGGCTGCACCGGCCGACACCACGGCTGCGGCAGCGGCGATCAAGGAGAGACGCAAAGAGTTCTTCGCCATCGGGAGAGGGATGTCGCCTGTTCAGTGTGGCGATCTACAGCAGGTTGCGCTGCAGCGCTGACGCAGCACTTCACTCCTGCTACCACTGCCGCATCGCTCTTCATCTGCCCGTGATCGCGTCCTCCTCCGTTCGGCGGCATCTGCTGCGCTGGCTGGCTCCCGCTTTGCTCGTGGCCAGCCTGCAGCCTTCAGCCCTGCTGGCCCGTGGCGGTGGCGGTGGCCATGGCGGCGGCGGTGGCGGCGGAGAGCATTTCGGTGGTGGCGGAGGAGGCGGTGGCGGTGAGCGCTTCCGCGACGGCGGTGGTGGTGGCTATCGCGGCGGCGGCGGAGGTGGCTATCGCGGTGGCGGCGGCGGCTATCACCATGTGTACGGCGGCGGCGCCCGCACGCCGGCACTGGGGCGCAACATCAGCCGCGACGACTACAACCGCGCCACCAATGGCGGTCGCGATCGCTTTGATGCCAACCGCCTGGGCTGGGGCAATCGCAACTGGAACGACGGCGATTGGCGCGGGAACAATTGGCGCGGCAACAATTGGCGCGGGAACAACTGGGGCTACAACAACTGGGGGAACCGCTGGAATGGCGGTTGGAACAACAACTGGGCCAACGGTGGCTACTGGGGCGATCGCTCCTGGAGCTACGGCTGGTACAACTGGTCGCCCAACACCTGGGGTTGGTGGGGTGAGAACTCCGGCGGCTGGGGCCTGGCGGGTCTGGCCACCGGAGCAGTGATCACCGATCTGGTGGATCAAGCCAGTGATCAACAGTCCTCGGTGATTGAGGTGCCGGATAGCAACTACCAGCTCAACTACGGCACGGTGGATGCCGTGGGTAATAGCGGCGCCAACTTCAGCTATTCCGTGGCCAACAGCCCGCCGGTGCAGGGGGGCGTGGATTGCCAAGACGGCCTGCTGGATGGTCAGGTGCCCTCCACCGCGGCCCAGGCTCAGCTCCTCAATGCCGCCTGTCAGGTGGCCTATGGCCCAGATCCCAAGGGTCAATCCCTGCCGCGGTTGTGGTCCCCATCGCCGGCGGTGCGCGAGTGGCTGATTTTGTTGCTCGGGGCCGGGATCGGATTCGGTGGTTATGCGCTGGCTAAACGCGGCCAATCCAGCCGTTCTGTATGACAGAGCGCTTCAATCACGCTGCGCGAAGCCCGTATGGCTACTCAGCCTGGGGATGACCACTCGCCTGGATTCCCCAGTTGCGTGCGATGCCTTCATTGAAACGGATTTCTCTCGCTGCCTGTTCGGCGTTGCTGCTCTCCTCTGCCCTGCTGCCTCTCGCCGCTGATGCCCGAGGCGGTGGCGGTGGTGGTGGTGGCGGACACGGCGGTGGTGGCGGTCGAGGCTGGGGTGGTGCCGGTGGAGCAGGGCGCAACTGGGGCGGAGGCGACTATCACTTCCAGAACAACGATTGGCAGCGCGGCTACCAAGGCAATCACCCGATGTATGGAGCTGGTGCTAGAGACAGCTTCAATAACGATCGGGTCAACGTCAACAACAACTTCTACCGCCGCGATTACAACGGCTGGAACAACAACTGGCGCAATGGCGGTTACTGGAATAACCGCCCCTGGAATGCCGGTTGGTATGGCGGCTGGGGCGGTTGGGGCTGGTGGGGCTCCAATGCAGCTGCCTGGGGAATCGCCGGTCTGGCTGCTGGATCGGCCATCACGGGTTTGGTGGATGCGGCAGCCAACAACAGCTCACCTGTGATCGTGGTGCCAAATACCAGTTATGAGCTCAACTATGGCTCGGTGGAGAGCGTGGGTACGTATGGCGTGAGCTTCAACTACAACGTGGATGGCAGTGCCCTGATGGGCGCGGCTGATTGTCAGCAAGGCCTGCTCAACGGTCAGATCCCCGGCACGCAAGATCAGGCCCAGTTGCTGAACGCCGTGTGTCAGGTGGCCTACGGCTCAGGCAGCTGAACACGCTTGCCCGATAGGTCCACCCCAGCAGGAAGGGGGACCGTGCCCTGGTTCTGCCCGCAGAGACGCTGCGGGCAGCCATCCGCTCCATAGATGGCGTCGTTCGGGGAGAGACAGCCCAATTTGTTCTTAGCGGTGACTTCCGTTGTGGGTAGCCGCATCGGCTGGATCTCGCCAGCGTTCAGGTTCACGATGGCGGGGCAGCTGCTCGGCGACAGGAAGGGCTGGCCGCTTTTGAACACAGCGGGTGTTCCGCCGCCGCGAATGAGCTTCAAGGGGGGATCATTGCTCGCGCTCTGGGCCAGGGCGCTGCTGCTGAGCAGGATCAGGGGCACGACCAGGCGTCCCAGGGGCGCTGCGGCGATGGGCATGATGGCGCTGCAGTGGCGCACCAGTGTGGCGAATGGTTGAGGAGTCAAGGTCAGAGCTGGTGAAACGACTGGCGCAGGAGTCCTTTGGGTTTGACGGCACCGCCACGGATCCCGAGCGCAATTGCTGGCTGGTGGTGCATCGCCATGTCCACGGAGTGTTGCCGAGTGAGTACGACATCCGCGAGATTGACGAGGATCTTTACCTCGCCGTGCTTGAGCAGCGCAAGCTGACAACGGCCTCGGATTGAGCGGGCTTCGGCTTGGCTCCAGGTAGCGGTGCAATGGCAGGAAGCCGGGCTTCCTGCAGGAAACGCACAACGGCGGCAATGCGATCGTTTTGGCTGCTACCCATCGCCCGCTGAGGTGTGTCTGTTCATCACCATCGCTCTGGCGAGGTCAGAACGCAACGAGCTCAAGACACAAAAAAGCCGCCCTGCATCGAGGGCGGCTGAGTCAAGTGAAGCGAGCGAGCTGGATCAGGCCCAGCCTTTCTGGCTCATGGACTCCACGTAGGCAGCCACGTCGGCGATGTCATCGGCGCTCAGCTTGCCGCCGAAGGCGGGCATGGCATTTTTGCCGTTGGTCACCTGGTACTGGATGGCCTCTTCATGGCCAGCGCTGTAGTTGGCGAGGTAGGACTCGAGGGCATCCTTTTTGAGGGTGCGCTCGGCGTTCACCACGTTGCCGCCACCCATGTGGCAAGCGGCGCAGTTAGCGGAGAACACCTGAGCACCGTGGTCGGCGTCAGCAGCAAAGCTGGGGGCAGCACCCAGCACCAGCGCCAGGCAGAGGGCAATGACAGAGAGAAGACGGCGCATCGGGGCTCGTGCAACCCGAATAAATTAGGTGGCTGCTGCTCCCTGCGAGTGCGTTGATGCAGAGGTTGGCAACAATTGAAACCTGCGGGGCCGTCTTAACCCTGCGCCGTGATCAAAGGAGCGGCTAGCCCCGATGGGGCAGACCGGCGTCTTCAAACACAGCCTCAAGGCTGGGGGCATGGCTCACCATGCCGAAGCGCTCCGGTGGGCTAATCGGCTGATGCACGAAATGCCGTTGTCGGATTGAAAAACGATCCCAGGCGTTCACCTCGATGCGCAGCAGTTTGATCAGGCCCTCGATCAACCAGCCCTGCAGATCGATCCCGATCGGCGGGATCCAGCTGCGGCGCCAGCGGCACAGCCGAGCCACGGTTTCGTTCACGGTGACACTTGGCTGCCCCAGCACCAACCGCCGCACTGCACCTTGGCCAGGCTCTGGGTTGGGCTGATGGGGATGGGTGGCCAGGTGCACACACACCCGGGCGATGTCTGCGGCGTGAATGAAGTGGAAGGAGGCATCGGCCCGCAGCCATTTCGCCAGCCAGAGCCAGCGGGCGCCTTCGCGCAAGCCCGCTGTGAGATAGCTGGTGGGGAAGGGCCCACCACCATCTACCTGTCCGCCGAACACCAGGGTGGGGAACACCGCCACGATCCGCTGGGCGAGCGGATGTTGCTCCAACTGCTGCAGGCAGAGGGCTTTGGTTTGGATGTATTCGGTGCCGCAGCTCATCGCTTCGGGCAGCAGCTCGAGATTGCGATTGAGGATGCTGGCGGTGGAGAAGTACACCACCTGCTCCAGCACGGCTGGATTCGTCGCAGCGAGCATCTGCTTCACCGCCACCACATTCACCTGCTGGGCGCGCTCGGGATCTCCCCAGGCGGTGGCGGTGTGAATGATGCGCGTGGCTGAGGCGATCGCGGCGCGGTGGGGCTCGGGATCCCGCAGATCACCCACCAGCAGCGTGATGCGCGGGTGATCGGCCGGAACGGCGGTGAGCTTGGCCGGATCCCGCAGCCAGAGCAGCAGCTCCGCGTCGGTTTCGCGGAGGAGCTGCTCAGCAATGTGCTGACCGACGCAACCGGAGGCGCCGGTGATCAGGATCCGGGCGTTCGCCGTGCTCAAGCGGCGGCTCCGATGCGCTCCATCACGCTCTTGCCGGCTTCAAAGAAGAACTGGCCGTTCTCCTCCGGGGTTCCGGGCAGGATGCCGTGGCCCAGGTTGAGGATGTGCTTGCGGCCGCGGGCCTTGCGCACGGTGTCGTCGATGCGCTCCTGGATCGCTTTCTGAGTGCCGAACAGCAGGCCGGGATCCACGTTGCCTTGCACTCCCACATGCTCAGGCAGGCGGGCCAGGCCTTCCGCCATGTCCACGGTCCAATCCAGCGACACGATGTCGACGCCGGTGCGGGCCATGCGCTCGATCACGCCGGCGCTGCCGGAGATGTAGAGGATGAAGGGGGTATCGGGGTGGGTTTGCTTCACCAGGTCCACCACCTTCTTTTGGTAGGGCGCAGCGAAGGTGTCGTAGTCGGCGGGGCTGAGCTGACCGGCCCAGGAATCGAACATCTGCACCACCTGGGCACCGGAATCGATCTGATAGCGCAGGTAGGCGGCAATCGATTCGGCGAAGTGATCGAGCAGCTTGTGCAGCAGCTCAGGTTCGCGGAAGGCCATCGCCTTGATCACCGCGTAGTTCTTGCTGCTCTTGCCCTCCACCACATAGGCGGCGAGGGTCCAGGGAGCACCCACGAAACCAAGCACGGCGGCCTGGTTGCCCACGGCGCTGCGCAGGCGAGTGAGCACCTCACCCACAAACGGCATGCTCTCGGCGGGATTGAGCGGACGCAGCGCCTCCACCTGGGAGAGGGAGCGGATCGGGTCGTGGATCAGCGGGCCCTTGCTCTCGATGATGTCGAAATTGATGCCCATGCCCGGCAGGGGCGTGAGGATGTCGGAGAACAGGATCACGCCGTCGGGCTTGAAGGCCTCGAACGGCTGCATCGAGATCTCAAACGACAGATCGGGAATCTCGGAGCGTTCCCGGAAGCCGGGGTGGCGGTCGCGCAGGTCGCGATACACCTTCATGTACCGGCCGGCCTGGCGCATCATCCAGACCGGAGGCCGCTCCACCTGCTCACCTCGGGCGGCGCGCAGCAGCAGGGGGGCGGTTTCGGTCATGGGCGATCAATACGCGAAGCGCGAACCTACCCGAAGCCACCCCCTTTGAACGCCGTTCGGGCCCGGCGTTCTGGCGCTTCGTCACAGAGCTAGAGCGCCTCGGCTGCCTCCAGCTCCTGGCTGCGCTTCTCATCGCGCTGGAACACCAGCACCGAGAGGGGCGGCAGGCAGAGATCGAGGGAGTTCTCGTAGCCGTGAATGCCCCACTGATCGGTGAATTTGCCGCCCAGGTTGCCCAGGTTGCTGCCGCCGTAGCGCTCGGCATCGGTGTTGAACACCTCGCTGTAGAAGCCGCTCATCGGAACACCGATGCGGTAGTGCGAGTGGCTCTGGGGCGTGAAGTTGGCCACCACCACGAGCCAGCGGCCGGTGGTGCTCTCGCGGCGCATGAAGCTGATCACCGAGTGGCGATTGTCATCGCAGTCGATCCACTGGAAGCCGAAGTCGCTGAAGTCATCACCCCAGAGCGCTCGCTCGGATTTGTAGAAGCTGTTGAGGTCGTCCACCAAGCGCTGCAGCCCCTGGTGCGGTTCGTGCTGGAGCAGCTCCCATTCGAGGTCGCCCCACACGTTCCATTCGCCCCGTTGGCCAAATTCCATCCCCATGAAGATGGTTTTCTTGCCGGGGTGGGTCCACATGTAGGCGAGGAGAGCCCGCACATTCGCAAATTTTTGCCAGTCGTCGCCCGGCATCTTGTGCAGCAGGTTGCTCTTGCCGTGCACCACTTCATCGTGGCTGAGGGCGAGCATGAAGTTCTCGGTGTAGGCGTACCAGATCGAGAACGTCACATTGTTCTGGTGGAACTGGCGGAACCACGGATCCAGCTCGAAGTAATCGAGCATGTCGTGCATCCAGCCCATGTTCCATTTGAGGTTGAACCCCAGGCCGCCCATGTCGGTGGGCTTGGTCACCATCGGCCAGGTGGTGGATTCCTCAGCGATGGAGAGCGCACCGGGGAAGTGCTGGAACAGCACGTGGTTGGCCTGCTGCAGGAAGTGCACGGCCTCGGTGTTCTCACGGCCGCCGTGCTCGTTCGGGATCCACTCGCCATCCGGGCGGAGGTAATCGCGGTAGAGCATCGAGGCCACCGCATCGACGCGGATGCCATCGATGTGGAATTGCTCGAACCAATACACCAGGTTCGCCACCAGGAAGTTGCGGACCTCGTTGCGGCTGTAGTTGAAGATCAGCGTGCCCCACTCCTTGTGCTCGCCGATGCGCGGATCGGCGTGCTCGTAGAGGTGGGCGCCATCGAAGAAGGCCAGGCCATGGGCATCCTTCGGGAAGTGGCCCGGCACCCAGTCGAGGATCACGCCAATGCCCTCGGCGTGGCAGCGATCCACGAAGGCCCGGAACTCATCCGGAGTGCCGAAGCGGCTGGTGGGCGCGTACCAACCCGTCACCTGGTAGCCCCAGGAGCCATCAAAGGGATGCTCCGAGATGGGCATCAGCTCGATGTGCGTGAAGCCGCGGGCTTTCACGTAGGGGATCACCCGATCGGCGAGCTCGGGGTAGGTGAGCAGGCGGGCGCCTGGCTTGAGGTCGGCCGCCGGCACGGGCGGACGCGCTGTGCCATCGGGCTCGAGGTAGGGCTGATCAGCGCTGGCGTGCATCCAGCTGCCCAGGTGCATCTCGTACACCGCGATCGGCTGATCGAGGGGATTGCTGTTGTCGCGCTCCTGCATCCAGGCGCTGTCGCCCCACTGGAAGTTGCCCAGGGCTTCAACGATCGATCCGTTGTTGGGACGCACCTCGTGGCGGAAGCCGTAGGGATCGGCCTTCTGGTAGCAGTGCCCGGCCTGGGTGCGGATTTCGTATTTGTAGATCTCGCCGGCCTTGAGGCCCGGGATGAACAGCTCCCAGCAACCGCCGAGCCGTGCCTGCATCGGATGGTGGCGGCCATCCCAGCTGTTGAAGTTCCCCAGCACGGACACGCTGCGGGCATTGGGGGCCCACAGGCAGAACATCACGCCGGTGACCCCATTGCGGCTGGTCACATGGGCGCCCATGCGCTGCCAGATGTGGTGGTGGTTCCCCTCGGCGAAGAGGTGGCGATCCATCTCGCCCATCCACTCATCGCGGAAGGCCCAGGGGTCGTGGGCTACGTGCTCGATGCCGCCGCGCAGCACATGCACCTGATAGCCGGTGCCCGGGTCGTGGGACAGTTCGGCCTCAAAGATCCAGGGGTGATGGGGGGTGGCCATCGGCGTGGCCGTGCCCCCGGTCATCAGCTCAACCCGCTCGGCCTCGGGCAGCCATACCCGCACCACCCAGCTGCCGTTCTCGAGGGGTTGGGGCCCCAGCACCGCAAAGGGGTGATCGTGCCGGCACTCGGCCAAGCGCTGGGCATCGTCCACCATCCAGTCGAGCTGAGCCAGCACAGGCTTGATTACCAAAGCGTGGCTGGGAGCTTAAGGCCGTTTTTCTCGGGCGCTGCTCCTCCTCCCAGCTCCGCTCTGATCCGCTGACGCTGCGGGTGAGGGTTCAGCGCGGACCGGCGGGATACTCGGGGAAATCCACCCCGGTGATCTGGTTCTCGCCGTTGAGAATCACAAAGAGGTTGTCGCTCAAGCGGTTGAACCGCACGTTCACCAGCACCAGGCGGGTATCGGGGGTGCTTTCCGCTTCAACAACCCGTCCCACCTGCACGAAGTTGCCCGTTTCCCGCTGCAGCTCAAACCACTTGGCCTGCAGCACCGCCGGGGTGAGCTCTTTTTGCACCTCAGGGCTCAGAAAGCTCTGGGCTGTGATGAAGTTGCCGGTGCTCACCGCCTGAACGAACTGCTGCGCCACCTTGCTGGTGTTGTCATCGGCGCGGTCGAAGTAATACCGCGCAATCTGGCCGGCTCCGTTCAGCACCATGAACACCACACGCTTGCCGGCGGCGGTGGTGATCTCCGCTTCCACGGTGCTGCCAGCCTTGCCACTGCGCACGCTGAGCAGTTCGTAGCTCAGCACCCTGGGCTGGCTGCGCATCGTGGCAGCAATCATCGACGGACTGGTGACCGCCTGCATCTCGGGGCTGAACTGCTCGAAACGCGCCTTGGCGTCCTTGTTTTTCACGGCGTTGAGGATGCGCACCGCGGCGGCGCGCGCCTGCTCCACGCTGAGGGCCGTTGCACTGCTCGCTGTGGAGGGGCTGCCGCTCTGGGCGAACGCCGAAGGAGCGCTGGAGATGGTGCCCAGCAACGATGCGGCGACCAGGGCGGAGAGGGCAGGGCGCAGCAGGCGCAACATCACAGCCGAAAGAAGTGGGCTTCAGTTTGCCCCAACCATCGGCTGGATGCTGAGTGAGGCGTTGCGCAGCTCCAGGCCCACGCTGATCACTCGGTGCTGCGGACCGGCCGGCCCCGAAGGCAGTGAGCCGTCGCCAGGGTTTACGGCGATTTGCGGCCAGGCCGCCAGGCCGATGGAGAGGCGCAGCCGCTCGCCGGGCTGGAGAGTGAGCAGCAGCGGCTGCAGCAGAACCGATCGCGTCGCCATTGCCAGGCACGCCTCGCCGCGCCAGCGGGCCACGCCGCTGCTCACCTGCAGAACCGATCCATCGGGCTTCACCACCGAGAGCGCGGCGCAGAGGTCGAACCCGGGCTGATCAGCCCCTGCCTGCAGCTCCAGGCATGGCCGACCCAGCACCTCCATCGGTTGATCCACGGCGTTGCTGGTGAAACAGGCCACGTCGCTGCGCTGGTCCAGATCGGCCCGCTCCACCAAGCCGGCATCCAGGCCGAGATGGCCGCCGCGCCCCGGCAGGGGCCGCCACGGGTCGTGCACCACCGTCACGGTGCCGCCAGCCACCTGATCGCTTGGTAGGAGTTGGCCTTCCTCCGCTTGAATCGCCGCCAGGCCATTGCTTCTGAGCCTCCAGCGTTGGTTGCTGCACTGCAACGGATCGCGCGGCTGCCATTGGCCCGTTGCGAGATCCTGCAGCCGGATCGAGTCGCTCAGCTGGGCTGAGGCGTCGCCTTGATCGCGCAGGTGTTGGTTGAAGAAGGCCAGCTGCAGCTCATCCACTCCTCCGCGCCAGTGCAGATGGCTCCAGGCGCCCACCCGCAGCAGCGGCTGCGCTCCGGCGGCCCTCGCCTGCCGCCAGAGATCCAGCACACCGCCCAGGTGGGGATCGTGCCAGCCTCCGATCAGGAGCATCGGTTTCCGCCAGAGGGCTGCGGGCGGCGTGTGTACCCGCCAGCCGTCGGGATGGGCGGGATCGCGCTGCAACCAGCCGGCGGCCATGCCGTCTGGGTCATGGGCCTGCAACAGGTGGAGACCCTCCTGCAGGAAAGCGCCGCTCTCGAGGCTGCGGCGGATCTCACGCCAGCCCTCGTGATCGCCGCGGCGCTGGCAAGCCTGAGCTGCCAACTGCAACCCCCAGCCAACGCCCAGGGCCCACCAATGGCATCCCCCCTCGCTGGCCCAGTGCAGCCGTTCATCCAGGCCCGCCATCGCCGGAGCGAGGGCATCGGGCAGCTGGCTCGCGTTGCACAGCGCCAGCTGAGTGAATCCCTGATAAGAAAAGCCGTAACTGCCCACGCGGCCGTTGCACCAGCTCTGGCTGCGCAGCCAGGCGAGGGTGGCCGTGCCATCGGCGCTTTCTTGGCTGAAGCCGGCAAAGCTGCCTTCAGAACCGCCACGGCCGCGCACGTCCTGCACCACCACGGCGAAGCCATGGCCGGCATACCAACTGGGATGCGCGTAGGTGACTGTTGAAGCGATGGCTCGCCCATAGGGCTGGCGCATCAGCAGCACGGGCCAAGGCCCTTCACCCGCCGGTAACCAGATGCGGCAACACAGCTGGAGGCCGTCAGCAGCCTCGATCCAGCTGTCGTGCACCGCAGCGCTCACCTCAGCGCACGTCTGGGCAGTAGAGCCCCACCACGTAGGTGGACACGATTTCGGCGTCGGTGTTGCTTAGGCCCTGGCGTGAGGCGATCTGTGACACCGCCTGGGGCGAGGTGTACGAGATGCCCTGGGCGTTGAGGGCCTTGAGCTCGGCACAGAGGGCCTGAGCCCGTTGGGGATTCTTTTTCACCGACTCCAGCAGCGGTGAATTGGCCTGGGCGGGCAGGGCAGCGATCAGGGCGGCGACAACGATGGCCAGCCCGGGGCCGCTGCAGCGGTGTGGGGTCATGGCAGAGCGGCCGGTTGGTCGACGAGGTCTAGTTCCATTTCAGTGAGAGCGAGGCCGTGCCCATGGGCGATGGGGTCAGTTCGCTGAGCGACTGGTGGCTCGCTGGGCGCGCTGGATCCAGGCGCGCACGGTTGTGGCATCCACCCGGGCGGGTGCCATGCCGGTGAGGGAGCGCTCCAGCCGTCCGAGCTGGGTGAGCAGCTGCTGCGGCGAGGCCTGGGCCAGGCCGCGGCTGCTGGCGATGCCCGCGTAGAGCAGCAGTGCTGCTTCATGGGGCTGAAGGCTCAGCTCCACCACCAGTTGCGCCTGACCCCTGAGCTTGCGCAGCTGCCGCTCCAACGCCCCGCCCCGGCGGGAGAGCGCCAGCAGCTCGGAATCCGGGAGCGCCGCGAGATCAGCCCAGCTGCCCACGCCCTGCTGCTGCAGCACAGCCTCCTCGCGCCGGAACTGCCGCGGCAGCGGATAGAGGGAGAGCTCTTGTGGGTCTGCAGCAGAGCTCAAGCGGATCAGCCCTTCAGGATCACAGTGCCGTCATCGAGGTTGCGGATCGCGGTGGCCAGCACCACAGGCACATCGCTGTCGTCACCTTTGGGCTCTACGCGCCGCAGCCGGACCTCCACCTGCTGGGTGCCCCGACCACTGCCGCGCAGGTTGAGGGCCACCTGCTGCACGGAGGGGCCGTAGGCCTCGGGATCCATCTGAGCCGGAGCTGCGGCAATCACCAGATCGGAGCCGTTGTCGAACACCACCGGCACGCTGATGGCGCCCTCCACCTGCTGCCTGGGCGCGTAGCTCACGGCGAAGGCCAGGCACGACAGCGACAGCAGCACCGTGAAGCTGGTGATCCCCACCAGGCGGAAGCGAATGCCCCAGCGCACGAGGAACGCCACCACTGTGAGCACCAGCAACACGGCTGATGCCACACCCAGCCACTCGCCGGCGGTGAGCAGCAGGGGATCAGCGCGCATGGGGGCTCGGCGGGGCGAAAGATCACCTTTATATTGCGGCCTGCTCAGCTTCTGAGACCCACGGGCCGCCGGATCCACCGATCCCTCCGCCGATCAGGCCGCCCTGTTGGCGACAACCAGCTGGCCGCTTCGCGGCCGGTGCTGGTGCTGGCTGGTTGCGGAGTGGTGGCTCTGCTGGCAGCCGGCTGGGCAGGAGCTGATCGCCTCGCCTCGTCGCTCTACGCCGAGCGTCGCCCCTGGCTGGAGCGCCTGGTGAGCCGTGCGCTTGGGCAACCGCTTCAGCTGGGTCCCTACGCCGGTCTTCGCCCCCTCGGCCTGGCGGCAGGCCGCAGCCGCTTCCTCCCCGGCCCCAACAACCTCTCCACCGTGGACGCGCCGGCGGTGGAGCTGGCGTTGGATCCGCTCGCCAGCCTGCTGCAGCGAGCGGTGGTGCTGCAGATCCGTGTGCTGCGGCCCACGGTGGAGTTGCGGCGTAATCGCCGTGGTGCGTTCTGGCAGCTCCCCAGCCAGGCGCCTGGCCGTGAACCGCCGCGGGTGGGCCTGCGCATTCAGGTGCCTGAACCGGGCCAGGGCGTTCTGCACACCGCTGTTGGGCCCACCCGCTTCTCGTTTCGAGGGGCCGCTGATCTGCCGCTTTGGCGCCGTGAGGTGCAGGTGCGCGGCTCGATCGCACCGCAGCAGGGCGGTCAACTCCCGTTTCAAATCCAGGCCAACTGGCAGCAGCGCAGCTGGAGCGTGCAGCTGCAACCGCGCCAGCTGCCGTTGCCGCCGCTGATGCCCTTGCTGCCTCAAGGGCTGCATGGCCAGTTGGTCGGACGGGTCGATGGCGTGCTGAATGGTCAGTTGCTGTTGCAACGCCGCCCGGGAGCGGGCCGTTGCAGCGGGGGCCTGGTGGCTGAAGCTGTGCGCTGGCGGCTCCAGGGGCTGCGGGAACCGCTCACGTCGTCGCGGCTGGCGGCGGGCTGCACGCCGCAGGGTGTTCAGCTGAGCCCTGCCGCTCTGGCCTGGGGGCCGTGGCGTGGGCGGCTCGACGGTCGGCTGCAGCTGGCCGACGGACGCGCGAATCAGTTGCCGGGGCAACTCCAGCTCTGGCTGAAGGCCCAGGATCCCCGCCGAGGCCACCGGCTGCAGGCCCATCTCAAGGGTCCATGGCAGCGTCCGGATCTGCAGCTTTCGGCCGATTGGCAGGGGTTGCGTCTGGCTCAGCTGCCTCCACGCCCGCTGCGGTTGCAGTCGCAGATCGCCATCCGCAACCAACCCTCCTTCAAGGTGCTGGTGCGGCAGCTGCAAATGAGCCGCGGTGATGCACGCCTCACTGCCAGCGGCGAGCTCTGGCCCGCTGTGCGGCTGAACACGGGCGAGTTGCGGCTGGGTGAGGAGCTCAAGGCCAGCCTTGGTGCGCTGCTGGGCGCCAACCCTCGCCTGGAAGCATCGCTGCAGCAAATCGGTGGCTGGAGTCGTCCACAGTTCCAACTCGATCTGCAGCAACAGGCCAACCCGCTGATCGGCACTTGGCAGGCGCGTTTGCGGCTCCAGCCCCGCTTGTTGGAGCTGCAGCGCCTGGGCTCGGCCGTGCTGCAGGCCTCGGCCCGCTTACCGCTCCAGTCCAAGGCCAACGGCGGCCTGAGCCCGGGAGTCCTGCAGCTGGATCTCGACCTGATGGGCTTCCCGCTGGAGCGCCTCAGTCCATGGCTGGGCACGCGGCTGCGCGGGCAGCTCGATGCCTGGGGATCGGTGCGCGGTGCGTTGGATCAGCTCCGTCCCGAGCTGCAGTTGTTGGTGCGCGATCCCGGCGTGGGGCCGCTGTTGCTTCAGGAAACCTGGCGTGGCGCCTTGCAAGGCACCGCAGGAGGCGGCGGCAGCCTTGGGCTTGAAGCCCTGGCACCTGCAGAGCCCGGCCAGCTGCAGGCACGGCTGGATCGTCGTTGGCTGCCCAGCCGCGTCCGCTTGGAGCGTGATGGGGGTGTGCTGTCTCTGGCGGGGGATCCGCGCCGCTACCGCTGGACCTCGCAGGCTTTTCCCCTGGCTGGGCTGCAGTTCGCCCTCGGCCCCAGGGGCCAGTTCCAGCCTCTGCAGGGTGATCTGAGTGGCCGCGGCCATCTGGACCCCAAGCCCCTCTGGATCTCTGGCTCGATCCAGGTGGAACGCCCCCAGTTGCTGGGGATCTACGGTCGCAGCCTCAGCGCCACGGGGGCTTACCGCCAGCGCCGCTACAACGCGGAGGGGCGCTGGCTGGGTCAGGGGCAAGACAGTGTTGCCCTGCGCCTGCGCGGCGAACAGGGCGGTGCCCTCTGGGCCCGGTTTGAGGCGCGTCAGTTCGGATCCCAGGCCCTGCAGCAGCTTTGGGACGCATCCCAGCGCTGGCGCCGTGGCCCGCTGCGCTCGGCAGGGTCCGCCCGAGACCTGCAAGGCCTGGTGATCGACACCCTGGGCCTCAGCCTGGATGAGCAGCTCGCGGCTCTGCGCCAGGCCCAGCTGCAACTCCAAGCAGCGCTCACCCGTTCCCGCACCACGGCCGAGCGCCTCGATCCCCGCAACCTCGAGGGATTGCTGAACGCCGATCTCACCCTCCGCGGACCATCCATCAGCCGCCTCTCCCTGGATCTCGAGGCCAGCGGTCATCTGTGGCTGCGGGGTGAGGATCGCGATCAGGCGCTCACCGCCGAGCCGGTGCAGGTGGTGCTGCGCGGACCCCTCGGGGGTGCCACCAGCTTCAGCGTGGAGCAACTGCCTCTGGCGTTGCTGGCGCTGTTCACCAACGTGCCGGATGGCTTGCGTGGTGGTCTGGCGGCCAAGGGGCGCTTCCAGGTGGGCGACGGTCGCCGCCGCCCGGTCCTCGAGATGGCCCTGGCGTTGCAGGAGGCAGCCCTGGGCGCCCAGCCCCTCACGTTGGAGCGCGGGGAACTGTCCCTCGCCAACGACACCCTCAACCTCGATTGGTCGCTCCGCAGCGATGGGGCAGCCAACAGCCTTGATCTCAAGGGCACCGTTCCACTGCAGCCCGATCGCGACGATTTGGAGCTGCGGGTGGCGAGTCGCGGCGATGGCTTGCAATTCCTCACGGTGCTTGCTGGACCCGGGGTGCAGTGGCAGCAGGGCAGCGCCGACCTGCAACTGCTCGTGCGCGGTTCCCTGCAGGCTCCGGTGGCCAACGGCTTCCTCCGCTTCCGCAACGGCCTGCTCCAGGTGGCTGGGCAGACCATGCGCGATCTGGAAGCCACGGTGCTGTTTGATTTCCGCGAGCTGGAGCTGCAGCAGCTCACCGCCCGCGTGGGCGAGCGCGGCCTGATCAGCGGCAGCGGCCAGCTCGGTTTGATCGAACCCATTGCCCAGGCCCAGCGGCTTTTGAAGCTGCAGGTGCAGCAGGCGCCGTTCCAGCTGCCCCGCATGCAGGCGGAAGCCGCCGGAGAGGTGCTGATCACCGGTTCCCTGCGCCGGCCTGCCCTCAGTGGCGAACTGCAGCTCAGCCGCGGCCGGATCAACGTGCAGCCAGGCCAGCTGGCCACCGAGGAGGCGCCCACCCGCCCGGTGAGTGTGCGGGAACTGGTGGAGGAGCGCTGGGACTTCAGCGAACCCCTGCTGGTGATGGGTCAGCAAATGGAGAGCTCCGCTAGCCGCGATCTGCGTGACGCTGTGCCCAATCTCCCCTCCCTCAGCTTCGACGGCCTGCGGCTGCGCTTTGGCCCCGATCTGAAGGTGGGCGTTCCCAACGTGCTCAACTTCAACACTGGTGGGGTGCTCACCCTGCGCGGGCCTTTGGATCCCTCCCTGCAGGTGAGCGGCGTTGTGCGTCTGCTCAATGGCCGCTTGAGCCTGTTCACCACCAACTTCAGCCTCGATCCCGATGCGCCCAACGTGGCCGTGTTCACCCCGAGCCTCGGGCTGATCCCCTATGTCGACATCGCCCTGCGCACCCGTGTGTCGGACACCCTTGGCGTCAACGACGCCAGCCGCTCCAGCCTCTACGACTGGAATGTCACGGCGCCCACGAATTCGATCGATCAGTTGCGGCTGGTGAAGGTGCGGGTGGAAGCTGCCGGACCGGCCGATCGCCTGGCGGAGAACATCCGCCTCACCAGCTCTCCGCCGCTGCCGCAGGAGCGATTGGTGGCGCTGATCGGTGGTAACTCCCTGGTGGGGCTGGCCGGTGGCAATGCCGGCGCTGCCCTGGCCACGGTGCTGGGCCAGTCGCTGCTTTCCCCGCTGGTGGGCGGGTTGAGCGATGCCTTCGGTCAGCGCCTCACCTTTGCCCTCTACCCCACCTATTTCGCCCCTTCCGAGGTGCTCCCCTCTGAAAACCGGTCCCGCCGGCTGCCCTCCCAGTTGGTGCTCGGTTCGGAGATCGGTCTGGATGTCACCGAGCGCTTCAACTTCTCCGTGCTGGCGGCCCCCAATCGCAGCGACATCCCCCCCCAGGTGACCCTCCGCTATCAGGCGAGTGATCGCCTCGGCGTGCAGACTTCGATCGATACCGAAGGCCGCTGGCAGAGCCAGTTGCAGCTGCTGTTCCGCTTCTAGGTGCCTGCCATGACCCAGCTGATCGGTGTGGATCTGGGCGGTACGGCCATCAAGCTCGGCCGCTTCAGCCTTGAGGGGGAGCTGCTGGCGGAGTTGGAGGTGAGCACGCCTCAACCCCCCATGCCTGGCGCCGTGGTGATGGCGATTGTGGAGGCGGTGGAGCAGCTGGATCCGGAGCGCCTGGCCAGCTGCGTTGGCGTGGGATTACCGGGCCCCATGGATGCGGCCGGTCGGGTGGCCAGGGTGTGCATCAATCTGCCGGGCTGGGAGCAGATCCCCCTGGCGGAGTGGTTGGAGCCGCAGTTGCAGCGGCGCGTCACCCTTGCCAACGATGGCAACTGCGCGCTGGTGGGGGAGGCCTGGCAGGGGGCGGCCCGCGGCTTCTCGGATGTGTTGCTGCTCACCCTCGGCACCGGCGTGGGTGGGGGCGTGATGCTCGGCGGCACCTTGTTCACCGGTCACGGCGGCGCGGCTGCGGAGCCAGGCCTGATCTGTATTGATCCTGAGGGACCCCCCTGCAACAGCGGCAACCGCGGCTCGCTGGAGCAGTTCTGCAGCATTGCGGCCCTGGGCCGGCTCTCACCGCTCACCCCCCAGCAGCTTTGCGAGCGGGCCGCGGCCGCTGATCCAGAGGCGTTGGCGATCTGGCAGCGCTATGGGCAGCGTTTGGGTGTGGGCCTGAGCTCGCTGATCTACATGCTCACCCCTGAGCTGGTGCTGATCGGTGGCGGTCTGAGCGCCGCCAGCGAGCACTTTCTGCCGGCCGCTCTGGCCGAGGTGGAGCAACGGGTGCAACACGAGAGTCGCCAGGGCCTGCAGATTCGCTGCTGCGCCCTCGGCAATGGAGCCGGCCGCCTCGGCGCAGCGCGCCTGGCCCAGGAGCGTCTGGTCAACACCAAGCTGGGATGATGCCGCCACTCCCGCCGCCACTGCTGCCTCCCCTGTGAGCGTCCCTGATCCCTCTCCTGATCTGCTGCAACGGGCTGCCGCCGTGCGCCGGGCGGCCATGGCGCTTGGACGCCTGAGCGGTCAGCAACGCAGCCAGGCGGTGCAGGCCATGGCCGCGGCGCTCGAGGCTGCCGCTGGCCGGATCGTGGCGGCCAATCAGGCTGATCTGGAGGCAGCAGCGGCCGATGGCCTCGCTCCCGCGTTGGTGGCGCGCTTGAAGCTGGATGCCGCCAAGTTGGCTGGCGCGATCGACGGTGTGCGGCAGGTGGCGCAGCTTCCCGATCCGCTGGGGGTGCGGCAACTGCATCGCGAGCTTGATGCCGGCCTGGTGCTCGAGCGGGTCAGCGTGCCTCTAGGGGTGCTGGGGGTGATTTTTGAAGCCCGCCCCGATGCGGTGATGCAGATCGCCTCCCTGGCGATCCGCTCGGGGAATGGCGCCATGCTCAAAGGCGGCCGCGAGGCGAGCCGCAGCTGCGCGGCGATCCTTGAGGCGCTGCGGGAGGGGCTGGCCAACAGCGCTGTCGACCCCCAGGCCCTGGAGCTGCTTACCTCCCGCGAGGAGAGCCTGGGGCTGCTGAAGCTCGATGGGCTGGTGGACCTGATCATTCCGCGCGGTTCCAACGAGCTGGTGCGCTTCATCCAGGACAACACCCGCATTCCGGTGCTTGGTCATGCCGATGGCATCTGCCACCTCTACGTCGATCGGGAGGTGGATGTTGCCCAGGCGCTGCGGATCGCTGTGGACGCCAAAACCCAATACCCCGCCGCCTGCAACGCCATCGAAACGCTGTTGCTGCATCAGCAATCGGCGCCCGCCTTCCTCGCCGCCGCTCTGCCGGCCTTCGCTGCTGCAGGTGTGCAGCTGCGCGGTGATGCCGCCAGCCAGGCTCTAGGCGTGAGCGAGAGCGCGAGCGACGACGATTGGCGCAGCGAGTATTCCGACCTGGTGCTGTCGGTGCGGGTGGTGGAGTCGCTCGATCAGGCCCTTGAGCACATCGGCAGCTATGGATCCCGCCATACCGACGCCATCTGCACCACGAACCCCTCCACTGCGGAGAGGTTCCTGCGCAGTGTTGATAGTGCCGGCGTCTACGTGAACTGCTCCACCCGCTTTGCCGATGGCTTCCGCTACGGCTTCGGCGCTGAGGTGGGCATCTCCACCCAAACGCTTCCCCCCCGTGGGCCGGTGGGACTCGAGGGATTGGTCACCTATCGCTACCTGATGCGCGGTGATGGTCATATCGCCGCCGACTACGCCAGCGGGGACCGCAGCTTCACCCACCGCGATCTGCCCCTGTGAGCGCTCCGGCGGATCGCGTGCTGGTGCGGGGCCTGCGCCTCTGGGCCCATGTGGGGGTGCTCGAGCACGAGCGGCAAACGGGTCAGTGGTTTGAGTTGGATTTCAGCTTGGGCTGCAACTTGAGCGTCGCCGCCGCCGCTGATGCCCTGGAGCACAGCCTCGACTACAGCCTGGCGATCCAGGCGCTGCAGCGTCAGGCGCGCACGATCTGCTGCCTCACCCTGGAGCACTGGAGTGATCAGATCTTCAGCCTGCTGGAGGAGATCTACGGCGACGTGCCGATCTGGTTGGAATTGCGCAAATGCCAGGCGCCGGTGCCTGGCTTCTGCGGCATCGTGGCGGTGCAACGCTCGCGGCGCTGGCCCCCATGACCCGACCGCTTGTGCTCCTGCATGGGCTGTGGGACACGCCACGCTTATTCCGGCGACTGGAAGAGGAGCTGCTGCGGCGCAGCCCGGCGCTGGAGTTGTTTGCTCCCCATCTGCCCCATCGCTTGGGGGCGGTGCCGATCCGTGAACTCGCGGCGCAGTTGGCCGCTCTGATCGAGGCCCGTTTCGGCCCCGACACCCCCTTGGATCTGTTTGGGTTTTCCATGGGCGGCGTGATCGGTCGCACCTGGCTGCAGGAGCACCGGGGCAGCCAGCGCACCCGTCGCTTTGTCTGCCTGGGGAGTCCGCAGAACGGCACGCTCGCGGCTCAGTTGGTGCCGCGCCGCCTCTTGGCGGGTATTGCCGATATGAAGATCGGCAGTGCGCTACTGCGCGATCTGCAGCGCGATCAGGTCTTGCTGGCGTCGCTGGAGTGCCACAGCCTGTTCACCCCCACCGATCTCACCGTGTTCCCAGGTTGGCGGGCGGTGTTGCCACTGGGCACTCGCCGGCCGTTGCCGGTGTTCACCCACCGGCAGCTGATCATTCATCCGAGGGCCGTGCGCGCTGTGGCTGATGTTCTCCTGGCGCCCTAATCGGCAACGGATCCTTACCGCTCCAGGTTGATGTGTTGCCTGAAGGGCACTTGGCAACTATCTGTAGCTGTATAAACGCACGCCAACCATGTGCTTTTCGGCCTCTGCCAGCTTTACAGCCTCTGCGGTGTTGATGCCCCTAGGTCTCTACAGCACCCATCTGGCCCGCACGAATAAGCAGCCCAACTACGTTCCATTGGCGCTCGTTCCTTTTTTCTTCGGTGTTCAGCAGTTCGTTGAAGGCCTGGAGTGGACGGCCCTTGATAACGGCCGCACGGAGCCCCTCACGACCCTGGCGGGTTTGGGATTTCTGTTCTTTGCCTATTGCTTCTGGATGATCTGGATCCCCTGGAGTGCCTGGTCGATCAGTCGCAGCACCGATTCGCGTGGCTTGCAGAAGCGGCTGCGTTGGGTGGCGATCGTCGCCACGGTGCTTGGGATTGCCTTCTACCTGCCGGTGCTGTTTAACCCACCGGCTGTTCAGCCGGCTGTGCACAGCTCGGGACGCTTGCTCTACGACGTCTCCAATCTGCACAGCATCATTCACAACTTTGTGAACACGGAGCCTGTGGGTGAGCTCGTGTACTGGGGCTTTATTGTTCTGCCGCTGATCGCTGTTGCTGATAAGGCTGTGAAGCTGTTCGGTGTGCTGATCTTTGTATCGATTTTCCTCACCTGGCTCACCTACAGCGCCACGTTCAACTCGGTTTGGTGTTTCTACTGCGCTGTGCTCTCGATCTTTGTGATCTGGATCGTCAACCGTCCACAGTTGCGCAACGCGTCTCAAGGTTGATCGAGCGCCTGAAGGTCTCCGGCGATGCTGGTTGATCTGGAGCGTCTCCTCAATGGCCTGGGCGGCTGGTTAATCCGTTCCGACCTGGGCCTTGGCCTATTGCTGGTGGTGGGGATTTCGATGTCGCTCTCCCATGTGTTTGGCCTTTTTGCCAACCGCTTGGGAGCTCGCGAGATCCTCTGGCGGTTGTTGATTGATGCGCTAGTGCTGGCCTCGGCCCTTCTCTTGAGCAGCTCCATCGACATGGTGCTGCTCAATCTCTATGGATCCAACCCGGTTCATCCCAGTGCCTTTGTGGATGGGATCGCCAGCTGTTTGCTGCCAGCCTGTTTCTACGTGTGCGTGGCGGCTCCCTACATCGGTGAAACCATCGGCCTGGTGCTCTGGGTGTTGATTCACCTCAATGTGGTCACCTTTGTGCACGTGCGCTTCGATCTGCCGTGGGATCAAGCGCTTGTGCTCACCACGCCCGGCTATCTCTTGGCTCTTGTGCTCGTGGCCTTGTTGTTTCGTCAGAGCTGGCAACGGGGTTACGCGATGCTTGCCTCGGAGCTGGCTGAGCCATGAAGGCCGCTGCTCACCTGCATCCCTGGAGCCAGCGCTTCAACCTCAAGCTGCTGCTGTTGGTTCTAGCGATCGGCCTTGGCATCAACCTGGTGGGCCTGGGCCATCTGGCTCTGTTTGTACGCTCCGCTCTCGCGCCAGCAGATCTGCTGCTGTTGCTGCAGATGATTGGCTTGCTGGTGGTGGTGTTGATCGCAGCGGCTGGCATCTACTCACTCGTGAGTGAATTCGCCTTTTGGGAAGGATGGCTGCAGGGCTTACCGGCTCCAACCACCTTGTTTGAAAGCAGCCCTCCGGCTACAGGTCCGCATCGCTGCTATGTGGTGTATCTCGATGGCATTCACCAGTTGGAGCGGGATCACCCGCCGCGGGTTTCCGCCTTTCTGGAACTATTGGAGCAGCAGCTGGCCGCTGAAACCCTGCTGGTGCGAGGGCTTGAAACCTACACGGTGATGCCGGTGGCTCTGGCTGAAGATGCCGGCAGTGAGTGGTTCTGGCGGCGGCTATTTGCGTTGCAGGAGCAGCATCCCAACGGCCTGGTGCAGCTGTTGGCCGCGGTGTTGGTGCAGGCCAACAATGTGATCAAGGTGGGCATTTCCTCGGATCGGCGCTACGGCCCAATCCTCAACTACGAGCTTGCGTTGAAGATCAGCCTCAGGCTGGCTGAGGTTGGATTTCGGCCAGATGCGGGAAGCCGGATTGTTCTCACCGGCTATAGCGGTGGAGCAGAGATGGCTATGGGTGTGGGTGATTACTTGCGCCGCATCACGCGGGCGCCGGTGAACATCATCAGTTTCTGCGGGGTGTTCAGTGGCAACCAGGAGTTGCATCAGCTTGCTGGTATCACCACGATCGTGGGCAGCAAGGATCCCGTTGCAGCCTTTGGCCGCATCGCCTATCCAGGCCGATCACCCCTGCTGCCCCTCTCCAACTGGAACAAGGCTCTGGCTGCGGGCCGGGTCCAACGTTCTCTCATCGAGGGGATGAATCACAACGGCAGTCAGGGCCCGTTTTCCGAAACCTTTCGTCTGCCGGTGATCAAGTCGATTCTGGCTGCGCTGGATGGGCCAACTGCTGCACCAGAACAAACGGGCTGCTGAGCGGCTGGCAGGCCAATAGCCGTTGCTTGGCGCTGGCCGCAGCAGTTCCGTGCAGGCTGCCGTCGTGGGGGAGCTCTTGCAGCGCTTGCCGGTAGGGCTCCAGCCAGGGGTCTGCCGCCGCTCCAAGCTGGTTGACGCGGCGCCGGAGGCGTTCGCGCCAGATCCCTCCCATCAGCACCGGGAACAACTGGCAGCGGCCCTCCATCACCTGCTGGATCAGCGCTGAGCTGTCGATGCAGAAGCCCAGGGAGCCGTAGCCGCCATGGAGCAGCTGGCGCTCACTGGCCTCCAGGTTGTGCACCAGAGCGATCACCTCCAAGAGGTCAAACAGCTGCTGGAGCCGTTCGCCTTCGTAGGGCTCTCCGAGGTAGTGAACGGTGCCGTTGTGGCGATCGTTTTGCCACGGGCGCTGCAGATCGTTCAGGGCTTCCCAGCCGCAGAGCCCTTCAGTGCCTTGGTAGTACTGCAAGCGCAGCAGTTGCTCGGGGCTGCGCAGCTCCAGCTCCAGGCAGCTATGGGGCAGCAGTGATTGCACTTCCTCGCCATCTGTGCCAAGCAGGCCCGTGCGAATCGGGAGAGCCAGGGGCACCTGGCTCCAGCCACCACCTTCCAGGGGCAGGCTGGCCCCTAGGCCGAAGCTGGCCACGCTGCAGCGCAGTTGAGCCCGCGCCTGCCAACCGTTGGCTTGCAGTTGCGCCAACCAACCGCTGCTGGTGGTGCAGCCTTCAAAGCTCCAGGGATCCTCGCCGAGGCGATTGGCCGCTAACCGGTTCAACACCCGGGCCACCAGGCTGTTCAGTTGCCGTTGCTGCAGCGATTGCTCGTAGCTCAGCCCAACATTGCGCCACACCAGGCCGCCACTGAGGGCTGCTCCGGCGGGGGCTGCGTTCTCATGGGATTCAGATTCAGCATCCGCGGAGGCCGCCTGCTGCAGCGTTGCAAAGTCGTGCGGAAGCGGTGGCCGCTGGTCACTCCTCCACAGGCTCAGGGCATTGGCTTGATCGGGGTTGGGTACCGGCAGCAGATGGGGAAGATCGTCGGCCAGGGCTGCCAGCAGTGCCGGGGTCAGCAGACCCCGTTCCAGTACGCCTGCTAACGCCTGAAGCTTGGGCGGCAGTTGCGCTGGTGCCAGCGTCCAGCGCCGCGGCAGCAGCCAGAGCAGGGGAAGCAGCTGCGGCTTGTGCAGATCATTCGCCAGGCGCTTGAGCCAGTCGGAGCGGCTCAGGCCTGAGCGGAACACACTGCGCTCGAGGGCTGCTTCGAAGCCGATCAGTGGAACCGGACAGCTCCACTGATCGGCGAGGGCGAGGGGATCACTGTTCACCACACGCAGAGCCATACCGCCCTGAAGCTCTCCCCATGCTGAGCCGATTCAGCTCAGACGGCTACCAGGCCGGAATGGCGGATGAGTGCATCGCTACTGGGCTGGCGGCCCCTGAAGGCCTCGAACACCTGTTTGGGATCCAGGCTGCCGCCCAGGCTGAGCACCGTGTCCCGGAAACGCCGGCCGGTGTCGCGGATTTGCTCCTCGTTCTCCAGACCCACCTCTTCAAAGGCGCTGAAGGCATCGGCGCTCAGCACCTCGGCCCACTTGTAGGAGTAGTAGCCCGCGGCGTAGCCGCCGGCAAAGATGTGACCAAAGGAGCAGAGGAAGGCGTCGTCGTCGATCGGGGTGAGCACCGTGGTGTCTGCCGCAATCTCTCGGCGCAGCTGCTCGGGGGTTTGTCCGCAGCCTGGGTGCCACTGGCTGTGCAGGCGTAGATCCACCAGGGCGAAATGAACCTGGCGCAGGGTGGCGGCGCCGCCCATGAAGGTTCGCGCTGCCAGCAGCTTGCGGAACTCCTGCTCGGGGAGCGGCTCACCGCTCTGCCAGTGGCGTGCCATACCCATCAAGGTGGCGCGGTCGTAGCACCAGTTCTCCATGAACTGGCTCGGCAGTTCCACCGCATCCCACTCCACACCGTTGATCCCCGCCGCCTGCGGCCGATCCACCGTGGTGAGCATGTGCTGCAGGCCGTGGCCGAATTCGTGGAAGAGGGTCTCCACCTCCTCGAAGGTCATCAGGCTTGGGGTGTCTCCCACCGGTGGGCTCTGATTGCAGATCAGGTAGGCAACCGGCAACACGGGGCTGCCATCGGCGCTGCGCGAGCGCACCAGGCATTCATCCATCCAGGCTCCGCCGCGCTTGCTGCCTGGGCGGCTGTAGGGATCGAGGTAGAACCCCGCCAGGGGTTGGCCGTTGTCGAGGATGCGGAAGAAGCGCACATCCGGATGCCACACCGGTGCCTCGCCATCGGCGGCTGCGATCGTGATGCCGAACAGTCGTTCGCACAGGCCGAACAGGCCGTCGAGCACGCGGGGCAGCGGGAAGTAAGGGCGCAGCGCCTCGCTATCGAGCTCAAAGCTTTCCTGCCGCAGCTTCTCGGCCCAGAAGCTCACATCCCATGGCTGGAGGTCGTCGGCTTCCGGGGCGCCATGGCGGCGGGCGCAGTCGGCCAAGGCTTTGAGCTCCGTCTTGGCCACCGGGTAGGCCGCCGCCCGCAGCTCCTCCAGTAGCGCTTCCACGGCCGATTCGGAGTCGGCCATCTTGGCGGCGAGACTCACTTCAGCCCAGTTGGCATAGCCGAGGCGGCGAGCCTGCTCGCCCCGCAGGCTGAGGATGCGCTCGATCAGCGGCCAGTTGTTGAGCTCATTGCCGTCCTTGCCGGAGGCACGGCTCACATGTGCCCGGTACACCTGCTCGCGCAGATCACGCCTGCGGCTGTACTTGAGGAACGGGGCGAAGCGGGGCATGTCCAGCCCGAGCAGCCAGGGCCCGTTTTCGGCTGTGGCTTCGGCATCACCGGCCTGACGCGCCGCCTGGGCCAGTTGGTCCAACAGGCTGGCCGGCAGTCCGTCCACGTCGGCTCTTTCGCTGAGCCTCAGCGTCCAACCGTTTGTGGCATCGAGCACCTGATTGCCAAAACGGGTGGAGAGTTCCGCCAGCTCCTGGCTCGCTCCATTGAAGGCCTCCTGATCTGCGCCGCTCAGGCCCACCCCCCGCAGCTGCATATCGCGTAACTCCGCCGCCAGGATGCGCTGCTGGGCTGGATCCAGCTGATCCTGGTGCGCTTGCAGCTGCTCCAGTGCCCGGTAGATCAGTTGGCTCTGGCCGGCCCTGTTGCCGAATTGCACCACCGCCGCCTGCTGGGCTGCATGGGCTTCACGCAGCTCCGGGCTGTTGCAGACCCCGTTGAGGTGGCTCACCACGCCCCAGCTCCAGCGCAGCCGTTCGCCGAGGCGCTGGAGAGGATCCATCACGGCGCTCCAGCTCAGGGCGGTGCCGCTGCTGAAGCTCTGCTCAAGCTGCTGCTCCAGTGCGCCCAGCTCTTGGTTGAGCTGGGCCATCAGCTCAGGAATATGGCTGCTTACCGCGTCTGGAGTGATTGCCTCGAACACGGGCAGACCTTCACCCCGAAGGATTTCAGGAATCGCGGTGGTGCTGCTGGAGGAGCTGGTGACCATCAGGCTGAAGGCTGGAGACCTGCGGCTGCCACTGGGGCAGATGCCGCAAGGATCTATTCCAGCTCAAGCCCATCGATCCTGTGGTTCAGCCGAGGGCGGGAAGCCGAAGTGCCACCACAGCGTGCTGAGCCAGATCGTTGGAGAGGGCTGTGGTGGATGCCTCGTAGACATCGATCGCCACCTGAGGCCAGAAGCCGATCACCAGGGTTGGAACCAGCAGGGTGAGGCCGATCACGAGCTCGCGAGGCTTCATGTCGCCCAACACGGCCAGAGCCGGGATGCGTGGACCAAAGAACACGCGGCGGCAGAGGCTCAGCAAGTACACGGGTGTGAGCACCACCCCAATGGCCGCGAGCACCACGGTGATCACCCGGAAGCCCACCGTGAAATCAGCGTTGCTGGTGAGGCCGAGGAACACCGTGATTTCGCTCACGAAACCGCTCATGCCTGGCAAGGCAAGCGACGCCAGGGAGCTGGCCAGGAAGAAGGCGAAGGTGATGGGCAGCACTTTGGCCAGGCCGCCCATGTTGGGAATTGAGAGGGTTTTGGTGCGTTCGTAGAACACACCAGTCACGAAGAACATCGCCGCGGCAATCAGGCCGTGGCTGATCATCTGGAGCATCGCGCCACTCATGCCGAGGCTGTCGATGGCGCCGATCCCCAGCAGCACAAAGCCCATGTGGCTCACGGAGCTGCAGGCGATTCTGCGCTTCACGTTGTCTTGCGCGAAGGCGTTCAGCGCTCCGTACACGATGTTGACAATGCCAAGCACCACCAGCGCTGGAGCGAGCTGCAGGTGCGCCTCAGGGAGCATCTGCACGTTGAAGCGCAACAGCGCGTAGCCGCCCATTTTCAGCAGCACACCCGCCAGCAGCATCGACACGGGGGCATTGGCCTCGCCGTGGGCATCGGGAAGCCAGGTGTGGAGCGGGAACATCGGCAGCTTCACGCCGAAGCCCACCAGGAAGCCCAGGTAACAGAGCAGGCCGAAGGTGCCGCCGGGGGAGCGAGCGATCAGCTCACTCAGGTTGAGGGTGAAGGGGCCGTTCAGGGCCAGGGCCAGACCGCTCACCAGGATCAGCAAAGACGCCGTGGCGGTGTAAAGGATGAATTTGGTGGCGGCGTACTGGCGCTGATGGCCGCCCCAGATGGCGATCAGCAGGTAGACCGGCACCAGCTCCAGTTCCCAGGCCAGGAAGAAGAGCAGGAAGTCTTGGGAGAGGAACACCATCGCCTGCGCTGAGGCCTGGACCAGCAGCAGGGCGAAATAAAGGCGGGTTTTCTTTTGGATATTCCAGCTGGCGGCCACCGACAGCAAGGTGACCAAACCGGACAGCACCACCAGCGGGGCTGAGAGGCCATCGGTGGCTAGGGACCATTCCAGACCAATCGAGGGCACCCAGGCAAAGCGCTCCACCAGCTGCAGGCCGGCAATGGATCCGTCGTAGTGCTGGCTGTAGACGTAGAGCATCAGGCCCAGGTCCACCAGCAGGGTGACCAGGGCGATCGTGCGGGGCAGCTTTGGATCGGTGCCGTCGCCGGGGAGCAGCATCAGCAGCGGCGCCACGGCAACGGGCAGCAGCGTGATCAGGCTCAGCCAGGGGAAGCTGCCCGATGCGGTGAGCAGCCCTGCGGCTAGATCGGCATCACCAAACGTTGAACTTGAGAGCCCAGTGGACGCAGCCAGGATGGGCAGGATTGCGTCCATGAAGACCTCATCAACTGGATGGCTGTACCCGTCCCAGGATCAAGCCATGAATTTGGCAATCTAGCAGCTGAGTATTTCTACTTAGGCTGCTTCTGAGGGGCGATCGGCGATCGCTTTCCAGCGGCTGCCGATCTGCTGGAGCTGCAGCACCTCCGAGCGTGAGGCCACGCCCTCGCTCTCCCAGGCACGCACCATGGCCCGGCGCACTGCACCGGCGTGATCCCGATTGGACAGCGCCAGGATGCTGGGGCCGGCGCCGCTGATCACACATCCCCAGGCTCCGGCCTGAATCGCCGCTTCGCGCACCTGGCGCCCCCCCTGGATCAGCCCCCAGCGGTAGGGCTCATGGATGCGGTCGTGCATGCCATCGGCGATCAAGTCGCCATTGCCCGTGCGCAGGCCCTGCAGCAGCAGGGTGAGGGAGCCGAGGTTGGTCACCGCATCGGCGATCGAGATGGCCTTGGGCATCACCCGGCGAGCCTCGCTGGTGGAGAGGCGGATGGAGGGGATCGCCACCACCGCCAGCACTTCGGGTGACCACTCGCAGCGCACCACGCGCCAGCGGTGCGAAGCCGCCTTGGCCGTCATGCACAGGCCCCCCAGCAAGGAAGGCACCACGTTGTCGGGATGGCCTTCGATATCGATGGCGAGCTCGAGCAGCTTCTCGCGGCTGAGCGGCTCGCCGATTAAGGCATTGGCCCCCATCAGACCGGCCACGATGGCGGTGGCACTGCTGCCCAGGCCCCGCGCTGGCGGCACCGCCAAGCGCACCCGCGCTTCGATGGCGATGGGCTGCTCGCCGGCTTCCTTCCAAACCCGCTGCGCTGCGCGGTACACCAGGTTGTCGGGCCCGCCCCGCAGGTGGGAACCCTCACTGCCTTCGATCACCAGCTCGAAGCGCTCGCCATCGCCTTCGATGCAGCGCATCTCGAAGCGGTTGTTGAGATCCAGGGCGGCACCCAGGCAATCAAAGCCTGGGCCGAGGTTGGCTGTCGTGGCGGGAACATCCACCACAACCCCCTGGCCGATGCGGGGGCGGACCATACGGTCGGTACTGCTGGGGCCAGTGTCCCACTCAGCCCATCAGCATCCGGGCGCGGCAGGCGGCGCTGAACAGGCCAGCCTCTGGATCGGTGAGGGCGTACACCGGCACCTGATCCACCACCGGGCTGAGCCGCCCCTTGGCCAGCAGAGGCTCAAGAAACAGCGGTGAACGCAGCTCCTCCAGCAGCTTGCCGGCGGTGCCGCCACCCACCCAGAGTCCCCCCAGGCAAAGGCTTTGCAGGGCCAGGTCTCCCGCCACGCTGCCGTAGGCCCCAACCCAAAGATCGAGGGCGCGTCGCGCCAGTGGATCGCCGGCCATCGCGGCGCTGGCGGTGGCGGCCGGCAGTTCAACGCTGTCCACCTCGCTAAGCGCATGACCCGCCGCATCGGGGGAGGTGGCCAGAAGCCAGCGCATCACATCGCCCAATCCCGTACCGCTCACCACCCGTTCGATCGAAAGCCGCTCCAGCCCCAGATCCGCCTGCAGCCACTGCTTGAGCTGCCATTCCGCTTCGCTGCGGGGGGCGAATTCAGCGTGGGAGGCCTCACTGGCTAAGGCCTTTAGGCCCGTGGCCGTGGGAACACCCAGCGCCACGCCCAAGCCCGTACCCGCCCCAAGGATCGCCACCGGCGCGCTTGGGTCAGGTCCATCCGGTGCGGCCCGCAGCAGCACCTGCTGATGCTCCTGCAAATGGGGCAGGCCGTAGATCAGCACCGCAAAGTCGTTCACCAGCGCCAGCTGCTCAAGCCGGCAGCGCTCGGCTAGTTCTGTTTCCTCGAGCAGCCAGGGCAGGTTGGTGAGCTTCACCCGGCCGTTGCGCACTGGACCGGCCACGGCAAAGCAGGCGTGAGAGGGGCGGACCTCCCTTGGCTCGCCCGAGCTGAGGAAGTGGTTCACCAGGGTGGCGAAGTCGTCCCAGTCAGCAGAAACGAAGCGTTCGGATCGTTCTTGCACCAGCCCATCGCCATCGTGGCGGTAGAGCGCCAGGAGCGTCTTGGTGCCGCCGATGTCGCCGGCCAGAAGGGTGGTCATCAGCCCAGGGGCAGACCTGCACTCCGATCCTGATTCGCCTGGGCAGCTGCCGCCACGAGTTCACTCAGAGCAACGCTGCCCAGGTCACCCTCACGGCGGCTGCGCAGGCTGATCTGCTCGCTTTCAGCTTCCTTGGCGCCGATGACCCCGAGCACGGGAATTTTCATCTGCTCGCCATTGCGGATCAGCTTGCCGAGGCGATCGCCGGAGTGATCGATGCTGGCGCGTACGCCAGCGGCCTTCAGCTGGCTCAACACCTGCTCGGCGTAGGGACGCACGTCATCGGTGACGGGCAGCAGACGCACCTGCTCGGGAGCCAGCCAGAAGGGGAAATCGCCGGCGTAGTTCTCGGTCATGATCCCGAAGAACCGCTCCAGCGAGCCGAAAATGGCGCGGTGGATCATGATCGGCCGCTGCCTGGAGCCATCGGCGGCTACGTACTCCAGATCGAAGCGCTCGGGCAGGTTGAAATCGAGCTGGATGGTGGAGCACTGCCACATCCGCCCGATGGCGTCCTCGATCTTCAGATCGATCTTGGGGCCGTAGAAGGCGCCGCCGCCCTCATCGATTTTGTAGGCCCAGCCCTTGCGATCGAGGGCCTCGACCAGGCCCTTGGTGGCCAGGTCCCACACGGCGTCTTCGCCGATCGATTTCTCCGGCCGGGTGGAGAGGTTGATCTCGTAGTTGCGGAAATCGAAGGTGGAGAGGATCTGCTCGGTGAGATCGAGGATCGCCAGGATTTCATCGCTGATCTGCTCCGGCAGGCAGAACACGTGGGCGTCGTCTTGGGTGAAGCCGCGCACGCGCATCAGGCCGTGCATCACCCCGGGGCGCTCGTAGCGATACACGGTGCCGAGCTCGGCCCAGCGGATCGGCAGCTCCCGGTAGCTGCGCAGGGTGCTGGCGTAGGTGAGCACGTGGAACGGGCAGTTCATCGGCTTGAGCTGGTATTCCCGCTCATCCACCTGCATGGGGCCGAACATGCTTTCGGCGTAGAAGTCGAGGTGGCCGGAGGTTTTCCAGAGGCTGATGTCGGCTACGTGCGGCGTGTAGAGCAGCTCGTAGCCCGCTTCGAAGTGCAATTCGCGCCAGAGGTTTTCGATCTGCAGGCGCATGCGGGCGCCGCGGGGGTGCCAGAACACCAGGCCGGCGCCGGCTTCATCCTCAATGGAGAAGAGATCCAGATCGGTGCCGATCCGGCGGTGATCGCGGCGTTTGGCTTCCTCCTGGCGCCGCTTGTATTCCGTGAGTTGTTCGGCGGTTTCCCAGGCGGTGCCATAGATGCGCTGCAGCTGGGCGTTGTTCTCATCGCCGCGCCAGTAGGCACCGGCCACGCTCTCCAGCTCGAAGGCCTTGGCGTTGAGCTCGCTCGTATTGGCCACGTGCGGGCCGGCGCAGAGGTCCCACCACTCCTCGCCGAGGGTGTAGAGCGTGATCGGCTCCTGGATGCCCGCCATGATCTCCATTTTGTACGGTTCGTTCTGGGCCTTAATCCGGCTTTCTGCCTCCGCGCGACTCACCTCGATGCGCTCGAGCGGCAGCTTGCGGTTGATGACCTTGATCATCTCCTTCTTGATCGCCTTGAGATCGGCCTCGGTGAAGGGATCGGGGCTGTCGAAGTCGTAATAGAAGCCGGTCTCGGTCCAGGGCCCGATGGTCACCTGGGCCTTGGGGAAGAGCTTCTGCACCGCCATCGCCATCACGTGGCTCATCGAGTGGCGGATGCGCAGCAGCTGCTCGCTTTCGCTGGTTTTGGGGAGGTGCAGGGGAGCGGTGTCCGCCGCCGCGGTGGTGGCCGTGGTGGTTGCGACGCTGCCGGAGGGGTTCGAGGCGGCAGGGCGGGTCGCGGTCACGGCGGTGGGATAGCAACCCAGATCCTACGCAGGGGATTTGGGCGGATTCCTACGCTGAGAAAAGCCCGGATCCCCCCGCTCTGCCTCCGCAACCGCCATCACCTTTGCCCCCCGAATCCGATTCGGAGCCGGCGCAGTTGCTCGATCAGCTGCTGCAGTCGCTCTTCGATGACTTCTGCTTCTGGTTCGAGCGTGGCCTGGTGTTGCTGGAGCTCACCCCCGAGCACCTGCTGCCTGCCTCGGAGCAACTCGCTCTGCGGCGCAAGCTGGAGGAGGCCCTGCAGGCGATCGCTGCCACCAGGGCCCTGCGATCAGCCTGCACCACGCCCATGGCTGTGGATATGGATGCCATGGCGCCCTGGCACCGCCTGATGATGCGGGTGTGGAATCTCTCCTCCATGCTGCGCATTGCAGGGGTGGCCTTGCCGCCGGAAATCCGCTCCGAGCCTCAGGCCTGACTCGCCAGCCTCTCCAGATTGCTGCGGTAGAAGCTCTCCAGTTCCTGCGCCTTCTTCACCGGTTGGCCGTAGGCGCTATTGCCAGCGAGGTTGGGGAATGACGCCCATTCCTTGGCCAGCACGGCCATCGCCTCGCGGGTGAGGCCCTGGCGATCGATGTGCTCGAGCATGCCCCGGCGATCCACCAGATACAGAGCCGCTTGATCCTGGTTGCGAGGCTCGAAGCTCTCCAGCTGCAGCCTCGTGGAGGCTTCCCTCCAGGTGCCCGGTAAAAACTGATAGGCCCCAGCCGCTGCGCTGGTGTAGCGCTTCACCACCACCAGTTCCGGATGGCGGGCCAGGCTTCCGAAGCGCCCGCCGCCGTAGAGGGTGCGATAGCCGTCTTCCCCTTGCTTCCAGGTGCCTTCGGCAAAGCGGATCGTGTTGAGCAACGCCCGCCGCTCAGGAGTGATGACGTAAGCGCCTGCGCTCCGATTCACTCCAGCCTGCTGGTGTCCGAGTGAAGGATTCACCAGTGGGCCCACCGCCAGAAGCAGAAGGCCCAGCACCGTGGCGGCATTCGAAGTTGCAGCCGGGCGGGTATCGGAAGGGAGCTGGCGGCGCAAACGCAAGGGCAAGGCTCAAGGTCTGCTGAGCCTGATGGGCGGTGGCGGCCCGCTACGAGCAGGCCACAACCGCCCTGGACAAATGAGACCCAAATGTGCTCTTGAGGTGCCGAAGCTGCTGAGACCCGACTGCGACAGCTGCGAGGGCCCAGAGCCGATTTGTCGGCTGGCCGATTACTGATCAGTCACCATTATCTTTTCTTCGGGATTGATCACCGGCCTGGGGTGCCCGCCTCAGTGCCTGGGTAGAAACCCCAGGGCCTCTCTGGTGCGCTCCAGGGTTGCTTCAGCAACGGCGTTCGCGCGTTCGCGGCCCTGTTGCAGCACGCGATCCAGCTCCGCCGGGTCGGCGTTCAGGCTTGCGTAGCGCTCCTGGATCGGGCGCAGCGCTTCCACCAGCGTGTCCGCCAGTAGGGGTTTGAAGGTGCCCCAGCCCATCGCTGCACATTCGATGGCTGCAGCGTCGCGACCCTTGCCGCTCAGCAGGGCGTAGAGGCCCAGCAGGTTGTCGGTTTCCGGGCGTTCGGGGTTGTCGAACTCCAGGCCCATCACCGGATCGGTTTTGGCCCGCTTCACCTTTTTGGTGATCAGCTCCGGAGGATCGAGCAGGTTGATGCGGGATCCTTCGTTGGGATCGCTCTTGCTCATCTTGCTGCGACCGTCGGTGAGGCTCATCACCCGGGCGCCCTCCTTCAAGATCAGGGGCTCAGGCACCTTCAGCACCGGGATCGGCTCGCCCTCGGCGTCTTTGGGGGCGAAGCGGGCGTTGATCCGCTGCTGTGCGATGTCGCGCGCCAGCTCGAGGTGTTGCTTCTGGTCCTCTCCCACGGGCACCAGATCGGCGTCATAGAGAAGGATGTCGGCGGCCATCAGCACCGGGTAATCCAGCAGACCCACCGACACCTGGTCGCCTTGTTTGATCGCTTTTTCCTTGAACTGGATCATCCGCTCCAGCCAGTTGAGCGGCGTGATGCAGTTCAGCAGCCAGCAGAGCTCGCTGTGGGCTGGCACATGGCTCTGCACGAACACCGTGGCCTTGGCGGGATCAATGCCACAAGCCAGATAAAGAGCGGCTGTACTGCGGGTATCGGCCGCCAGCTTCGCCGGGTCGTGGGGAACGGTGATGGCATGGAGATCCACCACACAGAAAAAAGTGTCGTGGCTGTCCTGCAGGTCGACCCAGTTGCGGATCGCTCCCAGCCAGTTGCCCAAATGCAGCGAGCCCGTGGGCTGAACCCCTGAGAGAACCCGAGCACGTGGCATGTGTGATCGCTGGAGAGTTGCCGGATTCTGCCTGCAGGGCGATCGGGCAACTCTCCAGCAGCGAGGCCTCAGGCCTCGCTGGTTTCGGCGGCGTCGGCGCTGGTCTCGTCGATCACCGGAGCGGCGTCCTCAGCAACCTCAGCTGCCACCGGCTCCTCCGCCACGGGGGCAGGTGCTGCCGCGGGACGCGCGGGACGAGCAAAGGGGTTGGGACGGTTGGAGGGGCGCTCACCGCGCTCGGGCCGGGGACCACGGCGCTCACCGCCGGGACGGCCACCACCACTGGCGCGGTGCTGGGCCACCGCTTCATCGAGCTTGCCCTCTTCGAGCAGCAGGGCGACGGTGCGGATCGACAGACCCAGGGCCGCCACGGTGGAACGCAGGCCAAAGGCCTCTTGCACCGCCCGGGCAGCGCGCATCTCGTTGTCGCTCAGACGGATGCGGAAGCCACCGGCTTCGCGGTTGCCGCCCTCGCGGGGACCGCGCTGACCGCGTGAGCGCTCGTTGGAGTTGGGTTGAAAATCGCCGTCGGCCATGGCCGCACACCTACATCGTCAGGCGCAAGTGTGCCCTACGGGTGAAGAGGAGGGCCAGCACCAGTGCAGGCGGTGCTGCTCGGCACTGCCGCTGCGGGCCAGCACCAGTAGCGGGATCGGAGAGGGGCCTTCGCCCAGCAGCAGATGGCGATAGCGCTCCAGCAGATGCAGGTAGGCGCTGAAGGTCCAGCCATGGTTGCCACGCTCCTGCGCGTTCCAGAAGCGGCGCAGTGCCTCACTGCAGCTCTCGCGCCCAAACTCCTGCCAGCAGAGCTCCTGGGCCTCCAGGTGCTGGAGGCCCTGCTGCCGCAACTCCCGAAAACGCACCAGTTCTGGAGCCTCAGCGCTGCTGTCAGGGGGCAGAACCTGGGCAAGCTCGGCCACCGGCACCGGTTGCAGTTGCAGCCAGCAGCGATCCAGCAGCAGCACCGGCAGATCGTTGTGCCAACGGGTTTGCAGCTGCTGTTGCTCCAGCAGCGTGTCCGCCTGGCGCTGCAACCGCGGCGTGAGCGTGGCCAACAACTCAGCCATGGGCTCCACGGAAGGTGATGTCGGCGATGGCGTATTCGCGGGGCTCCAGATGAATGGTGCAGCGCACGGCGCCGAAACGGGCTTCGAGATGCTCTTCCACCAGCTCCGTGATGCGGTGCGCCGTGGGTAGATCGTTGGCATCCACCACCATGTGCAGCTCGATGAACACCTGCTGTCCGAGTACGCCGCGGCTGGCGATGTCGTGCACGTTGACCACCCCTGGCACCGCCATCGCCACCTCATGGATCGCTTCCGGTGCGATCGCGATCTGATCCACAAGCCACGGCAGGTTGCTGGTGAGCACCTGCCAGCAGGCCCGCAGCAACATCAGACAGAGCGGCACCGCCATGGCCACATCCAGCCAGTTGATGCGGAACAGCAGCACGCCGGCCAGGCCCAGCAGCACCATCACCGTGGTCCAGATGTCGCTGGTGGTGTGTTTGGCATCGGCGAGCAGGAGCTGGCTGCCCAGTCGTTTGCCCTGGCTGCGCTCGAACCCGGCCAGCAGCAAGTTGAACCCGAGCACGATCAGCAGCAGCACCAGCTCCCGGCCATCGAGGCGAAGAGCAGGCAGTCCGGAGGCAATCCGTTCGATCGCGCTTTTGAGGATCTCGAACGCGGTGAACAGGATGAACCCGGCGATCGCCAGGGCTCCGAGTCCCTCGTATTTGTCGTGGCCGTAGGGGTGGTCGCGATCCGGGCGGGGATCGGAGAGGCCATTGGTGAACAGTCCCAGCAGGCTGCTCAGTCCGTCGGTGGCGCTGTGCATCGCATCGGCAAGCACCGCCAACGAACCGCTGAGCAGGCCGATCACCAGCTTCAGCACGCTCATCGACACATTCACGGCCAGGGCGATCAGCAACACCCGCTGCACCGATTGACGGGTGTCCTGGCGCATCTGCGGCGATGCCCCCTCCGCCCGCCGGCTGCTGGCGACTCCCATGGCCATGGAGGGTTGCAACAGTGAGCCCAAACTATTGGGTCTGGGCAGCGCACACCAGCTGAGCTAAAGAGATTCGACGCATCCGCTGGACCCAGCAACCGTTGATTCCGTCGCAGGCCAACCCCGAGGCAGCGCCAGCTCCCGCAGCCGGTGAAGTGTCACCGGTTCTTCGCGCCCTGGTGGTGCCGATGATCCGCCGCTTCTGGCCCCTTGCGGCGTGGGTTGGCGGAGGCTTGATGGTGGTGGAAACACTGCACGGTCCGTTGTCGTCGGTGCTGAGCCTGGGTGCGGCGGCGACAGGCCTGTGGCTGCTGAGCGGCCGGCTGCGCCCCAGCGGCCAGGCTCTGCCCTCGAGCGTCGAGGGCTGGCTTGAGCGCTGCCAGAGCGTGCTCGAGAGCTTTGAGCGGCTTCAGCCCGATGGTGATCGCTCTCTTCATCAACAGAGGCGCCGGCAGCTCGATGCTTTGCGTGAGCGGCAGTCCGAGACCCATCTGAGCGTGGCGCTGGTGGGCAGCTGCGGCTGGAGTGATGGCTTGCAGAGCGCTGTGCTGGAGCACTGCCCTGCGCCCGAATCGTTGCGCGTGGTGCGCAGCCATCCGCTGCCCCCCAGCAGCGATCAATGGCAGTGGCCCGATGCGTTTCGCCAGTGCGATCTGATCGTGTATCGCCTGGATTTGCCCCTCAAGGCTGCTGATTTGCGTTGGCTTGAGGCGTTGCCGCCGGGTCAGCGCTGCGAGCTGCTGGTTGACCACGAAGGAGATGCGTGGCCATCCATCGGCCGCCAGCTTCAGCAGCAGTTGCCTGAGGCGCTCCGGGAGAGCTGCCACCCCTGGTCGCCCGAGCGCCCTGACCAGCTGAGTGTTCAGTTGCAGCCTCTGGCCCAAGCCTTTGCGGCGCTTGGCCCCGAGCGTCGTCGAGCCACGCAGCAGCGCTGCTTGCAGGAGCTGCATGCCAGCTGGCAGGTGGAGCTGGAGGGGCTGCGCCGGCTGCGTTGGCAACAGCTGCTGCAGCGCACCCAGTGGACCGTGGCTGCTGGCGTGGTGGTGGCGCCGTTGCCGAGCCTCGATCTGCTGGTGCTGGCCGCCGCCAACGGGCTGATGCTGCAGGAGATGGCGCGTCTGTGGGACTGCCCCTGGTCGCTCGAGCAGTTGCAGGCTGCATCGCTGCATCTGGCGAAGGCCTGCCTGAGCCTTGGCGTCGTGGAGTGGAGCAGCCAGGCCCTGGCCGCTGTGGTGAAGCTCCATGGCGCCACTTGGCTGGTGGGTGGTGCCATGCAGGCTTTAAGCGCCGCTTATCTCACGCGCGTGGTGGGGCGTGCCATGGCTGACTACATGGCGCTGGCCGCAGGCGTGCCGGAAGCGGAGCTGGAGCGGCTGTTGCAGCAGCAGGCGCCGCTGCTGGTGGCAAGGGCAGCTGAGGCGGAGAAGCTCCACTGGGGCGCGTTTCTGCAGCAGGGGCAACAGTGGTTGCTGCAGTGCCGCGATCAACCGCTTTTGAAAACTTCATGAATCATTCATGAAGTGCTTCATGAAGTTCGCATGCATTCAGCAAACTTAATTTTTGCTTTCGGGAATCTTTAGTGGCCCTCCATAGCGTGGCTGTGCCACGTCTGTGGCATCTGTTCTCATTCGGCTCCCCGGAGTCTTTTGATTCATGACCACTGCTCTTCGCAGCGGCCGCTCCAGCGCCTGGTCACAATTTTGTGAGTGGGTCACCAGCACCGATAACCGCATCTATGTGGGTTGGTTCGGTGTGCTGATGATCCCGACCCTGCTGTCGGCCACCATCTGCTTCATCGTTGCCTTCATCGCGGCTCCCCCCGTCGACATCGACGGCATCCGTGAGCCCGTTGCCGGGTCCTTCCTCTACGGCAACAACATCATTTCCGGCGCTGTGATCCCCAGCAGCAACGCCATCGGTCTGCACTTTTATCCCATCTGGGAAGCGGCTTCTCTGGATGAGTGGCTGTACAACGGCGGTCCGTATCAGCTGGTGGTGTTCCACTTCCTGATCGGCATTTCCTGCTACATGGGCCGCCAGTGGGAGCTCTCCTACCGCCTGGGCATGCGCCCCTGGATCTGCGTGGCTTACAGCGCTCCGCTGTCGGCAGCTATGGCTGTGTTCCTGGTGTATCCCTTCGGTCAGGGCTCCTTCTCGGATGGCATGCCGCTTGGCATCAGCGGCACCTTCAACTTCATGTTGGTGTTCCAGGCTGAGCACAACATCCTGATGCACCCCTTCCACATGCTTGGTGTGGCTGGTGTGTTCGGTGGCTCCCTGTTCTCCGCCATGCACGGTTCGCTGGTGACCTCCTCCCTGGTGCGTGA
>JBJOMY010000004.1:0-343186 GCA_046052125.1 Cyanobacteriota bacterium
AGCAGAAGCCACCCCCGTGGCTCTGACTGCCCCCGCCATCGGCTGAGGTTGAACCTCTACAAGATTCAACCTCGGTTGGATCAGAAAGCCCCTGCTACGGCAGGGGCTTTTTTGTTGGTAACGCTTGCGCAAGCACCGTGGGTAAGGCCGTATCCACGCTCAAGATCCGCTCGCCCAGATGTACCCGTTGGGCACCTGCCGCCTCGGCGAGCTGCACTTCAAACGGCACAAAGCCCCCCTCCGGACCGATCATCACCACCGCTGGTTGTTGGGCAGCGCTGGCCAAGGCCTGGGGAGCACCCATGTCGGCGATCCAGCAGGGCCGGCACCCGCAGATCTCCCGCAGTTGATCTTCCACAAAGGGGCGAAAGCGTTTGTGCAGATGCACCTTCGGGGCGATGGTGTCTTTGGATCGCTCCAATCCCATCAGCAGGGCTTCATTGATGTGCTCTTGGCGCAAGAGCGGGCTCTGCCAATAACTCTTCTCCACCCGGGCACTGTTGATCAGGTGGAGATCATTCACCCCGAATTCGGCGCATTGCCGCAAGATGCGGCGCAGCATTTTGGGCCGGGGAAGGGCGAGAACAAGGTCGAAAGCATGGCGCGGTGGTGGTGGCTCGTTGAGTTGCACATTGAGCTGAACGCCGTTGTCGTTGAGCGCCTCAATCACGGCCATGCCGCAGTTGCCGCCCAGCAGCCCCACGCGCAGCGTGTCGCCCACGGCTGATTTCAACACCTGGCGAATGTGATCGGCGCGGCGATCGCGCACCAGGGCAACCGATGCAGCGATCCAGTCCTCCTGGCTCATGAGAATGATGTTCATGGCTGCAGCTGCAACGGGGTAGAGGGCTCGCCGATGTCTTCGGCCCAGAGATCGGGTTTTTCCTCCTGCATCCGCCGCATCAGCTGCTCGCATCCGGGATCATCCAGACACTCCACGGCAATGCCCGCATCCAGGAGCCATTGCTCCGCCCCCTGAAAGCTGCGCCGTTCGCCGATCAGCACGCGGCGAAATCCGAGCAACACTGCCGTGCCCGCACACATCGGACAGGGGGAGAGGGTGGTGACCAGGGTGAGCTGATGCCAGTCGCGCCGGCGTCCGGCGTTGCGGATGCACTGGGTTTCGCCGTGGCTAGTGGGATCGCCGTTCTGCACCCGCTGGTTGTGACCCCGGGCCACGATCGTGCCGTCTTCGCTGGCAAGCACGGCGCCGATCGGAATGCCTCCCTCGATCCAGCTCTGCTCTGCTTCCTGCCGCGCCGCCTGCATCAGGGCCTGGATGGTGGCTTGATCCATCAGCGCTTGTGCAGTGGCTAATGGGGTTGTAGCCAGGCTCAAGCGCAGCGGATCCAGGCGGCGGCCTAGGTTTGATGCATCACCCCCTGAGGGCAGACATGGCCGAACGCAATGGCTCGGCCCGGGGGGAGGAACCAGCGCTCACCCTTGGGCAGCTTGAGGGCAGTTACCCGGCCTATTGCAAAGCCCTGAGGATCCTCATTCGAGAAGGGAAAACGCTCAAGCAGATCCAACGCACGATGTGTTGGCACCGTTTGGTGATGCTCCATGAGCGCATGCCGCGCCAATACCGCGATCCGCTGCTCCACTACGGCATGACCAAGCGAGCCCTGGATGCGGATCAGGCGCGCGCCAAGTAGCTGAAGGCGCTTCAGCGGGCGTGAGGCTCGTTCGACCAGATGCGCTCCAGGGAGCGACGGAACTCCCGCTCAGTCATCGGCCTTGGCAGCCGGCGGCGGGGCAAGCTGCTGCCAATCCACCAGAGTTGCAGCCCCCCGAAGGCCAGCGCAAACAGGGCCATTTGCCAAGTGCCCGCGTTGAGCTGATCCATCAATCCGTTGCGTCCTCAGCGATGCAAGGCCCAGCGCTGCGCTTGGTCGCACGGTAAGGATGCAGAATCGCGTCCGTGACCTTCTGTTCTGTAGCAGCAGAAAGGGAGATGGCAGCTGATACGGTCAGTCATCCCATCGCGTTGCGGCGTGGATTTCTCCTCGCCACCACTACTGGATGCGCTGGATCACTTCTGCCATCAAGTAGACACCGACCCAGATGTTGCGCGGTTGTTTTATGCCGCCACCACACCAGAGGAGATGGTGGATCTCGTTCAGGAGTGCGGCATCTTCATCGGACCGGACGACTTTCGGGCCCTGCTGAGAAGCGGCACCACCGAGTTCTGGCTCGTGCGTGGCGGATCAGCGATCAATCCCATCGCCCATCTGCAGCAGGTGTTTCGCGTTTAAACCGCTCAGCGTGCGGCATGATCGCGCTGGGCTTGCTCCAGCTGATCCTCCTGCCAGGCCCGCTGCAGATCCATGCGCGTGATCCGGTAGCCCAGGCGCCGCCCCGCGAGGATCAGTTCTTTGCGCGAGCGGCAGTGCTTCAGCGCTCGCTGCAGGGCATGATCGGCCTCCACATCGGCCACGAAACGCTCCAGCTCTTGCCAGCTCATCGGATGAACCCTGGGTCTCTCACCATGCCAAGGGTGTGAGGGGTGCGCCAGGTTCCTAAGAGCACATTCCCCCAGAGTCCGCTTCAGGCCTGGGAAATTTGCTGAGCCGTTGGCCTGCTCGCCCGCCGACGCCCCGACCCGAAGCGTCGGCGCAATAGGCATTAATATCTGTAACGAATGCTTGACCGCCATGGCCAGCTCCGATTTCAAGATCCCTTACCAGCGCACCGGCTTCGTGCCCTTCGCTGAGTCCCTCAATGGCCGCCTGGCCATGCTCGGCTTTGTGATCGCCATCGCCACCGAGGCACTGAGCGGCAAGGGCATCCTCGGCCAGCTGGGTCTGGGCTGATGAATCTGATCATTCCCGCTCTGTTGATCACGGCTTGGCTGGTGACAGCCCTGGCGGGTCGTTCCGCTAACGCCTGAGGGCAAAGGGCAGCAGCTTCAATCCGCCCCGCGGCTGAAGCTGCTGCCCAAGTGGCGGACCTCCTCGAGCACCTCGCCCGCTTTTTCACCAGGCGGTCCATCCGATCGGTGAGCTTGGCCTTGGTCTTGGCCACCACATAGGCCTCGAAATGGCTTCGCCGCCACACCTCATCGCTCCAATCGGTTTCATGGAAGCTGCGGCTCTGGATCACGATGGGCTTCGCCCTCGCTTGGATGGATGACTCAGGGTCCTCGATCGTGTATCGATGCGCCGCAAATCTGCGGATGCACTTTGGAGTCGGGGTTGATTCAGGCTTTCTTGCCAGGGTTCCCTGATTCAGGCAGTAACCATCACCGCTCTTCACGCCTCGAGGGCTCAGGATCACCTCATGGACCGCTCCGATCTGCTGATTGCCTTCCTGGCCTTCGGGGCTGCGGTCACGACCCTGGGTTTTTGGCTCTGGTCGAGCCTGGGGGATGCGGAGCCCTGACAGCCCAACGCTGCTGAGGGCTGCGTGCTTCCGGGGCTCAGGCAGGATATCTACGTGCCTGCGGCCCCTTCTGGATCGCCTAGTCAGCTCCCGCTTTGACGCGCAGTCGCGTACCCATAAGCGCCACGTGCCAATACTTCGTCCTGGGAGAAGGTTGCGAAGTAGTAGATCAGATTGGTGACCGAGCCGCTCCATCCGGTCTGGTGGCTGGCACCAATGCCGGCTCCGTTGTCGCCATGGAAGTATTCATAGAACAGCAGATAGTCTTGCCAGTAAGGATCAGATTGGAAGGTTTTCTGGCTTCCAAAGACGGGTCTCAGGCCCGCTTCATTGCGCGTGAAGATTGAGGCCAGTCTTTGCGTGAGATTCTCAGCTATTTCATAGAGATTCGCCATCTGCCCGCTGCCAGTGGGGAACTCAACCTGGAAGTTTTTCCCGTAATAGGCAAAGGAGGCAACTAAGGAGCGGATGATCATTAAGTTGACTGGCATCCAGATCGGCCCGCGCCAGTTGCTATTGCCGCCAAACAGGCCTGAATCAGACTCGGCGGGCAAGTATTGGACGACATACTCTTGCTGGTTGTGGGCAAAGCGATAGGGTTCGGCTTCGTGTCGCTTTGAGATGGAGCGAATGCCGTACTCACCCAGAAACTCATCAGGGTCGAGCATGATCTTCAGCACGCGCCTAAAGTTGTTCTCATCGAGGGCTGACATCATGTGCCGGTTGGCATGACCCTCAAGCCTGATGTCGTGAAATGAAGCACGATGATTTGGGTATTTGGCCCGGAGCTGGTCTCCAATCTTGGCAAGACCGTACTCCTCCATTGCATCTCTTTCAAAGACACACACGGCGCACAAGGGAATCAGGCCGACCATCGACCTCACCTTGAGTCGCGCCGAGCTGCCATCGCTTCTGCGAAAAACATCATAGAAGAATCCATCTTCTTCATCCCACATGCTCGCACTTGCATTGCGATTGATCATCGCATAAGCAACCGAGAGAAAATGCAGCATAAACTTAGCTGGATAGTCGTAATATGTGTCATCTTGCTGTGCCAGATCAACAGCGATTTGCGCCATAGTCTGCGCGTAAAAGGCCATCCAGGCCGTGCCATCGGCTTGCTCCAGGCTCCCGCCCATCTCAGGCGATTCGGTGCGATCAAAAATCCCGATATTGTCGAGGCCCAGGAAGCCACCCTGAAAAACGTTGTTGCCGTCGATATCTTTTCGATTCAGCCACCAGGTGAAGTTAATTAGTAACTTATGAAAGCTTTGCTTCAGCCATCGATAATCGCTTTGGCCGCTAAGCATTCTGTCTGTTAAGTAGACAGAATGCGTCGCCCAGGCATGCACGGGTGGATTCACATCGCCAAAGTTCCACTCATAGGCAGGAATCTGTCCGTTGGGGTGGAGGTATTGGCTGCTCAGCATCAAGCTGAGTTGTTGTTTGGCGAAACTGGGATCCACCAAAGCGAATGTGGTGGCGTGAAAGGCCAGATCCCAGGCCGCATACCAGGGGTATTCCCATTTGTCGGGCATGGAGATGACATCACAGTTCTTCATGTGATGCGACTGCTGATTCCTGAAGCTCTGGGTGTTCTTATCGCCCAGTGGATCAATGCCGCGCTGCTGGAGCCAAGGCGAGACGTCGTAGTTGTAGAACTGTTTGGACCACAGCATCCCTGCCATGGCCTGTCTAAAGATGAGTTGTTGATCGGCGCTCAAGCCGGCTGGCATCACACAGGCGTAAAATGCGTCACTTTCTTGTTGTCTGCGCTCCAAGACTTGATCAAAGCCTTGGGCGGTATGACCGGTCTGTATTTCGGTTGCTGATTGACTGAGCCGCAGCTTGATTGTGCTTGAGGCATGGGCTGCAATCGCGAGGTTGTAGATCGCTGATGCTTTGGTGCCTTGCTCGGCTGGATTCACCGCTTCCGTTTCGCCATGCACCACATAGCGGTTGATGCCGCATTTGGTGTATCGCGACTGGTTGGGCTGTTGGAAGAGGGCCTCGGTGTTGGTTTCGTTGTCGGTAAACACCAGCTCATCGGCGCCTTCGCAGGTGAGGGTGAACTGGCCGAGCTCTGGGTGCAGCGCATCGAGGCTGGGGATGCCTCCTGCGCCTGAACGACGCTTGAGCAACGGTTTGGGGCTAGAGCCATCAGCCCACGTGTTGCGAAACCAGAGGGTTGGCAAGACAGCCAGCTTGGCCGTTTGTTCGGAGCGGTTGTGCGCCGTGATCTGGATCAGTAGATCCTCTGGGCCGGCTTTGGCGTATTGAACTTCAACATCGCAATATTCATTGTTGCCAAAGATCCCTGTATCAATTAGTTCGTATTCTTGTTCGTGGCGCGTCCTTGTTTTGTTGGTGGCAACGAGATCTTCGTAGGGGTAGGCATTGAGCGGATATTTGTAGAGGTAACGCATGTAGGAATGCGTTGGTGTCGAGTCCAGGTAGTAGTAGTATTCTTTAACGTCTTCCCCGTGGTTTCCTTCGCTGTTGGTGAGGCCAAACAGGCGCTCTTTGATGATCGGATCCTTGCCATTCCAGAGGGCTAAGGCGAAGCAGAGGTGCTGGTGGTCATCGCTGATGCCAGCCAGCCCATCTTCTCCCCATTGGTAGGCGCGGGATCTCGCCTGATCGTGACTAAACGACTCCCAGGCATTGCCGTCTGGGCTGTCGTCCTCGCGAACCGTGCCCCATTGCCTTTCGCTTAGATAAGGCCCCCACTTTCTCCATGGCTGTTGGCCCTGGTTCGCTTCCGCAAGCCGTTGGTGCTCAGGCGAAAGGGCAGTTGAGGCTTGTGCCTGAGACTCCGCCATGGTGTGGCAGCACTTGATGGATTGAGTAGCTGCACCCTAGGAGTTGCCATTGATGGTGCTCTGTCACAACGGGTGTTGTTGCCGATGACCGATCACCAGCAGCAGAAGGCTGATGGCACCAAGCAAGCCCACGATGAGCGCTACGCCCACCATGGTTCCCGCCAGCCCACTGGCGTAGGCCTCGCTCATCACCTGAATGGCGTTTGCCCCCGCACCGCCAGGTTGGCTGAGCCGGCCTCCACTGAGGGCCTCTCGCAACAGGCTCTCGAGCTGGCGGCTCTGGTTTGGGCTGGAGCCCAGCTGCAGCAAGCGATCGCGAAGGCTCACGAACCCGAAGCCGTTCACCAGGGCACCGCTGGATCCAAACCCCAGGGCGAAGCCCAACTGCCCGGTGGTGGTGCGAAACGCCGTCACTGAGCCCAGCGAGCTTGCCGGGGCTTCCTGCACGAACAGTGCGGACTGGGGGACGGAGATCAAGCCCAAGCCCATCCCCATTAGCACCAACGCGACTGCAAGCGAGCTGTAAGAACTCTCAGCTCGCACTAGGCCCAACAACAACAGCCCGATCACCAGTGAGGACATCCCAGCCGCGACCAGCTGCGTGGTGCGGCGACCTGGACGCATCACTAGGCCCGCCAGCACAACACCCACACCCGCAGAGATGAGCATGGGGAGCTGCGCCAGGGCCACCTGCCCCGTGCTGTAACGCTGCACCAGCTGCCAGAAATTGCTCGTTTGCAGTTGCACCACAGCCCAGGCGAAGTTGAAGGCAATCCCGCTCACGATCGCTGCCACAAAGCATCCGCGCCGATACAACGACACCGGGAAGATGGGCTCCTGCCGACTGCGCTCGATGAGTCCGTGTACGCCGAACAGCACAATCCCTGAAAGGGTTGGCACCAGGAATTGCGGCGACGTCACACCGCTCACCGCATGACTCACACCGCTTAGAAACAGCACCATCGCCCCACCGATGCTCACCAGGCCTCGCCAATCGGCTCTGAGCTCGTTGTTGGCTGGCATCTCTGGCAACAGCGATGGCAATAACGCCAGGCAGAGCAGTGCGATCAGGGGCACCAAGCCCAGGGCGAGGCGCCAGCTGCTGTCGGCTAATAGGCCACCCAACAGTGAGCCGGCGAGGAAGGTGGCGAGGATCAGTAGATTCCAAATCCCCAACGCCTTGCCAAGTTGGTTGGGCTGGCTCACGCAGCGCACAGCCGCAAACGAGAGCACGAGCACACCGCCCACGGCGATCCCCGCCAGGGCTCGGCCCAGCAGAAAGAGGCCTGCATGAGGCGCCGCCAGAGCAATGCCATCACCGGCGATCGATAACACCAAGGCGCCCATCAACACTTGCTTGCGCCTGAAGCGATCTCCCAGAAAGCCCATCAGCAACACGGTGGCCGCCTGCGCCAGCGTGGAGAGACTGGCCGCTAGCGCCAAGGTGGCGCCATGCATCTCCAGGGTTTGGCTGGCCTTCACCAGTGCAGTGTTAGCCACAACGGGATCAATCAACTGAAGGCTGGCGAGAACACCGAGGAAGGGCACCGCCAGGTCGCTGGTGCGTCTATTGCTCAGGGTGTGATCCGCGTTGTTGGTCATCGTGACTGGCCTGCTTGGCGTTGATCACACCCGATCACAATGGCTTGTTGCGCTGAGGTGCAATCTCCAAGCTGAAGGGTGAGCTCGACCAACGTCTCGATGCAACCGCCGGTGCTGGAGGATCGCCCGGATCCGATCGAGCTGATGCTCGCCCAGGAGGAGAGCCGGCTCGATTGGCTCCTGCCCGTGCGCCATAGCCGGATGGCGGTGAGTGCGTTCACGTTTTATCGGGGTACGGCGGTTGTGATGGCGGCCGATCTGGCCCGCCAACCGCACTCCGGGGTGATGGTTCAGCTCTGTGGTGATGCCCATCTGTTGAACTTCGGCTTCTACGCCTCGCCGGAGCGTCAGCTTCTCTTTGATCTCAACGATTTCGACGAAACCCATCCCGGCCCCTTTGAGTGGGATGTGCAGCGGCTTGCGGCGAGCATGGTTCTCGCCGCCCGTGACCTGAACCTCAGCGTGAAGCAGCAGGAGAAGGTGTGTCGCCGCACGGTTCGCACCTATGCCAAGGCCATGGCCCAATTTGCGGCCAAGCCGGTGTTGGAGATGTGGGTGATGCAGCTGGATCTCGAGCGTTTGCTTGAGGAGGCCGAGAGCAAAACCCTGCAACGCCATGTTCAGTCTTTGGCGGCCCGAGCGCGTCAGCGCGACAGTCGTCAGGCGGTGAGCAAGCTCTGCGAAAAAGATCGTTCAGGAGAGCTGCGCATCCGCCACGATCCACCGCTGATCTTCAGGTTCTCGGAGTTTCAGGGCAAATGGCTGGATCACAACATGTCGCTGGATGAGTGGCAGCACAAGATGTGTCAGCTCTATCTCTCAAGTATTCGTCCTGACTTGCAGGTGTTGTTTTCCAACTTTCGCCTTTGCGATTCGGCCTTCAAGGCGGTTGGCGTTGGTTCGGTAGGTATGCGCTGTGCGATCGGGCTTTGGGTGGATCAACGCGGTGAGGAGGTGTTGGTGTTACAGAGCAAAGAAGCGAAAGCCTCGGTGTTGGCTCCCTACCTGAACCTGCCTGGCCCTGAGCATCAGGGGCAGCGGGTCGTGCAGGGGCAGCGCTTGATGCAAACCGCCAGTGATCTCTTCCTTGGCTGGACGAGCACACTGGCTGGCGATCATTACTACTGGCGTCAGTTCCGCGATTGGAAATTGTCCGTCGATGTTTCGCTTCTCGATGCCGAGGGACTCACGGAGTACGGCCGGCTCTGTGCCTGGACGTTGGCTAAAGCCCATGCCCGTAGCGGCGATCGGGAGGCAATCTGCGCTGCGATCGGGTCATCCAAAGGCTTCGCCGCCACCGTGCTTGAACAAGCGGTGGGGCATGCCGATCAAGCGCAGCTCGACTATCAGTTGCTCCTCAGTCGCATCGCCAGTGGGGAGATTTCTACGAGTGCCGTGTATTGAGGGCTCTGACACTCCGCTGGGTTGTGTTTTGGGTTCGTTATGGATCCGTGCTCTGGGGATCAGATCATGAGGTCGGTGATTTCGGGAGGGCTGGTTATGTGCCAGCTCACGAGTGCCGAGTTTCCCCAGCGATAGACAGTCAGGCCTCCTTGGCCAAGCCCTCGTTGCCCCGATCACGGGTGGTGTGTCGAGATTTCAGACTTGAATCCGATGGCTGGCAATGTATTGGTGCTGTCTGCAGGCAAGCGAGGCTGTGGGGCAAGTGCTCCGGCGAGGAGTCCAGTACCTGAGATTTGCGCCACTTCAGCCAGGAGCCGCGATGATGGCCGACTGGCTTCCCCATCGCCTCCAACACTCGACGAGCTGCGCCGGTTGGCTCCGGCGCAGCAGAGCCTCACGGCGGCCCATGGCGCCCAGGAGCTGCAGGTGTTTGGCTCAGTGGTCCGGGGTTCCGCGCGGCCGGGCAGTGACCTGGATCTGCTGGTGGAATTCCCCGCCAGCCCCAGCTTTGAGCAGTACATGGACCTCAAGCTGGCGCTGGAGGATCTGCTGAGCGTTCCCGTGGACCTGGTGACCCGACGAGGCCTGCGGGCTGAGCTTCGCCAACGCATTGAAGAGGAGGCCATCCCTCTTGCCTGAGCACGAGGGGGCCAGGTCACCCCGATCGCTGTCTTCAGGCAACGTGAAGACATCAGGCACACAGGCGGGCTAGTTTGATGGCATGAAGCCGTTCGCCTGGAGCGCTGAAAAGAATGATCAGCTCATGGCCGAACGGGGGATCTGCTTCGAGACGGTCGTGGTCGCCATCGAAGCCGGAGAGCTCCTCGATGTGCTCGATCACCCAAACCAGGCCCGTTACCCCGGTCAACGAATCCTGGTGGTCCGGCTCAACGGTTATGTGCACCTAGTGCCCTATGCGGAGTCAGATGACCACTTATTTCTGAAGACGATCATTCCGAGCCGCAGAGCTCAGCGCCAGTACACCCCCGCTCCTTCTGACGGAGAGAACGATGCCTGAACAGAACCCTGTGCCAGCGCTCGAAGCCGACGAACAGCAGCTCCTCGATGCTTTCGAGCAGGGTGCGCTGACCAGCGTGGCCACTCCTGCGCTGCTGAATGACCTACGCCAATCCGCCCGGGCTACGGGGCAGAAGGATCAGCGTATCAACATCCGCCTGTCCAGTGGTGATCTCCAGGCCATCCGAACCCGGGCACTCCAGGAGGGGATCCCTTATCAGACCTTGATTAGCAGCGTTCTGCACAAATACGTGAGCGGCACGTTGCAGGAGCGCGTCACCGTCCGGTGAAGGCTCCAGAAGAAGTCTTTCTGTCACTGTTATTCGTTTACTGCCGCCAGTGACAGGGGTTGAGCACCCCGCAAGATGCACCCCGCCAGCTCAAGACGCACCGCAAGATGCGCCGCGCCGGGCACCTCCAGGATCGCCCCTTGACTGGCGGAGCGGTCCTTGATGCGTCCCGTCGCTGCGCCGTAGGGCGTCAGGTCGTTATGGCTACGCATGTTCTGGGGTATGGCCCCGAGGATTCGGTTGGTCTGGTGGAGTCCTGCTATCGGGCCGTGGAGTGGATCCTTGCCACCCACGCCGCCAAGGGGCATTGATCGCCAGGCCCTGGGTTAACCACCCCTATGGGGAGGAAGAGGTCACGTTGCTCGAGGAGGAGCTGCTGCCAGCGATGGCGGTGTTCCTCGCTCGGGTGGAGGTGATTGATCGGGCGCTTGAGACCGATCAGGAGCTGGAGGTGGCTGCCCATCAGGCCCGCTGAGGGCCAGGCTGGCGGTGGCCGGCCTTTTCTGCTGCTCCCGTTGGTGGGTCAGCCGTTGATCGGGTTGCGGGGTTCAAGAGGGAGTATTCGAACCCGTTGCCGGCGCTCATCGGCAACGATTAAGGCGCCTTGTTCCAGCTCATTGCTGTAGTTGCAAAGCAGGTTGAGCACCAGCGAACCGATTGCCTCGGGCAACACGTTCAAGCAGCGCACCTGCAGAACACTGGGCCCATCGGCACCGGAGAGGGCAAGCATGGTGCCGAAGTCAAGATCGTGCGTGAAGACCGCATAGCCACGGGAGCTGGCCCAGGTCATCAGTTCAGTGTCTGGGGCTCTCGGATCACCAACCTCAGACCAGTGCACAGCCTCATGGCCGGCTGCCTTGAGGAGCGGAATCCACTCGGTCGACAGGTTCATATCGACGAGAAGCCGTGCCATCAGCTCAGCACCAGCGCCTCTTCCCGTTCCTCAAGGCGCCAGGCGGCATAGGCCAGTGCTTCATCGATGTCAGGGCCCTCTAGTAGCGGGTAGGCCGCCAGGATCCGATCCCGGCTCACGCCACTTGCCACTAGGCCAACGATGGTGCTCACGCTGATCCGCAGCCCACGGATGCAGGGCTTGCCTCCCAGTACGGCTGGGTCGTGCGTTATGCGTGAGAAAGCCATGGGATCAGCGTAGGCAGGGCTATTGATTCAGGCTGTAGCGGCGCTTGCGGCTCGAGCCGATCAGCGCCATGGATCAGTTCTCGCACCGCGAGCAGTTGTTGGGTTCTTCTTGATGAAGTGTGGGGTCCCCCCGAAACGGTTGACAAGGCAGCGCTCGTAGGCGCTGATCACGTCCTCGCGGGCCACCCATTCCAAAGGGGCGAGCTAGAACTGCCGCAGCCTCTCCCCGTCCACAATCTTGCGGACGTACAGGTAAGGCGATCTGTCGGGGCTGGCGTGCAGGCAGAAGCGGCAGCCGTCTTCCACCAGTCGGTGGGAGTAGAGGGCCAGGGCTGAGCGGTTCACAGCAGGGGGGCATCGGCTCCTTTGAGCATTCCCAGCTCACCCACACGTGGACCCACTGATTCGTCTACTGATTCAGTGGTGCAACTTTGCAGGGAAAGCTGGAGGGAAAGTGCGCCGGCCGGCCACACGATCCTGGCAGATCTGGAGGGAAACTCACTTTCCCTGTAGGTGGTTCAAAGTGATGCGATTTGACGAAAAGAAGCGCTTGTGATACCAATTCCCAGAAACAAGAAACCCCTGTCGGTGACAGGGGTTTTGGGCTTCGGTTTGACTCTTTTAAAAAGCCGGTGACTGGATTTGAACCTGCGACCTACTGATTACGAATCAGTTGCTCTACCACTGAGCTACACCGGCAGCCGCATCAAATTAGCATTCAGGCTGTTGCGCCCTTTGGGCTCGCGTCATGGTTCCACCCTCCCGTGAGCCCCTGGATCCAGCGCTGCGGGCGCGGTTGATGCAGGAGGCCAAGACGCCTTGGCGGGGATTGCGTCGCGGGCTGTGGTTGGCGTTCACGGCTTCGGCGGCCGTCGGCCTCGCCACGATGTCGATGCGGGCAGCCGCAGGCAATGAGGTGGCGCTGAGTGATCTAGGGATCCAGGTTGGCGCGCTTGTCCTCTTCGGTGGTTTGCTCTGGCGTGACCGCAACCCCAGCATCGACGACGAGATCGTCTGAGTTGGCGTCTCCCTCGTCTGCTGCTTCGGTTTCGGTCTCAGTAGCCGTTTCCTCTTCTGCAGGAGTCGTTGCTTCAGCAACGGCGCCATTAGTGCCCGTGTCGTTCAGCTCGCTAGCGGTCCCTGGTGATTCGGTTGGGTCTGGGTCAGACCTGTCCTTGCCGAGCGCAGCTGCTGCCTCGTCCGTTGCCTCGTTTGGGGCAGGGGGCTCAGCTGGGGCAGGGGCTTCCGCCTCCGGATCAGGCTCTTGCTCTGTTTTTAGTTCGGCTTGAGCCTCGGTTGCTGGTTCAGGTACCTGTCTCGCTGGGGGCTCGGGCGTCCGCTCGGCTCTGGCGGCAGGTTGCTCGATCGCCAGTGGAGGCAGCAGCAACAGTGGAACACCCAGATTGAGGCGGCTCTCGGCGGCCTGGGCTTGGGTGAGCGGCAGGGTTTCGTCCACCAGCGAGGTTGGCCTTGTGAACAGCCAGAGGGCCTGAACGAGTTGGTGCCACTGCCACTGCATCAGCGCGAGTAGAGGCACGCTCACCAGCAACACCACCAGCCTTGGACTTGCCGACAGGGGCGACCAGGCCCAGGCCAAGCCAGCGCCTGCGTCCAGTTGCCAGAGCAGCGGGAGCAACAGGGCCGCACCGGCTGCAGCGATCACCCGCACGGGCAGGGCACCCTGCAGGGCACTGAGGCGCAATTGCTCGGGCCGGCGCCCCCGCAGGGGCACCTGCACCAGCAGAAGCGACCACAGATCGGGAGGCAGGCGCCAGAACAGCACTGCCGGAGCCAGGGCGCCGAGGGCCCAGGCCAGCACCCGCTCAAAGCCGGGGAATGGACCTGGATCCGCTCCGGCGAGCACCAGGATCAGGAGCAGCGCTTCGAGGGGCAACGCCGGGAGCCCCAGGAGCTGGAGCCACAGCAGGGGTTCGCGACATTCCGGATTCACGGTGGACTGCAGCGGATCAGGTGCTCAGTGTGCGGCGTTGGGTGACGAGTTTGTAGGCCTCGACGCGGTCGCCGTCCTGCCAGTTGGCGAAGCGATCGCAGCCGATGCCGCACTCGAAGCCGGTGGCCACTTCCTTCTGGTCGTCCTTGCCGCGGCGCAGGGAGTCGAGGTCGCCCTCGTACACCTTTTCCTTGCCGCGCCAGACGCGCACCTTGCAGTTGCGCTGCAGCTTGCCGTTGGTGACGTAGCAGCCCGCCACGGCGCTCTTGCCGATGGTGAACACAGCCCGCACTTCGGCTTCGCCGAGGCTTTCTTCCACCAACTCGGGTTCCAACAGGCCTTCCATGGCCATCTGGATGTCCTCGAGCAGCTTGTAGATCACGTCGTAATCGCGCACATCCACGCCGGTGGCATCGGCGGCGCGCTTGGCGCCCGGTGCCATCGAGGTGTTGAAGCCCACGATCACGGCGCCGGAAGCGGCGGCCAGATCCACGTCGGTTTCGGTGATCTCGCCCGGTGCCGAGAGCAGCACGCGCACCTGCACCTCTTCGCGGGGCAGCTGTTCGAGGGAGCCGAGGATGGCTTCCACCGAACCCTGCACGTCCGCCTTGAGGATCAGGTTGAGCTCCTTGAGCTCGCCCTCGCTCGCCTGGCCCGACATCGAGGCCAGCGACACCCGGCGCGACGCCATCTGCTGAGCCAGACGGGTGGCGCGGGCTTCGGTGGCGCGATCGCCCACCACAGCGCGGGCGGCTTTCTCGTCTGGGTAGACCTCGAACTCGTCGCCGGCGGTGGGCACTTCGCTGAAGCCCAGGGCCTCCACCGCATAGGAGGGGCCGGCTTCCTTCACGCGCTTGCCGTTGTCGTCGACCATGGCGCGCACCTTGCCCAGGATCGGGCCCGCCGCCAGCACATCGCCGGTGCGCAGGGTGCCGTTCTGGATGAGCAGGGTGGCCACAGGACCCTTGGCCTTGTCGAGGTGTGCCTCGATCACGGTGCCCTTCGCCATGCGGTCGGGGTTGGCCTGCAGGTCTTCCACTTCGGTGACCAGCAGGATCATCTCGAGCAGCTTGTCGATGTTCTCGCCCTTGATGGCGCTCACCGGCACCATCACGGTGTTGCCGCCCCAGTCCTCGGCCACGAGTTCGTGGGAGGAGAGCTCCTGCTTCACCCGATCCGGTGAGGCGCCTTCCTTATCGATCTTGTTGATCGCCACCACGATCGGCACCTTGGCGGCGCGGGCGTGGCTGATCGCTTCCAGAGTCTGGGGACGGACGCCGTCATCGGCGGCCACCACCAGCACAGCCACGTCGGTGACCTTGGTACCGCGGGCACGCATGGCGGTGAACGCCTCGTGGCCTGGGGTGTCGAGGAAGGTGATCTTGCGCTGCTCGCCGGCGTGCGGGACTTCCACCTGGTAAGCACCGATGTGCTGGGTGATGCCCCCCGCTTCGCCAGCGGTGACGCGGGTTTTGCGGATCGAGTCGAGCAGGCTAGTTTTGCCGTGGTCCACGTGGCCCATCACGGTCACCACGGGCGGTCGGCGGATCAGGTGAGCGAGGTCGCTCTCCTCGATCATCTCCACCGTCTTGGCGGCAGCAGCCTCTACGTCGTCTTCGAGCACCGGCACGCCGAACTCGTCAGACACCGTCTCGATCGCCGAGAGATCGAGGGTCTGGGTGACGGTGGCAATGATGCCCTTGAAGAACAGGCTCTTGATGATCTCGGAGCTGTCCACGCCCAGGCGATCGGCCAGCTCCTGCACCGTGAGGTTGCCCTCCGGCACCACGAGCATTTCGGGCCGCTGTTGCTTGGCCTCGCGGGCTGCACGCAGTTCCATCGCCCGGCGGCGCTGGCGCTGGCGGGTGGTTTCCTTCTTGCGCTTGCGGGCCACGGCCGTGGGCTTGCGCTGCGCCGTGGGGGCGGTGCGGGGCTTGGCGGGGCGGGCCAGGGAGGCCTGCAGCACCACGGCGTCCTGTTCGCCGGCGTAGCCGCCGGTTTCGGCCGTAAGGGCGTCGTCGTTTTCGCCAATGATGTGGACTTTCTGGCGCTGCTTCTGCGGCGAGCGGCTGCGCAGCGCTTCCAGCTTGGCGCTGTCGTCCCAGTCGGGGCGACGGGGGCGGCCGCCGGCCGGGGGCTGGGGCGCCCGGAAGTTGGGACGGCGCGGTGCCGAGGGCGGCGTTGCCGTGGGACGCACAGCCTCATCGCCACCGGGGGCGCCGACACCGGCACCAGCGGGAGCTCCGGGGCCACCGGGACGGCGCGGCGGTGCAGCGGCCGGACGGGCGCCTGGCTTCTGCAGTTGCATCAGCTCGCCAGGGGCCACCGGCTTGCGCATGCCGGGCATGCCAGGCCGGGTTGGCGGCGCAGGGCGGTTGCCGCCGGTGGGGGCGTTGGTGTCGCGGCGGATCGGCTTGCCCACCAGTTCCACTTGGGGCCGCGCCGGTGGTGTGCCGGGCTTGGCGGCGCGCACGGGGGCCGGTGCACCGGGGCGCGTGGGCATCCCGGGCCGCTGGCTCAGGGATGGACGCCCGGAGGGAGGTGCAGGGCGGCTGCCGCCCTGGCCGGCTTGTGGACGACCCACCAGCTGAGGCTTGTTGCCGCCACCGGCCTGGCGGGCCGGGGCAGGAGCGCCGGGGCGCTGCGGTGCGGCGGCAGGACGCTGCGGCGGAGCGGCGGGACGTGCCGGTGCTGCGGCGCTCGGGGGTGCGGGCTTACGGGCCGGCGGAGCGCCAGCGGGGGCCTTCGACACGATCGCCGGGGCCGGACGGGCTGGCGTGGGGGCTCCGGGGCGCGCAGGTGCACCGCTGGCTGGTTTGGCGGCCACGGGCCGAGCCGGCGGTGCGGAAGGAGCGGCTGGGCGGGCTGGCGGAGCAACGGGCTTGGCTGCCTGGGGCGCTGCAGGGGCGGGCCGGGGCGCCGGGGCTGCCGGTTTCGCGGCGGCGGGCGCGGCGGGTTTGGCGGCAGCCGGAGCGGGAGCTGCGGCCGGGCGTGCGGGGGCGGCCACCGGTTTGGCGGCGACGGGCTTAGCCGGTGCAGCGGGAGCGGAGGCTGCGGCCGGTTTGGGTGCCTGCGGGGCTGAAGCCGGTGCCGGCGCAGAAGGGGCTTTCTTCACCGACAGGATCGCTTTCTGAGGAGGCGCAGCGGGAGCTGCGGCGGCCTTGGCGCCATTGCTGGCGGTCTTGATCAGGCTGCGAATACGGGCTGCCTCGTCGTCGCTGATGGAGCTGCTGTGGCTCTTCGCAGCGATCGAGAGCTTCTCGGCGGCATCGAGCACGTCCTTGTTCTCAAGGCCCAAGTCCTTGGACAGCTCGTAAATCCTGACTTTGCCGCTGCTGGTCATTCAGTGCTCCAAAGGGTCGGTGCCACGGGTGCCACCGGGCCTCCACACACGGTGAGGCCAACATTCATCTTGCCTCAGAGCCTGCAGATGAGGTGGCGTGCAGGCGCTGCTCCAATGCCGCGTAGATGGAATCTGCAACCTGGCAACGCAGGGCCTTCTGCAGTTTCTTGCGGCGTTTGGCTTCCTCGAGACAGCTCTGGCTCGGGCAGAGATAGGCCGATCGGCCCATGCCCGTGTCGAGAGCGAGTCCTCCGTCCGCCAGGCGGATGACCCGCCAGAGCTGTTGGCGATCCAATAGCTGCCGGCAGGTCACGCAGCGCCTGAGGACGCTGCGCTCACTCACCGGGCTCCATCCTCGTCAGCAGCTTCCTCGACCACGTCTTCAGTGGCGGCTTCGACCACGGGCTCTTCGTAGGCGGTTTCGTCGTACTCCGCTTCAGCGCCGTACTCCTCTTCGTCTTCCGGCAGGGGATACAGCTCGCGCAGGCGGGCATCCTCTTCGGCGCGCAGGGCCTGCTCGGCTTCGAGGCGTGCTTCGGCCTCGGCCTGCAGCGCTTCCTCTTCCTGGCGCTGAGCGATCAGCTCCGACACCTTCTCGTCTTCAGCGGCCTGGTCGTATTCGGTGCTGTTCTTGATGTCGATCTTCCAGCCGGTGAGGCGGGCGGCCAGGCGCACGTTCTGACCCTCACGGCCGATGGCCAGGCTGAGCTGATCGGGCGGCACGAGCACGTGGGCGTGCTGGCCCTCGGGATCCACCAGGCGCACCGCTTCCACGCGGGCGGGGCTGAGGGAGTTGGCGATGTATTGGCCGGGATCCTGCGACCAGCGGATCACATCGATCTTTTCGCCGCGCAGTTCGTTCACCACCTGCTGAATGCGGGAGCCGCGGGCGCCGATGCAGGCACCCACTGGATCCACTTCGCGCTCCACCGAATCCACGGCCACCTTGGTGCGGGGGCCCACCGAACGGCTGGGGGGATTGGCCTCGCGGGCCACGGCCACGATGCGCACGGATCCTTCCTGGATCTCGGGCACTTCGTTCTCAAACAGGTACACCACCAAACCGGCGTTGGCGCGGCTCACGAACAGCTGCGGCCCGCGGCGGGGTACCTCGCTCACTTCCTTGAGGAACACCTTGAAGGTGGCGTTGGCGCGGTAGTTGTCGTTGGGCAGCTGATCGCGGCGGGGCAGCTCGGCCTCTACCTCGGGGCGGCCCAGGCCGCTGCTCACGGCCATGATCACGCTCTGGCGCTCGAAGCGGATCACCCGGGCGGTGAGCACGGGATCTTCCAGATCCGCGAACTCTTCCTGGATCATCCGGCGCTGCTGATCGCGCAGCTTCTGGGCCAGCACCTGCTTGGTGGTGGCGGCAGCCATGCGGCCGAAATCTTCTTTCTCCGGCGTGACATCCAGCACCACGGTGTCGCCCACCTGGGCGTCTTCCGCCACCTGCATCACCTCAGCCAGGGCGATCTGGTGGTCTTCGCTCTCCACCTCCTCCACGATGATCTTCGAGGCGAGCACGCGGTAACCCTCCTCATCGAGGTCGAGGGCCACATCGAAGTTGGAGAAGTAGTCCTCTTCGAAGGGGTCTTCGCTGATGCCGAGATACAACGTGCGGCGATAGCGCTCGTAACCCTTGAGCAGCGCCTCGCGCAGAGCTGATTCCACCACCTGGGCGGGAAGCTTCTTCTCTTCGCTGATGTCCTCGATCAGGTTCGACAGACCGGGGAGGAGAACCAGGGCCATAGGTGGAGGGAGAAACGGGTGGTCGTCGGGTTGGGTTGAGAGCGGCTGGCGCTTCAGCCCTCGGTGGGGGTGGTGAGGCGCACGCTGATCACATCGGCGCGGGCCAGGCGAACCGTGCGGCCGCGCACATTGATCTGCACGCTGTCGTCGGTGCGCTCGAGCAGGAGGCCTTCCCGTTCGGCCTCGGTGCCGGTTTTGGCATCGCGGTAGCGAACGCACACCGGAAACCCGCGAAAGCTGTGGAAATCGCGGTCGTCGCTCAGCGTGTCTGGAATGCCAGGGCTGCTGATTTCCAGAACATAGGCCTCCTCGATCAGGGCGGCTGTTTCCAGGGCGTCGTCCAGCAGGTGGCTGAAGCTGGCGCAGTTGTCGAGGCTCACGTCGCCGCCATCGGCCAAACGCAGCTGCACCTGCAGCGTCATCGGGATGCGATGGGTGAGCAGCTGCACGCCGCACACCTGGAATCCGGCGTCGGCGGCCACCTGGCTCGCCAGGCGCTCGAGGTCGGGGATGAGGGGATGCGGCAAGCCGGATCGCTGATGGGGGACGGGCAACCCGTCCGGCACCTGCAGTGATCTGCAACCTGGCTGACCGCTTGGCCATGAAGCGGAGGCCGCTTCACACCGGAACAGACAGCAAGGGGTGCCCGCCGGGCACACAACGACCCTAAAGGATCAGGGTGAACGCCTCTGGCGGAGCCTCAGCCGCCCAGGCCGTTGAGGTCCATGGCCGGCGGCTCCATGTAGGCATCACCGGGCTTCTGCTCGCCCCGCAGCGCGGGGTCTTGATTGAGGCACTGCGCTTTCTGCTCGTCGGTGCGCAGGTACTGGCACACACGGGCGTAGAGCTTGGAGCGGGTGGAGGGGCCGCCCTGGCTGAAGTGCACCAGATCCACGCCGCCGGCCATGCCCTGGATCTCCACCTGGCAGAGGGAGCAGCGTTGACGGGTGCCGGGAGGGATTGCAGCCATGCCAGCCAAGTGCAGAACGGGCAACTTAGGTCCATCGCCAGGAGGGCCGGGTGGTGTTGCGCGTTCTTCAGCTGAGTGATCCCCATCTGTTGGCGGATCCGCGCGGGCGCTGCCGCGGCGTCATGGCTCTCAAGGCCCTGGAGCAGGCCTGGTGCCAGGCGCTGTTGCAGCTCGGCCAGCCGCCGGATCTGCTGTTGATCAGCGGTGATCTCTGCCAGGACGAAAGCCTGGGCGGCTATGTGCGGCTGCGTGAGCTGCTGGAGGCCTGGGCTGTGCCCACAGCGCTGCTCTGCGGCAACCATGACAACCCCGGCTTACTGCGGGCGGCCCTGGGGCGACGGGCCTGGATCGCGCCGGCCGTGGTGCCGCTGGCCGGCTGGCAGGTGATCCTGTTGAGCAGCCATCGCTCCGGTGCTGTAGCCGGTTGGCTCGACCAGGTTCAGCTCGCCTGGTTGTGGCGTCAGCTGCAGGCGGGAGAGGGCCCGGCGCTCGTGGCGCTGCACCATCCACCGCTGCCGATCGGCAGCCCGGAGCTCGATCGCATCGCCCTGCAGGAGCCTGAACGGTTACTGAGCCCGCTGCTGGCGAGCCCGCGGGTGGCCGGGGTGGTGTTTGGTCATGTGCACCAGCACTGGCAGGGCGCGCTGGAACGCCCCGGCGGAGCAGCGCTGCCGCTGTGGGCCTGCCCCTCCACCCTGGCGGCCTTCAGCGCCGTGCAGCCCTGCCCTCTGGGTCACGCCGATTGGCCCGGCGGCCGGCTGCTGCTGCTCGGCGCCGATGGCACGGTCACCACCCGGTTGCTGCGTTGGCCGCCCGCCCAGGCTGCCTAGCCTGCGCGTTCACCGTCTGACCTGACGTGCGCCGCCTCCTTGCTCTGCCGCTGTTGCTGCTGGTGAGCTTGTGGTTGGCAGCCCCAGCCTGGGCGGATAGTTCGGGATCCGGCAACAGCTTTGTGGCCGCCGCGGTGAAGCGGGTGGCGCCGGCGGTGGTGCGGATCGACACCGAGCGCAGCGTGCCCCGCATCGGCCTGGATCCCGCCTTCAACGACCCACTGCTGCGAGAGCTGTTTGGTGATCAGATGCCCAGCACCCGGGAGCGCGGCCAGGGCTCGGGCATCGTGATTGATGCCAAGGGCCTGGTGCTCACCAATGCCCATGTGGTGGATGGGGCCGATCGGGTGGAGGTGAGCCTCCCCGATGGCCGTGAGCTGGAGGGGCGTGTGCTCGGCGCCGATCCGATCACCGATCTGGCCGTGGTGAGCATTCCCGCTGGTTCCGGCCTCAAGGCGGCCCCACTCGGCGATTCCGAAGCGCTGGAGGTGGGCGACTGGGCGATTGCCCTCGGCACGCCCTACGGCCTGGAGCGCACGGTGACCCTGGGCATCGTGAGCAGCCTGCACCGCAACATCACCAGCCTCGGCTTCTCCGACAAGCGGCTCGAGCTGATCCAAACCGACGCCGCCATCAACCCCGGCAACTCCGGTGGCCCCTTGATCAATGCCGATGGTGAGGTGATCGGCATCAACACCCTGGTGCGCTCCGGCCCCGGCGCCGGCCTGGGCTTTGCGATCCCGATCAACCTGGCCAAAGGCGTGGCGGCCCAGTTGGGCAGCGGTGGATCGGTGGTGCACCCCTACCTGGGGCTGCAGTTGGTGCCCCTCAACGCCCGCCTGGCCCGCGACAACAACCGTGATCCCAACGCCCTGGTGCAGCTGCCGGAGCGCGATGGTGCCCTGGTGCAGCGGGTGCTGCCGGAAAGCCCGGCGGAGAAGGCGGGGCTGCGCCGCGGCGATCTGGTGGTGTCCGCCGCTGAGCAAACCGTGCCCGATCCCGCTGCGCTGCTGCGCCTGGTCGAGGCCTCCACCGTGGGTGAGGCCTTGCCGCTCACGGTGCTGCGCGGCGATCAGGAGTTGCAGCTCTCGATCCGGCCGGAGGCCCTCCCTAGAGCCTGAGCTACGGTCACGGCCCAGTGAAAACGGCGTGATGGCGGATCTGCAGGATCAGATGAAGCAGGCGGTGGCGGCGGCAGCCACCGAGCAGATTCAGAGCGGCATGGTGGTGGGCCTGGGCTCCGGCTCCACTGCAGCGCTGATGATCCAGGCCCTCGGCGCCAAGCTCAAAAGCGGTGAGCTCACCGACATCGTGGGCGTGACCACCTCCTTCCAGGGCGAGGTGCTCGCCGCGGAGCTGGGCATTCCCCTGCAGAGCCTCAACGCCGTGAGCCGCATCGATCTGGCCATCGATGGCGCCGACGAGGTGGACCCCTCCTTCCAACTGATCAAGGGCGGCGGCGCCTGCCACGTGCAGGAAAAGCTGGTGGCGGTGCGCGCTGAGCGCTTTGTGGTGGTGGTGGATTCCACCAAGCTGGTCGACACCCTCAACCTGGGCTTCCTGCTGCCGGTGGAGGTGCTTCCCGGCGCCTGGCGTCAGGTGCAGGGGCAGCTCGCTGCCATGGGCGGTGATGCCCAGCTGCGCATGGCCGTGAAGAAGGCCGGCCCGGTGGTGACCGATCAGGGCAACCTGGTGCTCGATGTGAAATTCGCCGGCGGCATCAGCGATCCCGCCGCCCTCGAGAAGGAGATCAACAACCTCCCCGGCGTGCTCGAGAACGGCTTGTTCGTGAACATCACCGACCAGGTACTGGTGGGTGAGATCAACAACGGCGTGGCTGGGGTGCGCGATCTACTGAAGCGCTGAGCCGGCGCTTCAGTAGAGGCGCCTCAGTTCAGCCGCCGCCGCACCGATTCGGCATGGCTGTGGAGACCTTCGCTATCGGCGAGGGTGCCCACGGCGCTGCCGGTGGCTTCTAGGGCTTGGCGGTTGAACTGAATCAGGCTGGTGTGGCGCAGGAAGGTTTCCACGCAAAGGGCACCGGCGAAGCGCGCCGTGCCTGAGGTGGGCAGGGTGTGGTTCGGGCCGGCCAGGTAGTCGCCCACGGCTTCCGGCGTCCAGGCCCCCAGGAAGATCGCCCCGGCGTGCTGGATCTGATCGGCCAGCGGCTCGGGGCGCTCCACCTGCAGCTCCAGGTGTTCGGGAGCGAAGCGATCGCTTAGCTGGGCAGCCTGATCGAGGCTGTCGCACACCACGATCAGGCCCCAGTCGTTGAGGGCCTGGCGGGTGATCGCGGCGCGGGGGTGACCCACCAGCTGCGCCTCCAGCGCGGCGGGCACGGCGGCGGCCAGCTCCTTGCTGGTGGTGAGCAGGATCGCGGCGGCTAGCGGATCGTGTTCGGCCTGGGCCAGTAGATCCGCGGCCACGTGTTCAGGGTTGGCGCTGTGGTCGGCGATCACCAGCACCTCGCTCGGGCCCGCCAGCGAATCGATCGACACCCGGCCGTACACCGCCTTTTTGGCGAGGGTCACGTAGAGGTTGCCCGGGCCGGTGATCACATCCACCCGCGGGATCGATTCAGTGCCGTAGGCGAGGGCAGCGATCGCCTGGGCGCCCCCCACCCGATAGATCTCCTCCACGCCGGCCAGGTGGGCGGCCGCCAGCACGGTTTGGTTCACCCGGCCATCTGGGCCCGGGGGGGTCACCATCACCAGCCGCTGTACGCCGGCCACCTTGGCGGGCACCGCATTCATCAGCACGGTGCTCGGGTAGCTGGCGCGGCCGCCGGGCACATACAGGCCGGCCCGCTCCACCGGCCGCCAGCGGCGACCAAGCTTTTCACCGTGCACGCCGGTCACGCTCAGGTCGGCCGGTTTCTGGCGCTGGTGGAAATCCACGATGCGGCGGTGGGCCAGCCGCAGCGCCTCGCGCAGATCCGAGGGGGTGGCCTCCCAGGCGGCGGCTAGCTCCTCGGCCGGCACCCGCAGCGGATCGGGCCGCACGCCATCGAAGCGCTCGGTGAGCTCCAGCAGCGCTGCATCGCCCTGCTCGCGCACCTGGGCAATGATCGTTTCAACCCGTTGCGCCGCATCGCCGCTCTGGCCTCCGCCCGTGCGCTCGGCGATCGCTTCGAGCCGAGCGCCGGCGGTCTGGGCGTCGTGCAGCACCTCGATCCGCAGCTGAGCGGCGTCGCTGGGAGAGGCGCTGGAGGAAGCGCTGGCAGCAGCGGCGGCGATGGCGCTCATGGCGGCGGACGTTCTCCGCTCAAGCTAGTGGCCCGGCCTGCTCTGACCGGGCGGGCTGAGGGGTAGAGTCTTTGTTTGCCGAGCCAGCGCAGTACCGCCTGTGGCCAATAACAAGTCGTCGAAGAAGCGCGTTCTGATCGCCGAGCGCAATCGCCTGCACAACCGCAGCTACAAGTCTGCGGTGCGCACCCTGATGAAGCGCTGCTTCGCCGCCTGCGCTGCCTACACTCAGCAGCCCGGTGACACCGCCAAGGAAGCTGTGCAAACCACGATGAACGCCGCGTTCAGCAAGATCGATAAAGCCGTGAAGGTGGGTGTGCTGCACGGCAACAACGGCGCTCACCAGAAGTCGCGCCTCAGTGCCGCCGTGAAGAAGGCTGTTGAGCCTGCTGCCAAGGCCTGATCGGCTGGTGTTGGCTTGATTGCTTAGGGTTCGGGCTTCGCCTGAACCCTTTGTTATGGCTGCGGCCGTCGCCCTCGAGAGCCTGGATGCTCCCCTGATCGACAGCCACTGCCACATCGTCTTCCGCAATTTCGACGACGACCTGGAGGAGGTGGCCCAGCGCTGGCGCGATGCCGGTGTGGGTCGCCTCCTTCACGCGTGTGTGGAGCCCTCGGAGATCCCGGCGATCCGGGCCCTGGCCGATCGTTTCCCCGAGCTCCGCTACGCCGTGGGCGTGCACCCGCTCGATCCAGAGCATTGGCAGAGCGATACGCCGGCGGTGCTGAAAGCCGCCGCCCTCGATGACCACCGCGTGGTGGCCATCGGTGAGCTGGGCCTGGATCTCTTCCGCGACAAAAACCTGGAGCAGCAGCTGGCGATGCTTCGGCCCCAGCTCGATCTGGCGGTGGAGCTGGATCTGCCCGTGATCATTCACTGCCGCGATGCGGCCGAGCCGATGCTCGCTGAGCTGCGCGAGCGGGCCGCCCGTGGCGCCTGCCCGCGGGGCGTGATGCATTGCTGGAGCGGGACGCCGGACGAGATGGCGGCCTTCCTGGAGCTGGGGCTGTTCATCAGCTTCAGCGGCAACGTCACCTTCCCCAAGGCCAGCGATACCCACGCCTGCGCCCAGCAGGTGCCGGCCGATCGCTATCTGGTGGAAACCGATTGCCCGTTCCTGGCGCCGGTGCCGCGGCGCGGCAAACGCAATGAACCGGCCTTCGTGGCGGCGGTGGCTGAGCGGGTAGCTGCGTTGCGCGGTGAGTCGCTGCAGGCGGTGGCTCGCCAGAGCACGGCCAACGCCTGCGCCCTGTTTGGGCCCGCTCTTCACAATGTATGATGTTTCATTGGCCTGGCAGCGGGTTGTGGTTTATCCGAGCCCTCTGCAGCCTGAAAGCGCACGCCAGTGTTCTGGCGCGCCTGCCCGTCCCTCTGGTGCTGTTGTCTTTCCGGTTCGAGTTGTCGTTGTCTCCTGGGTTGAAGCGAGCTGAATAGGTCTGCCGGCTGGCCAGCCTCTCCGCACGGAGGGGCTGGCTATGTCGTCTCTCGTGCCATTCGTGATGCCAGTCGGCGCTGAGCGCGCCGGTCCAGGCCCATCGCTCCCTTCACCGCCCATCAGGCCCCGCTTGTCCAGGCCCCCGTCGTCCCCCACCAGTTCCTGCAGGTTCCCCGCATGAGCAGCGCGATCCAGGTCGCCAAGACCGCCACTTACCTGCCCGATCTGGTGGAGGTACAGCGCGCGAGCTTCAAATGGTTTCTGGAGAAGGGCCTGATCGAGGAGCTTGAGAGCTTCTCGCCGATCACCGATTACACCGGCAAGCTTGAGCTGCACTTCATCGGTAGCGAGTACCGCCTGAAGCGCCCCCGCCACGATGTGGAAGAGGCGAAGCGTCGTGATGCGACCTTCGCATCGCAGATGTATGTGACCTGCCGCCTGGTTAACAAGGAAACCGGCGAGATCAAGGAGCAGGAAGTGTTCATCGGGGAACTGCCCCTGATGACCGAGCGCGGCACGTTCATCATCAACGGCGCCGAGCGCGTGATCGTGAACCAGATCGTGCGTTCACCCGGCGTTTACTTCAAAGACGAGCAGGACAAGAACGGCCGTAAAACCTTCAACGCCAGCCTGATCCCCAACCGCGGCGCCTGGCTGAAGTTCGAAACCGACAAGAACGATCTGCTGCACGTTCGTGTCGACAAGACCCGCAAGATCAACGCCCACGTGTTGATGCGGGCCATCGGCCTGTCGGACAACGACGTGCTCGACAAGCTGCGGCACCCCGAGTACTACCAGAAGTCGATTGAAGCGGCCAACGATGAAGGCATCGCTTCGGAAGACCAGGCCCTGCTGGAGCTCTACAAGAAGCTGCGTCCTGGTGAACCGCCCTCGGTGAGCGGTGGTCAAACCCTGCTGCACAGCCGCTTCTTCGATCCCAAGCGCTACGACCTGGGCCGCGTCGGTCGCTACAAGATCAACAAGAAGCTGCGTCTCACGATCCCCGACGCCACCCGCACCCTCACCCCTGAGGACGTGCTGAGCACGATCGATTACCTGATCAACCTCGAGCTCGATGTGGGCGGCGCCACCCTCGATGACATCGACCACCTCGGCAACCGCCGCGTTCGCTCCGTGGGCGAACTGCTGCAGAACCAGGTGCGCGTGGGCCTGAACCGCCTCGAGCGGATCATCAAAGAGCGCATGACCGTTGGTGAGACCGAGAGCCTCACCCCGGCCCAGTTGGTGAACCCCAAGCCCCTAGTGGCGGCGATCAAGGAGTTCTTCGGCTCCAGCCAGCTGAGCCAGTTCATGGATCAGACCAACCCCCTGGCTGAGCTCACCCACAAGCGCCGCATCAGCGCCCTCGGCCCAGGTGGTCTCACCCGTGAGCGCGCTGGCTTCGCCGTGCGCGACATTCACCCCTCCCACTACGGCCGGATCTGCCCGATCGAAACGCCGGAAGGTCCCAACGCCGGTCTGATCGGCTCGCTGGCGACCCACGCCCGCGTCAACGAGTACGGCTTCATCGAGACCCCCTTCTGGAAGGTGGAGAACGGGATCGTGCTCAAGCAGGGCGATCCGATCTATCTCTCCGCTGACCTCGAGGACGAGTGCCGCGTTGCCCCTGGTGATGTGGCCACTGACGCCGACGGCCGCATCAAGGCCGATCTCGTGCCCGTGCGCTACCGCCAGGACTTCGAGACCGTGCCGCCGGAGCAGGTGGATTACGTGCAGCTCTCACCGGTGCAGGTGATCTCCGTGGCCACCTCGCTGATCCCCTTCCTCGAGCACGACGACGCCAACCGCGCCCTGATGGGCTCGAACATGCAGCGCCAGGCTGTGCCGCTGCTGCGCCCGGAGCGTCCGCTGGTGGGCACCGGTCTGGAAACCCAGGTGGCCCGCGACTCGGGCATGGTCCCCATCACCACCGTGAACGGCACGGTGGCCTATGTGGATGCCACCGCCATCGTGATCCGCGATGAAGAGGGCAACGACCACACCCACTACCTGCAGAAGTATCAGCGCTCCAACCAGGACACCTGCCTGAACCACCGCCCGATCGTGAAGCTCGGCGACCCGGTGATCGCCGGTCAGGTGCTGGCCAACGGCTCCGCCTGCGAAGGCGGCGAGATCGCCCTCGGCCAGAACGTGCTGATCGCCTACATGCCCTGGGAGGGCTACAACTACGAGGACGCGATCCTGGTGTCTGAGCGCCTGGTGCGCGACGACCTCTACACCTCGGTGCACATCGAGAAGTACGAGATCGAAGCCCGTCAGACCAAGCTCGGCCCTGAGGAGATCACCCGCGAGATCCCGAACGTTGCCGAGGAAAGCCTGGGCAACCTCGATGAGATGGGCATCATCCGCGTGGGTGCCTACGTGGAGAGCGGCGACATCCTGGTGGGCAAGGTGACGCCGAAGGGCGAATCCGACCAGCCGCCTGAAGAGAAGCTGCTGCGCGCGATCTTCGGTGAGAAGGCCCGCGATGTGCGCGACAACTCCCTGCGCGTTCCCAGCACTGAGCGCGGCCGCGTCGTCGACGTGCGCATCTACACCCGTGAACAGGGTGATGAGCTGCCGCCGGGCGCGAACATGGTGGTGCGGGTCTATGTGGCGCAGCGCCGCAAGATCCAGGTGGGCGACAAGATGGCCGGCCGCCACGGCAACAAGGGCATCATCAGCCGCATTCTTCCCCTGGAAGACATGCCCTACCTGCCTGACGGCAGCCCGATCGACATCGTGCTCAACCCCCTGGGTGTGCCGAGCCGGATGAACGTGGGTCAGGTGTTCGAGTGCCTGATGGGCTGGGCCGCTTCACACCTGGATTGCCGGGTGAAGGTGGTGCCGTTCGATGAGATGCACGGCCCCGAAACCTCGAAGAACACCGTGCAGGCCTACCTGGAAGCGGCCAAGTCGCAACCGGGCAAAGACTGGGTGTACGACCCGGAGAACCCCGGCAAGATCCAGCTGATCGATGGCCGCACCGGCGAAGCGTTCGACCAACCGGTGACCGTGGGCTACGCCCACATCCTCAAGCTGGTGCACCTGGTCGACGACAAGATCCACGCCCGCTCCACCGGCCCCTACTCGCTGGTGACCCAGCAGCCCCTCGGCGGTAAAGCCCAGCAGGGCGGCCAGCGTCTGGGTGAGATGGAGGTGTGGGCCCTCGAGGCCTACGGCGCTGCCTACACCCTGCAGGAACTGCTCACCGTCAAGTCCGACGACATGCAGGGCCGCAACGAAGCGCTCAACGCGATCGTGAAGGGCAAGCCCATCCCCCGCCCCGGTACCCCCGAGTCGTTCAAGGTGCTGATGCGCGAGCTGCAGTCCCTCGGTCTCGATATCGCGGTGTACACCGACGCCGGCGAGGAAGTGGACCTGATGCAGGACATCAACCCCCGCCGCAGCACCCCCAACCGGCCCACCTACGAATCCCTCGGCGTCGCGGATTACGACGACGACTGATTGCTGATCACCGGCTCACCCCCGCAGGTGAACCCCTGATCCCTTCCGTTCCCTTCGATTTCCGCGCGCTACCCGGCCATGACCAACAGCAATCTCCGCACCGAGAACCACTTCGACTACGTCAAGATCACCCTCGCTTCTCCGGAGCGGGTGATGCAGTGGGGGCAGCGCACGCTGCCCAATGGTCAGGTGGTGGGCGAGGTGACCAAGCCCGAAACCATCAACTACCGCACGCTCAAGCCGGAAATGGACGGCTTGTTCTGCGAAAAGATCTTTGGCCCTTCCAAAGACTGGGAATGCCACTGCGGTAAGTACAAGCGGGTGCGGCACCGCGGCATCGTCTGCGAGCGCTGCGGTGTGGAGGTGACCGAGAGCCGCGTGCGCCGGCACCGGATGGGCTTCATCAAGCTGGCGGCCCCCGTGTCGCACGTGTGGTATCTGAAGGGCATCCCCAGCTATGTGGCGATCCTGCTCGATATGCCCCTGCGGGATGTGGAGCAGATCGTTTATTTCAACTGCTATGTGGTGCTCGATGCGGGCGACCACAAAGACCTCACCTACAAGCAGCTGCTCACCGAAGACGAGTGGCTGGAGATTGAAGACGAGATCTACGCCGAAGATTCGGAGATCGAAAACGAGCCCACCGTGGGCATCGGCGCTGAAGCGCTGAAGCAACTGCTTGAGGATCTCGATCTGCCCGTGGTGGCTGAGCAGCTGCGCGAAGAGATCGCCGGCTCCAAGGGCCAGAAGCGCGCCAAGTTGATCAAGCGCCTGCGCGTGATCGACAACTTCATCGCCACCGGCGCCCGTCCTGAGTGGATGGTGCTGGATGTGATCCCGGTGATCCCGCCTGACCTGCGCCCGATGGTGCAGCTCGATGGCGGCCGCTTCGCCACCTCCGATCTCAACGACCTCTACCGCCGCGTGATCAACCGGAATAACCGGTTGGCGCGACTGCAGGAGATCCTTGCCCCTGAAATCATCGTCCGCAACGAGAAGCGGATGCTGCAGGAGGCCGTCGATGCCCTGATCGACAACGGTCGCCGCGGCCGCACGGTGGTGGGCGCCAACAACCGCCCGCTCAAATCACTGAGCGACATCATCGAGGGCAAGCAGGGCCGCTTCCGTCAGAACCTGCTCGGTAAGCGCGTCGATTACTCCGGTCGTTCCGTGATCGTGGTGGGTCCGAAGCTGAAGATGCACCAGTGCGGTCTGCCCAAGGAGATGGCGATCGAGCTGTTCCAGCCGTTCGTGATTCACCGCCTGATCCGCCAGAACATCGTTAACAACATCAAGGCCGCCAAGAAGCTGATCCAGCGCGCCGATGATGAAGTGATGCAGGTGCTGCAGGAGGTGATCGAAGGGCACCCGATCCTGCTCAACCGAGCTCCCACCCTGCACCGCCTCGGCATTCAGGCGTTCGAGCCCAAGCTTGTGGATGGCCGCGCCATTCAGCTGCACCCGCTGGTGTGCCCCGCCTTCAACGCTGACTTCGACGGCGACCAGATGGCCGTGCACGTGCCCCTGGCGATCGAAGCGCAGACCGAGGCCCGCATGTTGATGCTCGCCAGCAACAACATCCTCTCGCCCGCAACGGGCGAACCGATCATCACGCCCTCCCAGGACATGGTGCTCGGTTCCTACTACCTCACCGCTGTACAACCCGACGGCGTGAAGCCTGAGTTCGGCGATCGCAGCCGCACCTTTGCTGGTCTGCGCGACGTGCTCGCGGCCTTCGATGAGAAGCACCTCACCATGCACGACTGGGTGTGGGTGCGCTTCAACGGTGAAGTGGACAGCGAAGACGAAGCCAAGGAGCCGGTGAAGGAAGAAACCCTGAGCGATGGCACCCGCATCGAGCAGTGGAACTATCGCCGCGATCGTTTGGATGAAGACGGCGCTCTGATCAGCCGCTACCTACTCACCACCGTCGGCCGTGTGGTGATGAACAGCACGATCATCGACGCGGTGGCCGCCGCCTGAGATCCCGGACGTTTTCCCCCTTCCTTATTCCTCTTCGCGCGCAGCCATGACCGCCACTCCCTCCAAGAAGACCAAGAAGTCCAGCAAGAAGGCCGCAGCGGAAGCTCCGGCACCCGTGCTCGGCGCCTACGCTCCCCTGAGCAAGGCTGCTCCGGTGTTCCGCAACCGCACCATCGATAAGAAGCAGCTGCGGAACCTGATGGCGTGGGCCTACAAGAACCACGGCACCGCTTCCACCGCCGCTCTGGCCGATGAGCTGAAGGATCTGGGTTTCCATTACGCCACCCAGGCCGCCGTGTCGATCTCCGTCGACGACCTGCGCATTCCGGGTGAGAAGGCGCGTCTGCTGGAGGAAGCCGAGCAGCAGATCACCGATACCGAAGAGCGTTATCGCCTCGGTGAGATCACCGAGGTGGAACGTCACACCAAGGTGATCGACACCTGGACGGAAACCAACGAGCGTCTGGTTGAAGAGGTCAAAAAGAACTTCAACGAGAACGATCCACTCAACTCGGTGTGGATGATGGCCAACTCCGGCGCCCGGGGAAACATGTCCCAGGTGCGTCAGCTGGTGGGCATGCGCGGCCTGATGGCCAACCCCCAGGGCGAAATCATCGACCTTCCGATCCGCACCAACTTCCGTGAGGGTCTGACGGTCACCGAATACGTGATCTCCTCCTACGGCGCCCGTAAGGGTCTTGTGGATACCGCCCTGCGCACCGCCGACTCGGGTTACCTCACCCGCCGTCTGGTGGACGTGGCCCAGGACGTAATCGTGCGTGAGGACGACTGCGGCACCACCCGCGGCATTCCCATCGACGCCGACGACAAGGGCCGCTATGCCGCCAAGTTGGTGGGTCGTCTTGCCGCTGAGCCCGTGCTCGACGGCGACGGCAACGTGATCGTCGATCGCGATGGCGAGATCGATGCCCCCACCAGCGCCCGCATCGAAGCGGCCGGCGTGAAGACCGTGGTGGTGCGCTCGCCGCTCACCTGCGAAGCCGCCCGTTCGGTGTGCCGCAAGTGCTACGGCTGGGCCCTGGCCCACAACGAACTGGTTGACCTCGGCGAAGCCGTTGGCATCGTGGCCGCCCAGTCGATCGGTGAGCCCGGCACGCAGCTCACCATGCGGACGTTCCACACCGGTGGTGTGTCCACCGCCGAAACCGGTGTGGTGCGCTCTACTGTGGCTGGCACGATCGAATTCGACAGCAAGGCCCGCGTGCGCCCCTACCGCACGCCCCACGGCGTGGAGGCCCAGATCGCTGAAACCGACTTCACCCTCACGGTGAAGCCCAGCGGCAGCGGCAAGGCCCAGAAGCTCGGCATCACTTCCGGCTCGATCCTGTTCGTGGAAGCCGGTGCGGAGACCCCGTCCGACGTGATGCTCGCCCAGATCTCTTCCGGCGCCGCCGTGAAGAAGAGCGTGGAGAAGGCCACCAAGGACGTGATCTGCGACCTGGCCGGTCAGGTGCGCTTCGAAGACGTGATCCAGCCCAAGGAGGTCACCGACCGCCAGGGCAACATCACCCTCAAGGCCCAGCGTCTGGGTCGCCTGTGGGTGTACAGCGGCGACGTGTACAACCTGCCGCCCAACGCTCAGCCCGTGGTGCACGGCAAGCGCCCCGTCACCACTGGTGAAGTGCTGGCCGAGAGCCGTCTGGTGAGCGAGTACGGCGGTGCCGTGCGTCTGCGCGAGAGCGCCGGCGACTCCCGCGAGGTGCAGATCGTCACCACCAGCCTCACCCTCAAGGATTGCAAGCTCGTGGGTGAATCCACCCACTCCGGTGAGCTCTGGCACCTAGAGGGCAAGGACAACATCCGCTACCGCCTCAACACCCACCCCGGCACCAAGATTGCCAACGGTGAGGTGATCGCTGAGCTGGCAGACGATCGCTTCCGCACCCAGACCGGCGGCATCGTGAAGTTCGCCCCTGGCCTGGCGATCAAGAAGGCCCGCAGCGCCAAGAACGGCTACGAGGTGAGCAAGGGCGGCACCCTGCTCTGGATCCCGCAGGAAACGCACGAGATCAACAAGGACATCTCCCTGTTGATGATCGAAGACGGCCAGTGGATCGAGGCCGGCACTGAGGTGGTGAAGGACATCTTCAGCCAGACCGCCGGCATCGTGACGGTGACCCAGAAGAACGACATTCTCCGCGAGATCATCGTTCGCTCCGGCACCCTCCACCACGTCTCCGACGCCAAGGTGGTGAGCCGCTACAGCGACGGCAAAATGGTGAATCCTGGCGAGGAAATCGCCAAGGGGCTCAAGGCCGACGCGATGGTGTTCGTGGAGGCGGTCGACACCGCCGAAGGCGGCGCCCTGCTGTTGCGTCCGGTTGAGGAATACCGCATCCCCGATGAGGCGCACCTGCCTGAGCAGGGCACCGTGGTGCAGAAGAACGGTCCGAGCCTCGGCCTTAAAGCCACCCAGCGCCTCGCTTTCAAGGATGGCGAGCTGATCAAGAGCGTGGAGGGCGTTGAGCTGCTCAAGACGCAGCTGATCCTCGAAACCCACGACACCACCCCCCAGATGACGGTGGATGTGGAGTCGGTGCCCGACAAGCGCGCCAAGACGATCGATCGTCTGCAGCTGGTGATCCTCGAGAGCCTGCTGGTGCGCCGCGACACCCTCTCCGATGCCAGCCACGGTTCCACCCACACCGAGCTCTCCGTCAACGACGGCGATGCGGTGAAGGCCGGTGACGTGGTGGCCACCACCCAGATCCTCTGTAAGGAAGACGGCGTTCTCGCCCTGCCCGACAACGTCGATGGTGAGCCGATCCGTCGTCTGATCGTGGAGCGCTCCAGCGACACCCGCACCATCGACCTCGGTTCTGCCAAGCCCGACGTGAGCGTTGGTCAGCGCCTGGTGGATGGCGACCTGCTCGCCAAGGGTGTGGAAGCGCCATGCTGCGGTCAGGTGGAAGCCGTCTCCGGCAACAGCGTCACCATTCGTTTGGGCCGTCCCTACATGGTGTCGCCCGACTCGGTGCTGCACGTGCGCGACGGCGAACTGGTGCAGCGCGGTGACTCCTTGGCTCTGCTGGTGTTCGAGCGCCAGAAGACCGGTGACATCGTGCAGGGTCTGCCCCGTATTGAGGAGCTGCTCGAAGCTCGCCGTCCGCGGGAATCGGCGGTGCTCTGCCGCAAGGCCGGCACTGTGGAGATCAAGCAGGGCGAAGATGATGACTCGATCACCGTCACCGTGATCGAGGGCGACGATTCCATCAGCGAGTACCCGATCCTGTTGGGCCGCAACGTGATGGTGAGCGACAGCCAGCAGGTGACTGCCGGTGAACTGCTCACCGATGGGCCGATCAACCCCCACGAGTTGCTCGAGTGCTTCTTCGAAGACCTGCGCAGCCGCAAGCCCACCCTGGAAGCGGCGATGGAGGCCATCTCCAAGCTGCAGTTCCGCCTGGTGCAGGAAGTGCAGAACGTCTACAAGTCGCAGGGCGTCACCATCGATGACAAACACATCGAAGTGATCGTTCGCCAGATGACCAGCAAGGTGCGCATCGAGGACGCGGGTGACACCACCCTGCTGCCCGGTGAGTTGATCGAGCTGCGTCAGGTGGAGCAGGTGAACAGCGCCATGGCGATCACCGGCGGTGCACCCGCTGAGTTCACGCCGGTGCTGTTGGGCATCACCAAGGCCTCGCTCAACACCGACAGCTTCATCTCCGCGGCCTCCTTCCAGGAGACCACCCGCGTGCTCACTGAAGCTGCCATCGAAGGCAAGAGCGACTGGCTCCGCGGTCTCAAGGAGAACGTGATCATCGGTCGCCTGATCCCAGCTGGTACGGGCTTCAGCGGCTTCGAAGAGGAGCTGCGCGCCGAGGCGGGCCCCCATCCCGACATCCTCGATGAGGATGCGATGAACTACCGCCGCATGCAGAACCTCCGCCCCGATTACACGGTGGAGATGCCTGCAGCGCCTGCGCCCGGCAATGCCGGTGCCCTGCTCGATGATCCCTCCGATGCGGATCTGGAAGCCACCCGCAGCCGCCATGGCATCGAGGCCTCGGCCAGCAACGTCGCCGCCTTCACCCGCCCCGCGGTGGAAGAAGGTCTGGAGGAAGAGCTGATCGCGGATCCCGCTGCCCTCGAGGGACTGCAGGAAGAAGGCCTGCTCACCGACGAGTGATCGCCCGGTCGATCACCCACCCATCGCAACCCCGGCCATGATTCAGCCCAAGCTCGTTCCCCAGAGGCGTTTGCCCCGCTTCGGGTTTCACACCCACACCGAGCGTCTGAATGGTCGGATGGCCATGCTCGGCTTCATCGCCCTCTTGGCGGTGGAAGCCCAGCTGGGCCATGGTCTGCTGATCTGGTGAGCCAGCCCCTGCTGGGAATGGGCCTCCCGGCGCTGGAGGCCTGGGCCCGCGACCACGGCCAGGCCGCCTTCCGCGGCCGGCAGCTCCACGATTGGCTTTATGCCAAAGGTGCCCGCCAGCTCAGCGACGTGTCGGTGCTGCCCAAGGCGTTCCGGGAGCAGCTGGCGGCCGAGCCCCCCGCCGGCTGCTTCGACTGGATGGGGCGTTCGCGAGAGCTGCACCGCAGCATCGCCAGCGATGGCACCACCAAGTTGTTGCTCGGCACCCACGACGGCCTGAGCATCGAAACGGTGGGCATCCCCGCCGAGGGACGACTCACCGTGTGTGTGAGCTCCCAGGTGGGCTGCCCGATGGCCTGCCGCTTCTGCGCCACCGGCAAGGGCGGCCTGCAGCGTTCGCTCGCGGTGCACGAGATCGTGGATCAGGTGCTGAGTGTGCGCGAGGTGATGGAGCAGCGCCCCAGCCACGTGGTGTTCATGGGGATGGGTGAGCCGCTGCTCAACATCGAGGCGGTGCTCGCCGCGATCGATTGCCTCTGCACCGATCTGGGCATGGCGCAGCGCCAGATCACCGTGAGCACGGTGGGCGTGCCACGCACGCTGCCCCGTTTGGCGGAGCTGGCGCTGGAGCGTCTCGGCCGCGCCCAGTTCACCCTGGCCGTGAGCCTGCACGCCCCCGATCAACGCCTGCGGGAAGACCTGATCCCCACCGCCCACGCCTACCCAATCGAGGAACTGCTCGAGGACTGCCGCCGCTACGTGGCGATCACCGGCCGGCGGGTGAGCTTCGAATACATCCTGCTGGGGGGCCTCAACGACCAGCCCCGCCACGCCGCCGGCCTGGCCCAGCTGCTCCGCGGCTTCCAGAGCCACGTGAATCTGATCCCGTACAACCCGATCGCCGAAGAGGAATTCCAGCGCCCCACCCCCGCTGCGGTGGAAGCCTTCCGCCGCGGGTTGCAGGAGCGCCATGTGGCAGTCAGTGTGCGTGCCAGCCGCGGACTCGATGCCGACGCCGCCTGCGGTCAGCTGCGCCGCCGGCTGGAGGGCAGCCTCGAGCCGGTGTTAGCCCGTTAAGTGGCGTCGCGCTGCGGATCGAAGGCGCCGCGGGCTTCCCGCTCGCCCCACGGCGCGATCTGAGCCAGCAGCAGGAAGGCAGGTAGCGCCGCCACCACACTGAACAGAAAGAAGCCCGGCCAGCCGGCCCGCTCGGCCACCACCCCGGCCGGTGCAGCCAGGATCGAGCGGCTCAGGGCATAGATGCCGGAGAGGAGGGCGTATTGGGTGGCAGAGAAACGCGGGTTGCAGAGGCTCATCAGCAACGCCACGAACACCGCGCCCACCATGCCGCCGCTGATGTTCTCCAGGCTCACCGCCGTGATCAGCCCGGGCACCCCGCCGCCGAAGCGGGCCAGGGCCCAGTAGCTGAGGTTGCCGATCACACCGGTGATCGCAAACAGCCAGAGCGAACGGTTCATGCCCAGCCAGGCGAACAACGTGCCGCCGATCACGGTGCCAAGCATCGTGGCGCCAATCGCCCAGCCCCCCTGCACCAGGCCGATATCGGCCTCGCTGAAGCCCTGGAGCTTCAGAAAGGGTATGGCCATGGCATTGAGCAGGCCATCGGGCCAGCGGTAGAGCAACACCAGCAGCAGCAGCTGCCAGGTGCGATTCGGCCCGGCCCGATGCAGAAACTCCCGCGCTGGCCCGAGCACCGCTTGGCGCAGGCTGGTGACGGCGTGCTCCACCGGTTGCAGCCGCGGTGCGCTGAGGGTGAAGGGCAGCATCGCCGCCACCAGGGCAGCAGCGCTCAGGAAGGCCGCCGGCCAGCCGAAGCGATCGGCTAATAGAAAGCCGCCGGCGCCGATGGCGAGCATCGCGGCGCGGTAACCCAGCGCTGCGGCGGCTGCACCGGGGCCGCGTTCGGCCTCCGGCAGCAGATCGGTGCGATAGGCATCCACGGCGATGTCCTGGGTGGCGCTGCACACCGCCAGTACCAGGGCAGCCACGCCGATGGCAGTGAGATGGGCGGGATCGCTGCTCGGCCGCAGCAGCGCCATGGCCGCGATCACCGCCACAAGCAGCAGTTGCATCAGCAACAGCCAGCCGCGGCGCCGGTCGGGCCAGGGGATCGGCCAGCGATCCAGCAACGGCGCCCAGAACAACTTGAGCGTGTAGGGCAGCTCCGCCAGGGGGATCAGCCCGATCAGGGCGAGGGGTACACCGCTGGCCGTGAGCCAGCCCTGCAGCAGCCGACTGCCCACCATCAACGGGGCGCCACTGGCCACCCCTTCGGCCGTGACCGCCACCAGGCGCCGCAGGGTGCCGCTGGGGCGGGAAAGCCCTGGATCCGAGGCGGCCATGCTGCGCGGTGGGAGCTGGCGGAACCCTAGGTGTGGCTTCCGATGGGGAGAATGGATGGACACCGGCTGTGACCCGTGCAGTTTTTTCGCTCCACCCTGTTGCCGGCCCTGATCGTGTTGCTGTTCGGCCTGGCTCTGTTTGCCGTGAGTGCCCGCATCTGGCTGCCGGGCGATATGTCCGCTCCGGCCCCGATTAGCTGAATGAGCCGGTTTGGCTCGGGCCCCTACGATCCCCGGCATGACAGGCCCGTATCCCGAGTATTCCCAGAGTCCGGCTGAACTGTCGCTGGACCCGGAAATGCTGGCGCGCGAGCTGGCCGAGGAGCTCTTGGGCGACCCGCTCGATGAGCTGGATGATCCCGCCGCTGGCCTGGCGGACGTGGCGGCTGAGTGCGACCTGGGCCTGGAGCTGCTCAAGGGCAGTCACGACGACTGCATGCAGGGGTTGCGCATCTTCTGTGAGCACCGCGACCCCCGCGCCCCGGCGCTGTTGGTGCCGTTGCTCGAGGCGAGCTGCCCGATCCTGCGGATGAGCGCCGTGTATGCCCTCGGTCGCAACCCCGACCTCCAGGCCGTGAGCCCGCTGCTGGCGCTGCTTCAGAACGACAGCAACGGCTACGTGCGTAAAGCCGTGGCCTGGAGCCTCAGTAGCTATCCGGATGCGCCGGTGATGAATCCGCTGATCCGTGCGTTGCAAACGGATGTGGCCGCGGTGAGGCTCTGGGCGGCCAGCTCCCTTGCGGATGCGGGATCCACTGGCCTGGCCAAAGCCGATCAAGCCGCCGGGCAGCTTCTGCAAGCCCTGCGCATCGACAGCGAGGCCGCGGTGCGCAGCAACAGTGCCTGGTCGCTCGGTCGGCTCTACGCCGATCTGGTGGAACCCCGCCAGCAAGAGGTGGTGGAGTCGCTGTTGGGCGCAATGCTCCACGACATGGACCTGGCGGTGCGCGATGAAGCACGTCTGGCCCTCGAGCAGCTGGAAGACCCCCTGGTGCTCGAGCGCCTGCAGACGCTGGTGGACGAAGGGCTGTTGAGTTGAACCAGGCTGTTGAGTTGAAGTAGGCGCTGCCCTCCAGCTTTCGTGCAACGCGGCTAGCATCCCCAAACCCACGCCCCTGCCCGGGATGGCTCAACACACCATCCGCTTTCGGATTCGGCCTGATGGCCGGGTTGAAGAGCTGGTGGAAGGCATCGCGGGCAGCGGCTGCGAACAGCTCACCGAGCGCATCGAGGCCAAGCTTGGCAGCGTGCAGCAGCGCCAGGCCACCTCGGAGGCCTTCCAGGCTTCCGGTGCCGCGGTGACGCCTGAGCAGACCCTTTCCACTCCGGTCACCTGATGTCGCACTTCAGCACCGTTAAAACGGAACTGCGCGATCGCGCCGCCCTGATCGAAGCGCTGCGTGATCTCGGCCATGACCCCAGCGAGGGGGAGCGCCCGGTGCGCGGCTATCGCGGCCAGACCGTTCAGGCCGACCTGGCCGTGCTCGGCGAGCAGGGCGGTGACATCGGCTTCCGCTGGAGCGAAGCCACCGGCAGCTATGAGCTGGTGACCGACCTCGACCTCTGGCGTCAGCCCATCCCGGTGGAGCGTTTCCTGGCCAAGCTCACCCAGCGCTATGCCCTGCGTAGCATTCTGGCGGCCTCCAGCGCTGAAGGCTTCCAGGTGAGCGAGCAGTCGCAAGCTGCCGATGGCTCGATCGAACTGGTGGTCACCCGCTGGGAGTGAGCGTCGATCCGGCGGTTGCCTTTGCGGCCGCAGCTGCACCAGCCGAACTCGCCTCAGGCCGTGAGCCTGTTCTCGGTGGTGTGCTGCGGCAGAAAGCGGTTTGGGTGGATGAGGCGGTGTGCATCGGCTGCCGCTACTGCACCCATGTGGCCGCCAACACCTTTTTAGTGGAAGAAGACTGGGGCCGCTCCCGCGCCATTCGCCAGGACGGCGACAGCACCGAGCGGATCCAGGAAGCGATCGATACCTGTCCCGTTGATTGCATCCACTGGGTGAGCTACGAGGAACTGCCGGCCCTCGAGGAGCAGACCCGCACCCAGGAATTGCAGCCCCTGGGCCTCCCCACCCCATCGCGGCCGCGGCGCACCCTGCCCCGCGCCCACGCCTGATGCTTCCGGTTCGTCGCTTCGGCCGCACGGATCTGCCGATGCCTGTGCTCTCCCTCGGCGGGATGCGCTTTCAGCAGAGCTGGAGCGATCTGCCCGCCGATCGGATCAGCGCCGAGAGCCAGGCCAATCTGCGCGCCACCCTGGAGCACGCGGTGGATAGCGGCTTCCACCACGTGGAAACGGCGCGCTACTACGGCAGCTCAGAGCGCCAGCTGGGTTCCTTGCTGCCGCTGGTGTCTGATCCCAAGAGGATCCTGCAAACCAAGGTGCCGCCCCAGGCGGACAGCGCTGCGTTTGAAGCAGAGCTGCGCCTGAGCTTCGAGCGGCTGGCGGTGCCGCGCATTGACCTGTTGGCGATCCACGGCCTGAACCTGCCGGAGCACCTGGAGCAGACCCTCCGTCCAGGCGGCTGCCTGGAGGTGGTGCGCCGCTGGCAGGCCGAGGGCCGGGTGGGATCGGTGGGCTTCTCCACCCATGCCCCCCTGCCGCTGATCCTCGAGGCGATCGCCAGCGACGCCTTCGATTACATCAACCTGCACTGGTATTTCATCCGTCAGGACAACCGCCCCGCCATCGACGCAGCCCTGGATCACGACATGGGTGTGTTCGTGATCAGCCCCACCGATAAGGGCGGCCACCTGCACACCCCATCGGAGCGCCTGCTGGAGCTCTGCGCGCCCCTGCATCCGATCGTGTTCAACGATCTCTTCTGCCTCAGCGCTCCTGGGATCCACACGATCAGCGTGGGCGCAGCCCGGCCCAGCGATCTCGAGTTGCACCTGGAAGCGGTGCGGCTGCTCCCCCAGGCGGCTGAGCTGGTGCCGCCGATCGTGGCCCGCCTGGAGCAGGCGCGGCTGGAGGCACTCGGGGCCGATTGGCTGAGCAGCTGGCAGCAGGGGCTGCCCGCCTGGCAGGACACCCCCGGCGAGCTCAACTTGCCCACCCTGCTGTGGCTGCACAACCTCGTGAAGGCCTGGGGGCTGGAGGGCTATGCCCGCGCCCGCTACGGCCTGCTCGGCGCCGGCAGCCATTGGTTCCCCGGGGCCAATGCAGACGCTCTGGATCAGAGCGTGAGCGAGGCGCAGTTGCTCGAGGCCCTGGCCGAGAGCCCCTGGGCTGCGCAGATTCCAGGCCTGCTGCGCCGGCTGCGGGAGCGGGTGGGGGGCACGGCTAGCCAGCGACTGATGGACAACTGAGGCGCTTCAGCCGCCGCCGCTCTGGCCGAGGGGAAATTTGCTGGGCATGCCCACCGCGCGGGGGTAGGTCTTCGGGCAGGGGGCGCTGGCGGTGACCACCAGGGCGGTGCGCTGGCCGCGGCCGGCGGGCAGCTCCCGTTGCTCGCAGCTGCGGATCTCCGCCTTGAGCAAGTGCAGGGCTCGCTCCAGCTCGCGCTGATCCGTGTCGCCCCACTGGCCGCGGTAGAGCAGGGCCTGGCCGTCGGGCTTCAGCAGTGGCACCAGGTATTCCGCCACCACCGGCGCCCCGGCCACGGCCCGGGCCATCGCCAGATCGAACTGGCCGCGGCAGTGGCGGTGACGGCCGGTGAGCTCCACCCGCTCGCAGCGCAGCTGCACCCGCTCCTGGAGTCCCAGGCTTGCCGCCATCGCCTCAACGGCCTGGGTCTTACGGCCCACCGAATCCACCAGGGTGAGCTGGGCCTGTGGCAGGGCGATCGCCACGGCCAGGCCGGGGAAGCCGCCCCCTGTACCCACATCGATGCACTGCAGTGGCGCCTCGGCCTGGCTGTTCAGCAGCCCGCGCAGGGGCCAGAGGCTGTCGAACACCTGGGCGATCCAGAAGTCATCGCCCTCCACTAGCCGGGTGAGGTTCACCTTGCTGTTCCAGCTGCGCAGCTCTATTTGCAGCTGCAGCAGCTGGTCGAGCTGCGCTGGGCTCGGCTGCCAGCCCAGCTCCTGCCAAAGGGCGGTGTCGGGTGTGGCAGCGGGCATCCCCTCGGACGGCATTGACTCCTGATCTCTAGGATCCCCCACACACGGTGCCTCACTGGTGGCAGCTGCCAACCACTACGAGCTGCTGGAGATCGCCACCGATGCCTCCCAGCAGGAGCTCCGCCAGGCCTTCCGGCGGCTGAGCAAGCACTACCACCCGGATACCACCGCCCTGCCGGCAGCCCAGGCCGAAGAGGGCTTCCGGCAACTGCAGCTGGCCTATCTCACCCTCAGTGACCCTGAGCGGCGCCGCGCCTACGACAGCAGCCTCAAGGTGGCGGCGCCGCTGGCACCCTCCGCGCCGCAGTGGCGGGTGTCGGCCCCGAAACCTGCACCGGTGCGGCGGGCCCTCTCCGGTGGGGAGTGGTTTGCGCTGTTGCTGCTCGGCGTGGCCGTGGTGTTCAGCTTGGTGCTCGGCGTGGGGTTGGCCTGGGCCCGTGGCACCGAGTTGTTGCGCGAGCCGAGCTGGTGGGCCGGCAGCGAGCAGACTGCGGGCTCGTCGCCCTCCCCTGCTGCGGATGTCGTCCCTGCCGTCGCCCCAGGCGCCGCTGTACAGCCATCCGCTCCCGGCGCTTGAGCAGTGGCTCAGGGAGTTGGGGGCCGTGCAGCAAGGTCCCCACTCCTGCCTGTGGAATCTGGAGCTGGCCAGCTGGAGCGCCCAGATTGAGCTGGAGGTGGAGGAGCTGAGCGTGCGCTGGCATACGGGCGAGGCTCCCGTAGAGCGCCACTTCCCCTATGGCTTCAGCCGCGCTGATGTGGAAGCGGCGATCCTGGCCGGTCCCTGAGCGTTCGCCTGACAGAGCGGCGTTCTCTCGTCAGCATGGGTGAACGATTGAGCCGCCCCATGGACAGCTCCTCACCCAGCACCGCCCATCGACATCTCCAGGTGTCGAATCGCTTTCTGCAGCCGGAGCAGCTGGCGTCTCCCCGGGCAGGCCGTGCCTGGAGCCCCACCGAAGTGTTCGCCGAGGGGCAGTGGCAAAGCGTGCGCGTGCATCTGGAGGCTCGGGGCTGGAATGCGCTCCAGATCGAGCAGATCCACGATCAACTGCGCCAGGGCTGGCCGCTAGCTCTGGCGGAGAACAACGTGGCGGTGATCAGCGGCCACTGCCCGATCAAGGCACGCCGGATCCACTGATGCTCGTTTGAGCTCAGAGCTTGCGCTTGCACACTTCGCTTCGGTCTTCACCCTGGGTGGAGAAGGGGCCGCAGCTGAACCAGCGCACCATCGACACCTCAACGTCGGTGAACAGCACCAGGATTCCGGCGCATAGGGCCGCAACGGCGGCGCTGATCGCAACGTGTGAGCCTTTCATGCACCGGGGCGCTTCATGCCTGGAGCTTATGGGAGAGCTCCAGTTGCTGCCATTGCTCCGCCAGGCTGGCGCTGTTGATCGCCTCCAGGGGAGGCAGGCAGCCGAGGATCGGCGCCCCCGCCAGCTGCTCGAGCGTGGTGAGGTTGTTGGCGTGGGGGGGGCCGTTCAACAGTACCCCGAGCACAGGGATCCTGCGCTGCCGCAGCGCTTCCAGCGACAACAGCGTGTGGTTGAGGGTGCCCAGGCCACTGCGGGCCACCAGCAACACGGGCAGCTGCCAGCGCTGTAATTGCTCGATCTGGAGCAGATCCAGCCGCAGGGGCACCAGGAGGCCGCCGGCGGTTTCCACCACCAGCGCCCCTGGATGGGCCGGCAGCTGGAGCCGTTGCGGATCAATCGGCGCTCCCGGATGGAGCGGATCACCCCCCTCGAGGGCGCTGGCCCAGTGGGGCGACATCGGTGCCTCCAGCCGGTAGGCCTCCGGGATGATCCGCTCGCCCGGCAGGTCCAGCCAGCGCTGCACGCGGTCGCGGTCGCCCTCGCCGTTCTCCAGGCCGCACTGCACCGGTTTCCAGTAGTGCGCCCTGAGCCCCTGCACCAACAGGGCGCTCACCACGGTCTTGCCCACATCGGTGTCGGTGCCGCACACCACTAGGCGGTTGGTCATCGCTTGCGTCCGATCAGCACGAGCACGTGCCACACGATGGCTTGCTCAGGCCCCGGCCAGTGGCGGATCAGCCGTCGCATCTCGCCGGCCTGCAGACGCGGCGCGCGGCTGGCGTGGGCTCCGATCCCCTTGATCTGTTGCAGGAAGGCCAACGCCCCGGGGTTGGCGCGGCTGAAACGCAACTGCCGGCAATGCAGCAGGTCAAGCGATTGCTCGGCTTGCTGGATCAGCTCCTCCGCCTCGGGCAGGGCCAGGGCCGTGCAGGGCACGTTGGCGTTCTTCGCGCTCTGATGCCACAGCGCGAAGCTGCCCTGGCAGGGCACCGCCAGCAGCAGTGCACCGCCGGGGCTGAGGGCGCCACACCACTGGCCTAGTTGCGCCGTGGGCTGCTCCAGCCACTGCAAGGCAAAGCTGGAGGCCAGGAGCGCCGCCGCTTGGAGCTCCTGCGGCAGCCCCTGGTTGAGATCCCAGCGCAGCCTTGGCGGAGGCGTTTGGCGCGGGGTCTCCTGGGAGAGCAGGGCCTCGCAGGCATCCACTCGTAGCAGTGGCGGACCACTGATCTGGGCTTCGATCGCGCTGGCCAACAGGCCGGTGCCGGCTCCCAGATCCGCCCGGGGGCCGGCTGGTAGGTCGGTGGCGAGCAGGGCCTGGCTGAGGTGGCCGAGCCGTTGGGCCACGGCGGCCTGAAGCGTGGCGCCGCGCTCGTAAGCCGCGGCGCCGCTGCGGAAACAGCGCTCCACGCTGTCGCTAAAGCGCGGCTCAGGCCTGGCCATCAGCGATCCAGGCCAGCACCCGCGCCGGTAGGTCGGCGTTGAGCAGGCAGTGTCCTGCCCGCTCGAGCGTCCACACCTCCGCACCGGGCAGGGCGTTCCGCAGGGCGGCGCGGCTGCTCGGGTGCACGATCTGATCATCGGCCGCCTCCACGATCAGCAGCCGCGCCGCCTGCGGGAAGCCTTCTGGCAGGCCTGAGGTCTGCCCCAGCTGCACCAGATCCTGTTGCAGCCGCTCGAGCCCGGGGCCGTCGATGCCCTGCTCCAGAGGACCTGGCGGTAAGGCCGAGGGCGGGTAGGGGGCGGCGGCTTGGCGAAAGAAGTCCCGCAGCATCGCGGTGGTCTCTCCAGCGCTGAGTCGTTGCTCCATCGCCCGCAGCGCGACGCGCAAGCTCCGGCCTTCCCTGCCCTCGGGCACAAAAGCCGCGAAGCTCGCTAGCAGCACCACGCAGCTAGCTTGAGCCCAGAGCGCGGCAGGGATCAGGTGCGGCCCCATGGAATGGCCGATCACCACCCGCTGCTCGGCTCGATCTGGCCAGGTGGGTTGGTGGGGTGGCAGCTTGCCGTAGCCGCGCTCGGCGGCGCTGAAGCTCCAGCTGCGGGCTAGGGCCTGCTCAGCCCACGGCTGCCAGGCGCGGCTGTCGCCCGCCCAGCCGTGCACGGCGATCAGGTGGGTGTGGGTTGGTGAGCTCATGGCGCTCCCAGGGCGCTGAGCAACGCGTTGAGGCTGCCCGCGGGCAGATCGTGGCGGAGCACCAGCCTGAGCCGTGCACAGCCCTCGGGCACGGTGGGCGGCCGGATCGCCACGCTCAGCAGGCCGGCCTGCTCGAGCTGCTGTTGCAGCGCCAGGGCACGGCCGTCGTCGCCCACCAACAGCGGCAGGATCGGCCCGTAGCCGGGTGGACGCGGCCAGCCGGCCTGCTCCAGCTGGTCGCGCCAGCGCTCAGCGCGCTGCAAGAGTTGCGCGCCACGTTCGGGTTGCTCTTGGATCTGCGCCAGAGCAGCCAGGGCCGCCGCCGCCAGGGGCGGAGCCAGCGCTGTGGTGTAGCGGTAGGGGCCGGAATGCTGCAGCAGCCATTCCCCCACCAGGGCATCCGCGGCCAGAAAAGCCCCGCCACTGCCGAAGGCCTTGCCGAAGGTGCCACTGATCAGGCTCACCTCGTTCAAGCCATGGCCCAGGCCGCGGCCACGGGGCCCAAGCACCCCCAGGGCGTGGGCTTCATCGAGCAGCAGGGCCGCGTTGTGTCTCTGGCAGAGCGCGCTGAGCGCGGGCAGATCCGGTGAGGTGCCCTCCATCGAGAACAGGCTTTCGCTGATCACCAGTAGCCGCTGCGCAGGGCGATCCCGGCGTGCCTGCTGCAGCCGCTCCTCCAGGTCGGCGAGGTTGTTGTGGGCAAAGCGTTGCAGCCCGGCGCCGCTGGCACGCACGCCCACCAGCAAGGAGTGGTGAATCAGCCGGTCGGCCAGCACCAGGGTGTGGCGATCCGCCAGGGCCTGCACCGCCGCCAGGTTGGCCTGAAAGCCACTGGGAAACAGCAGCACCCGTTCGCGCCCGAGCCAGGCCGCCAGCTCCGCCTCCAGCTCGGCATGCACAGCCCGGCTGCCGCTCACCAAGCGCGAGGCCCCTGCCCCCACTCCTTCGCGGGCCATGCACTGGTTCGCGGCCTCCACGAGGGCCGGGTGGCAGGCCAGGCCGAGGTAATCGTTGCTCGCCAGATCCAGCAGGGGCCGGCTTCCGTTGGCTGTGCTCTGCAAGCCGGCCGCGGCGGTGGGTTGCCAGCTGCGCAGCTCGCGCCGCCGCTCGGGCGGGAGTGCTTCGAGTGCCTTCGCCAGAGGAGCACTCCAGGAAGCTTCTGAGCCGGGGGCGTGCGCCTTAACCAAGCCCGCTGCTGCGCGGTGGAGATCGTCTCAGTCTGCCCGCTGGTTGATTGCCCATAGGATCTGCTAATGCCCAGCAGCCCTCAGGCCTCAGCCGCCGCGCACCCCGTTGATGGTGGCGACGCCCCTGCCGCTGCCTTCGCTGCTGTGCCGCCCCTTGAGCAGCTGTTTCCCTTCCCGCTCGACGGCTTCCAGCTCGAGGCGATCGACGCCCTGAACCAGGGGCATTCGGTTGTGGTGAGTGCCCCCACCGGTTCGGGCAAAACCCTGGTGGGTGAATACGCGATTCATCGCGCCCTGGCCCACGGGCGCAAGGTGTTTTACACAACACCGCTCAAGGCGCTCTCCAACCAGAAGCTGCGCGATTTCCGCGAGCAGTTCGGCGCCGAGCGGGTGGGTCTGATGACCGGTGATCTCACGGTGAACCGTGAGGCCTCTGTGGTGGTGATGACCACCGAGATCTTCCGCAACATGCTCTATGCGGAGGCCGATCAGGGCGAAGACCCGCTCGAGGATGTGGAGGCGGTGGTGCTCGATGAGTGCCACTACATGAACGATTCCCAGCGCGGCACGGTGTGGGAGGAATCGATCATTCACTGCCCGCCGGTGGTGCAGCTGGTGGCGCTCTCGGCCACGGTGGCCAATGCCGGGCAGCTCACCGACTGGATCGAGCGGGTGCACGGCCCCACCCAGTTGGTGATGAGCGACTTCCGGCCGGTGCCGCTGGCCTTCAGCTTCTGCAGCGCCAAGGGGCTCCATCCGCTGCTCAATGACGAGGGCACTGGCCTTCACCCCAACTGCAAGGTATGGCGCGCCCCCAAGGGCAATAAGCGCAAGGGCCCGAAAACCCCTAAGCCACCCCAACCGGAGGCCCCGCCCCTGGGCTTTGTGGTGGCGCAGATGGCTGAGCGGGAGATGCTGCCGGCCATCTATTTCATCTTCAGCCGCCGCGGCTGCGACAAAGCGGTGCGCGATCTGGGCAAGGTGTGCCTGGTGTCGCCCGAGGAGCAGGCGCGGATCGCCGCCCGTCTCGAGGCGTTCATCGCGGCAACGCCGGAGGCCGTGCGCGATGGCGGCCACGACGATGCCCTGCTGCGGGGGATCGCCGCCCACCACGCCGGTGTGTTGCCCGCCTGGAAGGAGCTGATCGAGGAGCTGTTCCAGCAGGGGCTGGTGAAGGTGGTGTTCGCCACCGAAACCCTGGCGGCGGGCATCAACATGCCGGCGCGGAGCACCGTGATCTCAGCGCTCTCCAAGCGCACCGAGCGGGGCCACCGGCCGCTGATGGGCAGTGAGTTTCTGCAGATGGCCGGCCGGGCCGGGCGGCGCGGGCTCGACACCCAGGGCTATGTGGTCACGGTGCAAAGCCGCTTTGAAGGGGTGCGGGAAGCGGGCCAGCTGGCCACGGCGCCCTCCGATCCGCTGGTGAGCCAGTTCACCCCCAGCTACGGCATGGTGCTCAACCTGCTGCAGCGCTACGACCTCGAGAAGGCCAAGGAGCTGGTGGAGCGCAGCTTCGGGCGCTACCTGGCCACCCTTGATCTGGCCGACGATGAGGCCCGCATCGCCGAACTGCGCGAGCAGCTCAGCCACCTCAGCGATGAGGCGGTGGAGGTGGCCTGGGACGACTTTGAGGACTACGAGAAGCAGCGCGGCCGGCTGCGGGAAGAGCGGCGCCTTTTGCGGATCCTGCAGCAGCAGGCCGAGGAGACCCTCGCCCACGAACTCACTCTGGCGCTGCGCTTTGCCAGCGAAGGTGCCCTGGTGAGCCTGAAGGCTCCGGTGCTGCGCGGCCGGGTGACGCCGGCCGTGATTGTGGAGAAGGTGGAGGGGCCGGGCCAATTCCCGTTGTTGCTCTGCCTCACCGATGACAACGTGTGGGTGCTGGTGCCCTGCACGGCCGTGGTGAGCCTGCACGCCGAGCTCAGCTGCCTGCAGGTGAAAGAGATCACGGCGCCCGAGCTGCATCGCGCCGGTGAGCTGCGCCATGGCGATCAGGCCAGCGGCGGTCTGGCTCTGGCGGTGGCCCACATGGCCCGCCGCCACGACATGACCACCCCGCAATACGACCTGGCGGGTGAGGTGCAGGCCCAGGCCCACCTGGTGCGTGAGCTGGAGCTGGCTCTGGAGCTGCATCCGGCCCACCACGCCGGCGACCGCAAGAAGCTGCGCAAGCAGCGGTTCCGCATCGAGGAGCTGGAAGCGGAGATCGAAGAGCGGCAGCGGATCCTGCACTACCGCGCCAACCGCCACTGGGAAACGGTGCTGGCGTTGATCGAGATCCTGCGCCATTTCGGCTGTCTGGCGGGCGATGAGGGCCTCGATCCCACGGAGATCGGCCGCACCGTGGGGGCCTTGCGCGGCGACAACGAGCTCTGGCTTGGCCTGGCGCTGATGAGCGGGCACCTGGATGAGCTCGATCCGGCTGATCTAGCCGCAGTGCTGGAGGTGATCTCCACCGAGGTGAACCGTCCCGACCTGTGGAGTGGCTTCCCACCCCCGCCCGCTGCTGAAGAGGCCCTGCATGATCTGCGCGGCATCCGCCGCGAGCTGCAGCGGCTGCAGGAGCGGGCCTCGGTGGTGATGCCGCTTTGGTTTGAGCCCGAGCTGATGGGCCTGGTGCACGCCTGGGCCAAGGGCGTGAGCTGGAACGACCTGATCGCCAACACCTCGTTGGATGAAGGCGATGTGGTGCGGATCATGCGCCGCACCGTGGATCTGCTGGCCCAGATCCCCTACTGCGAAGCGATCAGCGAGCAGCTGCGCAGCAATGCCCGCACCGCCCTCAAGGCGATCAACCGCTTCCCGGTGTGCGAGCCGATCGATCTGCTGGCGGGTGGGACTGGGCCCAATCCCGCCACCGAGCGCAGCGCCACGGCGCCGACTACTTCGGCCTGAGCACCAGCCACACGATCAGCAGCAGGCCGGTGGTGCTCACCACGGTGTAGATCCAGTCGGCGTAGGGCGTGTAAAACAGCGCCAGGGGCTGTAGGGCTGCCAGCAGTGCGTTCATGGTTCCTCCCCCAGGCCTGTGGGTAGCGTGCCAGCAGGGGCTGTGGCGCCGTGATCAATCCCTCCCGCATCCGCATCCTGGCGGTGGGCAAGGTGCGCAAGGGTTGGGTACTCGAGGGCATCGCCACCTACCTCAAGCGCTTGCCCGGCTTGCAGGTGGTGGAGCTCCGGGATGCCGGCAAAGCCAAGGAGGCTGAAGCTGTTCTGGCTGCCGTGCAGCCAGGGGAGCAGCTGGTGGTGATGGCTGAGGAGGGCCAAACCTTTGATTCACCAGCTTTCGCCGAGCGGCTTGAGGGCTCGGGTTCAGAACGGCTGGTGTTTGTGATTGGCGGGGCTGAAGGCATCGATCCAGCCCTCAAGGCTCGCGCCAGCTGGAAGCTCAGCCTCTCGCCGATGACCTTCCCCCACGAGCTGGCGCGGCTGCTCCTCCTGGAGCAGCTGTATCGGGCCCTCTCGATTCAGCAGGGCGGGCCGTATCACAAATGAACTGGCCTTGACTCTGTACGGACAGTTCGGAACTCTTGGGTGTGAAGCCTGGCTTCAGAGCGTCACTGTTGCCACGCTGGTCCGAGTCGCCGGCGTTGGCTGTTCATCGGCTGTCAGCCCCTCAAGGTGGAAGGCGATCGCTTCACGGATTTCCTCGAGCACAGCCTCTTTACTCGCCCCAGTGGCCACGCACCCAGGCAAGTCAGGCACGTGGGCTGAGAAGTTGCCTTCGGCCTCCTCAATCACAACGGCAAATCGTTGGCTCATGGCAAGTGGATCGGCGCTGGGGAGATGAGGCTTGAGAACAACATGCTCAGAGAAAACGCAGGCCGGATTGCCGGGCAATGCTCTTCAACGTGCCGATTGCCAGATCATCGCTGGGCTTACCAGCAACCGTAACGCGACCTGGCCGCACAGGATGCTTGAACTGGCGATGGCTGCCGCGGGTGGCCACTAGCTGCCAGCCATCGGCTTCCAGCCTTCTGATCACCTCCCTGATCTGCACCGGCTGAACACAGATCAACCTGTGTTCAGCCTCCTCGCGTTGGATGCATCTGGCATCCGTGGCTCCACCGAATCTTTTCGGCTTAGATCCCCAGACGCTCCCAGATCACGCCCAGGTTGGCCTGGTGCAGTTCGGTGGCGAAGCACTCGGCCAGCTGTTCGGGGCTGAGGTGTGAGGTCACCTCCGCATCGGCCTCGAGGTTGGCGCGGAAGTTACCGCCTTCGGTGTTCCAGGCGGTGTGGGCGTTGCGCTGCACGATCCGGTAAGCGTCTTCGCGGTTGATGCCGCTCTCCACCAGGGCCAGGAGCACCCGCTGGCTGAACACCACGCCGCCGTACACATTCATGTTGCGGGCCATGTTCTCGGGGTAGACCCCCAGACCCTTCACCACATCGGTCATCTCCCGCAGCATGAAGTGCAGGGTCACCGAGCAGTCGGGCAGCATCATCCGCTCCACGGAGCTGTGGCTGATGTCGCGCTCATGCCAGAGGGCGCAGTTTTCCAGCGCGGCCACCACATAGCTGCGCAGCACCCGGGCCAGGCCGCTGATGCGCTCGCTGCGGATCGGGTTGCGCTTGTGGGGCATGGCGGAGCTGCCCTTCTGCCCCTTGGCGAAGTTCTCCTCCACCTCGAGCACATCGGTGCGCTGCATGTTGCGGATCTCGGTGGAGAAGCGCTCCAGAGCAGCGCCCACCAAGGCGAGCGTTTGGATGTACTCGGCGTGGCGATCGCGGGAGATCACCTGGGTGCTGGCGGTGTCGGGCACCAGGCCGAGCTTGGCGCAGGCGATCTCCTCCACCCGCGGATCGGTGTTGGCATAGGTGCCCATGGCGCCGGAGATCTGGCCCACGCTCACGGCCTGCTCAAGGCGCTCAAGCCGCTCCTGGTTGCGCACCACTTCGGCCAGCCAACCGGCCACCTTGAAGCCGAAGGTGATCGGCTCGCCGTGGATGGCGTGGGAGCGGCCGATCATCACGGTGCCCTTGTGGGCGCGGGCCAGTTCGCGCAGGGCGTCGGCTAGCTTGTCGAGCTCGGTGCGCAGTAGTTGCACCGAAGCCTTCATCTGCAGGGCCACGCCGGTGTCGAGCACATCCGAGCTGGTCATGCCCACGTGGATGTAGCGGCCGGCATCGCCCACGTGCTCGTTCACGTTGGTGAGGAAGGCGATCACGTCGTGACGAACCTCGGCCTCGATCTCGAGAATGCGCTCCACGCTGAAGCTGGCCTTCTCCTTGATCGTGGCCACGGCCTCGGCGGGCACGCGGCCCAGCTCGCAGTTGGCTTCGGTGGCGGCGATCTCCACGTCGAGCCAGCTCTGGAACTTCGCCTGTTCGCTCCAGATGGCGCCCATCTCGGGCAGGGTGTAACGCTCGATCAAGGCCGCCGCGGGCTCACATCGAGACCAATGTATGGAACGGCGTTCAAGCGGTCCTTAGACCCGCTTCAGGCCACGGAGGTGAGCTTGCGGTGCTCCACCTCCCACTGCACCAGCTGCCCCCAGGCCTGTTGGCGTACCCAGCAGCGGCCGCCGCGGCAGTGGATCAGCTGAAAGGGGGGCAGGTCGTCGGGCTGGTTGCGCAGTTTCACGAAGCTGCCGGGTTGGAGCAGTTCCACCACGTTGGATTGGATGCTCGCCATGGAAGGCCCTGTGTTGAACGCCATCCTCTGGAGTGTTCCCCTGATTCCGCCCGCAGCCCCCGTTTTTGTTCCGTTTCCCCTGTGCTTTTGTGACAGCACATCAGCACATCGCCGTTGATGGGCCGCAAGCAACGCCTGGATCTGCAGCTGGTGGAGCTGGGCCTGGCCGCCAGCCGTCAGCAGGCGCAACAGCTGATCCGGGCCGGCAAGGTGCGCAGCGGTGATCGCGTGCTCGATAAGCCCGGTCTGGAAGTGTTGCCGGAGATGCCGTTCGAGGTGGAGCAGCCGCCCCGGTTTGTTTCGCGCGGTGGTGAAAAGCTCCTGGGTGCCCTGGAGGCCTTCCCGATCGACCCGGCCGGGCGGGTGTGCCTCGATGGCGGCATCTCCACCGGCGGCTTTAGCGATTGCCTGCTGCAACACGGGGCCACCCGGGTCTACGGCGTGGATGTGGGCTATGGCCAAACCGCCTGGAGCCTGCGCACCGATCCGCGCTTGGTGCTCAAGGAACGCACCAACCTGCGCCATCTGCAGCCGGAGGATCTCTATGGAGAGAACGATCCCTGGCCGGATCTGGCGGTGGCGGATGTGTCGTTCATCCGCCTGGCGCTGGTGCTTCCTGCCATCGGCCGCTTGCTAAAGCCCGAGCGCCGAGAGGCGCTGCTGCTGGTGAAGCCGCAGTTTGAGGTGGGCAAAGAGCGCGTGGGTAAAGGCGGCGTGGTGCGCGACCCGGCCGCCCATGTGGATGCGATTGAGGGTGTGATTGAAGCGGCCGCGGCGGAGGGTTGGAGCGCCTGCGGGGTCACCGCCTCGCCGATCACCGGGCCGGCGGGCAACCACGAATACCTGCTCTGGTTGCGCAGCGGCGACTGGTCTGAGCTGCCGCCGGCGAGCGTGCCTGCCACCGGAGCCGCCGCGGAGCCACAAAAAAAAGCCCGGGCCGCCCCTGAAGCAGAGGCGATCCGGTGCTTGGTGGCTGAAACCCTGGGGGCTTGAACGGCCCCCCATGTTGTGCGCCGAGGGGCGGCGGCGTCAGATGGCGCTGCTGTCGCGGTCGCCGGTGCGGATGCGGATCACGGAATCCACGGGGCTGATGAAGATCTTGCCGTCGCCGATTTCGCCGGTGCGGGCGGCGTCCTGGATGGCGCCCACCACGGTGTCCACCTGGGCGTCGTCCACGACGATCTCGAGCTTGAGCTTCTGGAGGAACTCTACGGTGAACTCGGAACCGCGGTAGCGCTCCACCTGCCCCTTCTGACGACCGAAGCCCCGGACTTCGCTCACGGTCATGCCGACGATGCCGGCATTCACCAGCGCCAGCTTCACGTCTTCAAGCTTGAACGGGCGAATGATGGCCTCAACTTTTTTCATGGCTGCGGGAGTGGCTGGGAACGCTCAGTCGGGGACAGTCTCTCAGGAATTCTGGAAAGACAGGCGCGGTGCTGGGCTCCGCGGCAAGGCCATTAGGCCGCAGCTTTCGGGGCAGGGGTGTTGCGGTTGCTACCGCTGCGGTGGGCCGGGGGCGGCTGCCTAGCATCCGGCCTTGAACCTTCCCTGCCGATGAGCGCCGATCAGACCCGCACGCCCCTCTATGGAGAGCGGGCCATTGCAGAAGCGGAGCTGATCTGCTTTGACAATCCCCGCCCCGGCCGGGCCTACGAGGTGGCCATCACACTGCCGGAGTTCACCTGCAAGTGCCCCTTCTCCGGCTACCCCGATTTCGCCACCCTGCGCCTGCTCTATCAACCCGGACCCCGGGTGATGGAGCTCAAGGCGATCAAGCTGTATGTGAACAGCTACCGCGATCGCTCCATCTCCCACGAGGAAGTGACCAACCGCATCCTTGACGACTTCGTGGCGGCTTGCGAGCCGGTGTGGATGCAGCTGGAGGCCGACTTCAATCCCCGCGGCAACGTTCACACCGTGATTCGCACCAGCCACGGCACCCGTCAGCCCTGCTGAAGCTCCGCAAGCAGAGCCGGCAGTTCTCTGGAAAAGGCCGCCAGGTTGCGGTTGCACAGGCCTGCCACGTGCAGTTTGTGCTGATCCGGCTCGGCGATCGCCCAGAGCTGGCGTGTGGCGATCAGGCTGAGCGCCCCGCCCGCCAGGGCGATCGCAAAGCCGGCGTACACCAGCGGCACACCCGGATCCCGTTTCAGCAGCAGACCGCTGGCGGGCACCACGCCGGCAATGGTTAAGGGGATGCCGGCGATCTCCTCGGCGCTGCCCCCAGGCACCAGGGTGCCCAACACCTCCGCATCGGCGGAATACACCGTGACGGGCCCCTCCTCGCTGGACAGGGCCAGCAGCACCGGGTTGCTGCCATCGGGGCGGGTGGGCAGCACAATCCCCCACACCTGCTCGCCCAGCTGCGGGAAGCTCTGAAGCGGAAGCTCCAGGATGGGGCTCTTGCCCAGTTGCACCTGAATCGCCGCCAGAGCCCAGTCCGCCTGGTACACCGTCATCCCCTGGAAGCGCAGCGGATGATTCACGCTGATTTCGCGGGTGGTGGCTGCTGGGGCGTCTGGGCTGGAGGGGTCGCCCGGTTGCAAGAGCAGCTGGGATCTGAATTGCTCCGGCCGGCCGGCCGGGTCGCGCTCGATCCCAAAGGCCTCAAGCCCAACCGTGAGCTGGGTTTGGCCGCGGCGGTTGAGCAGCTCCAGTTCGTTGCCGGGGGCGAGGAAGCGCTCCAGACGCTGACCGGCCAGGGCACCCCAGGCGGCCCCCACCATCAGCACTACCAGGCCCGCATGCACGAGCAGGGGGCCCACACGGCCGCTGGCCCCGCGGCGAGCCGCCAGGCGATGGGCCTGGGGTTGCACCTGCCAGCCCCGTTGGCTGAGCAGCTGTTGCAGCCGGTTCAGCTCTTGATCGGCATCGCTGCAGTTGAGGGTTTCCGCCAGGTTGAGCTTGCTGAGCTGGCGCGGGCTGCTGTAGTCGATCCAGCGCAACGCCGCTTGCAGGGCCGGCCACTGCCGCCGCCAGCTGCAAAGGATCAACGAGAGCCCCAGCCAGGCAAGGAGTGCCAGAAACCAGCTGCTCGAATACACGTGATCGAGTTGCAGCATCAGCAGCGCGTCGCCATTGAACAGCCCGAGCCAGGGCTGGGCGTCGTAGACGCGGTGATACAGCTCAGCGCTCTCTTTCTGGGGCACGAGTGTGCCGAGGCCGCTGGCCACGGCAATCACGATCAACAGGCCAATGGCCAGGCGCAGGTCGGAGATCCAGGCGATCAGGCGTTTCATCAACAAGTGCGTGGATGGCTCAGCCCCAGCGGGCCAGAAGGGTGAGTGTGCCTGTGGCCAGGAGCACCACGCCGCTGATGGTGGGCACCCATTGGCCCAGGGCGCGCAGGGCGAGCAGGCGGGGCACCCAAGCAGCTGCCGTGCCCGCCAGCAGAAGAGGCATCACCTGGCCGGCGGCAAAGGCGGTGAGCAGCACCACCCCCGCCAGGGGATCACCGGCTTGGGCGATCCAGGCCAGCAGCACCGCCAACACCGGCGTGGTGCAGGGAGAGGCCGCCAGGCCAAAGGCGAGCCCCGCCGCCAGCGGTGCCAGCGCCTTGGGAACCCGCTGGCGCCATTGTTCGGGGTCGGGGCCGCTGGGCAGCCGCAGGGGCAGGAGCCCGAGCAGGTTCAGCCCCATCAGCAGGGCAAGCACAGCCACCAGCGTGGGGATCAGCCCTGGCACCTGCCCGTAGATCCGCCCGAGGGCACCGCTGGCCAGGCCAAGCAGCACCAGGGAGGCCACGATCCCGCCGCAGAAGCTGAGGCTGCGTTGCCAGGGCCGTTCCTGCTGATCATCGAAACCCGCCAGATAGGCCAGGGTCACCGGCAGCAGCGAGAGCGAGCAGGGGCCGAGGCTTGTGATCAACCCGCCGGCAAAGACCAACAGCAGCGTGAAAGCTCCCGGATGGGCCAGGGAGTTGCTGAGCAGCTGTTCACCACTGCGGGCCCAATCCGCCAGGGCCGGAGCCAGCATCGCGGTGATCTGTGTTGCGGTGGCGTCAGCCTATCGAGAGGCTCTCGCCAGCTGAGCGCAGCCGCTCCTCGCGCCGGCGTGGCCGGCCGGGTTCAAGGCCAGCGCCCTCGAGGGCACAGCGCAACAGCAAACCAGCGGTGAGCAGGCTGGAGAGCAGGGAGTTACCGCCGTAGCTGATCATCGGCAGGGGAAGGCCAGTGGTGGGCATGGCGCCGCTGGCCACGGCGATATTCAGGATCGATTGACCCACCAGCAAGGTGGTGCAGCCAATCGCCACGAGGCGTTGTTGATTGCTGCGGCAGCTCAATGCCACTCGCAGGCCCACAAAGCCGAACAGCAGCAGAAACAGCAACAGCAGCACCGAGCCCACGTAGCCGAATTCCTCGGCGAACACAGCAAAGATGAAATCCGTGCTCTGGATCGGCAGGTATTGCAGCTTCTGGGTGGAGAGGCCAAACCCTTCACCCCAGAGTCCGCCAGAGCCGATGGCGAGCAGGCTCTGCACCAGCTGGTAGCCATCGCCCTGGGCATCCGTCCAGGGGTTGAGGAAGGAGGTCACCCGGATGCGTTGGTACTCGTTGATCGAGATGCTGCCGATGGCCACCGTGAGGCCCAGCCCTGCGCTGCCCAACATCGCCCAGAGGGGTAGGCCGGAGGCCAACGCCATCAACCAAAGCAGCATCCCGCAGAGCGCCGCGGTGCTGAGGTTGGGCTGTTTGAGGATCAGCCCGAGCGTGACAGCAAACACGCCCATCCAGATCAACTTCTGATCGGGCGCGATGCGGCTCCAGTGGGAAAACAGCGCTGCCCCTTGCAGCACCAAAAACGGTTTGATCAGCTCCGTGGGCTGCAGCTGAATCGGGCCGATCACCAGCCAACGGCTGGCGCCGTTCACGGTGCTGCCGATCACCAGGGTGAGAGCCACCATCACCATGCCCACCAGCAGGGCGGGCCCAGCCATCCGCAGCCAGCGCCGCAGGTTGATCTTCAGGCCGAGGTAGAGCAGCCCCCAGCTGGCCACCAGCCAGATGGCCTGACGTTTGAGGTAGTAGGTGGGATCTCCCATCTCACGGGCCGCTACCCACCAGCTGGCGGAGCCCAGCACCACCAGGCCCAGGGCACACCACAGCGCCACCATGCCCAGCAGCAGCCGCGCCTCGGCGGGCCATTGCTTGAAGGGCACCGGCAACAGGCTGGGTGGGTTGGCAGGACGGGCCAAAGCTGAGCCGTTAAGAGGATCCGACTATCCCGTATTTCCCAGCGGCTTGCCAATAAAAAAGCCCGGCAATGCCGGGCTTTTGAAGAATTAATGGAGCGCTGAAGATCAGTTGCCGACGTTGACCTGACGGCGACCGGCCACCAGTTCAACCTTCAGGATCTTGCCGCCCTGCTTCATGATCCGCTGCTGCTCAGCGAACCAGCTTTCGTAGGGCACCCACTTGGTGAAGAAGGTGTTCTGCAGCTCGCGCTGGGAACGGGACTTCTCAGGGCAGGGAATGCAAGCTGTGACTTTGAACAGGCGCATGGGGGATCCTCGAAGTGTGCCGAAGGCGTGGATCAGTTACCCAGGCCGGAGCTGATGTAGTCGAAGTACACGCCCATTTCGCGGCCGGCATCGGGGCCCACCAGGGAGGCGGTCACTTCCTTCATGGCCTGGATCGACTGCACGGTGGCGCCGATGGGCACGCCCAGGGAGTTGTAGGTCTCCTTAAGGCCGTTCAGCACACGCTCGTCGAGGATCGAGGTGTCGCCAGCCAGCATGGCGTAGGTGGCGTAACGCAGGTAGTAGTCGAGGTCGCGGATGCAGGCTGCATAGCGACGGCAGGTGTACATGTTGCCGCCGGGACGGGTGATGTCCGAGTACAGCAGCGACTTGGCCACGGCTTCCTTGATGATCGCGGAAGCGTTGGCGTTAATGGTGGCAGCGGCACGAACGCGCAGCTCACCGCTGGCGAAGTACTGCTCCAGGCGCCCCATGGAGGAGGTGTCCAGGTAGAGGCCCTGGACGTCGGCCTGGTTGATGACGTTGGTGATGGCGTCTTGCATGGAACCTGATGGAAGAGGCGGTGGTTAGAGAAGAAAGATCCTCAGGAGAGGGCGCCGACGACGTAGTCGAAGTAGAAGCCAGCCTCTTCGGCATCAGCGCCGGTGAGCAGGCTCATGGCGGCGTTCTTCATCTCGCGCACGGCTTCAGCCATGGCTTCGAGGGGGGTGCCCAGGGAGCGATACATCTCCTTGGCGCCAATGACCCCGATCTCTTCGATCGGGGTCACATCACCAGCGACGATGCCGTAGGTCACCAGGCGCAGGTAGTAGTCCATGTCGCGCAGGCAGGACGCGGTCATCTCCTCGCCGTAGGCGTTGCCGCCGGGGGAGATCACGTCGGGACGCTTCTGGAACAGAGCGCCGCCAGCGGTCTTAACAATGCGCTCGCGGCTCTCGGCCAGGACCTGGGCCACGCGAAGACGACGCTGGCCGCCGCTCACGAAAGCCTTGATCTGGTCGAGTTCGCCAGGGCTGAGGTAGCGGGCTTCGGCGTCCGCGTTGATGATCGAGTTGGAGACGATGCTCATGCAGTTCTGCCTCGAAACAAGCGGTCGCCTGAACGGTGACCGATATCCGGTGGGTAAGGGGGAGGGTCTTCAGAGGTGTGCTCCTCCCGCAGCGGACTGCGTCGGGGGCGAGCGACTGAAGGTGCGGCAGCAGTGCTGACCGCCGAGTCATTCTGTGGCAACGCCCAGCGGCCTCCCGGTGCCCGGTAACAGTTCTTCACGGCGGGCTCTGGTCTTCAAAACGCTTGCGGGGCCTGGGATCTGATCGGCTTCGTGCAACGCTGATTCTGTGTTGATTGATAACACTTCGTCGCATTTGTGCGCCTGTTTTGTTGCTTCCAGTTCGGCTTAATTGTGCCGCGCTTTGTAACAAAAATTCCCTGTACATCAAAAACCCCCTGCCGCGGGGCAAGGGGGTTGGGGCGACTCCTTCAGGAATCAGGCCTTGAGGCTCAGGCCGTGGGATTGAGGGCTGCGTTGCCGCCGTACACGGCAGCTGTGCGGTTCACGGTGCTGAGGGGGATGCCGTCGCTGGTGGCCATGCCCTTCAGATAGGGCACGGTGTCGCGGCCAAAGCTGCTGGCGTACTCGGCTGAATTGAGCACACCCTCAATGGCACTGCGCAAACCCTGATCGCAGCGGGTGGCCAGGAAGCGGCTGGTTTCAGCGGGTTGAGCCGCACGTCCAAGCAGCGCCAGGTAGGCCGCCGCCGCCGCCTTGAAGGGGGTCATGCGGTTGAGGCGGCTTACGAACAGATCGCTGCCTGCCACGCGCCCCACAAACTCCGCCACGCTCAGGCCGCCCTTGCGGAACTGGGATTCGGCATCACCCAGAGCTTCGGCTGCCAGCGGCTGGCGACCGAGCAGTTGGCGATACACCGCTTCGATGGCCTCGCCTACTTCGGCGCTGCTGGGGCGCATCGAGAGCTTCACCACGCTGCCAAGGCTGCGGCGCTTGCTGAAGCCTTGCAGTGAGCCCGGCTTGAGGGCTTTGATCATCGCCGCACCCGGTTGCTCGGCGCTCGCGCCGGCGCCACCGCTCGACACGGAGACGCTCCAGCTGCCACCGAGGCCCACCGAGGGTGTGCGGATGGTGCTGGGGGCCGGGGCAAAGCTGGTGGCACCAGCGCTCCAGGTGGGGGCTGCGCCGCCTCCGGGCTGCCAGCGGGGGGCGCTCCAGCTGCGGGTGGGAGCCGGTGCGGTCTGGATCGAGCCCGGGCCGCTGGTGCGGGAAGCGCTCGGCGCGAGGGTTTCACCGCCGGTGAGGGTGGCGCTCCAGCCGCCGCGGATCACCGCGGAGCGTCCAGCCAGGTTGCGCTCGGTGAGGCTGCCGGTGCCGCGGAAGTCAGCCGGAGGGGTGACTTCGGGGCGGATGCGGGGGGTGGTGTCGGCGTAGGCCGCTGCGTTGAAGGCACGCTTGAGGGCAGGGACCCGGCGCGTGTTCAGATCGGTTGGGGTGATGAAGCGCTCGTAGGGAACGGTGTCTTCCCCGAAGGCTTCCGAGTACTCCACGCTGTTGAGCATGGCGTCCACCACGCCGTAGAAACCCTTGCGGGCGGCCACGTCGAAGTAGGCATCGATCTCCCAGCGGCCGAAGGTGGGGCGGCCGAGCAGGCGGCGGTGCATCACCTCGATCGCTTTACAGATGTAAAGCCCGCTCCAGTAGCGGCGGCGGAACGCATCGCTGCGGGCCACCTGGCGCACAAACTCGCGCAGGCTCAGATCGCCGTTCTCGAGCTTGATCTCTTCAACCTTGTTCTGCTCACCGGCGTAGCCGGTGTTGCCGAGCACTTGCACGTACACCGCCCGGATCACCGCCTGGGTGCTGGCCTCGGTGTTGCGGATGCTCGGTTGGCCTCCGCGGCGGGGCACAGAATTGCCGCCGGTGGCGATCTGCTGCAGACGCACCACCTTGGGCCCCAGCTTGCGCGGGGTGGAGGCCCGGAACTGCGGGCTGTTCATCTGGCCGGGCTGGCGCATGCCATTGCCCACCAGGATGCGGCGCGTGTCGTAGCGGATCGGCGCGGGGCGAGTGCCCACGTTCGCCGTGCCCGACGGGAAGATCGCGCCGTAGTTCAGGCCGAGGGGATCGTTGCCGCCGCCGTAGGGGTGCTGATCGGCGTAGGGCTGGCGGTAGCTGGCGTAGAGGGTGACGTATTGCGGTGCGCCCTCAAACGGTGCGCTGAAGCGGAACAGCTTGCGGTTGGAACCCCAGCCGGCGCTCTCCTGGGCTTCTTCGCCGATGTCGCGCAGGTAGGGAACGGTTTCCTCGCCGAACACCTGGGCGTATTCCATGCTGTTCACCAGCGAATCCACCAGGCCCTTCAGGCCCTGGGCGGACACGATGTCGAAGTAGCGGGTGAACTCCTCGCGGGAGCTGATGCCCCGACCGAGGAAGTGGCGGAAGGCCAGCTCCACCACGCGGCTGTTCACGAAGCGGCCGTAGAACTGCTGCTGATACTCCTTGCTGTGGCCCAGGGAGCGGATGAACTCCCGCATCGAGATGTCGCCCTGGCGCACCTGGGTGGCTTCCACCGGGCAAGGCATCTGGCTGTAGGCCTTGGCAATGTCGCGCTCAAACACCTGGCGGTAGGCGGCGCGCACCACTTCGGCCTTCTGGGCGCCACTCATGCCCGGCTTCATGTTGAAGCGCTGGGCCTTGCCCTGGGCTGCGAGGGCGTAGATCGCCGGCAGCTGCAGACCCTGGTTTTCAGGGCTGCCCAGGCGCTGGCGCGGCGAGGGGGTGGGAACAGCGAGCTCCTCGAGCAGCACGTTGAAGCTGTCGATCAGCAGTTGGCGCGCTTCGGGAAGATCCTTGAGCAGCTCGGCCGCGCCGGCGCGCATTTCCTGCAGAGCCACGTTGGTGGCGGCCAGGGAGCAGCCCTTTTCAAGAACATCGCGCAGGCCGCGGGTGTTCACGCGCAGGATGCTCGGGTCGCCGGCCACAACGGCGTAACCCACGTAACGCAGGAACCAGGCCAGGTCGCGGATCGACTTCTTCATCCGCTCGGTGCCGTAGCGGGCCACCGAGATCGGGCTGAAACCGGTGGGCAGCACCACGCGCACATCGGCGTCGCCACCGGCGCCTTCGAGCAGGCGGCTGAAGGCATTGCCGCGCTTGCTAGCGCCGCTGGCGCCGGCAAAGGTTTGCACCGACTGCTGGAAGGCGACCTGGTCGGTGGCCAACGGTGTGGAACCGGCCGCCGCAACGGGCGTCAGCGGTGCGTCGAGATAGGAGAGCGGTGTGCCCCCGGCAAAGATGCGACTGGCCGCTCGGGCCACGATCGCCTCAGCGTTGGCGGAGACACGGCGCGCAGCCTCAACCCGCAGTTGACCGCTCTGGAAGAACGTCACCAGGGTGTTCAGCTCGCCGCCATCAAGGAAGCGGTCCTGCTGTTCCGCCTCGCGGACGCTGGAGAGCGGCAGGGTGTCGTAGCGCTGAGGAGCAACCCTGCTGCTGCCGCTGCTGGCGGTCACAGTCATGGAGGAGAGCGAACCGGGCCAAGGCACGTTACGGCTGGCCCTCTGGCCTCCCGGCTGCCCATGAACAAATGTTTGCAGCCGCTTCCGGTTCGCGTCTGCAACAGGGCCTGGGCCATGAAAAGCTCGCCCGGTTGCAGCGCTGCCCCCTGCGCCATGACCCAGGCCCCGGCCGATGCCGCCACTCCAGTGGTGAGCGCCTTCTACGACCGTTTCCCCTACCCCGGCGACCCGCTTCAAGACGGCCCGCCGCCTGGATACAACTGGCGATGGTGCGTGGACGCGGCCTATGCCGCCTGCACCGGGGCCAAGGCTCCACAGCCAGCTGATGGTGCTCCCCTGCGCATCCTCGATGCCGGCTGCGGTACGGGTGTAAGCACCGACTACTTGGCCCATCTCAATCCGGGCGCCGAGATCCTGGCGGTGGATATCTCACCGGGCACCTTGGAGGTGGCCCGCGAGCGCCTGCGCCGCTCAGGCGGCCACGAGCAGGCCAGCGTGCGCATCGAAAACCGCAGCCTCCTGGAGCTTCAGGGTGAAGGTCCGTTCGACTACATCAACTCCGTTGGGGTGCTGCACCACCTCAGGCAGCCGGAAGCTGGCCTGAAAGCCCTGGCTGAGCTGCTCAAGCCCGGTGCGCTGCTTCATCTCTTTCTGTATGCCGATGGCGGCCGCTGGGAGATCCACCGCACCCAGCGGGCCCTCACGGCCATGGGAGTGGGCACGGGGGCGGATGGCCTGCGCCTCGGCCGCCAGCTGATGGCCGAGCTGCCCGGGCACAACCGCCTGCGCCGCCACCACGAGCAGCGCTGGGCGATCGATTGCGCGGCGGATGCCAACTTCGCCGATATGTACCTCCACCCGCAGGAGACCAGCTACAACCTCGAGCGCTTGATGGCCTTTGTGGCTTCAGCTGATCTGGAGTTTGCTGGGTTTTCCAATCCGCAGGTGTGGGATCCCTCCCGGCTTCTGCAGGGTGAGCTGCTGGAGCGGGCTCAGGCTCTGCCCCCAATGCAGCAATGGCAGCTGGTGGAAGACCTGGATCCGGACATCAGCCATTTCGAGTTTTTCCTGGCGAAGCCTCCCTTGGTTCGCAGCAACTGGGAGCACAGGGCCGATCTGCTGCGGGCCAGCGGCGTGCGCAACCGTTGCCTCTGGGGCTGGCCCGGTACCGCGCTGCTCGATTCCGATATGGCTCCGCTTGATCTGAGCAGCGATGGCCTGGCGCTTCTGCAGGCCCTGGAGGCGGCGCCGGCCGGAACGGCGATTGGTGCCTTGCCCCTGGGCTGGTCAGAGCAGCAGATCGCAACGGTGGCAAGGGAACTGATCGATCAACGGGTGCTGCTGCTTCAACCGAGCTGTAGCGCCCCTGCGTGATAGATTCCGCGCGAATTTTCAGAGCGTCGGCGCCTTTGCCGGTCTTCACTCCGCTCCCGGACGACAAAGACTCCTCACAAGGAGCTGATGTGGTTCTGGAACTGGATGCCGAAGCCCCAGCCGAGTCCGAGCCGTCTCTGGAACCGTCGTCATCCGGTGGACCTCTCGAGGCTGCTGTTGACGATTACGCGCGGCTACAGCAGCGCCTCATCTTGGCCACGTTGATCGTTTCCGCTCTCGCGGTGATGATCACGGCCCTTGTTTTCGATCCATTCATCGCCGGCTCCGTGCTGGTGGGCGCCCTTGCCGGCGTGCTTTATCTGCGGCTCCTCGCTCGCAGCGTTAGCAAGCTCGGCAATGGATCGAAAAAAGTGGGCAAGTTGCAGCTGCTCGTGCCTGTGGTGCTGGTCCTGGCGGCTGCCCGTCTCCCCCAGCTGGAGCTGTTACCAGCCATCCTCGGCTTCCTGCTCTACAAGCCGGCCCTGATTCTTCAGGCAGTGCTCGACTCCTGAGCCCGCCTTTCCCCATAACCGTCGCCTTCGGCGACACCGAACGCTCAGCCCGATGGGTTTCTTGCCATTCACGCTTCCCTTTGCCGAACTGGAGGTGGGTCAGCACCTCTACTGGCAACTGGGAAATCTCAAGATCCATGGCCAGGTCTTCCTGAGTTCCTGGGTCGTGATCGGTGCCCTGCTCGCTCTCGTGGTGGTTGGCACCCGCAAGATGGAGCGCGACCCCCGCGGTGTTCAGAACCTCCTGGAGTTTCTCTGGGATTACATCCGCGACATGGCTCGCGAACAGATCGGTGAAAAGGCCTACCGCGATTGGCTGCCCTTCATCGGCACCCTGTTCCTGTTCATCTTCGTGAGCAACTGGGGCGGCGCTCTGGTGCCCTGGAAGCTGATCCATCTCCCCAGTGGCGAGCTGGGCGCTCCCACGGCTGACATCAACACCACCGTTGCTCTGGCTCTGCTGGTGTCTCTGGCCTACTTCTATGCAGGTCTGAGCCGCAAAGGCTTCCGCTACTTCGAGTACTACGTGGAGCCCACGCCGATCATGCTCCCGTTCAAGATCGTCGAAGACTTCACCAAGCCGCTCTCCCTCTCCTTCCGTCTTTTCGGAAACATCCTTGCCGACGAACTGGTGGTGGCCGTGCTGGCCTTCCTCGTTCCCCTGGTGGTGCCCCTGCCCGCCATGTTCCTCGGCCTGTTCACCAGTGCCATCCAGGCGCTGATCTTCGCCACCCTCGCCGCCTACTACATCGGCGAAGCGGTTCACGAAGAGCACCACTGATCACCCCCTGATCACGCCAGGCCGCTTCGGTCGGTCTGGCAAACTCCTTGCGCGCAGGTCCGGCTCGATCCGGGCCCATCTCGGCCAGTCCAGATGTCCCAGGCGCAGGGATAACGTCCCGGTCCCAATCCGCGCTCTCCCAGCGCCCACCATCCTTCGTTCCAACATGGATTCCATCACCTCCGCCGCGTCTGTTGTCGCTGCTGGCCTCGCTGTCGGCCTCGGCGCCATCGGCCCTGGTATCGGTCAGGGCACCGCTGCAGGCGGCGCTGTTGAGGGCATCGCCCGCCAGCCCGAAGCTGAAGGCAAGATCCGCGGCACCCTGCTGCTCTCCCTGGCCTTCATGGAAGCTCTCACCATCTACGGCCTTGTGGTCGCTCTGGTGCTGCTGTTCGCCAACCCCTTCGCCGGCTGATCGCGATGAGGTGAGCAGGTTGGGGCCCCTCCAACCCTGCTCACCTCACTGCTCCTTCAGCGCAAGACGCTTCAAGCGCCTGCTTTCACCCGCCCGCACCCCCGCTTCATGACCAGCTGGCTTCTGCTTGGTGCAACGGAGGGAGGTCTGTTTGACCTCGATGCCACCCTGCCGCTGATGGCGGTTCAGGTGGTGCTCCTCACCTTCATTCTCAACGCCCTGTTCTTCAGTCCCGTGGGTCGGGTTGTGGAAGAACGCGAGGGTTACGTCACGACCAGCCGCTCTGAGGCCAAGCAGAAGCTTGCTCAGGCTGAACGGTTGGAGGCGGACCTCAAGGACCAGCTCAAGGATGCCCGCCAGGCTGCCCAAAAGCTGATTCAGGAAGCCGAACAGGATTCCGACAAGCTCTATCGCGATGCCCTGGCTGCGGCAACGGCCGATGCCAATGCCTCCCGAGAAAAGGCCCGCCGCGAGATCGATGCTCAGCGTGAGTCGGCCATGGGCCAGCTCAAAGCTGACGCCGACAAGCTCGGTGACCTGATCGTCGAACGTCTGCTGGCCGCCCGATGACCATTTCCGCTCTGCTCGCCACCCACGGCAGCTTCGGTCTGAACCTCAATGTGTTCGAGACCAATATCGTCAACTTGGCGATCGTTATTTTCGGCCTCTACAAATTCCTCCCCAATTTCCTGGGTGGAATTCTGGAGCGTCGTCGCGCCATCATCCTTTCTGAGCTCAAGGATGCCGAGGAGCGTTTGGCTTCAGCCAACACATCCTTGGCTCAAGCCCAGAAGGACCTGGCTGCTGCCCAGCAAAAGGCAGAACAGATCCGTGCTGACGGCAAGGCCCGTGCTCAGGCCATTCGCCTCGACAGCGAGAAGCGCACCATCGAGGAGATGGCCCGTCTTAAGCAAGGTGCAGCGGCAGATCTCGATGCCGAGGCAGCCCGGGTGACCAACCTTCTGCGCCGTGAAGCGGCCCGTCTGGCCATTGAAAAAGCTCTGGCCACGCTTCCCGCCAAGCTCGACGCCGATGCCCAGGCAAAGCTGCTCAGTCAATCCATCAACACCCTGGGGAACGCCTGATGCCGCTGCTCAATACGATCACCACCCCCTACGCCGAAGCGTTTCTCCAAGTGGCCGAGAGCCGCAAGGAAGTCGATCAGGTGGTGGATCAGGCCAAGGCCGTTTTGAGCCTCTGGCACGAATCACCCGAGCTGCGTGAGGCCATGTCCTCGCCGGTCCTTGAAGTGGAAGCCAAGAAGGCTGCCCTTCAGAAGCTGTTCAGCGATCAGCTCACCCCCTCTTTCCTGAACCTCCTCAAGTTGCTGGCTGATCGCCAGCGCATCGGCGTGCTCGACGCCGTGCTTGAGCGGATGCTTGAGCTGTATCGCGAGCAGCGCAACATCGCCCTCGCTTCAGTGACCTCGGCCACTGCTCTCAATGAGGAGCAGCAGGCTGAGCTCAGCAAGAAGGTTCAGGCCGTGGCCGGTACCGACAAGCTGGAGATCAAGCTCACGGTGGATCCTGATCTGATCGGCGGTTTCGTCGTGAAGGTTGGCTCCAAGGTGATTGATGCCAGCCTCGCGGGTCAGGTGCGTCGCCTCGGACTAGCGCTGGCCAAGGTGAGCTAGCCCCGCACCCGAACCCTTTCCCTACCCCTCGTCCTCCACTTCCTCGCCTCCCATGGTTTCCATCCGCCCCGACGAGATCAGCGCGATTCTCAAGCAGCAGATCGCTGATTACGACAAGTCGGTCTCCGTCAGCAATGTTGGCACCGTTCTGCAGATCGGCGACGGTATCGCCCGTATCTATGGCCTCGATCAGGTCATGGCCGGTGAGCTGGTGCAGTTCGAAGACGGCACCGAGGGCATCGCTCTGAACCTCGAAGACGACAACGTCGGCGCGGTGCTGATGGGCGAGGGTCGGGGTATTCAGGAAGGCAGCACGGTGAAGGCCACCGGCAAGATCGCTTCCGTGCCCGTGGGCGACGCGATGCTCGGTCGCGTGGTGAACCCCCTGGGTCTGCCCATCGACGGCAAGGGTGCCATCTCCACCACTGAGACTCGTCTGATTGAGTCGATGGCGCCTGGCATCATCCAGCGCAAGTCGGTGCACGAGCCGATGCAAACCGGCATCACTGCGATCGACGCGATGATTCCCATCGGCCGCGGCCAGCGCGAGCTGATCATTGGCGACCGTCAGACCGGCAAGACCGCCATCGCGATCGACACGATCATCAACCAGAAGGGCGAAGACGTCGTTTGCGTCTACGTGGCTGTGGGTCAAAAGGCCGCTTCTGTGGCCAACGTGGTTGAAGTGCTGCGCGAGAAAGGCGCCCTCGACTACACCATCGTGGTGGCTGCCAACGCCTCTGAGTCGGCTGCGCTGCAGTACCTGGCTCCATACACCGGCGCCGCCATCGCTGAGTCCTTCATGTACAAGGGCAAGGCCACCCTGGTGATTTACGACGACCTCACCAAGCAGGCCCAGGCCTACCGCCAGATGTCGCTGCTGCTGCGTCGTCCCCCCGGTCGTGAGGCCTACCCCGGCGACGTGTTCTATTGCCACAGCCGTCTGCTCGAGCGTGCCGCCAAGCTGAGCGACGCTATGGGTAAAGGCTCGATGACCGCCCTGCCGATCATCGAAACCCAGGCTGGTGACGTGTCGGCCTACATCCCCACCAATGTGATTTCGATCACTGATGGTCAGGTGTTCCTGAGCTCCGACCTGTTCAACTCCGGACTGCGCCCCGCTATCAACGTGGGTATCTCGGTGAGCCGTGTGGGCGGTGCTGCCCAAACCAAGGCCATCAAGAAGATCGCAGGCACCCTGAAGCTCGAGCTGGCTCAGTTCGACGAACTCGCCGCTTTCTCCCAGTTCGCCTCCGATCTCGACGCCGCCACCCAGCAGCAGCTGGCCCGCGGCAAGCGTCTGCGCGAGATCCTCAAGCAGCCCCAGTTCAGCCCGCTGATCCTGGCTGAGCAGGTTGCCGTGGTGTACGCCGGCGTGAAGGGCATGATCGATGAAGTGCCCGTTGAATCGGTGGTTCAGTTCTGCCGCGAACTGCGCGAGTACCTGAAGACCAACAAGGCTGATTTCATCAACAAGGTGCAAACCGAGAAGCAACTCAGCGACGAAGCTGAGGCCATGCTCAAGGACGCCATCAACGAAGTGAAGTCGTCGATGCTGGCTGCGGCCTGATCCTGACGGTTACCCCGGAGACCCCTTTCCATGGCCAACCTCAAGGAGATCCGCGACAGGATCAGTTCGGTGAAGAACACCCGCAAGATCACCGAGGCCATGCGCCTGGTGGCCGCTGCGAAGGTGCGCCGTGCACAGGAGCAGGTGCTCCGTAGCCGTCCGTTCGCGGATCGTCTCGCCCGGATTCTGGAAAACCTCCAGACCCGCATGCAGTTCGAGTCGATGGATGCTCCCCTGCTCGAAAGCCGCGATGTGAGCACCATCACCCTGCTCGCCGTCACCGGCGATCGCGGTCTGTGCGGTGGCTACAACGCCAACATCATCAAGCGCACCGAACAACGTCACGCTGAGCTCACCGCTCAGGGTTACAAGGTTGATCTGGTGTTGATCGGCCGCAAGGTGGCCACCTACTTCCAGAATCGCGCCAGCCAGTACAACATTCGCGCCACCTTCATGGGGCTCGAGCAGGTGCCCAATGCTTCCGAAGCGGGCAAGATCGCTGAGGAAGTGCTCGCCGAATTCCTCTCCGGCAGCACCGATCGTGTGGAGATCATCTTCACCAAGTTCATCAACCTGGTGAGCTCCAAGCCGGTGTCGCAGACCCTGCTGCCCCTGGATCCCCAGGGCATCGCCAGCCCGGATGATGAGATTTTCCGTCTCACCACCCGCGATGGTCAGCTGGGCGTGGAGAAGGGCAAGGTGGCCAACGAGCAACCGGCTCTTCCTTCCGACCTGGTGTTCGAGCAGACCCCTGAGCAGCTGCTCAATGCTCTGCTGCCGCTGTATCTGCAAAACCAGCTGCTGCGCTCCCTTCAGGAAGCTGCCGCCTCTGAGCTGGCTAGCCGGATGACGGCCATGAACAACGCCAGCGATAACGCCAAGGCTCTCGCTAAGACCCTCACCCTCGACTACAACAAGGCCCGCCAGGCCGCCATTACCCAGGAGATCCTGGAAGTGGTTGGTGGCGCGGCGGCGATGTCCTAATCGAGCGCTTCGCCAAACCAAAACCCCCTCGCCTTCGGCCGTTACCGCTACGCGGATACGGCCTGGTCGAGGGGGTTTTGGTTTGGCCGCCGTTTGGGAGATGTGTGAGTGGGCGGGGAGGATGAAGCAGGTGCTGCTGCTCTGTCGTCGTGACCATGGAACTGCAGGGGTTGTTCCCGTTGGCGTTGGCGCGGGTGCAGTTGCGGCTGGATCCGTGGGATCTGGCGTTGCTGATGCAGGAGGTGTTGGCGCTGCGGGGTGAGGCGGAGGGGAACCCCGAGCCTGGTTGCGCCTGGACCGGCGACATCAATGGGATCTGGCAGCTGCATCGGCTTGAGGCCTTTGCCTCGATTACGGCCGAGGTGCAACGGCAGGCTTGGCTGTATCTGCAGGAGCTGGGCTTTCAGCCCGGCCAGGTGGCCCTGCACATCCAACGTTCTTGGCCGGTGGTGAGTGAGGCCGGTCAGTTGGTGGGGCGCCACCATCACCCCAATGCCCACCTCAGTGCCGTGCTCTATCTCAACGGCGATGGCAGCGGGCGCAGTGGTTGTCTGCGGTTGTTCCCGCCGCGGCAACTGAATGAGTTGGTGCCGGGGTTGGCGGTGGGCCATGGCGGCCCGATCGACACCACCAGTTCAGGCGGCCAGCGTTGGAATGCCCCTTGGCTTGATGTGGCCCCGCAAGCTGGATTGCTGGTGTTTTTCCCGGCTCAGACCGACCACGCCGTGACGCCAAACGACGACTGCGACGATCTGCGCCTCTCCCTTGCCTTTGACCTGGCCCTCACAGCCCCGCTCGCCTCAGCGGATGCCGCGGCCCCGCCGGAGTATCTGGCTCCCCATCCCGCCCAGTGGAGTGAGGTGCCTGCAGACGGTTAGCGGTTCGGCGATCCGGGACAATGAACGGCCACCAGCCCCAGCTGCCGCTGCGCCCCATGAGCGACACCTTCACCGTTGTCTGTGAGATCAACGGCACCAGCCACAGCTTCAGCTGCAGCCCTGATCAGACCGTGCTGGCCGCCGCCGAAGCCGCCGGGGTGGACCTGCCCAGTTCCTGTTGCTCCGGTGTGTGCACCACCTGTGCCGCGCGCATTCACGAAGGCACCGTGCACCAGCCGGATGCCATGGGCGTGAAGGCCGAGCTGCAGGAGCAGGGCTACGCATTGCTCTGTGTGGCCTTCCCGCGCAGTGATCTCAAGCTCACCGCCGGCCAGGAAGATGCCCTCTACGAAGCTCAGTTCGGTCAGTACCAGAAGTGAGCCTTGGCGAGCTGCGCCCCGTGTTGCTGCAGTTGGAGCGCCGGCCCGGTTCCCTGCGCGCACAGGTGGAGTCGGCGTTACTGCACCACGGCCAACCTTTGCGCTGGGCGATTACGGCCGTTGATCAATCGGCTGAGGGGCGCTCCCTGCTGCAGATCGAAGCCGTCGTGATCGGCGCGATCGATCCCCAGAGCAGCGAGGCCTGATGGGATCAGCTGCGCCCTTGCCCACGTTGCTGGTGATCCCCACGGGGATCGGTTGTGCCGTGGGCGGCTTTGCCGGCGATGCGCTGCCTGCTGCCCGTTTGCTTGCAGCGGCCAGTGATTGCCTGATCACCCATCCCAACGTGATGAATGGGGCAGCGCTCTATTGGAGTGATCCCCGCATTCACTACGTGGAGGGCTCGAGCCTCGATCGCTTCGCGGCTGGGGAGCTGCTTCTCCAGCCGGTGCGGCAACAGCGGGTGGGTTTGCTGCTTGATGCCGGCATTGAGCCCGAGTTGCGTCAGCGCCACCTACAGGTGGCGGATGGTTGCCGCGCCACGCTCGGCTTGAACATTGGCCCGGTGGTCACCACCGATATGCCCTTGGAGGTGAGCCTCAGCCTGGGTGCCAGCGGCGTGAGTTGGGGGCAGCTCAGGCGCCCTGATGCCTTGCTGCGGGCGGGGGAGCAGCTCAAGGCGGCCGGCGCCACCGCCATTGCAGTGGTGGCGCGCTTTCCCGATGACCCTGAGAGCGAAGCATTGGCTGCCTACCGGCAGGGCAGCGGTGTGGATGCCCTGGCCGGCGCGGAAGCCGTGATCAGCCATCTGCTCAGCCGAGAGCTCGGCTTGCCCTGCGCCCATGCCCCAGCCTTGAGTCCGCTGCCGTTGGATCCCGACCTTGATCCCCGGGCCGCAGGCGAGGAATTGGGCTTCACCTTCCTGCCGTGTGTGTTGGTGGGGCTGAGTCGAGCTCCTTCTCTGCTGCCGGCAGATGCCCCAGCTGTTGCAGGTGTTTCTCCCCTCGCAATCGATGCGGTCGGCGCGGTGATCGCCCCGGCTGCTGCGCTGGGGGGCGCGGCGGTGCTGGCCTGCGCTGAGCGCGGTATCCCGGTGATTGCTGTCGATAACCCCTGCTTGCTCAACGTCACCGCTGAATCCCTGGGGCTGGAGGCGATTCCCGCCGCCAGCTACAGCGATGCGGCGGGCTTGGTGTTGGCCCTGCGGGAGGGGATTGCGCCGGCCGCCTTGCGGCGACCGTTGCCCCCGTTGTCGGCGCGGCCCTGATGGCGGGTTTCGCGACGGCCGGATCGGCACAACAGCCTTGCCCTTGTGGCGGCGGCCCCTACAACCGCTGTTGCCGGCCCCTGCATCGCCAGGAGCGGTTGGCAGACACCGCGGAGCAGCTGATGCGTTCTCGTTACAGCGCTTTTGCGCTTGGGGAGATCCAGCACCTGTTGTGCACCCAGCCCTCGGATCAACCCCTCGAGCAGCGGCGCCGCTCCCTGCAAGCCACCTGCCGCCAGCTCCGCTGGCGCGAGCTGGTGATCGTGGCTGCCGAGGCCGGCGGTGTGGGTGATCTCGAAGGCACCGTGCGCTTCGAGGCCCACTACAGCGCCGCGGGTGAGCGAGGTGTGTTGCGGGAGTGCTCCCGGTTCGGCCGCGAGGGCGGCCGGCCCGATGGCGCCTGGCTCTACCTCGAGGCGCTCGAGCTCAATGACTAAGGCTGGAGCAGATTCGCTCCAGCACAGAAGCGCAGCGGGTGCTCGAGCGGGCCATGCACTCACCACTGAGCGTTTCCAGCCACAGTTCGCCGGTGCTGGCGATGTCGCTCCAGTCGGCCCACACCCGCACGTAGTCGTTCACGCGGCGGCCGGAGCAGGGGCGCTCGATCGCCATCAGGGTGCGCTGGTCGGGCTGCTCTACCTCGAGGCCGAGCTGCTCCAGCAGCGGCCTGAGCAACTCCCCAGGGGAGCTGGAGTTGTGGAAGGGAACGAGGGCGCGGCAATAAGCCATGGCGCTGGCGCGAAAAGGGCCGTGACTTCAACCTATGGATGCAGGCCAGATCGCCATGCGGGCTGCGCGGAATGATTTCCACTTCCCGCATCAATGCAGGCAGGCCATGGGATGGCGGGTGGGCAGTCCCAGGGCTTTGGCTACACCTGGATGACAGACGGCTCCGCCCACGGTGTTGAGGCCAGACACCAGTTCAGGCCTTTCCGTGACCGCCTCCACCAGACCCCTTCCGGCCACCGCCAGCACGTAGGGCAGGGTGACACTCACGAGCGCTTCGGTGGAGGTGAACGGCACCGCGCCGGGCATGTTGCCCACGGCGTAGTGCTGCACCCCGTGGATCGTGACCACCGGATTGGTGTGGGTGGTTTCGCGGCTGGTGGCGATGCAGCCCCCTTGATCGATCGCTACATCCACGATCACCGAGCCCGGTTGCATGCGGCTCACCAGCTCCTCCTCCACCAGGGTCGGCGCTCGATCGCCAGGCAACAGCACCGCACCGATCAACAGGTCAGCGCTCGGGACCAGCCGCTCCAGCAGTCCGCGACTGCTCACCAAGCTCACGAGTCGGCCCTGCCGCTGGCTTTCCAACCGGCGGAGCCGTTCGGGGGAGAGGTCGAGCAGGAATACCTCCGCATCCATCGCCGCCGCCAGGCGGGCGGCATTCCAACCCACGCTTCCCGCTCCTAGCACTACCACCCGTGCCGGTCGAACCCCAGTGCAACCGCCGATCAATACGCCACGGCCGCCATGGGGTTGCTCCAACAAGTGGGCGCCCACTTGAGCCGCCAAGCGCCCGGCGATCTCACTCATCGGTGCCAACAGCGGCAGACTGCCATCGGCGAGTTGCACGGTTTCGTAGGCGATCGAGGTAGTGCCGGCCTTCAGCAGCGCCTCCCCAACGGCCGGGTAGGCCGCCAGATGCAGGTAGGTGAACAGCACCAGATCTGGGCGCAAATAGCCGAACTCTTCGGCCTGCGGTTCCTTCACCTTCACCACCAGATGAGCGGCCCAGGCATCTGAGCGGTTCACCAAGGTTGCGCCGGCGGCCTCGAAGGCGTCGTCGCTGATGCCAGCGCCCTGCCCCGCCCCCTGTTCGATCCGCACCTGTAGGCCATGGCTCACCAGCTCGCGCACCGCATCGGGCGTGAGCGCCACACGCCGCTCATCGGGCTTGATCTCCCGCGGCACGCCGATGCTGGCGATCGGGGCGATGGAGCCGGCCATGGGGCGCGAGCGGGGCTGATCAGCCTTCAGCTTGGCGCTGGCAATGGGGGTTGGCTACCTGCCGTGCGCTCAGCGTGCAGCGATGGGCATCCGCCAGCCGCTGCCGAAGGAGCGTTTGCTGAGCTTCAGCACCGGCGGCGCCTGGCGGCGTTTGAATTCCGCCCGCCGCAGCAGCCCCATCACCCGCTCGGCCAAGGCCGCATCCACGCCGTTGTGGATGAGGTCTTCAGGGCTTTGATGCTCCTCTAAAAGTGCCTGCAGCAGGGGATCCAACACCGCGTAATCCGGGAGTGAATCGCTGTCGCGTTGATCCGGCCGCAGCTCAGCGCTTGGGGGTTTCTCGCGAATCGCCGCGCCCACCAGCTCCCCCTCACTCGGCAGCCCCAGGCTGCGGCGGCATGCGGCCGAAGCCGGCGCATCGATCCAGGCACACAGGCGAAACACCGTGGTCTTGTAGAGGTCGCCGATCACGGCCAGCCCGCCGTTCATGTCGCCATAGAGGGTGCAGTAGCCGACTGCCAGCTCTGATTTGTTGCCCGTGGAGAGGAGCAGTTGGCCCTGCTCGTTGGCCACCGCCATCAGTAGCGTGCCGCGGATGCGTGATTGCAGGTTTTCGGCCGTTAATCCCGTTGGTCCGCCGTTGAGCGGAGCGGCGAGGGCGGTATCGAAGGTTGCCATCAGCGGCTCGATCGGCACCGTTTCGGTGGCGATGCCCAGCCGCTTGGCGAGGGCAAGGGAGTCGTTGATCGAGCCCTCCGAGCTCCAGGGTGACGGCATCAGCAGCGCCTGCACGTTGTTCGGCCCCAGGGCAGCCGCAGCAATCACGGCCACGAGGGCTGAATCAATGCCGCCGCTCAGCCCCAGGAGGGCTTGCTGAAAACCGCATTTGCGGGCGTAGTCGCGCACCCCCAAAACCAGGGAGCGCAGGAGCAGCTCCTCGGTGCCGGGCAGGCTCAGGTCCTTGGCAGTTGATTGCTCCGGGGCTTTGGCCGTCGTGCTGATCTCCCAGACGCCGAGATCTGCGGCGGCAAAGGCCAACTGGCAGACCACATCCCCTGCGGCGCTCGTGATGAAGCTGCCACCGTCGAACACCAGTTCGTCGTTGCCGCCCACTTGGTTCACGTACACCACCGGGCAGTGGAGCCGTTTAGCGGCGGCGGCGGCCAACTCACGGCGCAGCTGCGCTTTGCCTTGCCCGAAGGGAGAGGCCGAGAGGTTGAGCAGCAGATCGGGTTGCAGCGCCTGCAGATCCGCCACCGGGTCGCCGCCGAGCAGCCGCTGTTCATGCAGCTCCTCTTCCACCCACAGGTCTTCGCAGAGGGTGAGGCCGAGCCGCCAAGGGCGGCCGTCGCCCTCCAGCTCCAGCAGACAGGCTTGATCGGCAGGGCGGAAGTACCGCCGCTCATCAAACACGTCGTAGCTGGGCAGCAGGCGCTTGCGCGCCACCACACGCCACTGGCCGCCCTCCACGAGCGCGGCGCTGTTGAACAGATCGGGTTGCTGGCCGTCGCTCACCGTTTCGCTGATGCCCAGCACCAGGGCCAGCCCTTCCGGCAGTTCAGCCGCCAGCTGATCGAGCACCTGCTGCTGGCGTTCGCGCAGGGCTGGCCGCAGCAGCAGGTCGCGGGGTGGGTATCCCCAGAGCGCCAGCTCCGGTGCCACCACCAGGCTGGCGGCCTCGGCAGCCGCACGCCGGCAGGCGTCGAGCAGCAGATCACCATTGCCTGCCAGGTCGCCCACCACGGGATTGATCTGGGCGAGGGCAAGACGCATCAGCGGGGCGTGCGGGAGGGCTCTTGCCCCAGGCCGTAGAGATTGTGCTTGACCAGTTCGGCCCAGAGCGCGGCTGGCACCTGTTCGGGGCTCGGGTGGCGGCGGATCGCTGAACTGGCGGTGGCGGGTACCGGCAGGTGCACCAGTTCTATCTGGCCCCCCAGCGCTTCGATCGTTGCCAGGGCCTTGGGATCCAGCGGGAATCCCTGGCGGGGCACCACCGCCAGCCGGCAGTGCTGCAACAGCTCCGCCGCTCGATACCAGCTGGGCACTTGAGCGGCCAGATCACCCCCCACCACGAACACCAACGCGTGGCCGGGCCAGAGCTCGGCGGCGCGGGTCACGGTGTCCAGGGCGCGGGGGCTGCTGAGCGCCTGGCGATGGTGGATGCGCGGATCAGCGAGGTCTTGCACCAGCGCCTCGAGCAGCTGGGCGCGCACGGCCAGGGGAGCACCGTGCTGTTTCAAGGGGTTGTCACTGGCCCAGGTCACCACCTGGCCGTAGTGCTCTGCTAATCCCGCCAGCAGGGCGCGATGTCCTTCGGTGGGCGGATCGGCACTGGTGCCCAGCAGCGCCAGGGTGGGCTGGCTCATGGCAGCAGCGGCTTCAGGGTTTGCGGCCTGGCTTCCAGCTCCCGCCACTGCTGCAGCCAGGAGCGCGCCTGGGGATCCTGCTGCGCGAGGCGGCGCAGCAGCGAGGCCGGCCGCAACCGCCCCCGTTCAGCACTCCGCAGCAGTTCGGCTGCAGCCAGCCGGCCCGTGAGCCGGGTGGTGTGCACCGCCAGCGCCGCCTGGGCGAGGGCCACCGGTGCGGCGGGGGCCAAACTCAGCCCACCGCTGAAGGGAGCAGCCAGCGTCAGCACCTGGCGCAGCCCCCCCAGCAAGAGCTGAATCCCCAGCTGGGTGCCGCCGAGCAGAGCGTTCTGGGCCGAGAGGCGCGTGAGCAGGGCCCGGGCCCCGCCACCGCCGAGTTCCAGCCCGTAGAGATCGCAGAGCTGCACCACCAGCGCTGTATCGAGGGCCAGGCCGCCGGCCAAATCCAAGAGCAGCAAGGGATTGGCGGCTACGCCGGTGGCCTTGAGAGCGGCGTAGCGCCCGATCAGGGCCTGGGCGCCCTCGCGGCCGCGCCGCAGCCGCCACTGATGCAGCCGCTGGGCGAAGCGATCGGCTGCCCGCAGCCCGTTCAGCCCCAGGAGCAGGGCGCCGTGCTGCTCCAGCAGATCGATCAAGGCCTGGCGCAGCGGTGCCACCTGGGGGGGCATCGGTTCACTGCGCACGCGCCCGTCATCCAGCACCAAGGCGCGCCGAGGGGCTGAGGCCACCGCCAACAGTTCCAGGTGCCGTGCCGCGGCAGGAAGACGGCGGCGAATGCTGGTGATCAGCGCGTCGCGTTCGCCCTGGGGCCAGCAATCGATGCGGTTGAGCACCAGCAGCACCGGTTTGCCGGCCGCCAGCAGTTGCTCGAGGGCTTCCGCCTCTGGGGTGGTGAGATCGCTGTCGAGCACCAGCAGCACCAGATCGGCACCGATGGCCACGCGCGCGGCCAGCCGTTGCCGAGCTCGAGCCGCGATTTCATCGATGCCAGGGGTATCCACCAGGTCCACCCCCGCGAGCCCGCGGATGGCGACGTCCCAGGGCTGGCGCTGTTGGTGGCGGGTGCAGCCATGGGCCACGTCGGTGGCGAAGGCGGCTTGGCCCAGCAGGGCATTGAGCAGGCTGGATTTGCCTACGCCCACGCGGCCGAACACAGCAACCCGCAGTCGCCGCTGATGCAGCGCCAACAGCTGTTGATCGAGGGCCTGCAGCTCAGGACTCAGCGCACTGCGCTCGCGATCGCTCAGCCGCAGCCCACTGCGCCACTCGCCCAGCAGCAGCTCGCAACGCTCAGCAGTGGAGGGTTGGCGCAAGGGCGGCGGTGGGTACGCCATGCATTGAAGCGGTTGTGCCATCGTCGCGCTCAGCACCGCTCACCCCCATGCTGACCAGCCCAGCCGTGTTTGCAGAGCGTCGCAGCCGCTTCTTTCAGGCCCTGGGTGGCGCCGCAGCCGTGATCCCCGCGGCGCCGCTGGCGGTGCACCACGCCGACTGTGAGTGGCCCTTCCGCCAGAACAGCGACTTCTGGTACCTCACCGGCTTTGATGAACCCGATGCCGTGGCGCTGTTTCTGCCGCACCGGCCCGAGGGTGAGCGATTTGTGCTGTTTGTGCAGCCCAAGGAGCCCAGTGCCGAGGTGTGGAACGGCTTCCGTTGGGGTTGTGAAGGCGCGGTGCAGCAGTTTGGGGCTGATCTGGCCCATCCCCGCTCGGAGCTGGCGCAGCGATTGCCGGAGTATCTGAGTGGGGCCGAGGGCATCGCCTTCCGGGTGGGCAAACATCCCGCCGTGGAGCCGTTGGTGCTGCAGGCCTGGGCAGGGCAGTTGGATCGTGCTCCCCGCAGTGGTGCGGCTGCTCTGGGGCTGGTTGCTCCCTGCCCGCTGCTGCATCAGCTGCGTCTGCGCAAGACGCCCGAGGAGCTGGTGCGCATGCGCGAAGCCGCCCGCATCTCGGCCGAAGCTCATGAGCTGGCCCGTCAGGTGGCCCGGCCCGGTTTGATCGAGCGCCAGGTGCAGGCGGTGATCGAGCAGCACTTCCTCGAACAGGGTGCGCGCGGGCCTGCTTACAACTCAATCGTGGCCGGCGGTGATAACGCCTGCGTGCTGCACTACACCGCCAACAACGCCCCCCTGCGGGACGGCGATCTGCTGCTGATCGACGCCGGCTGCTCCCTCGCGGACTACTACAACGGCGACATCACCCGCACCTTCCCCATCAACGGTCGCTTCAGCGCTGAGCAGCGGGCCCTCTATGAGCTTGTGCTGGCGTCTCAGGAAGCTGCTGTGGCTGCCGTGGCTCCGGGGCAGACCGCTGAAGGGGTGCATGCCACGGCTGTGCGTGTGCTCGTTGAGGGTCTGCTGGAGCTTGGTTTGCTTGCCGGCAGCGCCGACGGAATCATCGAGCAGGGCTCCTATCGCCACCTCTACATGCATCGCACCGGGCATTGGCTCGGCCTTGATGTGCACGATGTGGGCGCTTATCGCCTGGGTGAGCACCACGTGGCCCTCGAGCCCGGCATGGTGCTCACCGTGGAGCCGGGCCTGTACGTGAGTGATCGCCTGCCCGTGCCGGAGGGGCAGCCAGCCATCGAAGAACGCTGGAAGGGCATTGGCATCCGCATCGAAGACGACGTGGCCGTGACCGACCACGGCCACGACAACCTCACCGCCGCTGCCTTGAAAGCGCCCGCTGCGATGGAGCGCTGAGGTCGCTCAGCGCAACAGCAGCTCGAGGCTTTCCAGGACAGCCGTGGTGCTCGGGATCACGGCATCCGCTCCGGCCTCGAGCAGTTGTGCCTCGTAGTGGCCGCGGCGTTCCTGCGCTTCAGGGGTGTGGAGGTGCGGCGGGGCGACGGCCAGGCTCAGGAAGGGGTGCTCCGGTTGCTCCTGGCGCGCGCGCTGCACCGTGATCACATCAGCCACCGTGTCCCCCAGATAAGCCACCGGGATCGAAGGCTGTGTTCCAAACGGCGCTTGGAGCAGCTCCGCCGCAAGCCTCAGGAACCCCGTGGGGTCGGGTTTGTCGGGGGCATCGCCCATGGCGATCAGCGGAGGCTGGTGCAGCCCCAGGCGTTGCTCGAGCACGAAGCGAGCCGATGGTGGTTCGGCTCCACTCACAAACCCCCAAGCCACGCCGGCGTGGCTGAGTTGATCGAAGAAGCGGGGCTCCACCAGCAGCGGCTCACTGCCGATGAAGCCCCGCCACTGGCCGGGGTCGCCGTTGGGATTGCCGCCGAAATAGAAGCCGTTGAACACCTCCACCAGGGCCTCAAAGGCGGGGAGCTGGCCGAGCCCGCCGCGGCGCAGCAGTTCCAGGGAGGCCTCCCAGTCGTTGTTCCAGCAGCCCTCTGCCTTGAGCGCATCAATGGCGGCCGGCTCGGGCCGCACACCGCTGTAGTGATGCACCGTTTCCACGATGGCGCGCCTGTAGCTGCCGCCCACATCCCGGATCACGCCGTCGATGTCGAACAGCAGCAGAGCTCGCGGTATCAGGGGGTGGCGGCAGCGGCTGGTAGGTTAGTTCTTTGTGATTAAGCCTTGAGCGCGGACACCATGAGCACTGAGAGCGCTGAAAGCGCCGTGGCGACAGCCGCCGCTGAGGTTTCCCCTGAGGACACCACCGAAGGCCGTCCCGTGCTGCGTGGTGCCAGTGCTGTGCTGGCTGCGGCCACCATCGATGAGAACGGCGTTCCCTCCGGCCGTACTCCCAAGGCTGATGAGGGTCGCTTCCTGGTGAAGATCCTCTGGCTGCCCGACAACGTGGCTCTGGCTGTCGATCAGATCGTGGGTGGCGGTCCTAGCCCCCTCACCTCGTATTTCTTCTGGCCCCGTGAGGATGCCTGGGAAACTCTGAAGACCGAGCTCGAAGGCAAGAGCTGGATCACCGACAACGAGCGCGTTGAGATCCTCAACAAGGCCACCGAGGTCATCAACTACTGGCAGGAAGAGGGCAAGGGCAAGAGCCTCGAGGAAGCCAAGCTCAAGTTCCCCGACGTCACCTTCTGCGGTACCGCCTGATCGCGCGAGCAAGGCACATCGTCGCTCTGAGCTCCCTCACGGGAGCTTTTTTATTGGTCGCATAGGCTTTGTGGCACTGCGCTGCGGCGCTACTGCCGCCCCCGCATCACCTGGCCGAAGCTGCTGCCGGTGATCAGGGCGGGGTTGGTGGCGGTGTCAACGGTGAAGCTGCGGGATTCGCTCTGGCTGGTGCCGTCGGGGTACACAAAGGTCACCAACCCCTCCAGGGTCACAACGGAACCGTTGCGGCCCGTTTCCTGGAGTTGGTCCACGCTGACCCGTTGAAACTGGCGGAAGAAGGCCGGATCGAACTGGTCGGCTGCTTCGCCGCTGAACCGTTGGCGAGCCGCCTGTATGTTGCCCATCGAGAGCTCGTTGTAGAGCTGCTCCACGCTGCTCACCGCTTGGGCGCCTGCCGTATCGGTGCTCCCGAGTCCGAGCTCCGGGGCTGGTGGGGTCTCTGTTCTGGGGGCCTGTGGCTCGGGTGTTGCGGTGGTGCCGTTCAGCCCAGGGAAGCCAGTGTTGCTCGGACCGGCCGTGGGTTGATTGGTTTGAAGCAGCAGCCAGGCCAGGCCGCCGCCCACGCCCACCACCAACACACCGGCGATGAAGCTGAGCACCGCCACCAAACCGCCGCTGCCGTTTCCTTCCTGCGCCGGTTCTGAGTCGTCGTCCTGGTCTTGAGCGGGAAGAGGAGCTGCGGGCGGTTCGGGGCTTGCGGCAGCCGTGGGTGGTTGGATCCGGCTTGTTTCGCTGAGCCCGAGCAGGCCTCTCAGCACCGCATCCATGCGTTCGCAGATTGGTGCCGCGAACACCTGGTTGAGTTCCTGCTGCAACCGCAATTGCAGCCGTTGATCGGCAGCCAAGGGTGGCTGCTGGGCCGTCGCGCTGCTGAAGGCTGGTGTCATCACCAGGTATTTGAGGGCTGGCAGCAGGGCCAGCTGGCTGTTGCCGCAGAAGTCGCCCACGAGGGCCTGCAGCCGGCGCCCATCACTCGCCAGGCCCCGCTCCAGGTCAGCCAGGATCTGCCGGCGCAGGTTGGCTCCGAGGTCGTAATCGTTCACGGCTTCACAGGCGCAGCGCCAGGCGTTGCAGGTGCAGGCATCTTGCCCTTTGTTGGCGGTTGGGGTGAGCGGGCCAGCTGCCATTGCAGGGCCAGTTCCTGGCGCAGCCTTGGGCAGCTCTTTAGCGAGTCTGATGGGCTGGCGGCAATCAGGGCCCCCAGGGGATCGATGGCCACGCGCTCGCGGAGCAGCGCCGCGGCTTGGGGCTGTTCCAGCAGTTGTCTGAACTGGGCTCGGCGTTGGCTGAGGCTTGAGCGGATCTGCTCGGGTTGGCCGCAAAGCGCCTGCACCTGAGCCTCCAGAGGTGAGGGGCGGCGCAGCACAAGCCAGCTTCCCAGGCCCAGCAGGCCGCCGAGCACCAGCAGAACGGCGATGGGGCCGGCGTGTCGCCAGCCCATCCCTGGGCGGGAGGGGCGCTCCTCAGGGCCGTTCGCCAGGGAGCAGATCGCCAGTGAGACGTCGTCGCCACTGCCGTCTCGGGTGATCTGTGCCAGTCCCCGTTCCAGCTCGGCGCTGTCCTCCAGATCCACCACCCCGGCGCAGAGGGCCAGGAAGTCGACATCGGTGGCGCAGGATTTGCGCACCCCATCGGTGCTCAGCACCAGGGCCCGCAGCGTCTGGTTCGCCTCCAGTAGCTGCAGCTGGGCGCGCGGCTGCCAGCACTGCTGATCCGGCGCTTGGCAGAGGCTGCCAGTGGCCTCACTACCGCTGTGCTCTGTCTCCTCGCTGAGGAGCCAGGCTTGCCCCTGCCCATCCACGCCGGCGAGATCCCAGTCGCCGATGCCGCTGCAGGCCCACCAGCGCGGCGCCAGTAGGGCCAACCCCAGGGTGCTGCCGTAGCTGAGAGCGGAAAACGGTTGCACGCTGGCCTCGGGGCGCTGCTGCCAGTCGGCTTCGATCGCTTGCAGCCATTGGGCCTGGATGCGGGCTGGTAGATCGCTGTTCAGTCGTTGCCGCCAGCGCTCCGCCTGGTTCAGGGGCGTGTCCTTCAGCAGGTCGCTCACCACCTGCTGCGCCACGGCGCAGGCCAGGGCGCTGCCCCGGTGGCTCAGGTGGTAACGGCTGCCGCCGTGGCCATCGGCCACGGCCATCAGTTGCAGGCTGTCGTTCCCCGAGTGGAGGGTGATGCCGAGGCTGGCGTCCTGGCAGGGTTTGTTCTGGCGCTGGTGGGCAGCACCGATCACACTGCACACCCGCGCCGGCCGCCAGTTGCCGCTCACCACACCAGCGGGCCGACGTCATCGCTCGGATCCAGCAGGGTGGGAGGAAGATCCGGCAGGTGGATGTTGCTGCCGCTTTCTGGGCTGGGTTCTCCCGCCGGTGCCACGCGGCTGGCCGGCATGGATGCCGCACCCACCACGGCCGTGGAGGCCCACTGGATGTATTGCGCCAGGGTGGTGGCGTTACTGGCCTGCAGCGGCCGCCGTGGCGATTTGCTGCGCCCGCTTGGTTCCGGGCCGATGAACTGCTGCAGCACCTCCAGATCCGCGTCATGGCCCATGGCGATCGCCAGGCGCACCGCCTTTTGGGCCCAGGGACGGCGCATCAGGTTCGCCAGGCCCGCTTCGAAGTCGTCGGTGGGTTGGCCATCGGAGATCAGCACCAGCACCGGTGGGAGCGCCCGCTCTTCCATGGGCGGCGACTGCAGCGCCTCGGCCACGAGGTTCAGCGCATCGCCCATGGCGGTGATGCCTCCGGCCTCGAGGTCGCGCCACTGCAGCTGCTGCACTGGTGTGGGCTCCGCCAGGTGCCAGGCCGCCTGATCGGCAAAGCGCACGGCCCGCACCAGCACGCGCGCCTCAGGGTTTTCGCGGGCCACCTCAGCCATGCCCGGCAGCGACTGGCGGATGGCCTGATTCAGCGCCTGCATCTTCCCCTGGGCGGCCATCGAGCCGGAGCAGTCGCAGAGATAGATGAAGTGCAGCGGCCGGTTGCTGAGCCGAACGTTGGGGAAGGCCATGGCTTAGGGGCGCAGCACCAGGATGGGCCCGGCGCTGCTGTTGAGCTGCTGCAGGGCCGAGAGATTACAGGTTTTGCCTGGGGCCAGCTCGATGTGCTGCCCTGTGCGTGTCGATCCGTGCCAGGTGCTGGAGGTGAGGTTCTGCAAGCCCAGCAGGCTCGGATCGCTGGGATGAGCCACCAGCCTGGCGAGCGGCGTTGCGATCGCCTCCCCCAGCAGCGGATCGAAGTGGTGGGGGTGCAGTTCGTTGCCGGCCGCCGCCGTGACCCGCCCGTGGGGCAGCTGCAGCTGCAGCGCTGCCGGTAGCGGAGTGCCGCAGCTCCAGCAGCTCCCTGGGCCCTCGGGGTTGGGAAAGGTTTCCTGGCCGCAGTGGCCGCACAGTTGCCGTTGATCGAGGCAGTGGCTGATCGCCTGCTTCCACTGGCCGGTGAGGGTGCGCTGCTCCGGGTTGCGCAGGCCGGGCCCGAAGCTCTGCACAAACAGCCGTTGCAGCGCTTCGGGGTAGATCGGCCAGGTGATCAGCGCTGCACTGTGCTCGATCGGATCGGGCCGGTTGGCGGGGTTGTGGGGATCGAAGATGAACAGCGCCCCTTCTCCGTAGATCCGGCGGCGGGCTGGTTCATCCAGGCAGCGAATCGCCAGTTCTCGCTGGCCGCGAAACGGATCGTGGCGCGTCAGCAGCCGGAAGAGCAGCACCGCCAGGGAGAACAAATCGCTGCCGGTGCTCGGTCTGGCCTGGCCGAGCAGCACCTCCGGAGCCATGAATCCAGGGGTGCCGAGCACGCTTCCCTGGCCCTGCCCGTCGATATCCACGTTGTCGTTGTCGCAGATCAGGATGCGGCCGCTGCTGTGCTCGAGGAACAGGTTGCCTAAGGAAATGTCCTTGTAGCAAAGGCCTTTGAGGTGCAGCTGGTGGAAGGCTTCCGCCAGGTGAAAGCAAGCCCGCAGCACGCTCTGCAGGCTGATCTCCAGCTCACCGCCAGCGTGCTGATGGGCACCCACGAAGCCGCCGGGCCGCAGGCCCATCAGGTAGCCGAAGCCCGTTTGAGGGCCCTGAATGAGGCGCTGGCTGTCGGCGCTGGCTGAAAGCACCGCCAGCGGCCAGAGGAAATCGGCGTTCGGTGCCCCCAGGCGAATGCTCTGCTGCAGCCTTGAGCGCAGCTGCGGATCCCTGGCGATGCACGCCGGGAAGTACCACTTCAAGGCCAGTCGCTCGCCCGCCAGCTTCACCGCATACACCTGGCCCTGGCTGCCTCCTCCGAGGCCCTGCTCAATCAGCAGTGGCTGCTCCAGGCCTTCGAACTGCAGGCTTGAGCCTTCCGGGAGCAACCAGTTCATGCCGGGGCGGTGCTGTCCTGGCCGATGGCCTGACGGATGCCATTGCGATGCGCGAGGGCCGTGCGGCGGTTGGCGAAGCCATGGCGGAGGGCACGGCCATCACGCAGCACCAACACCAAGTTGTGCTCCTTGCGGGAGCCCAGCAGGATCCAGCCAGCCAGGGCTCCCGCCTGTAGCGGCCAGAACAGCAGCGGGAACGGCAGTAGCAAGAGGCCACCCAGGCAGAGCAGCAGCCACCAACTGAAGATGTGGGGATGCTGAGGCAGGCTTTGCACGGCCGCCGAGCGGATCTCGGCGATGGCCACTTGGCGCTCGCCCACGCTGATGCTGCGCGGAGCGCTGGCTGAAGGAGGCGCGCTCGCGCGGGGCGCCTGGCTTGGCTTGGGAGCAGCTGGCTCAGGGCTGGCGCTGCACTCGAACACCAGCACCGGACCGTTGCGCCCCAGCCGAATCTCATCGCCATCCTCGAGCCGGCGGCACTGACGGACTTGCTTGCCCTCGAGGAAGGTGCCATCGCTGCTCTGCCAGTCGCACACCAGCCAGCCCTGGCTGCGCGAGAAGCGCACCACGGCGTGGTGATCGGAGACCCCCTCGAGGCTGGCCAGGCAGAGGCGGTTGGCCGCAGCGCGCCCGATCGTGAGCGGCTGAGCCGGATCCAGCGGTGCCACCTTGCGGCGATCGCTGGCCAGCAGGAGCCGGGCGCTCGGGCTGCTCATGGTTCACCCCGGCGGCGGCGCCACCACAGGCGCCAGTCGTCGCGGAGGTCGTTCCACCAGCCGCCATCACCCTCGCGGTAGGGCACCACACGGCCAGGAAAGAGCAGCGCTTTGCTGGCTAGGGCCAATGCAATGAGCACCATCACCAGCAGCACCCAGCCAGGGATGGCCCCCACCCAGGTGGCGGCGAAGAACGCCCGAATTGCATACAGCCCGATCGTTAACGCCAGCCACAGCCGGAAGGGTTCCCAGGGGTCCCGCTGGCGCAGCAACGATCCGCTTGAAGGCTGGCCGTAGCCTATGGCCGGGCTGCAACACCCGCCTGGTTACCCCTTCTCAGCTCGAATACCTGAAGGCGCGCTTGGCCTCGGAGGAGGTGCGTCAGGCCTGGCGTGCGTTGGCCAAGGCGGCGCTGCAAGGACCCTGGCGGCAGCGGCCAGCGGCCATCACCCAGGCCTGGCAACCGCTGCGCGCCCATCAGGCCAGCGTGGAGCTCTGGGCCGGCGGCCAGAAGCTCACCGAGCTGGCGCTCGAACCCCAGCGCTACAGGCTGGGCCGCGATCCTTCCTGCGATTTGCCCCTGGCGGAAGCCGGCTTGAGCCGTGTGCACGCCATCCTCGAGAAGCAGCGCCCGAGCGATCGCGAGTTCGCGCTCGAAGATTTCAACTCCGCCAATGGGCTGTTCCACCGTGACCGCCGGATTCGCTGGATTCAGCTCCGCGATGGCGATGCGGTGCGACTGGGCTCTCCCCTCAAGGGCGAGGCACCGGAGCTGCGCTATCGCCACCCCCGCAGCCCGCTGGAGCAGGCGGTGCATCTATTGGGTGTTGCAGCCCTAGCTGGATCCACGCTGTTGGTGAGCGGCATGCTCGTGGCGGCGAGCATCGGCGGCGGTTCGAAGATCCGCTCCATCTCGGGCCCGGTGAAGATCTTTTCGGCCGACCGCCGCCAGATCGATGCCAAAGAGGGATCCTCTACGGCTCTTCCCTCGCTGCAGTCGTATCCCCTGCATCTGCGCCAGGCGCTGATGGCTTCCGAGGAAGCTCGCTTTGGCTGGAACAGCGGCATCGATCTGTTTGGCACGCTGCGCTCAGCTCTGCTGGGTACAGGCGGCGGCAGTGGCCTCACTCAACAGGTGGCCCGGATGGTGTATCCGGAGGTGGGTCGAGATCTGAGCCTCACGCGCAAGTTGCGGGAGCTTTGGGTGGCGCTGCAGCTGGAGGTGGGCTTCAGCAAAAACCGGATCCTCAAGCTTTACCTCGATCGCGCTTACCTCGGCCTGGGCAGTGAGGGGTTTGAGCAGGCCTCGCAGCTGTATTTCCGCAAATCAGCCAGCGATCTCGATGTGGGTCAGGCGGCGTTTCTCGTGGGCCTGCTGCCCAGTCCCAATGGCTACAGCCCCTGCAATCCAGAGGATCCCGGCGCCGGCCTGGAACGGCGCAATCTGGTGCTCAAGCTGATGCATGAGCAGGGTTGGCTCAGCGATCAGGCCCTGATCGATGCGCAGCGGCGCCCACTCAACATCGATCCCTCAGCCTGCCGCGAATCCACCTTCAGCAGCTATCCCTTCTTCAGTGATTACGTGCTGGGGGAGCTCGAAGGCACACGCTTTGGGCTTGATCTCAGCAGTGCTGATGCCGATGGCAATTACGCCGTGGTCAGCACGATCAACCCCCGCTTGCAGCAGCTGGCGCAGGATCAGCTCAAGCGCTTTCTCGAAGGGCCAGCCGCTGCAGCCGGGTTGAGCCAGGGAGCCCTGATCACGGTGAACACCGAAACCGGCGACATCGTGGCCTACGTGGGTGGGGGCGACTACAGCCGCTCCAGCTTTGATCGGGTGCAGGCGCTCCGCCAACCCGGCTCCACGTTCAAGCTCTTCCCCTATCTGGCGGCCTTGGCGGCCGGGGCCTCACCCGCTGATCCGATCTCCTGTGCGCCGCTGGCCTATGTCGCGGGTTGCCGTCACGGCGGCGGCAGCACCTCCATGGCGGATGGCCTGGCCTTCTCGGAAAACGTGGTGGCCTTGCGCTTGGCGGAGCGGGCCGGGTTCTCAGCGGTGCTCAAGATGGCGCGTCGCCTCGGCATCTCCACACCGCTGGACGCCGACTACAACACCATGCTGGGTGGGCGCGAAACCTATCTCTACGAGCTGGCCCGGGCCTACGCGGTGGTGGCCAACGGCGGCCGTTCCGTGCCGATGCACGGTGTCAGCCGGATCTACGACCTGGGGATCTGTGGCTCGATCAAAAGCCTGGAGACCTGCCCGGAGCGTGGCGTAACCGTGCCGATTGGCGAGCAGTCGCGCCAGCTGATCAGCCCAGAGGTGGCGGCCAGCATGGATGAGCTGCTCGCTGGGGTGGTGCAGCGCGGCACAGGCCGTGCCGCAGCCCTGGTGCCCGATGCCCGCGGTAAGACCGGCACCACCAACAACGGCGTGGATGTGTTGTTTGTGGGCTACTCCCCAGCCAGCAAACTGCTCACGGCGATCTGGATGGGCAACGACGACAACACTCCGGCTCAGGCCGCCAGTGGCGCTTTGGTGGCTGATTTGTGGGGGCGTTACATGCAGCAGGCCCCTACAGCAGCTCCTTGATCCTGGTGACCAGGGCCCAACCCAGTCCGAGCAGCAGACCCCACCCCCAGCAGCTGCTCAGCAGCCGTTGCCACGGGGTGGTTGGCTCCTGCGGATCGAGCCGCGGCAGTTGCCATCCCAGTTGCAGCGCCCCGTAGACCAGCAGCAGCACCCAGGCTGGGATTTCCAGCCCAACGCTCTCGAAGCTGAACGCACGCCAGTGCAGCAGGCTCAACCCCGCCGCCAGGGCGATCAAGGCGCTGATCGCTCCCGATGCACCACTCCAGACCCGCAGGACGCCCCAACGACTGGCGCCCAGGGCGGCCAGTCCAAGGCAGGCCAGGGCTGTGAGGCTGTAGCGCAGGATCACGGCGCCCAGCGGCAGGGGTGAGTTGCCCAGCAGGATGAGCAACAGCGTCAGGTTGAGGCTGGCTTCAAGCCCATTGCGGTGGATCCAGGCCTGGCTCAGCCATTGCCAGGCCTGGCGCGGCAGGCCGGCTTCATCGCTTGCCAGGGGCCAATGGCGCTTCAGTTGTTTCAGCGGCCCCAACGCCAGGGCTTGAATCAACCCCAGAACAACCACCAGCACCACCCCACCGCTCCAGCCCCAGGCGTCGAACAGGGCTCGATCCAGCTCGGTGCCGCTCCAGGCGAACACCAGAGCGCCTGCCGCCGCTAAGGCGATACCAGGTGCGAACAGCTCCAGATCCCTGCGGATGCTCCGGGAGCGCTTGGCTGCGGCACGAGCAGAAACCGCTTCAGCGGCGCTGGCCGGCTCAGGCTCTGGTTCGGTTGGAGGCTTTGAGGGTTGGGCGCCGCCGCTCTGCCCCGTGGCGGCTTGCAGCAGATCGAGGAGCTCGTGCAGTACCGCCGGGGAGTAGGTGTTGCTGAGTTGGCTCGTGAGGCTGGCCAAGGCCGATTGCTGCGTGGCTCCCTGGCTGTGGAGTGCTTGCAGCAGCAGAGGCTGAGCCGCTAGATCGCGGATGGGCCCCCGCAGGCTGTCGTTGGCCCCGAGCGCATCCATTAGCCGGTTGGTGAGGGCCCGCGATTGACGCAGGCTGCTGGCATCCGCCACCAGCCATTGGCGCACCTGTTCCCCCAGTTCGTGGCCGACGCCCATTCGTGCCTTCTCGCAGGCTCACACTAAAAAAGCGCCCCACAAGGGGCGCTTTGAATCAGGAATCAGATGTGGTTCAGGCCTTGCTGGCTTGCACGCGAGCGCGAGCGCGGGCGAGTTCCTGCTGAGCCTTGATTTTTTCGGTGCTGGAGGGCTGACCCTCGAACTTGGCGAGAGCAGCGGTTGCGGCATCCAACTCCTTGCTGGCGGCCTCAGCGTTGATGCTGCTGCCTAGTTCGGCAGCATTCACCAACACGGTGACTTCATCGGCGTCGACTTCAGCGAAGCCTGCCTGGAGGGCAATGGCTTTCCAGCCGTTGCCTTCACGCACCCGCAGCACACCGAAATCAAGGGCGGTGAGCAGGGAAACGTGACCGGGAAGGATCCCGAGCTGACCAGTGGTGCTGGGCAGGATCACTTCGTCGGCGGTGCCGTCGAAAACGCTCTGGTCAGGCGCCAGAACGCGAAGGGTGAGAGACATCGGTTAAGCCTCCGGATCAGCCTTTGGCTTCGGCTTGGATCTTGGCGGCCTTGGCTTTCACTTCGTCGATGTTGCCCACCAAATAGAAGGCAGCCTCGGGTAGGTGGTCCAGCTCACCGGCCAGGATCATGTTGAAGCCCTTGATGGTCTCTTCGAGCTTCACGTACTTACCGGACATGCCGGTGAAGATCTCAGCCACGAAGAAGGGCTGCGAGAGGAACTTCTCGATCTTCCGGGCGCGATCCACGGTGCGGCGGTCGTCCTCAGACAGTTCGTCCAGACCCAGAATCGCGATGATGTCCTGAAGCTCCTTGTAGCGCTGCAGGGTCGACTGCACAGCACGGGCGGTGCGGTAGTGATCGTCGCCCACAACGGCGGGCTGGAGCATGGTGCTGGTGGAATCCAGGGGATCCACAGCGGGGTAGATGCCCTTGGAAGCCAGGCCGCGGCTGAGCACGGTGGTGGCGTCCAGGTGGGCGAAGGTGGTGGCAGGAGCGGGGTCGGTCAGGTCGTCCGCAGGCACGTAGACGGCCTGAATCGAGGTGATCGAACCTTCCAGCGTGGAGGTGATGCGCTCCTGCAGGGTGCCCACGTCGGTGCCGAGGGTGGGCTGGTAGCCCACAGCTGAAGGCATGCGGCCCAGCAGAGCGGACACCTCGGAACCGGCCTGCACGAAGCGGAAGATGTTGTCCACGAACAGCAGCACGTCCTGCTTGTTCACGTCACGGAAGTGCTCGGCCATGGTCAGAGCCGAGAGACCCACGCGCATGCGTGCGCCGGGGGGCTCGTTCATCTGGCCGTAGCAAAGGGCCACCTTCGACTTGGAGAGGTCGTCGGGGTTGATCACGCCCGATTCCTTGAATTCCTCGTAGAGGTCGTTGCCCTCACGGGTGCGCTCGCCCACGCCGGCGAACACGGACACACCGCCGTGCTCTTTGGCGATGTTGTTGATCAGCTCTTGGATCAGCACGGTTTTGCCCACACCGGCGCCACCGAACAGACCCACCTTGCCGCCCTGGCGATAGGGAGCCAGCAGGTCGATCACTTTGATGCCGGTCTCGAACACCTTGGGCTTGGTCTCAAGCTCGGTGAGCTTGGGGGCCTCGCGGTGGATGGGGGCGGTGGCAGAAGTCGTCACCGGGCCCTGCTCGTCCACGGGCTCGCCGAGCACGTTGAAGATGCGGCCGAGGGTGGACTCACCCACGGGCACGGAGATTGGGGCGCCGGTGTCGAGGGCTTCCATGCCCCGCACCAGACCGTCGGTGGTGCTCATGGCCACAGCGCGAACGCGGTGGTCGCCCAGGAGCTGTTGCACTTCGGCGGTCAGAGCCACGTCCTGACCAGCGGAGTTTTTGCCCGTCACGCGGAGGGCGTTATAGATCTTGGGCAGCTTGCCGGCCGGGAATTCAACGTCGATCACCGGGCCGATCACCTGCCGGATGATGCCTTTGGTGCCGGTGGCAGTAGCAGCAGCCATTTATGGGAGAAGTCGCTGGGGACGCAAAGCGGGAGTAGACCCGCTCCGAAGCGGCGCAACCTTACCACTGCGTGCCATCCCCCCTGGGCGGTTCGGTTGGGTCACCGCTGCTGTTCGGTCACCCGCCCCCGCCAGCGCTTGAAGCTGCCTGGGTACGCCCAATAGCTTGGCACTCACGGCAGGCGAGTGCTAACTCCCTCCGCCGGGCGTCTCGACGCCGCGACCCTGGCAGCGTCTCTGGCGCCATGCCAATGGTTTCGCCTTCTTCATTGCATTCCATCCATGGCTGCTGTTTCTCTCAGCGTTTCCACCGTCAAGCCCCTCGGCGATCGCATCTTCATCAAGGTGTCGGAGTCTGAGGAAAAAACCGCCGGCGGCATCCTTCTGCCCGACACCGCCAAGGAAAAGCCCCAGGTGGGCGAAGTGGTGCAGGTGGGCCCCGGTAAGCGCAACGACGACGGCTCCCGTCAGTCCCCCGAAGTGAGCGTGGGCGACAAGGTCCTCTACAGCAAGTACGCCGGCACCGACATCAAGCTCGGCACCGATGAATACGTGCTGCTGTCCGAGAAGGACATCCTGGCTGTCGTCAACTGAGCTCAGGCTCGCCTTCAGTTCTTTAACCGTTTCAACAGCGAGATTCGCCTTCCATGGCTAAGCGCATCATTTACAACGAGCAGGCCCGCCGCGCCCTCGAAAAAGGCATCGACATCCTGGCTGAAGCCGTTGCCGTCACCCTTGGTCCCAAGGGCCGCAACGTGGTGCTGGAGAAGAAGTTCGGCGCTCCTCAGATCATTAACGACGGCGTCACCATCGCCAAGGAGATCGAGCTCGAGGATCACATCGAGAACACCGGTGTGGCCCTGATCCGTCAGGCCGCCTCCAAGACCAACGATGCCGCCGGTGACGGCACCACCACCGCCACCGTGCTGGCCCACGCCATGGTGAAGGCTGGTCTGCGCAACGTGGCCGCCGGCGCCAACGCCATCACCCTCAAGAAGGGCATCGACAAGGCTGCTGAATTCCTGGTCGAGAAGATCAAGGAGCACGCCAAGCCGATCAGCGACTCCAACGCCATCGCCCAGGTGGGCACCATCTCCGCCGGCAACGACGAAGAGGTGGGCCAGATGATCGCCGACGCCATGGATAAGGTTGGCAAAGAGGGTGTGATCTCCCTCGAGGAAGGCAAGTCGATGACCACCGAACTGGAGGTCACCGAGGGCATGCGCTTCGACAAGGGCTACATCTCGCCCTATTTCGCCACCGACACCGAGCGCATGGAAGCGGTGCTCGATGATCCCTACATCCTCCTCACCGATAAGAAGATCGGTCTGGTGCAGGATCTGGTGCCCGTGCTCGAGCAGATCGCCCGCACCGGCAAGCCTCTGCTGATCATCGCCGAGGACATCGAGAAGGAAGCCCTCGCCACCCTGGTGGTGAACCGTCTGCGCGGTGTGCTCAACGTGGCCGCTGTGAAGGCTCCTGGCTTCGGCGATCGCCGTAAGGCCATGCTCGAGGACATCGCCGTTCTCACCAACGGCCAGCTGATCACCGAGGACGCCGGCCTCAAGCTGGAGAACGCCAAGCTGGAGATGCTGGGCACCGCCCGCCGCATCACCATTAATAAGGACACCACCACCATCGTGGCCGAGGGCAACGAGGTGGCTGTGAAGGCCCGCTGCGAGCAGATCCGCAAGCAGATGGACGAAACCGACTCCTCCTACGACAAGGAGAAGCTGCAGGAGCGTCTGGCCAAGCTGAGCGGCGGCGTGGCCGTGGTCAAGGTGGGCGCTGCCACCGAGACCGAGATGAAGGACAAGAAGCTGCGCCTGGAAGACGCCATCAACGCCACCAAGGCGGCCGTTGAAGAGGGCATCGTTCCTGGCGGTGGCACCACCCTGGCCCACCTGGCTCCTGCTCTCGAGCAGTGGGCGGCTTCCAACCTCTCCGGCGAAGAGCTGATCGGCGCCACCATCGTGGCTTCATCCCTCACCGCTCCCCTCAAGCGCATCGCTGAGAACGCTGGTGTGAACGGCTCCGTGGTGGCCGAGCACGTGAAGAACAAGCCCTTCAACGAGGGCTACAACGCCGCCACCGGCGAGTACGTCGACATGCTGGCTGCCGGCATCGTCGACCCCGCCAAGGTGACCCGCTCCGGTCTGCAGAATGCCGCCTCGATCGCCGGCATGGTGCTGACCACCGAGTGCATCGTGGCTGACATGCCCGAGAAGAAAGAAGCAGCTCCTGCCGGCGGCGGCATGGGCGGCGACTTCGACTACTGATGAGCCCGCGGGGAGGGCAACCTCCCCAAAGTCATCCACGCGATCAACCGGGAGGGCGCAAGCCCTCTTTTTTTGTTGCCGGTTTTTGTTGCCAGAGGCTTGCCGAGCAGGCCTGTGCCGACTGTTACGGATGACACTGAAAGCGGCCGGGACGGTAACTGTTGATACCAAGCAGGGGGCTGCTTGGACGGCAGGGTCGCTGCCAACTGATGAGGCAATGGTGCTTCTGTTTGCTGCCGATCCGGCATTGCACAGCGCCAATAACGGCTTTGTGCTGATGAGTGCGGCGCTGGTGTTGATGATGACGCCGGCCTTGGCGCTTTTCTACGCCGGCTTTGTGCGCAGCCGCAATGTGCTCAACACCATGGTGATGAGCTTCGCTGCCATGGGGCTAGTGAGCGTGCTCTGGGTGCTGTTCGGCTACAGCCTGGCGTTCTCCCCCGGCCAGGGCGCTTTGGCTCCGTTCATCGGTGGCTTGCAGTGGGCGGGGTTGAGCAATTGGTCGGCCCCCTACGGCGATGGCCAGCTCAGCCATGGCGCCGTGGCCTTCTTCCAGCTCACCTTCGCGATCATCACGCCTGCACTGATCTCAGGGGCCGTGGTGGAGCGCATGAATTTCCGCGCTTGGCTGGCGTTCGTGATTCTTTGGAGCACCTTCATTTATCTGCCTCTGGCCCACATGGTGTGGGGGCCTGGCGGTTTCCTTGGGCCTGAGGGCCTTGGTGCCCTCGACTTCGCCGGTGGCCTGGTGGTGGAGATGGCTTCGGGTGTGGGTGCAGCCGTGACGGCTGCGGTGGTGGGCAGCCGCCGCAACTACCCCGCCCACAACTCACCGCCGCACAACGTGCCCTTCATCCTGCTCGGGGCTGGCTTGCTGTGGTTCGGCTGGTTTGGCTTCAACGGTGGCAGTGGCCTGGTGGCGGGTAATCTCGCCTCGCTGGCCTGCCTCACCACCAACTCTGCCGGCGCGGCTGCAGCCCTGGGCTGGATGGTGATCGAAACCCTGCAGCGCGGCAAGCCCACGGCCGTGGGTGTCGCCACCGGTGCTGTGGCTGGCCTGGTAGCGATCACGCCGGCGGCAGGGTTTGTGAGCCCGATCGGCGCCTTGGTGATCGGTTTCGCCGCTGCGGTGGTCTGCAACTGGGCCCTGCAGCTCAAGAACCGCTCCAAACTCGATGACAGCCTCGACGTGCTGCCTGTGCACGGGGTGGCTGGCCTGCTCGGCATCCTGCTCACTGGCCTGTTCGCCCTGAAGGCGGTGAACCCCGCGGGTGCCGATGGTCTGCTGGCCGGCAACGCCGCTCAGTTTTGGATTCAGCTCAAGGCTGCTGGTTTCACCGCACTCTGGGTGGGGGTGGGCACCTTCGTGATCCTGCAGGTGCTGCGCATGCTGATGCCCTTGCGGGCCAGCGAAAACGACGAGCGCCAGGGGCTCGACATCAACGCCCACGGTGAGGAGGCTTACAACACCGAGTTCACGGGGTAGCTCAGGCCTGAGGCTTGAAGGTGAGGGCCACGCCGTTGTTGCAATAGCGCTTGCCGGTGGGTTTGGGGCCGTCGTTAAACACGTGCCCCTGATGTCCGCCGCAGCGCCGGCAGTGGTATTCCGTGCGCGGCACGATCAGCTTGAAATCCACTTGGGTGGCAATCGCTTTGGGCAACGGTTGCCAGAAGCTGGGCCAGCCGGTGCCGCTCTCGTATTTCGCCTTGGAGCTGAACAGCGGGAGATCGCAGCCGGCGCAATGGAAGGTGCCAGCCCGCTTTTCATTGTTCAGCGGGCTGCTGAAGGGCCGCTCGGTGCCTTCCTTGCGCAGCACCTGATACGCGGCGGGGCTCAGCAGTTGCTTCCACTGGGCATCAGTGAGCTGCCATTGGGGATCTGCGGCGGCGGCTGCCGCTTCGGCGGCCCGAGGCATGAGCAGCGGGCTCAGCAGGGCCGCCATCTGGGCCAGAAGCGTGCGGCGAGGCATGGTCAAGGAGTGCTCCGGATCAGAGCTTGAACCAGCCGGCGCTCAACGCCGTGGCCAGGCCGAGGAAGATCGCGAGCAGGGTCCAGCTGATGCGGTTGAGAGTGGCTTCAGCACTGCGGGCACTGCTGAACATTGAGCTGCCGCTGGAGGCCAGGCCGCCCATGCCATCGCCCTTGGGGCTGTGGAGCAGCACGCTGATCATCAGCAGCACGCCGCTGACCAGCCAGATCCAGGTGAAAACAGTTTGGAGCATGGCTTAAGGCTAGTGGCAGGGCTCAGACGCCAAGGGTCTGAGGAATGCGGCTGGGCACGGCAGGACTCCCCACCGGCAGGATCAGCGAGGTGCCTGTCATGCGAGCCGGTTGGGGCAGCCCCAGGATCTCCAGCAGCGTGGGGGCCACATCCGCCAGGCCGCCGCCGCTCCGCAGTTCAACAGCGTTGCCATGGCCCGGAAGCTTGCGCTGTTCCCCTTCCACGAGGATCACGGGCACGGGGTTGGTGGTGTGAGCCGTCCAGGGGCGCCCGTCGGGGCCCTCCATCAATTCGGCATTGCCGTGATCGGCGGTCACCAGCAACGTGCCGCCCATGCGGTTGGTGGCCTCCAGCAGGCGACCGACGCTCTGATCCACGGTGGCAATGGCCTCAACGGTGGCGCCCATCTCACCGGTGTGCCCCACCATGTCGGGGTTGGCGTAATTGATCACCACCAGGGAATAGATGCCTTTGTTGATCGCGGCGATGCAGTGATCCGTGAGCACTTCGGCCGACATGGCCGGCGCCTGGTCGTAGGTGGCCACCCTGGGGGAGGGCACCAAATGACGGTCTTCGCCTGGGTAAGGCTGCTCGATGCCACCGTTCATGAAATAGGTGACATGGGGATATTTTTCAGTTTCAGCGGTGCGGAACTGCCGCAAGCCGGCTTCTGACACCACCTGCCCGAGCAGGCCATCCAGCGATTCCGGTGGGAAGGCCACGGCCACGGGAAGGCCGGCTTCGTATTGGGTGAAGGTGACCACCGAGAGGTCGTTGATCAGATCCCGATCGAAATCAGCGAACTCCGGCAGCACCAACGCGCGGATCAACTGCCGCACCCGATCGGGCCGGAAGTTGAAACAGATCAAGCCGTCGCCGGCCTGAATGCTGCCCTTCTCCAGCCGGGTGGGTTCGAGGAATTCATCGCTGGTCCCAGCGGCGTAGGCGCTCTCCAGGATTTGCTGAGGAGTGGCCGTTTCGAGCGGGCCCTCCTCGCAGAGCAGCCGATAGGCCTTTTCGGTGCGGTCCCAGCGGTTGTCACGATCCATGGCCCAGTAGCGGCCGCAGATCGTGCTGATCCGGCCCACGCCAGCGGAGTCGATCTGCTCCTGAATGGTGAGCAGAAAACCGGGTGCGCTCTCGGTGGGTGTGTCGCGCCCGTCGGTGATCACGTGGACGCATACGTCCTTGAGGCCGCGGCTTGCCGCCCACTGGAGCAGCCCGCCCAAGTGGGTGATGTGGCTGTGCACTCCGCCGTCGGAGCAGAGGCCGATCAGGTGGAGGGTTTTGCCGTTGGCCACCAGATGGTCGGCCAGGGCGTTGATTTCGGGGTTGTCGTTGAGGCTGCCGTCGCGCACCGCCTGGCTGATCCGCACGAGCTCCTGGCGGATGACCCGGCCAGCACCGATGGTGAGGTGCCCCACTTCCGAATTGCCCATTTGATCGTCGGGCAGGCCCACATCGGCGCCGCTCGCTTCAATCAGGGTGTGGGGATAGGCATGCCACAGGGCATCCATCACCGGTGTTTTGGCGGCCCGAATGGCGTTGTGGGCATCCTCGTGGCGATAGCCCCAGCCATCGAGGATGCAGAGAACAACGGGAGCGACTGAGCCTCTCTGGGCGCCGGGACCCGAGGAACCTGAAGGCTTGCCGTGCTCGGTCGACGGTACAGCTGTCACCCGGTAAACCCTGCCTCTCCGCAACACCTGCTCGGTCCAACCTACCCTGCGCCCCGGGCTGATCCAGCCTTGATCCCGAGTGCGTCAGCTTTTGGCTACACCGGCTGATCCCGGTACGATCACCGCCCGCCAGCTGTCGTATGTCTGCCGATCGTGTGGAGATCCTCTCGGCTGACGAGCTGGGACGGACCCTGAACCGCCTGGCCTCTCAGGTGCTGGAAAGCGTGGCGGACAGTCGCCAGCTGGTGCTGGTGGGCATTCCCACGCGGGGCGTGGCCCTGGCCGAGGTGCTGGCTCAGAAGCTCGAACAGCTCTGCGGCCATCCGATCGCCTGCGGCAGGCTCGATCCCACGTTTCACCGGGATGACCTAGAGCGCATCGGCACCCGGCTCAGCACGCCCACCCAATTACCGGCAGATCTCGAAGGCCGTGATCTGGTGCTGGTGGACGACGTGATCTTTACGGGCCGCACCGTGCGGGCGGCTCTCGAGGCCTTGCAAGCCTGGGGACGGCCCCATCGGGTGCGCCTGCTGGTGATGGTGGATCGCGGTCACCGCGAATTGCCGATCCAGCCCGATTTCTGTGGCCGTGTCGTTCCCACCAGTCGCCAGGAGCTGATTGCTCTCTGCCTGCAGTCGATTGATCAGGAGGAGGGTGTCTTCCTGATCAAGGAGAGCTGAGCACAGCCAGCCCAGCCAAGCGCCGCTTAAACCGCTTCGAGTTCGTCGTTGCGGAAGTGGGCGCGGAAGCGGCCGAAGGCCACGATCACCGGCATGGTCGGGCTGATCGTGCGGCCTTTGTAGTCGTTCAGCACCTGAAACACCTCACCCTGCTGGCCCTTGAGATCGAAGGCCTGGCCGCGGTGCTCGGGGTGGTGATACACCACCACGCTCTGACTGACCCTGACCTGATCGCCTGCCTGCATCGAGAGTGTTGGGGATGGCGCACCATCCTGTCACGCGTGATCAGCGCCTGCAGGCGGTCTCTGGACCTGCCTCCACCACGCGGCCGCCGAGTTCCTTGCAGGCGGAGCTGAAGGCCTGCCAGTCGTCGGCTCCAGCCGCCAGCTTCTTGGAGATCAGGTCATTGAGCCGCTCCGCTGGCACATTCGATTCGAGATCCGAGCCGTGGGAGCTGTGATGGGCTGCTTCGGAGGAGCGCAGGCCCTCGATGCCCTGCTCCACTTGGCGCCGTAACGCCTGGGTGTGCTGCTTCCACCAGGGGTGTTCGATGCGGTTGAGGGCATCGAGGGCTTCCCACCAGCGTTTTTGAGGGATCAGCTGAGCGGCCCGTTCCTTCAGGAAGCGCTGGCGGTTCCAGTCTTCGTTCAGTTGATCCCCGAGCGCGGTGCCGTTGGTGTTGTGGCGGGCATTCAGGGCGCCGAGGATCTGCAGGGCCTGCTCCAGTTTCCCGTCGCGATAGAGGCTGAGGGCCCGGGTTTCCAGCTGCTGTTGCCAGCTGATCAGTTGCTGCTGATCCTCCGGGGTGCTCGTGCCGGAGTTCACGAGTTGCAGTTGCAGCTTCAGCGCTTCAGCCCAGTCTTCCTGCCGCCAGAGCTCTTGGGCTTTGAGGCGGCGGCAGCGGCTCTGCTCGAGTGGAGCCTTGCCCCCCAGCCAGCGCAGGGCTGCCAATTGCTCGCCGTAGCGAAGGCAGTCGTCGAGCCTGCCCTGCTGCGCGGCCCGCTCGAGCTGGCGGGGCAGTTGCTTCTCCCACCAGTAGGCCGATCCCACTCCGGCGGCAACGAGCCCGAGCGTGAGCACCAGCCAGAAGCGAGGAAGCCGGTGCCGGCGAATGGCCAAGGGGGGTGGAGGCGATCTACTGCGTCCGTTCTATGGATCGATCTCCCCCGGATCACGATCCCGGGGGCAGCACGCCATCCGTCACGTCAGGGATCAGCTCAGCGCACGCTGCCAAGCCGGCGGCTTGGGATCTCCTGGTCGTTTAACAGGTCTTGGCCTTCCACCAGCAACTCCCCTTGGGCGTTGATCGAGAAGCGCAATTCCAGCCGGTCGGCTCCTGGCTCTCCTGCCGGTGCCAAGGGAATGGCAGCAGGCTGCGCGGCCCAGGCGTCCACGGCGGCGCTGCCAGCGGATTGGCGCCGCAACACGGGCAGCCCGTTCACGAACACCACTTCGCTGCGCTGCTCCTCTTGCGGCTCCCCCAGCACCAGCTCCAAATCGGCTTGGTCATTGCGGCTGCAGCCCAGGCGCAACTGCAGGGGTTGTTCACTGGGCCAGGGCTGCCCCGGCAGAAACAGGGGGTGCCAGCGGTGCTCAGCGCTGCGTTGATCCCAGCAGCGCAAGGCCACCCCCCGTCGCAGCACATCCCGCACCACCACGCCCGGTGTGAGACGCAGCGCTCCAAGGGCCACCGCTTCCACGGGGCGCTCACCGCGCAGCGGCACATGCGGAAGCCGCTCTTGAAGCCAGCTGCGGATCAGTGGCACCCGGCTGCATCCGCCCACGGGCAGGACGGCGTCAATGTCCTGCTCACCCACGCCGCAGGCTCGGGCTGAGGCCAACACCTGCTCCAGCAGTTCATCCAGTAGCTGCAACAGCTGCTGCTTCTGCAGCAGTTCTTCGAGTTGGCTGCGGCTGAGGCGTAATTCCAGGGGGGCGGCGTTCGTTTCCGGGCACCAGAGCACCAGCGCATCGGTGGCATCGCTCAGTTGACACTTCAGGCGCTCACAGCAGCTCAACAGGCTCGGCTCGCTCGGATCCAGCCCGCCTGCCGCATCGAGCTGTTCCAGGAGGCTGGCGGCGATCCAGCGATCCAGGTCGCGGCCGCCCAGGGCCAGGCCGGCCTTGCCCAGCACCCTGGCGGTGCGCAGGCTCTGGCGACTGCCGCTGAGATCGCGGCCGCCGAAGCGCAGGAGCTGCGCGATCGGTGCGGCCTTGCCCTCCCCGCCTTCGAGGGCTACCAGGGAAAAGTCGGTGGTGCCGCCGCCTAAATCGATCACCAACACCCGGCTGCCGGCGGGAAGCCCCGCGCCGATGGCCGCGGCGGTGGGCTCATCCACAAGGGCGATTTCCGGAACTTCCAAGCGGCTGGTGGCCTCCAGCAACCACTCGCGATAGCCCCGGTAGCTGTCAATCGGTGCGGTGAGCACCAGGCGCTGGGGGTTCAGTTGCTCCGGCAGCCGTTGCCAGATTTGCTCGAGGAGAAGCTGTCCGCTCTGCTCAGGACTGAGCAGACTGCTGCCCTGCTCAGGGGCAGAGGCCCAAGCAGCACCGGCGCCGATCCAGCGCTTGAAATCACGATGAAGGCCGGCGCCGCCCTGCTCCAGCAGGCCCGCTTCGATCACCTGGCGACCGATCAGCGGTTGGCTGGAGCTGGCTTCGCTGAGCCAGATCAGGCTGGGCACCACTGCCGGGTCGTGGGTGCTGATTGGGGCCAGCTCCATCAGCTGAGGGCTGGCGTCGCCAGGGCCCTGGTAGGCCACCACCGTGGTGGTGCTGCCCAGGTCGATGGCGAGGGTGCCAGCCATGCTCGAAAGCTGAAGGGAAAACACTGCCCATGAGCGTGGCGCAGTTCAGCGCTTCATGGTGAGACCAGTGGGTCTACGGGCCATGGAGCGGACGTTGCTGACGGTGTTGTCGTTTTACCGGGAGGATCCCGATCAGCTTCGCCGGCTCGATCCCCTCTCGGCCTGTCGGGTGTCGCGCGGTTGGGCCGGCCTTCGCATTGAGTGCCGCGACCCTGCCCATCGCAAGGTGGTGTGCGGCGTCGTGGAGCTGCTGCGGCCGCCGCTGGAGGCCCTCGGATTGGCCCGCGAAATCCGTCTGCTGGCGCCAGGCGTCGAGCCGCTGGTGTTCCCCGTGAGCGTGCCGTTGTCACGCAACCTGCTGACCTACGATGGTTCGATTGGTGAGTAGGTCATGTATCTCGGCGTCAACGTCAGCCCCAAGGAGCTCGCTCAGCGCGCCGAGAGTCTGGTGCGTTACTCCAGCAACCGTTATCTCACCACCGTGCGCATTGCCTTCCGGGCCAAGCAGCGCCGCTTCGATGATTTCGATGGCCTGCTGGAGGATTCGATGGTGAAGCCCGTGCAGCGCGCCATCATCGAGCTCAGCGATGAGCAGGACCAGCCCGATTTGCTGCCTGGCTGAGCGCTGAGCCGCGGTGATCCAGAAAGAAGGAGAGGGTTGGCGATTGGCCTGGGATGGCAGCCGCCAACCCTTTTCTGTGTTGGTTGGCGGCGATGGCTGGGCTGCCGAGCTCACCCGAGAAGAGGCTGAGGCCCTGCGCAACGCCTTGGCCGATCTGGTGGCTCAGCACCGGGGTCTGATCGATCAGTTGATGGCGGAAGAGTCGATCGAGCTTGAGTTGGAGCGCGATCCTTGGTGGCTAGCGATCGAAGGGGATCGCAACGCCTGGTCGTTGCGGGTGATGCTCAGCCCCGCCCCTGGGCAGCGGGCCATGGAAGGCAGCTGGTCAACGGCGGCGGCCGGGCCCTTTAGCCAGGCTCTACAACAGCTGTTCGGCCAGCCGTGAGTGCATGCAGGGCGCAGTAGTCGAGGGGATCAAGGCCAGCGGCCGTGGCCCGCTCCAGCAGGGCCGCCAGACCATCCAAGCCTTCGCTGTTGAGGCCGGCCTCTTGGGCTGAGGCGATGAACAGGTTCAGGTCCTTGCGCAGATGGGCTGTGGGGAAATTCGGATTGCTGTAGTTGGCACTCAGTTCCCGATCCAACTTCTTATCGAAGGTGGGGGCGTAGAGGGCGCTGCTGCGCAGCAGATCCATGAACGGCTCCACCGCCACGCCGCCCTGCTGCACCAGATGCAACGACAGGCTGAAGGCGTGGGTGAGGCTGGCGATCAGTTGATTCAGGGCCTGCTTGGCGGTCATCGCACTGCCCACCTCTCCCAGGTGCACTGGGTTCTGGCTCAGTTGGCTCAGCACGGGCATGGCCTCCTGCACCAGCGCTGGTGCACCGCCCACCATCAGCTGCAGGCTGCCGTTCAGCGCTTCAGGCCGGCTGCCCAGCACTGGTGCTTCCAGGTACGTCCCCCCGCGTTCCTGAACGGCACCAGCCAGGGCCTGGCTCTCGGCAGGGCTGATGGTGCCGATCTGAATCACCCGGCGCCCCATCAGTTGGCGGTCCACCTGATCGAGCAGAACGTTGTGGGTGGTGGGGCCGTCGCTGAGCACCGTGATCAGCCAGTCCGCCTGGTTCGCGGCCTCCGCCGGCGTGGCGGCCCGATGGGCACCCAGCTCCTCGAGGGGAAGGCATCGCTCGGGGTTGCGGTTCCACACCGTCAGCCGTTCACCGCCAGCCAGCAGGCGAGTGGCGATGGCACTGCCAAGCAGGCCTGTGCCGAGAAGCGCGATCGTCATGGCTTCAGCATGCCTGAGCTGCTCCGCTGAGATTGCCCACGAGATTGGGCTGCTGATCAGCACTGCTGATCAGCCCTGTTCTCCCAACGCCACGCCCACTCTCCGCAGGTTTTTGCACGTTTTTTCCACAGGTCTGGGCCCTTGCATCGGGCTGTGGGGTCGGTTCTGGGGAGAACGCCCACGTTGCCGGATTTCCCGTTGACAGGCGCTGGGCGGTTGAACAGCCGCGGCGCTCGGAGCGCTGTCGGCGCACCGGGATTGCCGACGAGACCTGGGGTCTTGCCATGAGAAGCCCTGGGAAAACGGCGTTGTGGCTCCGGTTGACCGCCGCCGCCTGCTGTGGGGAACTGGATGGCGTTACGGGGTGATTGGGATGGAGAGCGCGGGCACGGTGAGCATGCGGGCGGAGGTGCCCGAGCCCCTGCTGCAGTCGATGCAAGGCTTCATTGAGGCCCATCCCAACTGGGATCAATACCGCTTGTTCCAGGCCGCGTTGGCCGGATTTCTGGTGCAGAACGGTGTGCAGTCCCGTGCGATCACCCGCTGCTATCTGGCCAACCTCTTTCCCCAGCAGCCGCGCTTCAGCGATCCGATCGCTTGATCGAGCTGGTGGTGGTGAGTTCGGGGCGCAGCTGCCAGTAAGCCCCAGTCACGCTGGTGGTGATCAGCGGCAGCACCACCACCAGGCTCAACGCGGTGACCGCAATCCCGAGCCCTTCCAGCAAGGCTTCTGCGAGCAGCCCTGCCAGCAAGGGCAGCAGCAAGAGGGCGACGAGGTAACCACTGAGTTCGAGGAGGCCGGCCCAGTGATGCTCCAGCAGCCACACCCCCTGGCGGAACACCGCTGCGGTGCTCAAGCGCGTGTCCACCACCAGACACGGCCCGAACAGCTGGCTGAGGATCAGGGCACCCGCAGCGATCAGGCCCATTAAGGCTGGCACCACGCTCATCGCTGGCAGTGCCAGCAGCAGCAGCGACCAGATCAGCCCGCTGATCAAGCCTGTTGCTGCCAGAGCCGCCACCAGAGCTCCGAGGCAGAGGCAGAGTCGCCCGCTGTGGCGACACGCCCCGGGGCTGAGCTCCTTCCAGCTGAGCGCTTGCCCCTGCGCCAGGCTTAGACCGGCCTGGGTGAAGCCTTCGATCATCCAGAGCAGGCTGCCGGCATAGAGCGCAATCCCCAGTAGGTGCAGGAGTGCGGCCAGCACCCCGCTGTCCACCTGCTCCGCCGCGGCGAACAGGGCCCAACCCAACAGATGTGCTCCGAGGGACACCAGGCTGAAGCCCAGCAGCAACGGTTGTTGCCGCAGGGCAGTCCAGCTCTGCCTGCAGGCTCTACGGCACTGCAGCCGAACCGCTTTCACAGAGGGCCGAGCAGCTCGAACAGCCGCTGGGCGCTGGCCTCTGGCACCGGCAGGATTGAAAGGCGGTTGCCATTGCGCACCACTGGCAACTCCTCAACGCTGAATTGCTCGCGCAACGCATCGAGGCTGAGCAGCTCGCCGAAGGTGCCCACGTAGCGCAGTCGCACACAGTCCCAGCGGGGCTTTTCGGGGCTCGATTTGGGGTCGAAGTATTTGTTGCTGGGGTCGAATTGGCTCGGGTCGGTGATGCCCGTTTCCACCACCTCCATCAGCCCAACGATGCCGGGTGGTTTGGCATTGGAGTGGTAAAAAAATGCCCGATCGCCGATGGCCATCGAGCGCATGAAGTTGCGGGCCTGGTAGTTGCGAATGCCGTCCCAGAGGGTGGTGCCTTCCTGCTGAAGATGCTGGATCCCGTACACATCGGGCTCACTTTTCATCAGCCAGTAGGCCATCGCAGCTCTTCGGGTGCGGCGAGGCTAGCGGCGCTGCCTCTGACGCTTGAGCCTGGGTCAGAAGCTCTGCACGAGCGCGCGGAAATGCTCGCCGCGGGCCTCGAAATCCTTGTATTGATCAAAGCTGGCGCAGGCCGGTGAGAGCAGGACTGCCCCGCAGCCGTGGTCCGCCGCCAGCTGTCGGGCCAGGGGCACGGCTTCCGCCAAGCCATCGACGCTGTGCACCAGGCCGCCGTAGTTGGCGTCCTTGAGCAGTTGTGCAAAAGCAGCTTGCGCTGCACCGAACAGCACCACGGCAGGGGCTTCCCGTTGCAACCCAGCGATCCAGCCAGTGGCGTCGCCCTGCTTGGCTTCGCCGCCCGCTAGCACCACCAGCGGGCCCTCCAGGGCGCGAAGAGCCACTTCAGCCGCGTCGTAATTGGTGGCTTTGCTGTCGTTGAACCAGGTCACCCCATTCAGTTCTCGGATGCGCTCAAGGCGGTGGGGCACGCCCGGGAAACTGCGCAGTGCGGCTTCCATCTGGGCGGGGCTCAGGCCCACCTCCAGGCCCACCGCAACCGCCATCAGCAGGTTCTGGCGGTTGTGGGCGCCAGGCATCGCCAGGGCCCTGGCATCCAGCAGCGCTCCGCTGGCGTCGCACACCTGATCCGCCTCGATCCACAACGCCGGCTCCAGCCCAGCCGCCAGGGCCGCTTCCCGGGAGCCGGCGGTGATCCAGCGGGCCTGATCCCAGCTGGCGGCGCGGTCTCGCAGATCGGGATCATCCCCATTGAGGATGCGTACGGCCGAGCGTTCCAACAGGCTGCGTTTGATGGCGCGGTAGTTGTCGAGGCTGCCGTGGCGCTCAAGGTGATCGGGGGTGAGGGTGGTCCACACCCCGATGCGCGGTGCGAGCTGGGGGGCGGATTCGATCTGGTAGCTGCTCAGTTCCACCACCAACCAACTGGGCGCTGCTGCACCACCCCGAGCCAGTGCCAGCTCAGCCGCCGAGTAGCCCACGTTGCCGCACATCGGTGCATCCAATCCCGCCTGTTGCAGCAGGTGCGCCACCAGATGCGTCACGGTGGTTTTGCCGTTGGTGCCGGTGATGCCGATCCAGGGAACGTCTGCAGTGGCTTCCCAGGCGGTGGTGATCTCTCCGTCGGTGCGAATGCCCTGCTGACGAATGCTCACCAGGGTGGGGTGATCCCAGCGGATGCCAGGGCTCACGATCACCCGCTCTGGTTGATTCGGCAGCGCCGCGAAGCTCTCGGGCTGAAGCGGGGTGTTCAGTTGCACGCTGATGCCTTCACCACGGAGGGTTTCAGCGCGTTGTTGAAGCTCCGGGCTGTCGCCGCTCTCGAGCACCAGCACCGCCTCGCCGCGCTGATGCAACAGCCTTGCCGCCCCCAGCCCTGATCGTCCAAGCCCCAGCACCACCTGCAAAGTCATGGCTTGCGGGAGGGCAGAAGCCTCAAGCGAATGGGCGATACTGGAATCGAACCAGTGACTCCTACCGTGTCAAGGTAGTGCTCTACCTCTGAGCTAATCGCCCTCAGAGTGCCGTTCGGCCTAAGGAACCTAGCAGCCGAGATCGGCACCGGCTTCAGCGGCGTTGCATCACCAGCCGCCAGCGCTCGCGCTTCGTGGGTTGGATCTCGAGGATCTCCAACTCGCCGCGGCCATCGAGTCGCACCCGATCCCCACGGTTGAGTTCCCGGCTGGGGGTGGTGATCACTTGCCAGTTCACCCGCACCGCTCCGCTGCGGATCAGCTCAGCCATGCGGCTGCGCGACATCCCAAGGCCCGCGGAGGCCACGGCATCCAGCCTCAGCGAGGCTTCCACGCTGCTCACCTGCCGGGGCACCCGGCTTGCAGGCCACTGCAGCTGCTCGAGCGGCACCACTTGCAGCAGTACCCCCACGCTGCGGACCTGGGCCTCCAGCCCATCGCAGCGTGGGACCGCTTCGCTGCAGATCACGGCCTGGGCGCCGCGATCGCCCCGCATCCAGATGTCGCCCAGTTCGCCGGCCTCCAGACAGGCTTTCAGTAAGCCCTGGCGCACCTCCTCCGGTTCGGCTGGGTCAAACAGAAAGTTTCCGCTCACCACCAAGCCGCTGAGGGCTGCAGAGGGGGCAGTCGCTCCAGGCTCTTCGCTGAGCTCCGCCCGGCGTAGCAACAGCCGGCAGCGCTCCGCCTGGGGCCAACCTCCATCCGCGTGCAGGTGGAGTTCGCTCAAGGCTCCCAGGCGCTGCTGGGCCTCCTCCTGCAGTTCCGCCCCTACAAATTCACTCCAGCAGGGCTCCCAGGTGCGCAGCGCTTGCTCGGCCAACCCGATCAGCTGGGCCAGCTCCTCGGGTCTGCCACTGCCCTTCAGCAGTTCATCGCGCGGCAGCATCGCCTGTCCTCAGTTTTCGTTGAGCCGCACCACAGCCTTGGGTTTCGCCACCTGCAGCCGGGTCCAGGGCACTTCGATGCCGTTGGGCATCTCCACCAGCAGCAGCCAGTTGCCTTCCTCAAGGCGATTGCGAAGCGCGCGGACGCGATCGTCAGCTTCTGAGCTCACGCTGGCCGCAGCCGCGAAGCTGCCCATCCAGCCCGAGCCCAACCCCAGCAGGCCGCCGATCAGGTGGGAGCCCCAAGTGCCTGCGAAAGCAAAGGTGTCGAGGTCGGTGATGAAGGTGAAGGTGAGGCCGGCGAAGAACCCGAACGGAATGAGCCAAGTGGCCATCCGCTTCTGGCGCAGCTGGCGGGTGAGGGCGGGGTTGAGGTCGGCGACGTCGTTGATCGGGGTTTCGCCCTCACCGATCGCCACCAGCCGCTGCGGTGCAGGCTTGAGCTCTTGCAATTGATCTTTGAGCTGGTGCAGGCGCTTGCGCTCCGCGATCACCGCCACCACGCTGCTGCCCACGAAGCTCTGCCCCCAGTTCGCCTGATTCTGTCCCGAGCGCGTCTGGCCTGGAGGGCGTGAGACCCACCTCTCTACACTTCACCTCCGGCCGCCCCCACCCCGCCGGGTCATGACAAAGGTTCTGGTTTCCGATCCCATCGATCAGACAGGGATCGACATCCTGTCGCAGGTGGCTCAGGTGGATGTGCGCACGGGCCTGCCGCCCGAGCAGCTCAAGGAGATCATCGGCGAGTACGACGCGCTGATGATTCGTTCCGGCACCACGGTGACGGCCGACATCATCGAAGCCGCAGACAAGCTGCGGATCATTGGCCGCGCCGGTGTGGGGGTCGACAACGTCGACGTGCCGGCGGCCACCAAGCGCGGCGTGATTGTGGTGAATTCGCCCGAGGGCAACACCATCGCTGCGGCGGAGCACGCCCTGGCACTGATGCTCTCGCTATCGCGCCACGTGCCCCACGCTCACGTGAGCACCATGGCTGGCGGCTGGGATCGCAAGAAATACGTGGGCAACGAGCTCTACAAGAAGAAGCTCGGTGTGGTGGGCCTGGGCAAGATCGGTTCCCACGTCGCCCGCGTGGCCAAGGCCATGGGCATGGAACTGCTGGCCTACGACCCGTTTGTGTCGCCTGAGCGCGCCCAGCAGATGCAGGTGAAGCTGCTGCCGCTGGCTGAGCTGTTCGCCGAGGCTGACTACGTGAGCCTGCACCTGCCCCGCACGCCAGACACCGAAAACCTGGTGAACGCCGAGCTGCTGCGCACGATGAAGCCGACAGCCCGGATTGTGAACTGTGCCCGCGGCGGCATCATTGATGAGGCAGCGATTGCTGAGGCGGTGGAGAAGGGCGTGATCGCCGGCGCTGCCCTCGACGTTTATGCCAAGGAGCCCCTCGAGGCTGATTCAGCGCTGCGCAGCGTGAACGAGCGCCTGATCCTCACTCCGCACCTGGGCGCTTCCACGGAGGAAGCCCAGGAAAACGTGGCTATCGATGTGGCCGAGCAGATCCGCGATGTGCTGCTGGGCCTGCCCGCGCGCAGCGCCGTGAACATCCCCGGCCTCAACGCCGAGGTGATGGAGCAGCTCAAGCCCCATCTGCAGCTGGCGGAAACCCTGGGTCAGCTGCTCAGCCAGCTGGCGGGCGGTCAGATCAGCGAGCTGGAAGTGCGGCTGCAGGGCGAATTTGCCAGCCATCCCGCCCAGCCCCTGGTGATCGCGGCCCTCAAGGGTCTGCTCTCCACCGCCCTGGGCGATTCGATCAACTATGTGAACGCCGGCCTGGAGGCCAAGGAGCGCGGCATCCACGTGCTCGAAGTGAAGGATGACGCCGCCCGCGATTTCGCCGGTGGTTCCCTCCAGCTCAGCTCCAAGGGCGCCAACGGCAACCACACCGTGACCGGTGCTGTGTTTGCCGATGGCGAATTGCGCATCACCACCATTGATGAGTTCCCGGTGAATGTGGCGCCCAGCCGCCACATGCTCTTCACCCGTCACCGCGACATGCCAGGCATCATCGGCAACCTGGGTTCGGTGCTGGGCGAGCACAACGTGAACATCGCCTCGATGCAGGTGGGCCGCCGCATCGTGCGTGGCGACGCCGTGATGGTGCTTAGCCTCGACGATCCCCTGCCCGCCAGCCTGCTGGCCACCATCCATGCGATCGAGGGCATCCAGGAAGCCCATCCGGTGACCCTCTGATCCGACACTGATCAGAGACGTTTCACACCGATGACGCTCTCCTGGTGGCGCCTCGAGCTCCCTTCCCTTCCGGAGCTGGAGGAATCGCTGATCTGGAAGCTGAATGCCCTCGGCATCCCTCGGGTTGCCGTGCGGCATCGGCCGGAAGCCCCCGATCAGCGTCAGCTGGTGGCCTGGCTGCCGGAAGCCGATTGGCCGGAGCCTGAGCGCCTACAGCTCGAGCAGGCCCTGGCCCCACTGGCCGACACCTTCGGCCTCACCCTGCCGGCGATCTCCTGGGAGCACCAGGACGACGAGGACTGGAGCCTCAGCTGGAAGCAGCACTGGGAGGCCGATCCGGTGGGTCGTCGGTTGCTGATCCTGCCGGCCTGGTTGGAGCTTCCCCCAGAACATGCCGAGCGGCTGGTGATCCGGATGGATCCAGGCAGTGCCTTCGGCACCGGTAGCCACCCCACCACGCGCCTCTGCCTCGAGGCGATCGAGCAGCTGGCCGAGGACCGCGGTTCGCCGGCAGCGCCGGATCTGGGCCCGATCCGCGTGGCCGACCTCGGATGCGGCAGCGGCATCCTGGGGATTGCGGCGCTCCTGCAGGGCGCCATCAGCGTGGCGGCGGCGGATACCGACTCCCTGGCGGTGCGTGCCACCCGCGACAACGCGGTGGTGAGCGGCTTCGCCGACCGCTTTTCAGTGGAGCTGGGCTCCGTGGAGCGCCTGGCGCAGCTGTTGGACGGCCGTCCAGCTGATCTCTTGCTCTGCAACATCCTGGCGCCGGTGATTGAGGCCCTCTGTCCCGCCTTCCACACCGTGCTGGCAGCGGACGGCCTCGGCTTGCTGAGTGGCTTGCTGGTGGAACAGGCGCCGCGCTTGCAGCAGGCCCTGGCCGATGAGGGCTGGCATGCCGAGCTCACCGCGCAACAAAGCCAATGGGGCTTGATGACGATCCGGCGGGCTTAAGCCTCGGCGCGGCGAATTCGCGGATGTTGCATAAGGCACGCTGATCTGTGCCCTGCGTTCTGATTGGGCTTCACGGCCTGAGGCGCTCAGAACCCCAGGAACATGCCCCGGCGGATGTAGGAAGGGTCCGTCCTACGGGCCCGGGAACTTTCCCAGGAGCCTGTGAGCCCCAATCCCTTCCATGGCTTCCTACAAGGTCACCCTCATCAGCGAGGCAGAGGGCCTCAACAAGACCATCGAGGTTCCCGACGATCAGTACATCCTCGACGCCGCTGAAGAGCAGGGCATCGACCTCCCCTACTCCTGCCGTGCTGGTGCTTGCAGCACCTGCGCCGGCAAGATCACTGCTGGCACCGTGGACCAGTCTGACCAGAGCTTCCTCGACGACGACCAGATCGAAGCTGGCTTCGTGCTCACCTGCGTGGCCTACCCCACCAGCGACTGCACCATCAAGACCCACGCTGAAGAAGAGCTCTATTGAGCCTCTGCTCGAGGGCGTGCCTGTTCACGCCCCGGCAGCTTCATCTCCCCAGCCACCCCTCGGGGTGGTTTTTTTGTCTTCACCCCCATCTCTCTCGCCGTGCCCGCCGCCTCTGCCTCGGCATCAACGCCTCCTCAGGTGGCTGAGCTTTATGCGCCGGGGAGTGAGCACACCAGCCCTGGCGGGCAATACAGCTTTCGGGTGTTAGGGCCGTGCTGCCGGCTGTTTGATCGCGAGGAGCTGCCCTGGCCCTGCTGCCGCATCGCCTGGCGCAGCAAGGAGCCCAGCTGGCGGCGGGTGGGTCGTCGCTTCGTGGCTGATCTGGCATCGCGGCGCTGCCCGTCCTATGCCGTGGAGCTGCTGCAGCCTGGCTCCAGGCCCACCGCCACGGTGCTCACGCTCTTTTCGCTGCGGCTCAGCGCGCCCCTGCAGGAGTGGTGGTACAGCAAGCAGCCCGGTTCCTGCGAGCCAGCCAATAGTGCTCCGCCGCTGGCCGAGCAGCCATAAAAAAAGACCCCACCGATCGGGCGGAGTCTTGCTCGTTGATTGGGCCGGTGGGCCTGACGGATCAGAAGTAGATCTTGCCGCCGCCCCAGGCCGAACCCTGAACCTTGGGGGCCACCAGGATGAAGCCGGCCATCAGGCGCAGGTCTTCGTCGTTGAGATCGCGCATCTTCACGAACACGTCGCTGCTGCGGATGCTGGGGTGAACGTCGGCAATGCTGTATTCGCCGTCGTAGCTGGTGGGGTCCTTCATGTAGTCCACCAGGGCGTCCACGTTGTCGCGGGCCGGGGTGGCCAGCGCGAGGGTTTCGGGGTCGAGACCCACGTTGTGGTTGGTCTTGGTGATGCCACCGGCGTGGCACTCGCCACAGCTGGTGTTGAAGATCTTGCGGCCCGCTTTGATCTCCTGCTCGCTGAAGGTCACCGTGGTGCCATCGGCATTCACCGGAACGGTGAGCTGATCAGCGGTCCACTGGGCGGCCTGTGCGGGGGCCGCCAGGCCCATCAGCAGGGCAAGGGGCAGAACCAGCACCCGGGCCAGGGTCCGGAGGGCAGAAGAGAAGGAAGAGGCCATCGAAAAAGCCGGCAAGGTGGCGGTAGAGACCGCGCCTGAGCCCTTGTATCACGGCCGATGGGCCTGCCGGCTGCCTAGGCCGTTGGCACTCACGAACTGTTGCAGCCTCAGCTCTCGTCCGCTGCCACTTCCACGGTGAGGAAGTCTTTGGCCAGCTCGGTGTTGGGGAAGATCGCCCGGGCCTCGTTGAGCAGATCGTCGGGAGTGACGGGGTTGCCCGGCACGTAGCGGGGGCTGAGGTGGGTGAGCATCAGCTGTTTCACGCCGGCGGCGAGGGCCGTTTGGGCGGCCATGGTGCTGGTGGAGTGCTGCCGGGCGAAGGCCATCTCGGCTTCGGCGTGGGCGAAGGTGCTCTCGTGGATCAGCAGATCGGCCCCCTGGGCGAGTTCCACGGCCGCTTCGCTGAACACGGTGTCGGTGCAGTACACCACGCTGCTGCCAGGACGCTCCGGCCCGCAGAGGCTGGCGCCGTTGATGATCCGGCCGTCCTCGAGCACCACCTCGCGTCCGGCTTTGAGCTCGGCGTAGATCGGGCCGGGTGGGATCCCAAGGGCGCGGGCCTGCTCCACATCGAAGCGCCCAGCACGAGGCTTTTGATCCACCCGGTAGGCGTAGGCGGGCACGCGGTGGATGAGCTTGGTGCAGCGCACGGTGATGTCGTCGTCGTCGAGCAGCAGCGCGCCGCTGCTGGCGGCCTCCTTCACGCGATGGCTGCGCAGCGGGTAGCCGATGCGGGTGGATGAGGTGCGCAGCACGCCTTCCAAGTAGTCGCGCAGGGGATCCGGTCCATAGAGATCGATGCCACTGCAGGTGCCCGCCAGCCCGAGGCTGGCCAGTAGGCCCGGGAGGCCGAACACATGATCCCCGTGCATGTGGGTCACAAACACGCGCCGCAGCTGGCTGACCCGCAGGTCGCTGCGCAGAAATTGATGCTGGGTGCCCTCACCGCAGTCGAACAGCCAGAGCTCCGAGCGCTGCGGTAGGCGCAGGGCCACGGCTGAAACGTTGCGCCCCTTCGTGGGAACGCCGGAGCTGGTGCCGAGGAAGGTGACCTGCACGGCGGCCGGACGCTCCCCGGTGTGACTGATCTGATGGTGCCATGCCGCAGCGGGAGAGCACTGGCGCTTCGTTCAGTCGCTCGTCACAATGGCCTGCCCTGCCAGCTCGGTCTTCGATGGTGCGCCTGAGCAGCTTCACGCTGGGATCGATGGCCCTCACGGCAGCCCTGCTGATGCCTCAGGCTGAGTTGGCCCGGGCGGCGCAGCCCGCGGCCAACAGAACACTTGGCGATCCGCTGCTGCGGGTGCTCGTGTTTCAGGGCGAACAGGTGCGGCTGAGGCCGGCCCTGTCTGCTGCAGGCCTGAGGTTGCGCGATGCCCAGGGCCGGATGCTGGAGGAGTTCAGCGGCCAAGTGGTGCTGCAGGCGGAGCCCGTCGATGGTTGGTTGCGGCTCAGCCGCGCCGATGCCGCCAATTCAGAGCAGTGGCAGGCCCGGGAGGTGTGGCTCGATGCGGTAGCCGGCGCTGAGGAGAGTGATCCTGGCCTCTGGATAGGGCAGCGGCGTTACCGCGGCAGGGTCCAGCTGCGTCTCGAGGCGGGCCGGGTGCAGGTGGTGAATCACGTGCCCTTGGAGGTGTACCTCCCCAGCGTGGTGGGCAGTGAGATGCCCGCCAGCTGGCCTCTGGAGGCCCTGCGTGCCCAGGCGGTGGCGGCGCGCACCTATGCACTCAAGGCCCGTAAACCGGCGGCTCTGTTTGATCTGCAAGCCACGACGTCAAGCCAGGTCTACAAGGGTGTTGAGGCGGAAACGCCCTCCACCCGGGCCGCTGTGGAGGGCACCCGTGGGCTGGTGCTCACGTACAACCATGCACTGATCGATGCGGTGTTCCACAGCAGTAGTGGCGGCAACACCGAGAGCAGTGGCGACCTCTGGCCGCGGCAGGTGCCCTACCTGGTGAGCGTGCCCGATTACGACAACGCCTCGCCGGTACGCGATTGGCGCCAACCTCTCGATCAGACGAAGTTGCGCCAGGCCTTCCCGGAGCTCGGTGGTGCCCTTGGGATTGATGTGCTCTCCACCACCCCCACCGGACGGGTGCGGCAGGCACGGGTGGTGGGCCCCTCTGGCCAGCTGGCGCTCACGGGGGCTCAGTTGCGTTCGCGGCTGGGCCTCAAGAGCACCTGGGTGCGCTTTGAACTGCTGCCGACGACCGCGACGCCAGGGGAATCGACTTCCCCAACGCCACCACCATCCGTCGCGGCCCTCACCCTGCCCGCTCCCGCTGCTGCGAGTGAAGAAGCCGTGCAACTGGTGGCGGTGGGCCGTGGCTTTGGCCATGGGGTTGGCATGAGCCAGTGGGGTGCCCTGGCCATGGCCCAGCGCGGAGACACCTACGCCACGATCCTGCGTCACTACTACCGAGGCACCGAGCTGCAGCCCTATGGCGAGCTGGCGCGCACCGCCAGTGCTGAGCGAGGCTTGGGGAACGACGCCCCCCGGACCCTGGCTGCCTCCCCTTGATCGCCTCCTCCGCATCGCTCCGCTCACTGTCCCGGCACGGGCATCTACGGGTTGAGCGGGATGCGGAGGCTGTGGCTGCTGTGGTTGCTGAGCGCATACATCACGCGCTCGAATCCCGAGCTGTGCTCGGGTTGGCCACTGGGCGCACGATGGAGCCGGTGTACGCCACCCTGCGGGAACGGCTGCTGACCCTGCCTCAGCAGCAGTGCCAAGCGTTGTTGGCGGGCTGGTGCAGCTTCAACCTTGATGAATATGTGGGTCTTGGGCCGGAGCAGCCCAACTCCTTCGCTGCCTTCATGCAGCAGCACTTGGCCGGGCCTTTGGAGTTGCGGCCAGGGTGCCTGCAGCTGCCCGATGGCCTGGCTCCCGAGCCGGATCAGGAGGCCGGTCGCTACGGGGCAGCGGTGCTGGCGTCTGGCGGGATCGATCTGCAGTTGCTTGGGCTTGGGAGCAATGGCCATGTGGGCTTCAACGAGCCTCCCTGCGCTGCCGATGTGCCTTGCCGTTGCCTCTCGCTCAGCCAGGCCACCCGCGAGCAAAATGCCGCCGCCTTCGGCGGAGATCCCCTGGCGGTGCCCTCCAAGGCCATCACCCTGGGCACTGCCGAGATCCTGCGTGCCCGGCGGGTGCTGCTGGTGGTGACCGGTGCGGCCAAGGCCGAGATTCTGCGCCGCAGCTTGCAGGAGCCTCCCTGCCCGGAGGTGCCAGCCAGCTGGCTGCAGCGGCATCCCCACCTGGAGGTGGTGGTGGATCAGGCCGCGGCAGCCGCGTTGTCGCTCAGCTGACCAGCGATTTCAGTGTTTCTTCATCCGCCTCCAGGTTGCTGGTCACGCTGCGCACATCGTCGAGTTCATCGAGTGCATCCAGCAGCTTCAGGCAGCTGGCAAGGCTGGCGGGCTCGTTGAGCGGGCAGGGGGTCTGGGCGATCCAGCGGTGCTCCCAGCTGCTCACGGGCAGGCCCAGGCTGCGCAGACCGTCCTGCAAAGCCTCCAGCTGCTCAAAGGCGCCGAACACGTCCGCGCCTTCTTCGTCGAGCTCGTAGCCAACGATCTCCGGCCCGCCCTGGCCCTCAAGCTCCAGCAAGCCCTCCAGCAGCGCTTCCTCCTGCAGCCCGGCCTGCTCCAGTCGCACCACGCTGCGGTGCTCAAACAGGTAGCCCACGCAGCCCGTTTCGCCGAGATTGCCGCCGTTCTTGCTGAAGGCCAGGCGGATTTCTGCGGCGGTGCGATTGCGGTTGTCGGTGAGTGATTCGATCAGCACCGCCACCCCGCCGGGGCCATAGCCCTCGTAGCGCACCTCTTCAAACTGTTCACCTCCGCCGCCGGCTTGGCCGGCGCCCTTGGCGATCGCCCGTTCGATGTTGGCGTTCGGCACCCGGGCGGCCTTGGCTTTTTCAATCGCTGTGCGCAGCTGGAAGTTGCCGTTGGGATCGGCACCGGCCCTGGCCGCCACCATGATTTCCCGCCCCAGTCGGGTGAACACGGCACCGCGCTTGGCATCCACCACCGCTTTGGTGCGCTTGATCTGGGCCCATCGGCTATGGCCGGCCATGTTGCGGAGGAACGGGGTCGGGACGAGAGAACGAAAACCGGAGCTCAGCCAGCGGCGTCGAGCACCAGCCGCGGTTGCAGGGTTCCGGTGGCCTGCACTCGGGCCATGCCGGCCAGATTGCCATCCGGGCTCACCACCACCACCGCGGTGTCGGGTTCCCAGCTTGGATCGCAGTCCTGCAGCCGCCCGCAGCGCCAGCCCTGCAGTTGCTCCTGCTCCAAGGGGTGCCTTGGCAGATGCGCCAGGGCGTTGAGCGGATCCACCAGGAGCGGACGCGGCTCCTGATCCAGTTGCTCCAGGCTCACGCTCTGCTGGAGCCCAAAGCCGAGGGCTTCGGTGCGGCGCAATCGGGCCAGAGCGCCTCCGCAGCCCAGCGCGTCGCCCAGATCCCGCGCGATCGAACGGATGTACGTGCCGGCTGAGCAAGCCACCTCCAGCTCCAGCTGGCCCTGATCCGGCGTCCAGCTCAGCAGGCTGAGGCGATGCACGCTCACGCTGCGGGCCGGCAGCTCCAGTGAAACTCCGGCGCGGGCCAGCTTGTAGGCGCGCTCCCCATTCACATGCACGGCGGACACCGCAGGCGGCCGCTGCGCGATCGTGCCGCGAAACCGATCCAGGGCGGCCTCCAGGTCGGCGTCCACAAGGGCTGGCACAGGCTTGCGTTCCAGCATCTCGCCCTCCAGGTCGTCGCTGTCGGTGCGCACACCCAGTTGGATGACGCCCCGGTAGGTCTTGTCACCACTGAGGTAGGGCAGCAGGCGGGTGGCGGGCCCCAGTGCAATCGGCAGCACCCCTGTCACGGCTGGATCCAGGGTTCCGCCATGGCCCACGCGCTTCAGGCCATAGGCGCGACGCACCCGACTAACGCAGCTGTGGGAACTCAGTCCGGCCGGCTTATCGAGCACCAGGAAGCCGCAGGTCACAGCAGAGGCCGCGTTCAACCCTGATGCTCCCATTGCGGCCCGCGCCGATCCCGCCAGGCTGGGAGCCCGCGTTGCCTTGCTGATGTCTGGCCCTTCGGCCCTCGGCACTTTGTCCCTCAGCGCATCAGCACTGGAGCGCCGCCGCGAGCTCGCCTTCATGGTGCTCGCTGGGTTGTTTCTGGGCACCATGGGCATGCTCAACATCCTTGGCCTCACCCGCTTTCTGCAGCTGGGCAGCATCGGCTCCTGGCCTGTGGTGGTGGCGGTGGGAGCGCTTCCCTATCCGGTGACGTTCCTCTGCACCGATCTGATCAGCGAGATCTGGGGTGAAGAGCGCGCCAGCCAGCTGGTGTGGGTGGGCTTGCTGCTCAACGGCTGGATTGTGCTGATCCTCTGGCTAGGCGGCGTATTGCCGGGGCTTCCGGGTGCACCCGATCAGACCTTCTTTGCGGTTCAGGAGCTGGCCTTCGGCGCTGTGGGGGCCTCGATGGTGGCCTACCTGGCCGCTCAGTTCACCGATGTGCGCCTCTTCCATTTCTGGAAACGGCTGAGCGGTGGCCGGGCGCTGTGGCTGCGCAACAACGGCTCCACCCTGGTGAGCCAGCTGGTAGACACCACGGCCGTGGTGCTGATCAGCCACTACGCCGCCCATGTGCTGCCGGTGCGGCCCGATGCGCCGGTGTGGCCCCAGCTCGGCAGCTTCATCGCCAGTGGCTATCTGTTCAAGGCTGTGGCAGCCCTGGCCGACACCCTGCCCTTCTATTGGCTAACCGCCTGGCTGCGGCATTGGTTGGTGGTGCCAGGGGCGGGCGCCGAGCTCGATCCAACTCCAGGCTCACCTCTACGGTGAGCTCCCATGAGCCCTCACGCCACCCTCTCCCTCGATCAATTCCTCAACGGAGGCTTTGATCTGCGCCGCCAGCTGGCTGATCACCTCGCCCTTGAGCTCGAGGAGCTGGAGCGCCGCCTGCCCCTGGCCACCGATGCGCTGGCCGCGGCCCATCCCGGTGCCTTTGCGCCCGATCAGGCGGAGGCTTTCTACGAAACCGCCGTGGGCACAGGGCATTTGCTGGAGCTGGCGGCCTGGCATCTGAGCAGTGCTGATTACATCGCCGACACCCTGCGCCTGCAGCAGCAGTTCGCCCGTGGGCAGGTGCTGGATTTCGGTGGAGGCATTGGCACCCATGCGCTGGCAGCGGCGGCGTTGCCTCAAGTGGAGGCGGTGTGGTTCGTGGATCTGAATCCGGAAAACCGCCGGTTTGTGCAGGCCCGGGCTGAGCGCTTTGGGCTTGCCCACAAGCTCCGCTGTTTCCGCGATCTCGATGCGCAGGAGCTTCCCGCCCAGTTCGACACGATTGTGTGCCTCGATGTGCTGGAGCACCTCAGTGACCCCAGCGCCCAGTTGGAGCAGTTCGCGGCACGGATGTCCCCCGCGGCTATCGCTCTGCTCAATTGGTACTTCTTCAAGGGCTTCTCAGGCGAGTATCCCTTCCATTTCGATGATCCCCAACTGGTGGAGCGGTTCTTCCGCACGCTGCAGAGCCGTTTCCTCGAGGTGTTTCACCCCTTCTTGATCACCACCAGGGCCTACCGGGTGCTGGCCGGCTGAGGCCGCCCCGATGGGAACGGGCCATAAAAAAGCCGGCACCACGGGTGCCGGCCGATTCAGCCTGAGCGAGCAGGCCTAGTGCGAGCTAACGATCAGCCGACAGCCACGTTGATGCGCTTGCGGGTGCGTAGGCCACGCTTGATGGTGTCGAAGCTCACCACGCCGTCCACGAGGGCGAAGAGGGTGTCGTCGGAGCCGCGGCCAACGTTGTTGCCGGGCAGCACGGAGGTGCCGCGCTGGCGGATCAGGATCGAGCCAGCGTTCACCGACTCACCGCCGTAACGCTTCACGCCGAGACGCTTGGAGTTGGAGTCGCGGCCGTTGCGGGTGGAGCCGGTGCCTTTCTTGTGGGCCATGGTTCAGAGGAGTGTTTGGTTGAGGAACGCTGCGGCTGATCAGGCCAGGGCTTTGCCGCCCACGCTGATGGACTTCACCATCACGCGGGTCAGCTCCTGACGGTGACCGTTCTTACGGCGGGTCTTCTTCTTGGGGCGCATCTTGTAGACGATCACCTTGGGGCCGCGGCGATGCTCCATCACCTGCAGTTCCACGGTGGCGCCCTTCACGTAGGGCTGACCCACGTTGGCGGCCTTGCCGTCGTTCACCAGGAGCACGTTCTCCAGGGTGAGGGTGCTTTCGACGTCAGCGTTGATGCGGTTGAGGTCGTAGTAGCGGTTGGGCTGAACCCACACCTGGGTGCCTGAGGTCTCAACGATCGCGTAAGGAGCGGCGTCGGAACCGTTGCTGGAGGTCGTACTCATGGCGTGTAGGGCGTGGACAGGCTGACGGTGGGAGCCCCTGGGGTGACCCCTGGAGATCGTTCGTCATTTCGGCCTGCCGCACGGCAATCGAAAGACAAACAATGATCTTCCCCTTTTGCCCTCCGAACCGTCAACACTGTGGGCGTTGCCAGGCCCCGATCGCGGCGGATGTCACAGCCGGCCCTCACGATTGCCTCGCTGTTGCCGGATCCGCGCGTGGAGCGGGCGTGCCGCACCTGGCTCAAGGGTGGCCGCTACCGGCTTGAGGATCTCGGCTCGTTGCCCGACCCGATCCGCGAACTGCAGGAGCGGCGTGAACTCTTTGATGTGGTGCTGTTGCAGCAGGGGGTGCAACCTCCAGATGTGTTTGAGGGGCTGCGTCAGCAGGGGCTGCTGCTCCCCGCCGTGGTGATCGGTGAAGTGAGCGGCCGCGTCGAGTATCACGACGCGGAGGTGCACCTGCCTCAGGATCAGCTCGAGCAGATCGCCTACAGCGTTGATGCGGCCGTATCGCGCTTTCTGCGGCGCGGGCTGCCGGCTCCCGTCGGTGGCCAGGCTGATGGCGCGGCCACGGCGGAGACGCCGGAAGGCTGGCGCTTGCCTAATCGCCTCAAGGGCCGCCTTGGCTATCTGGGCGTTTTCTACAAGCGCGATCCCTCGCTGTTTCTGCGCAACCTGCCCCAGGAGGAGCGTGAGGAGCTGCTGCGCTCCCTTCAGCGCAGTTACCGCGATGTGCTGATCAGCTACTTCCGGGATCCGGCGGCGGCCAACCAGGCGATCGAAAGCTTCGTGCATTCCGCCTTCTTCGCAGATCTGCCGATCAACAAGGTGGTGGAAATTCACGTCGATCTGATTGACGCCTTCTGGAAGCAGCTCAAGCTGGAGGGGCACAAGAACGACTTCCTCCAGGACTACCGCCTCGCCTTGCTCGATGTGATGGCCCATCTCTGTGAGATGTACCGCCGTTCGGTCCCGCCCGATTTGCCTCTTGGGGGTGCCGAACTATCAGCCGACGTCAGCCAGTCCCAATCCCAGGAGGTGATTTAGATGAGCCCCCGCAAGACCTACATCCTCAAGCTGTATGTGGCAGGGAATACGCCCAACTCGATGCGGGCGTTGAAGACCCTGCGCAACATCCTCGATACCGAATTTCAAGGGGTCTATGCCCTGAAGGTGATCGATGTGCTGAAAAACCCGCAGTTGGCCGAGGAAGACAAGATTCTGGCCACCCCCACCTTGGCCAAGATCCTGCCGCCACCGGTGCGCCGGATCATCGGCGACCTCTCGGATCGCGAACGGGTCCTGATCGGTCTCGACCTCCTGTATGAGGAGCTCAGCGATGAAGGGTTGGCTGATCCTGTTGGAGAGGAGGAGGCCCCCGGCGGTTTGCTTTAGCTCCCCTGATCGCCTGTGTTTTCAGTCAGATCCATCTAAATTCCCATCAGGCCCATTCGTTCCATGCAGGACCCCACCGCCCCTAGCCATTCACTCTCCTCGGTGCAGAAGCTGCCCACCGGGATTGAGGGTTTCGATGACATCTGTCAGGGCGGTCTGCCGATCGGTCGCTCCACGCTGATCAGCGGCACCTCCGGCACGGGTAAGACCGTCTTCTCGCTGAACTTTCTCTACAACGGGATCCGGCAGTTTGATGAGCCGGGCATCTTCGTCACCTTTGAGGAGTCGCCGCTCGATATCCTGCGTAACGCCGCCAGCTTCGGCTGGAACTTGCAGGAAATGGTGGAGCAGGACAAGTTGTTCCTGCTGGATGCCTCCCCTGATCCGGAAGGCCAGGATGTGGCGGGAAGTTTTGATCTCTCAGGCCTGATCGAGCGGATCAACTACGCGATCCGCAAATACAAGGCCCGCCGTGTGGCGATCGATTCGATCACGGCGGTGTTTCAGCAATACGACGCCGTTTCGGTGGTGCGGCGCGAGATCTTCCGCCTGATCGCCCGGCTCAAGGAAATCGGTGTGACCACGGTGATGACCACCGAGCGCATCGATGAGTATGGCCCCATCGCCCGCTACGGGGTGGAGGAGTTCGTGAGTGACAACGTGGTGATCCTGCGCAACGTGCTGGAGGGGGAGCGCAGGCGCCGCACGGTGGAGATCCTCAAGTTGCGCGGCACCACCCACATGAAAGGGGAATTCCCCTTCACGATGGGATCCCACGGCATCAGCATCTTCCCGCTGGGGGCGATGCGCCTCACCCAGCGCAGCTCGAATGTGCGCGTGAGCTCCGGTGTGCCGCGGCTTGACGAGATGTGCGGTGGCGGCTTCTTCAAGGATTCGATCATCCTGGCTACAGGCGCCACCGGCACTGGCAAGACGCTGCTGGTGAGCAAGTTTGTGGAGAACGCCTGCGCCAACAAGGAGCGAGCGATCCTATTTGCCTATGAGGAATCGCGGGCCCAGCTGCTGCGGAATGCCACCAGCTGGGGCATCGATTTTGAGCAGATGGAGCGTGATGGTCTGCTCAAGATCATCTGTGCCTATCCCGAATCCACGGGCCTTGAAGATCACCTGCAGATCATCAAAACGGAGATCGGTCAGTTCAAGCCTTCGCGCATGGCGATCGATTCGCTCTCGGCCCTGGCCCGCGGCGTGAGTCATAACGCCTTCCGCCAGTTTGTGATCGGCGTGACCGGTTACGCCAAGCAGGAGGAGATCGCCGGCTTCTTCACGAACACCTCCGAGGAGTTCATGGGCAGTCACTCAATCACCGATTCCCACATCTCCACGATCACCGACACGATCCTGCTGCTGCAATACGTGGAGATCCGCGGTGAAATGGCCCGGGCTCTCAACGTGTTCAAGATGCGCGGTTCCTGGCACGACAAGGGCATCCGCGAATTCATGATCACCAGCAACGGCCCTGAGATCAAGGATTCCTTCTCCAACTTCGAGCGGATCATTAGCGGCGTTCCCCATCGGATCAACACCGATGAGCGCAGCGAACTCTCCCGAATCGTTCAGGGTGTGAGCGGAGACTGAGCCTGGTCGGAGCGGCGGCGTTCGGCCTCGAGCCTGAGTTCGTCGTCGTCAGCTTCCTCGAGCGGTAGGTCGAACCAGAAGGTGGTGCCGACCCCGAGTTCGCTGGCCATGCGCACGCTGGTGCCGTGCTTCTCGAGGATGCCGCGCACGATGGAGAGCCCCAGTCCCGTGCCCACTTCGGTATGAACGGCGTTCTCAACCCGGTAGAAGCGCTCGAAGATGCGCTCCTGGTCTTCGCGGGAAATACCTGAGCCGGTATCGGCGATCTCCACCCGCAGCCGCGGCAGCGGAGCGGTGAGGGCACAGTTGGGGTTGTCGTCGTTGGCGGCGGTGCTGGGATCGATCAGGCAGGTGTCGGGCCAGGGGTAGGCGCGCAGCATCAGGCGGCCGCCGCTGGCGGTGAACTTGAGGGCATTGCCCACCAGGTTGTCGAAGATCTGCAGCAGCAGATCCCAGTTGCCGCGCACGCGGGGCAGTTGCTCATCTACCTCCAGGGAGAGTTCCACCCCCTTGTCCTGGGCATTGAGGCGGTAATTGCGCAGGGTCTGCTCCATGGCGGGCCGCAGCTCCACCGGCTCCATGCTCCAGGCCCGATCGCTCTCCAGCCGCGAGAGATCGAGCACATCGTTCACCAGGCGCGTGAGCCGATCGGTTTCGGCGTTGGCGATCGCCAGAAATTCTTTGCGGTCTTCTTCGCTCAGCTGATCACCGAGGTCGTGGAGGGTTTCCACGTAGCTCTTGATGTTGAACAACGGCGTCCGCAGCTCGTGGGAGACGTTGCTGATGAAACGGCTCTGGGCAGCGTTGAGTTCCACCTCGCGGGTGAGGTCCTGCACGGTGACGGCGATGCCCTTGAGGCTCTCGCCGCTCACATCCCGGACTGACTGCAGAACAATTCGAAGGGTGCGGGCTGGTTCGCCGAAACTGCAACGCACATCGGTGCTGTCGCGCTCACCGCTGAGCAGGCTGTCGAGCGGGGCCTGCAGTTCCACCGCCAGCACCTCGGGCAGCTCCTCGCCTACCAGGGCCCCTTCGAGCTTGCGGCCCTCCCAGCGGAACAGGCGCCGGGCCGTGGGATTCACGAGCACCAGGCGCCCCTCCGCATCCAGCAGGAGTGCCCCGTCCGCCATGGTGGCGATCAGCGACTGCTGCTTCACCTGAGCGGCGGTGAGCTCCTCGATGTTGGCTTCGTTGTAGGCCTCGAGCTGGGAGGCCATGTCGTTGAACCCCTCGAGCAGCTCCCCGAGCTCGCCGCCCACGGGCAAGGCAATCCGGGCCTCGAAATCACCGCTGGCGATCGAGCGCACCCCCCGCAACAGCTCTTTCACCGGCTGGGTGATCGTGAGGGCGTTGAACACGGCCCCCAGGATCACGAGCACCCAGATCGAGATGAACACCGCCACTGTCACCTCGCGGCTGAGGGCAGCGCTGGCCAGGGCGGCTTCGTTGGGGTTGATGCCCAGGGCCAGCACTCCGAGGTAGCGATCGCCCGATACCAGCGGCACGAACACATCGGTCACTTGCCCATCGGGGCTGAGGTGCTGGCGGATCAGGGGGTTCTGGGGGCGGCGGGCTAGATCGGCCGGCAGCTCGAGTCGGCGACTGAGCAGCAGTTCACTGCCGCCGCTGCTGCCGCTGATGGGGATCCCGAGATAGATCACCCCATCGGGATCGGCGAAAAAGATGTAGCGGAGGCTGCGGCTGGATTTCCAGAAGCGTTCCGCCACCGCCGCCAGTTCCCGGTCGTTGCCTTCGGCCACGAGTGGCGTCACGTTGGCCGAGAGCAGCAGGCCCAGATCGCGGGCAAAGCGGGTGTCGCTCATGCGCACATCCGCCTGAATGCCGTTGAGGGCAAAGAAGCAGATCGCCGCCATCACCAGGCTCACCACCAGGGTGGCGGCCGCCAGCAATTTGGTTTGCAGGCTGAATTCCGCCCACCAGCGGGCCAGCCGCTGCCACCAGCTCAGCGGAGCGGTGCCCGCGTTCATCGGCTGCGCACCTGGTGGCCAATGTCGCGCCGGTAGGTCATGCCTTCGAACTGCACCTGAGCCAGGCCGGTGTAAGCCCGCTCAAACGCGTTGTCAAAACTGTCGGCCTGCGCCACCACCGCCAGCACCCGCCCGCCGCTGGTGATGCAGCGGCCATCGGCCTGGCGTTGGGTGCCCGCATGGAACAGTTGCAGGTCTTCGCTGCTGCGCAGATCGCTGGTGATCGGATCGCCCTTGCGGATCTCGCCGGGGTAGCCCTGCGCGGCCGCGATCACGCAGGCGCTGCAGTGGGGCGCGATGCTCAGCGCCGGCGCCTGATCCAGTCGTCCTGTGGCGCAGGCCAGCAGCACCGCCGCCAGCTCCGGGCCGAGCAGGGGCATCAGCGTTTCGCACTCCGGATCACCGAAGCGGCAATTGAATTCGATCACGCTCGGCCCATCGCTGGTGAGCATCAAGCCGGCGTAAATCACGCCGCGGTAGCTGATCCCACGGGCCTGAAGGGCCGCCAGGGTGGGCTCGAGCACCAGCTCGCGCACATGCTCGAGCCCTGCGGCATCGAGCAGCGGGGCCGGGGCGTAGGCGCCCATGCCGCCGGTGTTGGGGCCGGTGTCACCTTCGCCGATGCGCTTGTGGTCCTGAGCAGGAGGCAGCAGCACCATCCGCTCACCATCGGTGAGGGCGAACACCGACACCTCGGGGCCATGGGTGCGCTCCTCCAGCACCAATGAAGCTTCAGCGCCGAAGCGGCCCGCAAAGATGTCCTCGATGGCGGCGCGAGCCTCCTCGATCGTGTCGGCGACGGTGACGCCCTTGCCAGCGGCGAGGCCATCGGCCTTCACCACCAGGGGCTTCGCCTGCGCCTCCAGGGCTACGAGAGCCTGCTCCCGGCTGTTGGCCTGCCAGTAGCCGGCGGTGGGCACACCGGCCTCCACCATCAGGGCCTTGGCCCACTGCTTGCTTGCTTCGAGCTGGGCTCCATCGGCGCCTGGGCCGAACACCGGGAATCCGGCCGCCCGAAGGCGATCGCCCAGGCCGGCGGCCAGCGGCGCCTCTGGACCCACCACCACCAGATCCACGGCGTGCTCGCGGCAGGCGGCGAGCAGCCCGTCGTGGTCGCTTTCGGCAATGGCCAGCTGCTGGCAGCCCGCCAGATCCTGGGTGCCGCCATTGCCGGGGCTCACCCACACCTGCTCCACGCCGTGGCTGCGGTTGAGGGCCCAGGCCAGGGCGTTCTCGCGGCCGCCGCCGCCCACCACGAGCACGCGGGCGGGGCTCACTCCAGGGGCAGCGGTGCTCATGAGGCAGCTTGAAACGGTGTCTGCTCCGGCGGACTCCCCTAGGTTGAGGCCAAGAGGACAGCCGCTGGTGCCTTCCCTTCTTTACACGCCGGTGGTTCTGCGTTCAGGCCTGTTGCTCGGGTTGATGGCCCTGCTCTTGGCCCCACCGGTTCGGGCCCAGGAGCTGTTCATCTTGAAGGTGATCGGCGGCTTCTTTGAACCCAAGGCGCCGGTGCCTGAACCCGGTCCGTCGGCGCCTGCCGTTCCCGGAAGCATGCCGGAAGCGCAGTTCCAGGAGCTGCTGGTGAAGGGGGATCTGCCAGCGCTCAACTTGGCCTGCGTAGAAGCCGATGGCTTCGGCTTCAACAAGCGCCTCCAGCTGTTGCAGGCCCGTCTGCTCGAGATGGCGCCAGCGCCCCAGCCGTTTCAGACCGTGCTGGTGAATGCCAATGCCCTGCTGAGCTGCCGGGCGCCGGATGGGGCCCTGGCGGTGCTCAACCGCTTCAGTCCCCGCGCCGGTGAGGAGCGCAACCAGTGGTTGGTGCAGCGCTGGCGTGCCGCCCAGGCCGGCCTGCATCACGGCCTGGCGGCGGAGACCCTCGAGGAGCTGGCTCAGGGCAATCCGGCCAGCCTGGAAACCCTCGCCCTGCCGCTGAAGCTGCGCGAGGACGGCACCGTGGCGACCCGCTCGGCTCTGGATGTTTACGTGGATCACCTGCTGGTGTTGGGCCGTCGCCGCGAGGCCGCGGCGGCTCTGCTGGCGGGCCAGATGCCCGGTCAGCCGATGGCGCAACGCTTGAAGCAGGCGGTGGCGCTGCTCAAGGAGCTGCCGCTGCAGGAGCGGGATCAGCTCCTCGAGCGCGCCCTCGATCAGGCCGCTGTCGCAGAGGCCTGGGGGCTCGCGATCGAGTTGCTGGATCAGCAGCGGGCGCTGCTCGAAGCGGAAGGGGTGGCTGCCAGCCGGCCGCGCGAGCGCCTCGAGCGGCTCAGCCAGCGGGTCGATGACGCCTACAGCTCCTGGCAGCTGGCACGGCAGGATTCTCAACAGAGCGAGCGGGCGGCGCAGCTGCAGCACCAGCTGCGCAGTCCACGCGCCGCCGGTGGCCACGCCGCCGTGCTGCTCGCCGCCCCGCCCAGCTCACTGCCCAGCTCCCCCTCCACCGCTTCACCCCGTCCTTCGCAGCCATGACCGCCTACAGCCTTGGATCGCTGCTCTACGAAGGGAAGGCCAAGCGGGTGTTCGCCACCGATCAGCCGGATCTGGTGGCGGTGGAATACAAGGACGACGCCACGGCCTTCAATGCCCTCAAGAAGGCCCAGCTGGCCGGCAAGGGAGAGCTGAACTGCCAGATCTCCTCGCGCCTGTTCGAGCTGCTGGAGCGTGAGGGCATTCCCACTCACTACCTCTCACTGCAGCAGCCCAACTGGATGCTGGTGCGCCCGGTGCAGATCGTGCCGGTGGAGGTGGTGGTGCGCAACACCGCCTTCGGCTCCCTCTGCAAGCAGATGCCGATCGAGCCCGGTACCCCTCTCGATCCGCCACTGCTCGATCTCTATTACAAGGACGACGCCTTCGGCGATCCGCTGCTCACCGATGCCCGCCTGGAGCGGCTGGGGCTGCTGATACCCGATCAGCGCCGCGAGCTCGAGCGGCTGGCCATGGCCGTGAACGACAGCCTGCTCCGCTTCTTCGCCGGTATCGGCCTGCAGCTGGTGGATTTCAAGATTGAGCTGGGCTTCAGCGCCGATGGTGCCCTGGTGGTGGCGGATGAGATCAGTCCCGATACCTGCCGCCTCTGGGATCAGCAGGTGAGCGATGCAAGCGACCGAATCCTCGACAAGGACCGTTTCCGCCAGGATCTCGGCGGCGTGGTGGAGGCCTACGGGGAGGTTCTCAAACGGGTCCAAGCGGCATGTCCCCCACCCCGTTCAGGCAAGTAAGTTCGGCGGAATTTGCGGCATCGCCGCACCTTCGCTGTACCCATGGCCGCCATCCGCAACGGTTTGAGCCGCGCTCTGCGCAATCGCGGCTCCCTTGGGCTGGCCTCCGTTCTGCCGCTGGCCGCTGGTGCGGTTCTGGTCTCGGCGCCTGCAGCTCTGGCTCAGGCTGAGGCCCCTGGCGGACCACCGGCGCAAAACCCGGCAGCCGCGCCGGGGTTGAGCCCTGAATCCCTCGCACCTGCGCCCAAGGCCGAGCCGAAGGTGCTGATCAGCGAGGTGGTGGTGAAGGGCATCGAGGGCCATCCCGAGCAGGAACGGCTTGAGATCGCGGTCTACGACGCGATGGCCACCCGCCCGGGCACCCAGGTGACCCGCAGTGAGCTGCAGAACGATCTCTCGGCGATCTACGCCACCGGTTGGTTCTCCGATGTGCGCATCCAGCCGGCCGATGGCCCGCTCGGGGTGCAGCTGGTGGTGACTGTGGTGCCTAACCCCGTGCTCACCAAGGTGGAGCTCGAGGGCGTGGGGGCGAAGACCAAGATGCCTCCCAACCTGATCCCCGACACCTTCGCCGCTGATTACGGCAAAACCCTCAACCTGAACACCCTGCAGGCCCGCATCGCTGAGCTGCAGAAGTGGTACGCCGACCAGGGCTATTCCCTGGCTCGGGTGAGCGGCCCCACCCGGGTGAGTCCGGAAGGTGTGGCTCAGCTGCAGGTGCGGGAAGGCACCGTGGCGGGTGTGGAGGTGCAGTTCCTCAACAAGGAAGGCGAGAACACCAACGACAAGGGCCAGCCGATCCGCGGCAAGACCAAGCCCTGGGTGGTGACCCGCGAGGTGTCGATCAAGCCCGGCGACACCTTCAACCGCCGCCAGCTGGAAGACGACATCAAACGCCTGTACGGCACTGGCCTGTTCGGTGATGTGAAGGTGACCCTCCGGCCCGTGGCGGGGAACCCCGGTGAAGTAACGATCGTGCTCGGCATCGTTGAGCAGTCGAGCGGTTCACTCTCCGGTGGCTTGGGCTACAGCCAAGCCCAGGGCGTATTCGGCCAGGTGCAGCTGCAGGACAGCAACCTGCTGGGCCGTGCCTGGGATCTGGCGGTGAACTTCACCTATGGGCAATTCGGCGGCCTGGGTGATATCTCCTTCACCGATCCCTGGATCAAAGGCGATAAGTTCCGCACCGCTTTCCGGGCACGGGTGTTCTTCAGCCGGGAGGTTCCGCAGATCTTCCAGAGCCAGAACAACGGCACGATCAACACCGTGTCGGATGTGTCGAACGACTTCTTCAAGGCACCGGCGAGCGCCAACGCCTACAACATCCAAAGCAAGAACAACCCCACCGGCACGTCCTTCGGCTCGATTTCCAAGGCCGAGAAGGCTGATCCCAGCCTCAACTGGTTCAACCTCGATAACAACTCCATCGCCCTGCAGCGCATCGGTGCGAACGTTCAGTTCGTTCGCCCCCTCAATGGAGGCAATCCCTATAAGCGCGCCCCTTGGAATGTGGTGGTGGGCTTTAGCGGTCAGGAAGTCACGCCGATGAATTTCAGCGGCAGCCTGATGCCCTATGGCATGAACACCAACAACTACAGCAATGGCAAAACGCAGGTGAAGGATGTCATCTGCATCGCTTACAACTGCGCTGAGAAGAACCAGCTGGTGGGCCTGCGCGTGGCCGCCACCATGAACAACCTCAACGATCCGCGCAACCCCACCTCTGGCAATTTCATCAGCCTCGGCACGGAACAGTTTTTCTCTGTGGGGCCTGATTCACCCAGCTTCAATCGCCTGCGCGCTAGCTACACCCACTACCTCCCGGTGAACTGGCTGAAGATCTTCAAAGGCTGCCGGCCCAAGCCCGGTCAGAAAGAAGATTGCAAGCAGGCCCTGGCCTTCCAGGTGACCGCAGGAACCAACGTGGGCAACCTGCCCCCCTACGAAGCGTTCTGCCTCGGTGGCTCCAACTCCGTTCGCGGCTACTACGACTGCGATCTGGGGGTGGGCAAGAGCTTCGGTGAGGCCACGCTCGAATACCGCTTCCCGATCTTCAGCATCATCAGCGGTGAGGTGTTTGTGGATGGCGGCACCAGCTTCGGTAGCCAAGCCAATGTTCCTGGCAACCCTGGCGGGCTGCTTCTTAAACCTGGCGATGGTTTCTCTGTGGGTACCGGTTTGATCGTGACCACTCCGGTTGGTCCGCTCCGCCTGGAAGTGGCCAGCCAAGACTTCACCGGTCAGTGGCGCTTCAACCTGGGTGTGGGTTGGAAATTCTGAGCAACAGCGTGACGATCTGGCCCAGCGATTACTCCCAGGCTTGGACCCTGAATGCTCCGGTGGAGCGCTCGGGAGTTGGTCTGCATAGCGGCGCCACGGCGCGTTTGCGTTTGGAGCCGTTTGAGCAGGCCGGCTATTGGGTGGGCTGGCTCGATGCGCCCGAGCTGCCGCTGCAGCAGTTGCATCCCTCCCAGGTTTGCGAAACCCAGTTGTGCACGGCTCTGCAGCTGGATCAGCGCCGGCTGGCCACGGTGGAACACCTGCTGGCCGCTCTGGCGGGGGTGGGAATCACTTCCGCGCTGTTGCTGGTGGATGGGCCAGAGATTCCCTTGATGGATGGCTCTGCTCAGCCCTGGGTGGAGGCGATTGCCGAGGTGGGCTTGAAAACGCTGGGGCCGCGGCCTCTGGCCTCCGCGTTATCGGCGCCGATCACCCTGCAGCACGGCCAGAGCTTCGTGACGGCTCTTCCCAGTGACCGCTTCAGGTTGGCGGCTGCGATCGAGTTTCCCCAGCCGGCCATCGGCCGCCAGTTGTTCAGCCTGGAACTCACGCCCGAGGCGTTTGTGGAGCAGATCGCTCCAGCGCGCACGTTCGGGTTCAAGCAGCAGGTGGAGCAGTTACTGGCGGCTGGTCTGATCAGGGGCGGAGCGCTCGATAACGCTCTGGTGTGCGACGGCGATGGCTGGGTGAACCCCCCGCTGCGCTTTGCCGATGAACCGGTGCGCCATAAGCTCCTTGACCTACTGGGCGATCTCGCCCTGGCGGGTCTGCCTCAGGCTCAGGTGTTTGCCTTCCGTGGTTCCCACGGATTGCACACGGCCTTGGCTGCCGCCCTGGTTTCTTCCTCCTGATTGCCTTGACCGCCTCCCCCACGCCATCGGCGCCTGTGCTCACCAGCGAGCAGATTCAGGGCTTGCTGCCGCATCGCTACCCCTTCGCGCTGGTGGATCGGGTGATCGAGCACGAGCCCGGCAAGCGGGCGGTGGCGATCAAGAACGTGACCTTCAACGAACCCCAGTTCCAGGGGCATTTCCCCGGTCGGCCGCTGATGCCTGGGGTGCTGATTGTGGAAGCGATGGCCCAGGTGGGTGGCTTGATCGTGACCCAGATGCCCGACCTGCCCAAGGGGCTGTTCGTGTTCGCCGGCATCGATGGCGTGCGCTTCCGCCGTCCGGTGGTGCCAGGTGATCAGCTGGTGATCAGCTGTGAGCTCCTGAGCCTCAAGCGCAAACGCTTTGGCAAGGTGAAAGCGGAAGCCACCGTGGATGGCGAACTGGTTTGCGCCGGAGAGCTGATGTTCTCCTTGGTGGACTGAGCCGCTGCTGTGATGTCGTCTCTCGCCATGGAAGCCAGCACGGGCGAAACCAGAATCCACCCAACGGCGGTGGTGGATTCCCGCGCTCAGATCGATGCAGGGGTTGTGATCGGCCCCTATGCGGTGGTGGGCCCTGAGGTGTCGATCGGCGCCGGCAGCCGGATTGGTCCGCACGTGGTGCTGGACGGCCGGGTGACCATGGGAAGCCGCAATCGCATCTTCCCGGGTGCGTGCATTGGCGCTGAACCCCAAGACCTCAAATACAACGGTGCCTCCACCGAGGTGGTGATCGGCGACGACAACGCCATCCGCGAGTGCGTGACCATCAACCGCGCCACCCACGACGGTGAACAAACACGGATCGGTAGCGGCAATCTGTTGATGGCCTACAGCCATCTGGGCCACAACTGCCTGCTGGGGGATCGGATCGTGATCGCCAACGGCGTGGCTGTGGCCGGCCATGTGGTGATCGGGGACCGCGCCGTGATCGGCGGTGTGCTCGGGATCCACCAGTTCGTGCACATCGGCACGATGGCGATGGTGGGTGGCATGAGCCGCATCGATCGGGATGTGCCCCCCTACGCGATCGTGGAGGGTCATCCCGGCCGTTTGCGCGGGCTCAATCGCATCGGCATCAAACGCAGCGGGTTGGCGGAGCTTGATGGCGGTGCCCAGGCCAAGCAGTTGCAGCAGGTGTGGGCAGAGCTGTATCGCTCAGATGCCGTTCTGGCCGATGCTCTCCAACAGGTGCGGCGTCAAACCTTGCTCGCGCCAGCCGAAACCCTGGTGAGCTTCCTGGAGGCCTCGATCGGTCCCGGTCGCCGCGGTCCGCTGCCTGCCGGGCGTTCATGAGGCGTCTGCTGATCAGCACCGGTGAGGTATCCGGTGATCTGCAGGGCGGTCTGCTGGTGGCCGCTCTGCGCAAGGAAGCCGATCGGCGCCAACTGCCGCTGGAGATCAGTGCCCTCGGTGGTGAGCGGATGCGCCAGGCCGGCGCCGCGCTGTTGGCCAACACCACTCCCATGGGCTCGATCGGCTTGTGGGAGGCTCTGCCACTGGTGGTGCCCACCCTGCGGGTGCAGCGGCGTGTGGGGCGCTGGCTGAAGCGCACGCCCCCCGATGCGGTGGTGTTGATCGATTACATGGGCGCCAATGTGGGCCTTGGCCTGAAGGTGAAGCGCAGGCTGCCCCAGGTGCCGATCTTCTATTACATCGCCCCTCAGGAGTGGGCGTTCCGGGTGGGCGAGGGCAGCTCCACCCGGCTGATTGGCTTCACCGATCGAATCCTGGCGATCTTTCCCGAGGAGGCCCGGTTCTACGGGGCCAGGGGCGCCCAGGTCACCTGGGTGGGCCATCCCTTGCTCGACACGCTCGTCGATCTGCCGAGTCGGGATGCGGCAAGGGCTCAGCTGGGTTTGCAGCCCCATGAGCGTTTGCTGCTGCTCTTCCCTGCCTCCCGTCAGCAGGAACTGCACTATCTGCTGCCGCCCTTGGCTGCTGCGGCCGCCGAACTCCAGCGCCGTTGCCCGGGCTTGCGGGTGATGGTGCCGGCAGGGCAGGCCGCGTTTGAGTCGGTGCTTGCCCAGATGCTGGAGGCCGCTGGCGTGCAGGCCGAGGTGGTGCCAGCCGCCCAGGCGGATCAGCTGCGGCCCGCGCTCTGCGCTGCGGCGGATCTGGCGCTGAACAAATCCGGCACGGTGAATCTGGAACTGGCCCTGCGGGGCGTGCCCCAGGTGGTGGCCTATCGGGTGAGCAGGCCCACCGCCTGGGTGGCGAAGCATCTGCTCAACTTCCAGGTGGATCACATCTCTCCGGTGAATCTGGTGCTGCAGGAGCGGCTCGTGCCCGAGTTGCTGCAGGACCAGCTCACCGCCGAGGCGGTGGTGCACGAAGCTCTGCCTCTGCTCAGCGACCCAGCCGCGCGTCAACGGGTGGTCGAGGGCTACCAGCGCCTGCGGCAAGCCCTTGGTGAGCCCGGCGTCACCCAACGGGCGGCGGCTGCCATCCTGGACGCTCTGCCGAACGCCGACTCCGCTTGATCAAGCGAGCCCTGCCCCTGCTGCTAGCCGTTGTGCTGCTCCTAGCGGGACCAGCCCACGCCGCCGTGGAGGAAGCCGTGCTGGCTGGCGGCTGCTTCTGGTGCCTGGAGCACGATCTCGAAAAGCTGCCCGGGGTGCTCGATGCCGAAAGCGGCTACAGCGGTGGAAGCCTTCGAAACCCCACCTACCGCCAGGTGAGCGCGGGTGGCACAGGGCATCAGGAAGCGGTGCGGGTGCGTTTTGATCTCTCCAAGATCAGCTATCCCACCTTGTTGCGGGCCTACTGGCGCAATGTGGACGCCCTCGATGGAGGCGGACAGTTTTGCGATCGCGGCAGTTCCTATCGCCCGGTGATTTTCACGAGCGGCAAGGAGCAGCAACAGCAAGCCAAAGCCAGTCTCCAGGCGGCCGCCAAGGAGCTGAAGCAGCCAGCCTCATCGATTCGGGTTCAGATCAAACCGCTCGAGCGCTTCTGGTCGGCCGAGGGCTATCACCAGGATTACGCCGAGCTCAACAGCGTGAAATACCGCTACTACCGCTGGGCCTGCGGCCGGGATCGGCGCCTGGATCAGCTTTGGGGTTCTAAGGCCCGCAGCCGCGCTCCCTGGGTGTCGTCTTCCTGACCCAATCAGACACAGCCCTCCTTGGTCAATTCGGAGGAAATGCTGAAGCCCCTGGTGGGCCCTTTTGGTTCTTTTTGAGTGGTGGAGCGGGTTTCCGCCCTTTTTCCTCTTAGGAGAGTCTCCTAGCTTTTATCGGACTCGAATGCAGGTGTGTGTATGTATCTGCTGACGATTCGCGATGGTCTCGTGACCCGTCACATCGGCCCCTATGAGAGCCCGAAGCAGGCATCAGACGATCTGGATCGCTTGCTGCAGCACTTTGGTGAGCGTGCTCGCTGGCAGATCCATGCCCTAGAGGCTCCGCGGGACGTGATGCAAAGCAGCGACCGCATCGCCGCTGCGGCCTGAGGGCTCAGCGGTTCAGGCCTTGGGTTCGCGCTGTTGCCCGGGGTAGCCGCGCAACAGGCCGCTTTCCACCATCAGGCCCACACCGGCAACGATGGCCACCAGGCTGAGGGTGCCGTACCAGAACCAGGGGCCATGCGGTTGCCCCATGGCCTGCAGGGTGCGGCGCTGCACGGCCTCTCCGAATAGGCACAGTCCGGCGGGCAGCAGCAGCACGCCGATCTGAGCCTTCACGAACCAGCGGATCTTGCGAACGGCCATGACGTCGAGCTGGAACGGTCGTGAGCAGCCAGCCTAGGCGGGGCCTCCGGCTTGCACCCAGTTCACCAGGGTGCGCACGCCATAGCCAGTGGCGCCGGCGGGATCGAGGCCTCGCCCCTTGTCGCTCCACACGGTGCCGGCGATGTCCATGTGGGCCCAGGCCACATCGGCATTCACGAAATCCTGAAGGAACAGCGCCGCGGTGATCGAGCCGCCGGGGCGGGGACCGGTGTTCTTCATGTCGGCCAGGCCGCTCTTCAATCCCTCGCGGTAGGAGGCCCGCAGGGGCATGCGCCAGAGGTTCTCGCCCCCTTGCTCCCCTGCCTGCAGCAGTGCTTCGGCCAGGCCATCGCAGGGGGACCAGAGGCCGGCGATCTCTTCGCCAAGCGCGATCACGCAGGCGCCGGTGAGGGTGGCCAGATCCACCACCGCGTCGGGTTCGAGCTTGCAGGCGTACACCAGCGCATCAGCCAGGGTGAGACGGCCTTCTGCATCGGTGTTGTTGATCTCGATCGTCTTGCCGTTGGAGGCCTTCACGATCGCCCCGGGGTGAATGGCGCCGCCGCTGATCATGTTTTCGCAGGCGGCCACGATCATGTGCACCTCCACGCCGGCGGGTTTCAGCTCGGCGATGGCCCGCATGGCACCCAGCACCGCTGCGCTGCCGCCCATGTCGTACTTCATCATCTCGATCTGCGAGCCGGCGGTTTTGAGGTTGTAGCCGCCGGAATCGAAGGTGAGCCCCTTGCCCACCAGCACCAGCCGGCGGTTCGCGACGCTCGCGGGTCGGTAGGTGAGGTGGATGAATTTCGGAGGTAAGTCCGATCCCTGGGCCACCGCCAGGTAGGAGCCCATCCCGAGCGCTTCACACTCGGCGCGCTCCAGCACCTTCAGTTCGAGTCCGAACTCGCGAGCGATGGTGGCCGCGGTGTCAGCCAGGGCGGCTGGTGTCATCACATTGGGCGGCGCCGCCACCAGCTCCCTGGCCAGCTCCACACCGCTGCACACGGCTTGGCTGTTGGCGATCGCTCCATGGGCGGTGTCCGGCAGGCCCAGCAGGTCCACCTGTTGGGGGCAAGGCTTCGGATCGGCTTCGCTCTTGAAGCGTTGATCGGCGTAGAGGCTGAGGCGCACCGCCTCGGCCATGGCGGTGGCTGCACTGGCAGGGTCGAGCCCCTCCACGGGCATCGCTAGTCCCAGTTGCTGGGCACCCGCCGCCGCCGCGGCCTTGCTCGCGGTTGCTGTGGCGCTGCGCAGCTGTTCAGGGCCGAAATCGGCCGGGGCACCCAGGCCCACCACCACCAGCAGGCTGGGGCTCTGGCCGAGCAGATCGATGCTCAGGCACTCGCCCGGTTTGGCTTTGAAACGCCGTTGCTCCAGCCGCTCGGCCACGGCAGCACCGAAGCGTTCGGTTAAGGCACGGCGGCTCGATTCAGCGGCTTCGCCGCCGAACAGGCCCACCGCCAGGGCCTCGCCGCTCCAGCTGCTGAGGCTGGCTGTGCTGCAGCGGATTTCGGCGGGCATCTCGGCGGTTCAGCTGGCCGCGATGGTAGAGCGATCAGTCGGGATCAGCGGTGAAGGGGGTGGCCCAGCGCCCGCGGGTTTCCTTGTTGAAAGGCGGTAGCCAGTGGCGGATCAGTGCCTGCTCCAGGGCCCGCCGCTCCCGTACAGGCTCGGGCGCATCACTCCAGAAGCGGATGCTCAGCTGGCTGCCCATCCCCACCTGCTGCAGGGCTTCCCCGTAGGCCGCCAGGTAGCTCTTGCAGTCGTGCTCCCCTTTCCAGCGCCGATCGGCCTGGGCGGTTTCGCCCACGTAGAGCAGCAGGTGGCCGGAAAGGTGGGGCGGCCGATCAAGCACGAAGTAGAGCGCCGCTCCGCTGTTGGCTGCTTCCGGCCAACGCCAGAACTGCAAGTGCTGGGGGGCGAGGGCCAGGGGATCCAGGCGCTGCGCGGTGGCTGCTGCTCCGACCACCGCTCCACCAAACAGATCCATCTGGCCGGCGGAGAGAATGCGCGCTTCGGCGGCCCCAGCAAAGCGGGGTTGTTGAAACTCCAGCAGCCGTTGCTGCCACTCGCGCAGCTGATGCTCCTGAAGGGGTAGCGCTTCAGGGCCAAGGGCACCGGCCCCGATCGTGCTTCTGAATAGATCCCCTTGCCGGGGCGTGTTGCGCTCGGCCATCGCTTCAGGCTGAGCGCGGCAATTGCGGCCCGGCAGGTCCCTGGCCAAAGCGCACCTTGCCGATGAGCTCTTCCACCAGCGCCGGAGGCAGTTGCAGGCGGTGTTGCAGATCGGCCAGATCGCTGAAGGGAGCCCGCTGGCGCTCCCGCAGCAGCCGGGCCCGCCGTGGGCCATCGAGCTGGGGGAGCTGGCGCTCCAGCGCGGCGGGACTGGCGTGATTCAGATCGAGTTGGCTGCGGGAGGGCGCTGGTGGCGCGCCATCGCCGTACCAACGAAACAGCAATAAGGGCTCCCAGGCCTCCACCTGCTGCTGGGGCAACTCGAGCAGCCGTTGCAGATCCTCCGGGCCGCTCAGTTGAACGCCGCCCTGTTGGAGCCTGAGCAGCAGATCCACCTGGTTGGCCGTGATGCCCGGCAGCCTCAACCAGTCGGCGGCGCTGGCTCGGTTCACATCCAGCCGCCAGCCCAGGGCTGCCGCGTGCTGCACCTCGGCCGGATTGTGCAGGCGCCGATCCGGATCGTGCCGCAGCTTTAGCTCCAGTAGATCGCGCTCCACAGCAGCGTTCATCTCCGCCGCCTGGGGCTCACTGACGGCTGGGCCAGTGGTCGCAGCGCTGGATTTCCGTTGCCTCGGCAGCTGCCCGGTGGCCTCCAGCAGGCTGCGGGCGAGTGGATCCAACCAGTGGCCCCGGGCCATGGAGGCGAAGGCGCTGCAGATGTCGCCCGACCTTAACGATCTTCCGGCCAGTCCACCAAACCGAGGCGGATGCCTTTCACGGCGGCATGGAGGCGGCTGCGGGCCGGAAGTTTGCGCCGGATCTGAGCGATGTGGCTTTTCACCGTTTCGATGCTGATGAAGAGGGCAGCGGCGATCTCCTGATTCGAGGCATTGCCAGCCAGCAGCTGCAGCACCTCCACCTCCCGATCCGTGAGCTGCGCCAGGGGGGCGTCGCCCAGGCCCGCATAACCCTGGAGGTACTGGTCCATCAGACCCTTCTCCACATAGGCCGCCCCCTGGGCCACCACCTGCAGGGCTCTCACTACCGTGCCGCGACCAATCTCGGATTCCAGGCAGATGCCGTCGCAGCCGGCTTCCAGGGCTCGGCGGATCGTGATCAGCCGCCGCGGCTGGGTCACCACCATCAGCGTGCAGGGGGCTGGATTGAGCTGTTTGGCGGCCTCCACCAGCGATCCACCATGGCCCTGCTCGAGGCGGTCGGTGCACAGCAGCACCGTGCCGCTGTGCTTTTTCAGTCGCTTGAGTGCTTCGGCTTCGGTGGTGCAGGCCCCCACCAGCTGCTGCCCTGGTTGCAAGCAACTGATGAACAGGCTCAGGGCCATGCGGCTGCCCAAGCAGACCACCACGCGATGGGGTTCCAGCAGATCGCTGCCGCTGCTCACGAAACCGCGCACCTCCTCAATCAGGGGGGTGTAATCCACGGTTCGATTCCGCTCGCTTCACTTCCACTCTGCGCAGAGCGGCTCGGGACGTCAGCTGCAGCCTGGAGCACAGATACGTGGATCCGCACTCGTCAGCCCAGGAGCGTCTCAGCACAATTATTCGAATCGCTTGGGCCTGTTCGCCGTGGCTTTCTTCGACTCCGAGATCGTTCAGGACGAAGCCAAGCGCCTCTTTGGCGATTACCAGCAGCTGATGCAGCTGGGCGGTGAATACGGCAAGTTCGATCGTGAGGGGAAAAAGCTGTTCATCGAGCGCATGGAGGAGCTGATGGACCGCTACCGGGTGTTCATGAAGCGATTTGAGCTCTCGGAAGATTTCCAGGCCAAGCTCACCGTGGAGCAATTGCGCACCCAGCTCGGGCAGTTCGGCATGACCCCCGAGCAGATGTTCGAGCAGATGCACCGCACCCTTGAACGGATGAAGAGCGAACTGGAGAAGGAGGGCTGAAGCGCCCACTGCCTACGATCCGGCCCTGAACAGCACTGCAGCAATGGCCAAGGGCGCGTGGGGATTGCCGCAGTGGCTCGAGCGGGGTGTGGCCGACCTGTTTCCGGCCGGTGTTGCAGAGGGAGCCGCGCAGGATCCCGATCAGCAGTTGGCAGCGCGCCTAGTTGAGGCCGAACGCAACGGCCGCCCGCTGCGGATCAAGCTCGGCATCGATCCCACCGGCTCGGATATCCATCTGGGCCACTCGATCCTGTTCCGCAAGTTGCGGGCCTTTCAGGATGCGGGCCACACGGCCGTCCTGATCATTGGCGATTTCACCGCGCGAATCGGCGATCCCACCGGCAAAAGTGCCACCCGCGTGCAGCTCAGTGAAGCGGAGGTGGAGGCCAATGCCCGCACCTATCTGCAGCAGCTCGGCCAGGGCCAGGACCCTGGCTATGCCCTGCTCGATTTTGAAACCCCCGGTCGCCTCGAGGTGCGCCGCAACAGCGAGTGGCTTGCGGCTCTGGATCTGCCGAAGGTGATTGAGCTGCTCGGCATCTCCACCGTGGGCCAGATGCTCGCCAAGGAGGATTTTGCCAACCGCTACGGCTCCGGCACCCCGATCTCCCTGCACGAATTCCTTTATCCGCTGCTGCAGGGATACGACTCAGTGGCGATCCAGGCGGATCTCGAGCTGGGCGGCACCGATCAGAAGTTCAACGTGGCGATGGGCCGCGATCTGCAGCGCCATTTCGGCCAGCGCACCCAGTTCGGAATGCTGTTGCCGATCCTGCCGGGCCTCGATGGGGTGCAGAAGATGAGCAAGAGCCTCGGCAACACCGTGGGCCTCTCGGAGGATCCTCTCTCGATGTATTCGAAGCTCGAGAAGGTGCCTGATGCTGCGGTGGAGGAGTACCTCACCCTGCTCACCGATCTCGATCTCACGGCCCTGCCGGCCAACCCGCGCGAGCGCCAGAAGGCGATGGCCTTGGAGGTGACGCGGCAGCGCCACGGCCAGGCGGCCGCCCTTCAGGCCCAAGCCGATGCCGGCAAGTTGGTGGGCGGTGCCAGCGGCAGCGGCGCCGCTGATGCGGAGGTGCCCGAAGCCTCCCTGGCGGCGGTGAACTTCCCCGCGAAGGCCTTCTATCTGCTGAGCGCCGTGGGCATCTGCGCCAGCAGCAGTGATGCACGCCGCCAGATCCAGGGCGGTGGCGTGAAGCTCGATGGGGAGAAGCTCAGCGATCCCAACCAGGAATTCAGCGCCGCCACTGAGCTGGAGGGCAAGGTGTTGCAGCTGGGCAAAAAAACCTTCCGCCGCCTCGTGGCGGGTTAGGCGCTGCGGCCAGTTAAATCACGGTCACCAGTCCTGTCTGCAGGTCGAAGTAGGTGGGCTGGATCCGGACCTTGCCCGCTGCTTGGGCATCCGCCAGGGTGGGGCTCCGCTTGATCAGCTTGGCGGCGGCGTAACGGGCGTTGCCCTTGATTGCCTGGGTGAGGTCGTCGCCAGGCTGAAGCGATTGCCGGATCGGTTTCACAAGATCTTCCAGGAGCGGCGTAAGGGGATCACTGCCCATGGCAGCTTTAACGGCGCCGCAGCTGCTGTGGCCGATCACCAGGATCAACGGCACCTCTAGAACCGCAACGCCGTATTCCAGGCTGGCGATGCCGTCGCTGTAAGCGTTATTGCCCGCCACGCGCACCTGGAACAGTTCGCCCGAGCCGAGGCCGAACATCCATTCCGGGGCTACCCGGGCATCCGCGCAGCTCAGCAGGGCCGCCCAGGGCCGCTGCCCCTTGGTGAGGGACAGGGGGTTGATCTGGCAGCTGGTGTCAAAGATGGCCTGCTGGATCCGCATCCGTTCCTGCGGATTGTTGGATTGCATGCTGCGCTGCCAGGCCTTGCTGAAGATCCGGTTGCGTTGCAGCAAGGCCTCCAGCGGATCGCTGCTGGGGGTGCAGGCCTCCAGCTCCTTGCTTAGGTCCAGGGCTGCAGTGGGTGCAGCCTGGCTTGCGGAACGGCCTAGACCGGTCGCGGTGGCTCCAGCGCCGGCGGCCATGCCAAGAGCCTGTAGGGCGTGGCGGCGGCTGAATGGCATCGGTGCGCTGGCGAGGGGCGGCGGCCTTGGGACTGGGCCGACTGCAAGCTGACCAGGACCGCCGCAGCGCGCCTCCGTGTGAATGATTTCGTTACAGGTCGAGGGCCTTCGCTCGAGGCCGCTCCGTAGCCTGAAATCGTGCCTTTGCATCCCAGCACGTGAGCACGAGCCCTGCCGACCGGATCATCGTTGCCCTCGATGGCATGGCGCCGGAGCAGGCCCTCGCGTTCGCCCGGGCGGTGCCGGCGCTGCGCTGGGTGAAGGTGGGTCTGGAGCTGTTCGTGGCGGCTGGCCCTGCGGCGGTGCAACAGCTGCGCGATCAAGGCAAGCGGGTGTTCCTGGATCTCAAGTTCCACGACATCCCCGCCACCATGGCCGGGGCTTGTCGCAGTGCGGCGCGTCTCGGTGCTGAGTTGATCACTGTGCACGCCTGCGCCGGCCGTGAGGCGCTGGCGGCGGCCCAAGAGGCGGCGCAGGAGTCGGCCAGCGCTGCAGGGCTGCCTACCCCGACCCTGCTGGCGGTCACGGTGCTCACCAGCTGGGATCCGGCCCGTTTTGCCTCCGAGCTGGCCATCGATGAGCCGGTGCCTAGCTATGTGCCTCGCCTGGCTGAGCTGGCGGCCTCCGCCGGAATTGGTGGGTGTGTGTGCTCGCCCCTGGAGGTAGCAGCCCTACGGAGCGCCCATCCCCATCCCTTTGCGCTCGTCACCCCAGGGATCCGCCCATCGGGTGCGGCCCTGGGAGATCAGCAGCGGGTGATGACGCCCGCTCAGGCCATGGCCGCAGGCTCCAGTCAGTTGGTGATTGGCCGGCCGATCACGGCGGCTCTGGATCCAGCCGCAGCGTTCGCTGCCTGCTGCGCTGAGCTGGACGCCGGGTGTTCCTGATCCACAACCGCCCGGAGCAGGCACCGCTGCTGGCGGCGGCGGCCGTGAGTGCTTGCCGTCTAAGCGGCAGTTGGACCTCAGATCTGCAGCCGGCTTTGCTCGCGCTGTTGTTTGAGCGCCTGCTGGGGGTTGAGCTGGAGCTTGACGCTCTTCCTGTCGTGGAGCCGGCTCAGCTGGCCTGTGAGCTGCCGGAGCTCACCCAGCGGCGCGAGCTCATCGACTTGCTTGTGCTGCTCGAGATGGTCTGCCGGCCGATTCCGCCTGAATTGCAGGCTTCGGTGGAGCACTGGGCGTCTGCGCTGGGGGTGGAGGACAGCGCTGTGCTGCTGGCGCGCGATCTCACCCGCCAGGCTCAGGCCTGTGCCACGGCCGATTTTTATCGCCTCAACTGGATTGGGGAGGGCGACGATCAGCGCGATCCCCACTTTCAGCAGCTGCTCGAGCAGTACGGCACGGCCGCCTATGCCCTCACCGTGGAGCCCGACCCTGCGGAGCAGCAGCGTTGGGCGGCCTTGGCGCAGTGCCCGCCGCAGAGCTTGGGCCGTGGCTTGTGGGACTTCTACCAAGAGCGGGGCTTCCGCCTGCCGGGCGAACCCGGTGCGGCGAATGCCGCCCTGGCCCATCACGACTGGGTGCATCTGGTGGCGGGCTACGACACCACACCGATCGGTGAACTGGAGGTGACGGCCTTCATGGCGGCCGCCAGCTCCTCGCCTGGAGCGATGGTCGGCTTCCTCGGTGCCGTGAGCATCTACGAAACCGGCTTGCTGCAGAGCCTGGTGCTGCTGGATCACTACGGCCACACCCTCTCGGACCCGGGCGGCCGTGAGCGGGTGGCGACGGCGATCGCCCGGGGTGCCGGCTGCCGCGTGGATCCGCTCTTGGAGGTGGATTACTTCGACCTGGCCGAACAGCCGCTGCGGCTGATCCGTGAGCAGTGGGGCGTGGAACCGGATTCGCTGAGTGCTTAAGCCGCCAGGCTCCCCTGAGGCACCAGTTCGGCGTAGAGCTGCTCCAGCTGGTCGATGTTGCGGCTGAGGGTGTAGCGCTCCAGCGCCCGTTGGCGGGCGCGGCGGCCGAGCTCCGCGGTGAGCACGGGTTGATCACGCAACACCGGCAACAGCGTGCGGAGTTGTGTGGTTACGCCTTGGGTGCTGATCACAATGCCGGCGCCCCCATCGAGCACTTCGCCATCGGCGCCGGCATCGGTGGCCACGCAGGCGGTGCCGCTGGCCATCGCCTCCAGCAGCGCCAGGCTCAGCCCCTCCACCAGGGAAGGCAGCAGGAACACCTCCGCCAGTTGCAGCAGGGCCAGCCGCTTGGCTTGATCAGGTTCATGGCCCCACCAGTTCACCTGGATCTCTGGGCCGTAGGTCTGCATCAGTGATTGGCGCACTGGGCCATCACCCACCACCACGAGCGTGCAGCCCGCAGGTTGCACCAGCCGCCAGGCCCTCAACAGGGCTTCCACGTTTTTCTCGGTGGCGATGCGGCCCATGTAGAGGAACACCCTGCGGCCAGCGAAGCGCTGCTTCAGCTCTTGCAGCTCCTTGGAATCGGATCCGGGGATGCCGGGTTTCCACTGCTCGGGCTCAACGCCATTGGGGATCACCACCAGCCGATTGGCCGGAACCCCGAGCCGCATCAGCACATCGGCCTGCAGATCGGAGAACACCACGACTCGGTCGTAGCGGGCCAGCGATGGGGCGTAGAGCTGATAGGTGAGCTGCTGGGTGCCCGAGCTCAGGTTGCGCAGGGCAGCATCGAACGGCGGATGAAACGTGGCCACCAAGGGGAGGCCCAGTTGCTGGCAGAGATCGGGAAGCCGGAAATCGAGTGGAGAGAGCGTGAGGCTGGCGTGCACCAGATCAGGTCGCAGCCGCTCAAGCGATTCCCGCAGCTCCCGCTGTGCCCCTGGCGAGGGGATTGTGTACACCTGCGACTTCACCAGATAGGGCAGGGCCACTTCCGGGTTGGCATCGCTGCTGCCGAGGCCAAGGCCTGGGTCTTCGGCTGATCGGCCCAGCCCCCCAGCGGGCGTGTCGAAATGAATGAAGCTGATCTCGTGGCCGCGGCTGCGCAGGGCCTCTGTTGTGGTCAGGCCGTAGGTGACATTGCCGCAGAAGGGCGATTTCTTGCCCAGCCAGGCGATATGGACCACTCGGGCGCAGCGCTCGATCCTGAGCCGACGCTAGCAGCGTTCCCAGGGCCTCTCCAGAAGGGCAGCAGCAAGGGCCAGCGCCGCCAGAACCCAGAGCACCGGGAGCAATCCATAGCGGCTCACCACGGTTCCCGCCAGCACCAACGGCAGGCTGAGGGCAATGTTGATCAGGTTGTTCTGGAGCCCGAACACCTTGCCCCGCATCGCCTCCGGGGTGTCTTCCTGGATGGTGGTCTGGGCAGGAATCGCCAGTAAGGCTGCGCCCACCCCAAGCACGGCGCAGAGGGTGAGGGTGGGGGTGAGGCTGCCCCGCAGCTGGCCGAGCAACACCAGGCTCCAGGCGATCGTGCCAAGGCCAGTGGAAGCGAGCCGGCGGCGGTTGAAGCGATGCCCCACCTGAGCCACGGCCACAGCGCCCACGGCCAGGCCGACGCCACTCATCGCCAGCAGGGTGCCGAACTGGGTAGGGCCGAGCTGCTGAATGGCCGAGGCGAGGCTGATGGCCAGCACGTACAAGGCCGCCAGCAGGCTGTAGAGGAGCACCAGCTGCAAGAGCGCGCTGCGCACACTCGGACGCTCGCGCAGCACCTGCAGGCCGTCAGCCATTTCCTGCCAAACGGTTTGCTCCCGTTCCTGGCGAGGGGTTTCCTCCACGCGGATCCAGGCAATCGAGAGGGCCGCCAGGCCGTAGCAAAGCGGTAGAAGCGCAAATTCGCCGTTGGCGATGCCGATCGAACCGAGCCAGAACTTCAGCAGCCGCAGGATCGGATCACCCAGGGCAAAGCCCACGATCGTGGCCCCCATGCTGGTGGCCTGATACAGGGAATTGGCGGCTAGCAATTGGCGGGTGGGCACCAGCATCGGGATGGCGGCCTGCTCGGCTGGGGCAAAAAATTGGGTGAGCACCGATTCGAGAAAGGTGATCACCAGCAGCGCCCAGTAACCCCAACTCAGCCCGAGCCATTCGGGTCCATCCAGCAGGCTCAGGGGTGCCAGCAAGGTGAGCACCGCGCGGATGCCATTGCTGGCCACCATCACTTCCCGCTTGGGCCAGCGGTCGGCCCAGACCCCGGCCACCAGGCCCAGCACCATCGCTGGAATCGTGTTGGCCACGTAGATCCCAGTGGCCAGAAGGGTGATCAGCTGGGCGCGGCTGTCGATGCTGAAGCGAAAGGCTCCGGCCGCTTCAGCCAGGGCTCCGTCGCTCGGCAGTGGTGCTGTCACCCAGTACTGGGCGATCAGAAACACCATCAACACGATGTAGAACTTGTCCGCCAGCTGGCTGAAGATCTGGCCGAGCCAGAGCTTGCGGAATTCCGGCAGCGCCAGCACGGCTTGCAGGCCAGTCGATCTTGACGCTTCGCTCAAGGGGGGAATCGGCTGTGACCTGGTGTTCCGGATCACGATGATGCCCCACGGCCACCACTGATGGCGCTTTCGCCAAAGCACTGGCGCAGCAGCTTCCAGGAGCGTGGGCTGCGGCCGAGGTGTTCGCGGCTCCACAGCTCCACTAGTTGCAGCAAGCGCAGCCACACCGGCCATGGCCCCATCAGCTCGCCGTCGCGGCGACGTGGCAAAGCAGGGCGCAGCAGGCGTTGCAGCAGGGCGAGCTCAGAGGCATTGAGCACCAGCTGTGCCCCGGCCACGGCTCCGATCACGAAGCCTTCGCCGGGCAGGAGGCTGCAGCGCCACTCCCAGTTGCCGAGTGGCGGCTCGAGCCGCGTGCCACTGCGTGCACAGCAGGCCAGCGGTAGGGCGTAGCCCCCTAGGGCCAGCAGATGCACCACCCCTTGAACGGCAATCGCAAGGGCTTCAACGCTCTCCTGGCGCTCCTGCACCACCAGCTCCAGCCGGCTCAATTGCAGCAGTAGATCCTCGAGAACCCCCTCCACAGCCTCGCCGCTGGGCACCAGCAGCAGCGTTTGCTCAGCTAGCCCCTGAGCCGCCGCTAGTGTTTCCAGCCGCTCGGCCAGGGCGGCGAAATTGCGCAGCACCCTGAGCTGGCGCACGCGTTTGAGGCTGCTCCGTCCGCCGGCCTGCAACTGCAGCACCGCCAATGGAACGGCGGCTGCCATCGAGCTTTTGGGCTTCCGGGCCCCGGGCGCCGCCAGCCGGATCACTCCCTCGCTGGCGCTGAGCAGCGTGATCAGGCGGTCGCTTTCGCCCAGCGCACTGCTGCGCAGCACGAGGCCTTCGAGTCGCTGCTCGGCGCTCAAGGCTCGCCGCTGGCAGCGGAGCTGCCCTGATCCCCCTGTCGCAGGGCCTGAATCAGAGCGACGCCCCGGCTGGTGCCCAGTCGGCTGGCACCAGCCTCCACCAGCTCGAAGGCTTGCTCCAGGCTGCTGATGCCGCCCGAGGCCTTCACGGCCGCCCGGCCTCGCGCCAGCTGCCGCAGCTGCGTCACCTGGGCCACCGTGGCCGCTGGGCCGAAGCCGCTGCCGGTTTTGAGCATGGCTGCCCCAACATCGATGCTGGCTTCCACGGCCAGCTCCAGGGCTGCGGGGCTGAGTCGCCCCACCTCAAGAATCACCTTCACCGGTAGGCCCAGTTCCACGATCGGGGCCAGGTCGTTGCAGAAGCGGCTGCTGTCGCCATCGGCGAGGGCACCGAAGTCAGGCACCACATCCAGCTCCTCCGCGCCGGCTGCCGCCGCCCATTCCGCCTCAGCGCGTTTGATCACCGCCGGCACGGCTCCGAAGGGGAATCCCACCACGCTCACCAGTCGAGGCCCCCGCCCGCCGCTCGGCCCGAGCCGCTCGCGCGCCTCGGGCAGCCAGCGCGAGGCCACGCACACTCCGGCGAATCCGAAGTGACGCGCTTCATCGCAGCAGCGCAGCACCGCTTCACGGCCCTGATGGGGATCCAGCAGGGCGTGATCGATCAGCGGTGCGAGATCAGGCAGGTCGCGCAAGCGGGGAGGGCTCAGCAGGTCGGGCCAGTCTGGGCGACTTCCACGTCAGCCCTTGGCCTGGATCACCCCGTAGCCGCCGTGGTTGCGGCGATACACCACCTGGAGTTCACCGCTGCCGGCATCACGGAACAGATAGAAGTCGTGGTCGATCAGCTCCAGCTGATGCAGCGCCTCATCCAGGCTCATCGCCGGCATGGCGAAGTATTTGCGCCGGACCCCACGGCTGGGCAGGGCGGCTTCCTTGCCATCGACCAGGGAGCCGCTCACCGCGTCGTCACCGGCTAGTTCCGCCAGGCTCGGGGTGGCGCTGGCGTGATGGCCTGCGCTGTGGTGATGGTCGCCGTGGCGGTCTTTGTAGCGCCGGAGTTGGCGGGTGAGTTTGCCTGCCACCAGATCGATGCTGGCGTACAGGTTTTCGCTGCGTTCCTGAGCCCGGATCACCGTGCCGTTGGCAAACACGGTCACCTCGGCGGTTTGTTGCGGCACCCGCGGATTGCGGGCCACCGAGAGATGCACGTCCGCCTCCTTCACCATCCCATCGAAATGACCGATGGCTCGCTTGAGCTTGTCTTCGGTGTAGTCGCGAATGGCTGGAGTGACCTCCAGGTTGCGTCCGTGGATCAACAACTTCATCCCTTGCCTCCCGGGCGATGGGCTCGCTTGAACGCTAGGAACGGTGCGTGATTTCCACCACGGGCGACGCAATCTGTTTTGAGCCTGCGGGGCTGGTGCCATTCCCGCGGGCCTGGGCTTGGCAACAGCAGCTGCAGCAGCGGTTGCTGGCGGATCCCATCGGTCCCGACGCACTGCTGCTGCTCGAACACGAGCCCTGCTACACCCTTGGCCGCGGGGCTGATCAGGCTTTTCTGAACTTCGATCCGGCCGACCCACCCGCACCCTTATTCCGGATTGATCGCGGTGGTGAGGTGACGCACCACTGCCCGGGGCAGCTGGTGCTCTATCCAGTACTCAACCTCCAGCGCCATGGCGCCGACCTGCACCTTTATCTCAGGGAGCTGGAGGGGGTGGTGATCGATCTGCTGGCCGAGCTCGGGCTGCAGGCGGAACGACTCAGTGGCCTCACCGGTGTGTGGCTGGAGGGACGCAAGATCGCCGCCATCGGTGTGGGGGCGCGGCGCTGGATCTCTCAGCACGGCCTGGCGCTGAATGTGGAGGCTGACCTGGCCGGATTTGCCCGGGTGGTGCCCTGCGGCATCGCCGATCGGCCGGTGGCACGGCTGGTGGATTGGCGGCCGGAGCTCACGGCGGCGGCCCTGCGGCCGATGTTGTTGCGCTGTTTCAGCCGCCGGTTCGGGCTCAGCCTGCGGCCTCCCACTCGCCAGGAAGGCCTGCAGGGGTGGTAAGACCGGGCCACCTGAATCGCTTCGATGCCCACCGCTGAGATCAACTGGAGCGGCAGCCGCCAGGATCAGCGGGCCCTGGCCGCTCGCCCGGATTGGAGTGCTCTCACCGGCCTTGAGCAGCTGTGGGGGCCGTTGGCCGAACGCCATGGGGATGCCACCGCACTGGATGCCCCCCATGCCAAGCCGCCGGAGCAGCTGAGCTTCCGCGATCTTCACGCCCGCATTGAGCAGGCGGCTGCAGGGTTTGCAGCCCTCGGTGTGAAGCCGGGCGAGGTGGTGGCTTTGTTTTCGGAGAACAGCCCCCGTTGGCTCGTGGCTGATCAGGCCCTGATGCGCCTGGGTGCCGCCGATGCAGTGCGTGGCAGTGCGGCGCCGGTGGAGGAGTTGCGCTACATCGCCGCCGATTGCGGGGCCGTGGCTCTGGTGCTCGAGTCGGCGGAGTTGCTGTCGCGGCTGAAGCTCAGCAGCGAGTTGCTGGGCCAACTGCGCTTTGTGGTGGTGCTGCAGGGCGATCGCGGCTCAGTGGTGCCGGTGTTGCCCTGTTTCACCTGGGAGGAGCTGATGGCCCGCGGCGCCGCAGCCCCCGCGCCGGCCTGGCCCCAAGGGGGCGATCAACGCCTGGCCACCGTGCTGTACACCTCCGGCACCACGGGCCAACCCAAAGGCGTGCCCCTCAGCCACGCCAACCTGCTGCACCAGCTGCGCCATCTCGGCGTGGCCGTGGCTTCGCAGCCTGGCGATCGGGTGCTGAGTGTGCTGCCGATCTGGCATGCCTACGAGCGCAGCGCCGAATATTTCCTGCTCGCCTGCGGCTGCTCGCAGACCTACACCAACCTCAAGCAGCTGCGGCCCGATTTGCAACGGGTGCGGCCCCACTATCTGATCAGCGTGCCGCGTCTGTGGGAGGCTCTGCTCAGCGGCTTTGAGGATGCGCTGGCGGCGATGCCCTCCGCTCGCCAGAAGCTGCTCCGCTCCGCCTTGGGCCTGAGCCGCTACCACTGCCTCTCACGGCGGGTGGCGGCCGATCGCACCCTCGCTCCCGAGCCGGCCGGGCGCCGGTTGCTGGCGGCGGGTGGGGCGCTGTTGAGCTGGCCCTTGCATGGCCTGGCCAGCCGCGTGCTTTGGCCCAAGGTGCGCCAGCAGCTGATCGGTGGCCGTTTGCGCACGGCCATCAGCGGTGGAGGTGCCCTGGCGATCCACGTGGATGGCTTCTTTGAGGCGGTGGGGATTGAGCTGTTGGTGGGCTACGGCCTCACCGAAACCAGCCCCGTGCTCACCTGCCGCCGCCGCTGGAACAACCGCCGCGGCAGCTCCGGCCAGCCCCTGCCGGGCACGGCGATCCGGATTGTTGATCCCGAGAGCGGTGCGCTGCTCCAGGTGGGCCAGCGGGGCCGCGTGCTGGCCAGAGGGCCCCAGGTGATGGGGGGCTATCTGGGCAAACCCGAAGCCACCGCCAAGGTGCTGGATGCGCAGGGTTGGTTTGACACCGGCGATCTGGGCCAACTTTTGGCTGATGGAACCCTGGTGCTCACCGGCCGCGCTAAGGACACGATCGTGCTCAGCAGCGGCGAGAACATCGAACCGGGCCCCCTGGAGGAGTGCCTGGTGGCCTGCACCCTGGTGGAGCAGGTGATGCTCGTGGGGCAAGACCGCAAAGCTCTTGGAGCCCTGGTGGTGCCCAAGGCCGAGGCCCTGGCCAACTGGGCCCGCGAGGAGGGGCTGCCGCTGCCGCAGGGCAGCGCCGCCGACCCGGCGTTGCTCAAGGCGCTCACCGGCAGGCTCAATCGCCGCTTGCAGGCGCGTGCCGGTGCCCGCCCGGATGAGCGCCTGGCCGGTGTGGCCCTGGTGGAGCCGTTCACCCTCGACAACGGCCTGCTCACCCAGACCCTCAAGCAGAAGCGCGATCGCATTGCCGAGCGCGATGCGGCGGCGATCGAGGCGATCTACGGCCGTTGATCTGCACCGTTGCGTTGGCGGGTGAACGGGCCGGAAACCCGCCCGGCCGCTGCGTTGCCCCAGCCGCCCAACGCTGACAACCTGTGCGCTGATTGTTCAGACCCATGGCCGACGGCAGCCTCTCGATCAAGCGCTCGATCACCGTGCGCGCCGTGGTGACCCCTCGCTGGAAAGAGGACGCCGAACGCGAGATCAGCAATGCCATCGCCGGCAGTGATGCCCAGCTGGCGCAGCTTGAGCAGGAAGGTCAGCAGCTGGTGGATGCGATCCGCAGCCAGAGCGCCAATCCCCTTGATCCCCGCGTGCAGGACCAGGTGGCCTCGGTTCAGGAGCAGGTGGCTGCCAAGCGGGCTGAGCTCGAGGAGCAGAAGCGTCAGCTGATCGAGCAGCAGCGGCAGGTGCGCGATCTGGAGATGGAGCAGATCGTGGAGCAGGGCCAGCTGGAGAGCTTCTGCGATGTGAGTGTCGGCGACAACCTCGTGGAGAAGTTGTCGGTGTCTGTCGTGGTGCGCGATGGGGTGATCGAAGCGATCGAAGGCACCCTCTGATCAGCTGCTGCGCCAGCACAGGGCGGGGAAGCGAGCCACGTAAAATCCGCCCCAATTGCGCGGCAGACCTCCGTTGGCCACCCACGAAATCTTTATGCCCGCCCTCTCCTCCACCATGACGGAGGGCAAGATCGTGGAGTGGCTCAAGAAGCCCGGCGACAAGGTGGAGCGCGGTGAGTCGGTGCTCGTGGTCGAGTCCGACAAGGCCGACATGGACGTGGAATCGTTCAACGAGGGCTATCTCGCCGCCGTGCTGATGCCGGCTGGCGGCACCGCTCCCGTTGGCGAAACCATCGGTCTGATCGTGGAGACCCAGGCGGAGATCGCCGAGGTTCAGGCCAAGGCCCCCAGTGGTGGCGCTCCTGCAGCGGCAGCTGCCCCTGCCGCCCCTCCCGCTGTTGCTGCGGCTGCGCCTGCCGCTCCCGCTGCACCGGCTCCTGTGGTGGCAGCCCCGGTGGCTGTGGCCGCCGCTCCGGCTCCGGTGAGCAATGGCCGCATCGTGGCCAGCCCCCGCGCCAAGAAGCTGGCCAGCCAGCACGGTGTGGCCCTGGAAACCCTGCGTGGCAGCGGCCCCCACGGTCGCATTCAGGCGGAAGACGTGGAGCGCGCCCTCGGCCTCACCGTGGCTGTTCCCCGCGTGGCTGAGGGCTCAGGCCCTGCTGCTGTGGCTGCAGCCGGCAATGGTGCTGCTGCGCCCGCACCGGCCCCGGCCGGCGACGCCTTCGGTCGCCCCGGCGAGAGCGTGAGCTTCAACACGCTCCAGAACGCGGTCAACCGCAACATGCTGGCCAGCCTGGAAGTGCCATGTTTCCGGGTGGGCTACACGATCACCACCACCAAGCTCGACGCCTTCTACAAGCAGGTGAAGAGCAAGGGCGTCACCATGACCGCCCTGCTCGCCAAGGCTGTGGGCGTGGTGCTCGCCCGCCATCCGCAGGTGAATGCCGCCACCAGCGCCGACGGCATCGCCATGGCCTACCCCGCTGCGGTGAATGTGGCCGTCGCGGTGGCCATGGAAGACGGTGGCCTGATCACCCCGGTGCTGGCCAACGCCGACAAGACCGATATCTATTCACTGGCTCGCAACTGGGCTGATCTGGTGAGCCGTGCCCGCAGCAAGCAGCTGCAGCCCGACGAATACAGCACCGGCACCTTCACCCTCTCCAACCTGGGCATGTTCGGTGTGGATCGCTTCGACGCGATCCTGCCCCCGGGCACCGGCGCGATCCTTGCGGTGGCGGCCTCCCGCCCCACGGTGGTGGCCGGCAAGGACGGCTCTATGCGAGTAGCCAATCAGATGCAGGTGAACCTCACCTGCGATCACCGCGTGATCTACGGCGCCCATGCCGCCGCCTTCCTCAAGGATCTGGCCCAGCTGATCGAAACCAACCCCGAAAGCCTTGCCGTCTGAGCCGGCCGATCAGCGGCTGTCGAGCTACATCTTCGATCTTCCGGAGACGTTCATTGCTCAACGGCCCGTCGAGCCGCGCCACTCCGCCCGGTTGCTGGCTGTTGATCCGGGTCCATCCTCCAGCTGCCGCCACCTGACGGTCTGGGATCTGCAGCACGAGCTGCAGCCTGGCGATCTTCTGGTGGTGAACAACACCCGGGTGCTTAAAGCCCGTCTGCATGTTCGGCGGCTCAGCGGTGGTTCGGTGGAGCTGCTGGTGCTCGAGCCGGTGCAGGGCAGCGATTGGTTGTGTCTGGCGCGTCCTGCCAAACGGCTCAAGCCCGGTGAGGTGTTGCAGCTTGAGCACGACGGACAGGAGCCGTTGCCGCTGGAGGTGGTGGGCATCGATGAGGCCAGTGGAGGTCGCGTGGTGCGCTTCCCTCAGGAGTGCACCAGCCCCGAGGCGATCGAAGCCCTGCTGGCGCGTTATGGCTCGATCCCCCTGCCTCCCTACATCCAGCAGCAGAGCGACGACGACGACACGCGCTATCAGACCCGCTACGCCTCCCGCCCCGGAGCCGTGGCCGCACCCACGGCGGGGTTGCACTTCAGCGATGAACTGATCAGCGCGATCCGCGCCCGTGGTGTGGAGTTGGCGGAGGTCACCCTGCACGTGGGTCTGGGCACGTTTCGGCCTGTGGAAACCGAAGACCTCACGCAGCTGGAGTTGCACAGCGAATGGGTGGAGGTATCGCCCAAGCTGGTGGAGGCCGTGGCTGCCTGCCGCGCCCGCGGCGGCAGGGTGATTGCCGTGGGCACCACCAGCGTGCGCAGCCTGGAGGCGGTGGCCCAGCTGCATGGCGGCGCGCTGAAGCCCCACACCGGCCCCGTGAACCTCGTGATTCAGCCGGGCTATCGCTTTGCGGTGGTGCAGGGCCTGCTGACCAACTTCCACCTGCCCAAGAGTTCGCTGCTCCTGCTGGTGAGCGCCCTGATCGGCCGCCAGCGCCTGCTGGGTCTCTATGAGCAAGCCAAGGCCGAGGGCTATCGCTTCTTCTCCTACGGCGATGCCATGTGGATCGCGCCGGAGGCGGTGATGGCGGAAGCGCGCCCCTGATGAAGCGTGACCCTGAGGCTGAAAATCAGCCATCAAAAAAGCCCCCGGGGGTTCCGGGGGCTGGGGTTGTGATCGCGACGATCGATCAGGCGGCGGCCAGGTTGGCGGCCACGAAGTCCCAGTTCACCAGCTTGTCGAGGTAGGTGGTGATGTAGTCGGGACGGCGGTTCTGGTAGTCGAGGTAGTAGGCGTGCTCCCACACATCCATGGTGAGCAGAGCCTTCTGACCGTGGGCCAGGGGCAGATCGGCGTTGCCGGTCTTGGTCACCTTGAGGGTGCCGTTGTCGAGCACCAGCCAGGCCCAGCCGCTGCCGAACTGGGTGGCGCCGGCGGCCTTGAACTCCTCAACGAACTTCTCGAAGCTGCCGAAGTCAGCGTTGATTTTGTCGAGCAGAGCGCCGCTGGGGGTGCCGCCGCCATTGGGCTTGATGCACTGCCAGTAGAAGCTGTGGTTCCACACCTGAGCGGCGTTGTTGAACACGCCGGCTTTGCTGGCGTCACCGGCCACGGCGGTGATGGTGTCTTCCAGGCTCTTGCCTTCCAGCTCGGTGCCGGCCACCAAGTTGTTGAGGTTGGTCACGTAAGCGTTGTGGTGCTTGCCGTGGTGGAACTCAAGGGTTTGGCGGGAGATGTGGGGCTCGAGCGCATCGAGGCCGTAGGGCAGCGCAGGCAGCGTGTGAGCCATGAGACGTGGGGTCGTGCTGGGTGTGGCCGGCCTAGCGCCGGTCGGCCCGGCATCCTAACGATCGCTTCAGGTTTCGTAAGTCGCGAGAACCGAATCCCCAGGAGGGTGTACGGGCGCCACGTGTGAACGCTGGCGCTCCGGAGGACACCTGAATCAGCCCTTGATCTCCAGCAGTTCCACTTCAAAGATCAGCGTGGCATTCGGGGGAATCACACCGCCCGCACCGCGCTCGCCGTAGGCCAGATCGGCGGGAATCACCAGCTTGCGCTTGCCGCCCACCTGCATGCCTGCCACACCTTCATCCCAGCCTTTGATCACCCGGCCGGCGCCGAGGGGGAAGGAGAAGGGACCGCGGCCATAGCTGCTGTCGAACTCTTTGCCGTTCTCCAGGGTGCCGCGGTAGTTCACCACCACGGTCTGACCCGAGGTGGCTTCGGGGCCATCACCCAGCTCCAGATCGGTGATGCGCAGGCCGCTGGGGGTCACGCGTTCCTTGGCGACCACCAGTTCTCCACCGAGGGCGGAAGCGCCGGAATCGGCGATCTGATCAGGGCTGCCGGTGTCGTTGGCCATGGTGAAAAGGGTGGGGTTGGGGTCTTCGGGATCCAATTCGAACTGGCCACGCACAGGGGCTTGCATCGCCGCCGGCGCGGCTGAGACGACTGCGGCTTGTGCCGTGGGTTGCGCCTGCACTGTGGAGGGCGACACCAGCTGACTGACCAGGGCCAGCAACAGGCAGGCCACGCACACAGCTGAACTGATCAGGATGTCGCGCATGGGCTGGTTGGATCGCTGCGTTGGCGCGATTCTGCCCCAGCTTCAGTCGGGAAGGTCGCCATAGCCGCTGGTGTTGCTGGCGGGATCGTCGCTGCGCTGACGCCGCAGCTGCTGCTCGAGGCGATCAATGCGCCCGCGCAGCTCATCCACCTCCCGCTGCCGGGCGAGGCCCAGATCCTGCAGCAGGTGATCGAGGTTGCGCTCCACCTGGCGTTCGGTCTGTTTCTCCAGCTCGGGGTTCTCTCCGCGGAGGCTGGCGAGCACGTCATCCACCAAAGCAGTGGCCTGGCTCGGATCCAGCCGGCCACTGCGTACCCAGGCCTGGGTCACGCCCCTGAGTCGTTCAGACACCAGCGACGTGGTGCCGAGCCCGCGCACCAGCAGCTGTTGCAGGGGATTGCTCGGATCCATGGCCATCGCCGTTGAAGCGCTCTGTGCAAACCATGGCGCTTCCTAGGGTCTGTGGCCATGGCAGGCAACCGGCCGTTGTGGAGATGGTGGATCGCTCTCGCAGCAGGTGGGCTGGCGGGAGCGGCTCTGCCTCCTTGGGGCTGCCCGCCGTTGCTGTGGCTGGCGCTGCTGCCGTTGTGGGCTCTGGGCCCGGGGCCGGCTCTGGCCTGGGGTGCTGCGGCAGTGCTGGTGAGTCACCGCTGGTTGCTCTGGTTGCACCCGTTGGATTGGGTGGGGGTGCCGCTGCCTCTCAGCCTGCCCCTGTGCGTCCTGCTCTGGCTGGGCCTTGGGGTGTTGGGAGCCCTGCTGGTGTCGGGGTGGCGTTGGGTTGTGCAGCGTCTTGGAGCCGATCGCCTCAGCACGGCCTGCCTAGCGGCATCGCTGTGGGGTTTGGCGGAGGTGCTTCTGGCGAAAGGACCGCTGTTTTGGATCGGCCTGGGCACCGCTGTGTTGCCGGGAGATCGGGCCCTGGCGGGTCTGGCGCAGCTGGTGGGCGTTGGTGGCCTGGCCGCCCTGCAGCTGCTGCTGAGTTGGTGGGTGTGGCGCTGGCTCCTCAACTTGTTCTCGCAGCGTTCAGGAGCAGGACGTTCAGCGCTGACCTGGCTGGTGCTGGTGTTGGTGCTGCACGGTTGGGGCTGGTGGCTTGTGCTGGCGGAGCAGCGGACGGCCGAGGCTGCGAATCGATCCCTCTCGCTGCTGGTGCTGCAGCCGGCGATCCCCACCCGTGAAAAATTCAGCTGGACCCAGCAGCAGGCCCTGATGCGGCGCCTCGCTGCAGCGCAGGCTCAGGCAGAAGCGCTCGGGGTGGATGCCCTGTTGCTGCCTGAGGGGGCGCTGGCCCTTGGAGAGCCCTTGCCCCGCGCGGCTGCGGTTGAGGTGTTGAGCGGTGGCTTTCGCCAGGCGGGCGAGCGTCTCCACAGTTCGCTGCTGCGATTTGAGCCGGGTTCGTTAACGGCCGATCAGGCCCTCGATAAGCACCGGCTGGTTCCCCTCGGTGAGTGGATCCCCGCTCCCCAGTGGCTCGCCTGGAGTGGGCTGTCCGCGGTGGGGGGCATCGATCCCGGCCAGCCTTCACGCCTGCTGTCTCGCCCTGGTGGGGACGTGGGCGTGGCGATTTGCTACGAGCTGGCTGATGGCACGGCTCTGGCGGCAGCCAGTCGGGACGGGGCGCGCTGGCTGTTGGCGAGCGCCAATCTCGATCCGTATCCCAGCCAGCTCCAGCGGCAATTTGAAGCCCTCGCTCAGCTGCGCGCTTTGGAATCCAGCCGCTGGCTGGTGAGTGCGGCCAACACGGGCCCGAGCTTGGTGGTGAACCCAGCTGGCGAGGTGCTTCAGCGCTTGCCCGCCGGAGAGGCGGGAACCCTGGCGGTTCGGATCAGTGAGCGCTCGGAGATCACGGTCTACGGGCGCGTAGGTGAGTGGCCCTTGCTGCTGCTTGGCCTCACCAGCGGCATCGCCCGGACCCGTTTCAGGGTGCGACAATCTTGAGACATTCTTGAGATCGCCTGTGCCTTTGCTGCCCCGGGCTCTGGCGTTGTTGATCGGCTCCGGCGCATGGCTCGGGCTGGCTGGCGGGGCTCTGGCGGCTCCTGGGCCCCTGCGCGATGAGGCGCAGCTGCTGGAGCAGCTGCGTTCCCTGGGGGTGGCTGTTTCGCTTGCGGGTGAGTGCGGTGCCCCTGGGCAGCTCGCCACTTACAACATGGGCGCCAACGTGCTGTGCCTGGGTGATGCGTTGCTGGCGAGGCCGGCTGAGCGCAGCAAGGTGTTGCATCACGAGTTGGTGCATGTGGTGCAGGACTGTCTCGATGGGCTCGAGACGCCCACCTCAATGACCCTGGTGGATGGTCTACGCCGCGCCGGCGATCTCACGGAGCGCCAGCTCAACGGTTTTTTCCTGCAGCACCTACGCGATCAGGGCAATCTCAGCCACGTGGTCGCCACAACCGCTCCATTGCCGCAGGACAGCCGACAGCGGGAGATTGAGGCCTACGCCTTGCAGGCCGACCCTGCTCTGGTGCAGCACTTATTGCGTGAAAGTTGCCGGCGCAAGCCATAAAAGAAGCGCCCCATGGGGCGCTTGCTGTATCGAATGAACAAAGCGTTCCGGATCAGAAGATCTGAGCGCGTGGGTTGATCACGCTGGCCAGCTGAGCCTGATGCAGGCGCTTGGCTTTGAGGATCTGAGCGCGGATGAGAGCAAGTGTGTTCATGGCGGTGGCCTGAAACCGGCAGCCCCGTTCCCTGCTGCCAAGGCGTGCGTCCCACAAAGGGGATGAACGTGCTTAAACCGTGGCAACGGCTACTTGATCAAAAGAGTTCGTGGTGTACCACTCGCTCATTTTTCTGGTGTTTTCGGGTGTTGTGAGCGCTCGCGCGGTGTGAGGGATTGCCTAAAAGCGAAAAACCCCGCAGCCAACGGCTACGGGGTTTGACAGATCTTGAATGGAGCCTAGGAGATTCGAACTCCTGACCCCTTGCATGCCATGCAAGTGCTCTACCAGCTGAGCTAAGGCCCCGATGGGATCAAAAGGCTGATCGGGGCTGGACTCCCGAACCGGCCTTGCGGCCCGCCGTTTCGATGCAGAGAGCTTACACCGCAGGGGTGCAGGCCTGGTAGCTGCCTACACCTGCCGCCAAACGGCGACGAGTTTTCCCTGCACCGCCACCTGTTCGGCGTCGAGCAGGATCGGTTCATAGGCGGGGTTGGCTGCCTCGAGGCGCACCTGGCGGCCATCGCGGTGAAAGTGCTTGAGCGTGGTGCCGCTACCGGGCACCAGGGCGCTCACGATCGTGCCGTTGCGCAGCCGGCTTGGCTCCAGCACCGGTTCCATCAGCACCACGTCGCCATCGGCGATGTGGGCATCCACCATCGAATCGCCATTCACGGTGAGGGCGAACAGGCCGCGGGTTTCCAGCACGGGCGCCAGATCGAGGCGATCGCTCACGTCGTCGAAGGTTTCCACCAGCCCGCCGGCGGCCACGGCGCCCAGCACGGGGATGCCTGGGGTGAGTGCGCCCAGGAGCTGCAGGGTGCGGGCTTGGCCTTCCTGCCAGGTGATCCAGCCCTTCTGCTGCAAGTGCCGTAAACGGCTCTGCACCGGAGCCGGGGAGCGCAGCCCCATGGCTTCCATCATCTGGCGGATGGAGGGGCTGTGGCGGTGTTGGCCGATGAAGCTCGCTAGCCAGTCGTACAGCTCCTGCTGGGCTGGGGTGAGCGGTTCAGGAGATCCTGCGGGCACCGGCGATGCGGATGGCTGTCAATACATTTGTACCGTTCGCCTGTTCGCTTGGCAAGCCTTGAAGTGTGTGTTGCTCTCAGGGCGTGGGCTCAGACGCCGCCCAGGAGTGCCGCCAGCAGTGCCTGTTGCGCATGAAGGCGGTTTTCGGCCTGATCAAAGATGCGAGTGCTGCTGCCTTCCATGGCGCCGGCACTGATTTCCAGGCCGCGATAGGCGGGCAGGCAGTGCAACACGATCGCCCGGGGATCGGCTTCGGCTACGAGCTCTTCATTGAGGCACCAGCCACTGAAGGCGGCTTCGCGGGCTGCTTTCTCGTCTTCCTGGCCCATGGAGGCCCACACATCGGTGTAGAGGGCGTGGGCGCCACGCACGGAAGCAACCGGCTCGTGCACTACCTCGATGCTGCAGCGCGTGCCTGCCAGCTGGCGGGATTGCTCCAACACCGTGGCGTCCGGTTCATACCCCTGGGGGCAGCCAACCCGCACGTTCACCCCCAGCAGGGCGCCGCAGAGCATCAAGGAGTGGGCCACGTTGTTGCCATCACCCACATAGGCCAGGGTGAGTCCATCCAGTTCGCCGAAGGCTTCCTGCAGGGTGAGGTAGTCGGCCAGGGCCTGACAGGGGTGCTCGAGATCGGTGAGGGCGTTGATCACCGGGATCGAGGCCCAATGGGCGTACTCCGCCAGCTCCTCTTGGGCAAAGGTGCGGATCGCCAGGGCATCCACGTAACGGCTGAGCACGCGGGCGGTGTCAGCCACCGGCTCACCGCGACCAACCTGGCTGACCTGGGGATTGAGGTCGATGGTCTGGCCTCCCAGCCGGGCCATCGCCACCGTGAAACTCACCCGGGTGCGGGTGGAGGCCTTGCTGAAGATCAGGCCGAGGCTGCGGCCACCGAGATCGATGCGGGTTCGGCCCGCCTTGAGATCGGCCGCCAGCTGGAGCAGAGCTGTGGTCTGCTCAGCAGTGGTGTCGGTGGAGGAGAGAAAGTCGCGCCCTTTCAGCTCCGCCAAGGCTGGGTAGCCGCTGCTGGCAGCCATCGGCCTTTCTTCAAAGAACCCTTATCCGGGATCAAGGGCCCCGCCGTCAAGGCCTTGGCCTTCAGGCGATGGCCACTGCCTCCTCCGGCATCACGCTGCTGGCCAGCAGGTTCTTGAGATCGTCGCCCTCGATCACCTCTTTTTCGAGGATCTGCTGGGAGATGCTCTCCAGCAACTCACGGTTGTGGTTGAGGATCGAGAGGGCCCGGTCGTGGGCGCGATCCACGAGGGTGCGCACCTCCTTGTCGATCGCCTGAGCGGTGGCATCGCTCACCACCCGTCGCGGGTTGTTGCCGCCGCCGAGGAAGCGGCTGCCGCCTTGCTTGTCGTAGGCGAGGGGGCCGAGCACATCACTCATGCCGTAGGTGCCCACCATCTGCTCGGCGATGTCGGTGGCGCGCTGCAGGTCATTGGCAGCGCCGGTGGTCACCGCTCCAAACACGATCTCTTCGGCGCTGCGGCCGCCGAGCAGGGTGGCGATCTGACCTTCCAGGTCTTCTTTGGAGTTGAGGAAGCGCTCCTCGGTGGGCAGCTGCAGGGTGTAGCCCAGCGCTGCCATGCCGCGGGGCACGATCGAGATCTTCGCCACCTTGCTGCCGCCAGGCATCAGGTGGCCAACGATGGCGTGGCCCACTTCGTGATAAGCCACCACCTTCTTCTCATCGGGTTGCAGCACCCGGCTCTTCTTCTCCAGGCCGGCCACCACGCGCTCGATAGCCTCATTGAGATCGCCCTGTTCCACGGCGGTGCGCTTAGCCCGGGCCGCCAGCAATGCCGCTTCGTTCACCAGGTTGGCCAGGTCGGCGCCCGAAAAGCCGCTCGTGGCCTGGGCGAGCTTGTCGAGATCTACGCCCGGGGCCAGCTTCACCTTGCGGGCATAGATGTCCAGGATCGTCTTACGGCCGGAGAGGTCGGGGCGATCCACCAGCACCTGCCGGTCGAAGCGGCCGGGGCGCAGCAGAGCGGCGTCGAGAGTCTCGGGCTGGTTGGTGGCGGCCAGCACGATCACCGGTTTGTCCTTGGCGGCAAAGCCGTCCATCTCGGTGAGCAGCTGGTTGAGGGTCTGCTCGCGTTCGTCGTTACCGCCCACCACGCCCATCGAGCCGGCGCGGCTCTTACCGATGGCATCGAGTTCATCGATGAAAATGATGCAGGGAGCTTTCTTCTTGGCTTCTTCAAACAGATCGCGCACGCGAGCTGCGCCAGCTCCCACAAACAGCTCAACGAATTCCGAGCCGCTGATGATGAAGAAGGGCACGCCCGCTTCACCGGCCACGGCTTTGGAGAGCAGGGTTTTGCCGGTGCCGGGAGGGCCCACCAGCAGAACGCCCTTGGGGATACGTGCACCGATCGCGGTGTAGCGCTCAGGTGTCTTGAGGAAGTCGACGATCTCAGTGAGTTCCTGCTTGGCCTCATCCACGCCGGCCACATCGGCGAAGGTGACGCGGGATTCCTCATCGGGCACGTACACCTTGGCCTTGCTCTTGGTGAAGCTCAGCGCGCCTTGGGCGCCGCCCATGGAACGACGGGCGAAGAACTGCAGCACAAGGATGAAGATCAATGGCGGCACGATCCAGCTCAGGGCCGTGGTGATGAAGCTGGGCTTCTGGGGTGGTGCCGCGGCGAATTCCACGCCGTGCTCCTCGAGCCGCTTCGGCAGATCCATGTCGAAGATCGGCGTGGTGGCCAGCACACTTGGGGCGCCTTCCGCCGGCGCCTCTTTCAGCTCGTAGCGGATCTGTTCTTGGGTGATGTAGGCGCGGCGTACGTTGCCGTCATCCACCTGACTCACAAACAGCGAGTAGGGAACGCGAGGCACCTGCTGCATGCCCTGATTCGGCAGGAAGCTGCTCACCAGCAGCAGCACCCCGAAGCCGATCAGCACCAAGTTCACGATGCCGAACCGGCGGTTCGGAGGCGTGTCGTCCTTGCGGATAGCCATGCGCGGGCAGCCGGAATGGCATCCAAACTAGGGGTCACCCACGGCCCCAGTGGTGGGTGAGAACCGAACGGGAGTTGCTCTCGCCATGTGTGGCCGCTATTCCCTCACCGCCCGCCTCGATCAGCTGCTGCCGCGCCTGCAGGGTGCGCTGCCACTGGGGTTGGATCAGCACTACGCCCCGCGCGGCCTGATCGCCCCGGGAGAACCGGTGCTGGCATTACGACAGGAGCATGGTCTGCTGCAGCCGGCCCTGATGCTGTGGGGGTTGCTGCCGGAATGGAGCAAGGATCCGTTGGCGGGTCCGCGGCCGTTTAACGCCCGTGCTGAAACCGTGGCCGAGAAGGCCAGCTTCCGCGGCGCCTGGAGGCATCGGCGCTGCCTGTTGCCGGCTGATGCCTTTCTGGAGAAAGGGCATCGCATCCACCGCCGTGATCACGGCCTGTTCTGGCTGGCGGGGATTTGGGACCGCTGGATCGGCCCTGATGGCAGCGAGGTGGAGAGCTGCTGTGTGCTCACCACCTCGCCCAATGGCCTGGTGGCGCCACTGCACAACCGCATGCCGGTGATCGTTCCCGATGGGCTGGAACAGGCCTGGCTGGAAACCAAAGATGGTCCTGGCCTGCGGGCGCTTGAGCCGCTGCTGCAGGGCTGGGATCCGGGGAACTGGAGCGCAACAGCACCGCCAAGGCGAGCTCCGCGATCAGAGCCAGGCAGCCAGCAGTTGCCGTTGTTTCCCTGATCTCCACAATGAAGCCAGTCCGGTGGAGCGGCGTTCGTGCACACCCCGCGCATGCGACGCCGCCACAGCGGTTATGTGGGCCTGTTGATCACCTGCTTGGGGGTGCTGGTCTGCCTGATGTTGCCCAAGGGGCTTCGGCAGCTGGCTGTGATCGGCTATCTGGCCCTACCCCTGGTGTTGATCAGCGCCCTGGGGATGCCCATCAAGGAGGGGCGATGGCCAACGCTGCGCATGCACGTGTTTCGGATGTTGGGCTTTGTCACCTGGGTGGCATCGCTGATCTGGTACCTCACGCCCTTGTCGCAGCAGAGCACCGGTGTGCCCTTGCTGGTGCTCTGGTCGCTGTTGGTGATCTGGAGCTGTGAGCGGCTGATTCGCAACCTGGCCTTGGAACGGCAGATCAACCGGGAGGTGTTGTTCGGTGCCTTGGCTGGCTACCTGCTGCTCGGCCTGGCGGCGGGATTGCTGTTCAGCGCCCTGGAAACCGTGGCGCCCGGGAGCTTCGTCGCCACCAGGTCCAGCCATGGGCCTGTGCTCCGCTCCCAAGGAACGACGGCCAACCCAGCCCACCCTGTGTGGGCGGTGGATTTTGTGGAGCTCAATTACTTCGCGTTTGTCACCCTCACCACCACGGGTTACGGCGACATTCACCCCTTCTCGGCCCAGGCCCAGATGCTGTGCGTGATCGTGGCCATCGCCGGCACGGTCTATCTGGCGATGGTGATGGGCTTGTTAATCAGTCGCTACACCGCCCGGGATGTGGAGGATCAGCTCGATCCGTGAGCGCTGAGCTCAAAGCACCAGTCGGGCCCGAGCGGTTGTAGTCGCTGCGCTAGCCAGGGCTCCGCCTGATTTACATCCACCAACCCCAGATCACCCAGGGGAGTGCGGGCGGCTAGTCCCCCCAGCAGTTTCGGGGCGATCACTGCGGCCAGTTGCTGTACGCAGCCCTGATGCAGGGCGGAGGCGGCGAGCGCTGGGCCGCATTCCCAGAGCACTTGGTTGCATCCGCGCTGGGCGAGGGCCTCGAGCAGCTCCCGGGGTTCGCAGTGCTCGAGGCTCAGCCGCTCCACCCCCCACAGATCCAGCAGATCGCATCGATCCGCTGGTGCGTCATGGCCATGCACCACCAGGGTGCGGGCCAGGTGTTGGTCCCAGAGCGCAGCGCCGGCCGGTAGATCCAGGGATCGGCTGAACACCACGCGCAGTGGTTCAGGGGAGCGATGGCCCCGGCTGGTGAGTAGGGGGTTGTCGGCCCGCACGGTGCCCCCGCCCACGATCACCGCGTCGCAACGGGCCCGGAGTTGATGCACCCAGCTGCGGGCCGTTGGGCCGGAAATCCACTGGCTTGAGCCATTGGGCAGGGCCGTGCGGCCATCGAGGCTCATCGCCCACTTGAGAATGCCCAGGGGCCGGCCCTGCTGCACCCGGTGGATGAAGGCGCGGTTGAGCTGGCGCGCTTCGCTCTCGCACACCGCTTCGATCACCTCGATGCCCGCGCTCCGCAGCTGGGCTAGGCCCTGGCCGGAGACGCGCGGATCCGGATCGGTCATCGCCACCACCACCCTCGCAATGCCCGCGGCCTTCAAGGCCTCTGTGCAGGGCGGCGTGCGGCCGTGGTGGCAGCAGGGCTCCAGTGTGACCACCGCCGTTCCGCCCTCGGCACGGGCACCGGCCTGGCGTAGGGCGTGCACCTCGGCATGGGGGGTGCCGGCCCGCTGATGGAAGCCTTCACCCACCAGGTGGCCGGCGGCATCGAGCACGACGCAGCCCACGAGGGGGTTGGGGCTGGTGCGGCCTGCCCCCAGGGCGGCCAGTTGCAGGGCACGCTGCATCCAGGGCCGCCAGGGGGCGCTCATGAGCCGATGTGTTGGGCCTGATCCTCACGCCAGCTGGGCAGGCTGCGCCATTCCGCCACCACGTAGGGGGGAACGGGCAGCTCAACGAACACCCCAGGTAGCTCAAGCCGCAGCGGTCGGTTCTGATGCAGTTCAGACAGCAGTGGATTGAGGTTGAACTCGGCGGCGGCGTCTCGTCCATCGGTCGCCAACTTGGGGTTGGCAGTAGTGATGTCGTCGAGTTCCCAGGTGTTGCGCCCGGAGTGCACCAGCAGCGCCGTGGGGTGATCGAGGCGCACCCTCCCGGGGAAGCCCACGATCCGCAGCGTCACAGGGCCGCCGGGCGGGCCGCTGCGGTAGGCCACGGCCTGCCAGCTCTGGTAATCGAGATCGCGCAGGCTCTCGAGGCTGCGCACCACCTCCTGGCCGTTTTCATCGTCATGGGCATGCACTTGGGCCCAGGCGGGCTGCAGTGGTGTGAGCAGCAGCAGCGCGCCGGCCAGGCAAGCCACAACAGCCCGAACGAGAGAACCTGAGGCCATGAACCAGCAAATCTGACGTTCAGCGTATGGAACGGAGCGGCTCAGTCGTAATGGCTCCACATCCGCAGCACCCTGACAACTCCCCCCTTGCTGTCAACGGAGTACACCAGCCGGTGCTGAATGTTGATCCGCCGTGAGTAGGCGCCGCGTAAGTCGCCCACCAGGGTTTCAAAGGGAGGCGGTTGCTGGAAGGGGTCTTCAGCCAGCAAAGCCAGAAGCTGTTGGGCTTTGTCTTTGAGTGCCGGAGCTGCGCTGGCAAGTTTGCGGGCGTCCTTCTGTGCCTCCCGGGTGAAAAGAACACGCCAGCTCACCAGCCGGCGTCCTCACTGAGTTCATCGATTGGTGCGGCCATCCCCTCGAGGATCGACTCACGCATGCCTGGGATGGACGTGAGGTGAAGGGTTTCCTGGATGGCGCGCCAGTCCTGCTCCGAGAGCAGCACCGCACTGCCGCGCTTGCCGTGGATCTCAACCGGTTGATGCGATTCGCGCACCTCATCGATCAGTGAGAACAGGCGTCGACGCGCCTCGCTAGCCGTGATGGCCCCCATGACCAGAAAAACGCGTACCACTAATCGTACGCGTTTTTCTGTGGTGGTGTTCAGCTCCGCTCCGCACCAGGAATGTGCTGCCAGTTGGTGTGGGTGGCCCACACCCCCCAGATGGCCATGGCCCGCAGGTAGTGGCAGGCGCGGAAGGTGTTCACGGCGGTGATCGCTTCGGGGGTACGGAACTGCAGGCCACCGCGATACACCTGCTCCACCACGGCTGAGGTGATCGCCAGGGCGGTTTCGGTGTCGCCCATCAGCCGGTAGTAGCTGGCGATGCCGAAGTTGATGCCGGTCCACACCTCCAGGGGGTGGGTGCCGTTGGGGTCGAGGGGGGTGCCATCGCGGCGCAGGCCATTGGCCACACCGAGGCGGCCGCCTTCAAAGCGCTCGAAGCAGGCTTCCTTCACGGCCTTGAGGGTGCTGCGGCTGTTGGCTTCGCTCACCACCGGCGGCAGCCCGAGCAGCCGGGCGTAGAAATCGCCGCAGAGTTGGTCGGCCATCACCACCGGCGTGCCGCTCTCGGCGTCGATGTCGTAGTACTCGCCGTTCCAGAGCAGCGTGTCGAAGTTGGCCCGCGATTGCTCCAGCCAGCCGCTGAAGGTGCGTTGTTCGCCAGAGGTGTCGAGCCCCGTCTGCAACTGCAGCTGTTGGGCGATGGCCAGGGCGGCCTCCAGGGCTGCGATCCACAGGGCTCCGCAGTAGGCGCTCACGCCCTTGAGGGGCCAGTCATCGAAGGTTTGATCCGGTGCGCCGCCGTTGTCGGGTAGGCCGTCGTTGTTGGCGTCAAAGGTTTTCAAGTAGTGCAGCGCTTCCACCGCAGCGGGCCAGCACTCCGCCAGGAAGTTGATGTCTTCGCCGTTGGGCGCCAACTTGAAGGTGCGCCACACCTGGAGCACGTAGTCGCTGGCCAGGTCCTTCCAGAGGTTGCAGTCCTGGTAGGCGGTGTAGTTCGTGGCATCCCAGGGCCGCTCATTCGGTGCGCCCAGGTCGTGGGGGGTGGCTCCTTTCACCTTGCGGGCCGCTTCCACGCGCCCTTTGCCCTGGGTGAAATACCAACCGATCGGCCGCGGCGAGGCATCGGCAGCGGGGATCGCCCGCGCGAAGCTGCGCAGCACTGCCTTGTCGAGCTCCGGCCAGAGCTGCAGCAGCGCCAGTGAGCCGTAGAGCCGCACATCGAGGCTTTCGTACCAGGCGTAGTCGAGGCACTCGAGCACGCCGAAACGGCCGTAGGGATCTTCCCGTGATGCGGCGCTCCAGAGGCTGCCGCCACTGCAGAGGTCGTAGAGCTCGTTGAACAGAGCCATCCGCAGTGGCTCGGGCAGATCGCTGCGCTCAAGCACCGGCTGCTGCCAGGCCTCGATCTGTGCACGCCAGCTGCGCCAGTCGCGCAGGCCCTCGGCGGCGATGGCGGCGGCATTGATGCCACTCGTGCCGAAGAAATCGGTGTAGCGGCGCAGGGCGCTGGTGCCGGTGGCAAAGGCCGTCACCGGCAGATCCCAGCTGATCACCAGCGGAATCTCGATGCTCTGGCCGGGCTCCAGGCGGCACTGAACCGCCAGGGCGGCACTGGCGGGATCGTTGACTCCGCTGCGCCGATCGTTGTTGCTTTCAGGAATGGAGCCATTGGCGCTGAAATCGCTCCAGATTTCGCTGCCATCGCCGTGGGGATTCCAGCGGCTGCAGCGCTGGATTCGCACCCATGGTTGCTCGCTGGTGGCAATGCACCACTGACCCTGACCTTCGGCAACCGGAGAGGAGACATCGCCCTCCAGCAGCACGCCTTTCAGCGAGCCATCGTCTACCCAGCGGTTGCGATGGCCCTCGCTGTTGCCGATGGCCGGTGCGTAGTTGTGCTCGGGGCTGCCGTCGTCACGGAAGTGCACCTCAGCTGAGGCGTCGGTGTTGGTGAACCAGCCGGTGGTGTTGCGCCAGCTCAGCAGCAGCGACAGATCAAGCGGCTTGCGGGTGGGGTTGCGCAGGGTCCACACAAACACCGCCACCGGGTAGCTGGTCTGCCTGTAGTTGCCCGGCAGGATCGGGCTGAAGGCCTCGCAGCTCACCTCAGCATCGAAGACGCCCTGGTAGTGGCTCCAGCTCAGTGGGTAGCGGGCCGCGTAGGTGCCGGTGGATCGATCGGCGCTGCTGGCGGGGTACCAGTTCCAGGCCGGTAGAGGTTGGCCAGCCTCGGGCCGTGAGGCATCCACCTCGGGTGCAACGGCCAGGGCGTGGGCGCGCGGGGTTTTGCCGTTGTCTTCAAACAGGGCGAACTGACAGTCGGGCAGCACACCAAACCAGTGCTCGCCTCCATCGAGGTGCCAGAGGTTGAAATTCCCGTCGGGCGCGCGGCCGATGCAGCCCGCACCGAAGCCCCCCAGGGGCATGCCGTGATTGGGGCCGTCGTCGAGGTTGCTGGCGTAGCGAACGGTGTAGGGCTTGCTCCAGCCCTGGCCCAGGGCCCGCGACCAACTGGCACTGGGGGCTTGCCAGGTGCTGCGGGATTTGCGGCGCAGCAGGGATCGGAGGGCGGTGAGGCCGAGGCGCGCCATGGGGCAGCTGAGGGTGGGGCCAGCTTGTCAGAGCTTGCTGTTCGGTGCCTCAGCGCCCACTTCCTGTTCCACCAGGGCATCGAGGGTCACAGCGGAGCGCACCAGGGCCTGGTAGTGCTGCACCACCCGCCGGTTGCGCTCCAGCCAGCCCGCCGGATTGCCCTGGGCGGCGGCGAGGCTGCCGGTGTGATCGCCATCGAGCAGATCGAGATCGTTTTGCTGGTTGATCAGTGCAAGCACCAGCTCATGAATGCGCTGGCGGCGATCGGCGTCGGGCATGGAACGGAAAAACCGCTCAACACGTGATAGCCCAGCCAGAGCTGTGGCTCAGTGGCCGGGAGGCGGCCCAGCTTCGAAGCGATCGAGCAGCACCTGCACCGGGATTTGCGTACGGAAGCGGCAGGCGCTGGTTTCACTGCAATCCAGCGTGCCGTGCTCCCAGAACTTGTTGCTGCCCATGCCGCCGCCGCAGAGGCCGTAGTAGTCGCAGCTGCTCTGGCAGCGCTGCATCCCCGCCACCACATCAGCCCAGAGTTGCTGGAAGCGGGGGCTGTGGGCGGCATCCACCAGCGTGGTGTCGCGGATGTTGCCGAGGTTGAACGTGCCGTAGCGCTCGCTGCTCACCGAGAGCAGCTCCGGATCAAAGGTGGAGAAGTTGCCCTGCCAGTCCACGCTGAGGATCGAATAGGGCCGGTTGAGTTCGTTCTGATTGAGGCGCCGGTTGCGCTGGATCAGATCGATCACCTGCTGAAACTCCCGCAGCATCACCGGATGGCCATCGGCTTCGCTGAGCTGCCAGAAGCGCGTGAGGAACTCCCGGTAGCGCTCCTCCTGCTCACGGCCCTGCATCGAGGAGCTGGTGTGCACGCCCTCTTGCTCCTCCACGTTGAAGCCCACGGAGCTGATGCCGTTGTCGCGGAAGAAGCGATACATCGCTTCGGGCTGCTCCATCGCCGCGGCGGTCACCACCGCGATCACGTGGCAGGGGATGTTGTGGCGCCGCAGGGTGTCGATACCGCGCAGGCAGAGATGGTGCGAGGGGTTGCCATTGCGGAAACGGCGATGGGCGTCGTGGATGGCCTCCGGCCCGTCGATGCTCACGCCCACCACGATGCGGTTGCGACGGAAGCAGTCGCACCATTCGTCGTTGATCAGCGTGCCGTTGGTCTGCACGTGCTGCTCGATCACCACGTTGCCGTCGCTGAACTCGTGCAGACAGCGCTCGATGATCGCGGTGGCTTCGTCGTAGTAGCTGCAGGGCAGGGTGAGCGGTTCGCCGGCGTGCCACACCAACGACAGATGCGGCCCGCAGAAGGGGCTCTCCATCACCCGCTGCAGCAGCAGGGGCAGGAGCTCCAGGTTGAACACCCGCCGCTTCTGCCGATCGGGCAGATAGCAGTAGTCGCAGTCGAGGTTGCAAAGGGAGGTGGATTGCACCACTACCAGGCCGATTGGGCCGAAACGGCTCAGATCGAGAGCTGCATCGGCCGAGGGGGCCGTTGCGACTGTGCTGCTGCTCACCAGTTCACGAAGCTGCCGGGCAGCACGTTGGCCCAGCCGCCATTGCCCCAGCCGCCATTGGGCCAGCCGAGATTCACATTCAGGCCGCCGCCGTAGTAGCGGCCGCCATTGCCCCAGCCACCACCATTACCCCAGCCGCCTCCGCGCCAACCGCCGCCATTACCCCAGGCGCGACCGCCACCGTTGCCCCAGTAGCGCGCCACCAATTCGCCGTTGCCGGAGCTGAGTTGTGGCTGCCAGGCGCCGTCGCGTAGAGCCTGGATGCGGCTCTCAAGCGGATTCCTAAGATCCGGGGCTTGAAACACAGCGGCCTGAGCCGTCTCGGTGAAGACGGCGGCTGCGGCGGTGAGGGTGAGCAGCTGCAGCAGAGAACGGGGTGCCATGGCAGTGACGGTTGCGGTGATCAGGAGGGCTGGGGCGTTATTGCAGGGAGAGCACGGCGGCGGTGAGCAGCACGTTGGTGAAGTAGGTCTTGATCGCGTCTTGGCTCAGGTTCACAGCGCTGCCCGGTCCCACCCATTGATTGATGCGGCTCTGGGCGTTGGGATCGTCGTTGATGTAGGCCTGCATCAGCCGGGCGATGGCCAGGTTGCTCAGGTTGAGCAGGCCTGAGTTGTTCTCCGGAACGATGCACGACACCGCTGCCCGGCTGTAGGGCACGAGTGGATTGATGCTGCCGGCCGGGTCCGCAGCAGCGCGGTTAGCCAGCAGCCAAAGGCTGTCGCCCGCCAGGAACTGGATCTGGCCGCCCTTGAGCGCCGCCAGGGCGGCTGCAGTGTTGTCGATTGTTTGGAGCTTGGCTCCTGGAACGCTCTTCTGGATGGTTTGAGCGGCGAGGGTGTTGTTCACCACCCCCACGGTTTGGCCCGTGAGTGCACCGGGGGTGCCGTCGTTGCCAGCCGGGGTGATCAGGCGGGTGCCAGAGAGGGCAAAGGGCAGGGAGTAGTCAACGAACATCGAGCGCCCCCAGCTGAAGCCCACGCCACAGGCCAGGTCGACGTTGCCGCTGGCGATGGCGGCGAGGCCCTGCTCCACCGACTCAACTGGTTGGGGAACCAGCTGCACAGGCTTACCGGTGTACTCGCTCAGCTCCTTCTGGATTTCCTTGGCAAATTCCATGCCGAGGCCCACGTAGCCGTTGCCCTGTTGGGTGGTGTAGGGCAGGTCGCCATCCATCACCAGGGTGTTGAGCCGGCCGCTGCGGCTCACGCGATCGAGCACCGAGCTGTCAGCCAGGGCGGGTTGAAGCGCACCCAGGGTGATGCCGACCAGTGCACCGGCCAGAGCGGTTAAACGAAGAGCCATAGGGCGTTGCAGCGACCCAAGCAAGCTCGCCAAAGTTAGGCGGCCTGAGCCGGTTTGGCTGCAACGGGCGGCAGCCGGGTTGGCCCTGCAGGCTGCCCATCCAGAATGACTGGATGATCGAGGTGATCGGCACCGATGCCGGTGCGCCGGCCACCTTGCCGGTTCAGCACCAGCAACGCCTGCGGCAGGCCCAGCTGATTGCGGCGCCGAAGCGCCTCCATCCGGCCCTGCGCGCCTGGGCTGGCGATTCCCTGCCCGAGCTGCTCGCTAGTGATCAGCCGCAAGTGCTGCTGGAGCGGCTTGGCTCGCTGGCGCCGGATGCGGCGGCGGTGGTGCTGGCCAGCGGCGACCCGCTCTGGTTCGGCATCGGTCGCTTGTTGTTGGAGGGCCTACCCCCGCAGCGCCTGCGTTTCCACCCGGCTCCCAGTTCTCTGCAGCTGGCGTTCGCACGGATTGGTCGCCCCTGGCAGGACGCCGGCTGGCTGAGCCTGCACGGCCGCGATCCCGATCCCTTAACCGCTCGGTTGCAGCAGCGCCCCGCCGCCCTGGCCGTGCTCACCGATCCAGGCCAGGGCGGTGCGGACGACGTGCGCCGCTGCCTCAGAGCCGCGGGCCTGGAGCAGGCCTACCGCTTCTGGTTGTGCGAGCGCCTGGGGCATGCGGAGGAGCGGGTGCAGTGTCTGGCTCCTCATGAGCCATTACCCGCGGATCTCGATCCGCTGCACCTGGTGCTGCTTGTGGCGCAAGATCCACCGTTGCCCCAGCAGCTGCCGCTGTTCGGCTTGCCGGATGGGGTGTTTCTGCAGCATCCCGATCGCCCTGGGCTGATGACCAAGCGTGAGGTGCGTATTCAGCTGCTAGCGGAGCTGGATCTACCGGCCCGCGGTGTGCTCTGGGATATCGGTGCTGGGGTGGGTTCGGTTGGGCTGGAAGCGCTGCGCCTGCGCCCGGCGCTGCAGCTTTGGGCCCTGGAGCAGCGCGGCGGTTCGGCGTCGTTGATCCAAGCCAACGGCGAGCGGCTTGGCGTGGTGCCGGCCGGCGTGGTGGAGGGGCGCGCCCCTGAGGCTCTGCTGCAGCTGCCGGATCCCGATCGCGTGTTGCTCGGTGGGGGTGGCCGCGACCGGCGGGCTCTGTTGCAGGCCGTGCTGGATCGCCTGCGCCCGGGTGGTGTGGTGGTGATTCCCTTGGCCACCCTGGAGGCCCTGGCCGAGCTGCGGCCTGTGCTGGAAGCCGCTGGCCTTCAGGTGAGCCTCAGTCAGCATCAGGCCTGGAGAGGTGCTCCGCTGGCTGATGGCACCCGGCTGGCGCCGCTCAATCCCGTGCTGGTGTTGCGGGGCGAGCGCCGGGCTGAGGGATCAGCGGCCTGAATGGACTGACGAGCGCGGAGCTGCCCACGCGGATGCCGAGCCGGATTGCCTCACCGGCGGCGAGCTCCACCACGCTATCGGCTACTTCATCGGGGCCGTAGCTGCGGCAGGGCAGGCGGGGGCAAGGGGTGGCGTTGGCCTCGATCGCGATCACCCGCCGGTCGCGGATGAACAGCATGTCGAGCGGGGAGGGGGTGTGGTGCATCCAGAACTTGAGCACCTGCGGTTGGTCGTAGGGGAACCACATGCCCCGCAGCGGCGCAAGGGGTGGCCGCCCCATCAGCCCCCAGCTCTGTTGCTGGGGTGTGCGGGCCACCTCCAGCTGGATGCAGGGGGCGCTGCTGGGCTTGAGGCTGGTGGCTTCGAGGCACCACTGCGCTTCGATCGGCAGCTGTTGTGGTGGCGGGGCTGAAGGCGTGGTCATCGGCAGGGTCAGCGCTGTGGTGGGCCATCACTGAGGCAGTAACCCTGCCCCCGCACGGTGTGAATCAGGCGTTTTTCACCTTGTTCCTCCAGCTTCTGGCGCAAGTAGCGCACGTACACCTCGATCACGTTGCTGGCGGTGGCCTGCTGGTCGTGCCACACCTGCCGAAGGATCTGCTCACGGCTCAGCACCTGCCCGCGGTGCTCCATCAACAGCAAGAGCAACGCATATTCACGGGCCGTAAGCGGCACCAGTCGCTGGCCGCGGCGCACCTCATGGCGGCTGGGCACCAGGCTCAGATCGCCCAGGCTGAGCCGATCCTCCGGCGGATTGTCCTTCTCGATCAGCTTGCGATGCAAGCGCAGGCGCATCAGTAGATCGCTCGTTCCCGCCGACGACAACCAGAAATCCGTGGCACCGGAGCGCAGCATCCGGGAGCGGGCGGCCACGCTGTCCTGGCCGATGTCGAGCAGCACTGGCACCGTTCCCCAGCGTTCGCGCAGGGCCGGCAGCTGATCGGCCAGCTCAGCCCCGAGGATCACCAGATCGCAGCGGCCCTCAGAGGTTTGGTCTCCCACCCGGCATTGGTAGCCCGAGGCCTCCAGCCGCGGGGCCAGGGCCTCTGCCTCTGCCCCCAGCAGCAGCAGGGTGGTGCCGCTCATCCGGGGCCGCCGTTGCTTGGCTTGGCCACATGGGGTAGGCCCCAACCCAGCTTGTTGCGCAGCACCTGGAAGAACTCATGGTCGGCCAGGCGCACGAAGCGTACCGGGTGCTCGCTGCGGCGGATCAGCACCCGGTCTTCCGGCCACACGTAACAACCGGCGCTGCCGTCCACCACCATCATCAGCCGCTCAGGCGTGGCCGGAAACACCGTCACGGGCTCTTGATCGCTGAACACCAGGGCGCGGGAGGCCAGGGAATGGGGCGCGATCGGCGTGAGCTGCAGCACCGGGCAGTCGGGGGTGATCACAGGGCCGCCCGCGCTTAAGGCGTAGGCCGTGGAGCCGGTGGGGGTGGAGAGGATCACTCCATCGGCGGCGATATCGACAGGGGCGTGGCGGCCCACGGCGATCTCGAAGTGACACATCGAGGTGAGCGGTTCGCGGTGCAGGGCCATCTCGTTGAGACAGAGCACCTCCCAGCGGCGCTGCTCACCACGCATCACACTCACCACCAGGGTGGTGCGCTCCTCCACGGTCCAGTCGCCAGCGATCACCTGCTCGAGGGCTTCCTCCAGCTCGGGCAGATAGGTCTCGGCCAGAAAGCCCAGATGGCCGGTGTTGATCGTGAGGATCGGCACGTCGATCGGCGCCGTCATCCGCGCGGCCGAGAGCACCGTGCCATCGCCGCCCAGCACCATGGCCATCGCCATGGAGGAATCGAAATTCGGAGGCACGCAGGCGGCATGCCCCTTGGCCCGCAGGTGCTGATCCGGATTGGCGAAGCCCACCATGCCGCCGGAGCTGCTGGCGCGCACCACGTCATAACCAGCCGCACGCAGCCGCGTTTCGATGCTGTCGGCGGTGGCCAGGGCCAGGTCCTTGCCGTCGTTAACGATCAGTCCGACGCAGGGCACTGACTGGGGCTGAAGATCAGGCGATTTTATGGGTCACTTCCGGTTCTGCTCATCTGGAGCAGAACATCGCTTCAGAACTGCTCCAGGAAGCGCAGATCGGAGGTGAACAGCCGGCGAATGTCATCAATGCCGTGGCGCACCATGCAGAAGCGCTCCACACCCAGGCCGGCAGCGAAGCCGCTGTAGCGCTCGGGATCGATGCCGAGGCCCTCGAGCACCGCTGGATCCACCATCCCGCAACCCATCACCTCCAGCCAGCGGCCACGCCACTGCACATCCACTTCGGCGGAGGGCTCGGTGAAGGGGAAGTAGCTGGCGCGGAAGCGCACCGGCAGATCGCCGAAGAAACGCTGCAGGAAGGTGGTCACGGTGCCGCGCAGATGGCTGAAATCGAGGCCTTCATCGATGGCCAGCACCTCCACCTGGTGGAATACCGGCGAGTGGGTGGCATCCACCGCATCGCGGCGATACACGCGCCCGGGCGCCACGATCCGCACCGGCGGCGGATTCTTCTCCAGGTGGCGGATCTGTACTGGGGAGGTGTGGGTGCGCAGCAGCTCGTGCTCGCTCAGATAAAAGGTGTCCTGCATATCCCGCGCCGGGTGGTGCGGAGGGATGTTGAGGGCGCTGAAGTTGTAGTGGTCGGTCTCAATCTCAGGGCCTTCTTCAACCCGGTAGCCGAGGCCGGCAAAGATATCCACGATCTCTTCCACCGTGCTGATCAGCGGGTGGCGGTGGCCTGCGGGCGTGAAGCGGGCCGGCATCGTCACATCCAGCGTTTCGCCGGCGATGCGCTCGGCCATGGCTGCGCTCTTCACGGCCGCCAAGCGTTCACTCAGGAGGGTTTGCGCTTGCTCCTTGAGCACGTTGGCGCGCTGTCCCACCAGCGGTCGCTCATCGCCGGGCAGTTTGCCCATGGCGCCCAGCACTCCAGAGAGCTTGCCCTTCTTACCCAGTAGGCCAACGCGCAGCTCTTCCAGTTCAGCGGCTGAACCTGCGGCGGCGATGGCTTTTGCCGCTTCAGCCTCCAGTTGCTCCAGTTGCTCTGTGAGCTGCTGCAGGCTGACGGTGGCGCTCACGGCTGTGTTCCGGCGATCGCTGACTTTAAGAAGGCGGCCTCTAGCCTCGATCCAATCGGCTTGATGCCTTGCGGATCCTGATCAGCAACGACGACGGCGTGTTTGCCGACGGCATCCGCGCGCTGGCGGCTGAAGCGGTGAACCGGGGGCACCACGTGACGGTGGTGTGCCCGGATCAGGAGCGCTCGGCCACCGGCCACGGGCTCACCCTGCAAACTCCCCTGCGCGCTGAGCGCGCCGACGAGTTGTTTGCCCCCGGCATCACCGCCTGGGCCTGCAGTGGCACCCCCAGCGATTGCGTGAAGCTCGCGCTGTTTGCGCTGCTCGAAGAGTGGCCGGATCTGGTGCTCTCCGGGATCAACCACGGTCCCAACCTCGGCACCGACACCCTGTATTCGGGCACCGTGAGCGCGGCCATGGAGGGCACCATCGAGGGCTTGCCGGCACTGGCGGTGAGCAGTGCCGATTTTCAGTGGCGCCAGTTCGGGCCGGCTGCCCGCATCGCCCTCGATGTGGCCGAGCACACCGTTGCCGCCGGCTGGCCCCAGGGCGTGCTGTTCAATCTGAATGTGCCACCGCTGCCGGCTGAGGCGATCGGCCCGCTGCGCTGGTGCCGCAAGGCGGTGCGCCGCTACACCGATCAGTTCGACAAGCGGGTGGATCCCCGCGGCCGCACCTACTACTGGCTGGCCGGTGAGGTGGCCAACGACCTGGACGCCCAAGTGGCCGGCCCCAGCGACTGGCCGGTGGATGTGGCCCATGTGGCTGGCGGTGGGGTGTCGCTGACGCCGTTGCAGCCGGAATTGTTTTGGCGTGGTGCGGCTTCAGAGCTGCCTGAACTGCCTCAGCTGCCGCTGGGCCGGTAGACGCGCTGCAGCAGCCAGATGCTGATCCACAGGCCGATCAGGTGGGCGAACACCACCTGGGTGTTGCTCAGCACCGAGAGCATCTCCAGAGATGTGATCGGATAGTTGGTGATCCGGCCTCCGGGCGTGGTCATCACGCCACCAAAGGCGAAGCCCGCCTGCATGGAGGCCTGGAAAAACAGGGAGCCTGCTAACGACTGATAGCCCACCACCCCGAGGGTGAGTCCGATCAGATCAGCCAGGATGCCGCGCTTGATCAGCCTGCCGGTTTCCCCCTTGCTGGGATGCACAGGGCTGGCCAGGGCGCGGCCGCAGCGCACCACCAGCCAGCTCTGCCAGAGGCACCAGAGCAGCACAAAGAAGGCGATCGAGGTGAGTGAGATCCCTGGGCTGAGGCCCAGGGCCTTATCGGCGCGGGCGCCAATCTGGCCGCCGATGTTGTTGAACAGCAGCACGCCCATCACCACCACCGCCAGCACCAGCTGCGCCCAGAAGCGCACCCAGCCCAGGCGCCTCAGCGCAGCGGAAATCAGCTGGAGGTCGAGGCGATCGGCCATGGGATTGAGCGAGGGCGCCGGAGTTCGCCCAAACCTGCCATGGGAGGATCCCTAGGGCGAGGGCCCCGACGCTTCTTGTTGGTGATTCGGCTGTTGTTTAGGCCGGCTGTGATTGCAGCGGTGGGTACCCCTTGATTCCTCTGCGCACCCCAGATCAAGCCGCCGGCCCTGCGGCGATTGCCCTCGGCAGTTTTGACGGGCTGCATGAAGGTCACCGCCAGGTGATTGCGTCGGTGGTGGAACGGGCCGTGCCGGCTGGATTGGTGCCCACGGTTGTGAGCTTCTGGCCCCACCCCCGCGAGGTGCTCTACGGCGAAACGCGTCTGCGCCTGGATTTACCGGCCGAGAAGCTCGATCTGCTGGAGCCCCTTGGCATTGATCAGCTGGTGCTTGTGCCGTTCACCCCGGCGCTCGCTGCCCTGAATCCCGCTGATTTCGTGGAGCAGGTGCTGGTGCAGCAGCTGCGGGCCGAGCTGGTGGCGGTGGGCGAGAACTTCCGCTTCGGGGCGGGCCGCAGCGGCGATATCCACACACTGCGCGAGCTGGGTGCGGCGCGCGGGATTGAGGTGCTGGTGCAGCCGATCCTCCGCGATAGCAGCGGCCGCCTCAGCAGCAGCCGCATTCGCCGCGCCCTTGAGGCCGGTGATCTCCAAGAGGCCAGTCGGCTGTTGGCGCGGCCTTATCGCTTTGGTGGCCGCGTGGTGCGTGGCCGCGGCCTGGGCCGCGAACTGGGCTGGCCCACCGCCAACCTGCAGGTGGATGGCCGCAAGTTTTTGCCTCAACAGGGTGTCTATGCCGCCTGGGTCTGGCTACAGGGCGAGCGCCTGCCGGGTGAACGTCTGGCGGCGGTGATGAATCTCGGCCCTCAGCCCACGGTGGATCCCACTGCCCCATCGGCAGTGGAGGTGCATGTGCTCGGTCGGCAGCTGGAGCTGGAGGGAGTGCAGCTGCTGGTGGAGCCGGTGGCGCTGCTTCGCCAACAGGAGCGCTTTGAAAACCTCGAAGCGCTGGTGGCCCAGATCGGCCGCGATGCGGCCCGGGCGGAAGCCTTGCTGCTCTCAGCCGGCGGGGTAGGCGTTGGCCAGGCCCCAGCTGATGAAGGCAGCGATGGCCCCCAGCAGCAGAATCCCTGAGATCAGCACCAGCATCGGGCTGTCGGATCCGCCCTGCTCCATGACCACGCCGTTGTGGAACGTGTGCACACCCTAAGCAGACCGTCTTGTTCCAGCCCTGTTCATGACTGCACCCGCACAACTTCAGCCGGTGTTGCGTCTGCTCGACGCCAACCTCGATCGCGCCCGCGAGGGTTTGCGGGTAGTGGAGGACTGGTGCCGTTTTGGCATGGATCGCGCTGATCTGGTGGCGCGCCTGAAAGATCTGCGCCAGCGCCTCGGGCTGCTGCATCAGAACCGCTACAAACAGGCGCGCCATACGGCAGGTGATGTGGCCGCAGGCATGGCTCACCCGGCCCAGGATCAACGGTTGCGACCCGAGCAGGTGCTGGCGGCCAACTGCGGCCGGGTGCAGGAGGCGCTGCGGGTGCTCGAGGAATTCGGCCGAGGTGTGGATCCGCAACTGGTGGCCGAGGCCGCGGCGATCCGCTACGCCCTCTATGACCTGGAGGTGGAGCTGCTCCGGGCGGCGGGGTCGGGCGAGCAACGCCGCCGTCAGCTGCGCGATTGCCGGCTGTACCTGGTGACCAGCCCATCGCCGCGACTCGAAGCGGTGGTGGAGGCGGCCCTGCAGGGCGGCGTGTGCCTGGTGCAATACCGCGCCAAGGAGGGCAGCCTGGCCCCAGATGGTCAGCCGATCACCGATGCAGTGCGCCTCGAGCAGGCCAGGGCGCTGCGTCAGCTGTGCAGCCGGCATGGAGCCCTGTTTTTGGTGAATGACCGCATCGATATCGCCCTGGCGGTGGATGCCGATGGGGTGCATCTGGGCCAGGGGGATCTACCGCCAGCCCTGGCGCGCCAGTTGTTGGGCCCGGAGCGCTTGATTGGCCGCAGCACCCACGCCATCAGCCAGCTGCGCCAAGCGGTGGCCGATGGTTGCGACTACGTGGGTGTGGGCCCCGTGAACGCCACCCCCACCAAGCCCGGCCGTGAGCCGGTGGGTCTCGATTACGTGCGTCAGGCGGCGGCGGAAAGCCCGATTCCGTTCTTCGCGATCGGTGGGATCGAGCCCGCCAACCTGGCGGCGGTGCAGGCTGCGGGCGGTGAGCGGGTTGCGGTGGTGCGGGCGATCACGGAAGCACCGGATCCAGCTCAGGCCAGCCGTGAGTTGCTCACCCTGTTGCAGTGATGGCTATGAGCGAGACCACCCTCCAGATCCGTCTCAACGGCGATCCCATTCAGTGCCCCGCAGGTTTATCGCTGCTGCAGCTTCTAGAGCTGCGGGGCTACAAGCCGCAGCTGGTGGTGGTGGAGTTCAACGGCGAGATCCTTCCCCGGGCGCGTTGGGCTGATCAGCCCGTACGGGAAGCCGATGCGGTGGAAGTGGTCACCATCGTGGGGGGCGGTTCCTAGATTTCAGTTCAACTCTTCCGGCTCTGGTTTTGCCTGAACAGCACTCCACACCGCTGCAGCGTCGCGGCATCGCTCGCTTGATGCTGCCTGCGCTGATTGGTGCAGCCCTGGCTGTTGTGGTGCTCTTGCCCCAGCCGGCACTGGCTGCCAGTGGTGGGCGGATCGGCGGCGGCAGCTTCCGTTCCGCGCCGATGCCCCGCAGCTACAGCGGTGGTTATGGCGGCGGTGGTTACCAGCGGGGCTATGGCGGTGGGGGCATCGGCTTCCCGTTCATCGTTCCCTTCTTTTTCGGGGGCGGAGGCCTCTTCGGCTTCCTGGTGCTGATGGCGGTGGTGGGTTTGGTGCTGAACGCCTTCCGAGGCGGCGGTGGTGGTGCTCAGGCTCTGCCCGCTGGCATGCGCGGTGGTGATCTCGATGGGTACCGGCCGGATGGTCCGGTGGCGATCGCTCAGTTGCAGGTGGGCTTGCTGGCCTCTGCGCGCGAGCTGCAACGGGATCTGCGCAATCTGGCCTCCAGCTCCGACACCAGCACCAGCAGTGGCCTGCAGCGTGTGCTTCAGGACAGCACCTTGGCACTGCTGCGTCACCCCGATCTATGGGTCTACGCCAACGCTGAGTTGGGTCAGGTTCCTTTCCAGGCGGCCGAATCCACCTTCAATCGCCTCTCGATGACGGAGCGCAGCAAGCTCTCCGGCGAGATCACCACCAATGTGAGTGGCACGGTGGGTAGAGGCGGCAGCGGCAGCGCCGGCGATGCCGATGCCACCAGTGACTACATCGCGGTGACGCTTCTGGTGGCCAGCCGCAGCAGGATCGCTCTCAAGCCTGTGAATGGCAGCGAAGAGTTGCGCGAAGCCCTGCGGGTGATCGGCTCGGTGCCCTCCGATCAGCTGTTGGCTCTGGAGGTGATCTGGCAGCCCGAAGGTGCTGGCGAAGTGCTGAGCGCAGACGAGTTGATTACGGCCTATCCGGATCTCAAACACCTCTAAATCGTCCTGGCGCAAGGGCTCTGCGGCGCATCAGCACCCCAAGTGAATTGCTGCAGCACCTTTTGATTGTCTGCAGATTTGAGGAACTACAGAAACTCTTCCGCTGAAAAGATGTTGTAATCCGGTTCAGCGCACAGATCAATTTGTAGGTTGACAGTCCTTCACCCCGAGTGCGTGTCAGCCTCACATCGCCATTCAGAAACCCGTGCCATGAAGTGGCAGGCCAATGGCGAATTGGCTGGCAGCGATCTGCACGCCCTGCTCAACCGACTCCACCAGGTCGAAACCGAAGAGCGTGCTCAGGAGCTGCAGCAGTGCCTGGGCCGGCGCGCCGAGGAAGGCTGAGCCGGCAAGCCTGAAGCTGATCTGCAAATCGGCCGTAGCCCGTTGCGGTGGCCCGGCGGCTTCAGCACACTGCGCACACCTGGAAGGCGCCGCCGGATGAAGCGTTCGCTGCAATGGGTGAACAGCCCTGTGTTGCTCGAAGCGCTCGAGCGCTATGAGCAGCGGCGTCTGCCCCGCTCCATGCAGCTCTGGGTGGAAGCGGTGTTGGAACTCAAGGCTCCCGCTCAGGCGCCGTTGCGCCCCCATTGTTGAGAATCCGCAGGGCGGCCATGGCGGCTCCGTAGCCGTTGTCGATGTTCACCACGCAAAGCCCTGGGGCGCAGCTGGCGAGCATCCCCTGCAGGGCTGCCTGGCCACCGGCGCTCACGCCATAACCCACGCTCACCGGCACGCCGATCACCGGCTGGGGCATCAGCCCGGCGAGCACCGTGGGCAGGGCCCCTTCCATGCCGGCGCAGGCGATCAGCACGCGGGCCTGTTGGAGCCGCTCCAGCTGCCCCAGTAACCGGTGCAATCCAGCAACGCCCACATCGAGCACCAGATTGCAGTGGATGCCGTGCCAGTGAAGGGCCAATTGGGCTTCGCTGGCCACGGGGAGATCGCTGGTGCCTCCGCTGAGCACCACCACTTCGCCGAGCTGAGGCTGGGGTGGTGCTGGAGGCCCGAAGCTCAGGCAGCGGGCTTCCTGGTGAAACCGCAACTCCGCCAGTTGGTTTGCCGCTGCCGGATCCGCCTGCAACAACTGCTCCACCCTTGCTGCTTTGGCTGCGTCGACGCGTGTGGCCAGGGCTAGCTCGCCGTGGAGCCGCAGCCGCAGCAGGATTGCGGCGATCTGCTCGGCGGTTTTGTGCTCGCCCCAGATCGCTTCCACCATCCCGATCCGCTGGCGCCGTTGCAGATCCAGGCGTGCTTCCTCGTTCATGCCGCCGGTTGCAGTTCCCCTTCGAACACCAGCGGGAAGGGATTGCCTTGCCGGGTGCCTGTCGCCTCACGGGCCAGCTGTTCAAAGCGCTCCTGCACGGCCTCCACCTCCTCCAGTGGGATGGCCTTCCATTGATCGCGGCTTGCCCAGCGGATCAGCAGTGTCCCTTCCTCGCGCTCGGGGTCCCAGAGCAGATCGCGGCCCAGATAACCCGGCTGCTGTTTGAGCCAGGGATCCCAGCTGCCGCGCTCAGCTTCCAGCCAGGCCTGGCGTGCTTCGGCCGGCACCTTCACCCGAAGGTGCTCCACAACAGCCACCTCGAATGAGCCACCAGGGAGCTGCTGCTCGGCAATCGCCACATCGGGATGGCCAGCGATCAGCATCAGCAGGCAGAGCACGAGAGCCGAAACGCTAGCCAGCGCCAGAGCCAGTGCTTGGTTCACGGTTTTTGCAGCAGGGCCACCGCCTGGCAGGAGATGCCTTCTTCCCGTCCCTCGGGGCCCAGCTTTTCGTTGGTGGTGGCCTTCACACCCACCTGATCGGGTTCCAGGCCCATGCGCTCAGCAATGGCCGCTCGCATCGCTTCGATGTGGGGTTTGAGCTTGGGGCGCTCAGCGATCACCACCGAATCCACATTGATCACGCTCCATCCCCGCTCCACGATCAGGGCCACCACCTGCTCCAGCAGCACCAGGCTGTCGGCCCCTTTCCACTTCGGGTCGTCGGGGGGAAAGTATTTGCCGATGTCGCCCAGCGAGAGGGCGCCGAGCAGGGCGTCCATGATCGCGTGCACCAGCACATCGGCATCGCTGTGGCCATCGAGGCCGAGGCCGGCGGGATGCTGGAGGGTTTGGCCTCCCAGGATCAGCGGCCGGCCTGGCACCAGGCGATGGATGTCGTAGCCGTTGCCGATGCGCAGCTGCATGGGGAAAACCAGCACCAGCGCTGACCCTATCGCTGCAGTGCCTTGGTTTATTGCTGTTGCTGTTGTGCCTGCCAGCGTTCGAACAGGTCTGGCCGGCGCTCGCTGGTGCGCTGCTGCTGCTGTTGGGCGCGCCAGCGGGCGATGGCGCCGTGATCGCCCCTGCGCAACACCTCGGGCACGCTCATGCCACGGAAATCCGCTGGGCGGGTGTAGTGGGGATGCTCGAGAAGCAGAGCGCTGTGGCTCTCCTCCTCCAGGCAGGCTTCCGTGCCCACCGTGCCGGGGAGCAGCCGCACCACACCGTTGATGATTGTCATCGCCGGCAGTTCACCGCCGGTGAGGACGAAATCACCGATCGACACCTCCTCGTCGGCGAGGGCGCGGATGCGTTCATCGAAGCCTTCGTAGTGGCCGCACAGGAACAGCAGTTGCTCGTACTCGGTGGCCCAGCGGCGTAGATCGGCTTGCTGCAGGGGTTTGCCCTGGGGACTCATCAACAGGACCCGTCGCCGCGGCAGCACCGGGATCGCTTCAACGGCGGAATACACCGGCTCGGGTTTGAGCACCATGCCGGCACCACCGCCGTAGGGCTCGTCATCCACCTTGCGGTAGCGATCGGTGGCGAAGTCGCGCGGGTTGTGCACGTGCAGCTCAGCCCGCCCCGCGGCGAAGGCGCGACCGATCACCCCAAGGCCCTGCAGCGGCGCGAACGCCTCCGGGGCCAGGCTCACCACATCGAGGCGCATGGGTTCAGGCGGCAGCGGCCGGCTTGCTGACGCGGCGGATCTCCGAGCTGAAGCTCGCCCGGCCCGGTGTGCCGTCGGCGGGTTGCTCGATGGTGGAGCGCAGGCGCAAGTTGGGTTTGTTGAACCAGATCCGCTCGCGTAACTCCGCTCCGTTCTGCTGGCTCACCAGCTCAAGGCTGCCATCGGGCCAGAGGGTCCAGTGGCCTTGCTGCTCCCCCGCGCTGAAGCTGCCATCCGCGTTGAACAGCAGCTGCCGCGGCGCTTGATCCTTGGGCCCCACGCTCAAACCGCCGGGACTGCCCTCCAAGTAGCGCACCACCAGCTCGCCCCGCTCGCTGCTGTGCCATTCATCGCCTTCGCCGGCGTCAGCCTCCGAACCAAGCACAAAGCGGGAGCGCAGGCTCATCCACTCGCCTTCACAGAAGCGCAGGAAGGCCTCGATCGTGGCGGGTGGGAAGGGGGCGGCGGGATCGCTCATCGGGTGATTCTCTCAGCTGCCCCTCAGCTATCGCCCCGGTAACCGAGTTCAGCCAGGCGTGAGGCGCTGCGGCGCCAGTTCGGCACCACCTTCACGAACAGCTCCAGATACACCGGCCCATTGATCAGCTTCTGCATCTGCTGCCGCGCACCACTGCCGATGTCCCGCAACATGCGCCCACCCTTACCGATGAGGATGCCTTTCTGGCTGTTGCGCTCCACCAGCACGGTGGCCAGAACGGCCGTGCGAGGACCGTCATCGACAATCCGCTCGATCTGCACAGCCACCGAGTGGGGCACCTCCTCACGCGTGTGCTGCAGCACCTGCTCGCGGATCAGCTCCGCCAGCAGCAATTGCTCCGGCTGGTCGCTCACTGCATCCGGTGGATAGAGGTGCGGCCCCTCCGGTAGGACGGCCGAGAGGGCATTCACCAGGCCGCTGGTGCCGTCGCCGGTGAGGGCGCTCACCGGATGCAAAGGCCAGTTCGGCACCAGCTCGCGGTAACTGGCCTCCAGCTCGGCGGCCTGGTCGGGGTCGACGAGGTCGTGCTTGTTGAGCGCCACATGCACGGGCGCTTTGGCATGGGCCAGCAGCTCCACGATGAAGCCGTCGCCGCGCCCCGCCGGTTGGCTGCCATCCACGAGCAGCAACACCAGATCCACCTCGCCAATGGCACCGCGCGCGCTCTGCACCAACCGTTCGCCGAGCAGGTGGTGCGGTTTATGAATGCCCGGGGTGTCCACCAGCACCAGCTGGGCTTCCGGGGTGGTGAGGATCGCCCGCAGGCGGTTCCGGGTGGTTTGGGCGATGGGGGAGGTGATCGCCACCTTCTCGCCCACCAATTGGTTCAACAGGGTCGACTTGCCCACATTCGGCCGGCCCACCAGGGCGACAAAGCCTGAGCGGAACCCCTCTGGGCTCTGCCCCAGCTGAAAGCCGCCCGCCATGGCTTCCGCCGGCAGCTCGCTGAGATCCGGAAACGGCGGCAGCGGGTCGGTGGGGGGGCTTGGCTCCATAACCTCACCATGGCAGCCCGCCGATCTCGCTGATGACCGACGCCCCCTCCCTCCAGCCCACCTTCCAGCAGGCCATGGAGATCACGGCCCAATGGCTGGCGCTGTGGGAGAACGGTGAACTGAGCGATGAGGTGCTCAGCGATCGTGTGGCTGAGATGGTCGCCAGCCGCGATGGCGCCCGAGGCTTTTTTGTGGTGTCTCTGGCGGGGGATTGCCCGTTGATGGATCGCCTGCCCGAGCCGGTGGTGCTGTCGCTGCGTCAAGCCGGGGCGGGGGTTGTGGATCTGAGCGTCCGCAACTTGGCGATGAGCACGGCGATGGCGCTTCACCATCAGCGCAGCGGCGATGCGGGCCAGCAGGCCGGTTCGGAGCGGGTGCAGCTGCGCTGCACAGAACTGCTTCGCCTGCTGGAGCCCAGTGCGGTGAAGGATCGGCTGGAAACCCTGCTGGAAGCCACCGCTGGCCGCGGCGAGGACGTGGCCTTTCTCGATCGCTGGGGATACGACGCCGAGCAGAAGGCCGCGATCGCTGATGCGGTGGAAGCGGTGGCTGAAGCCTGACTCCTCAGGTTGTTTGGGCAATCGGCTGCCCATGAAAAAAGCACCCTTGCGGGTGCTTGAGGAGATCCCCATCGAAACAGGGAGCTGGTCTGAAGGAGTGATCAGTCGCGACGGCCGCCGCCGTTGAGAGCAATCACCAGCCGCAGGATGAAGATGAACAGGTTGATGTAGGTGAGATACATGCCCAGAGCGCCGGCCAGGTACTGGTCGTCGCTGTAGGTGCGGGGCATCGTGTAGAAGTCCACGAAGGCGGCACCCACGAAGATCACGGTGCCAAAGCCGGCGATCATCAGCTCGAAGCCGCCGCCGCCGAAGCCGGGAACGAAGATCCCGCCGATCACCTGCACAAGCATGGCGATGATCAGGCCAAGGATGCCGAGGCCCACCACACCACTGAGGGCTTGGCCAAGGTTGTCGCTCATGCGGCGACCCATCACCGAAGCCGCCACAAAGGTGATGCCGGTGGCCAGGGCTGCCGTGCCGATGGCGCCGATGCCTGCGGTGCCGATGGCCATCGCCACCAGGCCGCTCAGGGTGTAACCGGTGATCAGGCTGTAGGCGGCCAGCAGCGGTAGTGCCGTGCTGTTGTTGCCCTTCATCGCCACGTTTTGGGCGACGAAGAAGAGCACGAAGTTGCCGATCAGGGCCACCCAGAACAGCGGCATGAACAGGCTGGGATTGCTGGCCATCAGGGCCAGGCCACCCATCACACCACCGGCGGTGAGCACCATGCCGCCGCCCACGTAGGGCAGGGCCTTGTTGACCACATTGGGGCCCACCAGGGCGCTGGATTGCGCCTCGCGGATGGCCTCCTGGAAATTGCTGCTGGCCGGCATGGCACAGGGGGAAGACTCCACTCATCCTGCCAGCGCTGTCCAGGTTGCGCGGCGCGGCTTGGTGTGGATCCCCCTATCGCTGGTCGCTGAAGCTGTCCCTGCCGCTGTGGGGCCAGAGCAGCACCACCAGTACGGCCACGGCTGTGCCGATGCACGATTCGGCAAAGCGCAGCATTGCGTTTAGACCAGGACTTAATGCTGGATCCAGGCTGGCCGTCACCATCACAACGATCACGGTGATGGCGGCCAGTCGGCCATGGCTGGGCACAGTCAAAGCCGTGCAGATCACGCCCGTGGCAAAGATCGCCACGGCCATGCCGATCGGATGAAACGGCAGAACCGTGAGGTAGAGCGCGCTGGTGAAGGCGCCGATGGCTGTGCCGAGCACCCGCAACGAGGCTGAGCTGGTGGTGTCTTTGCGGGTGAGTTGGGTGACCACAACCGCTGAGATGGCTGACCAGAGGCCGCCGATCTTGGGGAGATATCCGGGGAACAGGCTCGTGAAGCTGAAGCCAATCCAGTAGGCCAGTAGACCTGCCAGAGCGATCTGCGCTGGGATGAGCAGCAGCTCTCCACGCTGATGCCGGCTGAAGACAGGCTGCTTCACGACTGCCTGCCTCTCGCGCTGTCGCGCGTTGCATAGGCATTCACGAGCCGCTGCACCAGCGGGTGGCGGACCACATCGGCAGCGGTGAGCCGGCAGATCGCTACGCCTTCCACCCCCTCCAGCACCTGCGCGGCTTCGATCAGCCCGCTGAGTTGGTTGGCAGGCAGGTCGATCTGGGTGGGGTCGCCCGTCACGACCATGCGGGAGCCTTCGCCGAGGCGGGTGAGCACCATGCGCATTTGCGCGGGGGTGGTGTTCTGCGCCTCATCGAGGATCACAAAGGCATCGGCCAGGGTGCGGCCGCGCATGTAGGCCAGAGGCGCCACCTCGATCACGTTTTTTTCGATCAGGGCGGCGGTGCGTTCCTGGCCCAGCAGCGTGTGGAGGGCGTCGTAGAGGGGCCGCAAGTAGGGATCCACCTTCTGCTGCAGATCTCCGGGCAGAAAGCCGAGGCGCTCGCCGGCTTCCACGGCCGGACGGGTGAGGATCAAGCGCTCGACCCGCCGCTCCTGCAACGCGCGCACGGCTTGCACGGCAGCAAGGAAGGTTTTGCCCGTGCCAGCGGGGCCTAGGGCCAGGGTGAGGTCGTGGCGCTCAATCGCTTCCACATAGGCCTTTTGCTTGAGGGTGCGCGGGCGCAGCAGTTTGCCGCTCTGACTGCGAGCCAGCACCTGTTTACCCAGCTGTTGGTGCTCCTCGCCCCGGCCTGTGTCGAGCGCGGTGAGGGCCGTCTGCACATCCACCTGGGTGATGGCCTGGCCCTCCTGCCAGAGGGGGCGCAGCAGTTCCACCAGTCCTGCGGCCCGCTCCAGTTGGTTGGGGCGCCCGCGCAGCTGCAATGACAAACCCCGCAGCACCAACGAAGCACCAGTCAGGGCTTCCAGGCGATGCAGGGTGGATTCCGCCTCCCCTGCCAGCGCCATGGCGGCGTCCTGGTCGGGGAGGTCGATACTGAACGACGTGAGGGTGTCAGCCCCGGACATGGGGCGCAGCCTCAGGCTTCAGCGGCTTCTTCAGCGGGGGCTTCAGCAGCAGCAGCGGCTGCTTCTGCGGCGGCAGCGGCTTCGGCTGCCTTGGCTTCTGCAGCTTCCTTAGCGGCTTGCTTGGCAGCGGCTTCACGAGCGGCAGCCTGTTTCTTCTGGCCCACCACAACGGAGGGACGCACCTTCTTCTCCACCAGACCACCGCGCTCCAGCAGGGTCAGCACGCTGTCGGTGGGCTGTGCGCCCTGAGCCAGACGAGCGCGGATCGCTTCGGTGTCGAGACGGGTCTCTTTGGTGCGGGGGTTGTAGAAGCCCAGCTCCTCGAGGGGGCGACCGTCGCGGCGCGAGGTGCTGTTGCAGGCCACCAGGCGGAAGCTCGCTTCCCGCTTCTTACCGAACCGCTTCAGGCGGAGCTTGATCATTGTGGCCTTGCCTTGCTGACTGGATAAAGGGTGCGAGATCCGTGTTGAAGCGGAATCAAGCGCCAAACGACCACAATACTCTCCGGGGTGAACCCCCACTAGAGCTCGCCGAACCCCTTGCGCTTCTTGGCGGGCTTCGGCGCTTTGGGCATGCCACCGCCGCCACGCCCGGGCATGCCACCGCCCATGCCACCCATGCCGGGCATCCCAGGGAACCCACCCATACCGGGGAAGCCGCCGCCCATGCCCGGCATTCCGGGCATGCCGCCGCCGCGGGTCATCTGCTGCATGAAGCCGCGCATCTGCTGGAAGTTCTGCAGCACCTTGTCCACATCCGCCGGGGTGTGGCCGCTGCCGCTGGCGATGCGGCGACGGCGGGAGGGATTGGCGGCCAGCAGGTCGGGATCGCTGCGCTCCGCCTCGGTCATCGAGCCGATCATCGCTTCGATCTTCTTGAGCTGCTCTTCGCCCTGCTTGAGCATGCCGTCGTCGATCTTGTTCATCCCCGGGATCATTTTCATCAGACCGCCCAGGGAGCCCATGCGCTTGATCAGGCGCATCTGCTTGACGAAGTCCGAGAAGTCGAAGGTGGCTTCCTGGAGCTTCTGCTGCATCTTGGCCACATCGGCCAGCTCCACCTCCTTCTGGGCTTTCTCCACCAGGGTGAGCACATCACCCATGCCGAGGATGCGGCTGGCCATCCGCTCGGGGTGGAACGGCTGCAGCGCCTCCACCTTCTCGCCGGTGCCGATGAACTTGATCGGCGCGCCGCTCACCTTGCGGATCGAGAGGGCGGCGCCACCGCGGGAGTCGCCGTCGAGCTTGGTGAGCACGGCACCGGTGATGCCCACCTGCTCATGGAAGGCGCGGGTGAGCTCGGCCGCTTCCTGGCCGATCATCGAATCCACCACCAGCAGCACCTCATCGGGGCTGCAGGCCTCGCGGATCCGCACCATCTCCTCCATCATCGATTGATCGATCTGGAGGCGACCGGCGGTGTCCACCAACACCGTGTCGAAGCCCTCGGCTCTGGCCTTCTCGATGCCGGCGGCGGCGATGGCTTCGGGCTTGGCTTCGGTGCCGAGGCTGAACACCTCCACGCCGATCTGGCCGCCGAGGGTCTTGAGCTGATCGATCGCTGCCGGGCGATACACGTCGGCTCCCACCAGCAGGGCCTTGCGGCCCTGCTCTTTGAGGTGGAGGCCGAGCTTGGCGGTGGCGGTGGTTTTACCGGCGCCCTGCAGGCCGGCCATCAGCACCACGGAGGGTTCGCCCGGTTTGCCGCCAGCCGCCAGGGGCGCGTTCTCGCCGCCCATGGTGTCCACGAGCTGCTCGTGCACCACCTGGATGAATTTCTGGTCCGGGCTGATGCCGCGCACCACCTCGGTGCCGAGGGCCTTCTTGCGGACTTCGTCCACAAAGTCCTTCACCACCGGCAGGCTCACGTCGGCCTCCAGCAGGGCCCGACGCACTTCCTTCAGGGCGCCGTCGACGTTGCTTTCGCTGATTGAGCCCTGGCCGCGCAGGTTCTTGACGGCGTCTTCAAACCGCTGGGAAAGCTCGTCAAACATCAGAAATGGAGGCGGCTGGGGGCTGGCGGCAGCAGCCGCAATTGCCGCGATCGTAAAAAGTCGCCAGCGTCAGCTTGATTTGGGAGCCGTCAGCTCGATTTGTAGGCCGCCAGCAACCAGCGCTCGCCGTCGCGCGCAAACACATAGGTATTGCGCAGGGTGGTGTTGGCGGTCTGCCCCAGCAGCTTGCCGCTGCTGTCGCGGCGCTCGTCGCTGTACTGGAGCGTCACCTGGGCAGCAATGCGGTTGGCGCTGCGCTCGCTCACGCTGAAGCTCTGCACGTTGGTGGTCACGGTTTCTGTGGCGCCGGCGCTGCGGTTGGCCTGCAGCTGCTGTTGCAGTCGCTCCACCTGGCTGCTGCGGGCCAGGTCTGCCAGAGCCACGGGAGAGGCTTGGCCAGCCAGCACAGCGGCCTTGGCGGTGAGCCAGGCTTCCAGTAGCTCCTGGAGCTGGGCATCGCTGGGCTCGGCCGCGCTGAGTGGGAAGGCCGGAGCGGGTGGCTTCGGAGGTGGCTCGGGTGCCACAGGCTTGCTCTGCTCGGCTGGCTGCACCGGCAGCGGCTGGGCGGTTTCCGTGCGGGGGCGCTGCAGTAGCCATCCGCCAAGCGAGATCAGCACCACCACAGCGCCGGCGGCCGGCAGGCCCCAGCGGGGCAGATCCTTCAGGGCAGGAAGCTCGGGGAGTTGCGGCAGCTCGGGCCAGCGCCAGCGGGGGCCGTCCCAGAGATCGTCCTCTTCGGGTGGCTCCTCAGCGGCCTGCGGCGCTTCAGCGGGGGCATCGAGGTTGAACTCGGGCCAGCTCAGTGCCGGCTCGGTTGTATCGGCGGCGAAGGGGGCGGGCTCCTGCGGCGTACGCGCCGTGCTCTGTCGGCCGCGGATGCGGTCCTGCTGCTCCACATAGGCCTGCACATCGCGGTCAGCGAACCAGGCCTCGAGATCCACATCCGCTTCGATATCGCGGAAGCCCGGCAGCACCTCGCGGCTCAACCAGTCGCGGCAGTAGGCGCAGAGGCGGGCCAGGGGGTCGTCGCTCTGCTCCTGGGCCCACTGGCGCAGCTCGGCATCTGCACCGGCATCAAACAGTGCTTGGGCCTGCTCCACCTGGCCCAGCAGGAGCTGCTGGCAGGCCAGGAACACGTCGGTGCCGGGTTGGCCGCCCGCCTCAAGCCGCTGGAATGCCGCCTGGATGCGTTCGGGCTTGCGCTGCACAAAGCCGGCAGCGGTGAGCGCAAAGCTGGCCAGAAAGTCTGCGGTGGCGGAGCCGCTGTCCGCCCAGCGGCTAAACAGATCCACCTGCTCCTGCACGGTCAGGAACTGACGGATCTGTTTGAAAAAGGGTTGGAATTCGGCCTGAGGGAACTCCGAATCGAGCTCGCCCTCCAGGCCTCCCCGCTGCTGCACGAGCTGCTCCAGCAGGGTGATGCCTTCTTGCCGAGACCCAACCGCCGAAAGATCGCGGCTGATCAGGTCGAGCACTCGATAAGGCAGCAGGCTTTTGAGCTCCTGCTCCAGTTGGCGGCGCTGTTCCGGCAGCTGGCCCATGCGCTGCAGCAATTGCAGACCTTGCTGCAGGGTGCGGGCGGCGGCCTCAAAGCGGCGTTGGCTGCGGAAATCGCTCGCGGCTGCTTTGCAGGCCAGTCCGGCTAAGAGGGTGAGATCTGCTTCTCGGCTGCTGCCGAGGGCTGGGGCCTGGGGGGGCTGAAGGCCACGGCTTGCTGCTTCGAAGGCCTCCTGCGCCTGCCCTGCTTCCATCAGCAGCAGCAGCCCGCCCACCTCGCGTGAGGGGGGAATCTCCAAGGCGGCGATGGAGCCTTCGCCGTTGTCGGCGATGGCCGTGAGCTCGCGCTCGTAGGCATGGCGCCTCTCCTCATCACTGAGGAGTTCGGCGCTCGCCTGCAGCAATTCAGCCCGGGCCTGCAGGGTGTCGTGGGTAAAGCCTTGATCCGGCGCACGATCCAAGCGTTGCTGCAGGGTGCGCAGCACCGATTCGCTATCGGTCGTGGCGGAAACCCCGAGGAGGCGGAAGTGATCGATCGGCAGTTCCAATCCGCCCGGTTCGCTTGGGCGTGACTGTAGTCAGGGTCTGTGGTTTTGGCCTGGTCCTGCACACCGCTTGGTGATGGACCCCGTACAGTCGCCTCAGCATCAGTAGTGGCCGGACAGCCGGAAACCGCGCATGACACAGGCAGATCTCGGCCAGAGCGTCGCCAGCAACGGGGCTCCCGGCTGCTCCGCCGATGTGAATGCCGTTGGCTTGCACGCCGAGCGTCTGCTGAACCTCTACCCCTCCACCCCCGCTGTGGTGACGCGGGATGAGGGCCTGATGCTCTACCGCGACATGGTCCTGGGTCGGCGCTTCGAAGACAAGTGCGCCGAGATGTATTACCGGGGCAAGATGTTCGGCTTCGTGCACCTCTACAACGGCCAGGAGGCCGTGAGCACGGGCGTCATCAAGGCGATGAAGATGCAGCACGACTGGTTCTGCAGCACCTATCGCGATCACGTGCACGCCCTCAGCTGCGGGGTTCCGGCCCGCGAGGTGATGAGCGAGCTGTTCGGTAAGGAAACCGGTTGCAGCAAGGGCCGCGGCGGCTCGATGCACCTCTTTTCAAAGGAGCACCATCTGCTCGGTGGCTACGCCTTTATTGGTGAAGGCATCCCCGTGGCCCTTGGCGCCGCCTTCACCAGCCGCTACAAGCGTGACGCTCTCGGTGATGCCAGCAGCGATGCCGTGACCGCCGCCTTCTTCGGCGATGGCACCTGCAACATCGGTCAGTTCTATGAGTGCCTGAACATGGCGGCGCTCTGGAAGCTGCCGATCATTTTCGTGGTGGAGAACAACAAGTGGGCCATCGGCATGGACCACAACCGTGCCACCAGCGACCCCGAGATCTGGCGCAAAGCTGCGGCCTTCGGCATGGCCGGTGAAGAGGTGGATGGCATGGATGTGTTGGCGGTGCGTGGTGCCGCCCAACGCGCCATCGAGCGCGCCCGCGCCGGTGAAGGCCCCACCCTGCTGGAGTGCCTCACCTACCGCTTCCGCGGCCACTCCCTCGCTGATCCCGATGAGCTGCGTGCCGAGGCAGAGAAGGAGTTCTGGGCTCAGCGCGATCCGATCAAGCAGCTGGCCGCTCACCTGATCGAGCACAACCTCGCCACGGCCGATGAGCTCAAGGGCATCGACAAGGAGATCGATGCCGAAGTGGCCGACTGCGTGGAGTTCGCGCTGGCTGCTCCCGAGCCCAAGCCTGAAGAGCTCACCCGCTACATCTGGGCTGAAGATTGATCCTGGGATCGCTGGCTGCGGCCGCGATCCAACCAGGAATCACAGGGCATGCAGCCGGGCCTGCTCCTTGGCGGCTCTGAACACCAGCGCGTGCCGTTGCACCAAAGGAGTGAGCTCGTCGTAGCCACCGCCAATCACGGTGGCTACAGGGATCGATCGCCTCAGGCAGGCATCCAGCACCAAGCGGTCGCGGTTGAGCAACCCGTTGCTGCTGAGGTTCAACCGCCCTAGCCGGTCGCCATGGTGGGGATCCACGCCGGCGTTGTAAAGCACCAGATCCGGTTGCACGCGATCGAGTAGCTCGGGAATCAGATCGCCGATGGCCAGCAGATAGTCGTCATCACCGAGTCCATCGTCGAGGGGTAGGTCGACATCGCTGCTCTGTTTGCGCAGTGGGAAGTTGCTCTGGCAGTGGGCTGAGAAGGTGAACACCCTCGGATCGCCGGCGAAGATCGCCGCTGTGGCATCCCCCTGGTGCACGTCAAGGTCGATCACCATCAGTTGTTGCACCAGCCCTTCCGCCAGCAGCACCCGGGCGGCTACGGCGCAATCGTTGAAGATGCAGAAGCCGCTGCCGTGATCGGGGTAGGCGTGATGGGTGCCGCCGGCGAGATGGCAGGCGAGGCCGTGCTGGAGCGCCAGCCGCGCCGTGACCACGGTGCCGCCCACCGCCAGCCAGGTGCGCTGCACCAGGGGTGTGGTGGCTGGCAGGCCGATGCGCCGCTGCTCCGAATGGGTGAGTTCGCCGCGGGCAAACGCCTCGTGGTAGCGCGGTTCATGCACCAGCTCCAGCCAACGCCGCGGCGCCGGCATGGGCCGGTGGATCTGCGCTTCGCTGGCCAGGCCCTGATCCAGCAAGAGCTGATGCAGCAGCCGAAATTTGGCCATCGGAAAGCGATGGCTGCTGGGCAGCGGCGCCGAATAGGCCGGGTGGTAGACGAAAGGTGGCCTCAGGGCCGCATCAGAGGCTGGTAGGCATTCTGCGGGTGAGATGTCGCAGCTTGCGCAGGGCCTTCAGTTCCACCTGGCGCACCCGCTCGCGCGATACGTCGAGCATGCGGCCGATCTCGGCGAGGGTGTGGCGCTCTTCGCCCTCGAGGCCAAAACGAAGCTCCAGCACCTGCCGCTCCTGATCGGTGAGGTGGCTGAGCCAGCGACCCAGCTGCTCGTGGTGCATCCCGCGCTCCACCTGATCGAGCGGTTCGGCCTGGCTGTTGTCGGCGATGAGATCACCGAGGAAGCTGCGGCCTTCCTCTCCGTTCACCGGTGCATCGAGGCTGGAGGTGGTGAGGGCCTGGCGCAGCAGCGAATCGAGTTCATCGATCGGCATGTCCATGGCCTCGGCGATCTCCTTGCGGCTGGGCATCGCGCCGAGCTTGTGGGCCAGATCGAGGCTCACTTTGCGGATGGCGGTGAGGCGCTCGGAGAGATGAACCGGCAGGCGGATCGTGCGGGCCTGGCAGGCGATGGCCCGGGTCATGCTCTGGCGGATCCACCAGAAGGCATAGGTGGAAAACTTGTAACCGCGGGTGGGATCGAACTTCTCCACGGCCCGCTCCAGGCCGAGGGATCCTTCTTGGATCAGATCGAGCAGTTCAAGACCTTTGCCCTGATATTTCTTGGCAACGCTCACCACCAGACGGAGGTTGGCTTTCATCATCCGTTCCTTGGAACGGCGGCCGACGCGAATGGTTTTTTTCTCTTTATCAGAATAGTCCTGATCGCGTTCTTCTTCAGTTAGGCGCATCATCGCCTGCACCTGGTTGCCGAGTTCAATCTCTTCGGCTGGCGTCAGCAGGGGGACGCGACCAATGGTGGAGAGATACCAGCTGATGGGGTCGCTGCTCCGTCTGCGACTGGTGCCGCCTGGCGAAAGTCCGGACGCGGTCATGAACCCTTATCTGGAAGTGAGAGGAATCTCCTATGGGTTTGGCAATAGTTGTTGTGATTTCAGATGCGCTTCAGCTTTCCGCAGTAAAAGCACACACATGTGTTGAGACTCACGTGTTGGCGACGATGCTTTAGTCGTTTCCGGTTTCTTTATTATTTTTTTCTTGCTGCTCCAGGTGGCGAGCGGTGGCTATGGGGCTCGCGCCGCCGTAGCCCATCTCGGCGGCAGCCTGCGCACCAGCGCTGGCGTGTGCCAGGGCGCTGAGGGCCAGTAGGGCTGCATCCGCTCCCTGGCTTGAGGCGATTGCTCGTGCTCCAAGGCCGCCCGCATAGCCCGCCAGCACATCGCCCAGCCCAGCCCGTGCAGCGGCATCGCAGGCTTGCTTCAGTTGCCAGCGGCGTCCATCCGCTGCAGCGATCACCGTGCGGGCGCCCTTGAGCAGCACGCTGCACTGGCAGGCCTTGGCGGCCGCGGCAGCAGCCTCCAGCGGGGGCAGATCCGCCCAATCGGGAAACAGGCGTGCGAACTCGCCGGCGTGGGGGGTGAGCCAGGTGGGACCCTGCCGCTTCAACAGCCAGGCCTGGGCCCCGAGCTTGGCCAGCCGGTTGAGACCATCGGCATCAATCACCAGCAGTCCCGTGAACCGTTGCAGGGGATCCCAGGTGGACAGGTCGTCGTCGCTGTTGCCGAGGCCGGGGCCGATCACCAGGGCATCGAGGCGTTCAAGAGCTGAAGCTGGCAGAGCGCCGAGATTGAGGCTGCCATCGGCGTGGCTCGTTAAGGCGGCACTCACCACCACATGGGGCTGGCTGATCCACAGCTGATCGGCCAGAGCTGTTGGCAGAGCGGATCGCAGGCTGCCCACGCCGCTGGCACTGGCCCCCAGCAGGCAGAGCTGGCTGGCGCCTCGATAGGCCACGCTCCCGGCGATCACCAGCAGCCTGCCCCGTTGGTATTTGGAAGCGGCTGCTGCCGGTTGAGGCCAGGGTGCCGTTGCCAGGTCGCGGTACTCGAGAGCCAGAGGCTGCTGCAGCGGCAGGGTCTGCAGCAGTGAAGCCGGCAAGCCGAGGTTGATGCGTTCCAGCTCACCCACCCAGGCGAGGGCGGTGTCTTGCACAAAGCCTTGTTTGATGAGCCCGATGCTGAGGCTGAGGCTGGCGCAGGCCGCCACGCGCCCCAGCGGCAGGCCTCGATCAGCGCAGAGCCCTGTGGGGCCATCGATGGCGATCAGTCGGTGGGGTTGCAGCCGCTGCCGCTGCTCCAGCAACGTCTGAAGGCGCTCGTCAGGGGCGCGGCTCTGACCGATGCCGAACAGGGCATCGATCCAGATCGCTGGATCGGCGGGATCGGGTTCTGCGCTCTGCTGTGGGATGCCTAGCCAGCTGGCATGGCGGAGATGGGCTGCGGTGAGTGGTTTGTGGCGCTCAAACGGGCTCCAGATCCGCACAGCGATGCCTGCCAGGTGCAGTTCGCGTGCCACCACCAAGCCATCGCCGCCGTTATGGCCCGGCCCCACCAGCACCAGGGCGCCGTGCCGCTGGAAGTGCGGCCACCAATCGGGTTGCATCAGCCGCTGTGCCACCGCCAGGGCGGCCTTCTCCATCAGCGCCTCCACCGGCAGCCCGCTGGCAAACAGCTGCTCTTCAAGGGCGGCCATCTGCTCGCCGCTCACCAGGAGATGGTCGGCATCGCGGCTGGGCCAGACGATCTGAGGCAAGGCAGGCCAGGAGGCGGCAGTTCCATGATGGAGAGATCGCCTGGATCAAGCCGCAGGGCTTGATCGTTTTGTTGGTTTGGCTCGTTTTTCTGCGATTCCCAGTGCCGCTGATCCCTCGGTGGCTGCAACGCCGGCCGGGGCATCGGCCCTGCAGCGGCTTGCCGCCTGGCCAGGAGAGCACCGGGTGGCCGTGGGGCTCTCAGGCGGTGTGGATAGCTCCCTCACCGCGGCGCTGCTCGTGGAAGCGGGCTGGCAGGTGGAGGGCCTCACCCTCTGGCTGATGAGCGGCAAGGGAGCGTGCTGCGCCGAGGGTTTGGTGGATGCAGCCGGGATCTGTGAGCAGTTGGGCGTGGAGCACCACGTGGTGGATTTCCGCGAGCACTTCAAGGAGCAGATCGTGGATTTCCTGGTGCAGGGCTATGGCGATGGCGTGACACCTCTGCCCTGCTCCCGTTGCAACCGGGAAGTGAAATTCGGGCCGATGTTGCAGTGGGCCCAGGAGCAGCGCGGCATTGAGCGGATCGCCACCGGTCACTACGCCCGCGTCTGCCATGGCGAGCAGAGCGATAACGGCCGCCACCAGCTGCTGCGGGGCCTCGATCGCCAGAAGGATCAGAGCTACTTCCTCTACGACCTTCCCCAGGAGGCCCTGGGCCGGCTGGTGTTTCCGCTCGGTGAGCTCACCAAGGCCGACACCCGCGCGGAAGCGGCCCGCCATGGACTGCGCACCGCCGAGAAGCCGGAAAGCCAGGACCTTTGCCTGGCGGATCACCACGGTTCGATGCGGGCCTTTCTCGACACCTACCTGCCGCCTCGCAAGGGCGAGATTGTGCTCAGTGACGGCCGGGTCGTGGGTGAGCACGACGGCATTCAGCACTTCACCATCGGCCAGCGCAAAGGCCTAGGGGTGGCCTGGAGCGAGCCGCTGCACGTGGTGCGCCTCGATGGTGCGATGAATCAGGTGGTGGTGGCGCCGCGCCGGGACGCTGCCCGCAGCGATGCCTTGGTTGGGGCGGTGAATTGGGTGTCGATCGCGCCCCCTGAGCAGCCGCTCGAGGTGGAAGTGCAAGTGCGCTACCGCAGTGGAGCCGTGGCGGCCCGGTTGTCTCCACTGCCAGCCACTGAGGTGGACGTTGCCGCAGGTCGCCCACACCGTTGCCGGCTGGACTTTGCCGACGAGCAGTTTTCGATCACGCCTGGCCAGGCCGCGGTGTTTTATGCGGGGGATCGGGTGCTGGGGGGTGGGTTAATCCAGCGCTGATGCTGGAAGCCCTCTACCAGTAGGGGTCGGTGGAGAGCTCCACGCTGAGCGAGCCGCTGCGGCTGGCAGGCACGGTGGCAATGCAAGCGCGGATCGTGGTGCCATTCACGTCGATTTCGCAGGCGCCGCAGCTCCCCCCCAAGCACCCCGTTGGGATTGAGAAGCCTGCCTCGCGGGCCGCATCAAGCCAGTCGCGTCCGGGGAGGCATCGGCTGGTGCGGCCCTCTGGCCAGTGGATCTGCACCTCCTTCATGGCTCGCTCAGCAAGGGCTCCAGATTGATGTGCTGTTCGAAGGCATCGGCGAGTCGATCGAGCAGTGCCTCCCGTTGACGGCTGTGGTGCGGTTGCTGTTCGCTCAGCAATGGCAACCCCTTGCGTGCTCTCAACTGGTTCAACCAGCGGCGGCGCCAGGGCCCTCTTTCAAACACGCCGTGCAGGTAGGTGCCAGCCACGTTGCCCTGCACCCAACCCAGACCAGCATCAGCGCAGAGGGACTCACAGGGATCCAGAGCTGAGCTCGAGCCGCGATGGAGCTCGAAGCCCTCGATCGCGATCGGTTCTGAGCTGCCCCCGTTCACGCTGGGCCAGAGCGCCGGACTGTTCCTTTGGCGTAGGGCCTTCGTGCCGCCAAACACCGTGCGCAGCGGCAACAGGTTCAAACCACAGCTGTTCGACGCTCCGTTGCAGCTGCCTTCCAGGCCATCAGGGTCGCTCAGTTCGCGGCCCAGCAGCTGCATGCCGCCGCAGATGCCGAACACGTGGCCGCCGACTTGGGCATAGCGCTGCACTGCTGCTCCCAAGTTGCGGCTTTGCAGCGCCTCAAGATCCCGCAGGGTCTGCTTGCTGCCGGGCACCAACACCGCATCGGGATGGCCAAGCTCCTCGCCGGGCGCCACCCAGCGCAATTGCACCGTGGGCTCGGCCTCCAGCGGATCGAGATCGGAGAAATTGCTCAGGGAGGGCAGCTTGAGCACAGCGATCTCCAGCTCGGCACCGCGCTTGCGTCCGCGCCGTTCCAGTAGATCGAGGGAGTCTTCCGGTGGGAACAGCTCATCCAGCCAGGGCATCACCCCGAGCACCGGGATGCCGGTGTTGGCTTCCAGCCAGCGCCGGCCTTCATCAAAGAGTTCACGGCGCCCGCGGAAACGGTTGATCAGCAGGCCACGGATCAGCGGCCGCTCCACTGGTCGCAGCAAGGCCAGCGTGCCCACCAGCTGGGCGAACACGCCGCCCCGCTCAATGTCGGCCACAAGGATGCAGTTGGCGCGCAGGTATTGGGCCAGCCGAAGATTGGTGAGGTCCCGCGGTTGCAGATTCACCTCCACCGGGCTGCCTGCCCCCTCCAGCACCAGCCGCCCGTCGGGGTATGCCGCTTGCAGTGCGCCCAGGCCTTGGCGGATTGAAGCCCAGCCGGGTCTGAACCAGTCGCGGTAGTAGTGCTCGGCGCGGCAGCTGCCCACCGATTGCCCCAGGTGGATGACTTCACTGGTGCTGTCGCCCTGGGGTTTGAGCAGCACCGGATTCATGGAGCACTGAGGCTCAACTCCTGCAGCCCAGGCTTGCAACGCTTGGGAGTAGGCCATCTCGCCGCCGGCCTGATCCACCCAGGCGTTGTTGCTCATGTTCTGACCCTTGAAGGGCAGCGGCGTTTCACCGCGGCGCCGCAGCACGCGGCAGAGCGCGGCCGTCATCAACGACTTGCCGGCACCGCTGCTGGTGCCGAGCACCATCAAGGGGGTGGGTGATCTCACAGCCTTGGCTGATGGCGACGCAGCCAGTGCTTCAGGCGCATCAGCCAGCTGGCCGGCGGGATCGCCTCACCCCAGGGCTCGAGCACCTGCCGGCCCAGGGGAGTGAGGCGCACCCGTTCGGTCAGTCCCTGACCGTCCACCTCACGACGCAGCACACCGAGCTGGATCAGCCAGATCAGGTGGTCTTCCGTTGCGTTCGTGCTCAGGGGCCAATCGGGCCTGGCTGCCAATTGGGTGCTGCTCAGGGCTCCTTGCTCCAGCTCTTGGTAGAAGCTCAGGGCGAATGGAAGGGAGCGCACAGCCTGGCGGGCGCGTCTCAGGGCACGCTGATCCTGGGGGCTGAGGGCTTGGGCCGTCACGTAAGCAGTACCGCGTTGGTGGCTTCCGCTGGCATTCTCGGCCTACGCCTTGCTCACCGTTGATCGTGCTGCTGCTGGCTTCTGCTTCTCCTGCTCGTCGCCGTCTGCTGGAGCAGGCAGCCATTCCTCATTGTGTGCAGGTGAGTGGCGTGGATGAAGAGGCCATCACCGATCCCGATCCGGTGCAGCTGGTGCAGCTGCTCGCTCAGGCCAAGGCGGCTGCCGTGTGCGGTTCGCTGATGAATCAAGGCGACAGCGATGTGACGGCTGTGTTGGGTTGTGATTCGGTGCTGGCGTTTGAGGGTGAGGTGTTTGGGAAACCAGCTGACGCCGATGAAGCCATCGCTCGCTGGCGGCAGATGGCGGGTCGCTGGGGAGAGCTCCACACCGGCCACTGTTTGTTGGCACCAACGGCTGAACTGCTGCACATCACCACCGTGACGACCCGGGTGCAGTTCGCCGCTTTGAGCGATGCAGAGATTGATGTCTACGTGGCTAGCGGTGAGCCGTTGCAGTGTGCCGGTGGTTTTGCGCTCGAAGGCCGCGGTGGAGCGGTGGTGGAGCGCATCGAGGGTTGTTTTTCCAATGTGATCGGCCTCAGCTTGCCGTTGCTGCGGCGTTGGCTCATCGACGCACCACCGCACTGATTCCTCCAAGGCCTTGCACCAAAAACGCATCGCTCTGTTGCCAGTGGCTGATCGCCGTGGCTAGGGCCTGGAGTAGCACTACCGCAACTCTGATGAAGTCTCTTGCGCTGTTGGCTGCTGGATGCCTCCTGGCCTGGAGTGGTCTGCCCGCCAATGCCTCCTCGATCGAGCCGATTGAACGTCCACAGACAGCCCCCGCTGTCGAGCAGCCCGTGGTTGCCGAGCAAAGCCATCTTCAGGCTGCCTCAAACGCCATGCGCAGTGGGATCAGCCGCGATGGGGATCTGCCCTTGGAGTTCAAAAAGCCCACGGGGCCCCGTGGCCACAACCTGATCAATCTCAGCTTCTAGTTCAGGTGCCATGAAAAAGCCCCCGCCTTTCGGCGAGGGCTGAGGAACCTGAGTGATCGGGTGAACGATCAGTCGAGGTCGGGCATGGACAGAGTGGGCTCTGCCTTACGGTCGATACCCTTCTCGAAACCGGCAGCTGCAGCGCGGGCGCGGCCGGCGTGCCAGAGGTGACCCACCAGGAAGAAGAAGGCGAGCACGAACTGAGTCGCGGCCAGCCACTGGCGGATGTTCACGAAGTTCACCGAGTTGGGCTCGGTGATGATGCCGCCCACAGAGTTTAGAGACGCGTTGGGGGCGTGGGTCATGTACTCAGCCGCGCGGCGCACTTGCCAGGGCTGAATGTCGTTCTGGAGCTTGTCGAGGCTGAGGCCGTTGGGGCCGCGCAGGGGCTCCAGCCAGGGACCACGGAAGTCCCAGAAACGCATGGTTTCACCACCAAAGATGATCTCGCCGGTGGGGGAGCGCATCAGGTACTTACCCAGACCGGTGGGACCCATGGCGGAGCCGATGTTGGCGCCGAGGCGTTGGTCACGCACCAGGAAGGTGAAGCTCTGGGCCTGGGAGGCTTCGGCGTTGGTGGGGCCGTAGAACTCCGAGGGATAAGCGGTGTTGTTGAACCAGATGTAGGCCGAAGCGATGAAGCTCATGAAGCTCAGGGCGCCAAGGCTGTAGCTCAGGTAAGCCTCACCGTTCCAGATGAAGGCACGGCGCACCCAGCCAAAAGGCTTGGTCACCACGTGCCAGATGCCACCAAAGATCAGGGTCAGACCCAGCCAGATGTGGCCACCGATGATGTCCTCCATCGAGTTCACACCGATGATCCAGCCCTCGCCGCCAAAGGGGGCGCGGAACAGGTAGCCGAAGATCACACCCGGATCGAGGGTGGGGTTGGTGATCAGGCGCACGTCGCCGCCACCGGGTGCCCAGGTGTCGTAAACGCCACCGAAGAACATCGCCTTGAAGACCAGCAGCAGGCAGCCCACACCCAGAAGGATGAGGTGGTAGCCAATGATGTTGGTCATCTGGTTCTTATCGCGCCAATCCTGCGAGAAGAAGGCGGAATAGTTCTCCAGAATTTCGGGGCCACGCAGAGCGTGATACAGGCCGCCGAGGCCGAGCACGGCGGAGCTGATCAGGTGCAGCACACCGACCACGAAGAAGGGGTAGAGGTCGACGACCTCACCACCGGGGCCCACGCCGTAGCCAAGGGTGGCGACGTGGGGGAACAGGATCAGGCCCTGTTCGTACATGGGCTTGTCGAAGGTGAAGTGGCTCACCTCGAACAGCATCATGGCGCCAGCCCAGAACACCATCAGACCGGCGTGGGCGACGTGGGCACCCAGAAGGCGACCCGACAGGTTGATCAGACGAGCGTTACCCGACCACCAGGCATAGCCCGTGGAGTCGAGGTCCTTCCCGCCGATCCCGGAGAGAGAAGGATTAGAGAGCGTTACCACGGGGCAGAACCTCTTCAGGGAAGACGAAGTTTTCGTGCGGCTGGTCAGCCGGTGCCATCCAGGCACGCAGACCTTCGTTCAGAAGAATGTTCTTCGTGTAGAAGGTCTCGAACTCGGGGTCCTCAGCAGCGCGGATTTCCTGCGACACGAAGTCGTAGGCACGCAGGTTGAGGGCCAGGCCGATGATGCCGATGCTGCTGGTCCACAGACCCATCACCGGCACGAACAGCATGAAGAAGTGCAGCCAGCGCTTGTTGGAGAAGGCGATCCCGAAGATCTGGCTCCAGAAGCGGTTGGCGGTGACCATCGAATAGGTCTCTTCTTCCTGGGTGGGTTCGAACGCCTTGAAGGTGTTCGCCTGGTCGGAGTCTTCGAACAGGGTGTTCTCCACCGTGGCGCCGTGGATGGCGCAGAGCAGAGCACCACCGAGGATGCCGGCCACGCCCATCATGTGGAAGGGGTTCAGCGTCCAGTTGTGGAAGCCCTGCAGGAAGAGCAGGAAGCGGAAGATCGCTGCCACACCGAAGCTGGGAGCAAAGAACCAGCTGCTCTGGCCGAGGGGGTACATCAGGAAGACACTGACGAACACCGCGATCGGGCCGGAGAAGGCGATGGCGTTGTAGGGGCGAATGCCCACCAGGCGGGCGATCTCGAACTGACGCAGCATGAAGCCGATCAGGGAGAAGGCACCGTGCAGGGCCACGAAGGTCCACAGGCCGCCGAGCTGGCACCAGCGCACGAAGTCGCCCTGTGCCTCAGGACCCCAGAGGAGCAGGAGGGAATGGCCCATGGCATCCGCCGGGCTGCTCACCGCAGCGGTGAGGAAGTTGCAGCCCTCCAGGTAGGAGCTGGCAATGCCGTGGGTGTACCAGGAAGTGACAAAGGTGGTGCCGGTCAGCCAGCCACCCAGCGCCAGGTAGGCGGTGGGGAACAGGAGCAGACCCGACCACCCGACAAAAACGAAGCGGTCGCGCTTGAGCCAGTCATCGAGGACGTCGAACCATCCCCGCTGCGGCGCGCGCCCTACAGCGATCGTCATGGGTGGGAAAAACCGCGGGCTGTGGGTTACCGGGCGATGGTAACAACGTTGATCCGCACCGCGAGGCGGGTTTTGACGGGCTGACACGGCCCGTCACCATTGCGTTTTGGGTATTTGTGCTCAGGTTGCGGCCGGCCGGGCTGCCGGGCGCGCCAAGATGGCAAGCCCCTGGTTTCTCAGCGCGCATGGCCTCGGCATCCGCAGCGAAGGCTGCCCCCTCCTCCGAGCTGCTGGAGCAGGGGGTGCTGGGGTCCCGCCGCCTCTCCAACGTGCTGGTTGCTGCCGTGGTGAGCACCGGCGGCCTCGGTTTTCTGCTCACCAGTGCCTCCAGCTATCTCGGCACCGATCTGCTGCCCATTGGGCACCCCGCCGCCCTGAGTTGGGTTCCCCAGGGGCTGGTGATGGGCCTCTATGGCATCGCCGCCGCACTGCTCGCCACCTATTTGTGGACGGTGATTGCGCTTGATGTGGGTGCAGGCGCCAATCGCTTCGACAAAGCCACGGGCACCCTCACGGTCACCCGTCGTGGCTTCCGTGAGCAGATCAGCGTCACCACGCCTCTCAAAGACATCCAGGCCGTGAAGGTGGATGTGCGCGATGGCCTGAACCCCCGCCGCCGCCTGGCACTGCGTGTTCAGGGTCGCCGCGACCTGCCCCTCACCCGCGTGGGTGAGCCCATGCCTCTGGCCGATCTGGAGCGCGGCGGTGCCGAGCTCGCTCGTTTCCTTGGTGTTCCCCTGGAGGGCGTGTGATGAGCACCATGCGTTCCTGGCTGCTGGCCGTCGTTTTGCTGCTCAGCCCCCTGGGGCCTGTGGCATGTGCGGCTCCCGGCCCATCCGCCAGCTTTGGTTGTGGCAGCTCGGGTGTTCCGTGCCTCAAGGGCACGGCCCTGGTGGAGCTCACCACCAGCAAAGGCACTGTGGAGGTGAGCCTTGATGGCAGCGCCGCTCCTCTCACCGCCGGCAATTTTGTTGATCTGGTGCGCCGCGGCGCCTACACCGGCACGCTCTTCCACCGGGTGGTGAAAGAACCGATTCCGTTTGTGGTGCAAGGCGGTGATCCCCAAAGCGCCAACCCCAGTACCCCCGTGGATCTATTGGGTACCGGAAGCTTCATCGACCCCGCCACGGGCCAGCCTCGCTTGATCCCGCTGGAGCTCTTCCTGGATGGGGACCAGGCCCCTCGCTACGGCGAGATCACCGTTGGCCCAGGCCAGGCCCAGCGGTTGAAGCTGCAGCACCAGCGCGGTGCCCTGGCGATGGCCCGCTCCAACGATCCCAACTCGGCCAGCGCGCAGTTCTATATCGCTCTGCGGGCGCTGCCTGAACTGGATGGTCGCTATGCCGTGTTCGGCCGGGTGACCAAAGGGATGGACGTGGTCGACAAGATCAACCAGGGCGACAAGCTGATCAGCGCCAAAGTGCTGCAAGGCGGCACCCTGGTTCAGGACGCCAAGTGATCCAGGCCTCGATGAGCGGTTCGGTTTAGGCCAACCGCTCAGGCCGGCACGCGTTTATCAAGGCTGGTGACCTTGAGGTACGGCGTGTTCACACCCGACGCACGCTCGAGGGAGATACGGCCGGTGCGCGCAATCTCGAGAATTCCGTAGGGCTCGAGCACGTTTTCTAGGGCCACCAATTTGCCTGGGTCACCCACCACTTCGATGGTGAGGGCGTCGCTGGCCACATCCACCACCTTGGCGCGGAACACCTGCACCAGATCGAGGATCGAAGCGCGCTGCTCCTCCGGTGCTGACACCTTCAGGAGCATCAGCTCGCGCTCCACCGCTGGGATTCGGGTGAGGTCGTTCACCTCCAACACGTTGATGAGCTTGTTGAGCTGCTTGCTCATCTGGGAGAGGGTGCGGTCGTCGCCCTCCACCACCATCGTGAGCCGCGAGACGCCATCGCGTTCGGCAGGACCGACGGCCAGGCTTTCGATGTTGAAACCGCGGCGGGCAAAAAGGCCGGAGATGCGGCTGAGCACGCCCGATTCGTCCTCCACCAGCACCGACAGGGTGTGCTTCATGCCCAGGGCTGTTCGCGTGGCTGACCGTTGCCCAAATTACGTGCCAGCCAACCCAGGATGTGGTGGTTGAACAGGGCTGGCTGCTCGTCGTGGGGGCAATGGCCCAGTTCCGGCAGCAGTCGCAGCTCCAGATCGCTCTTGTGATGCTTCAGCCGCTGACTGATCAGCGGGGGCACCAGCCGGTCTTGGCTGCCCCACACCACCAGCAAGGGCTGTTGCATGCGCTCCAGCAGGGGAGCTGCTGTGGCCCCGTGGGGCCGTAACGCCATGCCGATGCTCATCGCCCGCAGTGCCCGCGCTGCCTGCGGCCGCAGCGCAGGGCGCGCGATCAAGCGCCTGAGCTCACGGTCCACAGCCAGTTGATCGTTGTAGGCACTGCGCAGGCCCAGATCCAGCAGCGGCGTTCGGGCAATCAAGGGCACCAGCAGTTCCAGGGGCAGCAGCCGGCAGAGGAACACCACCACCGAGCGTTTGAGCTGCCTTCGCCAGGGCCGCCGCCGGCGTTTGAGGGGCATCAGCAGGGTCGGGTCCGGCAGCGGTGCCGCCACCACCCCGGCCACCCAGGTCGGGAAGAACACGGCGCAGGTCACGGCCACCAGGCTTCCGAGCGAGTTGCCCACTAGCACCGCTGGCCCCTGCACCACCTGCTCGAGAAACGCCTGGAGTTGCCGCGCCCAGAGTCGGTTATCCAGCGGCCTGTGGCGCCTGTGGCTCGGCTGGCTGGAGGCGCCAAAGCCCACCAGATCGATCGCATACACACACCAGCCAGCGGCCGCCAGCTCGGCGGCGTTGTGGCGCCAGTGGCCGCTGGCGGCCCCGAAGCCGTGAATCATCACCAGCGCGCGGTGGTTGCGATCACCAAGCACTCGCCAATGACATTGGTGCTCCTGCCAGGTCCAGAGGCTGTGCTCACCCCACTGGGCCCCTGTGGCGGCAGGCTGGGGCTGAGCGAGGGGGGTGGAGGAAACGGTGCTGGCCGACACGACGGAACAGGCGGGACGCCGCGCAGACATCGGCGCTCCTTCTGATCACTATTGCGAAGGTGCAGCGCAACTGGAGCTCGGCTCAGGCTTCTTTCGGCCGGAATCCCGGCCTTCCCGTGATCTGGGGGTGCTGCTGGCCGCCTTGTTGGCGCGCGGCGCGCTGGAGCTGAAGGCTCCCCTGCAGGTGCTGGATCTGATGGCGGGCTGCGGCATCCGGGCCCTGCGTTACGGCCTCGAATCCGCTGCAGAGGCGGTTTGGGCGAACGACGCCGATGGCGACCGCCTGCCGCTGCTGCAGCGGAATCTCGCTCCGCTGGATTGCCCTGTGGAGCACACGGCGCTCACGGCTCAGAAGCTGCTGGCGGGCTGCCTGCTGGAGGAGCGGCGGTTCGGTTTGGTGGATCTCGATGCTTTCGGCTGCCCCACGGCCCTGGTGCCAGCGGCTCTGGAAGCGCTGCAGTTTGAGGGGGTTCTGTATCTGGCCAGTACCGATGGCCGCTCCCCCACAGGCCATGACCGTGCAGCGGCCATTCGTTCCCTGGGGGCTTCAGCCCGCGCCCATCCGGCCAGCTGGGAGCTGGCCCTGCGCTTGCAGATCGCCGTGGTGGCGCGCTCGGCCTGGGCGATGGGCCGTGGGATCCGGCCGCTGTTCAGCTTCAGTGAAGGCCGCACCTTCCGCACGGCGATTCAATTGCAGCGGCGTGCCGATCCCCGCCAGGAACAGCAGCTGGGACTCTTGGCCCACTGCCATGCCTGCGGAGAGCAGCATCAGCAGAGCCTCGTGAATCTGCGCCAGTGGCCGGCCTGCGCCTGTGGGGCCCCTAATCAGGCCCCACCGCTCGCGATTTCAGGCCCGCTCTGGCTGGGCCCGCTCCAGCACGCACCGAGCTTGCGTGCGATGCAATCCCAAGCGGATGCCTGGCCAGATGACCGCATCCATCGAGCCAGCCGTCGCCTCCTGGCCAAGTTGCTGGCCGACCCGGGGGTGCCCGCCCGCTGCTGGCCCACCGCCGAGCTGGGCCGGCGCCTGGGTGGTGGTCCGCCAGCCACCGATGCGCTGCTGCAGGCCTTGGAGGCCGAGGGGTTCACGGCCTTGCGATCGGGGGTGATGGATGGATTGTTTCGCTGCAATGCCCCCTGGACGCGCGTGTTGGAGCTGGCGGCTGCGCTAAACAGGTAGCCGTTACGGCACCGGCCATGGCCTCGGAAATCTTCGGCACTGCAGCGCTGTTCTGGGTTCTCATCCCCATTGGCCTCGTGGGCGGCGCGCTGCTGCTGAAGCTTCAAGGCGACAGCTGACGAGATCGTTCAGCCCAGCTGTTGCTAGGGGCGGGCGCGGGCCAGCAGGCACCCCACTAGGCTCGTGCCTCGCTGAACAAGCCTCATGCAGGTGCTGGTGATCGGTGCAACGGGCACGCTGGGCAGGCAGATCGCCCGGCAGGCTCTCGATGCCGGCCATCAGGTGCGCTGCATGGTGCGCTCACCGCGCCGCGCTGCCTTCCTGCAGGAGTGGGGCTGCGAGCTCACCCGCGGTGATCTGCTCGAGCCCGACAGCCTCGACTACGCCCTCGAAGGCCAGGACGCGGTGATCGATGCCGCCACGGCCCGGGCCAGCGATCCAGGCAGTAGTTACGAGATCGACTGGAGCGGCAAGCTCAACCTCCTCAATGCCTGCGAACGCAGCGGCGTGAAGCGCTTCGTGTTTGTGTCGCTGCTGGATGCGGCCAAACACCTCGATGTTCCTTTGATGGACATCAAGCACTGCACCGAGCAGGCACTGATTGACTCGGATTTCGATTACACGATCCTGAGGTGCGTGGCCTTCATGCAGGGCCTGATCAGCCAGATCGCCATCCCTGTGCTGGAGAACCAGACGGTGTGGGTGAGCGGCACGCCCACGCCGATTGCCTACATGAACACCCAGGATGTGGCCCGCTTCGCGGTCGCCGCCCTGAACCGCCCCGAAACGATCCGCCAGGCGCTGCCGGTGGTGGGGCCGCGGGCCTGGAGCACCGGTGAGATCACTCAGCTCTGCGAGAAGTATTGCGGCAAAAGCGCGCGTGTCTTCCGCGTGCGGCCCTTCCTGCTGCGGTTGATGCAGGGTGCCGCCTCCTTCTTCGAGCCTGCGGTGAACGTGGCCGAGCGTCTGTCCTTCGACAAGGTGGTTGGCGGTGGCACACCGCTGAATGCGCCGATGGAGGAGAGCTATGCCGCCTTCGGTTTGGATCCCGCCGAAACCACGAGCCTCGAGAGCTATCTCAAGGAGTACTACGACACGATCCTCAAGCGTCTGCGCGAGATGGAGGCCGATCTCGATAAGGACGCCAAGAAGAAGCTTCCGTTCTGAGGTGGTTCCACTGGCGACAGCGCCAGTGGTTCACCCGTACTATTAATTCAGTGTTGGCGCCGCAGGCGCAGTTCCGATGGGTATCGCGCAAACCAAGAATCTGCAGCGCCGCCTCGGTGTGTTGGAGCAGGAGGCCGTGGATGAGATCACGCGTGCCTGTGGCAACGAGCTCTGGCAGAGCGTCGGCTTCGACGCGCTCGATAGCCTCTCTGATCCGGATCGACGGGCTCGGGCGAATTACTACTACGGGCAGCTGCAGGTGGTGCGTGAGCTCAAGGACGCCTTGGTCTGAGGCCAATCCTCCTTATCCGCCGCCACCGCCGCGTCCTGACTTTCCGCCACCGGCTCGTCCTCCCCGGCCAGGGGAGCGCCGGCCGATCGATCGGTTCTGATCTGCTGGTCTGGGTTGCCGGAGCAGAGCCTGCAGGCGACGCTCTTCTTCTGGAGCTACAGCGCGCCATTGGCCTGGTGCCAGACCCTCGAGGTTCAGGGGCGCGCCGCCATCCATGAGGTCGATCGCCACCCGTAGCAGCCGCAGGGTGGGTAAACCCACGGCGGCGGTCATGCGACGCACCTGTCGGTTGCGTCCTTCCCGCAGTTCGATCTCTAGCCAGCTGGTGGGAGTGTTGAGCCGATGGCGGATCGGAGGATCGCGCTCCGGTAGGCCTGGATCGGCCAGTTGCGCAGCCCGTGCCGGCAGGGTCCGCTGACCTTGGATCACGAGGCCCGTTGCCAGAGCCTGCAGCTGCTCGCCCGTGGCGATGCCTTCCACCTGCACCCAGTAGCGGCGCCAGTGTCCCCAGGCCGGGTCAGTGAGCCGCTGTTGCAATCTGCCGTTGGCTGTGAGCAGTAGCAGCCCTTCACTGTCAGCGTCCAAGCGCCCCGCGGCATACACATCGGGCACAGGGATGTGGTCGGCGAGGCATCCCCAGCGGCTGCCCGGTTCAGGCGTGAACTGGCTCAGCACCCCGTAGGGCTTGTGGAACAGGATGGTGTTCAGGACGCCTGGCGAGCGCGCCACAGGTTCACCACACCGATCGAGATCATCAGCAGGCCGAGATCCATCGTCACAGGAGGCAGGATCATCAGCGTCTCAGCGTGTGCAGTCTTGGAGGGCCGACCCTAGCTGTTTAGGGGCGCGAACTAGAGTGAGCCCAGCAGTTCGACGTTCCAGCGGCAGCGGCGCATGATCGAGACCTCCGGCGTGATCGAGAAGGAGCAGGGAAACGGGTTCTACCTGGTCACCCTCGAGCAGCCTGCAGGCCACCAATGCCTCTGCCGGGCCGCTGGCAAGCTCACCAAATTCCGCATCAAGCTGCTCGCCGGCGACAAGGTGCTCGTTGAGATCAGCCCCTACGACCTCAGCCGCGGCCGGATTACCTATCGCGAACGCAATGCCGCTGCCGGCGGTCCTCGCCCCGGCGGGAACCGCCCGGGCGGTCCGCGCCGGCGCTGAGCCGAAGCTGGGCTTCAGCCCACGGCTGCTCCGAGCAGCTGCTCGATCACAGCTTTGAATTCGCTGCGTTGCTTCACGCCTCGGAACTGCTGCTTCAGTTCCTTGCGGAAGAACAGTTGCACGGTGGGTGTTCCGCTCACCCCTGCCTGTTCAGCGATTTGCTGCTCGGCGTCCACATCGATCTCAACGCCCTGGGCACGGCCACCCAGTTCGTCGAGCACGCGCTTGAGCTGGGGCTTGAGCACGTGGCAGGGACCGCAGGTGGGTGAGGTGTAGACCACCAGCAGGGGCTTATCGCTTTCGTGATACAGCTTGCGGAGGGCATAGCTGCCCTTCTGCCAGAGGGCGTTGGGATCGAAGTTGGCTTCATCGCTCACGGCGGTGCGCTTCACCTCGCCCACTTCGGCGGGCTCCACCGGCTCCTGACTCACGGTGACCGCCAGGTTGTGGTGGGTGAGCCAGCGCTCTGCAGCCAGCGCGGCCTGACAGCCACTGCCGGCAGCGGTGATGCCCTGCCGCCACTCGGCATCGGCCACATCGCCTGCTGCAAACACGCCGTCCACGCTGGTTTCCGGTCGGCCTGGTTTGGTCACCAAATAGCCGTGGTGATCCACCTCGAGCTGCTCCCGCACCAGGCGGGTGTTGGGGGTGTGACCAATGGCATAGAAGAGGCCCCGCACAGCGATCCGCTCGGCGCTGTTGCCATTGGCGTCCTCCAGCTCAATGGCCTCCATCCATTCGCCGCCACTGCAATCGCGGATGCGGCGGTTCCAGTGCACGGTGATGTTGGGGTTGGCCAGCACTCGATCGGCCATGGCCTTGCTGGCCCGCAGCTGCTCGGAGCGCACGATCAGGTGCACCCGGCTGCCGTATTTGGTGAGATACACGGCCTCTTCACAGGCGGAATCACCGCCTCCCACCACGGCCAGTTCTTCGTTGCGGAACTGGGGCGTGGCGCCATCGCAGATCGCACAGGCGCTGATGCCGGCATTCCAGAAGCGCTGCTCGCTTGGTAAGCCGAGGCGGTTGGCGCTCGCACCGGTGGCCAGGATCACCGCGTGGGCCTGGATCGTTTCGCCTTCGGCCCGAATGCGGAAGGGGCGCTGTGAGAGGTCGATGCTGTCGGCATCGGCTTCCACCAGCCGTGTGCCCCAGCGCACAGCCTGGGCCTTGAGCCGATCCATCAGATCGGGACCGAGGATCCCATCGGGAAAGCCTGGGAAGTTCTCCACGTGGGTGGTGGTCATCAGTTGGCCACCAGGGATGCCACCGTCCTGGAAGCCTGTGATCACGATCGGCCGGAGGTTGGCCCGGGCTGCATAGATGGCGGCGGTGTAGCCCGCAGGGCCGGAGCCCACGATCACCACGTTTTCGATGGCGGCGCCAGAACCGGCGCTGGCAGCTGCTGCAACCTCAGGTGCCACGACTTATGCGGAATGACTTCGCTTAAGAGGCTAGCGCTGCCGGGATGCCGCTGCCGAATCTCGCGGTTGGTCGCAGGTTTGACGGGGAAGCAAAAGAGCTTTAGATTTGCTTCAGATTTCCAGGAGTCCGTTGCTCTCGCTGCTGTCGCCCGAGGTCTCCAGCTTGCTGAAGTCGGGAACCATCAGCACGTGCTCGGCCATCAGCTCGGGATGCTGGTCAATGCACAGGATCCATTCCCGAAACTCTTCGGTGAGCGCGTAGCTGTCTTCGTAGCGCTCGCGATCATCAAGGCTGGCAATGCGGGCGGCCGACCAGTTGATGGCAACGGTGAGGCGGCGCTGGATTGAGCCTTTCATGGTTGTCCCGCGATCGCACCACGCTGCTTGGCCAGTGGCCTGATTGGGGTGCGCTTTCGCACAACGTCGCACTTTTTGCCGCAATCGAATGTATTTATCGCTGCATTGGCAGGTTGGGCAGTTGCGGACCCCGTAACCGGATCACAGCACCGGCTCCGTCCTCGAGGGCTTGCAGTGGGAGTGAACCAGCTCGGCCGCTGCTGCTGGTTTCGGCCTCGGCTTCGCCGCTGCGGGGCCGCAGCACGTAGGGCTCGCTCAGCGACCAGGTGCGCGCGTATTGCATCAGCAGTGGATCCGCCGGTGCAAACACATAGGAGGGGTGGCGTGGCACGGTTTCCAGCCCGCAGCGCTCCGCATCCATCCGCACGGCCCGGGTGATGCCCTGTACGAAGCGGGTGCGGGTCACCACCGTGGTGAGGTAGGCCACCACCCGCAGCCGCGGTGCATCGAAGCCTTCGGCGCACATGTCGATGCTCACGAGCCAGTCGGCTTCGCCGGCTTTGAAGCGCTCCATCCGCTCTGAGGCTTCCGGATCCTGGGAGTGCACCAGATGCACCCGGTCGCCTTCCTCCTCCAGCAAGCCGCAGATCCGCCTGGCGTGGGCGATGTCGCGGGCGATCACCAGCCCGCCAGCGCCTGGATGCTCACGCCGCACGGCCTCAAGGCGGCGGCGGGCATTGAGCAACAGCCGCAGGGCAATGCTGCTGCTGTCTCCCAGTCGGATGGCACGCCGCAAGTTGCGTGCTCTCCAGCTCTCCCGTTGCTCTTGCGACAGGGGAGAGCGTTCGCTGTCGCCCAGCTCCCCTTGGCGTCCGTGGTCCACCCAGCCGTCCTGGAAGCGAAATTCCAGGGGGCGAACATCCCCGGCGGCGATCAGCTCCCGAGGTTCCACGCTCAGGTCCGGGGCAATCTGCTCCACCCACTCCAGGCCGTCCTGCACCTGGATGCGCCGCGCCGCGCAGAAACCGAGGTTGTCCGCTCGAAACGGCGTTCCGGTGAGCCCGAGCCGAAGCTTGGCCGTGGCGCTGAGGCGGCTGAAGGCGTGGCCCCAGGCAGTGGCTTCCGGCTCCTCTGGGTCCATGCCGAGGTGATGCACCTCATCGGCAATCGCCAGCCAGGCTTCCCAGCCCACTTGCTGGAGCTGCTCCTCCAGGAGCTCGAGATTGCGCCCGGCCGATTGGTAGGTGATCAGTAGGCCGTGCGTGCTGCTGCCCAGGGCCTGGAGGTCGCTGCCCGGCTGCCATTCCTCCAGCTCCAGCCCCAGGCGAGAAGCCGCGGCGAGCCACTGGCTGGCGATCGAGCTGCGATGGCAAAACACCAACAGACGCTGCAGCCGCCCTTCGCGCTCCAACCGCTCGAAGCTGAGCAAGGCGCCGAGAGTTTTGCCGGCGCCGGGCCCGGCGTTGATCAACACGTCGTGGTTGCCGGGGCGTTCCAGTCGTCGCCGCAACAGCTGAATCAGCTGGGTTTGCCATTGCCGCGGCTGCACAGCCGGCGGCTGCCGGAGTGGCGTGATCGGCGGCGCCGTGAGCGAGGGAGCGCCCTGCAGGGGGCGCCGCGGTAGGCGTAGATCGAACGACGGCGAAGCCATCCCGCCATTTTGTTGGCAGGAAGTGAAAAAAGTTGAGGGTTTCTACCTATTCGCTTTGGCGCTGGCGTCCTTAACTTCCGGCCATCACCCCGCTCCCGGGCCCCAACCCGCTAGCCCATGGACGAGCGCTCCCTCTTCTCCCTCACGCCCGATGAGCTGCGGCAGCACTTTGAGCGTGCCCTCGATCTCGAGTGTGACCTCGATCCGATGATCCTGCGGGCACGGCAACTGCGGCAGCAGGGCTCCACTCCCCAGGCCCGCTGCCTGGAGCAGGAGCTGCTACCGCTGTTCTGATCGCTTCCTTGTGCGGATGTGATCACACGCTTCAACAAACCATTGCCGCCGCCGCGAAGCCCGGCAAACACTGGAGCGTTGTGACGTAAGGCGGCGGGCGATTGGTACGTGTGCTGGTGCCGCGGGAATGCCGCTCCGGGGAAACCCGCGTGGCGGTAACTCCTGAAACCGTGAAGCGCCTGATGGCTCGAGGCTGCCTGCTGCAGGTGGAGCAGGGAGCAGGCGAGGCCAGTGGTTTTGAAGATGGGGCCTACGGCGAGGCAGGCGCCGAACTGATTGATCCGGAGGCCGGTGCGGCTGATCACTGGAGCCGGGCGGATGTGCTGCTGGCGGTGCAGGCGGCCGCTGTTGCCCAGCAGCGCCGAGAGCTGGAGGCGCTCCGCCCCGGCGCCCTGCTCCTCGGTTTGCTGGAGCCCCATGGCAATGAAGCGCTCAAACAACAGCTCGAGCAGCGCCGCCTCTCGGCCATGGCCCTGGAGCTGTTGCCGCGCATCAGTCGCGCCCAGACCATGGACGTGCTCTCCTCCCAGGCCAACATCGCCGGCTACAAGGCGGTGCTGCTGGCCTCGGCGGCTCTGGATCGCTACGTGCCGATGCTGATGACGGCGGCCGGCACGATTCAGCCGGCCCGCGCCCTGATCCTGGGGGCGGGTGTGGCTGGTTTGCAGGCCCTGGCCACGGCCCGCCGGCTGGGCGCCGTGGCCTACGTGAGCGATGTGCGCGCCGCTGCAAAAGAGCAGGTGGAATCGCTGGGGGGCCGGTTTATTGCACCACCGGAGATCGAGCAGAAACCCGGCGAAACCGGCGGCTACGCCCAGCAGGCCACTGAAGCGTTCCTGGCCGAACAGCGCCGCCAGCTCACCGAGCAGCTCGCCCTGGCCGACATGGTGATCTGCACCGCCCAGGTGCCTGGCCGGCCGGCCCCACGCTTGATCGATGACGCCATGCTGCGGCACATGCGCCCCGGCAGCGTGGTGGTGGATCTGGCGGTGGCCCAGGGCGGCAACTGCGAGGGCAGCCAGCCGGGAACCACCGTGCTGCGCCACGGCGTGCAGCTCATCGGTGCTGATCAGCTGCCGTGCAGCGTGGCCAACCACGCCAGCGCCCTCTACGCCCGCAACGTGGCCGCCCTGCTGGAGCACCTGCTGGCTGCTGGTGGCGACCAACCCACTGCCCTGCAACTCGACCTGGAGGATCCGATCGTGAGCGGTTGCCTGTTCACCCACCACAACCCCGCCGGAGGTGCGGCATGAGCAACCTCTCGCAAGCCCTCTGGGTGCTGCTGCTCGGCAGCCTGTTGGGGCTGGAGTTGATCGGCAAGGTGCCGCCCACCCTGCACACGCCGCTGATGAGCGGCGCCAATGCGATCAGCGGCATCACGGTGCTCGCCTCGATCACCCTGGTGGCCAACGCCGAGGGCAATCCCGCTCTGCTGATCCTGGGGTCGGTGTCCCTCGGTTTTGCCCTCTTCAACGTGATCGGCGGCTTTCTGGTCACCGATCGGATGCTGGCGATGTTCAGCCGCAAGCCGTCCAACTCGAAAGCAACCAGCACCAAACCATCGGGAGTCGGCCAATGAACGTGCTCGATCTGTTTGGGTATTCGATTGATCTGCTGGCGGTCTTACTGCTGGCCCTGGGCCTCAAGGGCCTCTCCACCGTTCGCTCCGCCCGCTCGGCCAATGGTCTGGCGGCCCTGGCCATGGGACTGGCGGTGCTCGGGTTGCTGCTGCAGGTGCAACCGGATCCGATCGCCTGGCTCTGGATCGCGATCGGCAGCGCGGCCGGCGGCCTGCTGGGCCTGATCACGGCGCGGCGTGTGCCGATGACCGCCATGCCCGAGACCGTGGCGCTGTTTAACGGCTGCGGCGGCATGGCGTCGCTGTTGGTGGCCCTCGCCGTCGCCCTTTACGACAGTGCCGACGCCGATCTGGTGTCGATCATCTCGATCGTGATCTCGGTGTTCGTGGGGGCGATCACTTTCAGCGGCTCGATTGCAGCGATGGGCAAGCTGCAGGGCTGGCTCGGCACCCCTGGTTGGACCCAGAGCGGCATCCGCCATGCGGTGAATATTGTTCTGGCCTTGATGGCCGTGGTGGCCGGCTTCGCGCTTCCGGCTGATCCCACCGGTTTGCCCCTCTGGCTCTTGCTGGTGGCCTCCACCCTTCTCGGCATTGGCGTCACCCTGCCCATCGGCGGGGCCGACATGCCGGTGGTGATCTCGCTGCTCAACTCCTACTCGGGTGTGGCTGCCGCCGCCGCCGGTTTCGTGGTGGGCAGTCAGCTGCTGATCGTGGCCGGCGCCATGGTGGGCGCGGCGGGTCTGATTCTCACCCAGGTGATGTGCACCGGCATGAATCGCTCGCTGGTGAGCGTGCTCTTCGGTGGGGCCCTGGGCGGCAGCGCGCCGGTGGGCGGCGGTGGTGATGAGGCGGGCTACAGCCGCATCGTGAGCTGCAGCGCCGAGGAGTGCGCCATGGCCCTGGAGAACGCCGAACGGGTGGTGTTTGTGCCTGGCTACGGCCTGGCGGTGGCCCAGGCCCAGCACGCCCTGCGGGAGCTCTCCAAGCTGCTCGAGGCCAACGGTTCTGAAGTGAGCTACGCCATCCATCCGGTGGCGGGTCGCATGCCGGGCCACATGAACGTGCTGCTGGCGGAGGCCGATGTTCCCTACGAGCAGCTGCTCGAGATGGACACGGTGAATCCCGAGTTTCCGCGCACCGATGTGGTGATCGTGCTCGGCGCCAACGACGTGGTGAATCCCGACGCCAAAAACGACAGCACCAGTCCCCTCTATGGGATGCCTGTGCTCGAGGTGGACCAGTCCAGGCAGGTGTTCGTGGTGAAGCGCAGCCTGGGGGCGGGCTACGCCGGCATTAAAAATGCCTTGTTTGAGCTGCCCCAGACGGCCATGGTGTTTGGCGATGCCAAGGCGGTGCTGCAGCAGCTCTGCACGGAGTTGCGCAGTCAGGGTGTCGGAAAAGTCGCTGCCTGAATCGGATCTGCCCGCGGCCCTAGGGCTTGAGCCCTTCCGGCCGCGTTTGCCCTGGCTGAACGGTGATCTGCAGACCCTGCGCGACACCCTGCGCCCGGTGCCCTTGCCACCGGACCAGGGCGAGGTGGTGCAGATCCCTGTTGGTGGTGATGATCAGCTTGTGGCTCTGCTCGACCCGCCCCTGGGTGCAGCCGCGCCGAAAGCTCTTGTGCTGTTGATGCACGGCCTGGGCGGCAGCAGCTCCCGCAGCGGTCTGCGCCGCATGGGCATCACCCTGCAACACGCCGGCTTTGCGGTGCTGCGGCTAAATATGCGCGGCGCCGGCCCCGGCCGTGCGCTGGCCCGCGGCACCTACGCCGCCAGCTGCAACAGCGATCTGTTGCCCGCCCTGGCCCGGGCCAGGGAGCTGGCGGCGGGGCGGCCGCTGCTGGGAATGGGCATCTCCTTGGGGGGCACCAAGCTGTTCAATGCGCTGCTCAGAGTGCCTGGCCTGCTGGATGGCTTGGTAACGATCAGCTCACCGCTGGATCTGGCGTCCTGTTCCGAGCAGATCGAGCGCCCCCGCAATCGCCTCTACAAGCGCTGGTTGCTGCAGCGCTTGGTAGCCCAGACCCTCGCCGATCCCTTCGGGGTGAGTGAAGAGGAGCGTGAAGCGCTCGCCGGCCGCGGGCCCATGGGGCCCATGGACAGCATCCGAGCTTTCGATGGAGCGATCACGGCACCGCGTTGGGGGTACCGCTCAGTGGATCACTACTACCGCGAAGCCAGCCCCCTGCAGCGATTGCAGGTTCGTGCAGAGGACCCCCAGCTCTCCGCACGATCCCGGTGGCCATCTCTGCTCCCGCCCACCCTGGTGGTGCACGCCATCGATGATCCGTGGGTGCCGGTGGAAGCTGCCCAGCAGCTGGCGGCTTTGAAGCTGCCCGGTGTTGAGGTGTTGCTCACCGCCGCTGGCGGCCACAACGGTTTCCATGCCCGCTGCGATGGCCGCGGCGCTGAGACCGGCAACTGGGGGGATCGGCTCACGGCCCGCTGGTTTGGGCGTTTGCTGGCCGATTAGACCTCGGCGGGTTGATCGTTCGCCGCGGTTTCGCGGAACGGCATGCGTTTCACGATCCAGGGGTCAATCGGCGTGCCGCCGATCACGTGGTCCCGCAGGATCTGCTCAATCCGCTCGGGGGAAACGCCGCCGTAGACGATGCCCTCTGGCCAAATCAGCAACACCGGCCCTTCTGTGCAGATGCGCAGGCAGTCGGCTTTGGTGCGCAGCACGATCCCCTGCGGCCGCGCCGGATCTTCTAAGCCCCATTCGCGCACCAGGCGCTTGAGGGTGTTCCAGCTGGCCTGGCCCATGGCCGGATCTTGGCAGCAGAGCGCCTTGGCCGGCGTGGCGCAGAGCAGCAGGTGGTGAGAAATCACAGGCGAGCTGAGCTGGCGCGCGATCAGGCCGGCAGCGCAGCCGGCGTTCTCGTGTTGAGCCGGGCTGCAGCTTCACGCACCGCCTCACGGCTCCAGGCGTCCACGGCCAGCACGTCGTCCAGAGAGGGATCGGCCTTGAGCTCGGCTTTGTGGCGATCACACACCACGTCGATTAAGCGCGGGATATCGAGGAAGTGGATCTGTTCGTCGAGGAAGAGCGCCACGGCCTGCTCGTTAGCGGCGTTCATCACCGCCGGCATCGTGCCGCCGGCGCGGCCGGCTGCGTAAGCCAGCTCCATGCAGGGGTATTTGGCAGGGTCGGGCTTGCGGAAGGTGAGCGATCCCACTTCGGTGAGATCGAGGCGGCGCCAGGGGGTGTCCAGGCGCTCCGGCCAACTCATGCAGTAGAGGATCGGCAGCTTCATATCGGGCCAGCCCAGTTGCGCCAGCACCGACGAATCGGCCAGCTCCACCATCGAGTGGATGATCGATTGGGGGTGGATCACGATCTCGATGTGGTCGTAATCCAGGCCGAACAGGTAGTGGGCCTCGATCACCTCCAGGCCCTTGTTCATCAGGGAGGCGGAATCCACCGTGATCTTGCGGCCCATGCTCCAGTTGGGGTGACTGGTGGCATCGGCCACGGTGGCCTTGTGCAGATCAGCGGCGTCCCAGTCGCGGAAGGCCCCACCGCTGGCGGTGAGCTGGATGCGGCGCAGACCGGGGGTTGGCACGCCGGTGCTCAGGCGTGCGGTGTCGGCCCAGGGGGTGCCCTGCAGGCACTGGAAGATGGCGGAGTGCTCGGAATCGGCAGGGAGCAGGCGCGAGCCGGATTTCGCCAGCTCTGGCAGCACTACCGGGCCTGCAGCGATCAGGGTTTCCTTGTTGGCCAGGGCCAGATCCTTGCCGGCGCGAATTGCAGCGAGGGTGGGCAGCAGGCCGGCGCAGCCCACGATGCCGGTGACAACCAGATCAGCCGTGGGCCAGGCGGCGGCGGTGCAGATCCCATCGGGTCCGCCCACCAGCTCGGGCAGCTTGGCCGGCTTGGCTGAGGATTCCAGGGCTTCGAGGCGGGCGCGCAGCTCGGCCACGCGCTCGGCATCAGCCAGGGCTACCACTTCAGGGGCGTGGCGCTGGATCTGGCTGATCAGCAGATCGAGGTTGTTGCCGGCCGTGAGGGCCACCACCCGGAAGCGATCGGGGAAGTCCTCCACGATCTCGAGCGTTTGCGTGCCGATCGAACCGGTGGAGCCGAGCACGGAGAGGGCTTTCACGGCTGGATCGGCGAACGGCGCGGCCAGTCTCCCACTGCCTCGAGCCGGTAGGGCTTAACTGGCCTGAGCAAGGAGCCCCCCATGGCCTCAGGACCCCAGTGGCTGCAGCGCTGGAATTTCATCGAGCGCGCCCGGCTGGAGCGTCAGCTCTGGGATGCCTTTGAGCGTGGCGAGCCGATCGAGCAGCTGGTGGAGCAGTGCGAACCCGGCTTCCAGAAGGAGGTGTGGAGCACCACGGCCGTGCGGATTCGCAAGATCGAGGAGATGATGCGCTCCCAGCAGAACCCGAAGGGCTGAGCTGAGTTCAGCTGCGCAGCCAGTCGGTGAGGCCGCCGGGTTTGTCGATTAGTTCGATGCCCTGGGCCTTGAGCTCATCGCGGATCCGATCGGCGGCAGCGAAATCGCGGGCGGCCTTGGCGGCTTTGCGGGCTTCGATCTGGGCTTCGATCTCGGCATCGCTGGGCCCGGCAGCGTCGGGTGAACCAGCCTGGGCTTCAGCCGTTTCGTGCCGCAGGCCCAACACGCTTGCCAGCTCCTGCAGCAGAGCAGCCTGGGCGATCAGCTCTGGCGTGCTGGCTTCGGCTTGGGCGTTGGTATCGCCCCGCTCAAGCCGGTTGGACAGGGCCCGCAGCGGTTTGGCCAGCTCGAACAGCACCGCCAGGGCGGCGGAGGTGTTGAGGTCATCGTCCATGGCCGCGGCGAAACGCTGGCGGGCTTCGGCGAGGGGGGCTGGCAGCTCGGCGGCTGCAGCTGTGGCGTTTGCGCTAAGGGTCAGGGCGGCATTGAGGCCTTTCCAGCCGGTGGACGCGGCGTCGAGCGCTTCGGCGGTGAAGTCGAGCGGTTTGCGGTAGTGGGCCTGGAGGGTGAACAGGCGCAGCGTCATCGGGGAGACGCCCGAATCAAGCAGGGCGCGGATCGTGGTGAAGTTGCCGAGCGATTTGCTCATCTTCTGGCCGCCCACGTTCACCATGCCGTTGTGCAGCCAGTAGTGGGCCAGCTCTTTGCCGGTGGCCGCTTCCGACTGGGCAATCTCGTTCTCGTGGTGCGGGAACACCAGATCGGCGCCCCCGAGATGGATGTCGATCGTGTCGCCCAGCTCCTCGCGCACCATCGCTGAACACTCGATGTGCCAACCCGGCCGCCCCTGGCCCCAGGGGGAGGGGAAGCTGGGTTCGCCCGGTTTGGCTCCTTTCCAAAGGGCGAAATCAAAGGGGTGTTGCTTGCGGGCTTCTTCCTCGGAGGCCACGCGGCCGGCGGCGTTGTCCTGCTGCTGCTCAAGGTCGCGGCCGCTGAGCTTGCCGTAGCCGGAGTGCTTCATCACGGCGAAATACACATCGCCATCGGCGGAGTAGGCGGCGCCTTTGGCCTCCAGTTCGCTGATCAGGGCCCGGATCGCTTCGAGGCTGCGGGTGGCCCGCGGCATGCGGTCCGCCGGAAGGATGTTGAGCCGCGTCATGTCGGCCACGAAGGCCTCGATGTTGCGCTCGCTCACCGCCTCCATCGAGCTGCCTTCCTCGGCGGCGCGGTTGAGGATCTTGTCGTCGATGTCGGTGTAGTTCTGCACGAACGTCACCGCATAGCCGCTCCAGCGCAGGTAGCGGCGCAGCACATCCCAGGCGATGTAGCTGCGGGCATGGCCCAGGTGGCAGAGGTCATACACCGTGACCCCGCAGCAGTAGATGCTCACCTTGCCGGGCTCGATCGGCCGGAACTCCTCAACACGGCGCGTGAGGGTGTTGGTGAGCTTGAGGGTCATCGAGCTGGGGCTTACTTGGCTTCCATCCAGTTGGGGCCGACGCCCGTTTCCACCAGCAGGGGAACGGACAGCTCAACCGCGCGCTCCATGGTTTCACGCGTGAGGCTCAGCACCTGATCGAGGGCTTCGGGTGCCGCTTCCAGCACCAGTTCGTCGTGCACCTGAAGCAGTAGGCGTGCCGGCAGGCCGCTGGCCACGAGTTTGTGGTGAAGCTGCACCATCGCCAGCTTGATGATGTCGGCGCTGGAGCCCTGGATCGGAGCGTTGGCGGCGGCGCGCAGCTGCTGGGCCTCCATGCCGCCGCGGCGGGCCACCTCCAGATCGATCTCGAGCGGATCCTTGCCGAGCAGGCGGCCCAGGCCGGAAGGATCGAAGGCGAATGGCCGCCGGCGCCCCAGGATCGTTTCCACGTAGCCGCGGCTCAGGGCCAGCCGTTCCTGCAGCTCCAGGAAGGCAAACACCTTCGGGTAGCGCTGTTTGTACTTGCTCAGAAACTCCTTGGCCTGCGCCTGGCTCACGCCGGTTTCGCGGGCGAAGCGCTGGGCGCCCATGCCGTAGATCACGCCGAAGTTGATCGTTTTGCCCAGGCGGCGCTCATCGGCGCTCACCTCGTCTTTCTCCAGCAGCAAGCGGGCGGTGAGGGCGTGCACGTCGTCGCCGTTGCGGTACGCCTCCACCAGCACTTCCTCGCCCGAGAGGTGGGTGAGGATCCGCAGCTCGATCTGGGAATAGTCGGCGCTGATCAGTTGCCAGCCGGCTTCCGGCAGGAAGGCTTTGCGGATGCGGCGCGAGAACTCCGTGCGGATGGGGATGTTCTGCAGGTTGGGGTTGCTGCTGGAGAGGCGGCCCGTGGCCGTCACGGCCTGGTTGAAATCGGTGTGCACCCGGCCGGTTTCCGGCTCCATCAGCGCCGGCAGGGCGTCCACGTAGGTGCTCTTGAGCTTGCTGAGGGTGCGGTGCTCCAGCACCAGCGGCACCACCGGGTGGGCGTCTTCCAGCTTCTCGAGCACGGCGGCATCGGTGCTCCAGCCGGTTTTGGTCTTGCGCGATTTCTTGCGATCGAGCCCGAGGGTGTCGAACAGCAGTTCGCCCAGCTGCTTGGGTGAGGCGAGGTTGAATTCGGTGCCGGCGGCCGCCTTGGCCTCCCCCTCGAGACGCTCGAGAGTTTGGGCGAGCTCCTGGCTGAGCTCACCGAGATAGGCGGTGTCGATGCGGATCCCGGTGGCCTCCATGAGAGCCAGCACCGGCTCCAAGGGCAGTTCCACTTGATCGAGCAGCGCCGGCAGTTGCGGCCCGAGCTCCGCAAGTTGGGCGCGCAGCAGCGGCGTCAAACGCCAGGTCACGTGCACGTCCATGCCGCAATAAAGAGCGGCTTGCTCGATCGGCACGGAGGAGAAATTGGCGCCCTTGGGCACCAGTTCGTTGTAGCTGGTGGGCAGGAAGCCGAAGTTCCGCTGGGCCAGCAGTTCCAGGCCGTGCTTGGCGTTGGCATCGCGCAGGTAATCGGCGAGCAGCGTGTCCATCACCACGCCTTCGAGGGGTAGGCCGTGGCGCAGCAGGATCAGCCGGTCGTATTTGGCGTTCTGCAGCGTTTTGGGGTGCTGGCTGCTGCCCAGCCAGGGGGCCAGGGCCGTCAGCACCTGATCGAGGGGGAGCTGCGCTGGAGGCGGGTTGAGCAGATCGCCGCTGCTGCCGCTCTGGTGGCCGATCGGGATATAGGCCAGCTCGCTGACGCCCTCGCCCCAAGCCACGCCCACACCCACCAGTTCCGCCTGGAACGGGTTGAGGCTGGTGGTTTCGGTGTCGAGCGCGATCGGCCGGGTTGGATCGGTGCTGGCCAGCAAGCGCTGCATCAGCGCCGCCAGGTCTTCCGGGCTGGTGATCAGCTGCGGCTCTAGGACCGGCGCCTCACTGCTGGAGGCGCTGGTGGTTGCCGCGGCGGCGGGGGCTGCAGTTGGCGGTTCAGCGCTGTCTGCCTTGGGCGCGCTGTCCGCGATCCGGGTGGCCGGTGTTTCCGCCGAGAACACCTCGGCGAACTGGTTCACCTGACGGCGCAGGCTGAACAGCTCCAGCTCTTCGAGGCTCTCGGCCAGGGCTTCGGCGTTCACGGCGCCCAGCTCCAGGCGTGGTTCCTGGGGCAGGGGAATATCCACCAGGATTTCGGCGAGCATGCGCGAGCGGTAGGCGCTTTCGCGGTCAGCGTCGAGCTTGCCCAGCAGGGCACCCTTCAGCACACCCTTGGGATCCTTCGCCTTCGGCCCGGCGGCCTGGAGCTCCGCCAGGGCTCCGTAGATGCCATCGAGGTTGGTGTAGGCCTGCAGCAGGTTGATGGCGGTTTTGGGACCCACACCCTTCACGCCAGGGATGTTGTCGCTGCTGTCGCCGGTGAGGGCCTTGAGGTCCACCACCTCTTCGGGGGTGACGCCGAGCTTGGCCACCACGCCCTCACGGCGGATCTCGAGCGGCCCGCTGCTTTTGGCGTAGGGCCCGCCCCCCATGTAGAGCACGGCGATATCGCGCTGATCGTCCACCAGCTGGAACAGGTCGCGATCACCCGAGAGGATGCGCACCCGCCAGCCGCTGTTGGCAGCGCGGTTCGCCAGGGTGCCCAGCACGTCGTCGGCTTCGTAGCCAGGCGCCATGCAGAGGGGAATATCGAGCGCCTGCTGCAGGATCTGCTGCAGATTGCCCAGGTCTTGAAAGAAGTGCTCCGGGGCTTCGTCGCGGTGGGCCTTGTAGGCCTCATCGGCCTCGTGGCGGAAGGTGGGTTCGGCCGTGTCGAAGGCGATCACCACCCCCTGCGGCGACAGGCCCTTGCAGTTGTCGAGCAGGGCCTTGAGGAAGCCGTAGGTCACCGAGGTGGGCACGCCTTCCTTGGTGCTCAGGCCGCCTTCGCCGCCTTTGCTGAAGGCGTAAAAGCTGCGGAAGGCCAGGGAGTGGCCATCCACCAGCAGCAACAGGGGTTGGCCGTTCGCTGAAACCCCGCTCGCTGCGCCCGCCACCCGTTGCTCCTGATCCGGTGGGGCCAGCCTGGCAGAGCCCCTTGATGGTCTGTCAGGGTTGCGCAATGGCCCTTTTGCGTCAGGCCGCCTTCAGCGCCGATCGCCGTCACCGCTGGTGGCTGCAACGCAGCTGGAACCTCGATCAGCCGCAGCTGCTGTTCATCGGCCTGAATCCTTCCCGTGCCGATGCCGACCGCGACGACCCCACCCTGCGGCGGCTGATCGGCTTTGCCCGCGCCTGGGGCTTCGGTGGACTGGAGGTGGTGAATCTGTTCGCCCGCTGCTCCGCCAGTCCGGCCGTGTTGCGGCGCAGCGCCGATCCCGTGGGCTGCGAGAACGATCAGTGGTTGCAGCGGAGTTTGGCCAGCGCTGATGCGCTCTGGCTTGGCTGGGGCAATGGCGGTGCCTGGCGCCAGCGGGATCAGCAGGTGCTGGATCTCTTGACGCCGCAGCTCCGTGCCGCGATGCCGCTCCTGGCTGTGGGGCTCACCGCCAGCGGCCAGCCCCGCCATCCGCTCTACGCCCCGGCCGCTGCGCAGCCCTTGCGCCTGAAGCATCCTGGGGATGTGCGCCCGCTCGCTGCCTGCCGCTGATGGCTCGAACCCCCAGTCGCTACGCGATCCATCTGCTGCTGGCCGGCGGACATGCCCAGGTGGTGCACTTCCCCAGCCTCGATGCCTTTCAGCAGTGGTACGGCACGGTGCTCAACGCCGGCCCTGCTGACGCGTTCATCAACGTGCCGATCACCGAGCTCCCCGGGGAATACCTGGTGGTGAGGCCCTCGGCCGTACAGGGCATCCGCGTAGAGCCCATCTACGGTTCCCTGGATGATGAATTCTGAACTGGTCTGGGGAGCCTCCTTCTTCTCAGGCTCCCTGGCCCAGTTGATCGCGCAGCTCAGCGGTCTGCCTGCCGTCGTGTTGTTGCTCGCCCTGGGCCTGGTGGTGGGTCAGGCGGGCCTGCATCTGGTGCAGCCGGAAACGCTTGGGGCCGGCCTTGAGCCGCTGGTGGGCCTGCTGGTGAGCCTGGTGCTCTTCGATGGCGGCCTCAACCTGCGCCTTGCTGGCAAGGAGCTCCAGCGCACGGTGATTCAGCTGGTGCTGGTGCGGCTGGTGCTGGGTCTGGTGGGTGGTGCTGTGCTCGCCCACTACCTGGCGGGTCTGAGCTGGCCTCTGGCCTGGGTGTTCGGGGCGATTGCGCTGGCCACCGGCCCCACGGTGATTTCACCGATGGTGAAGCAGATGCGGCTGCAGAGCGGCCTGGCCCGTGTGCTGGATGCGGAGGGATTGATCCTTGAGCCCACGGCGGCGGTGCTGGCTTTGCTGCTGCTCCAGCTCGCCCTCGGGGATCTCTCCCATTTGCAGGACGTGGCAAGCCTGCTGGTGTTGCGCCTGGGTGGTGGCGCCCTGCTCGGGGCGTTGGCGGGTTGGGTGCTGGTGCTGGTGCTCGAGCGGCTGCCCCAGGAGGCGGAGGGCCTGCAGCTGCAGGTGTCGCTTGGGGTGCTCTTCCTAGTGGTGGCGGGAACGCAAACGCTGCTGCCAGAAGCGGGTTTCCCTGCGGCGGTGATGGCCGGGGTGGTGGTGGGGCTGCGCCTGGACCAGCAGGCCAGCCAGCTCGATGAGCTGATCGCCCAGCTGGCGCAGCTGGCGATCACGGTGTTGTTTCCGCTCTTGGCGGCCGACCTCTCCTGGAGTGAGCTCAGCCCGCTGGGCTGGGGCGGTGTGGCTTGCGTGTTTGCCCTGATGCTTTACCGCTGGGTGGTGGTGCAGTTCGCCGGCCTGGGACTGAGCTTTCTGCGCTGGCCGGACAAGTTGATGCTCAGTTGGGTGGCACCGCGCGGCATCGTGACCGCCGCTGTGGCCAGCCTGTTTGCCCTCGAGCTGGAGGCGGCCGGGGTGCAGGGAGCAGGGGCCCTCAAGGGCCTGGTCTTCCTCACGATCCTGCTCACCGTTGTGGTGCAGGGCTTCAGTGCCCCGCTGCTGGCCCAGAAACTCGGCTTGGTGGAGCCGGAAGCGCCGTTAGAGACTGCGCTCGATGCGGCCGCGAGCCTCGCCGCTGGGTTGGAGCAGCAGCCAGGTGGTGAGCAGGTCGGGACCTTGAAGGCTGCCGAGTAGGGCCGCCCGCAGCGTTTTCATCAACACGCCCTTCTTCACACCGGCGGCAGCCACGGCTTCGCCCAGTAAGGCTTGGGCCGCATCAGCCGTGAGTGCACCTTTAGGCAGCCGTTCCAGCAGGGCTTGCAGCGCAGGCCGGGCTCCATCGCTTTCCAACTGCTTCTGCGCGTCGGCGTTGAGTTCGGGGCGCTCAAAGAAGGGATGTGCCTGCTCGATGCCGTCCTGCAGGGTGACCAGCGAGGGACCGATCAGAGTCGACAGCTCTTGCAGCCAGCTGGGCTCGGCGCTCTCCACCGCCCACCCTTGGGAGCTCCAGAGGGGCAGGAGTTGGGCCAGCAACTGCTCGGGTCCCTGCTCATGCAGCACCTGGCTGTTGAGCCAGTTGAGCTTGTCCCAGTCGAAGCGGGCCCCTGCCTTGTTGACCCGATCGAAATCAAACGCCGCTGCGGCCTGCTCGAGGGTGAAGCGCTCGCCCATGCCTTCCGGCGGCGACCAGCCCAGCAGCGTCATGTAGTTGGCCAGCGCTTCGGCGGTGTAGCCCTGGGAGCGGAAGTCGCTCACCGAGGTGACGCCATCGCGCTTGGAGAGCTTCTTGCCCTCCTTATTGAGGATCAGCGGTGTGTGAGCGAACACCGGTGCCGGAGCGCCGAGGGCTTCGTAGAGCAGCAGCTGCTTGGCGGTGTTGGCGATGTGGTCTTCGCCGCGGATCACGTGGGTGATGGCCATGGCGGCGTCATCCACTACCACCACCAGGTTGTAGAGGGGATCGCCGATCTGATCAGCGGGAGCCCGGCGGGCGATCACCATGTCGCCGCCCAGGTCGGCTCCAGCCCAGCGCATCTCACCGCGCACCAGGTCGGTCCAGGTGATCACCGCCTCATCGTCGATTCGGAAGCGGATCGTGGCTTCACGCCCTTCGGCGATGTAGGCCTGCTCCTGCTCGGGGCTGAGGTTGCGGTGGCGGTTGTCGTAGCGGGGGGCGCGGTTTTCGGCGGCCTGCCGCTCGCGCATCTCGGTGAGCTCGGCTTCGCTGGCGTAGCAGCGGTAGGCCTTGCCGCTGTCCAATAGCTGCTGGATGGCGGCGCGATGCTCAGCGATGCGCTCGCTCTGCACCACCGGTTCGCCGTCCCAGTTGAGCCCCAGCCATTGCAGGCCTTCGAGGATGTTGGCGGTGTACTCGGGCTTGCTGCGCTCTTTGTCGGTGTCCTCGATGCGCAGCAGGAACTGCCCGCCTTGGCGCCGTGCGAACAGCCAATTGAACACAGCAGTGCGGGCTGTGCCGATGTGAAGGGTGCCGGTGGGGCTGGGGGCGAGACGCACACGTACCGCCGCTCCAGTTGTCACCACTGGTCTTGTCCTCTGATGAGATGGAACGGGACTGACGGGGCTCGAACCCGCAACTTCCGCCGTGACAGGGCGGTGCTCTAACCGATTGAACTACAGTCCCTTGAGTGCTCAGAGAGCTCTCCCAGACAGGGCTTTTAGCCTGGCCTGTGCCGCGTCAGCGACCCCAAAAGTATCCGTTGTCGACCTGCCCTCCGTCAACTGGGTGAGCCATGCCAGCGCTCAGCCAAACAAAAAGCCCGCCTTGCGGCGGGCTGGTCAGAGCTGCAGAGTGCAGCCAATTTCAGGGACGAAAGCCAGCGGGTTCGATCAGGCGAACTTGGTTGCCACGGGCCGTGAATTCACGACCTTGATCGCTTTGCACGACCACGCGACCACCAGATTTAACGCGGATCACCCGGGCACGAACCCAGCCGAGAGCGGCTGATTCGAGAACCTTGACGACATCACCGGGCTGTAGATCCAACTCCATGTCCGGAACGTAGAAACTGCAGGGAGGGAACACCGAACGCGCCGTGGAGGACTTGAACCCCCGACATCAGGTTTTGGAGACCTGCGTTCTACCAACTGAACTAACGGCGCAGGGCCGATGTTCCCCCAACCGGATGATCACGGTCGCAACCGAATCATCCGGGAGACCAATCAACGAATGATGGCCAGAGACTGAAGGCGAGAGCCGATCAGCGATCGAAGCGCTGCTTGACGCGGGTGGCTTTGCCCACTCGGTCGCGCAGATAGAAGAGCTTCGCTCGACGCACCTTACCCCGGCGCTCCACCTTGATGGAAGCCACCTGAGGGCTGTGAATCAGGAAGACCCGCTCCACACCAACACCCTGGAAGATGCGGCGCACGGTGATGGTCTCGTTGAGGCCACCGTGGCGCTTGGCGATCACCACGCCCTCGTAGGGCTGGATGCGCTCCTTGTTGCCCTCGGTGATGCGCACGCCAACGCGCACGGTGTCACCCACGTAGATCTCGGGGTGATCCTTGGCCTGCTGAGCGATCTGCTCGGCCTCGAAGGCGCGGATCAGCTCGCTGGCGCTGAGCTTGCCCACGCTCACCTTGGCGGCGGGCTTCTCAGCCACGGCCACGGTGGCGTCAGCTGCGGTTTCAGCGGCTGCCTCGGCCTCGGTGCTGGTGGTCTCTTTGATTTCGTCGGTCATGTCCTTGGATTCCGCTGCCATCCAGCTCCGAAAAACGCCTGGCCAAACAACCAGTGTACTGGCTCAGGGTGCGAGGGGGCCTGGCGGCTTTCTTTGCTGCCAGCGCTGGGTCAGCAGCAGGGCTCCGCTCCCCAGCATCCAGAGCAGACCTAGACCATTGCACAACACATAAACAGGTTCTGCCCAAGCTCCGAGCCACTCGCCCTCGTGCAGCACCATCAGCCAGTGCACCTGATCCCGCGTGAGGCCGCCCCAGTCCTTCAACAGTCGGTAGCTCATGCCGCTCAGCACGGTGACCAACAGCGGTGCCAGCACCAGTGGCGCCACGGCGGCATGCCACTGACGCAGGCGAACCAACAGCGGGGACATGGCGATCTGGCGGCCGGGCTGTGGTTTCAGGTTCTAACTTGAAACGAAGGGTCCGTAACGCCGAGATGAATCTGTTCGCTGAACTGCTCGCCGCGACGCAGAAATCTCAGGACGGCGCCGCAGCGGCTGCTCCCTCGGTGGTGACCCAGACCGGACCGCGCATTCAGAAAAGCCGGCGCGGCGTGGAAGTGAAGAGCGCCCGTGAGATCGAGACGATGCGCCAGGCCAGCCGGATCGTGGCCACCGTGCTCCGCGAAATCATCGAGATGGCTGCCCCTGGCATGACCACCGGCGATCTCGATGCCCATGCCGAGAAGCGCATCCGTGAGATGGGTGCGGTGCCCAGCTTCAAGGGCTACCACGGTTTCCCAGCCAGCATTTGCGCCTCGATCAATAACGAGGTGGTGCATGGCATCCCCAGCAACAAGCGGGTGATCAAGGCCGGTGACCTGATGAAGATCGACACTGGCGCCTACTTCGACGGCTATCACGGTGATAGCTGCGTGACGATCTGCGTGGGAGACGGGGTGCCCGAGCAGGCCCGCACCCTCTCACGCGTGGCCCAAGAATCCCTCATGAAGGGTCTGGCCACCGTGAAGGCCGGCAGCACTCTGTTTGATCTGGCCGGTGCCGTGCAGGATCACGTGGAAGCCCATGGCTTCGCGGTGGTGGAGGACTACACCGGTCATGGCGTGGGGCGCAATCTCCACGAGGAGCCCTCGGTGTTCAACTACCGCACCCGCGAGCTGCCGAACATGAAGCTTCGGCCTGGGATGACGCTTGCGGTGGAGCCGATCCTCAATGCCGGCAGCAAGGCCTGCCGCACCCTCAAGGACCGCTGGACTGTGGTGACCGTGGATGGCAGCCTCTCGGCCCAGTGGGAACACACCATCGCGGTGACCAGCGATGGCTGCGAGATCCTCACCGACCGCGACTTCTGAGCTGGAGCGCCCTAGCGCGCGGCTTTGCTGAAGGCCCTGAAATACAGCCAACGCCCCAGCGTGGCCAGCGGCATTAAGACGTAGGTGAGCGGGTTGGGGGTGACAATCACCAGCCCCAAGTTCCAATTGATCTGACTCAGGATCGCTCGGGCCACGAAGTCCGCACTCATCACCCCGATCGGGTTGAGCGCCGAACGAAACGGTCCGAGTACAAGCCGCCGCAGCCGTAGGTGTGGCCCTGCGAGATCGAGGCTGCGCAGGCTGAGCAGTTGCCCCTGAAGGCGTTTGCTCAGCTCATAAAGCGGGCTCACCGCGGCCTGGATCTCGGCCTCGGAGGTGTTCATCCACAACTCTCGTGCCGGCCGATCGGCTGGATCCCTGCCGGCGATCTCCGCAAACAGCTCCAGCAATCGCCAACTGCTGAGGGCGTTCACCTCCAGCGAACGCGCCACGGCGGCGGCGCTGCGGTCGGAGTGACTGTTGAAGCCGTGATTGATCACCAACACATCACAGCGCTGCAGCACGGCTGCCAGCGCCTGCTCCTGCCCGCAGCTCCAGCGCACCTGCTCGAGGGGGACGGGGCTGCCGTTGCTGTTTTGGAGATCCAGTGCGGTCTCCCCGCTGGTGAGGGCCACCAGAGATGCGCCATGGCGATGCAACTCCTGCAGCAACGCCCGGCCCAGGCTGCCGCTGGCTCCGGTGACGGCCACGGTGCGGCCGGCGAACAGCTGGGGAGACATCGGCAATGGGCGTTGCCGTCAGCTTGCGGCATCCTCAGAACAGATTGAGTGGCGCGGATGTCGGCGGCGCTGGTGGCCCTGTTTGCTCCTTATTGCCACGGCGCCCCTGGCGCCCCGGTAATCGATGCAGCACTGCAGCTCCTCGCCCTAGGCCAGTTGGAAGGCCAACGCTGCCTGCGTCCGCAGGGGGAGCGGCCATTCACGCTGCGTTGGCAGCCAGGGGTGGCACCGCTGGAGCTGGCTCAGGTGCAGTTGGAGGTGCGCAGCGCTGAGCCGGCACCCGCCGTTCAGTACCGCTTCGAGCTGCCCACCCATCAACTCTTGAGCTGGTTGATCGAGTGGCAAGTCGCAGCTCAGGGGGCTGGCGGCTCGGCTGATCTGCCGGAGAGCTTCTGGCAGTGGTTGATTCTTGGGCTCGATCCAGCGGCTCTGCGGACCTAGATTCGCCGCACCAGCTTTTGCCTCATGGGTCACGGCAGCGCGTCTTCCCACGCCCGTTCGTCGGCCCTGTTGATTGGCTCCTGCGAGCCCTTCAGCGGTAAGTCGGCTGTGGTGCTTGGGCTTGCGCGCCAGTGGCTGCAGCGCGGCGTGCCAGTGCGCATCGGCAAGCCCCTTGCCGATAGCGCCGAGCTCGGAGCCGGTGCGGCTGGGCCCCTGATCGACGACGACGTGCGTTTCGTTGGTCAGATCCTGGGGCTGAGTGAGCAGCAGCTCGTGCCATCGGTGCATTTGCAAAGCGCCGATGTCGCTCGCGAGCGGCTGCTGGCTGGACGCCTCGACGCCGGCTCCGGTTTTGCTGAGCTCCAACAGCTACTTGATGCGGCCGGTGAGGGCATCACCCTGCTGGAAGGCGCTGGTGGACTGAGCGATGGGTTGCTCTACGGCTTGAGCCTCGTGCAGGTGGCCCGAGGCCTTCAGGCTCCCGTGGTGCTGGTGCATAGCTGGAGTGGTTGTCACAGTGCTGAGCCTTTGTTGGCGGCTCGCGAGCAGCTGGGCGATCTGCTCTGTGGCGTAGTGCTCAACGGTCTGCCGCCGGAGCAGGTGGAGACGGTGCGCGCTGAGGTGGCGCCCGCGCTCGAAAGCTTGGGGGTGCCCGTGCTGGGTGTGATGCCGCGATCGCCGCTGCTGCGCAGCGTCACGGTGGAAGAGCTGGTGCGTCGCCTCAATGCCCAGGTTTTGTGCTGCCGCGATCGGTTGGATCTGCTGGTTGAAACGCTCTCGATTGGGGCGATGAACGTGAACTCGGCCATGGAGTTCTTCCGCCGGCGCCGCAATATGGCGGTGGTCACCGGTGCCGACCGCACGGATATTCAATTGGCGGCCCTGGAAGCCTCCACCCAGTGCCTGATCCTCACCGGTGCCGGTGAACCGCTGCCGCAGTTGATTTCTCGCGCTGAAGAACTCGAAGTGCCTTTGCTCAAGGTGGAACACGACACCCTCACCACCGTGGAGGTGATTGAAAGTGCGTTCGGTCATGTGCGGCTGCACGAATCGGTGAAGGCCACCTATGCCTTCCGCCTGGTGGAGGAACACTGCGATTTCGAGCCGCTGTTGACGCGCTTACGCCTTCCGGTCCCTGCGTGAACACTGCTAGTTTCGAGTCGTCAGCAGGTGTTGTGCGTTGACCCGGTCTCTTGATTTGCCGGCCCTCGACCGGATCGACACCCTGGCCCAGGAGCTGGCGATGCTTCAGGACCGCAGCAAGCGCCGTATTGCCATCCTCGGAAGCCGCCACGTGCCGGTCGTGTCCGTGCATCTGGTTGAACTCGTGTCGCGTTCCTTGGCCCAGGAGGGCCACAACCTGATCACATCGGGCGCTCAGGGTGTGAATTCCGCCGTGATCCGCAGTGTGCTGGAGATCGATCCTTCCCGGCTCACGGTGTTGCTTCCCCAGAGCCTCGATCGCCAGCCCCGCGAATCCCGCGAGCAGCTCGAGCAGGTGCTTCATCTGGTGGAGAAGCCTGAAAACGACGAGCTGCCGTTGCCCATGGCCAGCAGCCTTTGTAACCAGGAAATCATTCGCCGCTGCGATCAACTGATCTGTTTCGCCTTCCACGACAGCGAAACCCTGCTCGCCAGCTGCCGTACAGCTGAAGATATGGGCAAAGTGGTGAGCTTGATGTTCTTTGACTGAGGGCTACGAAACTAGAAACAACTTCAGGCTTTCGATATACATAATCCCTGTGCACACCATCGCCCCGGCCCAGCAGAGGGAGCGCAAGGGCGGAAAGTTCGCCACATAGGCAGCGATGTACCCCAGGCGCAGGGCGGGGTAGATCCATGCGGCTCCAATCGCTGTGCCGCTCTGGACGTTTGCGATCAGGCAGAGCAGGGCTGCCGGGGCGAACAGCACAAAGGCCTCGAAGCTATTCAGGTGAGCCCAGTTGGCGCGTTTGCCCCACTCCGGCAGTCGATCGAACATCGCCCGCGGTGCGGCCAGATCCGCCACGGTGAAATCCGCTTTCGAGCGGGCGGCGCCAAGGGGCACCAGGCTGGACACCACCACGCCTGCGGCGAGACAGAGCGACCAGGCAAAAGCAGCTTGCATCTCGAACGGGGCTCGGGGTTGGCGTTGAAGTCCTTTTCTAGGCTGGAACCAGCTTGCGCTGATTGCTTCCGCCGCCCATGGCCGACACCTATTCCTTTGACGTGGTTTCCGACTTTGACCGTCAGGAGCTGGTGAACGCTCTCGATCAGGTGCGGCGTGACGTGTCGACCCGCTACGACCTCAAGGACTCCAACACGGAGATTGATCTGGAGGAGACCAGCCTCACGATCACCACAGCCAGCGATATGACGCTGCAGGCGGTGGAAGATGTGTTGCGTCAAAAGGCCACCAAGCGCAACCTCTCGCTCAAGATCTTCGATTTCCAATCGCCTGAGCCTGTGGGGGGCAATCGGGTGAAGCAGCTGGTGAAGCTGCGCAAGGGGCTTAGCCAGGAGCTGGCGAAGCAACTGAGCAAGACCGTGCGGGACGAGCTCAAAAAAGTCACCGTCGCCATCCAGGGCGACACCCTCCGCGTGACCGGCAAGAGCAAGGACGACCTACAGGCCGCCATCAATCTGCTGAAGGCCCAGGACGTTGAGGTGCCCCTGCAGTTTCAGAACTACCGCTGAGCTCCATGGCCGAGCGCGGCTGGCGGTTCTGGATCGACCGCGGCGGCACCTTCACCGACGTGGTGGCTCGCTCGCCAGCGGGCCGCTTGCAGGTGGCCAAGGTGCTTTCCGAGCAACCGGAACAGCAGGGCGATCCCGCCGTGAATGCGCTGCGCCGGATGCTCGGGTTGTCTGATCCGCAGCAGTCGATCCCGGCCGGTCTCATTGAAGAGGTGCGGCTGGGCACCACGGTGGCCACGAACGCCTTCCTCGAGCGCAAAGGTGCCCCCTGCCTCTTACTGGTGAATCGTGGCCTCGCGGATCTGCTCCAGATCGGCGATCAGCACAGGCCCGAGCTCTTCGCGTTGGCGATCCAGAAGCCCCAACCTCTCCATCAACGGGTGCTGGAGGTGGGTGGTCGCCTTGCGGCAGATGGCTCCGAAGTGGAGCCGCTCCAGCTCGACGAGGCGCTGGCGGCTGAGCTGCAGGCCGCCCAACAGGACGGCATCTCCAGCGTCGCTGTGGCGTTATTGCACAGCACCAGCAATCCCAGCCATGAACGAACCCTTGCTGGCTGGTTGCAGCGATCCGGCTTTACCCAAATCGCGCTCTCGCATCAAGTGAGTCCGCTGCCGCGGCTGGTGCCCCGTGCCCATACCAGTGTGCTCGAGGCTGCGGTGGCGCCTGTGCTGCAGCGCTACCTCCAGCAGGTACAGACGGCGTTGGGCCCGCAGGTTCCCTTGCGGGTGATGCAGTCGAGTGGAGTGTTGGCCTCACCCACGGCCCTGCGCGCTAAGGACACGATCCTCTCCGGTCCAGCTGGTGGTTTGGTGGGTGCAGTGCGCACCGCTGCCGCCGCGGGTTTCACGCGCATCGTGGGATTCGATATGGGTGGAACGTCGACAGACGTTTGCTACTGCGAAGGCCCATGGCCTCGGCGTGAGCAGATGGAGTTAGGCGGGGTGCCCATTCAGGCGCCGATGCTCGACATCCATACCGTCGCCGCCGGCGGTGGTTCATGTCTCCGATTTGATGGCCTGCGACTAGCGGTGGGGCCCGAATCCGCGGGCGCACAGCCGGGGCCCGCCTGTTATCGCCGTGGCGGGCCCCTCACGATCACAGACGCCAACGTGATGTTGGGGCGAATCCAGCCGGGGCTCTTTCCTGCGGTGTTCGGCCCATCGGGCGATCAGCCGATCGATCTCCTAGTGGTGCAGGAACAGTTCGATCAGTTGGCGGGGGCCATGGGCTGTAGCCCTGAGCAGGCGGCCGAAGGTGCGCTCGCCGTGGCCCTCGAACGCATGGCTGAGGCGATCCGCCGGGTGTCGATCGAACGCGGCCATGATTTGCGCGAGGCCGTGTTGTGCAGTTTTGGCGGCGCCGGCGGGCAGCACGCCTGTGCGCTTGCCGAGCTCTTGGGGATGCGACAGGTGTTGCTCCACCCCTTAGCCGGGGTGCTGTCGGCTTATGGCATCGGTTTGGCGGATGAGGGGCAGCTGCTGGAGCAATCCGTGGCGTTGCCGCTCACGCAGGAGCTGTTACCTGAGCTGGACCGCCGTACGCAGCGCTTGTTGGTGGAGTCAGTGGGAGCGTTGTCGTTTGAAGGCTGGCAGCTGCAACGCACCCTGCAGTTGCGATTGGCTGGCAGTGATCAGGTGTTGGCGGTGCCTTGGCCCGAGGCCGCATCCGAGGCGGATCTGCACCAGGCGTTTGAGCAGCTCTATCGCCAGCGCTTTGGCTACCAGCCGGATCGTCGTCCGGTTGTGGATCGCATCAGCCTGGAGCTCACTCGGCCTGGTGCCGAGCTTGCCGAGCTGTCGCAGGAGTGGCTGCTTCAGTCCACGTCGTCGGAGCCAGCATCGATTCGGCTTTACCTCCAGGGCGGCTGGCGCTCTGCTCAGCTCTGGCGCCGTGAGCAGCTGCGTTGTGGCCAACGCATCCAAGGGCCGGCCTTGATTGCCGAAGACACCGGTACAACGTTGCTGCTTCCTGGTTGGAGCGCCCGCTGCCTGGTTGATGGAGCCTTGGTGCTCGAGCGGGAAGCAGCCGCAGGTTTGCCCTTGCAGCACCAGCAGGCAGGTCTGGATCCGATCAGCCTGGAGCTGTTCAGCCATCGCTTCATGGCGATCGCTGAGCAGATGGGCACCAGGCTGCAGCAAACCAGTGCATCGGTGAACATCCGTGAGCGGTTGGATTTCTCCTGCGCGCTGTTTGATGCGCGCGGCCAGCTCGTGGCCAACGCCCCTCATATCCCCGTGCATCTCGGCTCGATGGGGGAGAGCGTGTTGGCGTTGCTCCAGTCGGTGGAGCGCGGAGAGCGTGAACCGCTGAGGCCCGGTGATGCTGTGGTGTCCAACAACCCCTACAACGGCGGCACCCACCTTCCTGATCTCACGTTGATCACGCCGGTGTTCTGGAAAGGTCGGCTTGTGGCGTTTGTGGCCTGCCGTGGTCACCACGCCGACGTAGGAGGCATCACGCCTGGATCGATGCCCCCCCACAGCAGCACGATCGAGGAGGAGGGTTTGCTCTTCGACAATGTGCCCCTGGTGCGGGATGGCGAATTTCTGGAGGCGTCTTGGCGCAGACGTCTCACGCAAGGAGCGTTTCCAGCTCGCGACCCCGATCTACTGCTCGCTGATCTCAAGGCCCAGCTGGCCGCCAACCGGCTGGGGGTGGATCGGTTGCAGGCCTTAATTGCGGCGCAGGGCTTGGAGCGGCTGGAGGAGGCGATGGTGCAGGTGCAGGCGCATGCCGCAGAAGCCGTGCGGCAGGTGATTGCTCGCTTGAGCGATGGCGTGGCCTGCGTTGAGCTCGATAGCGGCCTGCACATTGCCGTGACGGTGCGTGTGAACCACGCGGAGCGCTCGGCACGGATCGATTTCAGCGGCACCTCACCGCAGCAGGCCGGCAACCTCAATGCCCCTTTGGCGATTACCAAGGCGGTGGTGCTCTACGTGTTCCGCTGTCTTGTCCAGGAAGCAATCCCGCTCAATGCCGGCTGTTTTGAGCCGCTTGAACTGGTGCTGCCGTCTGGCTGTTTGCTCAACCCTGAGCCTCCGGCGGCAGTGGTGGCCGGCAATGTGGAAACGTCTCAGGCGGTGGCCAATGCGTTGTTTGCGGCCCTGGGGGTGATGGCGGCCGCCCAGGGAACGATGAACAACCTCAGCTTCGGCAATGAGCGCTGCCAGTACTACGAAACCATCTGCGGCGGCACCGGGGCTGGCGATGGTTTCGATGGTGCGTCCGCCGTCCAGTCACACATGACCAACTCCCGCCTGACGGATCCGGAAATCCTCGAGCAGCGATTGCCGGTGCGACTCGAGCGTTTCGCCGTGCGGCGCGGCAGCGGTGGTGATGGCCGCTGGCGAGGGGGTGATGGCGTTGAGCGCGAGTTGCAGGCGCTTGAGCCGATCACGCTGTCGCTGCTCACCGGCAGCCGGCGCATACCGCCATTTGGTTTGGCTGGTGGCACAGCTGCTGCCTGCGGCGAAAACTGGCTGCAGCGCCGTGATCAACCGCCCGTACAGCTCCCTGGGTCCATCGCGGTGGAGCTGGAGCCTGGAGATCGTGTGCGGGTGCTCACCCCAGGCGGTGGTGGGTACGGTGAGCTGCTTGCCAACACTCCATCGCCGCCGTGCTGCACCACCGGCTCCTGACTGGTTTTGCGGCAGGGCTGTTGGTTTCCCCAGCCCACGCCAATCTTCTGCAGGAGCAGGCCCAGCGCTTCCATCCGATCGAATCCAGCGGCGGCATGGTGGCGGCCCAGGAGGCTCGGGCCGCGGCGGTGGGTGCAGCGATCCTGCGCCGCGGGGGCAATGCGGTGGATGCGGCCGTGGCCACCTCCTTTGCCTTGGCGGTCACCCTGCCGCAGGCCGGAAACCTTGGCGGTGGCGGCTTTCTTGTGCTGTGGTTGCCCCGTAGCGGCCGGATCAGCACCTGCCCAGCGGCCGCTCGCTCAGCGCCCCTGCCGCAGGCCATTGCGCTCGGCCGCGGTGAGGCGGTTGCGCTCAATTTCCGCGAAACAGCTCCCCTGGCTGCTGGCCGCGACCTCTTTCTCAACCCTGATGGCAGTGTGAACCGTGATCGGGCGCTGCGCAGCCTGTTGAGCACGGGTGTGCCCGGCACTGTGGCGGGTCTGACCCAGGTGCAGGCCCGCTATGGCTGTTTGCCGCTTCAGGCGGTGATGCAGCCCGCCATCGACTTGGCGGAACGCGGTTTCCCGGTGGGCGCTGAGCTGAGTGACTCTCTGCAAGCGGCAGCACCTTTGCTGAAGAGCGACCCCACCAGTGCGCGTCAGTTCTTCAAGGCTGATGGCAGCGTTTTCAAGCCGGGTGAACGTCTACGCCAACCGCAGCTGGCCGCCAGCCTCGGTTGCATCGCGCGTCAGGGCGCTAGTTGTTTCTACCGCGGATCCCTGGCCCGCCAGATCACGGCGTTGATGCGCCAACGCGGCGGTTTGATCACCTCCGCCGACCTCCAGGCTTATCGCGCCCCCTGGGCCCACCCCCTGCAAACCCGATTCCAGGGCTATCCGGTGCTCACGATGCCGCCTCCCAGTGGCGGGGGCGCCACGTTGGTGCAGCTGCTGAAGGTGCTGGAGCCCCTGAATCTCGCCTCCACTGGCCTGAACAGCGCCTCCACCATTCATTGGCTGGTGGAGGCGTTCAACCTTGCCTATCGGGATCGCAATCGTCTGCTTGGGGATCCTGATCAGATCGCCATGCCTCTCGATCGGCTCCTCAGCGATGCCTACGCCACCCAGCAGCGGCAGCGCATCCAGCCGGAGCGCCACCGTCCGGCAGCTGAGTTGGAAACCGAACCGTCTTCGCTGAGCGGTGGCAGCAACACCACCCATCTCTCTGTTGTGGATCGCGACGGTGGCCTCGTGGCCACCACCACCACCCTGAACACGGCCTATGGCAACGGCATCACGGTGCCGGGAGCTGGTTTCCTGCTCAACAACGAGATGGACGACTTCACCGCCAAACCCGGTGCCCCGAATGCCTACGGATTGCGCCAGGGGGAGCAGAACGCCATCGCCCCAGGTCGTCGTCCCCTCAGTTCCATGACGCCCACCCTGGTGTTCCGTCCCGATGGAAGTCCGTTGCTGGCTACGGGGAGTCCAGGGGGTAGCCGGATCATCACCACGGTGCTGCAGGTGCTGCTCAATCGCCTGGTGCATGGCCTCAACCTGGCCTCTGCGGTGGCGGCACCTCGTATTCACAGCCAGCTCTGGCCTGATCAGATCAGCATGGAGCAGGGCATCAGTCCCGATACGGTGCGTCTGTTGGAAGCCCGCGGCCATCGGATGGAGCTGACTGCCGCCATGGGTTCAGCCAATTCCGTGGAGGTGCGCTACGGCGCCGCTGGGATGGCCGGGAGTCTCGGGGTGGCGGATCCGCGTCGGCTGGATGCTGCCGCTGTTGCCGAGTCGCCCTGATTCAGCCGCCCAGGTAGGCAGCTCGCAGCTTCGGGTTCTTGAGCAGGTCGTGCGCAGGCCCCTCCAGCTGGATTCGGCCGGCTTCCAGCACGTAGCCGCGATCGGCAATCTCAAGCGCCGCCTGGGCGTTCTGTTCCACCAGCAGGATCGTTTGCCCCTGTTGGTGCAAGTCCGCCAGCACGCCCATCACCTCGGCCACCAGCTTGGGTGCCAGGCCAAGGCTGGGTTCATCGAGCATCAGCAGCTCGGGGCGTCCCATCAGGGCCCGGGCGATGGCCAGCATCTGCTGCTCACCGCCGGAGAGTGAACCCGCCTGTTGCTGGCGCCGTTCTGCCAGGCGTGGGAAGAGGCTGTAGCAGCGCTCCAGATCACGCGCGATGCCGTCGCGGTCGCGTCGCAGATAGGCACCCAGCTCGAGATTGAAGGCCACGCTTTGGCGATTCAGCAGGCGGCGACCCTCCGGGCAGTGGCCGATGCCGAGCTTGAGAGTGCGGTGCGCCGGCACGCCGGCTAGATCGGCCCCATGCCAACGAATCCGCCCGCCGCTGGCGGGAATCAGGCGCGAGATCGCGCGCAGGCTGCTGCTTTTTCCGGCCCCGTTGGAGCCCAGCAGCGTGACCAGTTCACCGCGCCGCACCGCAAATGACACACCAGCCAGGGCCTGCACGCTGCCGTAGTGCACTTGCAGCTGCTCAAGTTCCAGCACTGGCGCCGCTTGAGTGTTGTTCATGCGGCGCCTCCGAGATAGGCCGCAATCACCCGAGGATCCCGCTGGATCTGCTCCGGGGTGCCCAGAGCAATCAGTTGGCCGAAATCGAGCACCGCCAGGCGATGGCAGAGCTGCATCAGCAGTGGCACGTGGTGCTCGATCACGATCAACGTGAGTTGATGGCGCTGGCGCAGCTCAGCCAGCAGCGCGCACAGCTGTTCTTTCTCGCTGGGGTTCATGCCAGCGGCGGGTTCATCGAGCAGCAACAGGTTTGGGCGGGTGGCGAGGGCCCGGGCGATTTCAAGGCAGCGACGGTTGCCATAGGAGAGGTTGTCGGCGCGGCGGTCGGCCAGATCGGCCAACCCCAGTTGCTCGAGCAGTTCCATGGCCTGAGCGTTGAGCGCCGCCTGCGCTTGGCGGCGATGCAGGGCCACCACCACGTTTTCCAGCACCGTGAGGGCGCCGAAGAGCCGAAGATTCTGGAAGGTGCGGGCGATGCCCAGGCGGTTGAGCTGATCAGGCCGCAAGCCATGGGTGCTTCGGCCGCGCCAACGGATCGCGCCGGCGGATGCGGGTGTGACCCCTGAGAGCAGGTTGAACAGGGTGGTTTTGCCAGCTCCGTTGGGCCCGATCAGGCCGAAGATTTCTCCCTCCTGCACGCCGAAGCTCACATCGCTGAGGGCTTGAAGCCCGCCGAAGCGCCGGCCGACTCCATCCAGCGCCAACAGGGGCTCGCTGCTCTTGTGCGCGTTCATGGCTTCCACCTGCCGCAACGCTCCAGCAGGGCTGGTGTGATCAGACCCTGAGGAAACAACACCGGTCCCAGCAGGATCACCAGGCCGAACAGCACCAGCCGCAGGTCGCCCACCGGCCGGAGCAGTTCCGGGAGGGCGGTGAGTACCAGGCCGCCCAGCACAGGTCCCAGCCAGCTGCGCGAGCCACCGAGGATCACAAAGGCCAGGGTGGTGACGGCCACATCAAAACTGCCTTGGCGGGCGTTCCAGGTGTTCAGGTAGTGAGCGGCAATCACGCCGGTCATCCCAGCGAGAGCGGCACTGGCGACGAAGGCGGTGAGCTTGACCCGGGTGGTGTTGATGCCCATGCACCGGCTCGCCAGTTCGTCGTCTCGGATGGCGGCCATGGAGCGGCCCAACCGGCTCGTTTCGATTCGCTGGCAAGCCCAGCCGCTCAGAGCGAGCAGGGCTCCGCTCAGCAACAGGTAGCCGAGGGGTTCGCGGAACGGTTGGGGGATGCCGAAGATGCCGGTGGCCCCGCCGGTGAAGGGAAGATTGAGGATCGCCACCCGCACGATCTCCACCAGGGCGATGGTGGCGATGGCCAGATAAATCCCCCGCAGGCGCAGCACTGGTAAACCCACCAGCACAGCCAGGGCAGCGGTGAGGCCTGCGGCCAGCAGCATCTCCAGCAGCACGGCAGCCAGGCTGATGGTGGGCGCCGATGGCCCTTGAGTGGCCATCAGGGCAGCAAGGGTGCCGCCCACCGCATAGAAGGCCGGGGTGGCGAGCGAGAGCTGGCCAGCAGCCATCGGTAGGTACACCGAGAGCCCCAACAGCGCTCCCAGGATCATTTGCACCAGCAGGCCGTTATCAGGCATCGGCTCAGACCTTCTCCAGCTGGCGGCGCCCCAGCAGTCCGTTGGGGCGCAGCAGCAGCACGGCAAACAACACGGCAAACGCGAGCGCATCGCGCCACCCGGAGGCCTCCGACGGGATCAAGGCTTCCGCCAGCCCCATCAGCAGACCTCCCGCGATCGCGCCCGGCACGCTGCCTAGCCCTCCGAGCACAAGCACCGCCAGCCCCTTGAGGCCGTAGCTGATGCCGAAATAGGGACCCGCCAAGCTCACGCTCATGCCGATCAGCCCGCCGCCGAGTCCGGCGAGCATGCCGCTAATTAGAAACGCGAGCCGCACGATCGCTTCGCTGTTGATTCCGAGCAAGGTGGCCGTGGTGGGATCCTCCGCCACAGCTCGCATCGCCTTGCCCGTGTGGCTGCGCTCCAGCCAGAGGCTCAGAGCGGCAACGGCCAGCGCCGAGATCAATAGCAGCAGCACCTGCACCGTGCGGATGCGGGCCCCGCCGATCAGCAGTGCATCCGGTAGTTGTGCCAGGGCCGCGGCGCCCTGGGGAAAGGCGTAGCCCTCCGCGCCCATGAGGATCTGGAGCAGGTTCACCAGCACCACACCCGCCCCGAGGCTGGTGATCAACGAGAGCAGAGGTTCTGCGCCACGTCGCCGCAGGGGCGCGAAGGCAATCCGTTCCACCACCAACGAGACCCCTCCAGCGCCGAGGGCCGCCAGCATCAGCGCGAGCCAGAACGGCAAGCCCGCTGGCAACCCCCACCCCGGCAGCGCTCCGTTGACGCCGATCTTTCCGCCCATCAGTAGGAAGGTGAGGTAACCGCCGATGCTGAACAGGGCTCCCTGGGCGAAGTTGATTACCCCCAGCACCGAGAAGATCAAGGTGTAGCCAAGGGCCACCAGGGCGTAGACGCCACCGCTGGCGGCGCCATTCAGCAGGATCTGAAGCAGCGAGTCCATCACGGCTTGGCAGCCTCCGGTGAGCTGTCCGTGCTCACCTGGATTTCACGGACCAGGCCGAAACGCCCGTCGCGGCCGCTGGCGTTCATGCTCACTTCCGCCACATAGAAACGGCCCTGAACCACCTCCCCATCGGGGCGGAAGTGAATCGGCCCCAGCGGCGTGTCGTACCGCCCAGCCAGCAATTCCTGCATGAGCCTGCGGCGTGCCTCCCCCAGGGTGACCCCTTCGAGGCCCCCGCGCTTTTGCAGCCGTTGGATGGCTTCGAACAGCACTTGATAGGCGCTCCAGGCCTGGGCGCTGATCTGGCCAGGCGTGCGGTTGCCATTGGCTTCGCGGAACAGGCGCCGGAACGTTGTGTTGATCGGTGTGTTGAGGTCGGGGCTGTAGGCCTGGGCGATCAGCACGCCATCACACCAGCGCTGACAGATCGGATAGATGTTCGGCGTGTTGAGGCCGTTGCCCACCACAATCTGCCCGCGATAGCCCAGCTCCCGTAACTGCCGGATCAGGTTCCCGCCATCCACCGCCTGCGCGGAGATCACCACCAGCTCCGGCCGTTGTTGCAGTGCGGCGGTGATCGGGTTCTGGAAATCGTTGTCGGCCAGTTGGGTGCGCTGCACGCTCACGGGCTTGAGGCCACGCTCTGCCAGTGCTCGCTGGAAAATCGCTGTTTCTGCGGTGCTGTAGGCGTCGTCCTGGGCGAAGAACACGGCGACGCGGCGGATGCCTGGCTCGCGGCGCAGCGCTTCATCGAGCGAGAGCGGCGCGATCACCGAGCTCTGGGCTGAGACGCGGCTGATAAAAAAGCCGATCTGCGGGATGCCCTTGGCGGTGTTGGAGGGGGCCACCACCGGTACCCCTTGGCGCTGGCCGATCGGATCGGCAGCGAAGGCCTGTTGGGAGAGGGTCGGTCCGATCAGGGCGATCACCCCCCGGCGGATCAGCAGGTTGAAGGCTGCGATGGCGCTGGGCTCATCGGAGGCGCCGTCTTCGAGTTGTAGCCGCACGGGTCGTGGGTGCGGCGTGGCGCTGAACCAGCGCTGCGCCAGGTTGATGCCCATGCGTTGGTCTTGGCCGTAGAGGTTCGCATTGCCCGTCAGGGCGATAGCAGCCCCCAAAGTCAGGGCTCCATGGGCGGAGCTGGCCGGCGGGAGCGTCTTGGTTGCCGGGTCGCTGCTGCGTCCGAGAGCAGCAAGTGCGGCGATGCCTGCGGCGATCACCACAGCCAGGCGTGTGCTTCCACGCCGCCTGGCTGTGAGTGCGTCGATGCTGCTCAGGCCACCGCTGCGAAGCATTCGCGGAAGGCGGCGATGGTGGCGTCGATGTCTTCGTCGCTGTGGGCCAGGGAGGTGAAGCCAGCCTCGAAGGCGCTGGGGGCCAGGTAGATGCCGCGCTCGAGCATGGCGCGGTGCAGCTTGCCGAAGCGCACGGTGTCGGCGGCCTTGGCCTCCTCGAAGTTGCGCACCGGGCCTTCGCAGAGGAAGAAGCCGAACATGGCGCTGATCGAACCGCCGGTGATCGGCAGGCCGGCGCTCCGAGCCGCATCCATGATGCCGTCGATCAGGCGCTTGGTGATCGCCTCGAGCCGCTCGTAGCTGCCGGGCTGCTTGAGCAGCTCCAGAGTTTTGATGCCGGCGGTCATCGCCAGGGGGTTACCGCTCAGGGTGCCGGCCTGATACATCGGGCCGGCGGGGGCCACCATGCTCATGATGTCGGCGCGGCCGCCGTAGGCGCCCACGGGCAGGCCGCCGCCGATCACCTTGCCCATGGTGGTGAGGTCGGGGGTGATGCCGAACTTGGCCTGGGCACCGCCGTAGCTGATGCGGAAGCCGGTCATCACTTCGTCGAACACCAGCAGCGCGCCGTTCTCCTTGGTGAGCTCGCGGATGCCTTCGAGGAAGCCGGGCTCAGGGGTGATGAAACCGGCGTTGCCCACCACGGGCTCCAGGATCACGCCGGCGATTTCACCGGGGTTCTCGGCGAAGAGCTGCTTCACCGCTTCCAGATCGTTGTAGGGAGCGGTGAGGGTGCTGGCGGCGGTGGTGCGCGGCACACCGGGGGAGTCGGGCAGGCCGAGGGTGGCCACACCGGAGCCGGCCTTCACTAGGAACATGTCCGCGTGGCCGTGGTAGCAGCCTTCGAACTTGATGATCTTTTCGCGCCCGGTGAAGGCGCGCATCAGGCGCAGCACCGACATGCAGGCCTCGGTGCCGCTGTTCACGAAGCGCACCATCTCCACCGACGGCACGGCGTCGATCACCATCTCTGCCAGCTTGTTCTCCAGGGCGCAGGGGGCGCCGAAGCTGGTGCCCTTCTCCAGGGCGTCGTGGAGAGCTGCGATCACCTCGGGGTGAGCGTGGCCGCAGATGGCCGGGCCCCAGCTGCCGATGTAATCGATGTAGCGGTTGCCGTCCACGTCCCAGGCGTAGGCGCCCTTGACGCGGTCAAACACGATCGGCTGCCCGCCTACGGAGCGGAAGGCGCGCACCGGCGAGCTCACGCCACCGGGCATCAGCGTCTGGGCGGCACTGAAGAGTTCCTGGGACCGGGTGGTGTTGTGCACGGGAGCCGAAACAGGTGCCGAGGTCAAAACGGAATCCGTAGACGGGAGCTTGAGCGCACCATCCTTACGCAATCACCGGCTTGTGAGTCCAGCGGCGCTGGTCTCGTTAAGGTCTTGCCACCACTGCCCAAGCCTGTGACGCCTGACTGGGCCTTGCTGGAACGCCGCCTGAGGGCTTTGCTGCCTGCCCGCGCTGTCGTGAGCAAGCGTCAGGAGTTGCTGGCCTACGACTGTGATGGCCTCACCCTGAATCGCCATCAGCCCCCGCTGGTGGTGCTGCCGGAGAGCACCGAGCAGGTGGCTGCCGTGGTGAGGCTTTGCGCAGAGCTGGAGGTGCCATTCATTGCCCGCGGCAGCGGCACCGGCCTCTCCGGGGGAGCGCTGGCGGAGCAGCCGGCTCTGGTGATCGCCACCAGCCGCATGCGCCGGGTGTTGGAAGTGGATCTGGCCAATGAACGGATCACCGTTGAGCCGGGGGTGATCAACAGCTGGGTGACCCGGGCTGTGGTCGGTGATGGCTTCTATTACGCCCCCGATCCCTCCAGCCAGGTGGCTTGCAGCATCGGCGGCAACGTCGCCGAAAACTCCGGCGGGGTTCATTGCCTCAAATACGGCGTAACCAGTAACCACGTTCTCGCAATGGACGTGGTGCTGCCCGATGGCACGGTCACCACGCTCGGCGGTGCTGTGCCGGAGATGCCCGGCCTGGATCTGCGGGGTGTGTTTATCGGTAGTGAGGGCACCCTCGGCATCGCCACTGCCATCACCCTGCGGCTGCTGCGCACTCCGCAAACGGTGGCGGTGCTCCTGGCGGATTTCGCCTCGATGGAGGCGGCCGGCGAGGCGGTGCGGCTGATCACCGGCGCCGGCGTGCTGCCAGCGGGCATGGAAATGATGGATAACCCCTGCATCCAGGCCGTGGATGACTTCTTCGGGGTGGATGAATACCCGCGCGAAGCGGCAGCGGTGCTGTTGATCGAGCTCGACGGCCACGCTCTGGAGGTGAAGGAGTCGGTGGAGATCGCCAGCCGCCTCTGCCTGGATGCCGGCGCTGGTGCGGTGCGGGAGGCTTGGAGTGAAGAGGCGCGGGCGCGGCTCTGGAAAGGACGCAAGAGTGCGATTTCAGCGCTCGGTCGCCAGTTCCCCAGCTATTACCTCCAGGACGGTGTGGTGCCTCGCACCGCCCTGCCAGGGGTGCTTGCCGCCATCGATCGGCTCAGCGCGGAGCATGGCCTTGCCGTTGCCAATGTCTTTCACGCCGGCGACGGCAATCTTCACCCCCTGATCCTTTACCGGGCCGGTGAAGAGGGAGTGAATGAACGGGTGAAGGCCCTCGGCGCTGAGATCCTCCGGCTGTGCATCGAGGCGGGCGGCAGCATCAGCGGCGAGCACGGTGTGGGCAGCGATAAACGCTGCTACATGGATTGGATGTTCAGCGCCGATGACCAGGCCACGATGCAATTGGTGCGTCACGCCTTTGATCCGGAGGGTCTGGCCAATCCGGGCAAGATTTTTCCCACGCCCCGCAGCTGCGGCGAGTCGCACCGGCGCTGGCAGGAGCTCAAGGCTGGTCAGCCAGCGTCTCCGCTTGCGGCCCTTGAGGTGGTGTGAAGCTGCCCTGCCAGAAACCTCTGAGTTGAAGGGCGATTCCAATCGCTGCGGGGTGTTTATTCATCCTCTTCGTCTTCAAGATCCCATTCCAGGTTCACCATCACCGGCGCGTGATCGCTGGGTTGGGTGTTCCCCCTAGGTGTCCGGTCGATCACGCAGCCTGTGGCGCAATCCACCAGCTCAGGGCTGAGATAAATGTGGTCAATCCGCCATCCCTGGTCTCGGTCCCAGGCGCCACTGCGATAGTCCCACCAGCTCCAGTGGCCTGCGGCTGGTTCAAAGAGGCGGAAGGCATCGCTGAGTCGATCGCCGATCACCACCTGCAAAGCCTCGCGCTCAGGCGCACTTGCCATGATTCCTCCCGTAAGGCGCTGAGGATCATGCAGGTCGCGATCCTCCGGCCCGATGTTGAAGTCACCCACCATGCAGAGCGGATCGCCCTGTTCTTCCTGGATCTGGAGATAGCGCTTGAGGCAGTTCAGCCACTCGAGCTTGTAGCCGTATTTCTCACTGCTCAGCGAGCTGCCATTGGGAACGTAGAGATTGAGCACCCGGATGCCATCAATCAACGCGCTGATCACCCGCTTCTGTTCGCTCAGCCGTGGCGCCTCAGGATCGCTGGGCAGTAGAGCGTCGAAGCCGATCTGCACGTCCTCCATTGGCAAACGGCTGATCAAGCCGACGCCGTTGTAGGCCTTTTGGCCACTGATGGCGCAGTGGTATCCCAGTTGTTCAAAGGCGGCATGGGGGAAGAGTTCATCGGCCACCTTCGTTTCCTGCAGGCAGAGCACATCGGGTTGTGCCTGCTCCAGCCAGGCCACCACCTGATCCAGCCGGGTGCGCACCGAGTTCACATTCCAACTGGCAATGCGCATGGGTCGTGGAGGCGTGCAGCCGTGCTCTCGGAGGCCCAAGCTTCTCGCAGGGCCCGTAGATTCGATCCAACCGCTTTGCTCTCTTGGGTCGCAACGTTCGGCGCTTGAGCGGCCTCCTCGCCATCCTGGCGGCCGGGGTCTATGGCCAGCCGGTCTGGGCCGACTTCAATTCCTGGGGCGTCTCCACCCAGGAAAAACAGATTTACGACTACGGCCCAGCAGGCACCAACGGCACGTCGAAGCAGGGCTCCATTCTCGACAGCACCAACCCGATCGATCTGATGAACAAGATCCGTCGCGGCACGGCGATGGACGACGCCACCTCCCCCGGCGATGCGGTGGATGCAGCGCTTAAGGATTTGGATGCTCAGTCGTCGGGGCCTTCGTCTCAGGTGAAGGCGCCGTAGCAGTTGGCTTCTTTCTCAGGTTGCTCAGCCCCCAGCTGGCGGCCACCTGATCCAGTCGTGTGTCCTTGTTACCCGGTTGCCGCTGGCGTGCCAGTGCCAGGGCATCCTGGGCCCCTTTGTCATCGCCCAGTTCCTGGCGCAAGAGCGCCAGGGCCAGCAGCGGTCTTGGGTCGCGCGGAAAGGCTGCAGCCAGCTTCGTGTAGGTGGCGGTGGCTTCCGCCGTCTGACCCATCCGCTGCTGCAGATCGCCGAGCAGCAGGCTGAGAGGCAGCACCTGCGGTTGCAGCGCTGGTTTGCTGGCTTTCTCAATCAGCCCCTTCAGCTGCGCCTGAGCTTGGCCGCCGCGACCCTGCTCCAGTTGCAGCAAGGTCATTAGCTGCAGAGCCTCGATGCGGTTGGGACTGAGGTTGAGCAGTTGTCGCAGCTCTCGTTCTGCAGCAGCACGATCGTTGTTGTTGCGATGCAGTTCTGCGAGCAGCAGGCGCAGCTGCCAGCGTTGCGGTTGCTGGTCGGCCAACTGCTCCAGCAAAACGCTGGCTTCCTGGGGTTGGTTCAGCACCAGCAGCAGTTGCACTAGGCGTTGTTGTTCGGCATCGCTGGCGTTTCCCTGGTTGAGCCGTTGCCGCAGCTGATCGGCCTGGCGCTGTAGCGCGGCTGTTGAACGTTGGCTTTCAGCTCCACGGCTGTGCTGTCCCAGCCACCAACCCCCGGCTAAGGAGCCGCCCACCACAACAAACGCACCCAGGCTGAGCAGCAACCCACGGACATTGGTGCTGGCGCGTGGCGGCATGGTTCAGCGCGTTGATGCCCTTCAGTCTGGGGCCATGGCAAGGGCTGGTTACATTGGCGGCCGGGCCATGGACAACACGAGCGCCCAGAGGGTTCCAGCCACGATGCGTCAACACCCCATTTCCCCGGTCACCGAACCGATGCAGTACCGGGCCATCGGTGTTGTGCGTGGGACTTATGTGCCCGAGGACTCGGAGCAGCTCACCCGTGGTGTTCTACAGGCTGAGGACGGCACGGAGATCGAGGCTGTGGTGCTCGGCCGCGTGCTCACGCTGATGCGGCGCCACCTCGATCTGAGCAAGCCTCATCTGTGGGTGGCCTACCCGCGTTTCCGCGATCCCGACAAGCTGCACTTACAGCTGGTGGGCGTGTGGGAGCCCAGCACCCTGGCGGCCACGGCCATTGCTACCCAGAGTCCAGCCGAGGCTGAAGGTGATGCCACCCCGAGCGACGATCTGCCGGAGGGCGATGGCTATTTCTCCGTCCGCGGCGAACTGATCTACACCCGCCCTGAAGAGGGCGATCTGGTGGTGAAGATCCGCCAGCAACCCCGAGCCGATGGCTCCCGCCCCACCCCCTTCAAGCTGCAGCTCCGCGGAGAAATCGCTCCAGAGCACCTGCGCCACTTTGTTTCGCTCGATCTGCGCCGCCAGGGCCAGCAGCTGCAAGTGGAGCAACACGAGGTGATCGCCCCGGTGCCCCAACGCGCTGGCAAGGGCCGTGGCCCCGGCCGAGGTGGTCGTCCCGGCGGCGGTCGGCGCTAACGATGACGGCCCCGGAGCGATTCCCCAGCTCCGATCAAGGCTCCACAGCGGCCTTGTCCGCCGGTGCGGCCGTTGCCGGAATCACTGTTTTGGCGGTGGTCGGCCCACCGCTGGGCCTCTCTCCGTGGTTGATCGCCCTTGCTGCCGGAGGCGGCCTGGTGGCTCTCACGGTGGATGCGGCCCGCTTCGGTGGCTTGGGGGGGCACCTGCTGGCGGAGTCGTTGCCGGTTGGGATCGGCATGGCGCGCTTGCGCCGGATTGCGATTCATGAGGCAGGGCATGTGCTTGTGGCGGCTGACAATCAGCTGCCTGTGAAACAAGTGCTGGTGGGCAGCCGCGCCTGCCTGCGCGAGGGGCTAAGCGCCAACGGCAGCACGCAGCTCGAACCTCCCGCCCACGCCAAATTGCCGCTGGAGGATCTGCGTCGCTGGAGCCGGGTGCTGCAGGCCGGGATGTTGGCTGAGCAGTTGGTGTACGGAGGCTCCCGCGGTGGAGCGGATGATCGGGCTCTGCTCGGCAGGCTCTGGGGCCTGTCCGGGTACGACGTGTCTACCGCCCAGCAGGAGCAGCGCCGCGCTCGCCGCGAGGTGGAGCAGTGGTTGCGGCAGCGCCGCTCCGAACTGGAGCAGCGCGCCGATCTGTTGCTGGTCGAAGCGCGATGACGGGCCAGGGCGCCACAACAGCCATCGCGCCGATGGCGCTGGTGGACTGCCCCACCGGCCTGGCGGGCGACATGCTGCTGGCCGCCCTGTTCGATCTGGGTCTGCCTGAAGAGGCGGTGGATGGGCCACTGGCGGCACTGGGCCTAGGCCAGGCCTACCGCCTGCAGCGCGTTGAGGCCTTGAGCTGCGGCTTGCGTGGTGTGCGCTTGCGGGTTGAGCTCACCGAGCCATCGCCGCCGCATCGCCACTGGGGCGATCTGCGCACGCAGATTGCTGCTGCGCCGCTCGAGCCGGCTCTTCAGCAGCGGGTGCTCGAGGTGTTCACGCTGCTGGCCGAAGCTGAAGCGGCCGTGCATGGCTGCTCGCCGGAGGCGGTGCATTTCCATGAGGTGGGTGCGGTGGATGCGTTGGTGGATGTGGTGGGTGTTTGCGCCGGGCTGCAGCACTTCGGCGTGACGCAGCTGGTCTGCACGCCACCTCCGCCTGGCCATGGCCGTGTCCGCACCGCCCATGGACTGTTGCCGCTGCCGGCGCCTGCGGTGCTTGAGCTGGCCAGGTGCCGCGGGATTCCCTTGGCGAGCTCCGAAGGCTTTCCCGCCGCTGAGCTCACCACCCCGACGGGGTTAGCCCTGATGGCTGTTCTGGCCGATCGGTTTGCCCAGGCCCCAGCGCTGCAGCCCAGAGCCGTTGGTGTTGGCCTGGGGACCAGAGAGCTGGATCGCCCCAACCTGTTGCGGCTCGTGCTGGCGAATCCACTCCAGGACGCAACGGGAGAGCTCGAGGAAACACTGCTCCAGCAGCAGGCCCAGGTGGACGACGCCACGGGTGAGGATCTCGCCCTCTTGATGGAGGCGTTGCGCGGGGCCGGGGCACTGGAGGTGTTTGCGCAACCGGTGCTCATGAAAAAAGGGCGTCCGGCGCAGCTGATCACGGTGCTGGCCAGGCCGGAACAAGGCCCGGCGCTGCGGGCGATCTGGTGGAGGCAGGGCAGCAGCATCGGCGTGCGCGAGCAACTGCAGCGGCGCCGCTCGCTGCCCAGGCAGTCGCTGGAACTCGATACGCCCTGGGGGACGGTGCGGGCCAAGCGCTCCCAGCGCCCCGATGGCAGCTGGTTGTGCAAGCCAGAAGCCGACGACCTGGCGCGCCTGGCGGAGCGCCATCAGCTGCCCGTCGACAGACTGCGGCGCGCTGTGTTGGCTCTATTTGAGGATCCGTTGCCATGAAATGGCCATCCCTGCCGCCACTGCCCGGTGGCGCCCGCCTGTGGGTCACGATGGCCAGCGGCGGTTTCCTCCTGGCAGCCCTGCTTGGCCATGGCCGCCAGCTGCTGCAGCTGAGCCTGGATGCGCAGGGTTGGTGCTGGCTGCTGCTGGGGGTGGGCCTCAGCCTGTTGAGCCTGGTGGCCAACGCCATGGCCTGGGGGATGTGCCTGCGCTGGTTGGGCCAGCGGCCGCGATGGCTGCCGGTGATCGCGCTCTACCTCAGCTCCAACCTGCGCAAATACCTGCCTGGGGGCGTGTGGCATCTGTTGGCCCGGTTGCAGGCCCTCAAGGCGGAGTCTGAGCCCGAATCACCTGTGCTGGAGCAGCCCCTCTGCACCCCCCAGGCGCTGGTGGCGGTGTTGCTCGATCCGTTGCTGGCCGCCGTGGCGGCCCTGGCGCTGGTCTGGTTGGGTGGCTGGCAAACGGGCCTGGGGCTGGTGTGCTTGTTGCCCTTGCTGCTGCTCATCCCGCGCTGGCTCAATCCGTTGATGCAGCGTCTGGAGCAGCGACGGGCCCGCCAGTTGGTGGATCGAGGCCTACTTGAGGGCGCAACGGATGCTTTACCCAATGCGTTGCCCAGCTATCCATGGCAGCCGCTGCTGGCGGAGCTGGGCTTCGTGCTGCTGCGGTTCTCAGGCTTCGCCTGCTGCGTGCAGGCGTTTGATCTTTCCTTCGCCCTGGGCTGGGGCGGTTGGCTAGCCGGTTTTGCCCTGGCGTGGACGGCAGGGTTGGTGGTTCCAGGGGCGCCGGGTGGATTGGGTGTGTTTGAAGCGGTGCTGCTGCTGCGCCTGGCGGCTGTGGTTCCAGAAGCGCCACTGCTGGCGGTGGTGATCAGCTACCGGTTGGTGAGCGCCCTGGCGGATCTGATCGGTGCCCTCACGGCCCGCGCCGATCTGGCGGCTCTTCGCAACAGGCGTTACTGTTGAGAACAGCGCCCTCTGCTCGCTGATGCCTGCCGTACCGGCGCCTGATCTGCCAGCTGAGGCACTGCGCAGCAGCCTCCATGGCCGCGGTCAACGGCTCACGCCCCAGCGTCAGCGGGTGTTGGCCTTGTTTGAGCGGCTAGGGGAGGGGATGCACCTCAGTGCCGAGGAAGTGCATCAGCGGCTGCTGCGCGCCGAGGAGCGGGTGTCGCTGGCGACGGTGTATCGCACCCTGAGGCTGCTCAGCTCCATGGAGCTGCTGCGGGAGCTTGAGCTTCCGGAGGGAGGCCGCCGTTTTGAGCTAGCCAGCGACGACGACCATCGCGATCACCACCATTTGGTGTGTGTGCGCTGTGGCCAAACGGAAGAATTTGAAAGCGAAGCCGTGCTCTCAGCTGGCGAACAAGCCGCTGGTGTGCATGGTTTTCGACTGTTGGAGTGTGTGTTGAACGTGAGGGCCTTGTGCCCCCGCTGCGCTCAGGCTGAATCAGCCCCGCTGCCGAGTTGAACGCACAGGGATCAGGGCCGGCTGCATCAGACCGCCGCCACCGTTGTCGTCGTCTGAATCAGCGGCCAGCCAGGCAATCACTCCCACCAGCGTCAGAACGGCGGTGAGAAGCAGGAGATCGGCCAAGGCGCTGACGCGATTGGGGGAACCCTAGCCGGATCTCTCGATTGTGGTGTTGCAACCGCTGCCGTTAGAGCGGGGCCAGGGCCAGAGCACCACCCAGTAGGGCAAGCGCCAGGGCGGCCAGCTGGCTTTGGCGTTGGTTGAACTGGCGGCCGGCCGCGTAGCTGATAGCAATCGTGATGGCTGATGCCAACAGGGCTCCCAGCCACCAACCAGCGGTGCCACTGGCTTCCTGGCCGTGGAGCATGGCGTGAATGGCGACAGCCGCGCTGATCACCCCTCCGAGGAGTGGCAGAGGGCGCACCAGCTTGTTGCTCAGCAGCATCGCCATCCCTACGGCGCTCACAGCCAGAGCGGCCAGCAGCTCAGCGCCGGGGAGTTGGCCGCCAATGCTGCCGAACAAGCTGCCCAGGGCAGCTCCGCCGATGGCGAATCCCAGCAGCAACGGGCCGAATTGTGCGGCCGTCAGGCCCACGCCCACCAGCAGCACGAGATGGTCGATGCCCAACAGCGTGTGCAGTGCACCACCGATCAGGCCTGCATCAGCGCCGCCATGGGCGTTGGCCGGCAGGGCTGAGAGCAGGCTCAAGCCGAAGCCAGCGGCGCTGCTCAGCAGCAGGGAACGGGAGAGGTTGGAGGTCATGGGCAGTGCCGGTCCGCGCCGGTGCTGATGGGGGTGGTGGTGGGAAGAGGCGGCGAGCGTTCTGACTAAGGGGTCAGGCTCAAGGACAGACCCCATCACAGCTGCGGGACAGTGCCGGACTGGCAGCCAAAGCTGCGCACCGGACTTTCCTCGTTGCCTTCCCGAGCTGAATCCGGGAAACCGCTCTCTGCAGTATCGCTTCAGGCGAAGCCTTTGCCTGCATCCTTGGCCACGCAGGCCTGCAACTGCTTGCGCAGCAGCGCATGGTCGAGGTTTTTGCCGATCAGCACCAGCTGGTTCTTGCGATCTGATGCCGAGCTCCACTCGCTGTCGTCGATGGAGAAGCGTTTGCCGGCTAGATGGAACACGTGGCGCTTGGCGCTTTCGTTGAACCAGAGAATGCCCTTGGCGCGGAACACGCCGGCTGGAAGCTGGTTGTCAAGGAAGTTCTGGAACTTGCGCAGGGCGAAAGGACCTTCGCTGCTGAACGACAACGATGTGAACCCTTCGATTGCCAAGTGATCGGGGTGGCTGTGATCGTGGGAATGGCCATGGCTATGGGAGTGGTCATGGGAGTGGCCGTGCCCGTGATCGTGCTCACAGTGCCCGTGGTCGTGATCGCAGTTGCTGTGATCGTGCTGCTCGTGGCCGTGTGAATGGCCATGGTCGTGATCGTGCTCATGCACGCAGTGGCCGTGATCGTGGTCGCAGTCGTCGTGGTTCTGCTCTGCAGCCACCTTGTCGCTTTCGAACAGCCCCACACTGAGCAGCAGCGGCAGGCTCACATCCCCTTTCACCGAACGCAGGATGCGGGCGTCAGCCTTGATCTCCCGCAGGCGGTGTTCCACATCCGCCAGGCGTTCTTCCTCCACCAAATCGCATTTGTTCAGCAACAGGATGTCGCCGTACACCACCTGGGCCCGGGCGACCTCGCCATCAAGAATCTCGTCGCTGAAGTTCTCAGCATCAATTAGGGTGATGATCGAATCCAGTCGCGTGTCATCACGTAAATCACTGCCGAGAAAGGTCATCGCCACCGGCAGTGGATCCGCCAGACCTGTGGTTTCAACCACCAGGTAATCCACCGGATCGGGCCGATCGAGAATGCGATAGACGGCTTCCAGCAGTTCACCGTTGATCGAGCAACAGATGCAACCGTTGCTGAGTTCCACCATGTCTTCGCCGGTGGCGATGATCAGGTCGTTGTCGATGCCGATCTCGCCGAATTCATTCACCAGCACCGCCGTCTTCACGCCCTGCTGATTGGAGAGGATGTGATTGAGGAGTGTGGTTTTCCCGGCCCCTAGAAAGCCGGTGAGAATGGTCACCGGCAGCGGAGCGGAGCTGTCGACGGGGTCGATCACAGGGGCTGTCACGCTGGCGGTCACGTGGGGCAGGTTCGACGGCTGCGGTCAGTCTGATCCCTGAGGCGACTGGCCTGGTGGGGTCCAGCTCACCCAACTTGGCCTCCAGGTCATCCACGCGTCCTTTGAGCAAGGCGAGTTTCTGTTCGAACTCTCCCATCAGGCCCTTGAGCTCCTCGCTCACTTCAGTGATCCGATCCAGACAAGCGTTCAGCAGGGCGGCCGCTTCGTAGCGGGTCATCACCCGTCCACTGCGCGTGGTGTCGTTGGCATAGCTGGCTGGCGAAGCAGCCCTAGCGTTCGAGCAGGTTGCCCAGGGCCTGGTCAGCCCAATCGGTGGGCCTGAGGTCTGAAAACTCAGCGATGGACGTCACTTGATTCGCACTGCGCCATGCGAGAGGAGCGACATGGGGCCATGAGCTGGCACGGACTGCGACTTGAGCGGCCAGACAGAGGGCGACGGGTGCCCGAAGAGGCCTTTCATGGTCAGCGGGTCGCAGAAAGGGGTGACGGACGCATGTCACATCCACGTCGCGGCTGAGTGATAACCATTCTCGTGTTGACTTGGCTGTCGTTTTTCGTTGGGCTTCCTAGCGTTCCTCTGAACGATCGGTGCACGTCGTCATGCCTGCTGCTTCCGCCATCGACATCGGAATCCCCGACCAGCAACGCGCCCAGATCGCGGAAGGCCTGGGGCGTGTGCTGGCTGACAGCACGGTGTTGTACGCCAAAACCCATGGATTTCACTGGAATGTGACCGGGCCGATGTTCAACACGCTCCATCTGATGTTCATGGGGCAGTACACCGAGCTGTGGACCGCCCTGGATGAGATCGCAGAGCGCATCCGTGCGCTGGGGTATCAGGCTCCCTTTGGCGGCTCGATCTATCGGACGTTGTCGTCCATTCCGGAAAGCGAGGGGGTTCCCGCCGCCATGGACATGGTGCGCGAGCTGGTCGCTGGTCACGAGGCTGTAGCCCGCACCATCCGCTCGGTGTTTGCTGTTGCGGATGAGGCCAACGATCAGCCCACGGCTGATCTGCTCACCCAGCGACTCCAGATTCACGAGAAAACCGCCTGGATGCTGCGCAGCCTGTTGGAAGGCTGATGCGATCAGCGGATCTGGCTCCAGTCGCGGATGAGGGCGGCCTGCCCGGTTCGATCGCAGCGCCCCCCCAGGGCCTCGACGATCAGGCAGGTGTTGGCGGTGAGGGTGCTCATCAGGTTCGCGCCTCCGCTATCGGCCCGTAGGGCTTGAGGTGCGATCGGTACGCCGCTGAGGCTGCTGATTCGCGCCAGGCTTTTGGGGGCTGGTGTCTGCTCGGTGAACAGGCTGCGTGCGCCCTTTGCTTGAAGATTGCTCACTGTTTGGGCTAAGGCTTGGGGCCTGAGTGCATCGCTGCTGCTCATCGCGTCAATCACCGGCAGTTCCTGGAGCCCGTAGGCGCGGGCGAGGCTGGCGAAGGCCCGGTGGCCGCTGGCCAGGATGCGCGGTTGCTTGAGGCTGGTGAATTGCCTGAGATTCCACTGATGCAGGCTGAGCAAGCTGGCTTGCATCGCCTTGGCGCGGGATTGGATCTGAGCCGCTTCCTCTGGCGTCAGGCGTTGCAGTCGCTCGCTCACCAGGGCTGTCATGGCGGCAGCCTGGCGAGGGTCGTGCCACACATGCGGATCCCGATCTCCGTGGGTGTGCCCGTGAGCTTCGTGGTCGGCTGAAAGGTCAGGGCTGTTTGGAACAGCACTTTCGGCCACCTTCAGCGCTCCCGGCAGCCGCTGCAGTGCTGGGGTGAGCTCATAACCATTGATGAGCACCAGCTTGGCTTGGCGCAGGTGGCGCGTTTGTGCCGGTGTGAGCTGCAATTGGTGCGGGTCGTCTTGCGGGCCCAGAAGGCAGGCCACGCGCAGGCTGGTGGCGGCGAGGCGCTGCGTGAGATCGCAAAGGGCTCCATCCGCTGCAATCACATCGACCTGGGGCTCAGAGCGGCAGGCCTGACTGGCCAGTAGGGCCATCAGCGCGATCGAACCAGTAACGAACCGGCGCACGCTCAGCAAGGCTTGGGTTGTTAACGATAACCGTTCTTAAGGTGGTGTCTGGGATGGGGCGCGGTGAAGTAGAGCGTGGTCTTGAGTAGGGCGCCGAGCTGGCGAAAGGTCTCGCCGGCGGGGGTGTCGGCGCCTAGTGGTCGGTTGAGCAGAAACATCGCCGGAGTGATCGCCAGGTTGTCGCTCAGTTGGATCTTGTACCACCACTCCCACACGGTGTTGCCATCGCGAGGCTGGCTGCCGCCGTAGAGCGCTGTGGCGAAGATCGGTTGCCCTACCGCCATGCCGAGCGTGTTGCCAATGCTCAGCACATCGCTCCACTGCAGGCCGATGCTCCATGACTGGCTCTCGGCCACCAATCCCTGTGTGTTCACAACAGAGTCGTAGTTGGTTCGGTTGAATCCCCAGCCCGCACTGATCGAGGGCAGCCAGCCGGATTGCAGCGGCTGCCAGTACGCGCTGAGCCCCAAGGCGGTGGTGAGCCCCGGGTTGTTGAAGCTATTGAGCGTGAAGTTGGTGGCGTAATCAATCACTCCGCCCAGGTTCTGCACCGCGCTCACCACCGCGGCTGCTCCCCATTGAGCTGTTTTGAAGCCCAACTGCACGCTGCCGGTGCTGGCGGAAGCGGCGTTGCCGATGCCCCCCTCCCCCGGATCGCCTTCGGCGCCATGGCCAGCCACGTAGTTGGCGCTGATGCTGAAGCCCCGGCTGGATTGCCACCACAGCCCTGCTCCTGCGCCCAATTGGTAGTTGTAGGCAGCGGGTGCGCCTTTGAGCGTGAACCAATCGAGGATGGTTTCTTCCGGATAAACGCTCGGGCGCAAGGCAAACAGATCCAGTTGGCCGACGCGCGGCCCAAGGCTTGCGGTGAATCCTTTGCCGAGGGGAAACTGGTAATAGAGGCGGTTGATCGCTACACGATCAGGGCCTGATTGTTCCTGGAACGCTGTTTCGAGTGTGGAGAGTTTGCTCGGGCCAGCTCCGTGGAATGTGTTGTTGGTGGTGTTGAAGTTGCCGCCTCGCAGGCGTGCACGCAGGAGGTCTTGGCCCGTGAAGCTGGTGTCAAGGATGAGCTTCAGGTCGTAGTTGAACAGCGTGGCTCCGTAATCACTCCGGCTGCGTTGAACTTCGCTGGTGTCAGTGCCTTCAAAGCGGTTGCTGCCCACCACGAAGCTGGCCAACCCCCTCAGCTTCGTGGTGGCGGAGAAGCGGGTGGCTTCCAGCTCATCAAGGGTGCTTTTGAGACGGTTCAGCTCCGGGCGCAGGTGCTCCATCAGAGCGGTGAGTCCCGGATCCTTGTTCCCGCTCTGCTGCACACAGCTGTTGAGTAGCTCCGCAGCGCTGAAGCGGCTGATCGCTTCCCCGCCGTTTAGCACTGGTTCCGTGGCGGTTGTGGCACAGCCATGCCGGAGCCGTAAGGAGTTCAGGGTCTGGTAGGCCCAGTCGTCCGGTTGAAGCTGAGACGCGCCCACCGTTCCCTGGGCCTGGGCCGCAGCGAGCCACAGCCAGGTGGCGCTTCCGGCAAGTGCGGCGGTCCGGCGGCGCATTGGCGGAGCACTTGCAGTCGGCTGATTCAAGCGCGCAGCCTCATTAACGTGATTGCAGTGAGATGCGCAGCGGTGCTCAGCGTTCAGCAGCTGTGTGTGCACCGTGGGTCTGACCTGGTGCTGGATCGGGTGTCGTTCGCGCTGCGGCCGGGCAGTCTGACGGCGCTGGTGGGCCCCAATGGGGCTGGGAAAAGCACCCTGCTCCAAGCCTTGGAGGGGCAGCTCAAGCTCGCCTCCGGCGTCGTCGAATGGGATGGGGCACCACTGACCCGCTCCAGGGCGCGCCAGTTGCTGGCGCTGATGCCTCAGCGAGGTGAGATCGCCTGGAGTTTTCCCATCACCGTGCGGGAGCTGGTGGCCTTGGGGCGTGTGGCGGCCCAGCGCCCTGGTTGCTGCGATGTGGAAGCGGCCTTGCAGCGGGTTGGTCTGGCGGGTCTGGCGCGCCGCCGCCTCGATCAGCTCTCGGGCGGCCAGCAGCAGCGGGCTCTACTGGCCCGCACGCTGGTGCAACCGGCCCAGCTCTTGCTGCTGGATGAACCCTGCGCGGCGATCGATCCGCCCTCGCGCACGGAGCTGCTGCGGGTGATGCGTCAGCTCAGTGATGCAGGCCTCACGCTCTTGGTGAGCAGCCATGACTGGGGCCACGATCTTGATGCCTATGACCGGGTGCTGGTGCTCGATCGCCAGCTGCTGGCCGATGGCAGCCCTCAAGAGGTGCGGCAGGCCCTTGGCGACTTGCGGGTGGGCAACCACTGCTGCGGTTAGCTGCTTTGACGCTGCTGGCAGGCGTTGCACAACCCGAAGAACTCGAGGGTGTGAAAGAGCATCTGAAACCCATCGGCTTGTTCGCCGTGGAGTTCCACGTTGTGCATGGGGCAGTGCTCCAGCACCAGGGTGGTGCCGCAGTCCACACAGGTGAGGTGGTGCTCATCGCGCTCCACCGGGGCAAACAGGGCTTCACCGCTGGGTAGATGGCGGCAGCGGATCAATCCGCGCTGCTGTAGCTGCCGCAGGTGGCGATACACCGTGGCCAAACCCATCGGCTGCGGCCCCTGGCGCAGCAGGGCGTGGAGGTCCTGGCCGGAGAGTTCACGATCGGCCAGCTTCAGTTGCTCCAGCAGCAGCTGCTGGCGATCGCTTGAGGCGGCAACCTGGGGTGGCATGGCCGATCCAGCAAGGCAGGGGCCCCGATCTTATGGAGAGTGTGTGGTGGCTGCTGCCTCTGCTGGTGGCCCTTGTGGTCGGCGCCTTATGCCCCTTGGCCGGCAGTCTGCTGTTGGTGCAGCGCCGCCTGTTTCTGGCCAACTTGGTGTCGCACGCGGTGTTGCCCGGCCTGGCCCTGGCCCTCGCCTTGCGTATTGATGCCGGTGTGGGCGGTGTGATCAGCGGGGTGGCTGGGGCCCTGCTCGCTGAGCGTTTCAGCAATGCCTCCCGACCTGGTCAGCCCGGTGATGAGGCCGTGCTGAACACCGTTCTGGCCGGTTTTCTTGGCTTGGGTGTGCTGCTGATTCCCTTATTGGGGATCCGGGTGAACCTGGAGGCGGTGCTGTTCGGGGATCTGCTGGCCGCAGGGCCGGTGGATCTGCTGCGCAGCCTGCTGGCCCTGGCGGCCATGGTGCTGCTGCTGGGGTTTCGCTATCGCCATTACGTGTACCTGGGGGTTGATCCTCTTGGAGCCGCCAGCGCCGGCTTGCCAGTGCAGCGCTTGCGGCTGCTGCTCACCTTGGTCACCGCCTTCACGGTGGTGAGTGCGATGACCGCCGTTGGGGTGGTGTTGGTGATCGGGTTGATGGGTGCCCCGGCTCTGCTGGCCCTGCCGGGTGCCCAGAGTCTCAGGCGGGCGCTCTGGCGCTCTGCCGCTCTGGGAACACTTCTCAGTGGCGGAGGTTTTGTGTTGGCGATTCAGCCTTGGCTGAACCTGCCTCCGGGGCCCATGATCGGTGTGTTGTGCCTGGTGCTGCTGCCGTTGCAGCTCTTTCGGCGCTAGCCAATGCGCTGGGCGAGCCGCCAATGGCTACCGGCAGCTTGGGGAGGGCATTAGCAGGGAGCTCGTTGCGGATTAGGGATCCGAGCAGCTCGGGACGGTTGGATGCGAAATGCAGATGGGGGCCACTGCTCCAAATGCCGGTGCTACCGCAGGTGCCGATCAGGTCGCCCCGCTTGTAGTTTCCGGAAGGCATCGCGGTATTGAGGTGGCTGTAGCTGGTGATCAGCCCATCAGCACCCTGTAGCTCAAAGGTGATGCCGTGGGTGTAGCTGCGCCGAACTTGCCCCTGGCCGTCATGGGCAGCGCGCACCGGGGTGCCAACGAAGCAGGCGATATCGATCGCGGGATGGCCCTCTCTCACTCCCTGGGTGATCACCCCGGGCATGGGGTTCAGCAGCTGCAGGGCAGGGAGGAAGAGGGCAATGGGCAACAGGCTCCCGCGGCAACGAACTTCCGCGACGAAAATCTGAAGCGAATCTTAAGTTGCGACCCGCTGGACCCTTCTGTTGCTTATGCGACTGATGGCTCTCCTGGTCTGGCTGTTTCAGTGGTGCTGGTGAGCGGGAGCCGTTGGGTGTTCTGAGCAGGGCATCCACTGGCTCCCCATCCGGGGGGCGCCGCTGCAGTGGAAGTGCTGCTTGGCGGCTGCCTCTGCCTCGGCCTGGGTGGCGTACATCGCTGGTACCCCGCCTGCTGCAGGCTTGGTGTTGGCCAGGGTGTTCGAAGCGGTTTGCCCTGCGGCCAGAAGAAGGGCCGCGCTTTGAATCACTGCACGACCAAAGCGCCATTGGCGGAAAGGGATCAGCACGGATGCGATGGGGCTTGGACGTGGCGGCGCCATCCAAGGCCATCAGACGTTTGTGATCACCCCCGCCGTTAGGAATCCGACATCGCTCGGCAGGCTTTAGGGCGTGGCTCGAAACCAGTCAGGCGTTTGCTCAAAGCAAGCGGCGTTCTTCTCGTTTTCGCGGGCTTCCACCTTCCAGCAGCAGCTGCGTCCGGCGTCGCGGGTCTGCAGCAGTTGATTGGCCCACTCCCAGACCAGCTGAGCGCTGGCCTCCATGCCCACATTGGTCATCACGCGCAGATCCAGGGCCCCTTGCTCGTGCAGGCTCTGCCACTGCTTCAGCAGGGGGTCGTCGGCGTTCACCAGGAAGGTGTGATCGAACTGCTCGGTGAGCTGCTGCTCCAGTTGCTTGAGGCTGGAGAAATCCACCACAAAGCCGTGCTCATCAAGCTCCGTGGCCCGAAACCAAAAGGTGAAGCTGCGGCTGTAGCCGTGCACGAAGCGGCAATGACCGCTGTGGCGCCACTGGCGATGGCAGCAGGGGTAGCCGCTGAAGGTTTTGCTGCAGGTAAACGCGGCGGTCATGCCAGGGGATGTCGGGCGGGCTGGGCTTGCGGGAGGATCGGTAGAGATGGATGAAGGCCCTTGCAGGCATCATTTCAGCCGCTCGATCCGGGCTTGATTCAGGCGCTGCGTTTCAACGAAGCCGGTCTGATTCCCGCGGTGGCGCAGGACTGGCTGGATGGCGCCGTGTTGATGGTGGCCTGGATGAACCGGCAGGCCATCGAGCACACCCTTTCCACCTGCGAGGTGCACTACTGGAGTCGCTCACGCCAGGAGCTTTGGCATAAAGGGGCCACCAGCGGTCACACCCAGCGTCTGCGGGGTCTCCGCTACGACTGTGATGCCGACGTGCTGCTGCTCACAATCGAGCAGAGCGGCGATGTGGCCTGTCACACCGGGGCCCGCAGTTGTTTCTACGACCAAGGCCCGACCCCAAGCTCTGGCGGTCCATCGGCCATGGCACCCCCCGCCGATGTGTGTACCGAAGTGATGCGTGTGATCGAAGGTCGGCGCGACCAGCCTGAACCCGGGAGTTACACCAACAAGCTGCTTGAGGGCGGCGACAACCGCATCCTCAAAAAGATCGGTGAGGAGAGCGCTGAATTCGTGATGGCCTGCAAAGACGGCAATGCCGCCGAGATCGCCGGTGAGGCGGCCGACATCGTCTTCCATCTGCAGGTGGCGCTGGCCCATCACGGTGTGAGCTGGCGTGATGTGCAACGCGTGCTGTCGGATCGCCGCGGGGCGCCGCGTCGCGAGTGATCCTTCGGATCACAGTCGCGAATGATCAGCGTTTGAGCAGGATCGGGCTTCCATGGCGGAGGCCCGCGCTGCCGTTCTGGATCACCCGATCGCTGGGCTTGATCCCCGACAGCACGGGATACACATCACCCTGGAGTGCTCCCAGGCTGACGGGCTGCTGCAGGGCAACGAGGGTTCCCTTCGGCAGCCGCCGGATGGCCTGCAGGTCGGCTTTGCCGGGGTCGCGCTCAAGGTCGGCCACGCTGCCCACCACGAACACGAAGCTTTGGCCAAAGCTGCGGGTCACCGCTGAAAACGGAACCGCCAGTTGCCGCTTCGAGCCGAGGATCACGCGGGTGCGAAGGCGCTGGCCATTGCGGAGCAGCCCCTTGGGATTGCTGATCGTGGCCTTAGCCAGCAGCGTCTGACTGGCGGCATTGACTCCTGGGTCAATCAGATTGATTCGCCCTTCTGCCAGGGGACGTGGGTTGATGCCATCCAGTAGTTCAACCCGTTGTCCAATGCTGATGCTGCTGCCCTGGTTGGCAGGAACATCAATACGTGCCTGGAGCTGGTTGTTTCGGATGATGCGGCTGAAGGGTGTGCCCGCTTGGATCACGTCTCCCGGTTTGATGCTCACGTCCCCCATCACTCCGCCGATGGGGGCTCTCACATCCTTGTAGGAGAGGTCGGCTTGCTTGGCTCGCAGCGCTTCCTTGGATCCAATCGCTTTGGCCCGCAGCTCGTCGCGCTGTAGGCCGGTGGCTGCGCCCTGGTTCACCAGGCTTTCAAAGCGCTGATAGGCGATGGCATAGGTCTGGGCGGCTGCTCGCAGCGCCGCTACATCAGCCCGTAGCTGGGTTTGATCGAGCACCACCAGCAGCTGGCCAGCGCTGACGCTGTCGCCTCCCTGCACCAGCACCTGCTGCACCCTTCCTCCCGCTTGAGCGGCCAGTTCAATCTCTTTCGTGGCCTCCAGGCTGCTTACGGTTTCCAAGGTGCTCTGGAAGGAGGCCAAGCGTGGCGGTTCCGCTTGCACCGTTGGGATCGGCCTGCGCCCAGCGCTGCTGCATCCCACAAGAGCCAAGGCGATCGCGCTGCTGATCGCCAGCTTCGAAGTGGTGAACATCGCAGCGGAATGGGATCTATCCATGCTGGCGCGCTCCAGTCCGGGACTGAGGCCGTGCCAGCTCCCAGCCCTTGATGATCCGGTAGACCCCCGGCACCACGAACAGGCTGAGCACGGTGGCCACCAGTAGGCCTGAGAACACCACCGTGCCGATGCTGATGCGACTACTGGCGCTGGCCCCGCTGGCGAGCAGCAGCGGTAGGAAGCCGGCCAGGGAGGAGATGGCAGTGAGCAGGATTGGCCGCAGGCGGCTGATCGAGGCCTCTCGGATCGCCTTATCCAAAGGCAGGCCTTCCCGTAGACGCTGGTTGGCGAATTCCACGATCAAGATTCCGTTCTTGGCCGCTAGAGCCACCAGCACCAGCAAGCCCATCTGGCCGTAGACGTCGAGCGGTAGTCCCCTGAGAATCAGCCCCACCACAGCGCCTAAGAGGGCCAGGGGCACGGTGATCAGGATGATCAGTGGATCCAGCAGGTTTTCGTAGAGGGCTCCCAACACCAGGCCCATCACCACCACCGCCAGCACAAACGCTCGAACGCTGCCGCCACTGGCCTGACGCTCTTCGCGGGCGAGGCCGGTCCATTCCAGGGCCACGTTGCTGCCGCCCTGGTCCCGTTCGATCTGCTCCAGGGTGTCCATGGCTTGACCTGTGCTCACCCCCGGCGCGGGTAGGGCCCGAATCGCGATGGATCGCACCAGACGGGTGTGGTTGATCGCACTGGGCCCCGTGGATGGCACCACCTGCACCAGCTGAGCAACGGGGATCAACTGCCCGCTGCTGTTGCGCACCTGCAGCGCCAGCACATCCTGCACATCGCGCCGCCCCTGGCCCTCGAGCTGCACGATCACTCGCCTCACCTGGTCGCCTTCAAAGCTGTCATTCACATAGGTGCTGCCGAAGCTGGCCTGCAGCGTGGAGACGAGCTCGTTGAGCTCCACCCCCAGGGAGGCCATCTGCAGGCGGTCGGGCTGCAGGCGCAGCAGCGGAGCATCGGCCGTGAAGCGGGTGGACACACGGCTGAAGCGGCCGCTGGCATTCGCCGCCTGGATGAACCGCTGCGCCTCCTGGGCGAACTGCTGAATGCTGAGCTGGCCGTTGCTGGTGTCGAGCAGTTCCACCTCGAGGCCGCTTTCGCTGCTGAAGCCGCGCACGGTGGGGGCCTCGCTCAGCACCACCACGGCGTCCTGAATGCGTTGCGAAAGTTGGCGGTTCAGCCGCTCGGCGATCGCTGCGGTGGAGGGATTGCCGGGTCCCCGTTCGCCGATGCGGTGCAGCCGCACAAACACCGTGCCCTTGTTGGGGCTGCTGTCTCCGAACGAGCGTCCGGCGTAGAGGTTGGCGCTGCGCAGGGCCGGCTCGGAGGCAATGGTGCTGCGCACCTGCTCCATCACGGCCTGGGTGCGCTGCAGGGAGGAGCCTTCTGGCAATACCACCACCCCGCGCAGTTGCCCGTTGTCCTCCTGGGGAATGAAGGCAGTGGGGCGAAGGCTGAGGGCAACGGCCGTGAGCAGCAGTCCCAGGACGAGGGTGATCACCAGGCGGCCGCGGTGCTGCAGGCTGCGATCGAGCCAACGGCCGTAAGGCCCCTCCAGCCCTTCCAGCCAGCGTCGGGGCGGATCGATCCAGCGCAGCAGCCAGGCCGGTTCCCGCTGCTCGGCGTGCAGGATCCGACTGGCGGCCACCGGCGTGAAGCTGATGGCATTGATCGTGGACACCACGATGGCCGCGCCGATGCTGATGGCGATCGGCGCGTAGAGCCTGCCCACGCTCCCTTCCAGTCCGAGCACGGGCAAGAACACCACCACCAGCACCAGGGAGGTGGCCACCACCGCCCCGCCCAGCTCAGCCATGGCTCCGCGGGCTGCGGCCAGGGGTGAATCGCCTCGTTCGAGGCGCCGTCCGATGTCTTCGCTCACCACGATCGCGTCGTCGACCACCAGGCCGGAGGCCAGCACCATCCCGAACAGGCTGAGGGTGTTGATCGAGGTGCCGCTCAGGTTGAGCAGGGTGATCGAGCCAAGCAGCGAGACCGGCACCGCCAGGGCGCTGATCAGAGCCAGGCGGCTGTTGCCCAGACCCAGGAGCAGCGTGAGAAACACGAGCAGCACGGCATCGCGGAGGCTGCCCGCCGCCTCACCGATGCTCTCGCGCACCGTGTCGGCCTCATTCACGATGATCTGGAGGTCAATGCCCGGCGGCAGAGACGGCTCGAGTTCCGCCAGGGCCAGTTCCAGGCCTTCATTCACCTGCAGGGCGTTGCTGCCATCGCGCTGATACACCCCCAGGGCCACGGTGGGATCGCCCTTGAGGTTGGTGGCGATGCTGCCGTAGCTCTCACTGCCCAAGCTCACGCGGCCGATTTCGCGCAGCAGCACCACGCCGCCATCCGGCCCTTTGCCCACCACCAGCTGTTCCAGTTCTTCGGGGCTGCGAAGCCGCCCCTCCATCTGCAACGGCAGGGTGGTGGCCTGTCCCGCGGGCACCGGTTCATCCCCCACCTGGCCCAGGGCCGCCAACACGTTTTGCGCCTCAAGGGCACTGCGCACATCGCTGATGGTGAGCTGCCGCTCCAGCAAGGCCGCTGGATTCAGCCAGAGGCGGAAGGCCAGAGGGCTGCCGCCAAACAACGTCACGGTCGCCACGCCCTCCACGCGTTCCAGCCGCTCCTTCGCCACCTGGTTCACCCAGCCGCTCAGAAACACCTCGCTGTAGCGGCCCCGCTCAGCGCTGAAACTCAGCACCATCAGCAGATCGTCGGAGCTGCGGCGCACCTGAACCCCCAGGCGCGCCACCTGAGCCGGAAGTGAGCGCAACACCTGGCTCACTTCGTTCTGGGCATTCACCTGATTGAGCTCAGGGGCGCCGCCCCGGAAACTCAGGCTGATGGTGCTGCCATTGGACGTGCTGGTGGAGCGGATGCTGTCGAGCCGCTCCAGTCCGTTGAGCTGGCGCTCCAGCAGGGCGGTGACCCCTTGCTCCACCACCTCCGGACTGCCGCCTGGGTAGGTGCTGCTCACGCTCACCCGCCCCGGAGCGATCGGTGGCAGGTTTTCCACCTGCAGCTGCACCAGGCTCAGGCCGCCCAACAGCAGGAGCAGCACACTGAGCACCAGGCTCAGCACGGGCCGGCGCAGAAACAGATCTGAGATCGTGCGTCGGTGTTGCGTCATGGCGTGGCCACAGGGCGTAGCCCGGGCTGCTGCTGGAGCCACTGCAGGCTGCGGCGATCCCGTTCACTCAGCTGCAGGACCGGCTGGGCGCCGGGCTGTACCGCCATCACATCGCCAGGCTGATCGCTATGGCCCCAGAGGCCGAAGGCATGACCCAGCTCATGGAGCGCGTTGGCTTGGATCGCAGCCGGGCTCTGCCCGGGACTGATCAGCACGGCAACCTTTGGCTCGAGCTGCCAGCGTCCCTCGCGCTTCACCTCAAGCAGCTGCAGAGTGGCCCTGCCGTGGCTGGCTCTGTTGTGGAGGATCGGCGGGCGGCGACGCTCCACCAACACCTGCGCTTGTTCGGGTTGGTCCACCAGCGTGATCGCTAAATCCCGCTGCCAAGTGGTGATCGCCTGAATCACGGCCTGATGCCAGCGCTGTTCCCAGATGCCAGTGGGGCCAGCCTCACGAACCGGTTCAACCCAGACACACCAATGCGGGCGATGCGGCCATCCCGCAGGCGTGGGTTTGAGCCGATGGCGGTAGTCGCTCAGGCTGCTGGCTGCAGCCGCAACCGGCGCTGAATCAGGGGTCTGAGGAGCCACCCAGGGGCGGGTTTCCGTGGCGATCGCGCACGGAACAGAGCTGGGGGGTGGCAGTTCCACCGCCGCTTCAGGCGCCGACGCCGCCCGGCAGGCCCACGCCCCGGGCCATCAGGGTGGCGAGCAGGGGGATCAGGGCAAAGCCCACCAGTTCGATGTTGAGGATCCAGGCCAGGCGTTTGGCCAGGGCCTCACTCACCTGGGGCAGTTCGCCTTTGCGCAGGGGAATCGCCCAGAGGATGTAGGTGATGGTGGGATAGAGCGACAAGCCGCCCACGCTCAGGTAGAGGCCCACCTTCCACCAGAACAGAGGGTTTTCGGTGTAGAAGCTGCCGCCCTGCCCGAAATACATCACCCGCAGGATGCCGCTCACCAGCAGGGCCAGGGCGGCCATGCCGTACACCACGTCGGTGATCACCATCAAGGTGGCGTCCTGCTTGCTCGGGTTGGGGCGGATCAGCCTGCGCTCCAGCACCAGAGCCCCGAAACAGAGCATGAAGCTCAGGTAGTGCACATAAGCAACGCCGGCCCGCGGCAACACGTCGTTGGAAAGGTCGTTGAGCAAAGCCGCGAAGGCGGGCATGGCCGGGTGCGTGCACGAATCCCTGACCGTAGCGGCCCTCTTCGCGCCATTGCCGTGAAGTGTGATGCGCATCCCATCGAGGCCAGGGCACTGCACCAGAAAACTTTCGCTTTTGATGTGGATTTGTGCGTCTGGCGTTGTGGTGAATTTGGGAAGCAAAGTTGAAACCTGGAAGTCTTTTGGATGCTTTTTTCTTTGAGCGAAAAAGCTTCTAGGTTCAATTCAGTGGATTGGATCCTGCATGGCCAGCTCGTTGAGTGCCTTCCTGGGTGAAATCGGCCGCCATCAGCTACTCACGCCGGAGCAGGAGCTGATGTTGGGGCGCAAAGTGCAGGCCATGGTGGCTCTGCATGAACGCTGCGCTACTGCTGGTGGTGTGGGCGATGCCTGCGACTACAACGACATCGAAAAGCGCACGATGCGCGTTGGTGAGCGTGCCAAAGATCAGATGATCACCGCCAATCTGCGCCTGGTGGTGAACCTGGCCAAGCGCTATCAGGGCAAGGGGCTGGACCTGCTGGATCTGATCCAGGAAGGAACCCTGGGGCTCACCAGGGCTGTCGAGAAGTACGACCCCACCCGCGGCCATCGCTTCAGTACCTATGCCTATTGGTGGATTCGTCAGGGTTTGAACCGCGCTCTCTCCACCCAGAGCCGCACCATTCGCATTCCAGTGAATGTGAACGAAAAACTCACCCGTTTGCGGGCAGCAAAAGCGCGGCTGCTGCAGCGCAATGGCATTCAGGCCACAGCGCAGCAGCTGTCCACGGCGATGGATCTACCGCTGGACGAGGTGGAAGATCTACTCGGCTGTGAACTCCGCAGTGTCACGGTCAGCCTGCAGGGAGTGGTGAAGTCGAAATCTGATCCCACGGAGCTGGTGGATGTTCTGCCCAGTGAGGATCTGCCACCGATGGAGCGCTGTGAATTGGCCGAGCGCAATGCAGCCGTTTGGAAATTGCTGGATCAGTCCAATCTCACGCCCAAGGAGCGCACGGTGGTGATGCTGCGTTTCGGCCTGGATGGCAGCCATGAATGGCGCACCCTGGCTGAAGTGGCCCGTCTGCTCGGCTGCAGCCGCGAATACTGCCGCCAGGTGGTGCAACGGGCTCTGCGCAAATTGCGCAAGGCCGGCATTCAGACTGGGCTGGTGGAAGTGGAGTGAGCTTTCGCCGCCAGCTCGGGCGGCCCATGATGGGGGAATCGCGTTTGGAAGGCACGGTTCATGGCCAGCGATTCCTCCGCCCGGATGGATGCTGACTGCGTGGATGCCGAGGTGCTGGGCAGCTCGGAGGTGGATGAAGGAGCCCTGCGCCGTTTGCTGCGCCGCTCCGGTCGCAGCTTGGCCCGTCCGGCTCTGGAATGCCTGGAGCTGATGCTTGATGCCAACACCCCGCCGCAGGTGCGGCTCACGATGCTGGCGGCCCTCACCTATTTACTGGTGCCCACGGATCTGATCCCGGATTTCATCCCCGCGGCAGGATTCAGTGATGATCTGGTGGCGCTCACCGCTCTGTTGGGGCTGTGCACCACCCACATCAGTGATGACATCCGCTTGCGGGCACAGCGCAAACTGGATCGCTGGTTTCCCCTGGGGCGCTGATGGCCGCACTCACCGCCGAGCAGCTGGATGATCTGCAGTCCTTCCTGAAGGACTGGTTGCGCCATTGCGGCCGCACCCAGGCGGATCTGCGCCGTGCCCTGCATGCCAGTTCGATTCGCATGCCCGTGCTGCTCGATGCCTTGGCCCGTGTTTACAGCCACGACGGCCTCACCGGCCTGGCCCAGCGCTTGTGCGAGATCGAATCGCTCTGGCAGGGAGAGGATCAGGGCTTGGAAGGCGACGCTCAAGTGCCGATCTCTCTCGACGACTCGCTGGGACAGCTGGATCTCCTACTGCAGGAGATCCGCCTCGATGTCGGCGACGCCTGACGCATCCTCCTGGACGCGTCAGAGTGGGGAGACGCTCCGCTGCCGTCATGCCGCTGCCTCGCCTGTTGTTGTCCGCCTCGGTCGTGGGCCTCGGCCTCAGCTTGTCCACGGGCACCGTGGTGGCTGGCCTGTCGTTGCCCGCCCGCGCTCAGGTGGAGAGCTTCCTCTGGGGCCCCGGCAGCAATGTGGGCCCGGAAACCAAGATCGAGCCCAGCAACTGCATCACCGCCGCCGATGGCAGCATCACCTGCGACACCAAGGTGGTGAATCCTCCCGGCGATACGCCTGCCAAGCCGCAGTACCGGCCGTTCAATAACTGATTGCCCTGAAGCGGATGCAGTGGTTCAGCGACCGCGCTTATTTACAGGCGATCACCTCATTTGAGCGCGCCCTGGCCAAGGTGCTCTCCCTGGTGCTCAGCGGTGTACTCGTGGTGGCCGGCCTTCAATTGCTGCTGTTTCTCGGCAACGATCTGCTGGATCTCAGCGTGAACTGGACCGGCGAGGGCTTGATCCGCTTGCTGGATGAAGTGCTGGTGATTCTGATCGCCTTGGAGGTGCTCCAGAACCTCACCGCCTATCTCCGTGAGCATGCGGTGCAGATCGAGCTGGTGCTGGTTACCGCGCTCACCGCCGTTGCCCGCAAAGTGATCGTGATGCCGCCCGGCGTTCAGAAGAACCCCGCCGATCTGATTGGTCTTGGCTTCGCGGTGCTATCGCTGGCGGCCGCCTATTGGCTGGTGCGTCAGTCGCACATCACGCGGTTGCCGTCCAGAAGAGAGCCAGCCACAGCGTTCCAGGATCGGGATCGGTTGTGATCAGCCGGTGGCGGCGATGGGGGGTGATCAGCAGGGTGTCTCCCACACACAAATCCCGCGGCTGAGCTTCATCTTCAAACTGCAGTTGCGCACTGCCCCTCAACAGCAGCACCCATTCCGATTCGCTCTGGTCGTACCAGAACCCCTCGGGGCTGCTGGCCAGGCAGGAGTGGATTCTCTCTAAGCGCCACCGCTCACCGGCCATCAGTTGCTCCACCCGTTCTTCACCAGCTGGCGGGCAGGCACTGGAGAAGAGGTTGGTTTGATCACGGGCGATCGCTGTTGAAGATCCAGCTGTGCTGGAGCGATCTCCCCAACGGCGACCGATGTCGAAGCCGAATTGTGAGGCGAGGGCCACCACCTCGTGGTGTTGATCGCACGCCCGCAGGGCTTCCCGCAGCTCAGGCTGGGCTTCGCTCAAGGCCACGAAGGCGTTGAGCTGGCGCACTTTCTCTAGAAATTGCTGCAGCTGGGCTTCGGCCATCCGCTCAGTATCCCGGGCGGAGGGGCTTGTGCATGCGAAATCGCAGGAAGTGCACGCCGCCGATCCGCAGCTCCTCACGCCAGCTCACCTGCCAGCCCATCGCTTCAAACAGTGGCTTGGAGATCAGGCTGGCTTCGGTGCGCAACATGCTGATGCCATCGCTGCGGGCCTCCTGTTCCGTCGCTTGCAACAGTGCTTTGGCGCAACCTTGGCGTTGCACGCTCGGGTGGCTGTAAAGCAGGGCAACACGATCGTTCGGGTGTCGCAGGCAGAAGGCTTCTGCCTGATCCTGAGGATTACAGCTCACCCAACCCTGGCCTTGGCTGAGTAAAGGCCTGAGCGCTTCGCTCTGGTTGGCCCAGGCCCATTGCTGCTGCTTGCTGTAGAGCGCGGCGGTGGAACAGTGCACGGCCTGCCGATAAACCTCTAGGAGTGCATCGTGATCCCTGGTTTCAAGCCGCCGCACCTGATCACGCATGTTCACTGCCACACAGTGTTGCTCCATTCTCGATCAGTCGGTGCTGGATCTTCGCTTTGGGAGGGATGGCAATGATCAACTTGATGTTGTAGGTTCAGATTGTCTTGTTAATCAACCCACTCCAACAATGCTCATCGGATCGGAACTACTGGCCAAGGTCAAAGAGCTGGGCGATGTGGGTAAATCGGAGATCGTCCGGGCCTGTGGCTACGTCTCCACCAAGAAAGATGGCGGCGAGCGGCTGAATTTCACGGCCTTCTACGAAGCCCTTCTCGAGGCCAAGGGTGTGGAGCTTGGCGGCACCAGCAAGGTGGGCAAGGGCGGCCGCAAGCTCAGCTATGTGGCCACCGTGCAAGGCAATGGGAATCTGCTGATCGGTAAGGCCTACACCGCCATGCTGGATCTTCAGCCCGGCGATGAGTTTGAAATCAAGCTGGGCCGCAAGCAGATCCGTTTGATTCCTGTGGGCGGCAGCGACGAAGACGAAGAGTGATCGCAGCCCGCTGATCAGCTCAGCGTCACGAGCATCCGCTCCATCCCCCCGACCACCTCGGGGGGATTTTTGTTGGCATCGTTCAGTAGCGACAGGTAGTCGTCCGAGTGGCAGGTGAGCAGCACGATCTGGATGCCCTGATCCATGCCTCGCAGGAGCATCTGCTTCAAGCCGCCCTGCCGCTCGCGGTCGCTGTTGGTGAAGGCGTCATCGAACACCAGGGGCAGCACATCTCCGTAGGCGGGCTTCAGCAGTTCAGCCATGGCCAGGCGTACGGCGGCGGCGAGCTGTTCGCGCATGCCACCACTCAAACGTTCAAACGCGAAGGCTTCTTCACCCTGGTGCAGTTGCAGGTCGTGGAAGCCCTGTTGGGGATCAAAGGCCAGTAGGGGTTGTTGAGCCGCACGGGCTCCCTCCGCGGCCAATGCGCTCAGATAGGGGCTGATCGCTGCCTGCAGCGGTTCGCTGTAGCGCGCGGCCAGGCTGCTCTGGGCGCGATGAAACCGCTCCAGCAACAGCTGCAAGGCTTGAGCGCGCCGCTCGAGGTTTTGGCGCTCCGCCTCAGCGTCTTCCCAGGCCGCCTGTCGATGCTCCAATTCGGCGATCGGGTTGTTGGCCCCCAGGCTCTGGCAGCGCTGTTCGGTTTGACCGCGTTGGCTGAGCAGCTGATCTTTCTCCTGCTCCAGAGCCTGCAGCTGCTCAGCAGCGTTAACAGCGCTGCGGCGCGCGGCCTGAAGGGTTTGCAGTTCAACTTGCCAGCGCTGCAGCTGTTGTTGCTGGCTCTTCAGGGCCTGGTCTTCAGGCTGCTGTTTGCCCAGGGTTTGCAGCCGCTGCCCCACCACCTTCAGGGATCCATCGAGTTCGCTTTTGCGGTTGCGCAGTTGCACCTGGCTGGTTTGTTGTCGCTGCAGCCCCTGCTCAAGCTCCTGCAGGTTTCGCTCGCAGCTGCTCAACTCCTCGCTGCGCTCGCGCTTGAGGCGGCGCAGCTGTTCCTGCAGGTTGTGCAGCCTGTCTGGATCCAGATGGCCGGGCTCACGGCCTCCCAGTTGCTCGGCCATGGACTTGAGCAATGGCTGCTGGGTATCGAGGGCCTGCAGCAGGCTCTGGCGCCTGGGTTCCAGTTGATCCAGGCGCTGTTGGAGCCCCGACCAGGGAATGCTCTTGGCGGCCTGGCGCAGGTTGTTCAGGTCGCGCTCCAGGCGTTGACGTTCCCGCTCGGTCGTCTCGGCCTGCTCGCTGTTGTTGAGATGGAGCGCCTGCTGCAGCTGCTCGAGTTGTTGCCGGCAGTGTTGCTGCTGGGCAAGAGCCTGGGGCAACGCCTCGCCGCCGCCCGGGCTGATCTCAATCAATACGCCACTGCCCACCTGCAGCTGGGCCGAAGCCTCGAGGCGTCGCCGTTCACCGGCGTTGAGCATCTCCCCGTTGAGCAGGATGCTCTGATCGCTGCTCAGTACTTCGAGGCTGGCGGCCATTGCTTCACAGCGGGCGGTGGCCTGCGCCAGGCCCTGTTCAGCCTGGCGCAGCTGCCGCACCTGATCGGCTGTGATCTCCGGTAGAGCGGCGAGCTGTTGTTTGAGCAGCTCAGCCTCGGCCTGCAACTGCTGCAATCTGCGCTGGTGTTCGCGCGATTGCTCGGCTTCGGCCTCCAACTGCTGCAGATCCAGCAGCAGTTGGAGCAGTTCCTGGCGCTGCGTGAGTTGCTGCAGTTGCTCAGCGAGCTCCTGCCGCTGGCCCACCCTTTGATCCCGCTGCTGGATCTGGTCGTTGTGCTGTTTGATCAGGCCTGCCAGCTGGTCCTCCAGGCGCTGGTGCTCTTGCTGCCCCTGCTCCTGTTGGCGTAGGAGCTGATCGCGTTCCTGCTCCTGTTGCAGCAGTGGTTGCAGTTGGGCCTGCAGCAGGTTGATCGAGCGTTGGAGTTCCAGCTCCCGCTGCAGGGCAGGGCGCAGATCTTGCTCGATCGTCTCCAGGCGTTCGTTGAGCTGGCGCCATTGCTCCATCGCCGCCTCGAGATCGGCGAGCTGTTGTTGGGCGATGGCGAGAGCTTGTGTGGCGTCGTTGCTGCGGCGCTGGGCTTCCGCCAGGGGCGATCCCGCTTTCACGCGTCCCGTGGCGGTGTAGAGCTCTGCCACCTGCTGTTGGATCTGCTCGAGCACCAACTGATCCACGCCTGATTCCAGTGCGGTGCTGGTGCCCTGGAGCTGCAATTGCTCCACCAGTCGGTTGTGGTCGTAGCGCTCCTGGCTGCCGCTGAGGGGATTGAGGCCGGCGTCGCCCTGGCGCACCCAGAGGTGGGCCCAGCGCTCCGGCAGCTGTGCGATCCGCCGGCCCTCCACCGGCGCCTCGAATCCCAGCAGCGCAGCCAGGCGGTCTTCCGCTGCGGGGCCGCTCAAGGCCTCGCCACTGGCATTGCTCAGCTGGCAGGTGCCTCCTGCCCCTGCGAAGCGCTTGCGCAGCCGCCAGGTGTCAGCCTCAGCCTCAAAGCTGATCTCCACCTCGGGCAGGCCGGCATGCAGGCGCGAGCGCAGCTCATCCACGCCGCGACCGGTGGCCGTTGCTCGCAGAAAGAGGCCTTTGTGCAAGGCCTCCACCAGGGTGCTCTTGCCGCTTTCATTGGCGCCGGCGATCAGGGTGAGCTCTCGCCCGAAGCTCAGCTCCAGCACGCGGTGTCGCCGCACGTTTTGCAGCCGGCAGGCGATCAGCCGCATGTCACGGCTCCTGCTGCGCGATGCAGCTCCGCCAGGGCCAGCTGCAGGAGTTGCCGTTGTTGGGGATCGGCGGACTCTTCAGCCTGCTGCAGTTCGGCCTGAAGGCCGGCGGCCACGCGGGCGATCAGCGGATCATCGGCGCGGTTGATCAGCTCCTGCAGCTCGCTGGGGTCAGGGCTCTGCTCGATCACGCCCCGGCGTTTCAGCCGCAGCAGCTGGGCCTCCAGCCTCTCCAGGAGCTCTGCATAGCGCTGATGCTCCTCCAGGCTGAGGCTGCCGTTCTGCTCCAGCAGCAGCAGCTGCTGGCCCGGCTCAGCCTGGAGCAGGGGCTCGAGTTGTTGTTCGAGTCGCTCAAGGTCGCCAGGGCTTTGAAGCCTCACCTGCAGCTGCTGCCACTCCAGGGCAGCGGTGGCGTGGGCTTCAACCCGGGGCGCATCCCCACGACGCACGCTCACAGCCAACACCTGTCCGCCTTGGTAGTCGTTGGTGCGGGGAAAGCGATCGGGTTCCGGCGTGCCGCTGTACCAGGTGCGCGGGTTGATCTGCTTGAGCCCATGCCAGTCGCCGAGGGCGATGTAATCGAGTTGCTCGAGCAGGGAGGCATCCAGTTGCAGGCGGTTGTTGCTGCTCGCCTGTTGATCGTCGTCGGCGTCGAAATCGCTGGCTTCGAAGCCGTGCACCGATCCATGGGCCAGCAGGATGCGGGGCTTATCGGGAGGCAGCTCAGCCCACTGGAGTTGGCGCACCCAGGCGGTGGGGTCGCTGTTGTCGCTGCGGCGCAGCAGGGGGCAGGGCAGCACCACAGCCGAATCGAGCTCCAGCACCTGGCGCTCCAGCAGCACAATCAGGTTTGGCGCCCGCCGCTGCTGCTCAGCCTGGAAGAACGCGCTGTGCCACACGCTGCCTGGAGCCCCATGGTCATGGTTGCCAGGGATCACGAGCACGGGGATCTCAAGCTTGCCGATCGCCTGGCACACCGCGCTCACGTCACTGCTGCTCGGGGTGGGGGAGTCGAACAGGTCGCCAGCCACCAGCAGGAAGCTGGGGTTGCACCGGGGGATCAGGGCGCCGATGCGGCCGATCGCTTCGATGCGTGCCTGCCGCAGCCGAGCCCGTTTATCGGGATCCTGAACGCGGGCGTAGGGCTTGCCGATCTGCCAGTCGGCGCTGTGCAGAAAGGTGAGCATGCAGGCGTGTTTGAGCGCTTCTATTTCAGCGTGCCTGGGCAGGTCTGCAGACTGATGGCGAACCTGCCACTCACCTGTGACTGTGCTGTTGCCCCTTTGGCGCCGCTGCGTTGCATCGGTTCTGGTGGTCCTGACGCTGGTGGTGCTGGCTTGTCCAGGCCAGGCCCAAGCCGATGGGGGGCAGCTGTTTGAGCAGCACTGCGCCGGTTGTCATGTGAATGGCGGCAACATCATTCGCCGCGGCAAAACCCTGAAGCTGGCCGCCCTCGAGCGCCAAGGCCTGGCCTCCGAGCAGGCGATTGCCACGATCGCCGCTCAAGGCCTGGGGCAGATGAGCGGCTACGGCTCAGTGCTGGGGGAACAGGGAACCCAGGAGGTGGCGGCGTGGGTGTGGCAGCAAGCTCTGGCGGATTGGCCCAAAAATCAGAAGGCCTGAATCCAGGGGTACACCTTCAGCTCGGTCCAGATGCCGTTGCGCCAATACACGTCGTTGTGGAGCAGCTGCTCCACCTCGGCTTGGCTGGCTGCTTCGTAGATGCCGAACACATGGGTGCTGCCCTCGGTGGGGCCGAGGGTGATCAGCACGCCCGATTCCTTCTGCTGTTGCAGACCAGCGAGGTGCTCCTCCCGGTAGGGGGTGCGCTTCTCCAGTGCATTGGCGCAGTAGGTGCCCCAGAGAACAAAACGCATGCTGAACGCGCGGCCGAGGGCCGCAACTTACAGCCAGCCAGCGGCGAAGATCGGCTGACGAATGCGCGAGGGGAACAGGATCGGGCGGTTGCTGGCCTTGGCACCGGCCTTGTCGCTCCAGCGCACCTTGCAGCGGAACTGATTGCCGCTCTTGTTTGTTGAGGTGCTGGTGCGGAACTCCTGCACCACTGCCTGCTCAGGCATCAGATACTGCGCCTGGTTACAGGCATCCACCTCGGAGATGCTGGAGGTGTAATGGCTCCAACCAGCCTCTGCCGCCTGGGGTGCCAGCGCGATGCTGCCGAGCATTAGGCCGGAGGCAAGCAGGACTCGACGAACCATGGCCATGGGCGCGGATAAAGCTGGCCAGATTCTGACGGCTTCAGCAACAACCAGCCGGTGCAGCTGTTCAGGCGTCGAGGGCTGAACGCAACTGGCTGCAGAACTCCTCTGCCGCTCCGGCGATATCGCTCTGCTGACTGTGGGCCTGGGCCATCACTTTCACCAGAGCGCTTCCCACGATCGCTCCATCGGCGCCCCAGTCGCGCACTTGCCGGGCTTGCTCGGGCCCCGAGATCCCAAAGCCAACGGCCACTGGCGTCGGACCCATCGCTTTGAGTTGCTGCACCAGATCGGCCACGCGGCTTTCGAGGCTGGTGCGTACACCCGTCACGCCGGTCACGCTCACCAGGTAGGTGAAACCGCGGCTGGCCGCGGCGATGCGGCCCATGCGATCGGCGGGTGTGGTGGGAGCCACCAGCAACACCAGGTCGAGCCCGTGGTCGCTGGCGATGCTGGAGAGTTTCTCCGCTTCCTCAAGCGGCAGATCGGGCACAACGAGCCCTGCGGCGCCAGCGGCGGCAGCATCGCGGCAGAACGCCTCCATGCCGCGGTTGAGTAGCGGGTTGCTGTAGGTGAACAGGATCACCGGAATCTGCAGCTCGCCCTTGAGGCTGGTGAGCATCTCGAGCACGCGCCCAGGGGTGGTGCCCGAGCCCAGCGCACGACTGGCGGCGGCCTGGATCACAGGACCATCGGCCAGAGGATCGCTGTAGGGGATGCCGAGTTCAATCAGGTCGGCACCGGCGGCCTGCAGCGACAGCAGGGTGGAGCGGGTACTGGAGAGATCCGGGTCCCCCGCCATGAGAAATGGCATCAGGGCGCATCGGCCCTGTTGCTGAAGCTGGCTGAAACGCTGCTGGATGGGGGTGCTCTGGCTCACGGCAGCGCAGGATCTGACCGTGAGCCTATGGGGTCGCAGACAGGGGCGATCTACTGCTCGCTGCTGTCCTGCAGCTGGCCCAGCTCCTTGAGCAGCTTGGCTTGCTCTTCAGGTGGCAGAGCGTCGAAGCGCTGCTGCAGTTCCTCGTCGGTGGCGGCTTCGTAGGCGGAGCGGTAGCGGCGCCGCTGCTCCATGTAGGTCATGTTTCCGGTCACCACCCGAAACAGGTAGGAGCTCGTCCAGATCAACACCACCGCCACAAGCACGGCCTGGGCAGCGATGCCGGCGGAGAACCCCTCCAGGCCAGCAGCCTGAAATCCCCAATACCCCAGCCCCCCCAGGCCAAAGATCGCCAGCCCTGCAATCAGGGCCTTGCCTCGGGTCATGCCAGCGCTCATCCCACTTGCCCCTGACCCTGCAGGCGCAGATTCACGAAGGGAGCAAACACGATCAGGCCCGGGAAGAACAGGAACACCAGCCCGTAGATCGCTGTCCGCTCGATCTTGCCCATCACCGTCCAGCGTTTTGCCATCCAGGCCATCAGGGCTAGGGGCACCACCACCAGGTAGGCACCGCCGAGTGCGATGTAAGCCGCAATCACCAGCAGCGTTTCGCTCGACAGAGAGCTCAGGAACCCAGGCAGCGGCACGGTGACGAGGCGGTTGCAGAACGAATCTAGGATGGGTAACAGGAAGCGTTGGGTCGTTTCCGGCGCCGGGAGCATGGCGGAATTGGTAGACGCAGCGGACTTAAAATCCGCAGACGGCAACGTTGTGGGGGTTCAAGTCCCCCTGCTCCCATCTCTGCCTGGCGATTGATCACTCCGGGGAGCGCAAGTGCATCAGGGCCTGCAGGATCGCTTCGATGCTGCTGGCGTGGGCGGGCTTGTTGTTGTTCGCGATCAGCTGCCTGCCCACCACATGGGCGCCCAGGTGGGCTAGCTGGATTCTTAGGGCGGTGAGCACCTCATAACCACCGCTGCCCGAGTGGCTGGCCATGGCGATGGGACGGCCGTTGAACAGGGCTCTGAAGTCGTCTCCCAGCACGGACAGCCAGGCGAAGGCACTGGTGAGCACCGGTGGGATGGAGCCGTTGTATTCGGGTGCGCAGATGATCCAGCGCTGCCCCTGTTGCAGTCGAGCCTGCAGCGCCAGCAAGCCCTCAGGTTGACCGGCATCCCGGCGTCTCGGGGTGAATAGGGGTAGGTCCAGCTCGGTGAGATCGATCAGATCGATGCTCAACCCCTGGGCTTTGGCTGCATCAGCGAACCGGTTGGCGAGGTTGAGGTTCTCCCCGTTGCTCGCCGCCACGATCAGGATGTCGTTCATGGGTGTGGATGGCAGGCCTCACCACGATCAAGCAACTCCTAGAGCTCTGCAAGCTGATTGACCTCAGAGGCATCTGCTCTCCGCCGATCGCGGTAGTCGCTGTGGACGATGCAGTGGCTGTTTGATCCTGGAGAGCACATCACCAAGCGTTGCTCAACGCTAAGTAGTTTTGGTTGAAAACCAAGCACATTCGAGCGTTGTTGTTGATCGGCATTCTCTGGGTCGTTAGTCCATTGTTTTAGCCGTTGCGTTGTCCCCATGGACCTCTTTGTGTTCAGGGATTGCGGCTTGGTTGCTCTTTGTTCGCTTCCGTGGTCTATCGCAAGAGCTTTGGATGGGTATCCAAGCGTTGGGCGTTCAGTCATCGCTGGCCTGAGCAGGGGCTCTGCGCGGCTTTGGAGCTCCCGGCTCGGGGATTGTTTAAACGCTTTGGAGCTGGCTGCCGGGCCTGGCCATTGGGCCTTCTGAATATTTTCTTTATGAATCCGGCCTCGCGCTGCTCTTTGTCGGACATTTGTTTGTTGGTGCTAACCAGGTTCTGGTCAGTGTCGGCCTGTTTTGGCGAACACACCTGGCAGGTCTGCCGGGTGGCTTAGGCGTAAGTCGTCGATTGCTGTTTGCGGCTCTCTCGGTAGTTGGCAATTCATCACAGCTCCATGCGCATCCGAGCCGAGCTGGTCAAGCTGTGACAAGTGTTGTCTGGCCCATCCCCATGCTTGAGCTGCTGCCGCCGCTCAACGACCACAACCTGCCTTGGATGGACACGATCCATCCCATCGTCGTTCACTTCGTGATCTCGATGGCGTTGATCGGCTTCGTCTTTGACGCGATCGGCGTTGTCTGGCGCAAGCCAGCCCTGTTCGAGGTGAGTTTCTGGAACCTGCTCTTCGCCACTGGCGCCATCTTTGTGGCGATCATCTTTGGTCAGGTTGAGGCTGGCTTGGCCGCCCCCTACGGAGCTGCCCGCAACATCCTCGACATTCACACCACGATCGGCTGGTCGCTAGCTGGGGTCCTATCCCTCCTCTCCGGTTGGCGTTACGTGCTGAGGAGCCGTGATCCTCAGATCCTGCCGGTCTCCTTCCTAGGGGCCGGGTCCGTGGTTAGCGCCTTGATCGTGGTTCAGGTGATCTTGGGCGACAAGCTCATTTGGACCTATGGCCTGCACACCGTGAAGGTGGTGGCTGCGATGCGGGAGGGCCTGATCTGATGCTTTTTGCCCTTGCTTACACGCCTGAAAAGGCGCCCATCGACCAGATCGCAGCTGGTCTTGGACCCAATGGCTTGCCCTACAGCCTGCCGATCCACCCCAACCTGGTGCACCTCACGATCGGCTTATTCGTGATTGCCATTGCCTTTGATGTGGTTGGAGCCCTCTATCCGTTGGAAAAGCGGGTGTTCCGCTTTTTGGCGCTCCCCATTACCCGCGGCGGTTTTCACGATGTGGGCTGGTACAACCTCCTGGCCTGTTGTCTGGTTTCCTTTTTCACCGTCGCGGCCGGTTTCTACGAAATGCTCACGGCCGTGCCCCTCCCTGGGGTGAAGAGCACGTTTGGTCTCGGTGGCATGACCACCATGCTTTGGCACGGCGTTGGCGGCGTGTTGGTGCTGGCGGTGATTGTCGGCATGACGGTTTGGCGTGGCTTCCAGCGCTTCTTTTGGAGGCGTGACATGGGTCGTCAGGTGCAGTGGCTGTATCTCGGTGTTGGGATCGTGATGTTTGCGGTCATTGGCCTGCACGGAACGCTTGGTGCCCAGCTCGCCGCTGAATTTGGTGTGCACATTGCTGCCGATCAGCTGCTTCAGGCCGGCGCTGACTTGCATACGGCTCTGCCCTGAGGAGATATCCCGATGACGAGTTCCTCATCCCGTTCGATCAATGCGCCTGCGGTGGCAGGTGTCAGCCTCTGGGTCGGCCTAACTGTGGTGTTCAGCCACTGGATGGGCCAACAGGCTCACCGCTGGCTGCCGGTTCAAGCGTCAACCGCAGCCCCGTTGGTTGACGACCTCTTCAGCTTTGAGACGTCCATCGGCACCTTTGTGTTTGTCGGTGTGGTGTCGGTGATGCTGTGGGTGATGTTGTTTAACCGCGCTGAGAAATACGACGACAGCGACGCCGTGCCGATCGAGGGCAACACGCGCCTGGAGATCATCTGGACAGCGGTTCCCTTCGTGTTGGTGATGGCGATCGCCTTCTACACCATTCGAGCGACCAGCGAGCTCGGTGTCTTAGGCCCGATGGAGCACATCCACCCTCGCAACCAACAGGAGGAGCTAGGCGGCTACCCCGGCGATCGTCTGCCTGCTGAGCAGGTGGAAGTGATTGCACGCCAATGGTCCTGGGAGTTTCGCTATCCCGATGGCAACGTCTCCTCCACGGAGCTCCATCTGGCGGTTGATCAACCAGTGACGTTCCGTCTGGTTTCAGAGGACGTGTTGCACGGCTTCTACATTCCGGCCTTCCGAATCAAGCAGGATGTGATTCCTGGTCGCGCGATCGATCTCAACATCACCCCCACACGCGAGGGTGTCTATCGCTTGCGTGACTCCCAGTTCAGCGGCACCTGGTTTGCTGCCAACCAGGCCGATGTGGTGGTGGAGAGCGATGAGGTGCATCGTGCCTGGCTTGAGCAGGCTGCGCGAGCTCCCCTGCAGCCAGGGTTGACGCTCGCTGTCTCTGAATACGCCACCCGTCAGGCCCGGCCAAATCCAGGTTGGGCGACTGTGCCGCCTGCTCCGCCCCCTCAGGTGAATGTGCCTGGTTCCCCCGATCAACCCCACGACGCCTGATGACCATCGCCACCTTCCCACCTGATCCCAAGCCGGAACCCGGCTGGAGCCGTTACTTCGGCTTCTGCACCGATGCCAAGGTGATTGGCATTCAGTACATCGTGACCGCCTTTTTCTTCTTTTTGATTGGCGGCTTGCTGGCGATGGTGATCCGCGGAGAGCTGATCACGCCGGAATCAGATCTGGTTGACCGTGCTGTGTACAACGGCATCTACACGATGCACGGAACAATCATGTTGTTCCTGTTCATCTTCCCGGTGCTCAATGGGCTCAACAATCTGTTGATTCCCACCATGATCGGTGCGCCCGACATGGCTTTCCCCCGCCTAAACGCGGTGGCTTTCTGGCTGGTTCCCATCTTCGGCTTCCTGTTGATGGCCAGTTTTCTCGTGCCAGGTGGACCGGCGTATTCAGGATGGTGGAGCTATCCGCCCGTGAGTATCCAGAACCCTGTGGGCCATCTCCTCAACGGTCAGGGTTTGTGGATTACGGCCGTCGCTCTATCGGGCGTGTCGTCGATCATGGGTGCGATCAATTTCGTCACCACGATCCTGCGGATGCGGGCTCCGGGGATGACGATCACCCGCATGCCTGTCTACTGCTGGACTGCTCTTGCGGCCCAGTCGTTGCAGCTGATCGGCCTGCCAGCTCTCACGGGTGGAGCGATCATGCTCCTGATGGACTTGAGCTTTGGCACCAGCTTCTATCGACCTGAAGGTGGTGGTGATCCAGTCCTTTATCAGCACTTCTTCTGGTTCTATTCGCATCCGGCGGTCTATGTGATCATCCTGCCGGTCTTTGGAATCTTCTCTGAGCTTTTTCCGGTCTATTCCCGTAAGCCCCTCTTTGGCTACCTGTATGTGGCTCTGGCCTCGTTCATCATCGTTGGCCTGGGCTTGATCGTGTGGGTTCACCACATGTTCCCCAGTGGTGTTGCTCAGTGGATGCGCAATTTGTTCATGGTCACCACCATGCTGATCGCCGTTCCCACTGGCGTGAAGGTGTTTGCCTGGCTTGGCACGCTCTGGGGAGGCAAGATCCGGCTCACCACGCCGATGTTGTTCAGTCTTGGTGGGCTGTTCAACTTCGTTTTTGCTGGCATCACCGGTGTGATGCTGGCAACTGTCCCGGTCGACATTCACGTGTCGAACACCTACTTCGTGGTTGGTCACTTCCACTACGTGATCTACGGCGCCGCTGTGATGGGGATCTTCGCTGCGATTTACCACTGGTTCCCCAAGTTCACTGGTCGGATGCCCTACGAGGGCCTGGGCAAGCTCCACTGCCTGCTCACCTTTGTGGGTGCAAACCTCAACTTCCTGCCCATGCACCCTTTGGGGCTGATGGGCATGCCTAGGCGAGTCTCCAGCTACGACCCTGAGTTCACCTTCTGGAATGTGATCGCCAGCCTGGGAGCGTTCCTGCTTGGGGTTTCGATCATTCCTTTCCTGCTCAATATGGTGAGTTCCTGGATCCGTGGTCCTAAAGCCACCCACAACCCGTGGAATGCCATCGGTCTTGAATGGCTGTTGCCGTCACCGCCGCCGGAAGACAACTTCGGTGAGGAGGTGCCCACGGTGATTAGTCGCCCCTATGGCTACGGCACCGGTGAGCCTTTGGTGGAACACCAGGCCGAGATTGAGCGTCGCCTTGAACTGCAGGAGGCTGCGGCATGACCAGCACCACACTCTCGCAAGAAGGCCAGCATGAGGCCCATCTCAAGCACAACCTCACAGGGTTCATCATCTTCCTGTGCTCGGAAAGTGTGATTTTTCTGGCCTTCTTCAGTGGCTATGCCCTGTTGAAGACCAGTGCTCTTAATTGGTTGCCCGCCGGTGTGGATGGTCTGGAGTGGCGCACCCCGCTGGTGAACACCGTGGTGTTGGTGTCGAGTTCAGGCACCATTGCGCTGGCGGAGCACTTCAAGGGCCGGGAGAACATGGCCTTGTTCCGCGGCTTCTGGCTGCTCAGCATGGCGATGGGCGCTTACTTCCTCTATGGCCAGGCCGTGGAGTGGAGCGGGCTGAAGTTCGGCTTCACCTCGGGCACCTTCGGCGGCACCTTCTATCTCCTCACAGGATTCCACGGATTGCACGTTGCCACCGGCATCCTGTTGATGGGTTTGATGTTGATCAAATCCTTCATCCCTGGCAATTACAGCGGCGGTGAACAGGGTGTTCAGGCCACATCTTTGTTCTGGCACTTCGTGGATGTGATTTGGATCATCCTCTTCTTGCTGATTTACGTGTGGCAGTAAACGGAGCTGAATCATGATTATCGACGACAACCATTACAACGTGATCGTGATCGGCAGTGGTGCCGGTGGAGGAACCCTCGCCGGTCAACTGGCCCGCTCCGGCAAAACCGTTCTGCTGTTGGAGCGTGGTGGCCAACTGCCCCTCGTTGATCAGAACGTTGCTGATGTGGATCTGTTTCGCAAAGACCGCTATCACCCCGGTGAGCAATGGTTTGGGACAGACGGCGATCCCTTCTCTCCTCAGACGGTGTATGCCCTAGGCGGCAACACCAAGATCTGGGGCGGTGTGCTCGAGCGGATGCGCGAGCGTGAGTTCAGCGGTCTGCCTCTGCAGGACGGACCTTCTCCCGGTTGGGAAATCAGCTATGGCGATCTAGCGCCTTACTACGAGCGGGCCGAAACGCTTTACCGCGTGCATGGCAAGGCCGGTCTGGATCCCACCGAGCCCGCCCGCACCGCTGGCTATGCCCATGGCCCGAAGCCAATCGAGCCGTTCATGCAGGAACTGCGCAGCAGCCTGCAGCGGCAAGGACTCCATCCCTACGACCTGCCGATCAGTTGGTCGGACTCCCAGGTGGATCCCAGTGGAGATGCCGAGCTTTTTGGTGTTGAGTTGGCCCGGCAGGACTCCAACATTTGTGTGCGCGAACGTGCTCGAGTGCGTCGGCTGCATGTGAATCCGAGCGGCACGGAAGTGCGTGGTGTGGAGGCCGAAATCGATGGCAACCAGTGGTTGTTCACCGGTGATGTTGTTGTGCTGGCAGCCGGCGCGATCAACACCGCTGAACTTCTACTGCGTTCCGCCACTGAACATCACAGCCGCGGTTTGTCGAATGGATCGGATCAGGTGGGCCGCAACCTGATGAAGCCGCAGCTCACCTCCGTGATTCAGCTGGCCGCCGAACCCAATTCCGGCCGCTACGGCCGAAGCCTCGGTATCACCGATTTCTACTGGGGCGATCAGAACGTGAATTTCCCGCTGGGTTCGGTGGCCACAGGTGGTGGCGTGCTGCAGGACGCTCTCTTTGCCGAGTCGCCGCCGGTGTTGTCACTGGTGACCAAGCTGATGCCCAGTTTTGGTCTTGAGCAACTGGCCGCACGCTCGGTGGCCTGGTGGGCCATGAGTGCGGTGCGGCCTGACCCCCACAACCGCGTGACCCTGCGAGGTAACCACCTGCAGATCCACTACCTGCCGAACAACCGTGAGGCCCACGACCGCTTGGTGTACCGCTGGATCGACACCCTGAAGCAGGTGGAGAACGATCCCGAGTGCCATGTGGTGAAGCCTGCTCCCACCCACCCGCGGGGAGAAGCACCGCTCACGGTGATGGGCAGCGTTTGCGGGACCTGCCGGATGGGCTCCAATCCGGCCACATCGGTTGTTGATCTTCAGGGTCGCAGTCACGAGCTCAGCAATCTGTTCATCGCCGATGCGAGCATCTTTCCGAGTTGTCCTGCCGTTGGTTTTGGGCTCACGGTGATCGCCAATGCCCTTCGCATTGCTGATCGCGTGTTGGAGGTTCTGTGATGGTTCTCTCCAGCTCCCTCCCGGGTGGTTCGGAACATCGCCGCATGGCGGAGCGGGATCACGAGCACGTTCCTTGGAATCGTTGGGGGAGTTACCTGCCTGAACGCCAGTGGGGAACGGTCCGCGAGGACTACTCCGCCGATGGCAACGCCTGGGCCTCATTTCCCCACGACCATGCCCGCTCGCGTGTGTACCGCTGGGGTGAGGACGGATTGCTCGGCATCTGTGATGACCAGTGCCGCTTGTGTTTTTCCGTTGCTCTCTGGAACGGTGAGGACGCCATCCTCAAGGAGCGACCGTTCGGCCTTGCCAACGAAGAGGGCAACCACGGCGAAGACATCAAGGACTACTACTTCCACCTCGCCAATACGCCCACCCATAGCTTTATGCGGGGCTTGTACAAGTACCCGCAGCAGCGCTTCCCCTACCAGGAGCTGATCGACGAGAACCGGCGCCGGGGACGCGAGCAGCCCGAGTACGAGCTGGTGGATACGGGCATCTTTAACCAGAGCCGCTACTTCGATGTGTTCATCGAATATGCCAAGGCTTCTCCTGATGACATCGCCATCCGGGTCCGGGCGATTAATCGCGGCCCCGACCCTGCGCCGCTCACCCTGCTGCCCACCCTATGGCTGCGGAACACCTGGAGCTGGGGCTATCCCGATGAGCACGCACAACCGATGCGCCTCGATGGCGACAGCGTGCTGGCTTCAGTGGGCGGAGGTTTAGGTGACTACCGCTTGCATGCGGCAGGTGGCGGTGAGTGGATCTTCACCGATAACGAAACCAATACGGAGCGTCTTTACCAGGAGCCCAACCAGAAATCCTTCCAGAAAGACGGCTTTCACCGCTATCTCTGTGACGGCGAATCAACAGCGATTAACCCGGCCCAGCAGGGCACCAAAGTGGCTCGCCTGTTGCAACGCACCCTGCAACCCGGCGAGGAATGGCAGGTGGAGCTGCGGCTCGTGGGGCCGGAGAGTTCCCCTCCGCCACAACCTTTCGGTGCTGAGTTTGAAGCGCTCTTTCGAGAAAGGGAACAGGAATGGCACGACTTTTTTGAAACCATCGTCCCCAACCTCTCTGAGGACGACCGTCTGATCCACACCACTGGGTTAGCCGGTTTGCTCTGGTGCAAGAAGTATTACGGCTGGAGTGTGCTGCGCTGGCTCGATGGCGATCCCAACGCACCCACACCACCGAGCCAGCGCTGGCATACCCAGAACGCGGCCTGGCAGCGCTTGCATGCCCATGATGTGATTTCCATGCCCGATGCATGGGAGTACCCCTATTTCTGCCAGTGGGACCTGATGTTCCATGCGGTGGCGTTCGCGATTGTTGATCCCGCCACGGCTAAGGAGCAATGCATGTTGCTGCGTTCGCCGCATTACACCGCACCGAATGCGCAGACGCCTGCCTATGAGTGGGCCCTCTCCGATCCCAATCCACCCATCGGTGCCTGGGCAGCGATGCGTGTGTTTCAGATTGAGCGAAAAGCCACCGAAGAGCCTGATCTCGGCTTCCTTCGCGCCGCCTTGCGCAAGCTGATCCTTGAATACGGCTGGTGGGCCAACCGCAATGACCGCTCCGGCGACAATGTGTTTGAGGGTGGCTTCCTCGGGCTCGACAATATTGCTGTCTTCGATCGGCGTTTCCCTCTTGCTGACGGCAGTCGGATTGAGCAGTGCGATGGCACGGCCTGGATGGCATCGCTCAGCCTCAACCTGCTCAATATCAGTGTTGAGCTGAGCCGGGAGGAGCCTGAGTATGCCGATATTTGTGAACGCTTCGTTTACGACTTTGTTCAACTCGCTCTCACGCTGAATACGGCGGGGAATCGCGGCTATGTGAACTGGGACGAGGAGGACGGCTTCTATTACGACGTGATCAAGCGTCCCGACGGCAGCAGCACTTACTTGCGCTCGCGTTCGGTGTCGGGCTTGGTGCCGTTGCTTGCGGTGGCCAGTTTTGATGTGGATACGGTGAAACGGTTGCCGGTGTTGAATGTCTCCGAGAGCTTGAAGTGGTTCCTGCACGAGCGCACAAAGCCTGCCTGGCTGATCCACAACTTTGGTCAATGGCGCAACGACCGGCTGCTGTTCTCCCTGGTTCCTGAGGATCGCCTGCGCCGCATCTGTGAGCGCTTGTTTGATGAGGATGAGTTCCTCTCACCCTATGGCATTCGTGCACTCTCCAAGGTGTACGCCGACCACCCCTACACCTTTACCGAGGGGAGTGATAGTCAGACCCTGGCCTATAGCCCAGCCGATAGCCCGGTGCCGATGTTCGGTGGTAATTCCAACTGGCGAGGACCGGTGTGGATGCCGATCAATCACCTGTTGATCGAAGCGCTGCAGAAATTCGGCCACTACTACGGCGATACCTTCCAGGTGGAGTTCCCGACCCGTTCCGGGAACTGGGTGAACCTCTGGGATGCCTCACTGCTGCTTGAACATCGGCTGGCCAACATCTTCCGCCGCGATGAACAGGGTCGTCGCCCGTTCAACGGTGAGGTTGAACTGTTCCAGAACGATCCCCATTGGCGTGATCTGATTCTGTTCAATGAGTATTTCCACGGTGATAACGGATCCGGTGTGGGTGCTAGTCATCAAACCGGTTGGACCGCCATGGTTTGCAAGATGATCAATCAGTTGAGCCGCTATTCCACTCCGTCCCAAGGCTCATGACAATTGGGCGACAACCGCCTTAATTGTTTCTAGCTTGCGGGTACTGACGGTATCCCTGTGGACCTACTCCAGTCTCTCGGTCAGCTGCAGAAGCCCGAGGCCACCCATTTCGATGTGTTGATCATCGGCAGTGGTGCGGGCGGTGGAACGTTGGCCCGTGTGCTGGCACCAACTGGGTTGAGAATCCTCATCCTGGAGCGCGGCGACTGGCTCCCACAGGAAGCGCAGAACTGGGATGCGGATGCCGTGTTCCAGAAGGGCCGTTATCTCTCCAAGGACATCTGGTACGACGGCAAGGGGAATCCATTTCAGCCCGGCACCCACTACTTCGTTGGTGGTGCCACAAAGATGTATGGCGCCCACCACTTCCGCCTCAGGCAGCGCGATTTTGAGGAGCTGGAGCACCACGATGGTGTTTCGCCGGCTTGGCCTCTGCGCTACAGCGATTTTGAGCCTTGGTATCAACAAGCCGAAGCCATGTATCACGTGCATGGCCTGCGTGGCGAGGACCCAACAGATCCGCCCAGCTCATCGCCTTATCCCCACCCGCCGATCTCTCACGAGCCTCGGATTCAGAAGCTGGCTGATGATCTGCGCAGTGCCGGGTTGCACCCGTTCCATGCACCCAGTGGGGTGATGCTCGATGAAAGCAACATGCCCTACAGCCGTTGCCGGCGTTGTAACAACTGCGATGGATTCCCTTGTCTGGTGCACGCCAAGGGGGATGCGGAGGTGTGCGGCGTGCGGCCGGCGCTTGCCGCCAGCGCCAATGTGTCGCTGCTCACCCGCGCTGAGGTGAAACGACTGATCACCGATGCTGCCGGCACCACGGTGACTGGTGTTGACTTGGTGCGTGATGGAGAAAAGCTCCACTACTCCGCTGATCTGGTGGTGGTGAGCTGTGGTGCCTCCAATAGCGCCCGCTTGCTGTTGATGTCGGCGAATGACAAGCATCCGCGCGGCCTGGCCAACGGCTCTGATCAAGTGGGCCGCAACTACATGTTCCACAACAGCAAGGCGGCGGTGGCCCTCTCCCATGAGCCCAACCCCACCATCTTCCAGAAGACGATCTCGATCAACGACTGGTATTTCGGCGACGCCGACTACGACTATCCCATGGGAAATATTCAGATGACTGGCAAGACCCGGGGCGCGATCATGAAGGGCTATGCGCCGCTGGAAACCTTCCTGATGCCCAACTGGTCGATGGACCAGATCGCGGAACATGCGCTGGATTTCTGGCTCACCACCGAAGATCTGCCTGATCCCAACAACCGCGTCACGATTGATTCAGCCGGCCATATCCACCTGAACTACAAGGTGAACAATCAAACCTCGGCCAATCGCCTCTGGGGCCGGCTCCAGGGCATTCTCGACAAGCTCTATCTGAAGAATCACCTGGTGGAACGCCAGATCTACGTCAAAAATCCGATGGGTTTGTCAGCTGTTGGTCACCAGGCGGGCACCTGCCGCTTCGGCACAGATCCCTCCACCTCAGTGCTCGATGTGAACTGCAAGGCCCACGAACTCGACAATCTCTACGTGGTCGATACCAGCTTCTTCCCCAGCATCGGCGCAGTGAATCCCTCACTCACGGCGATCGCCAATGCGATCCGGGTGGGTCATCACCTCAAGGAACGGCTCGCGGTGTCGTGACGAGGTGATCAACGAGCTGGGGGAGGCTCACACCCCCAGCCACACCCGCAGGAGATCGTCGATCAGGAGAGTGTCGAGCGAGAGCAGACCGCCGCCACAGAAGATCAGCACCGCGCACATCACCACATACATCGCCGCTTTTTCCCAGCTGGGCGGTTCCCCCACTCCCATTGGGCCGGCGTAGTCGCCATCCGGGATCAGATAGGGATCGGCAGCGATAAAGGGAAAGCCGCTGCGAATCTCCAACACCATGGCGTAGGCCATCGAAACGAGAATCGCGAAGGACGCCAGCGGTGTGAGCAGACCCACGATCAGAGCGATGCCACCGGCCCACATCGAGCCTGCCGAGAGAAAACACAGCCACGCCGGCGTGTTCAGCATCTGCGCCCAGGTCTGCAGGTTGCGCAGCTTGGGCCAACCATGGCGAATAAAGCAGATCCCCATGAACAATCGCAGGATGAACAGGGCTGTTTGTGCCAGGGGGGATGGTGCCGCAGGCACCAACAACTCCACCACCGTGATGTCCATCAGGATTGTTCGCGATGATGGCAACCTAGATGGGTTGCTTCATCCCTGCATCCCAGCTGTGATCAGCTGCAGACCAATTGCAACTGGTGGCCATCGGGGTCGCGGATCTGTAGGGCCTGCCCAAAGCCCAGGGCCTTGGCTTGGGTTGCCTCAAGCGTCACGATGCCTGGGCTGACCAGGCTTCCGCCGTAGGTCTCCACTTCCTTAGCAATGCCCGCCAAATCGCTCACATTCAGTCGAATTTGCCAGTGGGCGAGGTCGGCGGCGTTTTGATCCGTGGCCATGGGCCGCCCGATGTTCGGGTGTTGGTAGTTGAGGCATTCGATGCCGGCGCCCTCGGGGCAGCGGTGCGAGGTGATGCGCACGCTGGTGTCGCTGAGGCCATCGAGCTGATCCTGTTCGATGCCACTGTTCACACCATCGCCCCCGAGCCTTAACCCCAGCAGTTCTTCGTAGAAGCGGCAGCTCCTTGGCGTATCGGCGTTGGCGATGGCGCTGTGGTCGATGCCCAGCACAGGCGTGCTCTGCTGCCGGTGCCAGCGAGGCTCGCCTTTATCGGCGGGGAACTGCAGTAGTTCCAGGCAATGCCCATCGGGATCGTGAAATTTGAACGCCACGATGCCCGCTGCCGCTGTGTTCCAGCTCGGCAACGTCTGCGGCGCAGAGGAGATGGTCTGCAGCTCGGCGTTGTTGATCAACCCACTGATCGGTGCTGCAGCTGCAGCCATGTCATTCACCACGATGCAGATGTGCTGAAACCACAGATCGCAGCTGCGCGAATCCGGCGGAATGGTGCGCCCGGGTGGGAACCCGGCGCCGAGGCGCTGCACCTCCGTGAGCTCCAGGGTCTCCTCCCCCAGCCGCAGGCGCACCAGCTTGAGTTGGCTCCCTGGCAGGCCGATCAGCTGGCCGTAACTCCCCCCATCCACCAGCAGGGTTTCAAGCCGCTGGCAGCCCAGGTGCTGCTCATAGAAGTTGGCGATGGCATCGCTATCGCTGCAGGTGAATCCGATGCTGCGGATGTGGGGGCTGTGCATGGTGTTCGTTGAGGCTTTGGTGCTGGACAAGGCCTAGAGGCTGGATAAGGCCGCCGCCGCTGCCGTGGCGATCGCCGCATCGAGGTCAGGTGTCATCCCTGAGACGCCAACAGCCCCGATACAACTGCCGTTCACCAGCAGAGGCAATCCGCCACCCATGGCCACGGCGCCTTCTTTAAACACACCCGCCAGTTGCAGCAGGGCTGGGCGTGAGCTGTTGATCGCGGCTTCTTGATCGGCGGTGGGCTTTCCGTTGAGCGCGGCCATGCGCGCTTTGGCCATGGCCACTGCTGCACTGGAGGGACTGGCGCCATCCAGCCGCACCAATAGCAAGGGGTGGCCTCCGCCATCACAGATGGCAAGGCTCACCGTGGCTTGATGTTGGGCCGCTATCGCCTCGGCCGCCGCGGCGATCCGGCGGCAATCGTCGAGCTCAAGGGCTTGAATCGATCGCATCGTTCGCTCAGCGCCACACAATTTTCATGAGCCAGAGATGGCCTTCCAGTTCCACGCCGGCGGCTGCTGCCTCCAGGTCGCTCTCGCTGAGCCGCAGGGTGGCTTCGGCCTGGTGTTTCACGAGGTCGACCCCGCTGAATTGAAAGCCCAGTTCCGCCCCAAGGGCTGCAATGGCATTGAGGTTGGGGCAGGCGCTGAAACGCTGTAGCAGGGCTGGGTCGCCCTTCACCTGCTTGAGGAAGGTTTCGAGCTGGGGATTGGCCATGGTTGTTGCGAGCGGGAGGAGCAGGTTGAGATTCAGTGCGGATTCGGGGGGCGTCAGTGCGGCCAGGTGGCGCCACGGGTGGCTGTGAACAGGCTGTACAGGGCTGTGGAGGCACACAGGAACAGGCGGCTGCCGTAGCGGTCGCCGAAGCACACGTTGGACACCCGCTTCGGCACCAGCACCTTGCCGATCAGGACCCCGTCGGGTGCGATCACATGCACCCCATCGGCAGCTCCGCACCAGAGGTTGCCGTGTTCATCCACACGGAAGCCATCGGCCCAGCCTGGGCTGATCTTGTGGAAGATCTCTCCGCCGCTGAGGCTGCGCCCATCGGCGTTCACCTGGAAGCGTCGGATGTACTGCCTCGGCTCTCTGGCACCGGGGGCCCCGGATTCGGCCACATACAGCAGTTGTTCATCCGGGGAGAAACCCAGTCCATTGGGGCCATCGAAGTCCGTGGCGACGGCCTGGGCCTGACCGCTCTCGGGATCGAACCTGTAGAGCGCAGGCGCTTGCTCCGAACTCTGCTGACCTCCCTCGTAGTCGTTCATCAGGCCGTAGAGAGGATCGCTGAACCAGATCGATCCATCGCTCTTCACCACCACGTCGTTGGGGGCGTTCAGGCGACGGCCGTTCGCTTCAGACACCAGCGTGGTGGTGCTGCCGTTGTGCTCCAGGCGGGTAAGGCAGCGGCTGCGGTGGTGGCATTGGATCAGTCGACCCTCGCGATCGCGGGTTTGCCCGTTGGCGAACTCCGATGGCTCCTGAAAGGTGCTGACACCGTGCTGTTCACTCCAGCGCAGCGTGCGGTTGTTGGGGATGTCGTTGAACAGCAGGCAGCGGTGATCGCCGTACCACACGGGACCCTCCAGCCAGCGGAAGCCCTCCGCCAGCAGTTCGAGCTCGGCGTTGAACAGCACGAGCTGCTCGAAGCGCGGGTCGTAGCTCTCGGTGCAATCCGAGGGTTTGTTCATTGGAAGAAGCCCGGAGGTGCGCAGCGCCAGGCGTCGTCGTTGCGCTGGATGATCAGTTGCACGCAGGGTTCATCGCCCACCTGGGCGGAGAGGTGCCCTTTGTGCCCCTCAGGGGAGGCGATGCAGCCCTGATCGCCACCGAAGGAATACTCACCGGCGCGCATGATGGCGATCTGGCCATCCATGCTCTGCACCGACCAGGCGCCCCGGAGCACATAGATCCACTTTGGGATGTGGTTTTCGTGCCAATCAGCCGTCCACCCCACCGGCAGGTAGGTGACAAAGGCATTGCCCTGATCAAACAGTGGCCTCGAAAACTGGGGTGAATCGCCTGGCCCGAGCTGTCCGAGCTGAAACTGGCTGATCGTGCACTGCTGCTGGCGGCTGATGCCGTCTTCACCGGTCCAGAGGTGCCAGTAGGTCTCCGGGAGAGGAGCCAGGCTGAAGGGGTCGCTCATCGCTGGTGTGTTCAGTCTTTGATGGCGATGGCTGAGATCTCCAGCTGGATGCCCAGCACCAGAGCCGACACCTCCACCACAGCGCGGGAGGGATAGGCCTGCGGATCAGGGAAATACTCCTGCCACACGGCGTCGAAGGTGTCGAGTTTGTCGATGTCGGTGAGGTACACCGTGGCGCTCACCACGTGCTCGAAACCGAAACCGGCTTCCTCCAGCACCGCCTGCATGTTGCACATCACCTGACGCGATTCCAGGGTGATGTCGCCATCGCCCACCTTCAGGTTGGTGGCCGGGTCGACGGGGAGCTGTCCGGTGATGAACAGCATGTTTCCCCGCTGAAACCCCTGGCTGTAGGAGGCCACAGGCGTGGGAAAACGGTCGCTGTGAATGGCTCTGCGGATTACTGCTTCAGACAACGTCGTGCAGTCAAGAACGGTGACTTCACCGTAGGGATGGCGCTGGAATTGTCATCGCACTGTCATGGGCGTGACGGCTCATCCGTTTGGTGTTGCAGTGGCCGGCACGATCACGTACTTCGCCCTAGCGTCCCAGCATTCAGCCCTTTGCGGCAGCTGCTTCGCCATGACCACCACCAACCCCTACGCCCTCGAAACCCTCGCCAACTTCCTGAAAGGCAAGGTGATCATCGTGACCGGCGGCAACAGCGGGATCGGTAAATCGATCGTGGAGGAGGTGGCCCGTCTCGGTGCCCGGGTGGTGATCGACTACCGCTCCCACCCGGAGGCTACCGCCGCCATCGAGCAGGAAATCGGCGAGCTCGGTGGCACTTGCGTGGGTGTGCAGGCGGATGTCTCCAATCTCGACGATCTGCAACGGCTGGTGCAGGAGGCGGTGAACCGCTACGGCCGGCTCGACGTGATTGTGAACAACGCCGGCATCGAAACCCGCACCTCCATCCTCGACACCACGCCCGAGGATTTCGACAAGGTGCTGAATGTGAACCTGCGCGGTGTGTTCTTCGCCACCCAGTACGCCGCCAAGCAAATGATTGCCCAGGGCACCGGCGGGCGAATCATCAATATCTCGTCCGTGCACGAAGACTGGCCCATGCCCAACAACACGCCTTACTGCGTGGCCAAGGGCGGCGTGCGCATGCTCACCCGCACCGCGGGTGTGGAACTGGCGTCGAAGGGCGTGTCGATCGTGAACGTGGGCCCCGGTGCCGTGGCCACGCCGATCAACGACTCCACGATGAACAACCCCGAGCTGCTGGCCAAGCTGAACTCGGCGATTCCGATGGGGCGCATGGCTCAGCCGGAAGAGATCGCCAAGGTGGTGGCCTTCCTGGCCAGCGATGCCGCCAGCTACATCACGGCCACCAGCATCTTTGCCGACGGCGGCATCATGCAGAGCAGCCCTGGTCTGTGAGGCTGACCCGCGAACAACTCAGGCAGATCCGTGGCCGCCATCTCGGCTATCGGATCTGCCTTGTCTATGAGCTCACGATGGTGTTGTTGCTGCCGGTTGCGCAGCGGTTCCCATGGTTGCTCTCGCTGCTGTTGATCCTGGAGGCCGCGGTCTTCATGATCTTCGTGACTCGCTTCAGTTCCCTTAAAGCCACACGCCCGCTGATGTTGACCCTCGGTTCCATGGCGATCGCCATGGAGCTGATCTGGCATGCGGCGATGGCGTTCAATCCTGTCTTGGCACGGCACCTCACGATGCCCCACGTGGTGGTGTGGGTGATGTTCCTCGTGCTCACGGTGCTTCGGAAGGTGAAGTCGTTGATTCGTGAGCCTTACGTCACCACGTCGGTGGTGCTTGGCGCGGCTGCGGGCTACCTCACGGTGGGCATCGCTGGGGGTGTGATGCTCACGGCCCTATGGGTGCTTCAGCCCTCGGCATTCGTGGCTTCGGCGCTGCCACCCGTCAGCTCTGCAGGCGCGATCCCCGTCTTCGCTGGCCCTTCGCTGATGGCCGCCTCCTTTGGCTTGCTCACCACCGTAGGCACGTCTGTGCTCACCCCAAGCAATATCAACGCTCAGGTGATCGCCAACGTGATCACCATCTCGGGTCAGCTATACGTGGCCATCTTGATCGCGCTGATTCTTGGGCGCGCTCAGAAACGGCTGTCATGACGTCACTGAAGGATCTGATCCAGCGGCTGGTGCAGCTGGCGGTGCTGGGTTTGTTTGTGGGGCTGTTGTGCTGGCCCTTCAACCTGGTGGATCGCTGGGGTGATCAGCTGCTCAGTCTGTTGCCGGCCTTCAGTGGTTCGGCTTGGCGGCCTCTCACCCTGCTCTTGGCCTGTTCACCACTGGTGGTGTTTCCGCTGCTGATGGTGTTGAAGGGCGGTGCGTTCCGCCGCGGCAAAGGGTCGGGCATCCCCCAGACGATGACCAGCATTGAGGAGCCGGAGCAGGCGGCTGCGCTGTTGGGCCTGTTGCCCACCCTGCAGCGGCTGGTGTTGTGGAGCCTGGCCAGCCTCAGCCTGATGCCGATGGGCCGGGAAGGTCCGGTGGTTCAGATCGGTGCGTCGGCCGCCTTCTGGTTGCGGCGTCGCTTTCCGCGTTGGCTGGGTGATCTGCGCCACAGCGATCTCATGGCAGTGGCCGGGGGCGCTGGTCTTGCCGGTGGGTTCAACACACCCCTGATGGGTGTGGTGTTTGTGGCCGAGGAGTTTCTGGGCACCTTTTCAATGCGCCTGATCTGGCCGGCTTTGGTGATCAGCGCCATGGCGGCGGCCGTGAGCAGTGCCGTCGGCGAACCGGAGTTTGCGCTGGGCATGGTGGGCGTTGCTCCTGCGGAGCTGATCCAGTTGGCCTGGGCGATCCCCATCGGCGTATTGGCCGGTGGGCTCGGAGCTGTTTTTGCGCGCATGTTGCTGGCCGCAACGCGCCTGTTCGGGGGGGTGGTGCAGCGTCAGCCACTGCGGCTGGGCCTGCTGCTGGGGGGCGCACTCAGCTTGTTCCTGCTACTGAGCGGCGGTGCCTCCGGCTGCGATGGCGAGCTGCTGATGCGGCACATGATCGAAGGCGGATCGCCCACCAATCAGCTGCTGCCGGGGGTGGCGGGTGACCTGTTCACCTTGCTGCTCCGGGTGATCGGCCCGGTGCTCGCCCTTGGCGCAGGTATCCCGGGCGGATTGATTGATCCCTCGTTTGCCTTCGGCGCCGTGCTCGGTCAGAGCTTGGGCGATGCCGGCATGGTGCCCCAGATGGGGCTGGCCTTCGGGATGGTGGCTGGCCTGGCTGGCGCCACCCAGTTACCGGTGATGGCGGTGCTGTTTGCCGTTCGCATGGCCGGCGACCAACAGCTCCTGCCTGGGTTGCTGTTGGCCTCCGTGTTGGGGGCCTATGTGAGCCGTTTGCTGGTGGATCAGCCCGTGTATCACGCCCTCAAGGGCATCGCCGATGAGGCGACGCCCCCCGCGCCAAGCGGCTCATGAAGGCGCTTCAGTGATCACCAGTGCCGACCGCTCGCGGGTGAAGATCACCCAGAGCCATTTGGTGAGCACGGTGAGGCGGTTTTCGGCGTCAGGCATGAAGGCCAGGTGAGCCAGGCCCCAGAGCAACCAGCCGAAGGGGCCGGTGAACTTCAAGCCGCGCAGGTCAGCCACGGCGAAGAGAGGCCCCACCACCGCCATCGTGCCGAAATCAGTGAAGGCAAAGGGCTGGTGGCTCTGGTTCTGCGTTTTGGCCAGAATGTCTTTGGCCACCCACACCCCCATCTGCACAGCTGGGCCCGCCATGCCGGGTAGGGGTTTGCCGTCTTTGGTGTGGCTGTAGCTGCAGAGATCACCCACCACGCGGATTTCCGGGTGGCCGGGGATCGAGAAATCGGCTTCCACCGGAATGCGGCCGCCGCGATCAATCGCGCATCCGGTGTGATCAGCCAGCAGCTTGCCCAGGGGTGAAGCGGCCACACCGGCTGTCCAGCAGATCGTTTTGGCCTCCAAGGTCACCTCGGACTCTTGGGTGGTGAGCACCAGCTTTCCGGCTTCGATCGATTTCACGCGCCCGCCCAGCAACAGCTCCACACCGCTCCGCCTGAGGTGGTCGCCAGCCGCTTTGGAGAGCTCAGGATCCATGGCGCGCAGCACCCGATCACCCGGATCCACCAGGGTGACCTTGCACAGGTTGGGATCGATCTGTTTGAAATCGCGCTCCAGGGTGTGGCGCATCAGGTCGTTGAGGGAGGCCGCCAGCTCACAGCCGGTGGGGCCACCTCCCACTACAACCACCGATTGCAAGAGGCGCCGCTGTTCTGGATCGGGCGTTTGCTCGGCTTCTTCGAGGGCGCCGAGCACACGCTTGCGAATGCCGTAGGCATCCTCCAACGTCTTCATCGGGGTCGCGAACTCAGCCCATTCGTCGTGCCCGAAGAAGGTGCTCGCTGCACCAGCGGCAACGATCAGGTGGTCGTAGCGCAGGCGCCGTTCGTTGAACACCACCTCCTTGGCGGTGGGATCAATCTCCTCCACTTCCCCCAGCAGGATCTGGATGTTCGGTGCTTTGCCGAGCATGATCCGTAGCGGCGAGGCCACATCGGTCTGCGACACCAGCCCCGAAGCCACCTGATACAGCATCGGCTGGAACAGGTTGAAATTGCGCTTGTCAATCAGCGTCACCCGTACGGTCTTGCCGGCGAGGGTCTGGGCTGCTTTGAGCCCTGCAAATCCAGCGCCCACGATCACCACGTGGGGGGCATCCCGTAGCAATTCAGAGGGTGGGGTGAGTTCGAGGAAGAACCGCTCCGGAGCCATCAGTGCCAACTGCGTTGGCTTCAAGCTAACGAGACCTGTTCTGAATCACAGGCCGATCTTTACGTTCACCGGTGCTTTGGGCTGAACGTCGACTTCCATCGGTTTCTCTTCATCGACTTTGACCGTGATCGGATCGGGATTGCTCACCTGTACCTGAACCGGTGTGGTGTTTTTCACGCTTAGGTCGATCGGGGCATGCTCGGTGACCTGAACTCCCAGATCCCTGGTGGGTTCAATGTTCACGCCTTTCGGCATGCTCAACACTCCCTGGACCTGCCCCGACAGCTTGAGGGGCTCAGCAAAGCTATGAACCAATCGCAGTTGGATCGGATGCTGGCTGGTCCGCACCACCAAGCCGATCACCATGGAGCCGAGGGCTAACACGGTGATCGGCCAGCGCAGCTTCAGCCAGTGGGGTTCCATGGGGACCGCGTATCAGTGCCCCATTCAAGCGAGTGCTGGTCGCCGTTGATCTGGATCAGCGACGACCCAACAGTTCTTCCCAGCTGGGTTGATGGGGGTGCGGCCGTTGTTGTTGCGGTTGGGGACGGGGGGTGGATGTGTGAGCTGGTCTGTGCGGAGGTGTGTTGATCGTCATGGTTTGTGTCGTGTTGCTTTATCTATCGCCGTGCCTCGATGACAACCGAAATGACGGCTGCCTTTTGAACTGCGGTTCGATCTTCGATCGTTTTGCTTGGATCGATCGTTGAGCGGTGCGGCGCGTTGGTGCTCGCCGGCCTGCTCAAGACATCACCATAGACCCTGTTCGCCGCTTGAACCACCGGTGGTTGCGCAACCCGTGTTGATCCTGGGGGGATTTCTGATCACTGATGAGGCCTATCAGCCGATGTGCAGCTGGCTGCGGCAGCACACGCAGCAGCCCGTTGAGCTGGTGCCGGCCAGCCGCTTCGATTGGCTCCTCACCTCCTGGGCCTTCGGTTGGCGGCGCTTGCTGGATCGGGTGGCCGCCCGCGCTGAGGCGTTGGCTGCCCATTCCGCCACCGGCCGGGTCACCCTGATCGGCCACAGCTCCGGTGGTGTGATGTTGCGGTTGTTCCTGGCGGACGATCTGTTTGCCGGGCGCCGCTACAACGGCAGGCAGTGGGCGAATCGTCTCTACAGCCTGGGTAGCCCCCACACGGCTGTGCGGGCCACGCCGCTGAGGCAACTGGTGGATCGCCGTTATCCCGGTGCCACCTTCGCCGACACGGTCGACTACGTCTCCGTGGCAGGAGCGTTAAACCCTGGGGATGGCTCCGCCCTCAGTGAGCGGATGGCGCCCCGCTCTTATCAGGCGATTGCTGGGCGCAGCGACCTCGATGGCGATGGTCTGGTGCCGGTGCAGTCGGCGTTGCTGCGGGGATCCGAGGCGATCACGCTGCCGGGCGTGGCCCACGGCGGTGCGTTCGGTGATCGCTGGTATGGCACGCCCGAGGTGGTGCAGCAGTGGCGGCGCGGCTGACCCCTCAGCTGCGCTCAAGCCGCTCCAGGCTAGGAATCAGGGCCACGGCTGCCACGATCCCCAGCGCCAGGATCAGCAGGGCTGGCACCAGAGCGGCACCCACCCGTTCATCGCTGCCGTACTGATACACCCGCACCGCCAGGGTGTCGAAGTCGAACGGGCGCAGAGCAAAGGTGAGCGGCAGTTCCTTCACCGTGTCCACGAACACCAGCAGGGCTCCCACCAGCAGGGGGCCGCGCAGCAGGGGCAGGTGCACCCGTTGCAGCACCCCCAGCCAGCTGTTGCCCAAGGAGGTGGCGGCCTCATCCACGCTCGGTGGAATGCGCTCGAGGGCTGCATCCAACCCGCCTTTCGACACCGCCAGGAAGCGATCCGCGTAGCCCCACACCAACAGCAGCAGCGGTGCCAGGGCCAGGGGACCCCCGATCAGCATCAGCGCCAGGGCGAGCACCGTGCCGGGGATGGCGTAGCCGAGGCCCGAGATGAAGGTGAGGCGTTGCAGCAGGGCGTTGGGGATCCAGCGTTTGGCAATGGCCAACAGCAGCCCTCCCGCCACGGTGAGGGCAGCGGCAAGCAGCGCTAGGCCAAAGCTGCGGCTGCCGAGGGCCAATAGTTCGCTGCTGTCTTCGCTGCGGATTTGATCCCAGCTGAGTGCGGCCCAGAGCAGGGGCAGCCCGAGGGTGATCAGCGGCGGTACCGCGCAAAGCGCTTGGCTGAGCCAGCGCCGCTGGGTGGTGAGAGTCCACTGGGGATCCGCATCACCATCGCTGCCCAGGTTCCAGCAGCGGCTGCGTTGGCGCAGGCTGCGCTCGGCCCCCACCAGCAACGCCACGATCACCAGTGCCATCAGGGCCAGCGCAACAGAGCCCTGGGGATCACCGTCCTGCTGCCAGCGCATCAAGATGCCGCTGGAGAGTGTGGGGACGCCGAGCAGTTGCACGGCACCGAGTTCATTCACCACCTCCATGCCCCCCAGGGCCACTCCGGCTCCGATGGCCGGCAGGGCCATCGGCAGGGCCACCCGCCAGAAGCTGCCCCAGGGGCCAACCCCCAGGCTGCGGCAGGCTTCCAGTTGGCGACGCCCGCTCACCGAGAAGCTCTCGGTGGAGAGCAGAAACACGTAGCTGTAGGTGCTGAGCACCAGCACGATCAGCGTGGGGAGGAAGCCATGCACCCGCAGGCTGAAGCGACTGCCGAGGTCAATCCAAGTGGCAGCCAGCAGATAACTCGGTGTGGCCAAGGGCAAGAGCTGGGCGATGCGCAGCCAGCGGCGCCCGGGGAAGGCGCAGCGGGCAGTGATCCAGCCGTTGGCGGTGCCGAGCACCGCGCTGAGGAGGCCCACCAGCGCCACAAGAGCCAGGGTGTTGCGCACCTGTGCCGGGCCATCGCTGCCCAGGTCAAACGAAATCCCGGTTCCGGCCCCGAAGGCAAACCAGCCCAGCCCAAACACAGGAGCCAGTGCCATGGCGCAGAGCAGCAGCACAACCGCTGCCAGCACGCTGCGATGGGGGCGACGCGACGGAGCCTGAACGCTGAAGGGAACCATGGGCAAAAAGCCTACGGGGCGGGGCCTTTGCACCGTTTGGTGTAACCAATGTCACACCCTGGCGTGGGCAATGATCGCCGGGCTGCAGGAGGGGGCGGCACCCTGTCCATAGTGCCCTGCAGCGTTGTTCTGATCCTTTGAACTCCTCTCTTCTGCGAACGCTGCGGCAACCGGAGCGCTTGGGTGCGCTGGTCCTGCTGGCGGTGAGCGCGGCAGGCGCGGCGATCGCCTCCATCGGTGTGGAAACGGCCCAGGCCCAGATCCAGGAGATCGGCGTGTACTCCGGCCGCCACTACAACACCGATAAGAAGCTCTATCAGGAGTTCACGGCGCGCACCGGCATCAAGGTGCGCTTGCTGGAAGCCAAGGACGACGCCCTGATTGAGCGGGTGCGCACCGAGGGCAAGAACAGTCCGGCGGATGTGCTGGTGCTGGTAGATGCCGCTCGGCTCGACAAGGCGGCCGACATGGGCCTGTTCCGGGCAAGCCCGTCCGCGGCTCTGTTGCGCGATGTGCCCCTGAATCTGCGGGACGCCAAAGGTCGCTGGTATGGCCTCACCCGCCGGGTGCGCGTGGCGGTCGTGAATCCGAAGCTGGTGAACCCAGCCAGCATCCGCACCTACGCCGATTTGGCGAATCCCGCCTTCAAAGGAAAGCTCTGCCTGCGCGACAGCAAGAGCGTTTACAACCAGTCGTTGGTGGCCGACCAGATGATCCTGCGCGGCGATGCAGCTGCCGCGAAGTGGGTGAAAGGGATGACGACCAACGTGACCAAGCCGTATTTCACCTCTGACACCCCCCTGATCCGCGCCGTTGCCAACGGTGAGTGCGGTGTGGGCCTGGTGAACACCTACTACGTGGCGCGGATGCTCTCCGGTGAGAGTGGTGCCGCCGACAAGGCTCTGGCCAGCAAGTTGAAGGTGGTCTTCCCCAATCCCGCCCACGTGAACATCAGTGGAGCCGGTGTGGTGAAAACCTCCAAGAACCCCCAGGCGGCCCTGAAGCTGATTGAGTTTCTGGCTTCGCCGAGCGGCGGCCGCGGCTATGCCGAGGCCAATCACGAATACCCGCTCAAGGGCTACGGCAATAACCCCATCCTCAAGCGCTTCGGCAGTTTCAAGGCCGATGGGGTTTCTGCCGAGCAGATGGGCGCCAAGAACAAGGCGGCCGTGCAGCTGATGGCCCGCAACGGCTGGAAGTAAGGCGCTTGCACGGGGGAGCGTGGTGTTGAGCCGCCTGCACCGCACCCCCATGAGCCGCCCTGAGCTCATGCTCAAGGTGGCTTTGTTGTGCCAAGAAGCACCCGCTTCCCCATCGACCGCCCCAGCCCGGTTCGCAGCTAACAGTTGTTATTGAGAATCGCTTGCAAAAAGCTCGGGACCTTCTCTACATTGCGACGCATTCGCAATTAGCCCTGGCTGCTCCGGGTTCATGAGCTTCCGTTCCTCGATCGATACCCCTGTCAACGCCGTGCGCATGCCCGTGGGGCAAACCGTGCTGCTCGATCCCGCCCTGCGCCCGGAGGGCAGCTGCATTGAGGTGCTGGAGGGGATGGCCCGCGTGTATTGCCCCTGTGAGGAAACCGAGGGCATGACCCTGGCGTTCCTGCAGCCCGGCGATCAGCTGCGCACCGATCGCCTCTGCAGTGAAGGGGTGTGCGTGGAGGCGCTCACCCCGCTGTTGTTCAGCACTGAAGCTCGCCCCTCCGCCGCGTCTGGTTTCGACCCGGTGAATGAGTGGACACTGCAGCTGCTGCGCATCCGCCACCTGGGCAATGCCGAGCAGCGCTTGCATGCGCTGCTGAGTTTGCTGGTGCGGCGCCTGGGCCGGCGCCGCGGCGATTGGTGCGATCTGCCCTTCCGGCTCACCCACGAACGCATCGGCGAGCTGATCGGCGCAACACGGGTCACCACCACCCGCATGATCTCCAAAATTCGCCAGGCACAGCTGATCGAGGTGCCGGCGGGAGACACCTGCCTGCGCCTGGCTCCTGAGCTGGTGGAATCGGCGCCGCTGGCGGCGGCCTGAGGGCTAGTCCTCAGGGTCTTCAGGAAATTCCCTGTGGTGCAGGGCCTTCAGCTGGTCGGCCTCAAAGCGCCGCCTGTCCTCCTCCTGCCGCCTCAGGGCTTTGGCCATCGGGCACCAGTCTTCGAAGGGGGGCTCGTTGAGCCTGTAGCTGCCGAACTCAGCCCGCATGCGCTCCATGCACTCCAACGAGCAGTGCTCAGGGAAGCGCGGGCAGTGCTCGACGGGCTGCGTGGTGGGTTCGGCCATGGGCTGATCAGCAGCGGATCTGCTTGATTCTCTGCCCACTAGCCAGGGTTTGGGCCTTGTCCTGGTGCGGGGCTTCCGGCTGGCGTTTCCAGGCCTCCAGACCGCTCATCAGTGCTGAGCTGATCAGCAAGATCGAGAAGCCCTGGCGCAGGCGGTGCTCGCTCAGGCGGGGCGCCAGCCATTGGCCCACCACTGCACCCAGGGCGCCGCCCGCAAGCAGAGGCAGCATCAGCGGCAGGCTCCGCTCCGGCCAATGCCCGAGGGCGGCAAGGGCCACAAGGGCATTCACGGCGATCAGTAACAGGCTGGTGCCACTGGCCAGCTGCATCGGCAGGCCCGCCAGAAGCACGAGGGCCGGCACGATCGCGAACCCTCCACCAACTCCGGCAATCCCAGTGAGCAGGCCGACCAGAACACCCTGAAGGGCCAGAAGAGCTGGGCGTTGCTTGGCGGCGGTGTTGGCAGCTTGGCTGCTTTGGCCGCGGCTGAGTAGCCAGGACGCCACCAGGGCTGCCGCACTGAAGACCCCCAACTGCACCCCTTCAGGGATCAGGCCGGCCTTCACCCAACTCCCCCCAAGCCAGCTGCCTGCCAGGGCGGGAACGCCGAGGATCAGTGCCGGCTTGAAGGCGAATTGGCCGCGGCGCACATAGGGCCCCAGGTTCGCCAGGGCCAGCAGGATCACCACCAGCAACGACAGGGGCACTGCTTCGCGGGTGGGTAGTGCGGCGCCGCTCACCAGCAAGGGGAGCAACAGGATTGAGCCGCCTGCTCCCAGTACGGAGAGCAGGAATCCAATCAGCCCACCGCCCAGCCCCAGCAGCAACAAAGCGCTGAGGGCCATCAGGGCGACACCCGATTCCAGGGCATCACGGCCAGCAGTCGCGCCATGCCGCAGAAGCCGCTCACGCCGGCGAAGGTGAGCCCGGCTCCCACGAACCAGGCGATCGCGATCCAGCCGGGAGCCACGGTGTTACTGAGAATCAGGCCCAGCAGGATCAGCGAACCGGCGGCGATCTGCACCTGGCGCATCAGGGGCAGCGGAGCGTTCTTGAGCTTGCGCACCGGGTAGCTGGCCTGCTCCCAGGCGGGCAAGCCGCCGGCGAGGTCGGCCACGGGATGGGGGTGGCCGCGATCGAGCAGGCGGTTGAGGCCTTGGGCGCTGCGCTTGCCGCTCTGGCACACCAACACCAGCGGGCCCTGGGGCAGGTCGGCCTGATGCAACCGGCTCAGGGGCAGGTTGAGGCTCCCGGCGATGTGGCCGCTGGCGTATTCCATGGGCTCACGCACATCGATCACGGTGATGCGCTGGCTGGCCAGCTGCTCAGCGAGGTCGTGGGCGGAAATGCTTCGGGTGGAGGTCATGGGACGTCGGATGCAAATGGAATCACGGTGCGGCTGCCGATCAGCCGTGGGCTCTGGCCAGGGGGTAGCCCTCATCGCTCCAGCGGCTCAGGCCGCCGCGCAGGTTGGCCACCTCGCCAAAGCCCTCTTTGAGCAGCTGCTGGGTGGCGAGGGCTGAGCGGCTGCCGGAATGACACACCACCACCAGCGGTTTGCCGGAAGGAATCTCCTGGCGGCGGTGCTCCAGCTCCGGCAGGGGGATGTTGAGGCTGCCGCTGATGTGGCCATCGGGGCCTTGCAGCTCCTCCGGGCTGCGCACATCGAGGATCGTGAGCTCCTGCTGATGCGCCGCGACCCAGGCGGGTGCGAGTTCGGGCAGACCGGCATAGCTGCGTTGAACCGGTGCCCAGGCCGCACCCGCCTGCTCCTCCCGCGGTTTGCCGGAGCGCAGGTTGCCCGGCAGGGCCTCCGCGATCTTGTGAGGGTGCGGGAGCTTCATGTTCTCCATGTGGCCCACGAAGTCGCGCTCGGTGGCGGCGCCGCCGAGGCGGGCATTGAAAGCTTTTTCTTCCGCGACTGATGTCACGGTGCGGCCGGTGTAGTCGTGACCCGGGTAGAGCAAGCAGGAATCGGGCAGCGAGAAAAGTTGCTCGGTGATCGATCGCCACAGGGTGTGGGCATCGCCCTGCTGGAAGTCGCAACGGCCGCAACCGCGCACCAGCAGCGCATCGCCGCTGAAGGCCATCGAGTGGTCGTCGAGCACGAAGCTGATGCAGCCATCGGTGTGGCCGGGGGTGCTGCGCACCTCCAGGAAGCGGTTGCCGAACGCGACGCGATCACCGTGCGACAAGGGCTGGGTGACGTTTTCGGCGCGGGCGGCGGCGGCCAGGCCAATGGCGCAGCCGGTGGCTTGGTGCATCAGCCAGCTGCCGGTCACATGGTCGGCATGGGCGTGGGTGTCGATTGAAGCCATGAGCTCGATCCCCAGTTCCTGGATCAGCGAGAAGTCACGGCTGTGTTGTTCGAACACCGGATCGATCAACACCCCCTGGCGGCTCGTTACGTCGGCGAGCAGGTAGGTGAAGGTGCCGGTGGCGGCGTCGAACAGCTGGCGGAACAGCAGCTGGCTGCCGCCGGCTGCTGCGGCCAGGGAGACCGGAGCGCGGGAGGTCACTGCCATGGGTGAACCATCACACAGTGGTATGACGTTAAACGCATAAGCGCGTCTTGCGCAAGTGCGCCTGAGGCTTGGTCTTGGCGCTGGTGTGCCTTGGAGGTGGCGGGCATAATGCGCCTATCGACATACATGCGTGTCATGGGTGCCTCGAGCTCCATGCCGTCTCCTCAGTTGCTTGAGGAGTTCAGCCAGTTCTTCCGGCTGTTGAGTGAGCCGGCGCGGCTGCAGTTGCTCTGCCATCTCAAGCAGGGGCCCACCGATGTGGCCACGCTGATCGAGCGCACCGGCTTTTCTCAGTCGCACATCAGTCGGCAGCTCGGCCAGTTGCAGCGCGCCGGTTTGGTGCGTTGTGAGCGCGATGGGGCGCGCACGATCTGGCAGACGGAGGGCGACCTCGTGGATGAGCTCTGCCAGCTGGTGCAGGGGCGGCTTCGGCAGCGGCTTGAGGCTCAGCTGCAGGAGCTCAGAACGGCCTGATCAGCAGTTTCCGAAGAGGCGGCTGTCGGCTTCGAGAAAGAGTCGATAGGTCTCGTCGTTGTTGGTTCCCGACACAGCGATCGAAACGGTTTGTCGAGCCGGGCAAACCTCTACGGCCAGGGCGACGCAGGCGTCTCGATGCTGGGCGTGAAACGTGGCGCTTCGAGCGTCTGCTGAATACACCGTTTCAGCGTCCTGCTCAAAGCCGATCTCTCTGGAGATCAGCGTGATTCCTGCGAGGGATCGGGTGAGGCCGGCCGCTGATTGGATCGCCGTGACGTACACGAATGGGGAGGGGAGTCGGGGCTCTGCGAGGCCGGCCTCAAGTCCGTTGCGAACGCTCTGCAGGAAGTCGCGCATGACCGTTCGATGGGTCCGGACAGTTGCCGAAAATCTAGGCTTGGCACGCTAGATCTGCACGGCCGCGACTCCAAGGCTCCACAGATAGCGTTTGTTGGTGTGTTGATGTCTGGTGATGCACCCTGCTCCCGATACCGGTTCCTGGTGGGATCAGCGCTACCGCGAGGGCAGTGATCGTTGGGAACTCGGTGCCCCGGCTCCGCCGCTAGAGCAGTTTCTTGGTGAGCACCCTCTGGCTCCGCGGCCACCAGGCCGTGTGCTCGTGCCGGGTTGTGGCCGCGGCCATGAGGCGGCTTTGCTGGCCTCCATGGGGTTCGCGGTGGTGGGCCTGGATTTCAGCGCTGAAGCCTTGCGAGAGGCGCGGCGTTTGCATGGTGAACAGCTGGGGCAGCTGAGCTGGCTGCAGGCGGATTTGCTCGATCCAGAGGCTTTGGTGGCCGCAGGGTTGGGCCCCGGCAGCTGTGATGGCGTGCTCGAGCACACCTGTTACTGCGCCATCGATCCGGCGCTGCGGCCGGCTTATCGCCAAGCGGTGGCTCAATTGTTGCGGCCCCAGGCCTGGCTCTTGGGCCTGTTCTGGTGTCATGGCCGCCCGGGTGGACCGCCTTACGGCAGCGATGCGGAGGTTTTGCAGAGCGACTTTCGAGCGGCTGGGTTCACTCAGGAGCTGTGGAGTCCAGCGACCCATTCCGGGCCGGGGCCCGATGGTGAGCCGCGCGACAACGAATGGCTGGGGCTCTGGCGCCGGGCTGCACACTGAACAGGTGCGTGCTGATCTGCCCTGAAGCCTGATCTGATCGTTGTGGGTAGCGGCCTCGGGGGCCTCTGCTGCGGGGCTCTGGCCGCCCGCCATGGGCTTGAGGTGCTGGTGCTCGAGGCCCACGACCGCCCGGGTGGTGCCGCCCATGGTTTTGAACGGCGCGGTTTTCAGTTCGAGTCGGGACCTTCGCTGTGGAGCGGTTTGGGGCGTTGGCCCTCGAGCAATCCCCTGGCCCAAGTGTTGCGGGCGGTGGGGGAGATGGTGCCGGTGGTGTCTTACGAGGAGTGGGGCCTGTTGTTGCCGGAGGGGCAGCTGCGCATCGGCGTGGGCGCGGAGCCGTTTCTCCAGGCTGTGCAGCAGCTCAGGGGAGCGGCGGTGGTGGCCGAATGGCGAGCCTTCATGGCTTGGCTCGAGCCCTATTGCCGAGCCGCCGGATCGTTGCCGTTGCTGGCCATGCGGCCTGGCCTGGGCACCGCCGGGGTGTTGGGCGCCCGCGGCTCGGCGGCACTGCTGCGTCATGCGCCGCGCCTGGCGAGCCTCGCGGGAGCCTTTGGGCCGATGGCGCGGCGCCATCTGCGCGATCCCTTCCTCCTCCATTGGGTGGAGATGCTGTGCTTCCTGATCTCCGGCTTGCCGATGGATCAGACCAGCGCCGCCGCCATGGCCACGCTGTTTGGCGAATGGTTTGAGCCGAACGCCAGCCTCGACTACCCCGTGGGCGGCAGTGCGGCGGTGGCCGAGGCGTTGGTGCGCGGCCTACGCCGCCACGGCGGTGAGCTGCGCTGCAGGGCGGCCGTGCGGGAGATCCGGCTCGAGGGCAACCGCGCCGTTGGCGTGGAGCTCGAGAGCGGTGAGCGCCTGGAGGCGCGCTTGGGGGTGGTGAGCAATGCCAGCCCCTGGGACACCCTGGCCTTGCTGCCCCAGGACGCCGTGCCATCGCGCTGGCGCCGTCAGACGGCTGACACTCCGGCCTGCAACAGCTTTCTGCACTGGCATGTGGGGTTGCGCGGCGCAGGGTTGGACTCACTGCCGATCCATCACGTGTGGGTGGGCGACTGGCAGCGGGGCATCGGCGCCGAGCGCAACATGCTCGTGTTCTCGATGCCCTCCCTGCTGGATCCGCAGCTGGCCCCCGAGGGGCACCACGTGCTCCACGCCTACAGCCCCGCCAATGAACCATGGGAGCTGTGGCGCGATCTCGAGCCCGGCTCCAGTGCCTATGAAGCCCTCAAGGCCGAGCGCTGCGGTCTCTTCCGCGAGGTGTTCAGCCAACTGGTGCCCGACCTCGCTGATCGGATCGTGCTCGAGCTTCAGGGCACACCCCACACCCATCGGCGTTATCTGCGGGTGCATCAGGGGAGCTATGGCCCGGCGATCGGCGCCGATCGGTCGCCGTTTCCTGGGGGGAGTACGCCAATTGAGGGGCTACAGCTCTGCGGCGCCGGCGTGTTTCCGGGCATCGGCGTACCACCGGTCGCCGTGAGCGGGGCGATGGCGGCCCATAGCTTTGTGCTGGCGGCGCAGCAGAAGGCGTTGGTGCGGGAGCTGGGCCTCTAGGCCGCGGCAGGCAGCAGCGGCAAGAGCCCCTCCGCCAGCGCTTCAGCGCTGCGCAGGGCTCCTTCCACCCGCCCGAAGCCCAGCCCGGCGATCGCATCACCGCAGAAGCCGATGCGGCTGAGCGGGCAGAGGCTCAGCTCGGGGGGTAGACCGGGAGCCTGCGGGAACGCAGCGCCCCAGCGCATCAGTTGCCGTTCGCTGGCGGCGGTGCTCAGGCCGAGGGCCTGCTGCAGGGCGCGTTCGAGGTCCTCGATTACCTCGGCTTCCGCCTGGGGCTCCGGCGCGGCTCCTAAGAGCTGGGCGGCTGAGGACCGCGAGCCGTACACCTGCAGATGGCGCTCGGCGAACGCGGCGCTGGATTCCACCACCACACCCCAGCGCCCGGCCGCCATGGCCTGCAGTGACACCCGACGGATGCCCCAGCGCTCCTGAGCCGCGGCGGTGAACTGCAGGATCCGCCAGGGTTGCTGCCGCCAAGCCGCCGCAGAGGCGTCATTCAGGCTCAGCAGGAGATTGCTGCTGGCTGCCGATGGGATGGCGGCCAGGGCGCTGGCGGCTTGCTGCAGTTGGGGCTCCTGAAGCTGCAGCGCGGCCTGTTGGAGCGGCAGTTCAGGCCACCCGAACACGCTCTGGCAGCGCGGGTGGGCGAGCAGGGTGCCGCTGAGCACCAGCCAGCGGCAGTGCAGCAGCACTTCACCCGATGCCCCCCGCAGAATCCAGCCCTCTCCATTGGGCTTGGGCTCCAGTTCACGCACCAGGGTGCTGCTGCGCAGCGCGATCGGTGCCGCCTGATCCGCCAGGGCGAGCAAGCCGCGGCAGAGCCCATCCATCTGGGGGATGCCCTGCCAGAGCTGGCCGCTGCAAAGCGGATCAGCAAGGGCGCTGCCCAGACGGCCCTGGCCATCAAGGCTGCAGATCGCTTCGCTGAAGGGTGCGATCCAGCCCGCCTGCCGCAGCGGCTCAAGCAGCAGCGGCTCGGGATGGGCGGTGATGTTGAACAGCGGGGCACCGTGCTTGAGCGCTAGGCCGGGATCGCTGCGGGAGCGGCGAGTGGCGGTGCGGCCCCCCGGGCCGCGGCCGATCTCCAGCAGGGTTATGGAGCCGTTCCAGCCCTGCAGGCGCAGAGCTGCGGCCAGGGCGCAACCGGCGGCGCCAGCTCCGATCACCGCCAGATCCACCGCGGTGCGTGTGTCGGCAGAGAGTGGCGCAGGGTTGATCGGCCCCATCGCGGCTGGGCTGCTGCTGGCAGTGTGGCCGCTCGCCAGCTATGGCGCAGCGTTAGCGTCGCGCCTTCGATCGGTGGCGATGGTGGCGGTTCAGGTGCTCAATGAGGCCCAGCGCCGCAAGTGGGACAGCAGCGACGACCAGCTGTTCTATGCAGAGCCGCGCTTCGTGCAGCACCTGGACGATGCCTTTCGGGAGCGGCTCACCCAGCTCTATCGCGAGCGCCTTCCGGCCCGGGCGGTGGTGCTTGATCTGATGTCGAGTTGGGTGTCGCATCTGCCCGACGATGTGATCTACGAGCGGGTGATCGGCCATGGGCTCAACGAGAAAGAGCTGGCCGCCAACAAGCGCCTCGATAGCCATTGGCTGCAGAACCTCAACCTGAATCAGGAGATTCCGCTCAAGAACGAGAGCGTGGATGCTGTGTTGATCGTGGCCGGCTGGCAATACCTGCAATACCCGGAAGCGGTGGCAGCTGAACTGCTGCGGATCACCCGCCCGGGCGGCCAGCTGATCGTGTCGTTCTCCAATCGGATGTTCTTCACCAAGGCCCCGCAGATTTGGGCCGATGGCAGCGATCGCGATCACCTCACCTACGTGGCGGAGGTGTTGATGGCCCAGGGTTGGCCGAAGCCCGAGATCGTGGCCGAGCAAACCCGCGCCAAGGGCTTGAAGGGTCTCGTGGGCGGTCAGGGTGATCCCTTCTTCTCCGTGATTGCCACCAAGCCGTGATGAGCGCCCCTGCCACTGCAGAGGAGCTGTTGGCTCTGGAGCGTCAGGCCCGCGCGAGTGGCACTGGTCTGGACGCCTCACGACTGGAGGGCAGCTGGCAGCTGGAGCTGGTCTGGCCGAAGGGAAGCAGCCGGGCCTCGGCTTTCAGTGGCTGGTTGCTCCGAGGGTTGTCGGCTCGCCTGGAGATCGTTGCCAAGCCCGATGCGGCGGAGCCCCAAGCCTTGCTGCTCAGCAATGCGGTGAACCTGGGTGCACTTGAGCTGCGTTTCAACGGCCATGGCCGGTTGCAGGGCAAGCGGCCGCTGCTGCTATTCAGTTTTGATCAGCTGCGGCTGAGCCTTACCGGTCGCTGTTTGCTGCAGCGCAACCTGCCGGCGCCAAAGCCCCAGCGCATGCCGTTTTTTGCCTTGATTCACCGCGATGCCAGCGGTTGGCTGGCGGCACGGGGCCGCGGCGGGGGCCTGGCCCTCTGGCGTCTGGCCGATGGCGCGGTTTCCGTTGCCAACATGGCCCCAACCGCTCCCTGAGCTCCCGATGGCGTGTCCGCAGTGCGGCAGCTGGTCTGTTCGGGCCGATCGCAGCCTGGCGGGTCGCATGGTGTGCGGCCGCTGCGGCGTTCCCTTGCAAGGGGTGAAACGCCGGGGCCGGGGTGCACGATTCCTGCCGGCAGTGCCTGGCCGCGGCCGTTGGCGTTGGTGGATTTTGGCCCTGGTGGTGGCCGCCGCATTGTTGGCGGCGCTTGATTCAGGATCGCGTCAGCCCCTGATCCCCCATGGTTCCAGCGATCGCCTTAACGATCGGTGGCAGTGATTCCGGCGGCGGTGCCGGGATTCAGGCCGATCTGAAAACGTTTTTGGCCCTACAGGTGCATGGCTGCTCGGCGCTCACCTGCGTCACCGCGCAGAACACCTGTGGCGTCAGCCGTGTGGATGCCCTGCCGCCTGAGGCCCTCACCGCTCAGGCGGAGGCGGTGCTGAGCGATCTGCCCGTGACGGCCCTGAAAACCGGAATGCTGCTCAACCGGTCGTTGATCGAAGCCACCGCCCGTGCTTTGGAACCGTTGTCGATTCCCAAGCTGATCGATCCGGTGATGGTGTCGCGGGCGGGATCGGTGCTGCTGGAGCCCGAAGCGATCGAGGCCTATCGCCAGCTGCTGTTGCCCCTGGCGGAGCTGATCACCCCGAACCTGCATGAGGCTCGGCTGTTGAGCGGCGAGCTGATCGAAGCGGCAGACGATGTGGAGCGGGCCGCCGTAAGGCTCCTGGAGCTCGGCCCTGCCGCCGTTCTGATCAAAGGGGGTGGTCTGGCGGAGCTGCGAGGGCGCGACTATCTGCTCGAGCCAAACGGATGCGGCCAGTGGCTGGAGCATGCGCCGGTGGACACCTCCAATAGCCACGGCAGTGGCTGCACCCTGGGCGCTGCGATCACCGCTGAACGCGCCAAGGGCCAATCGCTCCTGGAGGCAGTGCGAACAGCCAAAACCTTCGTGCAAAACGGTTTGCGCAAAGGGCTAGCCATCGGGTCAGGCCAAGGCCCACTGTGTCACTGGCACCCGTTGCTCTCCTCCCATGGCTGATGCTCCGTATCTGATTGCGCTGGCGTTGCTGGAGCAAAACGGCGAGCGAGCGATGCCCTTGCAGGGCAAATCCTTGCGAGAACCCTTGCCAGCTGATGGTGATCCCGGAGAGGTGGGGCGTGAGCAGGTGCTCGATCTGTTGATGCGGGTGTGGCAACGCAGCGACGCCGGTGCCCTCAACCGAGCCGCCGGCGATCAGAGCCTGTTGCTGGTGACCGTGCCGATCGAAGCGCTGCAGGAAGCCATTCCCGCCATCAAGGCGCAATGGCTCAACAGTGGAGATCAAGCCGCTCTGTTGAACGAGCTCAAGGCTTTGGCCAGCGGGGTTTGGAGCCTCACATTGCAGCCCCGTCAACCAAGCACTTACACCAGGTTGGATTGATCAAAGGCCGCTGCTTTTCAGTTGTATTCGCCGGGGATGTCGTTTTTGCGAACGGTGACCCGGTCAAACTTTTTGCCGGATACCCGCAGAAGCTCATCGCCTGAAAACTCAAAGCCCAGCTTCAGGGCTATCTGAGCCACGTCGTCGGCGGTGGCCGCGGCCAACACCTGTTGCTTCAGCGCTTCATCGGCCTGCAGCTTGGCCAGGAACGCTTTCAGTTGATCGAGCGACATGACACGCGAGCGTTGCGGCCAGTGTCTCAGTTCGCCTCACCAGCAGCAGCGGGTGGGTGGAGATAGGGGGCTAGGAAGCTGAGGGGGCGATTCATCGTGGTGGAGAAGCCCAGGATTCCTTCGTCGCGGTGGGAATAGAGCAGGCTGTCGTCGGCATCGATCAAGAAGGTACCGCCCCGCTGGGTGATGAAGTCGTCATTGGGCACGTAGGTGCGCCAGTGGCTCAGCACCTCTTGCATGTTGCGGAGCCGCACCGTGGCCAACTCAAACGGCCGCTGAAATCCTTCGCCGCCCGCCAGCTTGAACAGGGGGCTGTCGATGCGCTGGGGCGCATTGCGATCGCCCCGGTAGCCGCGGAATACCTCCGCCAGGGTGCCCGGCGAGCCAATGCCGGCGCACATCAGCAGCAGCCCTGGCCAGGGGCCGCCGGGCGTTTTCAGTCCTTCGTAGAGCCCGAGCGCGCGATGCAAGGCAGGCTCTGCATCCACCTCCAGGGCCTCGCGTGGAAAGCCGGTGTAGTGGCAGAAGCGATCGGCACCCGCGGTGTCGCCGATGGCGATCGCCCGCACCCGAATGCCCGCTGCATCCAGTTGCGGCAGCACTGGCACCAGGGCCTGGGCGTATTCCATCGAATCAAAGTCGCCCAGCTGGGTGAGCAGCAGCACCAGGCGGCGGCCCTGATCCATCCCCGGGGTTGCTTGGAGGCGCCGGAGGAGAGGCTCAGGGGCTTGCATCAGCGCACGTTCAGGTCCTGGCGTACATCCTCCAGTGGCCGGTTGATCCATGTCCAGAAATCCCAGTGCAGGTCACGGATTGGACCGATCACCTCCGAGCCACGCTGCAGGGCTGAAGCAAAGGCCGGGGCCTGTAATTGATCCTTCAGCTTGGGGGCCACGCTGCCAGCCAGGGGGTCGGCAATTCCCATCTGGAACTGCAACAGAGCTGGGATCGCGATCAGCAGGGCGTGCTCCGGGAAGAGACCCATGCTGAAGGCCAGCACTTGAAGCTCTCCATCGGGATCTGTGGCGTACCCCCCGATCACGTGATGCACGTCATGGGTGGCCACGTAGTCGTAGGGCAGTCCTTTGCGACTGCCTGGGTAGGGGAAGCCGTTCTGTTCGTAGTAGTGATGGAGCGCTTGCCCCAGGCTTCCCGGTGCTGAGCGCACCAGAGCCGCGTAGCGCTCCTGATGGCGCTGGTCGATACCCAGCCCCAGCATCGGAAGGATGAAGCGGGCGTAGCCCTGCAGCGTGCTGTCGTGGTTGAGCTCGCGAAAGGTGCGGCGATAGAGATCGCCGAATGACCTGAGCACATGGCCGCGGCACACCTCCTCCAGGTCGGCCATCACCGCCGGCTCGATCTCAAGCTCCTCCGCCAGCTGCTTGAGCAGGGCCACTTTCTGGGGTTCAAGTTCGGGTTCCAGAAAGGCCAGAAGAGTGAACAGCTGCATCGTTTCCTGCCGCTGCCGCTGGTCTCTGATCAGATCTGACAAGCCCAGAGGAAGCTGGGGCGGCAGAGAACCAGGCCAGGGTGAGCCCACCAGAGCGGGAAACAGCTCGCGTAACTGGAGTTCCTCGCGGGCGCTGGGCGTTGCACTGACCAGGGCGCTACAGGCCTGGGCCAGCCCTTGCACAGCGGCGGGGGAGAGGGAGTCGAGGGCGTGAAACGCCATAACGGTGCAGGTGGTCGCCTCAGCACAGGTTGGCCAGCGCAGCGCTGAAGCGCAGCCAGGCTGTGCAGAATCGGGCGAGGGCTCCGTTCACCCCACGCCAGGCTGTCGCTGATGGATCGCCGCCACTGGATGCTGTTAGTCGTCGCCTTGGCCTGCATCGCTGGGCTGGTTCTCTGGATCGGTGAAATCGATCTGGGGATGGAGGAATCGATCGCTCCCCCCACCACGCCCTCCACTGCTCCTGCTGCCCCAGCCCAGCCATGACCCACCTGTTGCTCACCCTCACCCTGGCGCTGTTCCACCTGGTGGGTCCGGTTCCTGCCGATCTGGGCGTGAACCAGGGTGCTCTGGCGCCTTGCCCCAGCCCGGCCCACTGCGCCCGGGCCAATTGGTCGGTGGCTGATCCGGAGGCGGCGCTGGCGGCCCTGGTGCCGGTGGTGGTCGCCACACCCCGCACCGAGGTGGTGGAGCACAGCTCCGACTATCTCCACGCCACAGCGAGCAGTGCCCTGTTTGGCTTTGTGGACGATCTCGAGCTCTACGCCGATACCGCCCACGGTTTGCTGCAGGCCCGCTCGGTGTCGCGCCTGGGGGATTCGGATCTGGGGGTCAACGCGAATCGCTTGGCGGCGTTACGCGATCAGCTCAAGGGTTGAGCCGTTCTTCCTGCCACCCCTGATCGGCGCGCCAGCGGCGGCGTTCGTGGGGGTGGCCCTTCAGCTCGAGCAGCTCCACCTGCTCCAACTGGATGCGCACTAGCTCGAAACAAGCTGGCAGTGGTGTTCCATCCGCCAGCTCCGCTGGAAACACCCCATCGTCTTCGAAGGCGGCACCCGGTTCCGGCCAACCCCAGAGGGCGCGTGCGCCAGGGTTGAGTTGCTCCCAGTGGTGGCTTCGCGCGGCCAGGTGGGCCTCTGGGCTCAGCTCCAGCCGCCGCCCCCGCAGCCGGAATTGGGAGCGGGCCTTCGGTAGTAGCCAGCAGAGTTCCACTCGAGGCTCCTGAAGGAGTTCATTGGATTTCGCGCTGCGGCCATCGGTGAGTAGATCGAGGCTGTCGGCTCCGGCCCAGCCGCGAAACACCAGCGTGCGTACCCGTGGCGCCCCATCGGCTCCGAGGGTGGCGAGCTGCAGCCAGCGAGCCTGGGGCGATCGTCCTTCTCGTTGTCGCGCGCCCCGCAGCAGCTGCCGCCAGGGAGGCAAGGCCGTGCTCATGCGGAGGATTCACAGCTGTAGAACTCCCAATCGTCCCGGCGTTGGGCAAACTCCGGATGCGCGGGATCGAGCGCCTGCCACCACCAGCGGCCATCGCTGTAGCTGGGGGTGCCGGCGTTGTTGGTGCGCGGCAGCTGCAGGCTCACGCCGCGCCACTGCAGCACGATGAAGGCGCCTGGCACCGTGCCGCTGGCGGTGTTGGGAATGCCTGGGGCATCCACGGCGCCGATGTGCACCGCGGCGAGCAGTGGCTCGCCCTCGCAGAGGAAGTGCTCAGGGGCCGGATCCATCGCCGCCAGGCTCTGTGGCGGTGAGATCAGACCCCACAGGGGCAGCAGCAAGGCCATCACCACGGCGAGGAGCTGGGTCACGGCAGCAGAGCAGCGATGGCCAGGATGGCGCAAAGTCCCTGGTGCTCGTTTACGACGGCGGCTGTCCGTTCTGCCGCCACTTCGCGCTCCGCAGTGAGCTGGTGGGCGGGCTGCCTGATCTGGTGATCCGCGATGGTCGGGCCGATCACGCCTTGCGGGCGGCGTTAAAGGAGCGAGGCCTGGATCTAGCCCGTGGTGCGGTGCTGCTGGAGGGGGAGCAGGCCTGGCATGGGGCCGAGGCGATCGCCGAACTCTGCGGGCGGCTGCAGGCCAGCGATCCGCTGTTGGCTCTCCTGCATCAACTGTTTGCTGCCCCGCCCCGGGCCCGGCGCGTTTATCCGCTGCTGCTCTGGGCACGCCGCACGGCCCTGCAATGGAAAGGCCTGCCGGAGGATCCCGATCAAGCGGGTCTCCGGCAGGCCTGAGGGATCAGCAATCAGCTGCGATCAGGCAACAGCAGCAGCAGCGCGATCGAAGTAGGTGCCGATCTCGCTCATCAGAGCGGAGCAGTCGCCGGGGGTGATGCCGTTGCGATCGTTGGCGATCGAAATGGCGGCGTCCTTCATCTTGCGGATGCCTTCTGCCACGGAAGCGCCAGGCACGCCCAGAGCCAGGTAGGTCTCACGCAGGCCGTTCAGGCAGCGGTCTTCCAGCACGGAAGCGTCGCCGGTGAACACGGCATAGGTGATGTAGCGGAGCACGATCTCCATGTCGCGCAGGCAAGCAGCCATGCGACGGTGGGTGTAAGCGTTACCGCCGGGAGCGATCAGCGCAGGCTGCTGGTCGAACAGTTCGCGAGCAGCGTTGGTGACGATCTTGGAAGCGTTGGAGGTGATCCGGTTCACGGAATCCATACGCTTGTTGCTCTCGGCCACCATGGCGGAGAGAGCATCAATTTGACCTGCGTTCAGGAATTCGCCGCGGGCATCAGCCTGAGCAACGACCTTGGTGAAGGCGTCGAACATGAAGAACTGTGTTCACAGTCTCATCAATGTAGTGAGTCGCCTTGCGCCGTCGCGAGTCTGAGGGGATGAAGCCTCTCCACGCCTGGCTCGGCCTGGCCGCGGCCCTCTTGGTTGCCTTGGCGCCGGTTCGGGCCGAGCTCCCGCCCTGGGTCTACGCCGAGGAGCAACGCAGTGCTCCCCTGGTGGTGGAGCTGCAGGTGGGCAGTGTGAAAGCGGATGCCTCGCCTGTGGTGGTGAAGGCTCGGGTGCTGCGGGTGCAGCGCAAGCCCGCTGCGGTTCAGCTGCGCCCTGGCGACAGCCTCGAGATTCGCTATCCCTTGCCGCCCCAGCGTCCGGAGGGTTGGGTGGGCCCATCGCCCGTGCCGCTGCTGCGTTCTGGCCAGCAGGTCACCGCTTGGTTGGCGGTGGATCCGGAGGTTCCGGAGGTATGGGCACCTGCAGCCGGTGGACGCTCCTTTGGCCCTTCGCTGGAAGACCTCCCCAGCCGTTGAGGCGTTGCGCCTGTTGATCCTGTCCTTCCCTACGTTTTGGGGACCATGAGGGACCCAGGGCGATGACGACCCAGGAGCTGGTGCAGGCCTATTACGGCCAGGAGCTGCAGAGCAGCGCCGATCTCAAAACCAGCGCCTGCTGCGATGCCGATGCGGTGCCTGGCTGGCTGAAGCCGTTGCTGGCCCGGGTGCACCCGGAGGTGAGCAGCCGCTACTACGGCTGCGGGCTGGTGTGCCCGCCGTTGTTGGAGGGCTGCCGGATCCTGGATCTGGGCAGTGGCAGCGGTCGCGATGTGTATCTGCTGGCGCAACTGGTGGGATCCAGCGGTGAGGTGGTGGGGGTGGATATGACCCCGGAACAACTCGAGGTGGCGCGCCGGCACCAGGCGTTTCATGCCGAGCAGTTTGGCTTCGCCAATGTGCGCTTCCTCGAGGGGCAGATCGAAGCGCTGGAAGCCTTGGATCTCGAGCCCGCCAGCTTCGATGTGATCGTGAGCAACTGCGTGCTCAACCTCTCCACCGATAAGCCGGCGGTGCTGCGCGGGGCGCAGCGGCTGTTGAAGCCGGGTGGTGAGTTCTATTTCTCCGATGTGTACGCCGATCGGCGGCTACCGGAGGCCGTGCAGAGCCATCCGGTGCTCTACGGCGAATGCCTCGGCGGGGCGCTCTACTGGAACGACTTCCTGCGCATGGCCCGCGCTGCCGGCTTCGCCGATCCCCGGCTGGTGAGCGACCGCCCTCTCGAGATCACGGAGCCACAGCTGGCCGCTCTGGTGGGTGAAGCGCGCTTCTATTCCGCCACCTATCGCCTGTTCAATATTCCTGAATTGGAAGATGCCTGCGAAGACCACGGCCAGGCTGTGATCTACCGCGGCTCGATCCCAGAGGCCCCCACCCGTTTGGAGTTCGACAAGCACCACAGCATCGAAGCGGGGCGCGTGTTTCCGGTGTGTGGCAACACCTATCGGATGTTCCAACAAACACGCTTTGCAGCGCACTTTGAGTTCATCGGCGGCTTTGATCAGCACTACGGCTTGTTTGAAGGCTGCGGCAGTGCGATTCCGTTTGATGCCACGACTGCTTCCGCTGCCTCAGCACCAGCGAGTTGCTGTTGATGAACGGGTGAGATTCAGCCGAAGAACCCTTTGCTGTTGAGCCACAGCCCCAGGGCCGCCATCGGCACGAACACTGTGGCGGCGATTTGAATTTTGATCTTTAGCCCCGAGGGTCTGTCGTCTGGGATCGGAGCCGATGGGGCCTTGGCTTTCGATTTGGATTTGGCCATGCGTTGCAGTGAAGGGAAGGATGGGATCGGGGTTCAGCGGTGCTCGATCAGATCGCTCGCTGAGTAGCGCACCTTGGCGAGGCTGGCGTACTTGTCGTCGGTGCTGCGATAGCCACAGGCGCACACCACGCAGCTTTGGTAGTCGCTGTTCTCGAGCCCCAGGATGCGGTCGTAGTCCGCAGGGCTGAAGCCTTCGATGGCGCAGGTGTCGACCCCCAGCAGAGCGGCGCTGGTGAGCAGGTTGCCCAGGGCGATGTACACCTGATTGCCAGCCCACTGCCCGATGAGTTGGCTGCGGGGGCCATCGATCAGATCCACCTGGATCATCTGCCTGTAGCCATCGAGCACATTTGCTTCGATGCCGCGAGTGGTGGCGATGCTGTGGATCAGGCGGTCGGCATCGGCGGCGGTGATCGTGCGTTTCTTCAGCAGCACCACCAGATGGGAGCAGTCGGTGATCTGGCTTTGGTTCCAGGAGTGGGGCCGCAGTTCCGATCGGATCGCCGCATCGGTGATCACCAGAAACTTCCAGGGCTGCAGGCCGTAGCTCGAGGCGGTGAGCACCAGGGATTGTTCAAGCGCCCCCCAGGTGGCGGCATCGATCTGGCGGCTGGCATCGAAGGCCTTGGTGGCGTAGCGCCATTCGAGTGCCTTGAGCAGCGTGTCGGAGCTGGCGAACATTCCGGGATCGGGCCCATGGCGGTCTGAACGGCATTCTCTGCCTTGGCAGGCCCCGAACGCGAAAAACCCCGGCTTGCGCCGGGGCGGGGGGTGTGAGGAATGGTGCAGTTCTGTGAGCTGCCCATTGCCGCCGGCTTGGAGCAGTGGGGCGCTGGTGGCCGCGCCCCCACCTCGGCGGTACTCCATCCCTAGCAACGCTTTCGCTACTGCGCCACAACCAGCGTTGCGGTTCCGCTGCGCTGTACCAGCTCGGCCAGGGTGCGCATGTCGTGGGGGCGGATCAGGCCGATGCAGCCGGAGGTGCCGCTGTTCCAGTTGCGGCCGGCGCTCGGGTCGAGGTGAATGCCCAGCACCCGCCGCCCGGTCTGGAATTGCGGTTCGATGCCGATCCAGATCGGCCCCAATTCCCGCGGACCATTCACCCCCAACGGTTCGATCGCACCAATCCGGTAGAGCCCCACAGGCAGCGGTGCTTCGCTGCCCATTTGATGGCGATTGGCGAGCTGCCGGTCGGCCCGGCCACTCACCGCCTCGAAATGGCGCACGGGTTCCCCTGGGATGTCGAGCCTGAGATCCCAGATCGGATCACCCGTTCGCTCCAGCCGGCGCGTGGTGCGCTCCAGCGTGAGCACAGGCGTGGCTTGCAGCGCGGCCGCCAGCAGCAGGGGCACAGCCATCGGTTGTCAGCAGCTGGGGCTGAAGACAACTACGTGGCTTTCTTTTCTGCTGGGGGATCGAAATCCGGTTGCACGGCTGGCACTGCTGCCAGGCCTGGTGAACTCAGAAGCCGAACGGCAGGCAGGCCTGCTGCACATCCGCCACGGATGCCATCAGCTCAGTTGGCAGGGCATCGCGCATCGGCAGTAGCCGCATCATCTCGGCCAGTTCACCGATTTCTTCCTTACACAGGTGGGAGCTCCCTGCATAGGAGGGATTGTTTTGCAGGGCCTTCACGAGATCTGATGCTTGGCGGCACGCCTGAGCGCTGCTGCTTTGGATGCAGGCCTGCATTCCGGTTTCGAGGCTCCAGAGGGCCTGGCCCGCGGCGGCTGCCGGGCCGTTGAAGCCCGCCATCAGACCGGTGAGGCTGGCGAGGGCGCAGGGCAGGGAACGCTTGAACATCAAGGAGCTGCTGTCGCCTCTGATTGTGGCGCCGCTGCAGACAACACTCCAGGTTCTCGGCAGCCTGGATCCAGCCTTTGGAGCGGCGATGGCTGTGGATCAGAGCATGCTTGCGCACATGATGCCCAACAGCTTTCAGCACTATCTGCTGGGCATCTTTGCTGTGGCCAACAACATTCCGGCGTTGGGGCCCTTCCTGGAGCTCACCACGCCCCTACCCCGCAGCCAGTCGCGCCATGTGATCCAGGTGGCTACAGCCACCAGCTTCGTGATCATGCTCTGCACCTTCTTTCTGGGCACGATCGTGTTGCGCTTCTTCGGGATCAGCGTGAGCGCGTTTCAGATTGCTGGCGGTTTGCTGCTCGGGGCCAGTGGCTTGAGCATGTTGCATTCGGGCGATCAGCGCGGTGCCAGCGAGAAGCAGCTCAACACCACGGGTGTGAATCTCGGACAGATCACCTCCACCGCCGTGGTGCCGATCTCACTGCCCCTCACTACGGGTGCCGGCACGATGTCCACCATCACTGTGTATGCCGATGCGGTGAATTCATCGCTGCAGCGGCTGGAGCTTCTGGCGGCGATTCTCGTGATGGTGGTGCTGATCGGTTTGATGTTCAGCTTCGCCGCCAGGCTCACCGATTGGCTTGGCGCTGTGGGGATGACGGTGTTGATCAAGGTGATGGGGATGTTCACCCTGGCGATCGGGATTCAGTTCATCGTGACTGGCGTGAGCACGATCCTTGAACACATTCCGCTCAACAGCACGGTTTAATTGCGGCGGATCGCAGCCGATCGCTTCAGTGGGCGGCTCGCCCCAACACCAGTAAACAGAGCATGCCAGCAATTGAGCACAGCTGATAGGTAAGATCCACACGGTTGATGCGGGCCATCACCGCGGTGTGCTCTTCACTGGAGGGGCGGCTGAACAGGTTGGTACTCCACACAAACAGGCAGAACTCCGCCGTGGCCACCAGATAGCCGAACAGATAGAGCTTGTCGAGATAGGTGAGGTAGTCGAGTGGGGGGAGCTTGCTGTGGGCGCCCTCCTGTAGAAACACCAAGGTGAGCAGAGCGGTTGAGGGGATCGCCAGGCGCAGGTCGTTGAGGTTGCCTTCGAGGTTGGGTGCCAGCAACAAAATCACCATTACCGCCATCCAAGGCAGCACAAAGCGATAGAACGATGCCCAGCCATTGGTGTGATAGAGCACCTCGAAGGTGGCTTGGCTGAATTCACCCGCCTTGCTGGAGTCCTCCTCGCCGAAGCTGGTTTGGTACACGTGAATCGCACTCGTGCTCTTGGATCCTTCCAGCGTGTAACCGTTGAGATTCACTGAGTCGCCCTGGAGTTCTGTGGCGTTGAGCTTGGGAACCAGCACCACAGCTTGATCACCCATTGAGAACTCGGAGGGCCTCAGTTCCACCGTGATCGGCAGTTCCAGGTTTTCGAAGGGGAAGGTCCTCAGGTTCTGGAGATCGTCGTAGAACTTGGCGGAGAATCGAAACAGCTGTAGATAACGACCGCCTTCCAATCGCTTCGGCTCAATGCTGTCCAGCTCCAGCTTGGCGTCGTAGCTCTCTACTTGGTTCACCAGCTCCACCAACTGGCTGATCGGAATCCGATCGGTGTCAATCTGTTGTTGGATGCTTTCAGGCCACTTCAGCCAAAACCAGCCGTCGGCGTTGAAGGTTTTGTCCTTGAGCGAAAGGTTGTAGATGTTTTTGATATGCATCCCCACCTCGATGCGGCGATCGAAGGGTGCGACCGGTGCCGGCTTGAGTTGGGCCCCGTGCTGCGCGTCGCTTCCCAGGAAGGTGATGCTGAAGATCAGCACCACCACCAAGCTGATCAGGCCGGCCATCCACGAGCGCTTCAGCTTCATCGCGCCGCCTGAGTGTTCACTGGCGCTCAGGCTACGGGCGGTACTGATGTGCTGACACAGGCGCTTCCCGGCAGCCGCCTGCGGCGACCATTACCGCATGTAAACCGGATGACGGCATGACCGAGGCGAAGCGACCGCTGGGCTGGCTCAAAAAGCTGGTGCCCTCTGCCTTGCGTTCCAAGTCGTCCGAGGCTGCCGGATCCTCTGCGCCCGCGGCTGCTTCGGGAGCAGTTTCTGGCTCCGACCTATCGCATGCGGCCACCCAGGTGGTGTTCCTGCCTCGCGATCCCCAGTGGGCCTACTGTTTCTGGACGATCAGCGACGACGATCGCACTAAGGCCCGTTTGGCCGGTGCCACTAGCCTCTGCCTGCGCGTGGCGGACGTGACTGGCCTCGGTGCTGATCAGTCGTACCCCCACGCCATGCAGGAACTGGTGGTGGATAACCACGCCAGTGAGTGGTTCCTGCCCGTGCCGGTGGATGGCCGCGATTACCGCGTGGAGCTGGGCTTCCGGCTGCGCAATGGCGGTTGGTATTCCCTGGCCTTCTCAGCGGTGGCGCAGGTGCCGGCCCTGGAGCCCAGCCAACGGGTGGCTGACGCTTTCATTCCCTTCAGCCTGGATCAACCCCTGCAGATTGGGGCTGCCGAGGTGAGCAGCAGCGGTGGCGTGCAGCACGAGCAGGTGTATCAGATCGCCACGGCCGCCAGCGTTCGCAGCCGCCGCGTGGGCTCTGAACTCCTGCACGAGTTCGAGGGCGATCGCAGCAGCGGTCTCAACGATTCCGGCGCCGGCCTCTGGGCCAGCGGCCGCAGTGAATCCGGCAGCGGTTTGTTGCGGGAGCGCTCCTTCTGGCTGGTGGCCGATGCGGAATTGATCGTGTATGGCGCCACCGATCCGAGCGCCAGCCTGTTCATTGGCGATCAGCAGGTGGCACTCTCTTCGGAAGGCACCTTCCGGGTGCATGTGCCGTTCCGCGATGGCGAGCAGCTCTATCCGATCCGCGCCGTTGCCGCCGATGGGGAGCAGGAGCGCTCGATCCGCCTGGAGTTTGAGCGCCGCACCCCCGAAGCTCGGGTGAACCGCCGCGAGGATGCCGTGGCTGAGTGGTTCTGAATTTTCAGTTCACTTCCACAGCCTGGGGGATGCGCTGGAACATGTAGCCCATCCCCCGGGCCGTGAGGATCAGTTCAGGATTTTCGGGGTCGTGTTCGAGCTTGGCCCGCAGCCGTGAGATGTGTACATCCACCACGCGGCTGTCGGAGGAGCGCTCTGGCTTGTAGCCCCAAACCTTCTCGAGCATGTCGAGTCGGCTGATCGGTTCGCCGGAGCGGCCGATCAGCAGTTCGAGCAGGTTGAATTCCATGCCGGTGAGGCGGATCCGCTCATCGCCGCGGAAGGCCTGCCGGCGGTTGAAGTCGACGCTGAGATCGCCCACCACCACCACGTGGGAGGCCCGCCCGCCGGCGATGCTGCCGGGCCCTTGGCTGGAGCCGGCCCGGCGCATCACGCAGCGGATCCGGGCTTCGAGCTCCTTGGGGCTGAACGGTTTCACCATGTAGTCGTCGGCACCGAGTTGCAGCCCGGTGATCCGATCGGCCACATCGCCCAGGGCGGTGAGCAGGATGATCGGCACTTCCGACTGGGCCCGGATCCGCTCCACCACAGCGAAGCCATCCAGCTCGGGCATCATCACGTCGAGCACCACCAGGTCGGGCTCGAAGCCGCGGAACAGCTCGAGGGCTTCGGCGCCGTTTTGGGCCATCACCACCTCGTGGCCCTGCATGGCCAGGCGGGTTTCGAGGATACGGCGGATGTTGGCCTCGTCGTCGGCCACCAGGATCTTGAGCCCTTCGTTGCGGGGCTGTTCGGTTGCCTGGGTCATCGCACGACGCTCACATCTATTGGCAGTTTCATCGCTGAGACAGCTCCTGCAGGGCGTTCTGCGTGAGTTTTGGGGCGACTGTTACAAGCCTGGCGGGAACGGTTAACCGTCATCTGGCGCACTAGCCATGGCCATGGAAACCGCTCAGAATCAAGCCGGAGCCAAGGAGATAAGGATGCGTGAGGTTCTGTTTGAGGTGTTGAGCGATGAGGCTGGTCGCCTGGAGGCCGTCGCGGATCAGCAGCAGCTGCGCATCCGTGCGTCCAACCTTGAAGAGCTGCAGCACGAAGCTCGCGAAGCCTTGATGGCTCACTTCGGCCCATCCCATGTGGCCTATCGCATTCGGCTGAGGCGCCCTGTTCGCCATCAGATGTCAGGGTCTTTTGCGAGAGGTTGCACAGCTGCTGCCTCGGCTGTTCAGCAGTGCTAAGAACCGTACGACTCTGACGCACAGGTCATGGATTACCTGCTGTTTGCTTCGGCTGTTGCACCCAAAGGACTGCCGGTGATTCTTCCGGCTCTCGCCGGCGCCGGGATTCTGATCTTCCTCTCGCAGCTTTTTGTTCCCAAGACCTGAAGCGGCCAGCCCCGCCATTGGCGGGGCTTTGTTGTCGATCAGGCCACGAATCGCTTGTAGAGCCAGCGCACGAAACCACCGATCACAGGCACGGGCGCGAAGGTGGGCCCCACAAAATCAAAGTAATCGCGATGATCAACGATCTTTCCCTCGTCGTTGAACAGCAACCGTGAGGATCCGGGGTAGAGGAATTCGATCCCCTTGATCTTCAGGCCCATCTCCCACTCCACGAAGGCGGTGTTTCCGTCGGTGGCGATCGCCAGTGGTTTGAGCTGCACGTCGTCGCAGCGGCGCAGCAAGCCTTCCTGCGCTGCCAGGTAGGCATCCAGACCCTGTTTTTTCTGAGTGGGGTCTTCGAACACCACGTTGTCGCTGTAGGCAGCGCGCCATTGGGCCTCACTCGGCGCTGGAGCTCCGTAGGGCTTGGTGAAGAGGGCGCGCAGGCTGGAGGTGTCCACAGGGATGGGCGGTGGCATTCATTGTGGCCATCGCTCCGGCTTGGTTGCCAATAGCCTGTGGAGCCCTTGGTTGTGTGGCGTGCCCAAACAGGACTACATCTATGAGCCCCTGGAAGCGTTCGGTGAAGGGCTCACCACCCGCCGGCCCTGGAACACCACGGCGCTTGCGGGAGTGGAGCGACTGAACGGTCGGGTGGCGATGCTTGGTTTCGCTGCGGCGTTGTTGGGCGAATGGATCACCGGCCATGGACCTGCTGGCCAGATCGTGGCCTTGCTGCGCTGGTATCTCTCCTAAACAGCAAAAAGCCCCAGGCCAGTGGCCTGGGGCTCAAACTCGCGGGCGCAACGCCGAGGCTTCAGAAGCAGAACGGCAGGAACTGGGTGCGGCATGCGGCGTAGCCGTCCACCAGGGCACCGAGGCCGATCTGGTGAGCAATCCCGGCGCCGGTGAGGCCCTCAGTGATGATGCCGATCACAATGCCGAGCATCGCTGCGCGGCCGTTGAAGAGCTCGACGCGCTTCAACTGCTCCATGTGGATCTGCTCGCTAGCGCGATCCTGATACCACTTGTCGTTGGCGGGAGAGTTGGTCATGGCTTCAGCCGAGACCGATCTGGGAGAGGATGCCCTGGCCGGTGAGGAGCTCGGTGCCGAGGCCGATCACGAAGCCGAGCATGGCGAGGCGGCCATTCCAGGTTTCGGCGAAGCCGACAAAACCGAAGCGGGAGGTGGAGTCGGACATGAGACGTTACGGAACGTTGCACGATCGTAACGGATGGTGAAGGAATTTGGGTGAGGCGATGCGGATTCGCTGCGGGCGAGGCGTTCAATCCCGGTGGTTGCCGCTGAGAATGCCGTGATGGACAACCGTCTCCCGCTTTCCGTTCTCTTCTCTTTATTGGTTGTGGCCGTGTTGCCTGTGGCGATCGGCCTTTACTGGCGCGGCCACATGGATCTGGGCGCCGTGCTGAGCCACCTGGGCTCTTAAGGCGGATCAACCGGCGTGGGCCCCAGCGCCTTGATGGCGGTCGTGAGGCCAAAGCCCACCTCTACCGGGAGGGTGCCATCGGCGCGAAGCACCTCTGGTGACTCCTGAAGCCTGGCCATCAGCTGCGCCCGCTGCTCAGGGGTGAGTTGGAGCAATTCCGCCCGAGCTTTGGGGTCAATGCAGCCCAGCCGTGCCTTCGCCAGATCGGCCATGGTGATGTCGGTGCGCACCAGAGGTGGTGGTTGGCGTGAGGCTAGGCGCTGCACATGGTGTTGGCAGCGCCTTGTTCATCCGTTGAGAGAGTTCGAGCGCTTGGCTTGCGCGATCACTGGTTCTTCACGAACTCGGTGATGTTGCCTTTGCCGTCGGTGTTGCAGTAGCCGTTGTGCTTTTTGAACTGCCAGTTGAAGCTCAGGCCGTTTTTGTTGATGTCCTTCAGGGTGATCTGGCCGGCATCAATGGATTCCCGAAGCGTTGCGCCCACTTCCACGCTGATGTCAGCCATCACCGCTTTGGGGAACTTCACGGCCACCTCGTTTTTGCAAGCCTTCCCCCAGGCGCCGATGCGTGCCTCGATCTTGGCGTCGTCGTCGGCCAGGGCTGCGGTGGATGTGGTCAGGCCTGCGAGGGCCACCAAGCAGGTTGAAGCGAAGGCGTAGACAGGCTTCATGGCTGGATGAAGATTCAATCCCGAAGCTAATCGGGGCTTTTGATGGTGAATTGCAAGTGTTGTAACCGCACACAAGTCCCTTGATTCAGTGGCGGGCGATTGTTCTCGTATTAAATCTTTTGCCATTATCACATTGTGATGATTATAGCCCATTATGAGTCGCTATGGTGGGTTGCTACTTCGATGGTTGTGTGCGCTGTGGGGCGATGAATCACCGACTGAATCGCAGGGTTTGGATCAGTCTCCATCTAGGTTTGGGATTGCTCTGGATCTTTGTTCTCTCGCTAGCTGTTTCCGGCAAGTCTGAAATCAACCTCGATCCCTCGCAGGTGGCTCAGATGCTGGCTTTGGCTGGTTGGTTGCCCACGATCGCGCTTGCTTGCTGGCAGGTCAGCCATCGCCGTTGGCGAGCTCTGTTCCTCAGCGATCTACTGGGTTCTGGGCTTCTTGTGTTGCTGGCTTGCACGGCTTACTTGCCCCTGTTCTTTTTTCAGGTGGTGTGGTTCTTGCCGTTTGCGTTGCTGCCACGTGGATGCATCACGGAAGTGCTGGTGCGTGCTTTCAGGAGATGAGCTCCTGTCTTTTGGCTCAGTGTTGTCTGACTTGTAGATTTTCTTGTTGTTGATCTGGGCGTTCGACCATCCCGAGTGAATAGAAATCTTCGGCTCAAGACTGGTGGCGATAGAGCTCTGTGCGGAGGAGACGATGGCCTCTGGAGATGTTTGCCCTGACTGATCCCAGGCAAAATTTCCTTGATCCAGGTTTCAAAGCTTCCATGCTAAGAAGCTGACTTCAATCCGATGACCAACTGCTTGCCGAATAAACGGCGATTGCTATATTTGCTGTGTCGTATCTGCTGTAAAGTAGAGCGACCTTGGATAAGGGAGATTAGATTGAGGGGGGACGCAACACCCCCTCTTTTCCTTTGTTTTGCACAATCTCAACGCCAAGGGTGTACAGCACGGCTGCAGCCGGATCGAGCACAATCAACAAGTGCGGGTGAATCAGCGATGAGGGCAGTGCCACGCTGGCCGCAACCAACAATGCGAAGCCGCGGTCACGCATCAGGTTGAAAGCAAAACGCCGCGGGGGCGACTATCAAGTTCTAACTGGCGGACTAAGCATTGATCGGCCATTGTTTCCTGACTCCCATCGCAGGTTCATTTTGGAGGGAATACGCTTTGTAGTGCTGTTGCCATTCGCTCGCAGCGGGTTCCCTGCAGGAGCATGGGCTCATCACTCATCACTTCGATCTGCAGCTCTCCTGTGGACCGATCCGTCCAGGAAGCAATCAGCTTCACGCGGGAGTGATGGGGAATCTCGCTAACCAGTGCATCAGCCGCGTACACCTGGAGTGAATTGGAGACGGAGTCATCCACAGCCATGCCGAGATGGTTGATTCGAGGCTGCAGTAGTGACAGCAAGCAACTCTCTTCGGTTGTTGCGAGCCACTTGAAGAGCGCCATTCACTCTTATGAGCTTTGTCAATGTAAACCAAGACACCTGCGCAAGCTCATCGGATCAACAGTGGCGCCTTCCTCTGATGCTCTTATTTACAAAGACCCGCAGTACTCTGCGTATTCATTACATCGAGGCGTGCCGAGTTCGTTCATCGGTTCTTGAGCGCCTGGGTTAGAGCCCCTGGCGTGTTCGCCGCGGCAACTCCCCGCACCAACGCTCATAGTCTGCAGCCGTCACGCCGCAAGCTAGCAGCCCTGCGCACGTCATCAATTCCGCCACGCTTTGATGTTCGAGCTCGGGATCCAGCAACAGCTGGCGTAGCCGTTGCAGCCGCATCCGCTTGAGTTCGGCCATGGGTGTGCAGCCCAGTTCCGTTTGGAAACTGTTCTGCACTGTGCGTACCGACACGTTCATCGCTGCGCTCAACTCCACCACTGAGAAGCGCTCTTGTAGTCGGTGCTGCATCCAGGTACAGGCCTCACCCACGAGTGTGCGCCGACGAGTGGCCGTAATGCGTTCTCGCTGGTGCGGGTCCGGGCTGGAGGCGGCAAAGGCCTGGTTCAAGGCATGCACCAAGCGCTCCGCCGCAAACTCGGCGCCGCCAGGTTCGAGGGCGACTGCCGCCACCAGGTCCCATCCCGCGGTGATCAACTCCTGAGCAGCCGGCCCCTTGCGCAGCAGGGGCGTAGTCAAGCCCTGGCCCTTGAAGTACTGCTCGGGCACCACGATCGACACACCACTGACCGATTCGGTGGTGAGCCCGGTCATGGCATCGCCAGGTTGGAACAGCAGCGCTGAACCGGGTTTAGCCAGGTGCTCCTCGCCGTTGATCGTCTCCTGCACCAGCCCTTCCAGGGGCAGCCACAACACCCCATCCCCGCATTGCTCGCGCTGTAACTCCAGCCGGCCAGTGCCCTGCAACCAGATCACCTGAAACTCGTCCACCTGCGCAAAGCGCATCAGGGCCTCAAATGGCCCGGATCCAGGGCGCAACCTGCTGCGGTGGTGGCCAACGGTGCTGGCCAGAGCTTCGTCCCACTGACCGAAGTCTTGGCTGTTGAGGAGTGTCCGCCAGCCGGGGCCGTCTTGCCATTGGGCTGGCTTGCGGGAGGCCAACACGACTGATCTGCGGTCTAGGAAATTGTGCCAGCTGTCGCGGAAACGAGCTGAGCCCTAAAAACGCGACATCGCTGAAACCTTCGCCAGTTTGTCGGCGTCGAGGCCGGCGAGTTCATCGATGTGCAGCAGATCATCTTTCACAAAGCTGGCGAACACGAACAAGATTCCTTCAGACCTGAAGGCAAATCGGCCTTCAATCGTGTGCCGCTCGATGCTGAGGTAGTCGTGCAGTTGCCAGACCGCTTCTGCTGAATTCAGTTGTTTTGTTTTCTCTTGAAGATCAGCGATCAGCCGTTCAACAGTGCGCTGATACGCCTGCTCGAAGGCCTGTTTGGCGATGGCTTGTTCCGATTCCGACCAGCCTTCCAACATTGCATCGGTCATTGGCTTGGCCATGGCTGTATTCGACGATACTCAAAAGTTCAAGATGGCGCGAGGGTTCTGCGGCGCCGATGTTCGGCCGGCAGTTCGAACCAAGCCAGCTGCGGGCTTTCGTGGTGCTCGCGGTGATAGCCGAAGTGAAAACAGGTGATCAGCGATAACCACACCGGATGATCAATGCTCGCTGGTGCTTGGGGATCGCCAGCGTGCTGTTGGATGCGATGGGGCAGATAGGTGCCGAAGAGAAACAGCTGCCAGGAGCTGAGCAAAAGCGGCGCCACGCACACCACCAATACATTGCACCAGCCCGTTCTGTGATTGGCCGTGGCCAACACCGCTAGGGCAAGCCAAAGACCAAGCAAGCGGATCATCTGACTTTGGCTGAGGTAGCCAGCCATGAAGGAGCGATACCAACCCCAGGCGCCGATTGAGGCATCAGCGCAGAAATCAGGATCCGAGCTGCTCCCGGAGAAGCGGTGATGGTTGTGGTGCTTGCGCAGGCAGCTTCGGTAGGGCAACCCTGCGTAGAGCCAGAGAAACCAGGCTCCCAGCCGGTGATTGATCGTTGGTGATCCAGGTACCAACACGCCGTGCATGGCGTCGTGCGCTGTGATGAACAGGCCCGTTTGAAAGGCCGTTCGCAGCAGAACGGCCGCCGCAACGCACCAAGCGCTTTGGCTGAGTAGATCCAGCCTGAGAAGGCTGATCAGCGAGATCAACCATCCCAGCAGCACGACCGTTGCCGAGATCACTCCCTTGGCCGCTGGGCTTGGGAGTGTGCTCTGGGTGCTCAACGGCCGAGCTTGAGCAGCTCCGCGGGTGAAGCGAGCAGATCGATGGCCACGAAGTAGATCTTGCCTTCCGGGCTGAGCAGAAAACGCCAGGCCACGTTCATGCCAATGCCGGCGCCAAACCAGGGGGTCTGCACCTTGCCGGTCACCTTGATCTGGGTGAAATCGCCTTCTGCCGGTTCGGCGTAGCCCCGCTCGGGCAGGAGCCGCAGGTTTTGGCAGTCTTCGCGGAAGAAGCGCAGGATCGCATCACGGCCCACGATCGGCTTCTGGAACGGTGGCTGTAGGGCGCCGTCCGCCAGGAACAGATCGATCAGGTTGTCGAAATCGTTGGCGTTCAGCAGATCCATGTAGTTGTTCACCGTTGGGTTGATCACCCCTTCGATGAACACCTTCTTGCGCTGCTCTTCCGGTGTGGGAGGAATCACCGGTTCCATCACCCGCTGGCCTTCGCCCTTTTCGGGATCAAAGCCCATGTCCACCACAAAGTTGCGCAGCAGGGTGATCTGTTGCCCTTGCTCCACCTCCTGCAGGGAGCGCAGCACCGCCGCTGCATTGGCGGAGAGCTGATATCCCTCGGGAATTGGTGCCACGAGGCCGGCGGCCATCCATTCACCCAGCTGATACCAGAATCCCAGCTTGATATTCACCGACCAGATCGAGTAAGCGCGGCCGATGGGTGTGTCTGAGCGGTTGGCCAGATCACACATCACCTGGCTCTGCTCATCAAAGCTCATCGCTTTGATTTGATTGAGCACACCCTCAGCAAATTGCATTCGTGCTGCTGCAGGTGCGGCCACGGTGATCGTGCGGCCCATCTCCAGATAGGCATACCAAATCAGCGCTAGTTGGTCTTCTGCATTCAGCAACTTGAAGCGGGCTGTGATCGCCGGAACGACGTCCGCTGATTGCGTATTGGGAAAGATCTTTGAGGCTCTTTCAAACGTAAACATGAGCCACTTCCCAATTGTTAAGGATTTTTAAAAGGCTAGCACGCGCGTGCCTGATTTCTGGTAGGGCTCGCATGTGCTTTCGATCTGCTGCGCTGCCACGGCAATCAAAAACCCCCGAGCAACGCCCGAGGGTCATTGGTCAATCACGTTGAAGTTGCAGTGGAGCGAAGCTGCTGGCGTTGGCACCTGGGGCCGAACGTTCCAGGTGTGGGTTGGTTGGTTCTCCTGGGGCACCTGAGGCGGTGCATGCGGAGTGTCGACGGCTCAGACGCACCAGTCAGTGTCCGAACTGACGACCCGCCCACGGTTGGGTGAAGACTGTTGGAGCAGGGGCCTGCAGTCAGCGTTGCTTCTGGCTCCTAGCGCGGTGGCGTGTCGTCCATGGCGGACGCCTCCTTGGTTGATGTCACCAGATTCGTCCCGCCGGCGGCCCTGGGCAATCCGCGATTTGGCGCATTGCCTTTGGCTGCGGGCAGGAGCAGCGTGGTTGGTTTGGCGCGTTTTCGGGCCGCTGTTGACACGTTGATCTGAACTGGCTAGTACAGGTGTACTTCGCCTTGGGTTGATGCCTGTCGCTTCCCCTTATGCGGTGTTCCGCGCGGTTGATCTGATCTGGCCGCCTCAGTCGCGCCCTTCGCTGGAGCCGGTGCTCGCCCCTGTGGCCCAGCGTCCACCGCGGCCGCGCAAGCGCCGGTTGCCTGGTCTGGTGCAGGGCGAGTTGTTTCCGCTCAGCTGAGCGCCTGCTGCAGCGAGAACAGCCCGAAGGCGATAAACAGGCCGCCGCTGAGGCGATAGAGCAGCTGTTCGCTGATCCGGCCGCCAATCCACTTGCCGGCGCCCACGGCCAGCCAGGTGACGAGGGCATGACCGAGCAGGGTGCCGAGCAGCAGCCCGGCAAAGGTGAAGGCTGGCGTAGTGGCCAAAAAGATGGTGGTGAACTGGGTGCGATCACCCAGCTCGGCGATGAACACCAGCGCAAACGCTTCGCAGATCACAGCCCAGGTGGTGCTGATGCGCCGGCCGCTCTCGGCTTCGGCAATCGCTTTCTCTGCTTCCTTCTCTTCTTCTTCCGCCTCGTTGGCCGCCATCCGCTGGGCATCCACGAGCAGCTTGAGGCCGAAGGCCAGAAACAGCACCGCCGCCAACCAGGGCACCACGCTCGCGGGCAGCAGTTCGCGCAGGCCGTAGCCCAGCCCCAGGGAAATCAGGGTGACAGCCGTGAGCGCGGCGAAGGCGCCGATGAACACATCCCTTGCGCGGTGGCGGGCCGCCAGGATCAGCGCCATGAAAAAGGTTTTGTCACCCAGCTCCGCCAGGGTGATGGCGGTGAGGCTGGCCCCAAAGGCCGCCACGCCGGGATCAGAAGGAAGCGGTGCGCTCATGCGCTGAACCTGCCGCAATGATCATGAAGAAATCATGAGGTTGGGCTGGGCTTCGGCAAGCGCACCTGCAGCACGCAGTGCCCCGCGGCGCAGTCGGCCACGCTGAGATCACCGCCGTGGCTGCGGGCGATGCTGCGGGCGATGGCTAGCCCCAGTCCGCTGTGGCCGCCCTGATCGCTGCTGCGCCAGAACCGCTCGAACACCTGCTCGCGCGCTTCCCGCGGAATCCCCGGTCCCTGGTCTGCCACCTCCACCTGCCATTGGCGGCCGGCGCTGATCACCGCAAGCGCCACGGTTCCTCCGGCAGGGCTGTGGCGGATGGCATTGAGCAGCAGGTTGGTGAACAGGCGCAGGAGTTGCTCGCTTTGGCCTTCGATCTCGGCGTTTGCGGTGGACGGATCCGGGCTGAGCGTGAGCTGAATCGAACGCTCGCTGGCCTGGGCGCTGTAGCAACGGGTCAGGTCTTCCAGGAGCTCGAGCAGATCGAAACGCTCCAGTGGCCGAGGTGCGGTGCGGGTGTCGCGCTGGCGGGCCAGCAGCAAGAGGTCGTCCACCAGGTCGCCCAATTGAGCGCTGAGTTGGTTGAGTTCGCGCCAGGCCAGTTCGGGGCGTTGGCGCAGGTCTTGGGGCACGGCGGCCAGCAGCGCCCGCTGGGCGGAGAGTGGATGGCGCAGTTCATGGGAGGCGTCGGCCGTGAACCGCTCCAGGAGCCGCACCTGTTGCTGCAGGGGCCAGAACGCTGCCTTGAGCATGCTGCGGCCCACGAGCAACGCGGCCAACACCGTGACGATCCCGCCCAGCAGCAGTCCGCTGCGCAGCCGCTCGAGATCCGCCAGGGCCGCCCGATCGGAGAGGGCCACCCGCACTGATCCCAGCAGCTGGGCTGCTCCAGCCGGTTGCGGCCTCACCCACACCGGTTGCCAGAGGCTGATCCCGCCATCCCAGCGCTGCCATTGGCCGCTTGGAGCGCGAGCCGGCAAATGCAGCCCGCCCTGCTCAAGCAGCAGTTGGCCGCGGGCATCAAACCATTGGATGTGCTGATCCTGCAGCGCCGGTGCAGTGATCAGCTGGGTGTTGGGCCGGAACTTGGCGGCTCCCGCGGCTTCCTTCATTTCATGGGCGATCAGCGGCAGCTGGCTGGTGGCGGTGGCCATCAGCTGGCGCAGCTCGGTGCGTTGATCCTCCTGGCGCTGCAACGCCACCTTCCAGTAGAGCGAGCCGGCAAAGGCGCTGAGCAGCAGCAGCGCAAAACTGCCCCCCTGCAGCAACAGGCGCCGCTTGAGCTGCAGTGGATCAGGTGGCAGTGAGCCGGTAGCCAAGGCCATACACCGTTTCAATCAGATTGGCGTGGCCGCCGGCGGCGCTCAGCTTCTGGCGCAGGTTGCGCATGTGCGAGCGCAGGGCGTCATCGCCCATCACACGGCGGCCGTCCTCGCAGCCATCGAGCAGGTCGTCTTTGCGGCAGGCGCCGCCCTGGGCGCGGATCAACTGCTCGAGGATCAACGCCTCCTTGGGGGTGAGCTCCACGGTTTGCTCGCCTAGCTGCGCCATGGTGTCGCCGGGCTGCAGCTGCAGTGATCCCCAGCTCAGGCTTGTTGTGAGGGGGCGATTCGCTCGGCGCAGCAAGGCGCGGATCCTGGCTTGGAGCAGAGCCGGATCGAACGGCTTCACCACGTAGTCGTCGGCGCCGCCATCCAGCCCGGCGAGTTTGTCCTCGCGGCGATCGCGGCCGCTGAGCATCAGCACCAGCGGTTGGTGGCGGGATGCCCGCCGCAGGCTGCGGCACACCTCCAGGCCATCGCGATCGGGTAGCCCCAGATCGAGCAGCACCAGATCAAACAGCTCCAGCTCCAGCCAATCGAGCGCCTCGCGGGCATTGGTGGCGGCCTGGGCGGCGTACCCCCACTGAGCGATCAGCCGCAGCAGGGCTTCCCGCAGCGTGGGTTCGTCCTCCACCACCAGCAGCTTCATGAGAGTCAGCTGAGGCTAAAGAGGTTGTCGTATTGGTAGTAATCGGGTTTGTTCAATCCTTCGCGTTGCAGCATCTTGCGGATCTGAATGATCTCCTTGCGCTGCGCCACGATGATCTCGCGCGCGAGTCGCCGGATGGTGGGATTGTTGCACTTGATTAGCGCGTCATGGGCCATTACCAGTGCGCCGCCGTGGTGCTGAAGCATTCCCTCGAGAAACCAGATCACGCGGGTGTCGCGTGTTGGTGAGCGTCCTGTCATCTGCATCGCCTGGATCTGCGCAGTGCTCATGCGCATCAATCCATCGAGGGCATTGGGGTTGCCGCCTGGTTTGAGGGCAACGGGATACACAGGCGCTTCGGGATACCAGGCTTTGCGCCACTGGCCCATGGCTTTGATCTCCTGGGACTGATCGCGCCAGATCTGTTTCCCGAGGGCGCCCACACCAGGTGAGCCGATGTCGAACACAAACTCGCTCATCCGCAGCGCCCCGGTGTGGTGCTGCACCATCGCGTCGATCCAGCGCAGGTCGTAACTGCCGCCGGCCGGTCCAACGTTGTGGGTGTGGTTGCTGTGTTCGAGCGGCTGTGGCTGCGGAGCTTGATGGTGGTGTTGGTGGTCGTTGGGGGCCATCTGTGCCCGAGCCACGGGTGCGAGCAGGCCGGCTACGGCCAGCAAGGCCAGTGCAGAGCGCATGGGGGGCGATGGGGTGAGAGCTCGTTCTACGACGAACTCTCTGCTTGTTGGAGCGCGGATTAGTGAAGCCAGAAGCGACCCAGCTTGACTCCACGCTTGTGGATTGGCGTTACTCCGGCGTGATCTGGTCCGTAAGAGATGGCGTTGATCTCATCAATCTGGCCACATCCCTGGCAGCAGAGCTGGTGCGCCCAAAGCGCAGCGCTTCTGCTGGAATGATCCACTGTTTGCCGCAATCACGGCAGCGAAGATCGATTGCGATGGCGCTTTGGTTACAGGCCTGGAGGAGCCACCTCATGAACGCCACCATCGCAAGCCAGAGAACGGCTGCAATCCATGGATCCCAGGGAGTGGCCCATGGCAGGGTGAGGCAAAACCCCACAATCAGAGCTCCGATCAATCCTGCGAGCGAATAAATCACGATCGCTGGGATCCACTCCAGGCCCTGTGTAGCGGCCGCCACCGGACGACGACCGTTTCACTGTTGTAGGGCAAGGTTCTGTTGAGTCGCTTGGCTCAGAACAATCCGCGAGGCATCGATAGTCCGGCGGGTCGTTGGCTGGGTTCTGTGTTGTGGTGATCGGGGTGTGTCTCTGCGCTGGAAGCGGCGATTGCTTCAAAGCGAATATTCAGATTCAGCTTGTCGGGCCCAAGGGCCGTGGCCTGGGTCACGAGCACAGCGGTTTGCCCCTGGGGTGTGCCATCCACGCTTTTCCCTGCAGGCGGTGCCCACGTGGCTGAAAATCCCCAGGCTCCAATCGTGGTGCGGATGGGTTGTTCTGCGTAGCCAGCTTTGCTGAGTGATGCGCGGAGTTGGTCGAGCAATCCCTGAGGTGTTCCTTTGAGCTGACCATTCAGCCCTGTTTGTCCAATGGCGTTGGCTGTGAACAGGGTTGCGAGTGATCCCTTTGCAGCAGCAGGTAGAGCCTTCAGCAGTGCGGATGGCGCCTCCGCGAATGCGGCTGACCCACCCAGAAGCACCATCACTGCCGCGATTGCCGAGATCCGCTTCGACATGAACACTCGTTCTGCAACAGATCCTTCATAGGCATGGAGCCCAGCTGCGGCAACAGCTCAAACCTGTAGGCAAAGCCCACCGCTCGATCACGGTCCGTTGATCCCGAATCCAGCGCAGGTTCTTCGACTGGCTTAAGAGCGCTCAGCCCAACGCTTGCTGCAGGAGCGCTTTGAGCTCTTCCAGCTGATCGTGGTTGAGCATCCAGTCGCCTTCCACGTCTTTGGTGATGTGGGATGCCTCCAGCATCCAGCCGTCTTCCAGTTGCTCTAAGAGGAAGTTCTTGGAATCAAAACGGGCCATCGCAACCTTGCGAACACCACTGTCTTAGCCATCAACCCCCGGGGCTGCCTCTGTGCCATGAGTGTTCCGCCGCGCCGCGATCAGCCGCCGAGCCGGACCTGCGGCCACTTCTCCCACGAGCACGGCCGTGCCAATCATGAGCAAAACCCTTGCGGCACTGGCAATCATGTGCAGCGCCATCTCCTGAGTACTCAGCGCCTCATGGCTGGCGCTTGATGTTGTGTTGTGTGTCATCTCGACCTCACCGATACCCAGGTCATAGGAGCGATCCAACGGGCTCGGATCGTTTGCAGCGGCGTTGCAGCAAGCGCAAGGATCAGCCGCGCTGCGCTTGATCGAGGGCTCCGCGCTGTGCGTGGATGGAAGTTCTTCTGTTGCGATGACACCCGAGCTCGCGGCCTGCGTTCTCGAGGGTTTGCTGCAGCTCCATGAGGAGCTTTCGGTGGACCCAGAAGCCCCCTGGTATGTGGGGATGCCCGATCAGACCCAGGTGCTGCACGACGAGCTCTGGATCCTGGCGGGAGAACTTTCCCCCCGCTCCCCTGGGGCACTGGTGGAGGCCTGGTATGCATCGGGTCGCTCGAGCTTGTTGCCGGTGGCCTGCACCGGTGAGTTGGTGAGCAGCCGCCATCAGGCGGATTGCATCAGCCGGTAGTGGTAAGTGGGCTGTTGAGTGTCTGAAATTGACCAGCCCATCGCATCAATCAGCTGCAACGCGGTTTTCCACACGCACGTGCACAGGTTGTTGATCATGAACCGACAGGATTGCTTCTCTTTCGCTGGGACCAGTCCTCGCAGCGCGCGACAACAACAGAAACGTCGGATCCCGAGCTCGAAGCACGACTCGCTTGTCGTGATGTGGGACGCGTTGGGCTGGAATGGTTTGCGGTGAACATTTGCTTGCGGCGGTGGTCGCCTCCGCAGGCGAGGTGGCTGCTGTTCGTCCCCAGAGCTGTTTCCCCGAAGAGGGAATCAAATCCCAGATGGGTCGGCGAGTCCTTGCTGAGACGCTTGTGGAAAAGCTGTGGAAAATCAGGTTTGGGGTGGTTGATTGGCTCCGTGGTGAGGTGGCCGATCCTTTGCGCCCTACTGGAACAGGGTGTTCAGCAGGTTGGTGAGGGTGTTGCCAGTTCCTGCGCTTCCAGGAGTGGACCCGTACTGGTTGCGTTGCTGGGTCGCCACGAGCTTGTAATCCCCGAAGCGGAACACGCCGGTGTTGCCGTGATCCACGAAGGCCACCGGCCAGACACCGCCAAAACCATCGCGAATCTCAAAGCGGCCGCCCAGTTGCTGGAACACGTAGCGGTTGCCGTTCTGCAGCGTCACCTCGTAACGGTTCTGGCCGCCTTGCATCACCTGTTTGAGCAGGCACGGCCCGTCGTAAACGCGCTGGGCGCTGCGGCTCAGGCTGCACAGGCCCGAGTCGCGCGCCACCTGGGCCTGGCCTGGCCGCAGCCCACCGCCACCACCGAACAGCTGTTGTGTTAAGCCACTCGCGACCTCACGTTCGCTCCAGCCGTCCTTCCAGCAGGTGCGCCGGCTCACGCTGCAGGCCTGGCCCGTGCTGAGGCGAAAGTCGCGGCTGTTGCTATCACTCAGCGCGCGCGTGAGCTGATTGGCGGCTTTCTTCCCGTACACCTCCTTGGTGATGCCGATGGAGGGGCCATAGCTGTCGTAGCAAACCCGGCCGATGCCATCGCACACCACGCCCTGTCGTGGGTAGCTGAGCCCCGAGGGTTGGGCTTGAACGGCGCTGGCACCGAGCACCAGCAGGCACAGTCCACCGGCTATCAGGCCGCAGCGCTGAACAGCAGACATGGGGAGGTGAAAAGCTGTTGGCAACGTAGACAGAGGCTGGCCGGTTGCCATCCCCTGCTGGCAAAGCGCGGAGTTGGAGACGATCATGGGGCGATGAGAATCACGGCGCCCCTTCGACTGCGGCCAGACGCCATTCGTGCCCGGGAGCCGCACTTCCCGTTGTTCCTGTTGGCAGCACTGCTGCCGATCCTGCTGTTTCCCTTCGCCGATCTGGATGGCACGCCGCTGCAGCGGTTGATGTTGCCGCTGTCGGTCACGCTGCTCGTGGTCGAATCGCTGCTGGCGTTACCCGCGTGGGTGGCGCGCCTTGGTCCGTTACCCGTGAATGCGATCTACCGCGTTCTTGGGGTGATCTCGGCGCTGGGGGTGTGGTGGCCCATCGTTACGGCTCATCGCCCCCCGCTGATCTGGCACGTCTGCATCCTCTCGCTGCGCTCGGCGTTCTACCTGCTTACGGCGGTTCGGATCATTCAGGTGTTGGCCAATTCAGATCGTGTGTCTGTGCGCACGTTGTGCCTAGGTGCCGCGGGTTATGTGCATCTGGGCCTCACGGCTGGACTCCTCGCCACTGTGCTTCAGCTGGTGGACGCCGATAGTTTCAATATCGATATGGCCGGGCTACATGAAGAGCTGATGGCTCGGCTCTCCTATTTCGCCTTCATCACGATCAGCTCATTGGGGTATGGCGATGTGGTGCCAGCCAGCCCCGTGGGTGAGGTGTTTGCCGTGTTGCTCAGCATCAGCAGCACCCTCTACATCAGCCTGTTGATCGGGCTGTTATTGAGCCGCTTCATCGCCTCGCAGGCTCCAAGGCAGCGATCCAGGCAAGCGCTGGAGGACGGGCCATGAGCGAAACCACCTCCCGAACTCGGCGCCGCGAGCGATTCTTCCCGTGGTTTTTGCTGGCAACGTTGTTGCCGCTGTTGGTGATGCCTTTCACCAATCTCGAGGGCAATGCCATTCAGAGGCTGCTGTTGCCTGTTACTGCGCTGTATCTCGTGATAATGGCGCTACGGATTGCACCGGAGGCTGCGCTGCGGATGGGCGCGGTGTCGTTGTTGCCGATCTATCGCGCGCTCGGCGTGGTGTGTGCGTCTTTGATGTGGTTGCCGTTCATCCTTGGGCACCATGTGGCACACCACTGGCACTTCCCGATCCTTGCCGCGATCTTGGCTTTCTATGTGGCCACTGCCGTGGTGATTGTGCTGATCCTGGCTCGTGTGGATCGGGTGAATGAACGGGTGCTCTGTCTTGGTGCGGCTGGCTATATCCATCTCGGTTTAACGGGTGGCCAGTTGGCCACCACGCTGGAAGTGCTCAGGCCTGGAAGCTTCAGTCTTGGCCAGATGCTGCCCGGCGAGGAGTTGGTGGAGCGGTTGTCGTACTTCTCCTTTGTGACCCTGGGGTCCCTGGGCTATGGGGATGTGCTCCCCGCAACGGCCGTGGCGGAGAGCTTTGCGGTGCTCCTGAGCATTACAGCGACGCTGTATATCACCTTGATGATTGGGTTGTTGTTGAGCCGGTATATCAATTCAAGGGTGTAACTCTTGCTTAGCTGAGATGATCATTGTTGTCTTGGCTTTCCGTGAGAGGCACGAGGGGCTCTTCTGGTAAATAGGCATCTTGCTGGTTGCTTGTCTCCTGGTTCTTCGCTGTTTCAAATGGATCGGGAGCCTGGGAGACCGGTATCTCTGTAATTGCGCCGTTCGTGTTGTCTTGTTCAGAGGCAGGTTTCTCTTGAACATTTTGAATGCTCTTGAGAAGGAGCTGGCCTTTGGATTCTTCTGGCTCACCAGGGGGGCTTGCCTCTATTGGCTCTCCGGACTGGCTTGATTGGCTGTTGGTTGGATCTTCATCTGGGATTCCATTGCCACGCTTGCCTGATCCCTTGGAATCTCCCTGACCGGGGTTGGTTGCGTTGCTGTTTTCAAGCTCACCCTTCATTAGTTCCAGGGCACTCGCAAGATTTTCGCCGTCCACTCTCTCGGGCTCGTACGCAGCATCACTGGGTTCAAAGTCCTTAGGTGCAGGGTTAAATCCTTGATCGAGATTGGTTTGCTGAAGCCCAGGATGAGTGTTTAGGAATTCGGGTCTGAGACCAGAGGCATCGACGGACGAATGTGGTGTGTTACCCGCAGAATTGGATGCCGCACCAGATGTCAAGACTTGGAGTGTTCCTTCATCGGCGACCAGCGTCAATTGACTTTGTCCGTTGGTCCCAGTGGTGACTTTGATCTCTGTGATATGCAAATCCTTGATCTCCTTTTGAATTTGTGAGTCAAGAGTTGCCAGAGCTTCCGCAACAGCAGCATCAGCCCCGAGGTTGATATAAACACTAATGTCGTCGGCGCTGTCTGGGGCGTCGGCTGGCGGAGGAGGTGGTGGGGGTGGCGCGCTGCTGCCTTTCTGGCCCGCTGATGGTGGAGTAACGCCTGCGGCGATGTTGGTAATCTCAGCGTGTGTTGTCGTTGTAGCAGTTCCCGTGTCCACCCACTGCCAATCCGCATGATTTGGACCTCCAGTTGGATGAAGGTTTCGCCATTCTTGGTTCTGCGTTGTTGTTGTTGTAACAGTGAGGTCGGCGGTGATCCAGTAGTTGCCAACAGGCTCACCTTTCTCGTTGTAAACAATCCACTCCTCAAAAAAACCAAGACGGCCACCCGCCGTCATCGTCGCTGGGGGCTGAATTATTTCACCAGTGCTTGGGTGCTTCCATGAGGCTCCGCCATGGCTCCATCCAGGTGGTGCTGAGGCGACACCCAGTGTTCTCCCGGATGGATTGTGGATTGTGGGTGAACCAGTTTGGTGGGTCGTGCCACCATGATTGGTCTGTTGGATGGTCTTGGTCCCTACAAGATTCTGATTGTTCTGAGCCCATTGAAGTTCTCTTTGTTTGTCCTCCGTGAAATGAATCTGGCCCTTGGCATCGACAGAGACGGTCCCTAAGGCTGATTGGCCAGTTGACTGTGGATGGAGAGGATCGAATGGAACACCAGCTTTTGCGATGTAGTAGTGAGCCTGTCCAGGTGCGACGTGTAGATCGGGAAGACTGCCAACGGTCCCAGTAACTTTGCCACCATCCACGGGTTGTTGTGGGCTCTGAGTTGCCCAGTCTGGGTTCACTCTGAGGAACAATCCAGACGAATCAATAGCCCCACCTGAATCTTGTAGCGTATACATAATCGGCGGAATCTGTCCCGTCCCGATAGTGCCCGACCACCCTTTGCTCGGCGTAAAGGTGTAGGCTCCTGAATTCGGGTCAATGTCAATCGTTCCGAGAACCTTTCCTTGCGGATCCTCGACGTTCCCGCTGAAATGACCATTCTGTCCCTGAGACAAATGCTGGCCATTTGGCATCATGACATCAGTGATTTTGCAGTTGGCTTTGGCTCCATTTTCATAGACGGCGTTTTCGGTTAGATTTCCGGAAATGGGTTTATTCTCTGCGCCATCTTTGAATTCATTGTCGTCCTTGAGGGTATGCGGGGCTACCGTGATGTGGACGGATGATGTATCGCCAATTGTCTTGCCGTCATCTGTTAGGTTGTAACGAATATCCGGAAGCGCACCCGCAAACCCTGGCTTTGGTGTGAATGTCAGGTGGCCATCCTTGGAGATCATCAACTCCCCTTCCGGAAGTGTGACCTTTTGCCCCGGGAGGTAGGTTGTATTGCTATTCCCTATTCGGTAGGAGAGAAGCTCGACTGTTCCGTCTTTTGTGCTTCTTGCGCTTGCGTTATCCAGTATGTTCTTGTCGAGGGTCTGACCCGTTTTGATGGAATACGTCTCATTTTCGTCAGTGAAAGGATCATTGACTGGATTGACCTTGATATTGAGATTAGAGGTATCTGTGGAGCCATCAGTAGAGACGACGGTGTAGCCAACGGTTGGGACATCGCCGTGCCAGTTTGGATCAGGAGTGAAGGTATATTGACCATTTTGTTGGATGTTGATGGAGCCAACACCGGTGATGTTGATTGGAGTTCCGAAGGAAGCACCGGAGTATGTCTGGCCGTTGATGGTGAAGTCTTTGAGAGTTAGTGCTCCATCAACGGAGGATGTTTTTTCAAGGAGGGTGCCTGAGACAGGTTTGTCCTGGTCAGTGGAGACCTGTTCATTGTTGTCCGTCCAGTTGTCATCAACTGGAGTGACGTTGATATTGAGAGTTGATTGTTGTCCTGTATTGGTGGTGTAGGTAACGGTTGGAACGGGACCGTTGTAGTTGTGCTCAGGCGTGAAGGTGTAGCCACCATCAGCTTTGATGGTGATGGTGCCAACGCCTTGGATGGTGGCGGTGCCGCCAGCCTGAACGTTCTGTCCATTGACCTGGAAGGCAGTAACGGTAAGTGTGCTGTCGATATCTTTGTCGTTACCAAGGACATTACCGGTTGCGGTATGGTCTTCCTGAATTGTTTGAGTATCAGGAGCTAGTTTGCTGGGATCATCAACTGGAGTGACGTTGATGTTCAGAGTGGACTGAACATTTTGTCCTGAGCCATCGGTAACGGTGTATGAGGCTTGAGGAATGGGCCCGTTGTAGTTAGGAGCGGATTCAAAGTCGAACTTGCCATCTGAATAGAT
>JBJOMY010000005.1:0-272375 GCA_046052125.1 Cyanobacteriota bacterium
CAACACCGCCGATCTGGGTACCGAGGGCCGTGTTGCCATCGGTGATCGACTTGGTTAGATCGCTAACCGCTTTGGTCAGGGCATCCTGAGTCGCCTTATCTCCGTCCTTGGTCGCCTTCTCAAGCGCTGCCTGGGCAGTAGCTAATCCACTAACAAGGTCGGCAAGTACCTGGAGATCAACCCTCAAACCTCCAACCACATCATCCGCGGGCTGGAACTGAACCCAATTCGTCGGAGCGCCTTGATAAGGCAGCGTGACCCATAGCAGAGAGCCACCGCCAACATGAACCTGATCCTCCAGCGACAAATACGCGTTGGACTGATCAAAGTTGAGCACAACAGTTTGGCCCGTTGCCTCCACAAACTTCAAGTTGATCGCACCACCGTTCGGGAGTGAGGCCGTTTCGATATAGGCAGCAATCGCAGCACCACGATCGCGAATCACAACGGGGCCTGGGCCTGAGCCGGTCACACCATCCACTTGCACCCAGCGATCGCCGAGTGCTCGGGCCGTTGCTGCAGTTAGAGTGAGCGCCCCATCGTTTGGCAACTGTGTATTCACAAGTTGTGCCGAAACTGATAGGCCAACCACGCGATCATCCAGGGTGCCGTAGCTGAGGGCGCGAATGATGTTGATTTCAGTATCGCGAATTACCACCCCATCAGCAGGGTTGGCATAGGCTGGTAGATTGCGGAACTGGGCCACCGTGAGCGTGAGTTGATCAAGAGCCCCTGCGGCTTTAGACACCAGGATCTCTTTCACCACATCGGGGATCTTTTTCTCCAGCATGCCGGCGATGTTGCTGCTGGTATCCACCACCGCAACAGCACCTTGAATGCGGCCATCGAGGCGATCGAGCACCGCAGCAGTAATTGCAGTTTCCGCCGCCAGCGACGTGCTGCTGGCACCACCATCGGTGATGTGGAAGCTGAAACTATCGTGCAGATTCAGCTTGTTGATCGCAGCTCCAAACTCAGCAAATAGCTGTTCAATTTGAGCAGCCGTGCCGTTCACCACAAACTGCACATCCAGCAGCGAGCCTCGATCAAAGATCGAGGGAAGCGTGCCCTGCAGCTTCTGATATTGCTGGTAGTTCAGCTCCGCCACCCCCGTGGCATCCGAACTGGCAATGGCCCCCACAGCGGTGAGGGGGCCGCCCTCCAGCAGCAGCTCCGCAATTCGCGCCGGTGTATCCACAATGCTGAAACGGCCTGGCGGCAGCAACGCCCCGATCTCCAGCAGGCTTTGGTAGCCCTCCACGGTGAGGGACACACCGGGAGCCTGAAGCAGCAGCGGACGCTCGGCCCCAAGCGACTGCTGCAGCACCTGAAGGCGCTCGAGGTCAGCCAAACTCACGGGCTGATCGCCCGATTGAAGCTCGAGGGCAACCTCCACACACTTGATCTGGCTCACCAAATTGGCGGTGCCATCAGCGTTGGTGCTGCCGGCCCAGTAGCCGTTGAGCGCACCGGTGTTGCTGATCAAGCCAGACGCCGTGAGCTCGGCCAGGCTCCCACTCACAGCAAACCGCACATTGCTGGCGCTCACCAGACCAGCCGTGGTGTCGATCGAGTTGGTTGAGGTGGCGGTATCGAGTTCCTTGAGGCGTGCCACGGACACCTGAACAGGCTCAAGCGGCGTTCCCGCTCCGCTGGCTGTAACGCGAAGCTCTGAGATGGAGGCCAGCTGCTGGCTGGTGAGCTGGGGCAGCAGCAAGCTGATGTTGGCAGCCGTATCCGCCAGGATCAGGCGCGTGTCTTTCGGAGCGCCCTCAGTGGCGGCGTTCACGGTGTTGGCTCTCACCGTGACCACACCTTCCGCCGGCAAGGAGCGGAACTCCTTGGCCGTGAGAATCACATCGCCTTCGTTGATCAGCAAATACTTGCCGGTAACGCCAGAGGCCGACTCACCACTGAGGCGATAGTCGCCCAGTTGCTTCCCAACACCTGCCAGCTGTGTGATCAGCGCACCGCTGATCCTGAAGCCGTTAACCGTGAGCTGCGTGGCAGCCGTTGCCGCCGTGCTGGTGGTGTAGTTGTTGATGCTGGCTACACCTGTTGCACCGGCTGTCACACCGGGTTCGGTAACAACATTCAGCCCGGCAGTTGGCGTGGTGCTGGTAACCACCCCATTGAGGATGTTATTGGAGCTGGCGGCTATCGGCAGGGGCAGCGTGAGCAGCTGCAGGGCACCAGCGTTATCGCTGGCGGCCAGGGGGGTTGCCGCAGGGCCCACGAGCACGTCATTGCTGTCGGTGACAGCAATCAGAGCCGAGCTGGCATCGCTAGTGCCTAAACCGTTACGGCGGGCAATTTCCTGAAATTCAGCGGCACTGAGGTTGACCTTGACGCTGCCGTTGAGGTTGGAGAGAGTGCGAATGGCCGACCAACCACCGTCGGACACCAACGTGGGCCGTGTCCCCACCGCAGCAGCCAATGAGAAGGTGGTGATCTGACCACCCTCCACGGCATCGAACAGCGGCGCCAGGCCTGCCAGAGCTCCGGTAACACCACCGTTGAAGGAAGTGAGTTGATAACTGGTGCTTGAGCCAGTGCCGGTTGTTTTGATGGCGGCTCCAGTCTGTGAAAGCTCAACGGAGCTGGCTGTGACCACCAAAGCGTCCGTAAACGACGTCAAACCAACATCGTTGACAAAACTGAAGCCACTCGCCACCAGGGCGCTATAGACAGGCGCCGAGAGGCTGACGGCCGATTCACCACCGGCGAAGGCGAACTGGAAACCGACTGAAGGGTTCGCACTGCGCAGCGCTGAGGCGCTGGCTACACCGGCGATCCCCCCCTGCGCAAAGCCGGTGGGCGTGTCAACAACCAGAACCTGGTCAATCCCGCGGGCGGTGACCACCTGCTGCAGGTTGATCAGCTTCAGGCCCTCGAGGGAAACGATCAGCTGCTTGCCCATGCCAGGAACTGGAAGAAATTCAGTGCTTCGAACCTATATCCCACAGACAAGAACTATGGACAAAACCGCGCCCAGTCCAGGAAAGACGCATTGAATCCATCTATCGGATATGCCAACAAATGGCGGCCTGGATAACGCCCCCCCCGATTCCCGGCAGCCCTATGCAGAGAATGCATAAGCGATTTGCCACCCTGTGGACTGTTAAATTCTGCAGGAATGCAGGATCTAACTAGCGCGATAGGTGGATCTTCTCGCCGATTTACTGGTTTTTGATGCCGTCCAGGGTCTCGAGAGCACCCTCGATGCCGCTGCACTCCTGCAGACACCGCAGAGCTCGGTGTCGAGGCGCTACCGACAATTTGCTCAAGGCCTGAGGCTGCAACTCTCCCGCCAATCCGGCTCCTACAAAGTGGTCCAGGGGCAGTGTGTGCTGCAGCAGATGCGTCAGTTCGCCCAGCGCTTCCGCTTTCTGCATCAGCTGAATCGTTGGGCTGTGCATCCAGCCCTGAGCACATGGGTCAACCAAACAGTGCAAGACCTTCCTGGCCTTCGCCTGCCACTCGAGCCGGATCACTGGGAGCGGTGGCTCGATCAACGACTGATCGACCAGGTTCTCGACTGCCGGCTCCTCAACAGCAGTGAGCCCCTACCAGCCACCTCCCATCTCCACCTCACCCTGGTGGCCGACCCCGCAGCTGTGGAGACCCACACATTGATTCTGGGTGAGTGGAGCACCGTAGAGGGCTTAGAGACTGCCGTGCAGGCGGCAGGCTGGACCGTGGCGCCACCCCATGCAGCCTCCGTGAGCAACCAGGCCACGCTGATCGCGGTGCCATCACAACAGCCCTTGGCGCAAACCGGGCCGAGCGTGGTGGAGCTAGTGCTCCAGTGGCGCTACGGGCCGATGCTCCAGCAGCTCGATCCCCTCGCGGACACCCAGCGTCAGCAATTCGAGCGGCTGATCGCCATGGCCCTCGGCAGCGCAGCGGGCGCAGAAGCCGACCGCCAGACGGTGATCAGCGAGCTGGATTTGAGTGGTCTGTTGCTCAACTGAAGGGCTTCAGCCCCCTACATCCGGTTGAGATACGCGTCGAATTCCTGCAACGACACCACCTCATCCACGTTCCCATCGAGCAGCAGCTCCAGTTCCTCATCGGAGAGGCTGAGAATCTGCTCCGCCTGAGCCCGCAACAGCGACACGCGGGACACCTGGAAGCCCTCCGCTTCAGCAATGGCTGAAACCTGCGAGAAGTCGGCACCCTGGAGCCGCTCCTGCAGATCAGGGCGGGAGGCCACGTGATCGAGGAAGGCGGGCAGGTCGAGCGGGGCGCCGGCCATCACCGTGCTGGTGCGTTGGTGGGCCGACGTTAAACGACCCTCAGATAGGGGGTGGCCAAGCCGGGAACCGCATCACCGGTGAGCAGCTCAGCGAAGCAGCTGCGTTGGTTGGCGCGGCGCAGCAGGGCGGCCTGATCGCGCAGCAATCGGCCACAGCCGGTTAGGGCATGGTGATCCGCCAGCTGGCCATCGCCGTAGCCATACACCACCACATAGGCCAGCCGGGGTTGAGCCGCCGTATGCGGGGGGGAGCCATGCAGGGTCCAGGTGTCGTGCATCAGGCAATCGCCTGGGGCCATGCGGTCGTAAACGGCGATCGGCAGGGAAGGAGATGCCACAGCCTGCTCGTTCAACCCCGCCTCGAAGCTCAGCTCACCCTCCACCTGCAGGGCGCAGCTGCGCTGACTGCCATCCACGTAATGCATCGGCGACGCGTTGGCATCCACCAGCGTCAGCGGAATCCACAGGGTGAGCGACTGCAAGCCATCCACCGGGATGAAGGTGCCGTCTTGATGCCAGGGCGTTGGTTCACCGCCGGGATGCTTGAAGTAGGCCTGGTCGCGAAGCAACCAGATGTCGGGTCGCTCCAGCAGTTGTTGCATCCAGATCGCCGGCGGGCCCTCCAGCAACCAGCGCTCCAGCCAGCTGGAACGGCGCCAGAGCTGCTCACGAAACGACCACCCAGCGCCGTAAGCGCCCACCTCCTGATCCATCCCAGCCGCACAGGCGGAAGCGGCCGGAGCCGTGAGTTGCTCCAGCTGGCTGCGCAGCTCGGCGATCTCGCCGCGGGGGAACAGCCCCCTAAAACCGAGATGACCGCCATCGCGCAAGCGGCTGCGGGCGGACGCAAGATCGCCGGGATCCAGAAGCTCAGGACGCCGGATCCGCATCAGCCAAGCCTGGGCCAGGCCTGCGACGCTAGGGCAGCGATGGGGATCTGCCGATGATCGCTTCCTGGGCCGATCTGTTGGCCGAGCCCGAGCTGGCACCGCTGCACCCATGGCGGCGCCTCACGGCCGAGCAACAACAGCTGCTGCAGCAGATCAACCCACGCCAGGCGCCGGTGGTGGGGTTCGAAACGAGCCGCAGCCAGCGCTGGCAGCAGGCCGACCTCGCTCTGCTGCTCCTCAGCCAGCAAAGCCGCCGCTGGGGGCCCTGGCTCTCGGAGCTGATTCCCGTGGGTGTGGGCCCCGGGCTCGATGCCTTCCTCAAACTCGAAGGCTGTCGGCCGGAAACCTGGCTGGAGATCTGTCGCCGCAGCGCCGGCGAGGCCGGCGGCCGGCTGCTGGTGTTCAAGAACCCGATCCAGCCACTGCCCCTGGGCAGCGCCCGCGACCTCTGTCTGGCCTTGGCGATCGAGCAGGCCACCAGCCTGGAGGGGCTACCCCTGAGCACCATCCCTGAACGCTGGTGGGAGGAGGTGGCCAGCAGTGGGCTGGATCAGGTGATCCAGATCGGCCTCGATCTGAGCCAAAGCCCCATCAGCTGGAGGTTGCTGCTGGGCAGTGCTCAACCCTCCGTGAACGTGCTCCGCCGCCACGGGATTCCGGAGGCTTGGCACGAGGAGTTGATCCAGTGGCCCCACCACATCGCCTTGAGCCCTGATCGCCAACAGGGCGAGTGCGGCCTGGAAATCCTGCCGCGCTATCGACGCGATCTGAGCCTGGCCGAACTGCAGGAGCCGCCACCCCGGGATCGGGAGCAGTGGCCGCGGTTCCTCAGCCGGCATCGCCTGATCAGCGATCAGCGCCTGCGAACGCTGCAAGGCCTGGCCAATGAGCGGCTCTGGCCCATCCGCCCGCCGCAGCAGAGCCGGATTCTCTGCGGCGTGAACCACCTCAAGCTGGTGATGCACAACGGCACGGCCGTGAATGCGAAGGCCTACGTGGGGGCCTTCGTTGGGGTGACCACAGCCGTTGGGGTGAGAGCAGCAGCCACCGCCACGGAAACCCTGCAACAACAGCTGCTTCAGCACTGGCGAGCCCATGAGCAAAGCCCGTGGAGCGGCTTCGACCTGCGGCCGGGGCGCTCCGATGGTTGGGTCACCGCGGCGGTGCTTTGCCTGCTGGCGGTGGAGCCGGATCCCTGGCTGCAGCAAACCCTGCGCCAGCGCCGTGCCGACCTGTTCCGCCGCCTGCCCAGCGGGCAAGCACTGGGCTTCAACCAGCACACCCCAACCGATGCCGACTCCAGCATCTGGTTGCAACGCTGCCGGCTGGCCCACGGCCTGGCCGCCGATCCCCAGCTGCAGCGCTACATCGCCAGCCACTGGTTGGGCGATGGCATTGCCACCTACACCGATGCAGACGGCATCGCCGCCTTCATCGATCGAGCCGGCCAGGCCTGCCCCATCTGGACCCGCGCCCATGACTGCGTGCTGGCCAATCTCTCCGCACTGAAGGGTGGGTTGCAGCCCAAGGCGCTCCAGCAGCTGCGCCAACGGGTGCTGTCAGGCAGCTTCCGCAGCACCTGGTGGCCTGCCGCCGGTTGGGCCCTCAGCCTGGCGCCCCGGGGCAGCCTGCCCAGCGCCGGGGTAACGGCCCTGGTGGAACCGCGCCTGAGCCCAGCGGTGCTGGCCTGCCTGGGAGAACAGCGGAGCACAGCGCTCTGGCAGGCCCAACGAGCCATCGCCCTGCTCAAACACGGCAACAGCGCCCAACGACAGCGCAGCGCTGAGGAGCTGCTGCGTTTGCACGGTGAGAACAATGGATGGGGTGGCCTCTGCTGCCTGCAGATCCCCCACCCGCAAAATCCAGAAGAGGAACCGGAAGGAGGCTGGAATATCCACAGCGGCATTGAGGGCAGCCTGACGCTCGATGATCAGGGGCACTTTTGTGCCGCTCTGATCACGTCAGCGCTACACAGTGCTGGCCTGAGCTGAGGTCAGTCCTGCCCGAGGCACTGCCCCACCACCTCACGGCTATTGGCCGAGAGCGTGGCGGCAGCCAACAGCTCGAGAGCTTCGCGCATGCGTGCACTCCGCTCTGGGCCGTAGCTCTGCCAGCGGCTGAACACCTTGGCCATGCGAGAGGCCGTGATCGGATTGCGGCGATCAAGCGCTGCGATCTGCTCGGCCATGAAGCGATAGCCGCGGCCATCGAGGGCGTGGAACTGGGCCACGTTGCCCGCAAAGCCCCCGAGCACGGCGCGGATCGAGTTGGGAGCAGCTGGATCAAAGCGCGGATGCTCCATCAGGGCCTGCACCCGGGCCACACCATCACCGAAGGGGGCTGAGGCCTGAAGGCCGAACCAGGCATCGAGGATCACCGGCTTGTCTTGCCAGCGGTCGTGGAAGGCCGCCATCGCCGCCTCCCGTTCAAGCGTGTCGTGGCACTGCAGGGCCCGCAGGCCGGCCCGCGCCAGGGTCATCGAAGGACCGCCCACCGCCGCTGCCGCTTCTGCGCGCACCCCCACATCGCCCGCCGCGGCGAGCCAGCTCCAGGCCGTGGAGGTGAGCGCCCGATCGCCGGCGCCATCCGGCCAGGCCAACAGCCACTGGGGGCGGCAGCGCTCGAGGGTGTGCTCCAGCGGCTCGGCCAACTCCTCACCGAAGCGGCGTTGCAACGCCAACAGGGCCTCAAACAGCGCCGGGGGATCGGACACGCCGTTCGCAGCGAGGGCGGCATCCTCCAGCTCCGGCAGGCCAGGCAGGGCAAGCAACATGCTGCGGTTGGCATCACAGAGGCCCACCTCCGCCAGGATCCGCTCAAAGGCGGCCACCAGGCCCTCCTCCAGTTCGTCGTTGGCGCATCCGGCGGCGCGTTCAAGGGCCGCCTGGCGCAGCAGCACCTGCCCGGCATCCCAGCGGGCGAAGGGCTCGCTATCGCAGGCGAGCAGGTGCAGCAACTCGTTGGTGGAACGCTCGATTTCGAGCTTCACCGGCGCCGAGAACCCCCGCAGCAGCGAGAGGGCCGGCGGATGGCTGTGGGGCTCGAGCCCCTCGATCTGGATCTGCTGCTCCGGCTGATCAATCACCACCAACCGGCTGGCCTCCCCCCAGGCGTGGGGGAGTTCAGCGGCCTTGGCCTCATGGCTGCTCTCGCCCTGCAAGCGCACCAGCAGCGGCTCACCGGCCTGGCCCACCAGACCAAGCACCAGCGGAATCACCACCGGCTCCTTCTGGGCTTGGCCAGGGGTCGGCGGAGTGCTCTGACGCACGCTCAGCCGCAAGCTGCCCTGCTCGCCATCCCAGTGGCGCTCGATCTGGAGCTGAGGGGTGCCGGCCTGGTGATACCAACGCCGGAACTGCTCGAAATCGAAGCGGGGCAGCGCGGCACCCTCAACCCAGGCCTGCTCGGCCGCATCCTGCATCGCCTGAACGAAGTCGTTACAGGTGGCGGCGGTGCCGTCGTGACGTCTCACGTAGAGCGCCATCCCCCGCATGAACAGCTCCTCACCCAGGAGGGTGTGAAGCACCCGAATAACTTCCGATCCCTTTTCGTAGATCGTGGTGGTGTAGAAGTTATCGATCGCCTGGTAGTGATCGGGCTGGATCGGGTGCGCCGTTGGTCCGGCATCTTCACGGAACTGGGTGTTGCGCAGCAGCGACACATCGTCGATCCGCTTCACTGCGGCCGAGTGGAGATCGGCGGTGAAACTGGCATCACGAAAGACGGTGAGCCCTTCTTTCAGCGAGAGCTGGAACCAATCGCGGCAGGTGATGCGATTGCCCGTCCAGTTGTGGAAATATTCATGGGCAATCACACTTTCGATACGCTCCAGCTCGGCATCGGTGGCCGTAGCCGCATCGGCTAGCACGAGCTTTGAATTGAAAATATTGAGGCTCTTGTTTTCCATCGCGCCCATATTGAAATGGCGCACCGCAACGATATTGAACTCATCCAGGTCGTATTCCAGGCCGTAGCGCTGCTCATCCCAGAGCATCGATCGCTTCAGCGACGCCATGGCGTGGGCGGTGTAGGGCGCATCGCCCGGCTCCACATGCAGGCGCAGCTGCACCCGGCGGCCGCTGCGGGTGATGAACTGATCGTTCACCTCCTCCAGCTGACCAGCCACCAAGGCGAAGAGATAGGAAGGCTTCGGGAAGGGATCGTCCCAAACCGCAAAATGCCGCGGTGAAGGCTCTGCTCCCTCGCGATTGGGGGCTGGCGGCAACGCCCCGGTGTCCATGCAGTTGCCGTTGGAAAGCAGCACGGGGCAGCTGGCCTGATCCGCCTCAATCCGCACCCGAAAGCGGCTGAGTAGATCAGGGCGATCGGGATGAAAGGTGATGCGGCGAAAGCCCACCGCCTCGCACTGGCTGGTGACCATCCCGCCGCTCACATACAGCCCCTCGAGGCTGGTGTTGGTTTCGGGGTGGATGCACACCAGCGTGCGCAGACGGAAAGGCCGAGCCGGCGGGTGCAGCAGCAGCAAACGATCCGCTTCCAGCTGGTAAGCACTGGCCTCGAGCGGCTGACCATCGAGCTCCAGCTCCCGCAACTCCAGCTCCACCCCCCGCAGCTCCAGCGGCCCAGGCTCGGCGGCTGGGTTGGGCTCGAGCTGCAGGTCGGCCTCCACCAGGCTGTGGTCAGCAAACAGCTGCACCCGCAGGTTGGTGTGCGCGATCAGATACGGGGCCGGTTGGTAGTCGGCGAGGCGAACAGTGGCCATGGCGGCGTTGCAGCTGCTCGGGGTGTGCTCAGGGTTTCTTGGCAGGGGCAGGCTTGGCCGCCGGTGCCGCGCTGCGGTTCTTCAGCACCTCATCCACTTTTTTGCGTACATCGGCAGGCACTTCGTCGGGGCACACCTCCACCGCACCGAGCACGGCGGAATTGATCGCACCTTTGCGCAACTCATCGAGCGAGAGCGGCTTCGGGCCCACCTGGGCGATCGCCCCTTCGTGCTGGCCCTGGATTACCTGGGCGATGGTTTCTCCGGCCACCGCCACCGCCTTATCGAACTCGATGCCGGCCGCCCGGGCAATGCACACATTGAGGGCACCGATGCGGGTGTAGAGGCTCATATCGGCCTGCGAAGCAGGGGCAGCCACCGCAGCCAGGGGAGCCAGCAGCAGGGCCAGGGGGAGCAGCAGAAGGCCAAGGCGGCTTGCGGGGGAGCGCACGCGAAACAAGCGATGTGGGCTAATCCTGCTGCAAAACCAGCCGATCGCCATCAGGCGTCGGCAGCCAGCGGCGGTCCAGCGGACTCCAGGCGGATCTCGTGGTGCATCTCCACCAGCTCCAGGTTGCCGTCGCACCAGGAGTAGATCGAGCGCGCCCGGAAACGGTCCTGATCCACCAAGCGGATGTGCTCAAGGATGTCCCACTGCTGATAGTGCGACTCGAACACCAGCTCGTGCTCGTCGGCCTGACGGATCTGGCTCTTGGTGGGGGAGCCACAGAGATAGCCGCGGCTGCGGCGCAACTGATGGCCGCAGAGGGAAGCGTCCATCGTGCCTTCGCGCACGTAGCGGGGCTTGATGTCGAAGAAGTCGTATTCCTTCTCAGGCCACCAGGTGAAGCGATAGCGCGGCTCCGATTCGGCCTGATCTTCAAAGGTCTGCACCCGCAGCAACATGTCGACGCGCAGCACTTCGTCGTCGGGGAAGAAATACTGACGGCGCGAGCGCCACAGGCCCAGGTTGCGGTTGAACCAACGGCGCAGGGTGGTATCGAGCTGGATGCGACTACCGCGGTTGCCAGGCGGCTGGGAGGCCACCGGATGGACACGTGTCGCGAGTTCTCGTGGGTGAGCCACGTCTTGCCTCAGGACAACGTCTCATCACAGTCGTCATAGCGAGGCAGGCACGGCCTGCCAAAGCTCAATAGGGTGAAAGCACAATTTCTGAAGAATCAGCGCGCCGGTGCCCGCTCCTGGGGAACAGCCCCCCGACGAGCCTCAACCCAACCGCTTCCCCTTCAGCGCCATGCCCCAATCGCGACAACGCGGGGAGCTGCGCAGGGGAGCAGGCCTTGCCCTGCCTGCTCATCTGGAACCGGACAGCGCTCAGCGCCGGCACCTGAAACTGCTGCTGGTGGCAGCGCCCCATCACAGAGCCACCCCCGATCTTCGCGGCCTGGTGGCTTTTCTGGAACAGCAGGAGTTCGGCTTCGATGTGAGCCTGGAGATCGCCGACCCAGCCGAGCGACCCGAGCTTCTGGAGCTGCACCGCCTGGTGGCGACCCCGGCGCTGATCAAGCTGGAGCCATCCCCCCGGCAGGTGTTCGCCGGCAACACCCTGTTGCAGCAACTGCGCAACTGGTTGCCGCGCTGGCAGCAACTGGAGGTAGTGAGCGGCCTGGGCATCAGCCTGCGCCCGGCCGAAAGCGATGGCAGCCGCACCCAGCGGGAGCTGCAGCTTGAAGACCAGCTCCTGGTGCTGCGCCAGGAAAACGAAACCCTGATCGAGCGCCTACGGGTGCAGGAGCGGCTGCTGCGGATGGTGGCCCACGAGCTGCGCACCCCGCTCACCGCCTCGAAGCTGGCCCTACAAAGCCTCAACCTGGGCCAGATCGATCAAACCCGCTTCCGCGATGTGCTCGGCCGGCGCCTGGACGACATCGAACAGCTCTCCAAGGATCTGCTGGAGGTGGGAACCACGCGCTGGGAAGCGCTGTTCAATCCCCAGCGCCTCGCCCTGGGGCCGGTGGCTGCCGAAGCGATCTTGGAGCTGGAGAAGCTGTGGGTGGGCCGCGGGCTGGAGCTGATCACCGACATCCCCACCGATCTGCCGGATGTGTTTGCCGATCAGCGGCGCATGCGGCAGGTGCTGCTCAACCTGCTCGAGAACGCCTTCAAGTTCACCCCCGATGGCGGCCAGGTGAGCCTCACGATCCTGCACCGCACCAGCCAGTGGCTGCAGGTGAGCGTGTGTGACTCGGGGCCCGGCATTCCGCGCGACGAACAGGAGCGGATCTTCCTGGAGCGGGTGCGGCTGCCGCAAACCTCCTCCAACACCTCCGGATTCGGAGTAGGCCTTTCGGTGTGCCGCCGCATCACCGAAGTGCACGGCGGCCGCATCTGGGTGGTGTCCGAACCCGATGAAGGGGCCTGCTTCCACTTCACGGTGCCGGTCTGGGACGGCCAAAGCGCCGCCTGATTGACGAAGGGCACCTCAGGCCCGTAATTTCACTGCATCGGAGGCGCGGCTGAGAAGCCAAGCAGCGCAAGGGCAGCAGTCCTTGGAGTTCCGAGTCCTAGCCCCCATCGTCTAGAGGCCTAGGACACCTCCCTTTCACGGAGGCGACAGGGGTTCGAATCCCCTTGGGGGTATCCAAAAGAGGCGGCCGCAAGGCCGCTTTTTTGTTGCCTCAGCGCTCAGTGGGCTGCCGCTAGGGCATCAGCGCGGCGCTTGGCTTCCTGCTGCACGGCGCGCAGGTTGGCGGCCAGGTCTTCCCGCAGCCGCTGCTCAATCAGAGCGATCGGCATGCCCACACAGCCCTGCACGGTGAGTTCATAAAGAAGGGTGGTGGATCCGCCCTCGACACCGATCTGCCAGGCCCCTTCAAAGCGGCGGAAATCGCCCTTGGCCATCACAAAGGAGAGGCGGTGCTGCTCTAGGTGTTCAGTGAGCTCCAGCTGCACGCGGGCCTTGAAGCGCATGCCCATGAAGGTCTGTGCCCCCTCCTGCTCGAGGCCCACCACGTTGGCCCGGCGCCAGAGCAGCCTGGAGCTCTGGAGGTTGGGGATGAAGCGGCTGAGGCTGTCGTAATCGGTGAGCACCGCCCAGATCCACTCTGGGGGGAGGTTGAGCCTGAGCTGCACGGCCAGCCGGCGGGTGCCGCCGGGCAGACGCTCCATCTCCTGCTGGATCGTGTCGAGCGCACAGGCATCAGCCTGCGACTGATCAGCGCCTGCAAAGGATGCCGTGAGCTGCGACAGAGGCAAACCGGCTTGATCAAGCTTTCGGCGCAACAACTTAACGCCCTTCAGCGGATGCGGGCAGATTCCCTATGATCTCGCGCGACAACAGGGCTCGAAAGATTCATGCGTGTTTCGACCGCAACCTCCAGCTGCAGCGACTCGCGCGTGTACACAGTGGTGGTGCAGGGCTACGGGGCTGCACAGCCGCGCACCGCTGAGCGCAGCATCACCGTTGACTTCTCCCGCCTTCAGGCCCTGATGCAATCCATCAGCCAACTGGGCGGCAAGGTGATCTCTGTCACCGCTGGATCTGAAGCTCCTTCCGCCCCCGCCCCGTCCGCCGCAGCCCCTGCCCCCAAGCAGGCCGCCAAAGCCAACGCCCCCGCCAAACCCGCTGCCGCTGCCGTGCACCACGCCGACGTTCCCGTCAATCTCTACAAGCCGAAGACCCCCTTCATCGGCACCGTCACCGAGAACTACAGCCTGCTGGCTGACGGTGCCATCGGCCGGGTGAACCACATCACCTTCGACCTCAAGGGCGGCGACCCCCACCTCCGCTACGTGGAAGGCCAGTCGATCGGCATCATTCCCGACGGCGAAGACGCGAACGGCAAGCCCCACAAGCTGCGCCTCTATTCGATCGCCAGCACCCGCCACGGCGACAACATGGCCGGCGACACCGTGTCGCTCTGCGTTCGTCAGCTCCAGTACGAGAAGGACGGCGAAACCGTTAACGGTGTGTGCTCCACCTTCCTCTGCGACATCGAGCCCGGCGCCAAGGTGAAAATCACCGGCCCCGTGGGCAAGGAGATGCTCCTGCCTGAAGACGAGGACGCCAACATCATCATGTTGGCCACCGGCACCGGCATCGCGCCGATGCGCACCTACCTGCGCCGCATGTTCGAGCCCGCCGAGCGCGAGAAGAACGGCTGGCATTTCAAGGGCAAGGCCTGGCTGTTTATGGGAGCTCCCACCACCGCCAACCTCCTGTACGACGCCGACTTCGAGCACTACCAGAGCCAGTTCCCCGAGAACTTCCGCTACACCAAGGCCATCAGCCGCGAACAGCAGAACGCCAAGGGCGGCCGCATGTACATCCAGGACCGCGTCAGCGAGAACGCTGATGAGATCTTCTCCTGGATCGAGAACCCCAAGACCCACGTCTACATGTGTGGTCTGCGCGGCATGGAGCCCGGCATTGACGAGGCCATGACCGCCGCTGCGGCCGCCAAGGGCCTCGAGTGGCACGAACTTCGCCCTCAACTCAAGAAGGCTGAGCGTTGGCACGTGGAGACCTACTGAGCTCTGGCTCGGTCAGCACCTCTGCAAAAGCCCGCCATCAGGCGGGCTTTTTTGTTGCCAACCCATGCGCTCTGGGTGCGGGGTCGTTAAACCTGGTGCACGCGAGTGTTGTGCATGGCGGCCACCCAGACCAATCCCCTGCGCGTTGGCCTGCGTCAGGAGCGGGTGATTTCCCCGCAGTGCCTGGTGATTTTTGGTGCCAGCGGTGATCTCACCCACCGCAAGCTGATTCCGGCCCTGTTCGAGCTGTTCAAGCAACGGCGGCTACCCACGGAATTCTCCGTGCTGGGTTGTGCGCGTCGCCCCTGGAGCGACGACGACTTCCGCAACCGCATGGCCGAAGCGATGGCCGATGAGGTGAAGCAGCACCAAAGCGCCTGGCAGCAATTTGCCGCCTGCTTGTTCTACGAACCCGTCGACCTGCAGCAGGACGAGGACGTGGTGCGCCTCGGCAGCCGCCTGGAGGCCCTCGACCGGCAACGGGCCACCCGCGGTAACCGGACCTTCTATCTCTCAGTGTCGCCGGCGTTCTATGGCAGCGGCTGCCGGGCCTTGGCTAACGCCGGCCTGCTCAAGGATCCATCCCGCAGCCGGGTGGTGATCGAGAAACCCTTCGGCACCGACTACAGCAGCGCCCAATCACTCAACCGGGTGGTGCAGAGCTGCGGCCAGGAGTCGCAGATCTTCCGCATCGACCACTACCTGGGCAAGGAAACAGTCCAGAACATCCTGGTGCTGCGCTTTGCCAACGCGATTTTCGAGCCGATCTGGAACCGCAACTACATCGCCAACGTGCAGATCACGGCAGCGGAAACCGTGGGTGTGGAGGAGCGGGCCGGCTACTACGAAACCAGCGGTGCCTTGCGGGACATGGTGCAGAACCACCTCACGCAGATGCTGGCGCTCACCGCCATGGAAACCCCGGGCCACTTCGATCCCGAATCGATCCGCAGCGAGAAGGCCAAGGTGCTGCAGGCCGCTCGCCTGGCCAATGAAGACGAACCCTGGAAGTGCTGCGTGCGCGGCCAATACAGCCGTGGCGGCAACCCGGCCAATCCGATGGCGGGCTACCGGGAGGAGCCGGGGGTGAATCCCAACAGCACCACCGAAACCTATGTGGCGATGAAGCTGTTCATCGACAACTGGCGCTGGCAGGGGGTGCCCTTCTACCTCCGCACCGGCAAACGCCTACCCAAACGGCTCTCGGAGGTGGTGCTCACCTTCCGCAAAGCTCCGGTGCAGCTGTTCGATGCAGCCGGCGGCACCCCCACCGCCAACCAGCTGGTGCTGCGCATCCAGCCCGATGAGGGCGCCGGCTTCGTGTTCGACGTGAAGGCCCCCGGGTCCGGCATGCGCAGCCGGCCGGTGGACATGCACTTCAGTTACGACGAGAGCTTCGGCGAACCCTCCGATGAGGGCTATGTGCGCCTGCTGGCCGACGCCATGCTCGGCGATCCCACCCTGTTCACCCGCAGCGATGAGGTGGAAGCGGCCTGGCGGCTCTACACCCCCCTGCTGGAGCTGATCGAAGACGCACCGCAGCAGCTGCCGGTGTACCCCTACGAAGCCCGCACCTGGGGGCCCGGTGCCGCCGACAACCTGCTGGCCGAGGACGGCCTGATGTGGCGTCGCCCCTGATCGCTCCCTGATCGTTTCCCAACTGACTTCGCTTCACCTCCGCCGCCGCAAACGCCATGGCTCCCCAGCTCACCCTGCAGGCCCCGCTCCAGCTCCCCCCCAATGAGGTGCCGGCCTATCTCAACCGGCTCTGGAGCGATCACCTCAAAGACTCCAGCGGCGCCGCCACCTTCACGCTCGTGGTGTGGGAGCCCTCGTGGCTGCAGCAGCAGCTGATCCGCACCGGCCGCATCGATGGGCCGATCACGGGCCTTCTCAACGGCCAACTGCTGGATGCCGCGCGCCAGGCGATCGGCGAACTGGGGCTCCCCGCCAGCACCGCACCCACCGCACCGGAACTGGCCTGGGCCCTGGGGCAGCAGCCGGGCAGCCATGAGGCGGAAGACCTGCGCGGCCAATTTGTCGATCGCGCCATCAGCGCCCACCAGCCCCGCCGGCTGATCACGCTGGCGCCCACCCTGGCGGGCGATCAAAACCTGGAATCCACGGTGGCGGCCTACTGCCCGCTGCCGGAAGAGCGCGGCATGACGGCCGATGCCTGCGGCGATGTGGTGGTGCTGCGCGGTGGCATGGGAGCCATGCAGCAGGGCTTGGCGATGCTGCAGGAGCTGATCCCAGACGATCTGCCCTGCTGGGTGTGGTGGAACGGCACGATGGACGAATCACCGGAGCTGCTGGACGCGCTGGCGGTGCCGCCACGCCGGCTGGTGGTGGATAGCTCCATCGGTGAGCCTCGCCGCTGCCTCGACCTGATGGTGCAGCGGATCGAGCGGGGCCAGGCGGTGAACGACCTCAACTGGCTGCGGCTGCGCACCTGGCGTGAATCGCTTGCGATGGTGTTCGACCCCCCCAATCGCCAGAGCGCGCTCGAGCAGGTGGTGCAGCTCGATATCGACGTGGAGGGCCAACACCCGGTGAAGGGCCTGATGTTGGCGGCCTGGATCGCCGATCGCCTCGGCTGGCACCTGCTGAACAACTTTTGGATTGATGGCGGCGCCGGCGATGGGCGCGGCATCGGCGCCGAGTTTCAGCGCAAAGACGGCCAGAGCGTGCAGTTCCGCTTGATGCCCGTGCCGGTGGGAGTGAGCAAGATGCACCCCGGTGCCTTGGTGGGCTTGCGGCTGATCTGTGCCCCGCCCGAGCGCTCGCCGCTCTGCGTGATCCTCTGCTCCGAATCGGGCGGCTGCATGCGGCTGGAGGCCGGGGGTGTGGCCTCGATGGAGCTCGCCGAAGAGGTGGTGCCCCTGCCCAACGAAAGCGAGGAGATGGAGATGGCCCGGCTGCTGGGGGGTGGACACGACAGCACCAACCCTCTGCTGGCCACCGCCGCGGCCCTGGCTGCCAAGCTTCTGCCCAACTGATCTGCGGCCCCAGGCCGACCGCCCCCGCCCCATGCCCTGCCTGATCGCCGCCCCGGCCAGCGGCAGCGGCAAAACCCTGGTAAGCCTGGCGCTCACCGCCCTGGCCCAGCGCCGGGGCCGCAGCATCCAAACCTTCAAGGTGGGGCCCGACTACCTCGACCCGCAGCTGCTCAGTGCCGCCAGCGGCCGCCCCTGCCGCAACCTGGATCCGCTGCTCTGCGGTGAGGCCTGGGTGCAGGCCAGCTTCCAGCAGCACGGCAGCGCCGCCGAGCTGAGCCTGGTGGAAGGGGTGATGGGCCTCTTCGATGGCCGCGGGCCCAGCAGCGAAGGCAGCTCCGCCCATGTGGCCCAACTGCTCAAGCTGCCGGTGGTGCTGGTGGTGGAAGCGAGCCGGCAGGCGGGCTCCGTGGCGGCGCTGGTGCGCGGCTTTCGCGATCACCAGAGCGGGCTTCAGCTGGCCGGTGTGGTGCTGAACGGAGTGGGCAGCGAGCGTCACCACGCCCTGCTGGCGGAAGCCCTGGCCTCGATCGCCATGCCCCTGCTGGGCGCTCTGCCTCGCCACAACAGCCTGGAGCTCCCCTCCCGGCACCTGGGCCTACTGCCTGCCCATGAACTGGCGGATTTAACGGAACGGCAAGGGGCCTGGGCCGATCTGGCGGAGCGGCATCTCAACCTGGAGCAGCTCTGGCCCTTGCTCGTGGCACCCGCTGCCCACGCGGAGCAGGCCGCGCATGCGGATGCTCCAGCCCAGCCGGCCGGCCAGGCCAGTGCCCGCATCGCCATCGCCAGCGATGCCGCCTTTCATTTCCGCTATCCCGAGGCGGCAGAACTGCTCGCCGGCCATGGGATGGACGTGCAGAGCTGGTCGCCCCTGGCCGATGAACCGCTGCCTCAGGGCTGCCAGGCGATCGTGCTGCCGGGCGGCTACCCGGAGCTGCACGCCGAACAGTTGGCCGCCAGCCGCCGCAGCCTGCAGGAGTTGCAACGCGCCCATCAGGCAGGGATACCCATCTATGCCGAATGCGGCGGACTGTTGCTGCTGGGCCAGAGGCTCAGCGATGCCGAAGGGCGCTCGCACGCCATGGCGGGGCTGCTGCCCTTCAGTGCCCAGCGCGGACCATTGAGCCTCGGATACCGCACCGCTACAGCACGGCAGAACGGGCTGGTGCTGCAGGCAGGTGAGCAGGTGTGCGGCCACGAATTCCATCGCTGGCAACTGCAGGGGCCGATGGCCGAAACCGAACAGCTGTGGCAGCTTGAGGGCTGGGGCTCCCCAGCTCGCCCCGAGGGCTGGAGCCGCCCACAGCTCCACGCCAGTTGGCTGCACCTGCACTGGGGCGGCTGCCCCTTCATCCCGCAGCGATTGGCTGAGGCGGCGCGGCGGGCATCCCCTCTGCCTTCGCTGCCGCACTGACCCCCATGGCACCCCCTGAGCTCTGGCTGCTGCGCCACGGCGCCACCGAATGGGCGCTGAGTGGCCGCCACACCGGCAGCACCGACCTCCCCCTGCTGGCGGAAGGCGAAGCAGAGGCACGCGCCCTGGCCCCCTTGCTGAGCCGGCAGCAGTTCGCCGCGGTGTACACCAGCCCACTGCAGCGGGCGCGCCAAACCTGTGCTTTGGCAGGACTGGGCGGCCAGGCCGTGATCGAAGCGGATCTACGCGAATGGGATTACGGCCGCTACGAAGGCATCACCACCGCTGAAATCCGCCAAACGGTTCCCGGCTGGACCGTGTTCACCCATCCCTGCCCCGATGGCGAGCGGTTGGAGCAGGTGCAACAGCGCTGTGAAGGCCTGATCTCTCGGCTGGTGGAGCGCCATCCCGGCGGCAAGGTGGCTCTGTTCGCCCACGGCCACATCCTGCGCAGCCTTGCGGGCTGTTGGCTGGGGCTTGGAGTCGCAGGCGGCGCGCTGCTGGTGTTGGGCACCGGCAGCTTCTGCTTGCTGGGCAGCGAGCGGGAACAGCGGGCGCTGTTGCGTTGGAACGCACCTGTGCAGCTGCCGTAGCCAGCGGGCCGTTGGCGTGCCAGCTTGAGCTGGAACGGTGGGACCACACAGCCGTGAGCCAGCCCAAAGACTCGAGCTCCAAACGCAGCACGCCGCGCCAGATGGAATCCCGGGCGCCGGGCTGGCTGATTGCCGATGCCACCACACCCAGCCGCGGCAGCCGTGCCGTGCGCCAGCGGGAATGGCTGCAGGTGGAGCGCCCCGATCCCTCCCAGCAGCAACGCATCGAGCGCTGGCAGCTCACCGTGCGCGGCCGGGTGCAGGGGGTGGGCTACAGAGCGGCCTGCTGCCAGAGGGCGCGAGAACTCGACCTGAACGGCTGGGTGCGCAACCAGGCTGATGGGTCGGTGGAAGTGCAGGCCGAAGGTCCCCTGCACAAGCTCACCGAGCTGCGCTTGTGGTGCGAACGCGGACCGCAAGGTGCCGGCGTGCACAGCGTGAGCCATAGCCAATTGGCACCGATCAGGGAAGACTGGTTCGAAATCCGCACCTGAAACTGCCGCGATGACGAACGGGACCCTGTGGGCCGAATTGCTGGCCTACGGCAGCGGCATCGCGATCAGCCCCATCCACATCGGCCTGCTGCTGCTGTTGTTGCTGGGCCCCCAGCCCCTGCGCCGCGGTGGGTTGTTTGTGCTCAGCTGGATGCTCACGGTGACCGCCGTGGTGGTGCTGCTGCTCACCGTGGGGCATGGCCTACTGCTCACCATGGACAAGGGGAGCAGCCATCGCACCGGCCTGGATCTTCTGGCGGCGGGGGCCCTGCTGGCCCTCGGCCTCAAGGAGCTGTTGGATCGCCGGGAAGAAGGGGCGGATCCGCCGGCCTGGACCCGGCAGCTCGATCGCTTCGGCGCCATGCCCCTGCCCCTGTTGCTCGGGGCCAGCTGCGCGATTGAAGTGATCAGCCCCGACGATCTCTTTCTCTTCGCCAAAGCCGCTTCGGCCCTGTTGTCGTCGGGCTTGAGCCGCTTGCAGGAAGTGCTCTACACCGCTGGCTTCAGCGTGGCGGCCAGCCTGGCCCTGCTGCTGCCCTTCGCGGCGGTGCTGCTGGGCCGCGATCGGGTGGTACCCCTGTTGGAGAAAGGCAAACAGGTGCTGTTTGCCCGTGGCGACCTGCTGGTGGGCGGTTTGAGCCTGGTGCTGGCGGGCTATCTGGGCTGGCAGGGCATCGAGGGGCTGCAGCTCAGCTGAGCCCGCCCTGCTCAAGCCAACCCCTCCACTGCTTTCGATCAGCGGCAGCAGAACCGCCCTCGCGCGCATCGGCCACCAGCCACACGGCCTGGCTGGCACGGCTCACCGCCACATACACCAGCTGGCGGCGCAACACCTCATCGGCGGGCCAGAACACATCCCCGGCCACAAACACCTCCCCAAAGGTGCTGCCCTGGCTGCGGTGCACCGTGAGCACGGCGGCTGGGCCAAGGGAAGCAAAGGCGTCACGCACCAGGAAGTAGCGGCGCCACAGGGCCCGGCCGGCCTGCTTGCCGGCATCGCGCGCCTGCTGCCGCAGCTGACGCATCAACGTGTCCAGCTCAGTGCGAGCGCTACTGCCCGCCGGCGGCAGCAGGCGCAGGGTGAGCCGCGATTCGCCCGCCTCCACCTCAGCGCTGAGCGTGTCGATCACCGGGGCGTTGAGGCCATCGCCGCTGCCGATACCGAAATCAGCCAGGTCGCAGCGCTCCGGCGTCACATCCCGCACCACCAGCTCCCGGTTCGAGCCCAGCAACATGTCGGGCTCTTCGGCGGCTTCCTCTCCGGCGCGGCAGGCCGGCGCCATCACCGCCGCCCGGGTGATCAACACCTCCCCCGGCAGCACCGGCAGCTGATCGGCCATCTCGCCGTGGATCGCCCGGCGGGCAATGGGAACGAGCTGCTCCAGGGCGCGGTTGGTGTAACAGAGGATGCGGGCGTGGTCGGGGTTATCGAGTTCGGCGCCGCGGCGCAGGGCCGCCTGGGCTGCTGCCAACCAATCGGCGCGGGGCAACACGGCCACCTGGCCATGGCTATCGCGAATGGCTGGCAGTGCGGGTGGCTGGCGACAGGGCAGCTGGCCATTGCGCAGCCCCGTGGCCAGCAGCAGCACGGGCCCCTGGTGACGCACCACTTCCATGAGGCTGGCGGCGGCCGCACGGCCCATGGCGAACACCGGGCTGGTGGGCTCCCCTACCGGCGGCAGCTGGGCCGGATCACCCACAAAGACCAGCCGCGTGCGGAAGGGGTGGGCGCAACGCAGGGCGATCTCCAGCAGGGTGCTGTCGACCATCGAGGCCTCATCCACGAGCACCAGCCCGAGATTTTCGAGGGACGCAGCCGTTTGCTCGGTTTCCTCGCAGCGCTCCACATCTCCCTGGCGCTTGAGCTTCAGGCGCAGCAGCCGGTGGATCGTGCTGGGGTACCAGGTGGGCTGCAAGCCGGCCCAGGCCAGCTGCTGGCGCAACACCCCCACCGCTTTGTGGGTGGGGGCCACCACCGTCCAACAGAGCCCGAGATCGTCCACCTGCTGGAGCAGATGGCGGGAGAGGTAGGTCTTGCCGGTGCCGGCGTAGCCGCTCAACACAAACGGCGTGCCGTCATACGGCGTTTTCAACCAGGCAGCGAAGGCCTGGGCGGCTTCGGCCTGGCCGGCCGTGAGCGCCTCAGCCAAGGGCCATCCAGCCCCAGTGTTGGGCGATTGCCAGCGGGGAGCCCACCCACACCAGACCCGGCAGGGCCACAAGCGGACCGATCAGGCTGCCCACCAACACCTCAAGGCGGGTGTGCCCGAGGTTTTCCTTCAGAGGCTTCAGTTCTGGGGCCTCCTCGGGATGAAGCTCCCAGAGACCATCCGGCAAACCATTCACCCGCTGAGCCGTGATCCCGGCAGCACGGCGTACACCGGCTGCGTCGTAGAGCACCACAAAGCACATCGTCGCCGCCAAGGCGAACAGCGGGTCATCAAATCCCTGTTGCCAGCCCAGGGCCGCAGCGGTACCCGTGAGCAAAGCGGAATGGCTCGAGGGCATGCCGCCGGTTTCCACCAGCACCTTCGGGTTCCAGCGGCGATGCACAACCAGCTCGATCACCAGCTTGGAGAGCTGGGCGCTGCCGCAGGCGGCCAGGCCCCACCAGAGCGCACCGTTGTCGAGGATCCCGAGCAGCGGCGCGCTCATCGGTCGCGACTCGTGATGTAGTCGGCCAGGGCCAGCAGCGGCGCGGCCTTTCCTCCGGCGCTCCAGGGTTCGAGGGCAGCCTTGGCCTCCGCCACCAGCGCATCAGCGCGCTGGCGTGATTCCTCCAGGCCCAGCAGCTTGGGATAGGTGGTCTTATCGGCGGTGAGGTCCTTGCCGGCGGTTTTGCCGAGCACCTCGCTGCTGGCGGTCACATCGAGGATGTCGTCAATGATCTGGAAAGCCAGACCGATGCCGCGGGCGTAGGTGCGCAGGGCCTCGAGCAGCGCATCCGGTGCACCGGCGATCAAAGCGCCGGTGAGCACACAGGCCCGCAGCAGGGCGCCGGTTTTATGGAGGTGGATGTATTCGAGCGTCTCGAGATCAACGTCCTTGCCCTCGCACTCCAGGTCAACCACTTGGCCGCCCACCAACCCCGGAGCACCGGAAGCCAGGCTCAACTCCCCCACCACCTTCAGCAGCTGCTCGGGCGGCACGCCGGGGCTGCGCAGCGCCACCATTTCAAAGGCGCGGGTGAGCAGGGCATCGCCCGCCAGAATCGCGTTGGCCTCGCCGTACACCTTGTGATTGGTGGGCATGCCGCGTCGCAGATCGTCGTTGTCCATGGCGGGCAGATCGTCATGGATCAGCGACATGGTGTGAACCATCTCCAGCGCCACCGCCGTGGGCATCGCCAGCTTGCTGTTGCCGCCGGCCAGCTCACAGGCCGCCAGGCAGAGGATCGGCCGCAACCGCTTGCCGCCCGCCAGCAGCGAATAACGCATCGCCTCGCGCAGGCTCTCGGGCCGCTCAGGCCCCAACGATCCGTCGAGCGCCGCTTCCACCTGCAAACGCGCCTGTTCGAGGTAGGCAGCGAAGTCGAAGCCGGCGGCCTCTTCCGTTGCGGTGCTGTCGTTACTCGTGACGGCCGCGGTCATGGGGGCTGGGCCTTGGGCCATCGCTGCGCCGGATTCTCTCAGGCCAGGGCGTTGGGCGCTGCAGGGGCCTGGATCACGGCAACAGATCAGCGAGGGGCTGATCCAGCCCGCAGCGCTGACACCAACTCGCCACGGTGTTCACCAACAGCAGGGTGACGGTCATCGGCCCCACGCCCCCTGGCACTGGCGTGATGGCACTGGCGATCGGCTCCACCTCCTCAAAGCGCACATCACCGCACAGGCGTGCTTTGGCGCCTGGCTCACTCTCAAGCCGGTGAATGCCCACATCCACCACCACCGCGCCGGGCTTCACGTGCTCGGCGCCGATCATGCGCGGTCTGCCTGCCGCCACCACGAGCACATCCGCCTGGCGGGTGAGCGCTGCAAGGTCAGCCGTGCGCGAGTGACCAATGCTCACCGTGGCGTTGGCCGCCTGCAGCATCAGGGCCATCGGCTGACCCACCAGGATGCTGCGCCCCACCACCACGGCGCGCTTGCCGGCCAGCTCTACGCCCGCCGCCGCCAACAGAGCCATCACACCGGCCGGCGTGCAGCTGCGGGGGCCAGGTTCTCCCTTGAGCAAGCGCCCCAGGTTGAGGGTGTGCAGGCCGTCGGCATCCTTTTCTGGATCAATGGCCGCCAGCAGGGGCCGCTCATCGAGGCCGGAGGGCAGGGGCAACTGCAGCAGGATCCCGTCAACGGCGGGGTCGGCGTTCAGCCGTTGGATCGTGCTCAGCACTTCGGCCGCAGGGGTGTCTGCCGCCAGGTGAGCGCCCAGGTTGGTGATGCCGATGCGGCTGCAGGCCTTCTCTTTATTGGCCACATAAACGCCGCTGGCGGGGTCATCCCCAACCCGCAGCACCGCCAGGCCTGGCGGGCGCCCAGCCCGTTCGAGTCGATCGGCCACCACCGCCTGCAGGCGCTGCTCGATCGATGCCGCCAGCAGGCGGCCATCTAGACGCGTGGCCATGGGGATGGGCGCGCAACACTCCCATCAGCATGCAACGGCACGGCTAGCTTGGAATCCCCCTCGCCTCTTCAGTGAGCCCCACGGGCCCTGGCCATCGCCCCTGGCGAACCCTGATGCGGCTCTGGCGGCGGCTACTGCGGCTCGAGATGCCGCGCCAGGCGATCACGCCCTGGCGCAGACGCGACTGCGTGGGCGTCGTGCTGGTGAGCCTGCTGGTCACGCTGCTCTCGAGCTGGCCCTGGTTGGTGGAGCCCAGCCTTAGGCCTGGCGTGCCGGCCCCGTTCACCGTGCGGGCACCCAAGGCAGCCACCGTGGTGGATTCCGATGCCCTGGAACAACGGCGCTCCCAGCTGGGACCTCGCACCCACGTGCAGGTGGTGGATCCGCGCATCAACCGTGAACTGGAACAGGGACTGAATCGCCAGTTGCAGGCCATTCAGCGGCTGGCGGACACCAGCCAGGACCAGGTCGCCCCGCTCGATCTGAGCCCGGAGGAACGGGACTGGCTGGCCAGCCAACCCACCCGCGAGCTCAATGCCTGGGAAGACGAGCTGCGGCGTGCCCAGCGGCGGATGCTTCAGCAGGGCGTGATCAGCAGCGTCGCCAACCGTCAGCTTGAGCAGGCTGCCGCACTGCAGCTGGAGAACCTGAGCGAACCGTCGCGCAGCCTTGGCAGCCGCGTGGTGGCCAGCTCCCTGCAGGGCCGCAGCAACCTGCGCATCGATGCCACCCTCAGCCAGCGGCTGATTGAAGACCTCCTCACCCAGCAGGGCATTCCCACGATTCAGGTGCGGCAGGGGGAACTGATCACCCGCCAGGGGGAGCCGATCAGTAGTCAGTCCTATGCGGTGCTCGATTACTTCGGACTGGTGAATCGCCGGCCCCTGATTGGGGCCTGGCTCCTGCATGCCGGAGAAGCATTGGCGGCCTGTGCCGTAATAGTGCTGCTACTGCGCCAGCGCCGCACCAGCCTCGAACCGCGCCAGGCGCTGTTGGCCCTGGGCCTGTTGCTGCTGGTACAGGGTTTCAAGCTTTGGCTGGGATCTGCCGCCAGCCCCCTGGCTCTTCTGGTCCCCGCCACCTTGCTGCTGGCCCAGGGGCTCGGCACCACTGCAGGGCTGGGCTGGGTGGCGATCGCCAGCCTGCTCTGGCCGGTGCCGCTGGCGCCGTTCAACGATCAGCGGATTTTGGTGGCGGCCGGTGTGGCCGCCGTAACAGCGGTGCTGGCGGGCCGCCAACGCAGCCGGGCCCAATTGCTGCAGCTGGCCCTCCTCATCCCTGTGGGGGCCTTGATCGCCGAATGGCTGCTGCTGCAGCTGGCGGTGGCCAATGGCGAAGGCGATGGCCGCCTGCCCGTGGGGGCGGATCTTCCGGCTGAAGCACTGCTGCTCGGCGGCCTGCTCCTCGGGGTGTTGCTGATCAGCCCGATGGTGGAGAGCTTCTTTGATCTGCTCACCCGGGCCAGGCTGCTGGAACTGGGCGATCTCGAGCGCCCGCTGTTGCGGCGGCTTTCCCGTGAAGCTCCCGGCACGTTTGAGCACACCCTGATGATCTGCGGCCTGGCCGAGGAAGGCGGGCGGGCGATCCAAGCCGATATCGACCTGATCCGCACCGGCGCGCTCTATCACGACGTGGGCAAACTGCATGGCCCGCAGTGGTTCATCGAGAACCAGATGGGGAACGACAACCCCCACGACAAGCTCGATGACCCGCACTTGAGCGCCGGCATCCTGCAGGCCCACGTGGATGAGGGCTTGAAACTCGCCCGCCGCTATCGCCTGCCCCGCCCTCTAGCCGACTTCATCCCCGAGCACCAGGGCACCCTGAAGATGGGCTACTTCCTGCACGAAGCCCGGCGCCGCGACCCCGCCATCCAGGAAGCGGATTTCCGCTACCGCGGCCCGATCCCCCGCAGCCGTGAAACCGCCGTGCTGATGCTCGCCGATGGCTGCGAGGCTGCGCTGCGCTCCCTGCCGCCAGACACCTGCGAAGAAGAAGCGCGGGCGATGGTGCGGCGCATCGTGGAGGCCCGCTGGCGCGATGGCCAGCTGCTGGATAGCGGCCTGAGCCTGGCCGAACTGGAGCTGTTGGTGCGGGCTTTCGTTCGGGTGTGGCGGCGGATGCGCCATCGTCGAATTCCCTATCCGATCCCCGCCCGCAAGGGCTACAGCGCCTGATGGAGGTGAGCTCAAGCCAGAGGCCGAATCGCTGGCAACACGCCTGGTATCCCGTGGCCTTCGTGCGGGATCTCGATCCCCTGAGGCCAACCCCCTTCACGCTGCTGGGGCAAGACCTGGTGCTGTGGTTTGAGCGCAGCAGCCAGCAGTGGCGAGCCTTTGCCGATGTGTGCCCGCATCGGCTGGTGCCGCTCTCCGATGGGCGGTTGAACGCCGCAGGGGAGCTGGAATGCCCGTATCACGGCTGGAGCTTCAACGGAGCGGGCCACTGCACTGCCATTCCTCAGGCTGAGCCGGGCAGCAGCAGCAGCCAGCGCAGCCACTGCCGCAGCTACGCCACCGCAACAGCTCAAAACCTGCTGTTCGTGTACAGCGGTGTGGCCGCGGAAGCCGCCGAGCAACCGCTGCCTCTGGTGCCTGTGCTGGATGAACCCGGCTGGCTGGTGCAGGACACCTTCCGCGACCTGCCGATGGATGCGCTCACCCTGCTGGAGAACGTGCTGGATGTGAGCCATGTGCCCTTCACCCACCACGCCACGGTGGGGCGACGCGAGAACGCCGGACCGGTGGCTCTGGAGCTCACGGAGTTCGGGCCCGATGGCTTCAGTGGCTTGTGGCAGGAGGGTCCGCGGCGGGGGAAGCTCGGCAGCCAGTTCACCACCTATGCCGCGCCGTCGCTGATGTGGCACGACCTCACGGCCAAGGGATTTGCCCGGATTCTCACCGTGGTTTACGCCACACCCATCCGCCGCGGGGAATGCCGCCTATTCGCGCGCTTTCCCTTCCAGTTCAACTCCCCCTGGCCGGGCAGGCTGCTGAGGCTGAGGCCCCAGTGGCTGCAGCACCTGGGCAACCACGTGGTGCTGGAAGACGACCAGCTCTTCCTGCATTGGCAGGAGCGGGTGCTGGAAGAGCGGGGCGGCAGCCATCACGCCGTGCGCAGCTTTCACCTACCCACCAGCGCCGACCTCTACGTGCGTGCCCTGCACGACTGGGTGAACCGCTACGGAGGTGAGCCCTTCCCTGGCGAACGTCTACCCGAACGCCAAACAAGCCGAGCGCTGATGGAGCGCTACGACGCCCATACGCGGCACTGCCGCAGCTGCGCGGGCGCCGATCGCCGCCTTCAGAGGCTGCGACCGATCAGCTGGGGGCTGGCGGCGATTGCCATTGTCGCGACGGCCTGGCTGGGGCCAGGCCTGTGGGGCGCCGTGGCGCTGGTGCTTGCCGCAGCTTCGGGGTTGGGTGGCCTGAAGATCCAGAGCTGGCTGGCGCAGCTGCGCTACGGCAGCAGTCGACCACCGCGCAACCGCTGAGAACCGCTGCGCTGCGCCGCCCGCCGAACCCGCCGTTCCTCCCAAAACGCTCGCCACTTGCGATCCAAGATCAGGCCGGCCGCCACCAGGGTGATGGCATTGGCCGCGATCAACGGACCATCACCGGTGAGCAAGCCATAGACACCCCAGAGGGCCACGCCGGCGCTGAACAAGGCATACATGCGCAGCGAGATGCCGGAGGTATCGCCGGTGCGCAGCGTTTTGATCGCCTGCGGGATGAAGCTGAGCGTGGTGAGGCTGGCAGCGACGTAGCCCAACAGCACCACCGCCGGAGGCTGAACGGTCATCGGCAGGGGAGCTGAAAGGGAACAGGAGCCTCCAGCAGCATGGTGCGGCCGGTGAGGGGATGCTGCAGCTGAAGGGCGCAGGCGTGCAGATGCAACCGTTCTGCACCCCCGCCTGCCTGCTCGCTATACAGCGGATCCCCAAAGATCGGATGGCCGATGGCGCTGAGATGCACCCGCAGCTGATGGGAGCGACCGGTCACGGGCTCGAGCTGCAGCCTGCTCATGGCTGGGGTCTGCCCGGTGGGCCGGATCTCCTCAAGCTTCCGCCAACGGGTGATGCAGGGCTTGCCAGCCGGATCCACGCCATACAAAGGCGGGCGATGCTGCCGTTTGGCGATGGGCAGCTCAATCACCCCCTCGGCTTCAATTGGCACCCCGTGCACATCGGCCACGTAGCGCTTCAGCACCTGCCGCTCCGCGAACAGCCGACTCAAGGCGCGATGCAGTGCGGGCGTCAGCGCCACCAGGATCAACCCGGAGGTGTCGCGATCGAGGCGATGCACCAATTGAGCCTCGGGCCAGCGGTGCTGCACCCGCGTGATCAGCGAATCGGCCAAGGCGTGCCCCAGGCCTGGCTGGCAGAGCAAGCCCGTGGGCTTGTTGAGCACCAGCAGATCGTCGCCGTGGTGAATGATCCAGGTGGGATCCAGCGGCTCAGCCATCACCAGCGGCCTTGCCATGGCCGTTGCGGTTTGACGTCGCCACACTGACAGCAGCTGAGGCAGCCCCGTGGCTCTGGATCGCTTCAAACAGGCCCTGGCCGCCCTGCTGGATCAGGCCCCCAGCGATCCGCTGGAGCGCGACGAATACTTCGAGCTGCATACCCTGCCCACCGGCGGCGGCAGCGGTTTTGAAGTGGTGATCTGCGATGAGGAGAACGAAATCTTCGCGGTGATCTACACCGACCGCCTCTTTGAAGAAGGGGAGGAAGGCCAGGAGGCGGTGGAAGCGCTGGTGCCGGAGTTTCTGAGGCAGGCCTTCGGGCTGGAGCCGGATGAATGGGAATCCACCGAACCGTTTGATCTGGGTTGGCGCAGCCGCGAATACCTGTGGTTTATGGAGTTCCGTGTGCCCGGGCTCACCCCCACCTGCCGCTTCGACTAACGCTCCAGCTGCAGCACCTGCAGCTCCAGGCGCGGACGACTGAGCAGCAACACAGCGCCATGGCCCTCCGGCCAGGGCAACCCCGTGGCCCGGCGCAGGGCCGTGCGCTCCAGCAAGGCGATGCCGCAGGTTTCCACCAGCACAACCGGCATGGTGCTGCCGCTGCCGCGCATGGCCTGCAGATCCAGGGCCTGCTGGGCCGCTCGGGTGCTGCGCTCGAGCCCCAACCGCTCCACCAGCTCACCCCAGAGATGATTCACCGGCGTGCAGGCCGCCAGATCCAGATCATTCACCTCCATGGCTGCCTCGGCCGCGCCGTTCCAGCTTGCCGGGTCAGTCGCGGTGGAGGTGCACAAAGTGCGGTGCAAACAGGAGCACACGCTCCCCCAGGCGCTCCTGCTGCGCGTCGAGGGCGAAGGCACCGCCGGCCATGAAATCGGCGGCCCGCTGCATCTGATCAGCCGGGAGGCTGGTGAGATTGAGCAAGACGGTGGCGTGATCTCGCAGCGCCATCACAGCCTCCTGAACCCCCTCCAAGCTGGCGGGTTGCATCACCATCACCTCCGCTCCCCAGGCCTGGGGGTTGGGGCTGAGATCCGGTAAGAAGCGATCCATGCCTGCACCCTGGCGGCTCCAGGCAGGAAGCGCCAGGGGGCTAGGCAGCCCTAGGCGTGATCCGCAGCAAAGCGCTCCAGCATCTCCTGGCTGGGATGAATCGTTTCGAGCTCGTCTTCGTTATCGAGGAAGGCATCAAAGGAGCGGTAGCGGCGAATGCAGGGAGGCTCCTGGGTGGCATCTGCGAACACCTCCTGCCAGCTCATCTCCTTGGGCTTGATCTCCTGGAAGTTCTGCAGCGCTTCCTCCAGATCAGCCGCATCGCCGCAGCCGTCGCCCTGCCAGATCAGTTCGTAGAAGGTCATGTGCGTCAGAGCGCTTCACCCAGCCCAGCATGAAGCGCTGAGGTAACAACTGATCACAGCCCCTAGGCAGCTTCAACCACGCCCCTAACTTGCGGTCGCAGCTGCTGCTGGAAACATGAGCATTGGCGAAGTGTTCCTGGAGAGCCTCTCCACCGGCGTGATCACCAGCGAAGAAATCGCCTGGGTGACCCGCAAACAGGCGCAATTCAGCCGAGAAGAGGAAGCCGTAGCCCTCAAATTGGGGCGCCTGCTCGATAACGGCCAGATCCAGATCGGCTGCCGCCTTCTGCAGGCCTGATCACTCCGGCGGTTTCAGATCAACTCCGGATGGGCGGGATCCCCCTTGAAGGGTCCCTGCACGGCGGAGGTGATCCAGCCGCCATAAAACCCTCCCGGCTGGGGCTGCACCCGCTCGCGATCCAGCCAGCAGCCATCCATCAGCGCTGGATACAGCGCGAACCAGCCGGCCAGGGCTACAAAAGCCTCCGTGGGCTGCGGGTAACTCCACAGGGCGCGCTCAAGGCGCCGCTCTCCCACCACCACGGAGAAGTAGCGGGCCACGCCTTTCCACTCACAGAAACTGCGGCCGGCGGCTGGCTCCAGAAGATCGAGGCGCACAGCCTCCGGCGGCACATACACCGTGGGGGGATGGAACGTTTCCAGCACCCTCAGGCTCACGTTGGTTTGCACCAGCACCTCACCCAGGGCGATCACCTCGATGCGTTGATCGCAGACCACCAGGGCCGGCGGGCGCGGGTAATCGGCCACCCGCTCCACCCGCGCAGCTGCAACGTGATCCGCCATGGGGTCAGCCGGGAATGAAGGTGCGCAGGCGCCTTGCTTCCTCACCGGCGCGGCGTTGCAGTTCCTGATCGCTGAGGTGCTCGTCCTCGCGCAGCTGTGCGGCGATCACGTCCTGCTCACTCACGGCAAACCCTTCTGCCTGGGCGATCTCCAGCAGCTCTTCGAGATCGAGCGGCTGCTGCAAGCGCGGCAGCAAATGGGCTTGCTGGCGCGCATGGGCCAGAAAGGCATCCAGCTGTTCGAGCGACAAAAGATCACCTGAGCTCTTGCCGTCCTAGCCAAAACCCTCGCCAAGGGGGGCGGCGCGTTCCAAACTTGAACGAGTCGAGCCACGTTCATGAGCCGCAGCGCCAGCGACCCGCAGATACCCCTGCCCCTGTGGATGCGCCGCGGCGGAGCCGCGCTCACCGCGCTGGTGGCGGTGTTGTTCGTGGTGCTGCTGGTGCAGGTGCGGCAGCAGGGAGCGCGGATTCAAAGCCTCCAGGACAAGGTGCAAACCCTGGAAAACGCCAACGATCTCGATCGCACCAACGCCCTCGAGGAGCAGGTGCGCTCCACCGCCGAGCGGCTGCAAAACCTGGAGGGCCTGGAGCAAACCGTTCAGAGCCTGAGCAGCGAGCAGGCGGGGCTGCGGGCACAGCTGCGCAGTCAGCTGCGGGACCCGCAATACGGCCTTGAGGACGGGATGGGCACTGCCAAACCCAAACCCGGCCGGATGCCAGCCCTGCCTCCTCTGCCCAACGGTCAGGAATGAGCCAGCCGGCCGCGGCCCAGCGGCTGAGCCAGGTGCAGCAACCGGTGATCCCGGTGATGGGCGAGCTGATCAGCCAGACCCCCGGCACCCTCTCGCTCGGCCAGGGCATGGTGAGCTGGGGTCCACCCGATCAGGTGCGCGCGGCAGCGGCCGCGGCCCTGGCCGATCCCGGGGCATCGCTGGATCGCTACGGCCCGGTAACTGGCAACCCTGAGCTACGCCACGCCCTCAAACAGTGGCTGCAGCAGGAACACCAGCTCGATCTCAGCTGCAGCGAGCTGCTGATCACCGCCGGCAGCAACATGGCCTTCAACGCCCTGGTGCAGGTGCTCTGCGACCCGGGCGATGAGCTGATCCTGCCGGTTCCCTACTACTTCAATCACGAGATGGCGATCCGCCTGGCGGGCGGCATCCCCGTGGCGGTGCACGCCGGTGTGATTCCTGATCCGCAGCAGCTGGCGGCTGCGATCACACCCCGCACCCGGGCGATCGTGACCATCTCCCCCAACAACCCCAGCGGGGCTGTGCTGCCGCGGGAGGTGCTGGAGGCGATCAATCGCCTCTGCGCCGATCGCGGTCTGCTGCACATCAGCGACGAGGCGTATGCCCTGTTCGGCTATGGCAATGCCGCCGTGTGGAGCCCTGGCAGCGCAGCCGGCAGCGGTTCCCACACCGTGACGCTGGGCTCACTCTCCAAAAGCCACGGCATGGCGGGATGGCGCATCGGCTGGGCGGTGGTGCCCCCAGAGCTGATGGCGGATCTGGCCAAAGTGCAGGACACGATCCTGATCCACCCGCCCCATCTCAATCAACGCGCTGCCCTGGCAGCACTGGAGGCTGGCGGCGACTGGTGCCGCCAGCGGATCGCCACCCTGGTCCCACGCCGGCAGCAGGTGCTCAAGGCTCTGCAGCGAGCGAACGCCCCGTGGCAGCTGGCCTGCCAACCGGATGGCGCCTTCTACGCATTGCTGCGGCTGCAGAGCTCCCTCAACAGCGATCAAGCGATGGAGCGACTAATCCGCGAACACCAGGTAGCCCTGGTGAGCGGCAGCAGTTTTGGCCTGGAAGGCTGCTGGCTGCGGCTGAGCTACGGGATGCTGGCCGAAGCGGATTTGGCTGAAGCGCTGAAGCGGCTGGCGGGGGGACTGGAGCAGCTCGCGCTCAGGTGAGGAGCAGGGCAGAAGCGCTCGTGCTCAGCCCTTCACGGCATCGCCGCTGGCACTGGGCAGGATGTAGCGCTGCAGGCCGACAAACAGAGCCAACACCGGCAGGATCGACACCACCGCACCGGCGGCCACCAGGCGCCAGTCGAGCGAGAAGCTGCTGGCCAGCTGCTGCAAACCCAACGGCAGGGTGTAGAGATTGGGGTCGTCGAGGATCACCAGCGGCCAGAGGAAATCACTCCAGGTGCCGATGAACACGAACATCGCCAGGGTGATCAGATCAGCGCGGGCGGCGGGGATCATCACGTTCCACCATTCCCCGAGCGGCGTGCAGCCATCGATGCGGGCCGCTTCTTCCAATTCCACGGGCACACCGGCGAAGCTCTGGCGCAGCAGAAAGATGCCAAAGGCCGTGGCGGCCTGGGGAATGATCAACGCCCAGAAGGTGTTGCGCAGCCCCAGCTGCACCATCAGCAGATAGAGCGGGATCATCACCACCTGGAAGGGGATCAAGATCGTGGCCACCACCAGAGCCAACACCAACCCCCGACCGGCGAAGCGCATGCGCGCCAGGGGGTAGGCCGCCAGCGAGCAAAACAGCAGATTGGCGATCACCGCCAGGCCGCTCACGATGGCGCTGTTGCGGATGTAGCCCAACATCGGGTTGTCGTTGAACAACCGCTGGTAGGCCTCCAGGCTGGGTTGGGTCGGCAAAAGCGCCGGTGGGGTGGTGAAGATGTTCTCGGCGGGGCCCTTGAGCGAGGTGCTCACCAACCAGAACAGCGGCACCAGCATCGCCAGCGCAATCAACAGCAACAGGGCCAACTGCAGGCCGCTGGCGAGCAGCGTGCGGGGCCGACCGCTCGCGGGTTGAGCCATCAGAGGCGCGGGCGCTCGGCGGGAGCGAGATCACCCACCGGCAACGGAGCCTTCTGGGGGTGCAACGGCGAGCGCTGGCTGCCCGCCACCAGCCGGTTGAGGGCATTCACAAACGCCTGGGCAGCCGCCACCACGATGTCGGTGTCAGCAGCGTGGCCGGAATAGAGCACGCCATCGGCCCGCAGGCGGATCGTCACCTCGCCCATGGCATCGATGCCCTCAGTGACCGACTTCACCGAAAACTCCACCAGCTCGTTGGGCACCCGCGCTAAGTGATTGAGGGCCTGGCACACCGCATCCACAGGACCGGTGCCGATCGCCGCTTCAGTGAGCTCAGCGCCATCGCTATTCACCAGGGTGACGGTGGCCGTGGGCTGCAGGTTGGTGCCGGTGCTCACCTGCACCAACTTGAGGCTGTAGCGCGCTTCATCCTGCTGCTGCACCTGCTCGCTCACGATCGCTTCGAGATCGCGGTCGGTGATCTCGCGTTTGCGATCCGCCAGCTCCTTGAAACGGGCGAAGGCATCGTCGAGGTCGTCGCGCTCGAGGCTGTAGCCGAGCTCCTCGAGCCGGGCGCGGAAGGCGCTGCGGCCGCTCAACTTGCCAAGGGAGATGCGGTTATCGGCGAGGCCGATCGTGCGCGCATCGATGATTTCGTAGGTGAGGCGGTTCTTCAGAACGCCGTCCTGGTGGATGCCGCTTTCATGGGCGAAGGCGTTGGCCCCCACGATCGCCTTGTTGGGCTGCACGGCCATGCCGGTGAGATTGCTCACCAGGCGTGAGGTTTTGTAGATCTCTTCCGTGCGCACGCCGGTGAGGGGCTCGGTGCTCTCTGCGGGGCGGCCCAGGAAGGGATTGAAATAGCTGCGCCGCACATGCAGCGCCATCACCAACTCCTCGAGCGAGGCATTGCCGGCCCGTTCACCGATGCCGTTGATGGTGCACTCGAGCTGGCGGGCGCCGTTCTTCACCGCCTCGAGGAAGTTGGCAACAGCCAGGCCGAGATCGTTGTGGCCATGCACCGAGATCACCGCCTGATCGATGTTGGGCACATGGCGGTTGATGCCATCGATCAGGGCACCGAATTCGGCAGGGGTGGTGTAGCCCACCGTGTCGGGAATGTTGATCGTGGTGGCGCCAGCGGCAATCGCTGCCTCGATCACCTGATACATGAACTCCGGATCGGAGCGGCCGGCGTCCTCGCAGGAGAACTCAACGTCGTCCACGAGAGAGCGGGCGTAAGCCACCATCTCGCCAGCGATCTGTAGCACCTCGGCGCGGCTCTTGCGCAGCTTGTGCTCGAGGTGAATGTCGCTGGTGGCAATAAAGGTGTGAATCCGGCGATTCACCGCGGGGGCCACCGCATCAGCGCAGGCCTTGATGTCGCCCTTGGCGGCCCGGGCCAGGCCACAGATCACCGGACCATCAGCGGTGCCCACGGAGGCGGCAATGCGCTGCACGGCGTTGAAATCGCCGGGGCTGGCAAAAGGGAAGCCCGCCTCAATGATGTCGACGCCCAGACGAGCCAGCTGCTGCGCGATCGCCAGCTTCTCCTCGAGATTCAAGCTGGCGCCAGGGGACTGCTCCCCATCGCGCAGGGTGGTATCGAAGATCAATACCCGGCCGGGATCGCGGGCCATGGCGGCTACAAGTCGGAATGGTTATGAGTTAGCCCCAGTTTAGGGGTGTGACCTCAGCTGCGGCCAAGGGAGGGCTGGAGCCCTTCGTGCTTCTCCAGCTGATTGCGCAGGTCCGCCAGATCCACAAAGCGATCGGCCGCGTTGCGCAGCTCCCGCGGCACCATGCCGTCGGTGCTCATCAACACCACCTTCAGGCCTTTGATCCGCAGCACCTCCATCAGCCGCTCCAGATCACGGCTACCGCTCAGCAGCCACACCTCATCGCTGCGGTGCGCCACAGAGAGCAAATCAATGGCGATCTCCACATCGAGATTGGCGCGGGCAAACTGCCTCTGATCCGCATCACCACCCAACTCCCGCAACGGCTTGGCCCGCACCGTGAATCCCAGGCTGGTGAGGGCATCACGAAACGGGCGCTGGTCGGTGGGGTCCTTCAGGCCCGTGTACCAAAAGGCACTGCCGATCTCCACCCCAGGCGTGGCAGTGGCGTGGCTCAGCAGACGGCGCGGGTCGAAAAACCAGCCCAGCTTCTGCTGCACGTAAAACATGCTGTGGCCGTCGACCGCCAGAGCGAGCTGCATCGCTGCCGAATCACTGGCTCGAGCCTAAAAGCAGCGCGTAAAGTCGCCCCACTCTGAGCTGGGACCTTGGCCACCGGCGCACTGGCCACGGAGACCACCACCCACGGCGAACTCGCCCTGGTGCTGCACGCGCACCTTCCCTACGTGCACTCCAGCGAACCAGGCTCCCTCGAGGAAGACTGGTATTTCCAGGCGCTGCTGGAGTGCTACCTGCCGCTGCTCGATGTGCTGGAGGCAGCGGCGGCCGATCCACGCCAGCGGCCGCGTCTGAGCATGGGGCTCTCGCCCACGCTGCTCTCGCTGCTGAGCAATGCGGAACTGAGCCGCCGCTTCGAGCCCTGGCTGGCGGTGCGGCAAGAGCTGCTGCTGCAATCTCCTGCCGGGTACGAACCGGCCGCAGCGGATCTCGCCCAACAGCTCAGCGCCACGGCAGCGGCGTGGAAGCGCTGCGATGGCAACTTGCTGCCCCGCTTCCAGCGGCTCCAGCAGGCAGGAGTGCTCGATCTGCTCACCTGTGCCGCCACCCACGGCTACCTGCCACTGCTGCGGGACTGCCCCGAAGCCGTGCGCGCCCAACTGCTCACAGCGGTGCGGGAGCACCAGCGGCTGCTGGGGGTGCGACCCCAGGGCATCTGGCTACCGGAATGCGCCTACTACGAGGGGCTGGATCGGCTGCTTGTGAGCTGCGGGCTGCGCTACGCGATCCTCGATGCCCACGGCCTGCTGCATGGCCAACCCCGGCCCCGCTACGGGGTGTACGCCCCCATCTGCACCCCTGCGGGGATGGCCTTCTTCGGGCGCGACAGTGAATCCACCCTGCCGGTATGGAGCGCCCGCGATGGCTACCCCGGCGATGCCAGCTACCGCGAGTTCCACCGCGATCTGGGCTGGGACCTACCCGATGGCGAACTGGAGCAACGGGGCATCAGCTGCCGCCGGCCCCTCGGCCTGAAACTTCACCGCGTCAGCGGCCGCGACTGCAGCCTGGATGGCAAGCAGCCCTACGAGCCGGCAGCGGCCCATGCCGCCGCGCGCCGCGATGCCGCCCACTACCTGCAGGGCCGGGCCCAGCACCTGCAGCAACTGCAGACCGCCATGGAGCGCCCACCGCTGTTGGTGGCTCCCTTCGATGCCGAGCTGTTCGGCCACTGGTGGTTTGAAGGTCCGCGCTTTCTGGCGGAGCTGTTCCGGCAGGCGCCGGAACAGGGGGTTGGCCTGGCCACCCTGCGCGACACCCTCAGCCGCGGCGCCAGCCTGCAGCTCTGCCAACCCTCCCCCTCCAGCTGGGGCCAGGGGGGCTATCACAACTACTGGCTCAACGACAGCAATGCCTGGGTGATCCCGGAGTGGCATCGGGCCTCACGAGCGATGGTGCAGCGGGTGAGCCGCGGCGTGGGCAGCGAGCACGCCCGTGAACTCCTCAACCAGGCTGGCCGGGAGCTGCTGCTGGCCCAGAGTTCCGATTGGAGCTTCATCCTGCGGGCCGGCACCACCACCGAACTGGCCCGCGAGCGGATTGAGCGCCACCTGGGCCGCTTCTGGCAGCTGCTGGGGGCCATCGATGGCGAGGTGCAGCTTCCCGAAGGATGGCTTGAGGCGGTGCGCACCGAAGACGCCCTATTTCCGCTGATCAACGCCGCAGACTGGGCCCAGATCCCGGCTGCTGCACCCTGACCACCACCGCCGCGCTCTCCCCCCGCCAGCAACAGGAGCTGTTGGATCAGGCCCTGCCCGCTGAGCAGCAGTTCGAGGCGAGCCTGCAGCAGCGCCACCTCGCCCCACCACGCCGCTCGGCGCTGCGAGTGCTGCAGCTGAATCTGGGCAAGCTCTGCAACATGCGCTGCAGCCACTGCCATGTGGATGCGGGCCCCCATCAGGGCCACACCCTGATGAGCGACGCTGTGGTGGAGCAGTGCATCGCAGCGATAGAGCGGCTGCAGCCGGCCGTGGTGGATCTCACCGGTGGGGCCCCCGAGCTGCATCCGCGCTTCAAGGAGCTCGTGCTGGCGGCCCGGGCCCAGGGATGCCATGTGATCGATCGCTGCAACCTCACGGTGCTGCTGCTGCCAGCGCTGCGGGATTTGGGGGCGTTCCTGGCGGAGCAACAGGTGGAGATCGTGGCGAGCCTGCCCCAGCCGGAAGAAGAGAGCACCGATGCCCAGCGCGGCGATGGCACCTGGGAGGCCTCGATCGAGGCGCTGCGGCGGCTCAACGCGCTCGGCTACGGCCAGGGCGATCCCCGCCGGAAGCTCACGCTGATGAGCAATCCAGCCGGCACACGCCGGCAGCAGCTCACCCCCTGCGACACGCTGCAGTGGAAACAGCGCCTCCAGGAGCTGGCGGGGGTGCAGTTCGATCAGCTGATCGGCCTCAACAACATGCCGATCGCCCGCTTCCTGGAGCAGCTGCAGCGCGATGGCCATGTGAACTGCTACCTGAAGCTGCTCCATAACGCCTTCAACGCCGAGGCGCTCCATGGCCTGATGTGCCGCGACACGCTCTCGGTAGCCGCCGATGGCCAGCTATTCGACTGCGATTTCAACCAGATGCTCGAGCTCCCGCTCGGCGGCACCGCAACCACGATTGAGACGATCACCCGCGAACAGCTCCAGCATCGAGCCATTCACTGGGGCAACCACTGCTTCGGCTGCACCGCTGGCCAGGGCAGCTCCTGTGCCGGGGCTACGGCCTGAGCATCCGCAGCGCCAGCTGCAACTCACGACCCTGCATCAGCATCAGCCCCGCCTTCACGCTCCAGGGCGCCACTACAAACAACCGCACCATCGCTGCAATCAGCTGAGGCAGGCTGAGCGTGTTGGTGAGAAAGCCAAACCACTGCTCGCGGGGCAAGGAGAAGAAGGTGGTGAAGTGGGCGCGCAACTGGGGCTCGGAAAACCGCATCAATTTCTCCAAACCGAAGCGATACAGCGCATGCCGGCGCTGCAGCTCCAGGGGCCAAAGGGCCTGCCAGGCCTGAGCCGCCAACGGCTGACCTCCGGCGAGGGGATCCTGCAGGCCGGCGGCGATCGCATCAGCCAGGGCAGGTGCACGCCGCAGCAGCGATCCCACCATGTAGCCCGAAGCCGGGTGCACCATCGACGCAGAGCCGCCGAAACCCACCACCCGCTGCTGCAGATCCGGCAGGGGCAAGTTCATCGGAAACAGGCAGAACTCTTCGTGCTGCACCTGCTCCACGCTGATGCCGCGTAGAGCCAGCCGCCGCAGTAGCCGATCCTTGAGCACGTCGTAGGGCACCGCCGGCGCCAGCGCCAGGGAGGTCTCTTCCACAAAGAACACCCCATCGCCGAAATCCATGGCGTAAAGGAAGGTGGGCGGCGCGCAGCGGCGCTCCGCCTCGCTGAGGTGATCACAGCGGTAATCCATCAGCACGAACTGGCCCGGATCCACCGGCGGCGCTGAGAAACGGCCAACGATGCCGTAGGCGGCCTGACCCGCCACCGGCCCCTCATCAGGGCGCTGCACAAAGCGGGAGTGATGGCCGCTGGCATCGATCACCAGCCGCGCCCGCAGGCGCTCGCCGGCCTCGGTGATCACCACCGACCCGGCCTCGTCGTGCTCAATCGCTGCCGCGCGGCCCTGATGCCAGCTGACACCGCCGTTCCGGCATGCCCCCCACCAATGCTGCTGCAGCGCAGTTTTGTCGAACAGGCCGTAGTCGATGCCATGGGCTACAGCACCAGTGGCGAGCCGATCACCGAAATAGCTGCGGGTGTCGTGCCAGCGATGGCCCAGCAGCTGCTGCAAACCGAGCTCGTCCACCTCCGGGCCCCAGATGCCGTAGGTGTTGGCCCAAGGGGCTGCTGGATCCTCCGGCGCCAGGCCCTGCACCGCCACGCCCCGTTCGCAAAGGGCGGCCGCGATGCACAGGGCGGCCGGGCCGGCCCCGAGCACCAGCACATCGATCGTGGGGGGCTGAGCCATCAGAGCTGCACCTCCAGCTCCGCCCGGTTGTTGGCCTGAAGCGCCTCAGCTTCAAGGATTTGGAGCTCAGGATCAGCGATCACCTCGATGCGATGCGCTCCTTGAGGCAAATCCAGCGGCACGCTGAACTGCTCGCTTGCTCCAGCGGCCAGCCAGGGCAGGCGCAGATAGCGATGGCCGGAGTAGCGATCGTTCACCACAACAGCAACCCCCACAGCGCTCACATCCATCGCACCGCGATTCACCACGCTGAAGCAGGCGGCACCGGCCTCAAAGCGCAGCTGCTCCACAGCGAGATCACTCACCAGCGTGTGCAGCTGCTGCAGCGGGTAGAGCACCAGCCGCTTCACAGCCCGCAGGCGGCTGCCGGGGTGCTCATGGTGCAGATGACCGCCATAACGCAGATCCACACTGCAGCCATGGAGATGCAGGTGAGCACCCTCCGAGGGAATCGTCACCCGTCCGGTGGTGGGATCGGTATCGAAAAAGCCGCAGCACTCCCACTGGAGCGAGCGCCCCAGATAACGAATCGGATCGGCCGGATCACCTGGGTCGTGCTCCGCTAGCCGGTAGTGCTGCAGCAGCTGATAGATACTGCGGCTGGCCGTGCCATCGCTGGCCGAGCTACGGGCGATGACGGTATTGCGGCGCTGCTGCCCCATACAGAGCTTGGAGGCCACGGTGATCACCAGCGAATGCCACTCGAGCTCGACCCTCAGGCCGTAGATCGGCGCCTCCACCAATCGCCCCTCACGGCGCAATCGAGTGATGGCCTCAGCCACCAGGTCCTGCAATGGGCTTCCGTCCACCTCCCCGAGCTCCGGGAGAGTCACCGGCACCTTCAGGCGGGAGGCATCACCGCTGAAGCACACATAGGGGAAGTGCGAACTGCCATCCCCCGGCTGCAGGGCGCGGATACCGCCATCGCTGGCCTGGCATTTCCAGATGGTGGTGTTGCCGGCGTCGTTGGGCAGGAAGGTGAGCTCGCCGTTATCGATGCTGGTGGTGGTGCCTAAACCCAGCACATCCCCTTCCAGGGGAATGGCCTCGAGGGGGAGGTGTTCATGCACATCCCCCTGGATCAGATCGCTCACCGTGTTGGCGATCCAGAGATCGCCGCGGTGATCAGGCATCAGCAGCAGCCGTGTCGTCGGCCGCATCAGCCACTGGAGCGTCGTCGTCCTCCTGGGCCGGCGGCACCAGCACCACTTCCGAGAGGCGATCGCCGCTGTCGAGGCGCTGCAGCCGCACACCGGTGGCCGCACGCGACTGCTGCGGCACCGCATCGGCCTGCATGCGCACGATCACCCCGCGCTCACTCACCAGCAGCAGTTCCTCGCCGGCGCCGAGCACCTTCAGACCCACGAGCACATCACCATCGCGCCTGAACTTCATGCAGCGCAGGCCCATGCCCGCCCGCTTCTGGATGCGGAACTGATCCACCGGCACCCGCTTGCCCAGACCACTGGCTGAAGCCACCAGCACCCAGGGCCCTTCGCTGGGGGCCACCTCTTCGGTGTCCTCATCGTCAGCAGCGGTGCTGCTGCTCTCCACGCGATCGGCCAGCTCGACCGGCAGCACATCCATACTCACCAGCTGGTCGCCGGGGCGCAGGTTCATGGCGCGCACGCCACGGGCCGTGCGGCCTAGGGGCCGCAGCTCCTCATCACTGAGGCGGAAGTGGATCGTCATCCCGTTGCGGGAGCCGATCAGCAAGCTGTCGCCAGGTTGGGCGAGACGCACCCAGGTGAGCGCATCACCTTCCTCCAAAGAGATGGCGATCAAGCCATTGGAGCGGATGTTGCTGAAGGCTGAGAGGCGAGTGCGTTTGATGTAGCCGCCGCTGGTGAGCATCACCAGCACCGCGTCTTCCGCAAACTCACTCACCGCCAGCAGTGAGGTGATCTGCTCCTCGCGGGGAATCGGCAGCAACTGCACAATCGGCGTGCCCTTGGCCGTGCGGCTGCACTGCGGCACGCGATAAGCGGGCACGGTGTAGACCACACCGCGATCCGAGAAGAGCAGCAGTGAATCGTGGTCGTTGCAGCTGATGAACAGCCGCACGGCCTCTTCACCCTGGCTGCGCGTGCCGGCCTTGCCGCGGGTCCCGCGGCTGGTGGCCTCGAATTCGCTCACCGGCATCCGCTTCAGGTAGCCGTTTTCGGTGAGCAACACCACCGAGCGCTCGTTCGCGATCAGATCGATGTCTTCGAGGCCGCCTTCCACATCGAGGATCTCGGTGCGGCGCGGCGAGTTATAGCGGGAGCGCAGCACCCCCAGCTCCTCGGTAATCAGTCCGAACACCCGTTCCTTGCGGGCCAGGATGTCCTGGTAGTCGGTGATCTTGGCGAGCAGATCCTCGTGCTCCAGCCGGATCTTGTCGGCTTCTAGAGCCGTGAGGCGGCGCAGCTGCATCTGCAAGATCGCGTCGGCCTGAATGTCACTGAGGCCGAAGCGATCCATCAGCTCGGTGCGAGCCGTGGCGGTATCGGCAGCGGCGCGGATCAGGGTGATGATCGCGTCGAGATTATCGAGAGCGATCAGCAGGCCGAGCAGGATGTGATCGCGCTCTTCGGCCTTGCGAAGCAGGTAGCGGGTGCGGCGCTCGATCGTCTCGACGCGGAAGTCGAGGAACACCACGAGCATCTTGCGCAGGGTGAGCAGCACCGGCTCGCCCTTCACCAGCGCGAGCATGTAGGCGCTGAAGTTGCTCTGCAGCGGGGTGAGCTTGAACAGGTTGTTCAACACCACCTGCGGGTAGGCATCACGCCGCAGCTCGATCACGATGCGCATGCCATCGCGATCGGACTCGTCGCGGATGTCGGCGATGCCCTCGAGCTTTTTGTCGTTCACCAGTTCGGCGATGCGCTCGATCAGCGCTGCCTTGTTGGTCTGATAAGGCAACTCGGTGATGATCACCGCGTCGCGATCCGGCCGACCTTTTGCTTCGATCGTTTCAATCGAAGCAACGCCGCGCATGGTTACCGAGCCGCGGCCGGTGGCATACATCTCGCGGATGCCACTGCGGCCCAGGATCTGACCGCCGGTGGGGAAATCAGGGCCCGGGATCAGTCGCAGAAGCTCTCGGTCTTCAAGCTCTGGGTTCTCGATCAGAGCGAGCAAACCATCGATCAGCTCGGTGAGGTTGTGGGGCGGGATGTTGGTCGCCATCCCCACGGCAATGCCGGTGGAGCCATTGAGCAGCAGCTGCGGGATGCGCGACGGCATCACCGTGGGCTCCTGCTGCGAGCCGTCGAAGTTGTCGATGAAATCGACGGTTTCGCACTCGATGTCTTCGAGCAGGCTGTCGGTGGTGAGCGCCTGCAACCGCGATTCGGTGTATCGCATGGCGGCCGGCGGATCGTTATCCACCGAGCCGAAGTTGCCGTGGCCGTCGATCAACGGCAGGCGCATGGAAAAGTCCTGCGCCATCCGCACCAGCGCGTCGTAGACCGCCGTATCGCCGTGAGGGTGGTACTTACCCAGCACCTCACCCACCACACGGGCGCATTTGCGGTAGGGGCGATCGCTGGTGAGGCCCAGCTCGTACATCGCGTAGAGGATGCGCCGATGCACCGGCTTCAGGCCATCGCGGGCATCGGGCAGGGCCCGACCCACGATCACGCTCATCGCGTACTCCAGGTAGGAGCGCGACATCTCGTTGCGCAGATCCGCCTGGATGATGCGCCCGTCTGATCCAGAAGGCCCCTCCGGACCGCCCCCGGAACTCATCTCGCCGGGTTCGGTTGGATCCGCCATTCGACAGGACTTTGATTAGAACGCATTTTATCGGTTGTTGCGCCTGTGTCTGCCCCCAGCGCCAGCGCGCCCGCCAGAACCGAACTGGAGCTGCAGGCGCTGCAGCGCAGCGGTGATCTGCAGGTGTGCACCGCGGCGGAGTTTCGCCAGCGGGTGCAGGAGCTCGGGCTCGATCAGGCCTATGCCCGCACCCACGTGGTGGTGGCGAGCGATGCGGGCTTCACGGCCCAGGCCTCGGTGGTGCTGCACCTGGGGCCCAGTGATCCGCCGATGCGCATTGAACGCTGGCGGCTGGGGCCGGCCGAGGCCTGGGGAGGCCACGGCAATACGGATCTGCTGCTGCCGCTCCAGCAAGGCGGCGCCCAGGCATTGGCGCAACTGCTGCAAGGGCAGCGTCTTCCCTTCAACGCCAGCGGCCTGGCCAGCGCGCAGCAACCGCGCCAGGAGCTGGAAACCCAGCTGTCCCTGGAGCAGATCGGAGCGGGTCAGCTGCTGTTGCACCGCGGCATTAGCGAAAACGGTGTGGTGGCGGTGAGCAGCCGCGACGGCCTCACCCCCACCCCCTGGGGCCCGGTGCTTGGCCCACTCGGCAGCGGCCTGTTCAGCTGCGGCGGGGCCGGCAGCATCGGCCTCACCATGCCGGGCCTGCACAGCCTCGGGCCGGGCTCTCCCGTGCTCGTGGCCGGTGCCCTGGGTTGGGTGAGCGGCGCCGGCGCCGGCCACAACCCTCAGGTGCGCCGCCAGGCCAGCGGCCATGCCCTGAGCCCTGGAGCCAGCTGCGCTCTGGCCGTGGATCTGCACGGGTTGCAGCCACGCTGGATCCGCGCCTGTGAGCACCGGCAGGAGGGGAGCGGTCTTCTGGTGGCGGTGGCAGCGCCCGTGCCGCTCCTCAACAAGGCCATGGCACGCCAGGCCTGCTGCGACAACGATCAGCTGCAGGCACCTGTGCTCGATTACGGCATTCCCCGACGGGTCAAACCGAGCCTGGCCTCGGCGAGCTACAGCCAGCTGCTCAGCGGTGAGCTGCAGCTGGGCGAGCAGCGGATCCGCTGCGCACCGGCCCACAGTCCACGGCTGGCAGCAGAGATCGCCGAAGCGCTGTGCGAGCAGCTGCGGGCAGGCAGCTTTCCCTTGCGGCTGCCACTGCAGGCCCTGCCGCAACGCCCAGCACTCCTGCCACTGGAGTGAACAGCGCTGAAAAACGGCCGTAAGCTCCCCAGCTGATGAAACTGCTCCAGACCCATGGCTGACGCTCCTGCCCCGACGCCGGACAACGAGCAGCAGCCTGAGGTCCTCGAGCTGGGTGCCGAGACCGCTCCGACTGCCGCAACGGCCGCTGACCCTGCCCCAACAGCCGCCGCGCCTGCAGAGGCACCAGCACCCGAGCGCGAGCCCGAGCCCGAGCCGGAGCCTGCGGCACCGGAACCCCCGAGCGCAACGGTGGCCGAGGTTCCCGCTCCTGTCGTGATCGACACCCCCACCGTGGCCAGCACCATCGAGGTGCCGGCAAAAGCGCCAGTGAACCCAACACCGACTGAAGAGGGTGGCGAGTGGGATCTGCTGGTGCAGAAACTACGCAACTGGATCGCCAGTGGCCAGCTGCAGCAGCAATGGCAGGCCGCGCGCACACCCCTGAGCCTGCTGGCAGGGCTGATCGCCGTGCTGCTGGTGCTGCGGGTGTATTCGGCTGTGCTGGGGGTGCTCGACAGCATCCCGCTTCTGTCCGGCCTCCTGGAGCTGGCAGGACTAGTGGCGGTGATTCAGTTCAGCCTCACACGCCTGGTGCGCAGCGAGGATCGCCGTGAAGTGATCGGCGGCTTGAGGCAGCGCTGGAAGAGCTTCCGGGGCCGCAGCTGAGCAGCTCTTGCGGACCTTGGCATCGGGCCGGTTGATAGCTTGGCCCGATTGCATCAAGGTCCCTGGTGGAGATTCAGCTCGGTCGTTCCCGCACTGTTCGCCGCGCCTACGGCATCGATGAAATCGCCCTGGTGCCGGGTGGTCGCACCGTGGATCCCGCGGTCACCGACAGCAGCTGGACCCTGGGCGGTGTGACCCGCGAGATCCCGATCATCGCCAGCGCCATGGACGGCGTGGTGGATGTGGGCATGTGCGTGGAGCTCACCAAGCAGGGCGCCCTGGGGGTGCTCAACCTCGAAGGTGTGCAGTGCCGCTACGACGACCCCAACCCCGCCCTCGACCGCATTGCCGCGGTGGGCAAAGAGGAGTTCGTGCCGCTGATGCAGGAGCTCTACAGCCAGCCGGTGCGCGAAGACCTCATCCGCAAGCGCATCGCTGAAATCAAAGAGCGCGGCGGCATCGCAGCGGTGAGCGCCACCCCCGTGGCCGCTCTGAAGTTCGGCAAGGCAATCGCCGAGGCCGGCGCCGATCTGTTCTTCGTGCAGGCCACCGTAGTGAGCACGGAGCACGTGGGGCCCGAAGGTCAGGAAAGCCTGGATCTCGAAGCGCTCTGCCGCGACTTCGGCGTGCCGGTGATCATCGGCAACTGCGTCACCTACGAGGTGGCCCTGAAGCTGATGCGCGCGGGTGCCGCCGGGGTGATGGTGGGCATCGGTCCTGGTGCCGCCTGCACCAGCCGCGGCGTGCTCGGCATCGGCATCCCCCAGGCCACCTCCGTGGCCGACTGCGCTGCCGCCCGCGACGACTACATGAAGGAGAGCGGCCGTTACGTGCCGATCGTGGCCGACGGCGGAATCGTCACCGGCGGTGACATCTGCAAGTGCTTGGCCTGCGGCGCCGATGCCGTGATGATCGGTTCGCCGATCGCCCGTGCCGCCGAGGCTCCCGGCCGTGGCTTCCACTGGGGCATGGCCACCCCGAGCCCCGTGCTGCCCCGCGGCACCCGCATCAAGGTGGGCACCACCGGCAGCCTCGAGAAGATCCTGCGCGGCCCGGCCTCTCTCGACGACGGCACCCAGAACCTGCTGGGCTGCATTCGCACCTCCATGGGCACCCTCGGGGCGCGCACCCTCAAAGAGATGCAGCAGGTGGAAGTGGTGGTGGCACCGTCCCTACTCACCGAAGGCAAGGTGTACCAGAAGGCCCAGCAGTTGGGCATGGGCAAATAACCCTGCATCACTGACCCCGCAGACAGCGGCGTTACCCTCATCACGTGCGGGCTTCGGCCCACACACTCCTCACACCCCCCGGCCCGGCGCGTCTGGGCCTTCTGTCTTGTTCAGGCCCTGGTGAGGCCTGGTTTCAGCCCTGCCGGTAACGACTTCCAGCAGGGCTGAAACCAGGCCGGAAACCATTGCTAGATTCCCAAAACACTGACCCAACCACGGATGTCCAGCGCCGCAGCCGTCACCGACGCATCCTTCGAGCAGGACGTGCTCAAGAGCGATGTGCCTGTGCTGGTGGATTTCTGGGCCCCCTGGTGTGGCCCCTGCCGCATGGTGGCCCCGATCGTTGACGAAATCGCCAAGGAATTCGAGGGCAAGATCAAGGTGTTCAAGCTGAACACCGACGAAAACCCCAACGTGGCCAGCCAGTACGGCATCCGCAGCATCCCGACCCTGATGGTGTTCAAAGACGGTCAGAAAGTGGACACCGTGGTGGGTGCAGTGCCCAAGACCACCCTCTCCGGCACCATTTCCAAATACCTCTGATCAGGCGGAGGGCGTGATCCACGCCCGGATAGCCTCGAAGCCCGGCCATGAGCCGGGTTTTTTCATGCCGCCTTCCCAGCCCACGTCCCCCGATCGCCCCTTCGGTTGATGGAGCAGAGCCCTCTTCAGGCCCTCGATCAGGAACTGCAACACCACCCTCAGCGGCGGGCGATCGAGCGCAGCATCGTGAGCCTGCTGGAGATTGCCAAGGGCAGCAGCGATGCCGATGAATGGCGGCTGATCAATGGAGCCCTGGCCGATATCCGCGACGGCCTCAGCGTGTTCGCTCCGCACCGTCAGACCCGCAAGGTGACGGTGTTCGGCTCCGCCAGAACCAGGGCCGATGAACCCGCCTACAAGCTCGCCCAGGAGCTCGCGGTGGAGGCTGTTGAGCGTGGCTTTGAGGTGATGACCGGCGCCGGCGGGGGAATCATGGAGGCCGCCAATAGCGGCGCCGGCTGCGAGAACAGCATCGGGCTGAATGTGGATCTGCCGTTTGAGCAGCACGCCAATCGCTTCGTGAATGCCTGCGATGGACGCTTACTCCACTTCCGCTATTTCTTCACGCGCAAACTCTTCTTTCTGCGTGAGAGCGATGCCCTGGTGGTGATGCCGGGCGGCTTCGGCACCTTCGATGAGCTGTTCGAGTCGCTCACCCTGATCCAAACCGGCCGCACGCCGCCGATCCCGCTGGTGATGCTTGCCCCGAGCGGCGATCACTTCTGGCCCGATTGGCTGCAGGACATCCAACAGGACCTCGCCAGCCGCGGCCTGATCTCTCCAGAAGACACCTGCCTGCTCAAGCAAGCAAGCACGGCCGAGGAGGCCATGCAGCACATCTGCCACTTCTACCGGGTGTTTCACACCGCCCAGTTCGCGGAAGACCGCATGGAACTGCTGCTGCACAGCGCAATCAGCGCCGACACCCTGGCCATCCTCAACCGCGAGTTCGACGAACTGGTGGATGAAGGCAGCATCAGCCAGGGGGAGAGCTGCGATAGCAACGGCATCCTGCGTCCGTGCCTGCGCTTTCACCTCGATCGGCGCCGGGTGGGGCAGCTGTATCAGCTGATCGATCGGCTCAACGACCTGCCCTTGGAGGTGGCTCCGGCGATCGAGCAACCTGGCCAAAGGATCCGCAGCACCATCGCCCGCCCATGACACGCATCGGCCTGATCGATTACGGCATGGGCAATCTGCACTCCGTGCAGCGGGCCTTCGAGCGACTGGGCTGCAGCATCCAGGCGGTTAGCAGCGCCAGCGCGATGGAGGGCTGCGATGCCTTGGTGCTGCCTGGGGTAGGGGCGTTTGATCCAGCCATGGAGCGCCTGCACAGCTCTGGCTTGGTGCCGGCCCTGCGCCAGTGGTGCGGCGCTGATCGGCCGCTGCTGGGAATCTGCCTAGGCCTGCAACTGCTGTTTGAAGGCAGCGATGAGGGCGAACGCGAAGGGCTGGGCCTTCTGGCTGGCCATGTGGCGGCGCTACCGCGCCAGAGCGGCCACCCCGTTCCCCACATGGGCTGGGAGCCGCTGCAAGCGAAGACCCCCAGCCCGCTGCTGCCCGCCGATGGCAAACCGGAATGGATGTACTTCGTGCATTCCTATGCCGCCGTCCCGAGCGACCCCGCCTGCACCACCGCGGCGGTGAGCTTCGGAGCGCACAGCCTCACCGCCGCGGTCTGGCAGGGCCGAATCGGAGCCTGTCAGTTCCACCCGGAAAAATCAGGTCTGAGCGGTGAGGCAATGCTGCGCCGCTGGCTGCACTGGGTTGAGCAACAGGCATGAGCCTGCGCCTCAGCGGCGGCCGCCGGCTGCACAGTCCGCCTGGAGAGATCGCCAGGCCCACCCCATCAAGGGTGCGGCTGGCGGTGATGAACATGCTGGCCGCTGAGCTGCCAGGCTGCCGCTGGCTCGATTTGTTCTGCGGCAGCGGCGTGATGGGCTGCGAAGCCCTGCAGCGCGGTGCTGCAGCCGTGGTGGCCGTGGATCAGCAGCGCTCGATGGCTGCCACCAGTCGCACCAACCTTGAGCTCTCAAGCTCCGGTTCGATCAACACGCCATCGATTGAGGTGGTGTGCCAGGAGGTGTTGGGCTGGCTGGGGCGCGGGCGACCAGCCAACCAGGAGCCCTTTCACGTGATTTATGCCGACCCTCCCTACTCGGCCGGGCTCTACGGGCCCGTGGCTGCAGCGGTGAAGCGGGGAAACTGGATCGACCCACAGGGATCGATGCTGCTGGAATGCAGCTCCTCAGCCTTGCCTGATCTCCAGAACGAGGCGTTTGAAGGCTGGGAGCTGCTGAAGCAGAAGCGTTACGGAAGCAGCACCGTGCTGGTGCTGGCGCCGAGCTGATGGGCTCAGCCCCCCAGAGCGCTGCCGCGGCGGTACTGGTTCCAGGCTGCAACAAAAAGGCCAGCCAGGGTCACGGGAATCAGACCGAGCACGATGCCGCAGAGCAGGGGTTCGATCATGGGGTGAAGCACCAGCGTTGGTTGCACAATTCTTTCACGCCCCCAGCGCCCAGCGCGACCTGTTCGCACCATCTGTGATCGGACCCTCCATTCCTGAGAGCGACAACGACACCGCCACCAGCCGCGGGTTGATCCCTGCCCTGGTGCTGCTGGCCGCGGCCTGCGTCGCCGTGCTCGCGATCGTGGTGCTGCCGGCCGCCCGCAGCGACCCCTACACCCGCAGCACCCTGCAGCTCATGGGCTCCGCCGAGCGCGGTGAGCAGCTGTTTCTGATCAACTGCGCGGGCTGCCATGGGATCGCGGCCCAGGGGCTCGTGGGGCCGAACCTGCACGGGGTGGACAGCCGCAAGAACAACCGCCAGTTGATTCAACAGGTGGTGAGTGGCCGCACGCCGCCCATGCCGCGCTTCCAGCCCGAGCCCCAGGCCATGGCCGACCTGCTCACCTATCTGCACACGCTCACATGAGCCTGGCGGTGGTGCTGGTGGAGCCCGCGGGCCCACTGAACGTGGGCAGCGTGGCCCGGCTCTGCGCCAACTTCGAGATTCCCCAGCTCCGTCTGGTGGCACCGCGCTGCGATCATCTGGGCGTCGAAGCCCGCCAGATGGCCGTGCACGGTGAAGCCGTGCTCGAGCAGGCCCAGCTCTATCCCAACCTCGCCGCCGCCCTGAGTGATTGCCAGCGGGTGGTGGCCACCAGCGGGCGGACGGAAACCGAAAGCTTGCCTCTCAGCGACCCGGCACCTGCCCTGAGCTGGCTATTGGAGGGAGCCCAGGGGCCCGCCACGGCGGCCCTCGTCTTCGGCCGGGAAGATCGCGGCTTGAGCAATGGGGAACTGCTGCAGGCCGGCCGGGTCGTGCGGCTCGACACCAGCGAGGCCTACGCCTCCCTCAACCTCTCCCATGCGGTGGCGATCTGCCTGCATGAACTGCAGAACTGCCGGGCCCAAGCCGATGGCCGTCCCGTGAGGCAGCCCACGCTGAGCGAGAGCACCGGCGATCTGTGCAACCGCGGCGACCTCGAGGCGGCCCTGGCCGATGCCGAAGCCCTGCTGCTGGACGTGGGGTTCCTTTACCCCCACACCGCCGAAGCGCGCATGGCCAAGCTCAGGGCCCTGCTGCAGCGGGCCCAGGTGCAGCAGCAGGAGGTGGCGCTGCTGCGCGGGATGGTGCGTCAACTGCGCTGGGCATCCCAGCGGCAGACCCCTTAACGTCCGGTCCGTCCGCCAACAGCCAGCAGCCGTGAGCGCGAGCCGCCCCAACCGCTCCAGCAGTGCCCCGGGCTGGGGGGCACCGCTGCGGCTGGTGCTGCGGCTGGCGGTGATGGGCATCGGCCTCGGCGTGATCACCGGCACCGGCCTGAAACTGCTTGCCCCGCAGCTGGCGGGAGGCACCAAGGGTTCAGCGAACAAACAAAGCCCGGCGCTGATCCCCTCAGCCCAGCCCCTGCCGCGGGGACTGGCTCTGGGGCGCTTCGAGCCCAAAACCGAGCTCACCACCGTGAGCCAGAAGTGGGCCCAGCTAGCGGCCCGCCACAAGGATCTGCAGGCCAGCGGCTACCTGCTGGTGCTCGACGACGGCCGCTACGCCCAGCTCCAACCGGACAAACCCCTGCCGGCCGCCAGCTCAATCAAAACGCCGATCCTTTTGGCCGGCCTTGAGGATCTCGATGCCGGCAAGTTGCGCTGGAACGAGCCGCTTGCGCTCACGAAAGAGGTGATCGGTGGCGGAGCCGGCTGGATGGCCAGCAAGCCCGTGGGCACCCGCTTTCCCTTTTGGGAGGCGGCCACCGAGATGATCCGGGTGAGCGACAACAGCGCGACCAACCTGTTGATCAAGCGGCTCGGGGGCAAAACCGCCCTCAACGCCCGCTTCCAGGCCATGGGCCTCAGCGCCACGGTGGTGAATAACTGGTTGCCCGATCTCGATGGCACCAACACCACCAGCTCCCTGGATCTGGCACGCGCCATCGCCCTGGTGGACACCGGCGAAATGCTCAGCCCCCGCGCCCGCGACCTGTTCCGCGAGGTCATGGGCACCTCCCGCACCAACACCCTGCTGCCCCTGGGCCTGCTGATGGGCCTCGGCGGCGATTCCGCCACCCCCGACAGCGACCTGCTGGCCCATGGGGTCACCGTGCTCAACAAAACCGGCGACATCGGCATCGCCTACGCCGATGGCGGACTGATCGAGCTGCCCAACGGGCAACGGGCCGTGGCCGCGTTCATGGTCAAAGGCCCCTTCAACGACCAACGCTCCACCGATCTGATCCGTGCCATGGCCGCTGAAGTGGCCCGTGCGCTGATTGGCAAGCCGGGCGGAGCTGGCCCCGCTGCAACCCGATGATGCTGCCCCTGCTGCTTGCGGCTACCCCAGCTCCAGCCACGCCGCCCGCGCCGGCGCCGATCCTGCGCCCCCAGACCGTGGCACCACTGCCTGGCGGCTTGGATGCGGGGCTGGTGGTGAATGACAACAACCCCGAACTGATCACAGGCCCCGGGATCCTGCTCTCCACCTTCCCCGGCGCCAAGCGGCCGGTGCCGCAGGCCCACCTCGATGTGGCGCTCAACGGCCGCTTCGACCTGTTCAGCCACCACGTGTATGCCGGCAAGCCCGACAGCCTCGATTCCACCCTCTGGCTGGCGGTGGTGGCGCAACCCCGCGGCAACCAACCGGTGACGCTGCAGCTGCTGGCGGGATCCACAGCGCTCTCCCAGGCTGTCGACAAGCTGCAACCCCAGGCCCCTTTCCTGCCCCTGCCAGCCTTAATGCCCCAGGACGGGCAGACCTACAGCGGCCCCGGCAGTCGCGTGGCCACCGAGCTGCTGAACCGTGAGCGCAGCACGCTGTTGCCCGAACGCTGGACTCTCACTCCCGGCGAGCCCACCACCTTGATGGTGCTGCCCCTGCCGGTGCGGGGACTCGACCCTCTGCTCAATGGGCGCAACCTGCAACTGCGGCTGCAGAGCAGCGCTCCGGTGAGTCTGGCCACCCTGGCGGCCTTCGGCGATGGCGATCAGCCGCCAGCGGCCAGTCGCTGGGCGGCGCTGCTCGATGGAGCCCTGAGCCCGAAAGAGCACCAACCCACCCCCCGCGGCGCCAGCGGCCGCATGGTGTATTCCCGCGTCAGCGGCGTGCAGATCGGCAGCGTCTGGAACGCCACGATCACCGATCCGGGCAAGCCCTACCTAGCCACCAGCCGCGCCCCGATCTCCTGGCCGATTGCCTCCCTGGAGCGCGGCAGCCTCGGCACCGCTCAGGTGCAAACGGCTGAGCTCAAAGCCTTCTACCCCGGCACCGCCTGGGCCGCCCACGGCAACTACGGCGTGGAATACAACCTGGCGATCCCGCTGCGCAACACCAGCAGCAAGCCGGTGCAATTGGAGCTGGCCTTCGAATCACCGCTGAAGAGCGATCAGGCCCAAGGCGGCCTGCGCTTCAATCCCGAGCCCGGCAAATCGGTGATGTTCCGCGGCACGGTGGAGGCCAGCGGGCTTGATGGTGAGAACGGCGCAAGCGCCGGCCGCCGCAGTTTCCACCTCGTGCAGCGGGTGGGGCAGCAGGGTCCGGCGCTGGGCACCGTGAGCCTGGCGCCCGGCGCGAGCCGCAATCTGCGGGTGCGGCTGATCTACCCGGCCGATGCCACACCGCCGCAGGTGCTCAGCCTGCTGCCTGTGAAACAATCCCCCGAACAGACCGCTTCCCCTCACTGATGCAAGCCCGCAAGCGCAGGGTCTTTCCCTTCACCGCCATCGTGGGCCAGGAGGAGATGAAGCTCGCCCTGCTGCTGAACGTGATCGATCCCCGCATCGGCGGCGTGATGATCATGGGCGACCGCGGCACCGGCAAGAGCACCACGATCCGCGCCCTGGCCGATCTGTTGCCGGAGATCGATGTGGTGGCAGGCGACCCCTACAACAGCTCCCCCAGCGACCCCGACCTGCAGAGCAGCGAAGTGCGTCAGCGGGCTGAGCACGGCGAACAGCTGCCGATCGAGCAGCGCCAGGTGCCGATGGTGGACCTGCCTCTGGGCGCCACCGAAGACCGTCTCTGCGGCACCATCGACATTGAGAAGGCCCTGAGCGAGGGTGTTCGGGCGTTTGAGCCTGGCCTGCTGGCCAAAGCCAACCGCGGCCTGCTCTACGTGGATGAGGTGAACCTCCTCGACGACCACCTGGTGGACGTGCTGCTGGATTCGGCCGCCTCCGGCTGGAACACCGTGGAGCGTGAAGGCGTGAGCGTGCGCCACCCGGCGCGCTTCGTGCTGATCGGCTCCGGCAACCCGGAAGAAGGTGAGCTGCGCCCGCAGCTGCTCGATCGCTTCGGCATGAGCGTGGAAGTGCGCACCGTGCGCGATCCCGAGCTGCGCGTGCAGGTGGTGGATCAGCGCACCGCCTTCGACAACGATCCCGACGGCTTCAACAACGCCGTGCAAACCACCCAGGACGGGCTTCAGGCACGGGTGGTGGAAGCCCAGAACCGCCTGCCCCATGTGCAGATCGACGACGACCTGCGCATCCGCATCTCCGCCATCTGCGGTGAGCTGGATGTGGACGGCCTCCGCGGCGACATCGTGACCAACCGCGCTGCCCGCGCCCTGGCCGCCTTCGAAGGCCGCACCGAGGTGACCGAAGACGACGTGGCCCGCGTGGCCGCCTGCTGCCTGCGCCACCGCCTCCGCAAGGACCCCCTCGAGCAGATCGATTCGGGCGACAGGGTGGTGAAGGTGTTCTGCAAGGTGTTCGAGCGCCCCGAATCCGCCGATCGCGGCGCCTTCGAACTCGCCCTGGCGGCCTGACCTGGAGGCCGAGGCCCGATGGTGATCCTCGGCCTCGACCCCGGCCTGGCCCGGGTGGGCTATGGCCTGATCGCAGTGGACGGCAAGCCCGGACGCGGCAGCCAGCAACTGCTGGATTGCGGCATCATCCGCACCGACCCCGGCCGTAGCGAGGGAGAGCGGATGGTGGAGATCGCCCGCGACCTGCGCCAGCTAATCCGCGCCTGGAAACCAGAGCTGGCGGTGGTGGAGAAGTTTTTCTTCTACCGCTCCAGCACCACCATCTCCGTGGTGCAAGCCCGCGGCGTGCTGATGATGACCCTGGCGCGCTTCCAGATCCCGGTGGTGGAGTTCCCGCCGATGCAGATCAAGCTGGCCCTTGCCGGCCACGGCCACGCCGAGAAGGACGACGTGCTGGCAGCGGTGATGCGTGAGCTCAACCTCGACACGCCGCCCCGTCCGGACGACGCCGCCGACGCCCTGGCTGCCGCCCTCACCGGCTGGTTCCAGCGGTGACCAGCAAGGCTGAGTTACGCCAGCAGTTCCGCAGCCTGCGCCGTCGCTTGCTACCCGCGGCTGAAGCGGAGCTGCAACGCCAGGCCAACGCGGTGCCATCACTACTGGGGGCTGAGCAGCGCCTCGGGCTCTACTGGCCCCTCAAAGGTGAGGCCGACCTGCGCGGCCTGGCGGATCAGCCCGGCCTCCATCAGCGCCTTGCCCTGCCGCGGGTGGAGGCCGGTGCCCTCACCTACCGGAGCTGGCAGCCAGGCGATGCGCTTAGCCCAGACGACACCGGGATCCAGGCCCCCGCCATAGGAGCAGCCCTGCAGCCTCAGGAGCTTGGCCTGCTGCTGGCCCCGGCCTTGGCCTTCGATGCCAGCGGCATTCGCCTGGGCTACGGCGGCGGCTGGTTTGATCGGCTGCGCAGCGATCCCTCCTGGCGAAACGTGCTCGCTTTGGCGGTGTTGCCGGCGGGGTGCCTTGTGCCCGCCTTACCCAGCGACCGGTGGGATGTGCCTTTCAACGGCTGGTTGGATGAACAGGGCCTGCATTGGTTGCAAGCTGTTTAAACCTGTTCGCCGCCATCGCGGCGCTTCGCAGGCTTTGGCAGGATCACTGCAGGCAAAGACCTCTTCTGTGGATCTCCAGGCCAACGACGCGTTCCAATCGGCCATCAACGCGAGCCGCAAAGCCACTGACCCGGCCATGGGAGATGGAGCACGCCGCGGCCCCAGCATCCGCATCAACCGGGGCACGGCAGCCGAGCAGGTCCTGGCTGCAGAGCTCAACGGCCGCCAGGACAGCGGCGACGCGCTCTCGATGATGGTGAGCTCGATGGTGCACATGGTGCAGGCCGGCAAAACCCGAAGCACCAGCAGCCGCTGGTCGGCCTGAGCCAGCCGCGCTTAGCTGATCACCGTCTCCGATCGCCAGCCACCCGCGATGGCCCTGCCGTTGTCCAACTCCCTTCGCGCCCTGGCGCTGGCGATCCTGCTGAGCCCCGCAGCAGCCCAAGCTCATGGCATTGAAAGCAGCCTCACCCGCCTGCAGAGCCTGAGCGACGGCCTGATGCTGCAGAGCCAGTTCTCCAACGGCCTCCCCACCAGCGATGCCGTTGTGCGTCTGGTGGCACCCGATGGCCAAGCGGTGGAGTTGGGCCGGACCAACGCCGAGGGGCAGTTGAGCTTTGCGCTCCCCAAACAAGCCAATGGCGATTGGGAGCTGCAGGTGGATGGAGGTCCCGGACACCGCGACTATCTGGAGATGCCGGTGCAGCAGGGCCAGGCCCAGCTGGATCGCATCAGCCAAGGCCCGCTGCAGCACAACCCGCTCGCCTGGCTCAGCGCCCTTGGAGCAACTGCCATGCTGCTGGGACTCCAGCGCATTCGGCGTCACCGTTGATGGCCACCGGCAGCGAGAAGCTCGATCAGATCGTTGAACGCCTCAAAGGCACCGCCGATCCCAAGCGGCGTTACGAATACGTGCTCTGGCTGGCCAAGAAGCTGCAGCCCCTGCCAGAGGAATTCCGCAACGACGCCTTCAAGGTGAAGGGCTGCGTGTCGCAGGTGTACGTGGTGGGGCAGCTGATGGAGGGAAAGCTGCACTGGCAAGGCGATTCCGATGCAGCGATCACGAAGGGATTGCTGGCCCTGCTGATCGAGGGGTTGGAAGGGCTCGAGCCCGCAGCGGCGGCGGCGATCGACCCGGCGTTTCTGAGTGAAACAGGCCTCCAGGCCAGCCTCACCCCCTCGCGGGCCAATGGCTTTTTGAACATCCTCAAGCAGATGCAGGCGCAGGCGCAGGCTCTGGCCGGCTAGTCACTGCAGCGGCCAAGCGCGCCATCAATTTCTAGGATCTGCCCTTTCGCGCACAGGGCGGCATGACCATCGGCATCGGCTTGCTCGGGCTTGGCACGGTGGGAGCAGGCGTTGCCGAGATCCTGCTCAACCCCCAGGGCCGCCATCCGCTCGTGGGGCAACTCAACCTCAAGCGTGTGGCCGTGCGCGATCTCAGCCGGCCAAGACCGGTGGATCTGCCGGCTGAGATCCTCTGCACCGACCCCATGGCGGTGGTTCACGACCCGGCCGTGGACATCGTGGTGGAGGTGATGGGCGGCCTGGAGCCGGCCCGCAGCCTGATCCTCGCGGCCATCGCCGCAGGCAAGCCAGTGGTGACAGCCAACAAGGCGGTGATTGCCCGCTACGGCGAGGAGATCGCCACGGCCGCCGCAGAACAGGGCGTGTATGTGCTGATCGAAGCAGCCGTGGGCGGCGGCATCCCGATCATCGAACCGCTGAAGCAATCGCTGGGCGGCAATCGCATCCAGCGGGTGAGCGGCATCATCAACGGCACCACCAACTACATCCTCAGCCGGATGGCGGATGAGGGCGCCGCCTACGGCGACGTGCTGGCCGATGCGCAGCGACTGGGCTATGCCGAGGCCGACCCGGCCGCCGATGTGGAAGGCGGTGATGCAGCCGACAAGATCGCAATCCTCTCCGGCCTGGCCTACGGCGGCTCCATCGAGCGCTCTGCCATTCCCACCGAGGGGATCAACCGCCTGGACGCCTGCGATGTGAACTACGCAGCCCAGCTCGGCTACGTGGTGAAGCTGGTGGCCACCGCCCAGTGCCTCGGCACCGACACCGACGGCACAGTGCAGCTGGATGTGCGCGTGAGCCCAACCCTGCTCCCCAAGGAGCATCCGCTGGCGGGCGTGCACGGCGTGAACAACGCCATTCTCGTGGAGGGCGACCCGGTGGGCCGGGTGATGTTCTACGGCCCGGGCGCTGGCGCTGGACCCACAGCCTCGGCCGTGGTGGCCGACATCCTCAACATCGCCGGCATCCGGGAAGCCACGGGATCGGGTGGCGGCCTGGATCCGCTGCTGGCCGCCAGCCGCTGGCGCCCCTGCCGGCTGGTGGATCAGGGGCAAACCCTGAGCCGCAACTACCTGCGCCTGCAAACCGGCGATCAAGCCGGCGTGATCGGCCGCATCGGCAGTTGCTTTGGGGATGCAGGCGTCTCGATCCGCTCGATCGTGCAGTTCGAAACCAGCGGTGATTCCGCCGATGCAGAAATCGTGGTGATCACCCATGAGGTGCAGGAGGCCAACTTCCGCAGCGCCGTAGCCGCGATCACGGCCCTACCTGATGTGAAGGCCGTGGCCGCCTGCCTGCGCACGCTCTGAGCCGGCGCTGAGGCAGATTGGACACAAAGCGAGAACGAGCATCACAACCTGTCCGATCTGAATCTGCTGACGCAGCGCTTGATTTGTAGCGAGAAGAACCTTTGATCCGGCCACAGCAGAGAACGCTGATACCGACTTCCTTTCCCTGGTTCCGTCTGCCGAAGTCCCCTTCATCCCTCACAACTCTTCGTTCTGTCTGAGCACCGAACCATGTCTCTTCACCAGGGTGATTGCATCACCCTCACCAGCGACGAGAACCTGTATCAGGTGATCGGCGTTGACGACCGCCACAACCGCTGCTGGGTGCGCCGCTGGCCCCTGGCCCGCCACGGTTCACCGGTGTTTGAAATTTCCCTGCAGCAAGTGGCCAGCCACAAGCACCATCACGCACCTCGCCTTGTGCATGGGGCTTGAATAAGCGGGCTTGCCCGTTGCCTTGACCCTCCGCCGCCTCCTCGTTCCTTCAGCCCTGGCGGCGCTGGTGCCAGCTCTGGCACTGCTCACGGGCTGCCAGCCCCGTCATCCAGCCAGTGAGCTGGTGGTGGCCACCAACAGCACGGTGGCCTCGGTGGATCCGGTGGATGTCACCACCCTCGCGGGCATGCAGCTGCTGAGCGCGATCGGCGATCCCCTCTACGCCGCCGATGCCGAAGGCCAGCTGCAGCCGCGCCTCGCGACGGCGCTACCGAAGCTGAGTGCCAATGGCCTCACGGCGCGCATTCCTCTGCGGCGGGGCGTGCTGTTTCACGACGGCACCCGCTTCGACGCCAGGGCGATGGTGTTCAGTCTCGAGCGCTTCCGCGCCCTCGGGAAGATGGGCTATCTGCTCGACGACCGCATCGCGGCTGTGCGAGCGAGCGGCCCCTACGAATTGGAGCTGCAGCTGAAGCGGCCCTACAGCGCCCTGGCGGCTCTGCTCAGCTCGATCAACCTCACGCCGCTCTCGCCCAGGGCCTATCGCCAGCACCAGGGGCGTGCCCTGGCGGAGCGCTTCGTGGGCACAGGCCCCTACCGGCTGGCCAGCAAAACCCCCCAGAAGCAAACGCTGCTTCCCTTTCAGAACTACTGGGGCCCAGCCCCACGCAACCAGGGCATCCACCTGGTGAGCCTCAGCAACTCCACGGCCCTGTTCGGAGCGCTGGTGAGTGGTGAGGTGGATGTGCTGGTGTCGCAAGGGATTGAGAGCGATCAGCAACGAGCCCTGGCCCAACGGGCCGGCCGCGGCCAACTGGTGGAAGCGATCGGCCCGGCGGTGGAAATCGGCTATCTCACGCTGCTCAGCAACCGGCCGCCGCTGGATCAACCGCTGCTGCGGCAGGCCATCGCCCTGAGCCTGAACCGCGCGCTGATCAGCGAACGGGTGAGTTACGGGATCCGGGCACCGCTGCGTTCGCTGGTGCCGCCGCCCCTGGCGGGTTCAGAGCCTCCTGCCTGGCCCAGCTACAACCCAACCCAGGCCCGGCAACTATTTCGCCAGGCGGGCTACTGCCAGGGGCGGCGCCTGAGCCTGCCCCTCACCTTCCGGTCCAACGTGCCCGCCGACAAGCTCTTCGCGCTCACATGGAAGGCCCAACTGGAACGGGATCTGGGGGATTGCCTGCAGCTGGAGATCAGCGGCATGGAATCCACCACCGCCTACCGGCAACTGGAGCAGGGCGCCTTCCCGATGATCCTGCTCGATTGGGTGGGCGACTATCCCGATCCCGACATCTATGTGGTGCCGATGCTGGGCTGCAGCTCTTCCCGGGGCAACCAGTGCCTGGAGGGCAACGCCGCCGCGGCCGGCAGCTTCTGGAGCAGCCCAGGGCTGGAGGCGCAGCTGCAGGCCAGCGAGCGATTGCAGGGGCGTGAACGCCAAACAGTGCTGCAAACGATCCAACGCCGCACGGCCGCCGGTGCCGCTTATATCCCGGTGTGGCAGGTGGCGCCGCGGGCCTGGGCCCAGGCGCGGCTGAACAAACCGGTGTTTGATGGCACGGGCCGACTTGTGCTGCAGGCCCTGAGCGTCCGATGAGCCGCCGCCGTCATCTGCTGCGCTACATCGCCAGCCGCCTGGCGCTGATGCCGCTGATGCTATGGCTGATCGCCAGCCTGGTGTTCCTGCTGCTGCGGGCGGCACCTGGGGATCCGATCGATGCCCTGTTGGGGATCCGCGCCCCTGTTGAAGCCCGCGCCGCGCTGCGGCAGCAGCTGGGGCTGGATCAACCATTGCTGGTGCAATACGGCCGCTACCTGGCGGATCTGCTGCGGGGGGATCTGGGCACGTCCCTCACCAACAACGAGGCCGTGACCAGCGTGATCCGCCACAGCCTGCCCGCCAGCCTGGAGCTGGGGGTGGTGGCCCTGCTGCTGGCGGCCGTGGTGGGCTTGGCGGTGGGATTCAGCGGCATCGCCCGCCCTGAGGGGAAGCTCGATCTCGGGGGGCGGCTCTACGGCATCGGCACCTACGCCCTGCCGCCCTTTTGGGCGGCGATGGTGATGCAACTGGTGTTTGCCGTGTGGCTGGGATGGCTGCCGGTGGGTGGCCGCTTCCCGGCCACGCTCGTGCCTCCTGAGGGCAGCGGTTTTTATTTGTTCGACAGCGCTCTAGCGGGCAACAGCCAGCAGTTCTGGGGTGCGCTGCGCCATTTGGTGTTGCCTGCCAGCACCCTGGGGCTGCTGCTCAGCGGCGTATTCGCCAATGCCCTGCGCCTGAACCTGCGCCGCGCCCTCGATTCGGATTACGTGGAAGCAGCCCGCAGCCGCGGCCTGAGCGAACGGCGGGTGGTGCTGCGCCATGCCCTGCCCAATGCCCTGCTGCCGGTGCTCACGATCACCGGCATCACCGTGGCCTCACTCATCGGCGGCGCCCTGCTGATCGAAGTCACCTACTCCTGGCCCGGGGTGGCCTTCCGGCTGCAGGAAGCGATCAGCCAGCGCGACTACCCGGTGGTGCAGGGCATCGTGGTGGTGGTGGCAGCCCTGGTGGTGGCCGTGAGCGTGGCGGTGGATCTGTTGGTGGCGCTGCTCGATCCGCGCGTCAGTTTCTGAGCACGCTCTGCCAATTCAGGGCCTGCTGCCGGCTGAGCACGTAGGCGGTCACACCACCCAACTGCCGGCGCTGGGGCGCGAGACCGCGCGGCAGCGTTTGCAGGAAATCGGCCGTGAGGCTGAGGGTGAGGGCCTGCACCCGCTGCGGCTCCACCCCCACAAACTCCTCCCCCAGCTGAAACAGGGCCTGCTCGCCGCTGTCGATCCGCACCGGCGAGAAATGGCTACCGCCCTCCAGCAGCACCAGCCGGCTCTGGGGTTTGCCATCTCGCAGGAACAGCTGCAGCTGCTCACTGATGGGCGGGGTGATCAGATCGAGGCTCCCGCCCATCAGCAGCACCGGCGCCGGCAAGGGGCGCAGCCCGCGATGCGGCCAGAGCAGGCTGCCAAAACCATTGAGGCTCACCACCGCCTGCACGGGCTGAGCCAGGGGCTGGGGAGGCGGCAGCGGCACCTCCAGCAGCTGGCATTGCAACAGGCGCGAGAGGTTGGTGAGTGGGATGCCATCGAGCGCGCGATCGCAGCGGCGCGCCAAGCCCGGCTCCGGCCGCAACCCGGCCGCCAGCAGACTGCTGAGGCCACCGAGGGAGTGGCCCATCAGCACCACCCGCTCTCCCAGACGCGGCAGCGCTCCGCTCTGCACCGCAGCCACCACCGCCTGCAGATCCCGCAGGCGCTCGTTCAGGGTTTCGGCCCCCGGCGGCGGCCGCCGCCCCTCCAGCAGCTCGCGCACCGCCTGCTCATCACTGCCGGGGTGATCGAGCAACAGCACCGACCAACCGCGCTGTTGCAAGCCAGCCGCCAGCCACTCCAACTGTTCCGAGCTTCCGCCAAGCCCAGGGGTGAGCAGCACCCAGCTGTCGCTGCTGGCGCGCCAGAGCTGCAGCCGCAGCGGTTGCTGGCGGTGGGGCACGGGCAAGGTGAACGCCTGGGGTCCCGCGGGGGAAGCACCTGCCGGCTGGCTGGGCCACAGCTGCGACACCCGGCGCAGCTTCAGTTGCTGCAGGGCCACCAGGGCGTCGCGCTGCACCACGATCTGCTGGCGCCACTGGGCCGCCAACTGCAGGCCCCCATCGAGATTGAGCACCAGCCGCTGGCTGGGAACAGCCCGCAGCAGCTCGATGGTGGTCACCCGGCGCTGGCGTCGCAGCAGCTCCTGGAGGGTCTGATACAGCAACGGACCGGCCCCGCCTTGGTCGGTGCGGATCAGATCGTCGAGCTCCACCAGCACCCGCTGGCCGGCCCAGCTAGCCAGAAACTGCTGGGCAAAGGAGCGGTCCTGCACCAGCGGCGCCCGCAGGATGCGCCGCAACTGTTCGCGGCCCTGGGGATCGAGCAGATCCAGCCAGGCGCGCAGATCACCAGTGGCGCTGCTGGGCGAACGGCTCCAGGACTCGAGCTCCACCAGATCGATCGGCAGCTGCAGGCCATCGAGCTGCACATCGAGCTGCTCGGCGGCTCGGGCAGGCATCAGCCACAGCAGGCCAGCCAGCAGACTGCGCAGCACGGCACGCATCGGTCGACGGCTTGGCACAGGCAGGAAAGCTGTCAACGCTGCATCAGTGGTGGCACCAGTTTCCCGCGCCGCTGCGTGAACTGGCCAGCGTGCGGCTGGTGGCGAGCTTTGGCGCCGGCGGGGTGCTGTATCTCACGCCGATGGTGTTCCACCAGGCACACTTTTCGGCCTCCCAGGTGGGCACAGGCCTGGCACTGGCAGCCCTAGCCGGCACGATCGGCCGCTTTGTGAGCGGCTGGCTGCTGGATCGGGGGCTCAGCTGCGGCTTGCCCGTGCTGCTGGCGGCGCTATGCGGCTTCTGCGGTGATGCCCTGCTGCTGGGCGCCCACAACCAATCGGGCTACATCGCGGGGCAGCTGCTCCTGGGCAGCGCCGGCGGGCTGTACTGGCCGGCCGTGGAGCTGGCCGTGCCGCTGTGTTCAGCGCCAGTGCCCTCAGCACGGGGGTACGCCCTCTCGCGCACCGCTGATGCGGCGGGAGTCGCCAGCGGCACGCTCACCGGCGCCGTGCTGGCCCAACTGGGACACCTGCGCGGGGTGTATTTGGTGGATATGGCAGCCGTGCTGGCGCTGGCGGCCTTGCTGCTCTGGCGGCCGCTGCCGCGGGCGCTGCAGGTGGGCCGCTCCGGCGTGGAGCCGGTGCCCCTGGGCCAGTGGCTGCCGGCGCTGCTGCCGATGCTGCTGCTCTCGGTGGTGGCCACCTCGATTCCCGCACTGATGCAGAGCGCCCTGCCGCTGGATCTTGTGCGGGGCGGCTTAGAGCGCGATGCCCAACCGGAGGCGATCAGCGCCCTGCTGATCGGCATTCCGCTGGCGCTGCTGGTGCTGATCCAGTGGCCGGTGGGTCAGGCCATGGCCCGCCGCTCGGTGGCGGTTGGCTTGGGGCTGAGCATGGTCTGCTTCAGCGGCGGGGCGGCGTTGCTGGCCCTTTCTGCCCTCAGGGACGACGGCGTTGTTCTGGTGGTGGTGGCGCTGATGCTCCTGGCCTTGGGAGAAGCGGCGTTCCTGCCCACATCCACCGAAGCGGTGGTGGAGTTGAGCCCGGAGGGCCACGGCGGTTTGGCCATGGCGCTGTTCTCCCAGTGCTTCGCGCTCAGTGCCTTCGGGGCACCGCTGATTGCCGGGCTGCTGCTGGATCGCCAGGGCCACGGGCTGGTGCTGTGGCTGCTGGTGGCGCTGGTGTGTGCGCTGTGCCTGCTGCTGGTGGGGCCGATTCGCCGCCGGGCGCATGTGAAGGGCTGAAGCCAGGCCATCACAATCAGAACAGCACCGCCTGCGCCATGGCACTGCACGAACCGGGCCGCCGGCATCCCCAGCAGCACATCGGCCGGGCAGGCCTGGCCTCAGCCTTTCGCTGGAGCATCGCGCTCAACACGGCGCTCTCGGTGACGCAGATCGTGATCGGCATCGGCTTTGGCTCCCTGGCCCTGATCGGCGATGCGATCCACAACCTCGGCGATGTGGCCGGCCTCACCCTGGGATGGGGAGCGGAGCGGCTGAGCACACGCCCCCCGAGCGAACGATTCACCTATGGCTTTGGCCGAAGCACCCAGCTGGCGGCGCTGATCAATGGGGTGCTGGTGGCCATGGCCTCAGCCGTGGTGGTGGTGGAGGCCCTGCAGCGGCTGCAGGATCCGGAACCGCTGGTGAGTGGCCCGGTGGCCTGGGCCGCCGCCGCCGGCATCGCGGTGAACCTGGGCTCCGCCAGCCTGTTTGGCCATGGCGGGCATGGCAAGCACGAGGGGCGGTCGCACAATCACGATCTGAACCGCCGCGCTGCGGTACTGCACCTGGTGACGGATGCCCTGGTGTCGGCCGCCGTGCTGGTGAGTGCCGTGCTGGTGGGCGCCACGGGCTGGCACTGGCTCGACCCCCTCACCGCCATCGGCGTGGGCCTCGCCGTGGGTTACACGGGCGTGGTGCTGATCCGTGATGCCCTGGTGGTGCTGCTCGATGGCATCCCCCATCACATCAAGCCCGAGCAGGTGCACGAAACCCTGCTGGCGCTGCCTGGGGTGGTGGATGTTCACCACGTGCATATCTGGAGCCTCAGCACCAGCCAGGTGGCGCTCACCGCCCACATCTGTCGCCGAGGCGACTTGAGCAACGACCTTGAGCTCCTGCATCAGGCCAAAAATGCCTTGGCTGCGATCGGGGTGCACCACAGCACCCTCCAGCTGGAGCCGGGTTGAAGCCAGCGGGGCTCAGCCCTTGCTCACCTTGGCCGTCCAGGCCTCGTGGGGCAGGGGCTCGGTGCCGTACTCCCAATCGTCGTAGTCGGGATCGTTGCGGATCTGCTGGTGCAGCTGCTTCTGCACCTCAAAGTCGTGCTGCTGGGCAGCTTCAGGTGCGCGCTGCTGGTCTGTCATAGCCGTGAACAACCTGTTCCCATTGTGGGGCAAGTCGATCGATTGACTCGAAAGCGCTGAACCAGCAGCAACCGTGACCAACCAATGGCGTCAGACGTTGGACGTATCAGCCCAAGCCTTTGTCCCGGCAGGACATTTAAGGAATTGAGCACCATCAGACTTTATTAGACTCACCAAAGACAAAGGCATTGTTAAATGCTGCCAAGGCTGAGCCCCTAAAGGAAAGAGAAGTAGCACCGAACAGGACACGGCTCAGCAACACCGTTCGGCTGCAAAGAGTTGACTCAAACCAGCGACCATCAGGAAAATGACACTCACGGAACCAGAGTGAGTGCCTTACCCAAGCAGGGCTTTCACAATCTCACCCGTTCTTGTGAGGCATTTTAGCCTTGGCCAGGCCCCGAACCAAAATCGGGCTGTGCTTTGATTCAGCTCCGGCTGCTTTATGTGAGAACGCATTCCGAACACGAGTCTAATCGGAGTCGCTCATGCGCGGAATGCATTAACCAGTCCCTTGAAGCCAGCCTCACTCACACCAGCCACATTTGCGGGCTTTTTGGCGACAACCCGTGACAATCCATAGATTACAGCAGATTCTGGGCCTGCAGGAAGTATGACTGGGTGCTTCCAAAAGATGCATACGGCGACTGATTACTGAACACACCGGTATCAGCATCGCCAGCAACTGAAGTCGCGACGACAGCGACACCCTCTGTCGTTGACTCAAACGTCTGCCACACCGCATTCTTAGAAAACTTTCCGTTGCTCAAACGGTGGATATAAGCGTTTCCGGCATAAGCATTGCCGCCCTTTACGACCGATACAAACGGAACCTGGTAGACATCGTCACCCATATGGTAAATACCCTGAAAATGAGTCAACAAACCAACCGAGCCATTGGTTTCATTGATATAGTTATACGAGCGGATGTTTGTTGTCACTCCTGTGATGGGGTCTACATCAGCCAGCATCCCTTTGCCAAAGGCTGCATCAGGAAGCGTTTTGCGTATTTCTTTAACAGCCTGCCTCACTTTTTTTCCGTATGAGCCCTTCGTGGCCTGGGAAGCGCCTCCGGAAATGGTGTAGGTCCGATTCTCGTTCTCCCAAATCCCAAAAGCGGAGTGATATTTGGCGCCGTCTGAATAGGAAAGATTAACTTGGGCGCCTGATGCGGGGTTGTAGATATAGGAACCAGATCCGGGCCCGCTATTCAATGCGAACCCTATTGGCCCCCCACTCGTGCTGTAGTTTCCAACCACGTACCCCCCATCGATACTGTGAAGATAGGTGTAGCGAGCCGCCTTGTTTTTATTCGTTGTGGCCTGAAACTGCTGGAATCCAGTTGTGACTGCTCCTGACGTATCGCCATTAAGGGCTGAAATGCTGCCTTGGTAGTACCAGCCCAGCATGGCGCCAGAGCTATTAATCCAGGTTCCTGCCAAGGCGATATCCCCGATGCCGCCAGGCCCACTACCACTACTCAGAATGTCGGGCCCGTAAGCGGATGTCTCCCGCGGGCTCCAGGTGGAGGGCACAGAGAAGTTATACCAAGTTCCACTGCCGCTGCCGGTGGAGCCGGTCGCTCCATCAATGGCACCAACGTAGAGAGCTCCATATCCTGGAGCCGCCATTGCATCTCCAGTCGTCCCTGTGATGACGTAAGAGTTGGGCGATAAGCCATTCTTCTTAATGCCCTGTAACGAATTGTAGTCGCTGTCAACAGCGACCGAGGTGGAGACGAATGGCTGATAGAAAGTTGGATTTGACATAACGCCTGCGTTGATCAGCATGGTGAAATTCTGTGCCAAGGATAGTTAGTGATCCGGGGTCGGCAACTCCTCTTTCTCTGGTTTCAGCTCCCAGTGACGGATACCCTTTGTTGGCCCTGGTGCCATGAGAATGAGTGGTTGTTCAGCAGCTGCGATCTCCCGTAGCCGTGGCGGCCACGTGCCCCCCCCCTGGATGTCGAAAACCCGGCTGGCATATCGCTAAGGAACCCGGAACATGGCGGGGGGCCTCAGCAGCACCGCGGCAGCGTTACGGGCTCAAGACTGTCCCTCAGCCAACTCCTACGGCTTTGCCGGCCTGCGGCTAGAGCTTGCGAATGATCAGCTCGGCTGTGGGCGGGTTCGTTTCATGGTGAAGTCCCAGGCCCAGTCTGGCCAGATCAGGGCTCGCATTCACCCTGAACCGACTTACGAGGTCCACGTCACTCCGTTGCTGCCAAGACGAAGACCCTGGCCTCATCGGCTGCTCATCTATCTGAGCAGCCTGATGAGAAGACCCTTGAAAGCTAATAGCAGCCGGTGTGCGCCGTTGTCAGTGGGCCCGCTGTCAAACAGATCAACCCCACAGGTCAAAGGCCGCAATATCGCGCTCATCGGTAACCACCGCCACCAGGCATTCAAGAACTGGGCCCGTGACGGAAGCCTGCCATCACGCTTGTCGCAGCTGAGGGCTAGACATTAAACAGAAACTCCATCACATCGCCTTCTTCCACCACATACTCCTTGCCTTCTGCCCGGAGCCAACCCTTGTTGCGAGCTTCGGCCAGGGACCCGGCTTCCAGCAGCTGCTTGTAGCCGATGGTCTGTGCGCGGATGAACCCCCGCTCGAAATCGGTGTGGATCACCCCTGCCGCCTGGGGGGCGGTCATGCCGGCCTTGATCGTCCAGGCCCTGGTTTCCTTCTCACCAGTGGTGAAGTAGGTGCGCAAGCCAAGCAACGTGTAAGTGGCACGGATCAGGCTCTGCAGGCCGCCTTCCTCCACCCCCAGATCCGCCAGAAAAGCCTCGCGCTCTTCCTCGGGCAGTTCGATCAGCTCCGCCTCCACCTGGGCACTGATGCGCACGGTGCCGGCCCCCTCCTTCTCGGCCAGGGCAGCCACTTCCTCGCAGTAGGCGTTGCCTGATGCGAGATCGTCTTCGCTCACGTTGGTGGCATAGATGATCGGCTTGGCGGTGAGCAGCCCGAGGGGCTTCACCATGGCCGCCTCCTCTTCGTTGAGCTCGATGCTGCGGGCGGCACCGCCCTGCTCCAGCACGGCCTGGATGCGCTCGAGGGCCGCATCCTCCACCTGGGCTTCCTTGCTGGTTCGCACCTGCTTCTTCAGGCGTTCGCGCCGCTTCTCCACCTGAGAGAGATCCGCGAGGCCCAATTCCAGGTTGATCACTTCGGCGTCTCGGGCAGGGCCCACCGAGCCGCTCACGTGGATCACGTCGTCGTTCTCGAAGCAGCGCACCACGTGCACGATCGCGTCGACCTCGCGGATGTTGGCCAGAAACTTGTTGCCCAGGCCCTCGCCCTGGCTGGCTCCTTTCACCAGGCCGGCGATATCCACAAACTCAACCCGCGTGGGGATCAGCTCCTTGCTGCCGCTCAGATCCGAAAGCTGCTGCAGGCGCGGATCTGGCACCGACACCACACCCGAGTTCGGCTCGATCGTGCAGAACGGATAGTTGGCCGCCTCCGCCTGGGCGTTGGCCACGAGGGCGTTGAACAGGGTCGACTTGCCCACATTGGGCAGTCCCACGATTCCGGCTTTAAGCATTGGGGGAATCTACGGACCACCCCCAGCCACACTCGACACCACCGACAAGGAAGACTGGGGGCAGCACAAGCGCCGGCCATTCCTTCCTCGATGCTCCAGCCCCCTCCGCAGCGCGAGGGCGATGCACCGCTCGATGGCGGCCGTTTTCGCCTACCCGCAGGGATCCGCCCGCGCCGCACCTGGTTGCAGCGCAAACGCCTTTGGGCCGGACTGCTCGCTGGTGCCGTGGTGATCGGTGGCGGTGGGGCCCTGATCAGTCAGCGCCGCAGTGCCAGCCAGCAGCGCAGCCTCGACACCTACACCGTGCTGGCCAGACAGGGCAGCCTGCCGGGCGTGATCACCGCTAGCGGTGAATTGGAGGCCTTCCGCAAGGTGAACGTGAGTCCCAAGCGCCAGGGGGTGCTGGAGAAGCTCTACGTGGAAGAGGGCGACAGCGTGCAGGCCGGCCAGGCCCTGGCGCTGATGGACGGCGGTGATCTCAACGAACGCCTCGATGAACTGCGTGCCCAGCTGCGCTCCGCCAAAGCGCAGCTCAACCGCAGCCAGAGCGAACTGCAGCGGCGCGGAGCCCTGATCCGCCAAGGCGGCATCAGCCTCGACGACTACAACAGCGCCCGCTCCACGTTTCTGGTGGACAAGGCCGCCGTGGAGGCAGCCCAGCAGCGGCTGGAGCAACGCATGAAGGAGCAAGGCGACCTCACGGTGCGCGCGCCCTTCGCCGGCGTGGTGACCGCGCGCTTCGCCGATCCAGGCGCCTTTGTGACCCCCACCACCTCGGCCTCCGCGAGCGCCGGGGCGAGTAGCTCCTCGATCGTGGAGCTGGCTCAGGGGCTTGAGGCCGTGGCCAAGGTGCCGGAGAGCGACATCGGCCGCATCCAGGTGGGGCAGAACGCTTCGGTGCGGGTGGATGCCTTCCCGGATCGGCGCTTCCCGGCCCGGGTGCGTCAGATCGCTCCGCGCGCCGAAAAGCTCAACAACGTCACCTCTTTTGAGGTGAAGCTGCAGCTGATCAACCCGCCGCCCGAATTGCGCATCGGCATGACCGCCGATATCGACTTCAGCACCGGCAACCTGGCCTCGCGCACCCTCATCCCCACCGTGGCCGTGGTAACCGAACAGGGCAAACCCGGCGTTTTGCTGGTGGGCCCGGGCAACCAGCCCACCTTCCAGGCCGTCACGCTGGGGGCCAGCAGCGGCAAAGACACGCAGATCCTCGAGGGGCTCCAATCCGGCACCCGGGTGTTTATCGACCTGCCCCCGTGGGCCAAGAAGAAACGGGAGTGATCAGCGGCCCTGGAGGAAGCGGCGGCTGACCTCCACAATCCGCTGGCTCGCCTGGCCATCACCGAAGGGGTTGTGGGCCCGGGCCATCGCCTCGTAGGCCTCCTGGCTCTCCAACAGCTGAGCGGTTTCCCGCAGGATGTCGGCGCTGTCAGTACCGATCAACTTCGCGGTGCCGGCATCCACCGCTTCAGGACGCTCGGTGGTGCGGCGCAGCACCAACACCGGCTTGCCGAGGGCCGGGGCCTCCTCCTGCAAACCACCGGAGTCGCTCAGCAACAACGTGCAGCCGCGCATGGCGGCCACGAGCTGGTCGTAATCAAGCGGTTCAGTGAGGAAGGCCCGCGGGTGATCCCCCAGCAAGGCCTGCAGCGGTTCGCGCACGGTGGGGTTGCGATGGAGCGGCAGCAGCAGAGCGGTATCCGGGAAACGCTCCAGCACCTCCAGGAAGCCCTGGCCGATGTCATGGAGCCGCTCGCCCCAGTTTTCGCGGCGGTGCACGGTGGCGAGGATCACGCGCTGTCGCTCGAAATCCAGGCCCGGCAACACAAACGGAGGGGCCTTCTCGGCCATCAGCAACAGCGCATCGATCACGGTGTTGCCGGTAACGCACACCTCACCCACCACGCCTGAAGCGCGGCAATTGGCCGCCGACACCTCGGTGGGGGCGAAATGGAGCTGGGCCACCTGGGAGATCAGGCGACGATTCGCCTCCTCCGGATAGGGATCCATGATGTTGTCGGTGCGCAGCCCAGCCTCCACGTGGCCCACGGGGACTTGCGCATAAAAGGCCGCCAGCGCTGAGGCGAAGGCCGTGGTGGTGTCGCCCTGCACCAGCACCAAATCGGGGCGGTGCTGTTCAAATTCAGCCTGCAATCCCTGCAGGGCGCCGCAGGTGATGTGGGTGAGGGTTTGCTTCGGCGCCATCAGCGCCAGATCGTGATCGGCCTGCAGGCCGAACAGCTCCATCACCTGCGCCACCATCTCGCGGTGCTGGCCGGTGAGCACCACGCGGGTGTTGAACTCAGGCGCCGCCTGAAAGGCCTGAATCACCGGCGCCAGCTTGATGGCCTCCGGGCGCGTGCCCAGCACGATGCAGACGTTGTGGGAGGTGCTCACGGAGGGCCGCCATTCAGCCGGATCTTAAAGATGGCGGCTGGATTGGCTGGCCAGAGCCTGGTTCAGCCGCAAAGCTGGAAGCAGCCGGCCGGCCAGCGGTGACCAGCAGTTCCCCCTTCCCCAGCAATCTGTTTCCCCTGCCACCACAGCCCATGGCAGCGGCCGCAGTGGCAACCACGCCCGCACCCGCCCGTAGCGAAGGCGCCCTGCAAGGCGAACAGCCCGGCAGCCTGGCCGGGATCGTGAAGATCGCCGACAGTAACGGCTTCTCCGATGTGCACCTGGGGGTGGGCGAAGAGCCCCGCTACCGGGCCCGCGGCGAGATGGTGCGCAGCGGCTGGCCGATCACCGATGCCGCCACCTTCAACGGCTGGCTGCGGGAGATGCTCAGCCCGGCGCAGATCGATGCCTTCCTGCGCGATAAGGAATTCGACGGCTCCCACGCCTTCCCGTTTGTGCGGGTGCGCATCAACCTGCTCGATTCGCTGCGGGGCCCGGCGATGGTGCTGCGCCTGATCCCGCAGACCATCGCCAGCCTGGAGGATCTGAACCTGCCGCCGGTGCTGCGGGAGCTGGCATCAAGGCCGAAAGGGCTGGTGCTGATCACCGGCCCCACGGGCTCGGGCAAGAGCACGACCCTCGCCGCGATGATCGATTGGATTAATCGCAACCGCAGCTGCCACATCCTCACGATTGAGGATCCGGTGGAATTCGTGCACCAGAGCCAGCGGTCACTGATCCGCCACCGCGAGGTAGGGCAGCACACGCTTCAGTTCCACCATGCCCTGCGGGCAGCCCTGCGCGAAGACCCCGACGTGATCCTGATCGGGGAGATCCGCGACGGTGAAACGCTCGCCACGGCGATCGAAGCCTCCCAGACCGGGCACCTGGTGTTCGGAACCCTCCACACCAATTCAGCCGTGAAAACGGTGGAGCGGGTGCTGGGCATGGTGCCCCCCAGCGAGCAGGAGAGCATCCGCAGAGCTGTCTCCGAAAGCCTGCTGGGCGTGGTAGCGCAGGGCCTGCTCAAAACCACCGACGGCAAACGGGCCGCCTTTCACGACATCTTGATCAACACCGACGCCTGCAAGGACTACATCCAGCGCGGTGAACTGGCCGAGATTGAAGAAATCATGGCCCGCAGTGGCTTCGATGGCATGCAAACGGCCAACCAGGCACTGCTGGCTCTGGTGGAGGAAGGCCGCGTGAGTGCCGACGATGCCCTGGCGCAAAGCCTCAGGGCCAATGAACTGGCCCAAGCGCTGCGCGGCAAGGCTTAAGCCTTGCCGGCGATGCGCGCGATCAACAGCACACTCAGACCCACCGACAGGCCGAGCATCGCCATGCGGCCGTTCCAGATCTCCGCCTGAGGGGTGAAGCCGCGCTTCCACTGGTTGAGCTCCTCAGGAGCAGCTTCCACCACGTTGTCGATCACTTCGGTGGGCTCCGGTGCCGGGTGAGCCATGGCCATGGCTGATGCCAGTGAGTCTCAGGAGCCTACTGAGATCAAAAGGCGGCTTGCGGTTCATAGAGCACAGGTGCCGCTTCCAGCGCCAGCCGCGGCGCCACGGCCAGATCGATCGGACTGCTCGCCCCAGCCAGCCAGCGCTGTTCAGCAGCAACGCCGATCATCGCGGCGTTGTCGGTGCAGTAGGCCAGCGGCGCCAGCCGCCACTGCAGTCCCAGCTGCGAGCAGCGCTGCTCGAGGCGCTGGCGGAGCCGCCGGTTAGCCGCCACGCCACCCACCATCACGAGGGTGTTCAACCCCTGGTCGCGAGCACAGCGCATGGTGCGGTCCACCAGCACCTCAGCCACCACCTGCTCGAAACTCGCCGCCACATCCGCCAGGGGGAACGGTTCACCGCTCTCGGCGGATTGCGCCTTCAGCTGATTCACCAAGCGCAACACGGCGGTTTTCAATCCACTGAAGCTGAAGTCGTAGGGGTGAAAGCCACCTTCAGGCAGGGACACTCGCCCCTTCGGCAACGCGAAGCGCTGGGGATCACCGTGTTCAGCAGCGGCCTGAATCGCAGGGCCGCCGGGATAACCGAGCTCCAACAGGCGTGCCACTTTGTCGAAGGCTTCACCGGCAGCGTCATCGCGGCTGCGGGCCAGCCGCTGGTAGCGGCCCGGGCCGTCAACGCGAATCATTTCGGTGTGGCCACCACTCACCAGCAGCACCAGATAGGGGCCTTCCGGCAAGGGGTCCCCCAGCTGCACGGAACACAAATGTCCTTCGAGGTGGTGCACCCCGAGAAACGGCTTGTGATGCAGCCGCGCCAGGCTGCGGCCGGTGATCGAACCCACCAGCAGCGCACCCACCAAGCCCGGTGCGGCCGTCGCGGCAATGGCATCGAGATCGGCGAAGCGAACGCCGCTCTCCTCCATCACCTGCTCGATCAGCCCGGGAAGGGCTTCCACGTGGCGGCGTGAAGCGATCTCCGGAACCACTCCACCCCAGCGCGCATGCTCCTCCACCTGGGAGGCCACGGCGCTCGCCAGCACCCGCTGATCGCGCACCACAGCAGCCGCTGACTCGTCACAACTTGTTTCGAGCGCCAGCAGGGTTGGCATCAGCTTTGAAGGCCCCTCGTACTGTCCGTAAGTGACATCCTGCCGTGCAGCAGCTGGACCCGATGCGCCGCCTCTTTGCTGTTCTGATTTCTGCCCTGCTGATCTTCGGCTTCGCCCCCGTGGCCAAAGCCGATGTGGCCGGTCTGACCCCCTGCGCTGAGAGCGCCCGCTTCCAGCAGCGCGCCGCCGCTGCCACCACCGACCAGGCCAAGGCTCGCTTTGCGATGTACAGCCAGGCCTCCTGTGGTGCTGATGGCCTGCCCCACCTGATCGTGGATGGCCGCCTGAGCCACGCCGGTGACTTCATCATTCCCGGCATCGCCTTCCTCTACATCGCCGGTTGCATCGGCTGGGCTGGCCGCAACTACCTGATGGCGATCCGTGGCGATAAGGATGCCGCCATGAAGGAAATCCAGATCGATCTGTCTCTGGCCTTCAAGAGCACCCTGGCTGCTGCCACCTGGCCCCTGGCCGCCTTCGGCGCCCTCACCAGCGGCAAGCTCACCGAGTCTGACGACAAGATCACCGTTTCCCCCCGCTGATCAGGCTCCGGCCTTTTTTCTCCGCTCCATCCCCCTTTCACCCAGCGATGAAAAAGTTCCTCACCACAGCTCCGGTGTTCGCCGCCATCTGGTTCACCGTGACCGCCGGCATCCTGATCGAATTCAACCGCTTCTATCCGGATCTGCTGTTCCACCCGATGTGAGTTGCGCATCGGCAATCACCCCTAAGCGGCCCAAAAGGGCCGCTTTTTTGTGTTCAGTCCAGGCCCATCAAGCGCTCAAGCTCAGCCAGGGCGGTGTCGAGATCGTCATTCACTAGGGCCGCATCGAATTCAGCCTCGGCCGCTAGCTCCACCCGGGCGCGCTCGAGGCGGCGCCCAATCGCCTCCTCGCTGTCGGTGCCGCGGCCACGGATGCGCCGCTCCAGCTCTTCAAACGACGGCGGCTTGATGAAAATCTGAAAGCCGCTGGGGAAGCTCTTGCGCACCTGGCGTGCACCTTCCAGCTCGATCTCCAGCAGCACCGGACGGCCGACAGCCAGCTGTTGCTCCACCGGATCCCTCGGGGTGCCGTAGCAATTGCCGGCGAACTCAGCCCACTCGAGCAACCCACCCTGGGCCACCTTGGCTTCAAACGCTGAACGATCGAGGAAGAAATAGTGCTGCCCCTCGCACTCGCCGCTGCGGGGGGCACGGGTGGTGGCCGAGATCGATAGCCAGATCTGCGGGTGCCGCTGCAACAACGCCGCCACCAGGGTGCCTTTGCCCACCCCACTGGGACCAGTGATCAGAAACAGCCGGCCGCTGCTGGGAGCCTCGGCAACCATCGTGGATCGAGCGCGGCCCTGCAGAGTAGATGTGCCGCCGCTGCCGTTCTGCGCCCGCCCATGGCCCCTGTGTCACTCCAGGCCATGGACCTCACCAGCCTGCGGGCGGTGGTGACGGAACTCAAGCCGCTGCTGCTGCCGAGCCGCTTTGAAAAGGCCCAGCAGGCTGATGGCCACACCCTGCAGCTGGGCTTTCGCACCCTGGAGCAACGGCTCTGGCTGGAACTCAGCTGGCAGGCGGAGGCACCGCGGCTGCATGCCATCGAGCCTCCCCCACGCCAGGGGGAAGGCAGCACCCTGGCGCAGCAGTTGCAGCACGGCCTGAGTGGCCTGGCGCTGGTGTTCCTGGAGCAAGCCGCCTGGGAACGGGTGGTGGAGCTCGGCTTCGCCCCCCGCCCCGGCGAGGCAATCCAGCGCTGGCTGGTGCTGGAGCTGATGAGCCGCCATAGCAATCTGTTTCTGCTGGATGAGCAGCGCCGGGTGGTGGCCGCGGCCCGCCAGGTGCGCCAGCAGCAATCGCGGCTCCGGCCGATTGGCACCGGCGATCCCTACAGCCCGCCCCCACCCCTGAGCGGCCAGCCCCCCAGCCGCCAGGAGAGCTTTGCCAGCTGGCAACGGCAGCTGAGCCTGCTGCCGTTGCCGTTGCAGAAGGCGTTGCAGAGCGCCTACCAGGGAATCAGCCCGGCTCTGGCCCTGCAGCTGGCGGGCGATCAACCCGAGGCAAGCGCCGCTCTACTGGCGCAACACACCGACAGCCTCAGCCCTACGCAATGGCAGGAGCTGTGGCAGCGCTGGCAGGCCTGGCTCGCAGCAATCGAGAGCGAGGCCTTTGTGTTCAGCCCAGGCCGCAGCTGCACCTATCGCTGCTGGCAGGAGAACCCTTCCTCTACTCCCCAGCCCGCTGCCACCGCGCCGCTGCCGATCAATCGAGCCTTAGCGGCCTATCACCACGAACGCCTTGGCCAACGGCTGGTGCAGCAGCGGCAACACCAGCTGCGGCAGCGGCTCGAGCAGCAGCTGCAGCGGGAGCGCAGCCAGATGGAGCACCAGCAGCACTTGCTCGATCAGGTGGAGAACAGTGATCAACTGCAGCAGCAGGCCGATGCGCTGCTCTGCCTGCCCCAGCCCAGCCGCGAGCAGGTGGCGGAGGCGCAGGGGCTTTACAAGCGGGCCCGCAAACTGCGGCGCTCCGTGGCCGCCATCACCCCGCGGCTCGAGCAGCACCAGCAGCGGATCGAACAGCTCGAAGCCAGCCTCACCTACCTGGAGCAAGGACCCGAGCACAACAGCAGCGCTGCGCTTGATCACCTGCACACCCTCGAAGAGGAGTGCTGCACCCTGCTGGAGCTCGCCCGCCCCGGCCGTGCCCAGCGCAGGCAGCTCGAGAGTGCAGCCCCCTCCCCTCTCGAACTCCACAGTCCCGGGGGGCTGCGCCTGCAGGTGGGCCGCAACCATCGCCAGAACGAATGGATCAGCCTGCGGCAGGCCCGCCGCGGCGATCTCTGGTTCCACGCCCAGGAATGCCCGGGCAGCCACGTGGTGCTGAAGGGCTCAGAAGGCCTCAGCGGTGAGCAAGACCTCCAAGCGGCCGCTGACCTGGCCGCCCACTTCAGCCGCGCCCGGGGCAATCAGCGCGTGGCGGTGGTGATGGTGCCCTGCGATGAACTCCAGCGCATCCCCGGCGCCGGCCCAGGCACCGTGCGCCATCGCGGTGGCGAAGTGATCTGGGCCGAACCGAGCCGCGGCGCAGCGCTGCTGGTGGCAGCGGCCCCTAGCCTCTCCGGGGAGCAAGAGCCATGAGCGAGAGCAACACCCTGCCTGACGGCAACACCGTGTTGCCTGCCCCGGAACCGATCCGCGTCAACCTCAGCCAAGACAGCGCCAGCGAGCCCAGCCACCCGGACGATCAGTTCCCGGCTGAGGTGGAGATGACGCTGGTGGATCACCTGGAGGAACTGCGCCGGCGCATCCTGCGCAGCCTGGTGGCGGTGGTGGTTGGAGCGGCCGGCTGCCTGCTGCTGGTGAAACCGCTGGTGCGGCTGCTGGAGGTGCCCGCCAAGGGGATTCATTTCCTGCAGCTGGCCCCAGGCGAATTCCTGTTCGTGTCGCTGAAGGTGGCGGGGTATTCCGGCCTCACCCTGGCGCTGCCCTACGTGCTCTACGAGGGCTTGGCTTTCGTGCTGCCTGGCCTCACCAGGCGCGAGCAGCGACTGGTGGCACCGGCGGTGGGTGGCTCGGCGGTGCTGTTTCTGGCGGGCCTGGCCTTTGCCTGGTGGGCGCTTGTGCCCGCCGCACTCAACTTCCTGGTGAGCTACGGCGCCGATGTGGTGGAGCCGCTCTGGTCGATCGAGCGCTACCTGGATTTCGTGCTGCTGCTGATGGTGGCCACGGCTTTGGCCTTTCAGTTGCCGGTGCTCCAGATGCTGCTGGCGGCGCTTGGCATCGTGCGAGCCCAAACCATGCTCAATGCCTGGCGCTTTGTGGTGGTGGCCTCCGCCCTGGCCGGGGCGGTGCTCACCCCCTCCACCGATCCGGTCACGATGCTGCTGCTTAGCGGTGCCATCACAAGCCTCTACCTCGTTGGGGTGGGCCTGGCGCGGCTGGTGCAGCGCCCCTAGATCAGAAATTCGCTGGCCCGGCCCTCAGGCAATTCGAGCGGCAGGGTCATCGCCTTGCCCAGCCGGGGCTTATCGGTGGTGGTGCTGAGCCAGCTGCGCACCTGCTCCGTCACCCCCAAACCATTGAGATTCGCCACCAGCTCATCGAGCTTCTTGCCGTATTCCTCGCTCGTCATCGGGAACGACTGCTGCTCGAGGTAGCCCCACATCACCTGGAGATAGAGACGGCCGCGGCGCACGATCAACTGCAGGTCGTAGGAGGCCTGCCAGCGCTGGCGCAGGATCTGGAGGATCTCAGCGCTGCTGAGCGGAGCGTCGGACGGCAGGGTCACGAAGGATGGGGCGCGCAACAGCATGTTGCAGGCTGCCGGCTCCAGCCCGGTTCTGCCAACGGGAGCCGGAGGGGCAACGTCCATAATGGGCGCCACGTTGCAGTGGCCCTCTAGCCGCCCGTATGACCCAGATCCCAGCAAGCGCCTCGAGTGGTGACGTGCCCGGAATGGGTCGTCGTCAGTTCATGAATCTGTTGACCTTCGGGTCGGTCACCGGCGTTGCGCTGGGCGCCCTTTACCCGGTGGTGAACTACTTCATCCCCCCCAAGGCTGCTGGATCCGGTGGCGGCACCGCCGCCAAGGATGAGCTCGGCAACAGCGTGACCGCCAGTGGCTGGCTCAGCAGCCACCGTGAAGGGGACCGCAACCTGGTGCAGGGACTCAAGGGTGATCCCACCTATCTGATCGTTGAAGGCAGCGATGCCATCGGCAGTTACGGCATCAACGCCATCTGCACCCACCTGGGTTGCGTGGTGCCCTGGAACGCGGCGGCCAACAAGTTCATGTGCCCCTGCCACGGCTCGCAGTACGACTCCACCGGCAAGGTGGTGCGCGGCCCTGCCCCCCTGTCCCTGGCTCTGGCTCACGTGTCGGTTGAGAACGACAACGTGTTCCTGAGCCAGTGGACCGAAACCGATTTCCGCACCGGCGAGAAGCCCTGGTGGGTCTGATCTCCTCCCCAGCCGTCTCCCCCTCGCCTCTCCGCCCCATGCGTCGCCCCTTCTCTCTGCTGCTGAGCTCGCTGCTGGTCCTCGGCGCCTTGCTCTTCGCTCCCCAGGCCAGCTGGGCCTATCCGTTCTGGGCTCAACAGAACTACGACTACCCGCGCGAAGCCACTGGCAAGCTGGCCTGCGCCAACTGCCACCTGGCCAAGAAGCCCACCCACGTGGAACTGCCCCAGGCCGTGTTCCCCGATGAGGTGTTCAAGGTGGAAGTGGAGATCCCCTATGACACCAAGGTTCAGCAGGTAGCTGGCGATGGCAGCCCCACCGGCCTCAACGTGGGTGCCGTGGTGATGCTCCCCGATGGCTTCACCCTCGCTCCGGCTGATCGCCTCACCGACGAGCTCAAAGAAGAGACCGCCGGTGTGTATGTGACCACCTGGAACGACGAGAACCCCAACATCCTGCTGGTGGGTCCTCTGCCCGGCGACGATCACCAGAAGATCGTGTTCCCGATCCTCTCCCCTGATCCCGCAGCCGACAGCAGCATCCACTTCGGCAAATACCAGCTGCACGTGGGCGGCAACCGTGGCCGCGGCCAGGTGTATCCCACCGGTGAGAAGAGCAACAACGGCGTGTTCACTGCCCCCGCTGCCGGCACCGTTGATGCGATCAACGCTGGCGACAACGGCGCCTCCAACGTGGTGATCAAAACGGCCGACGGCAACACCGTGACCGAGACGATCCCCGCTGGTCCGAGCGTGATCGCCAAGGTGGGTGATGTGGTGGCAGCGGGCGCCGCCCTCACCAACGATCCGAACGTGGGTGGCTTCGGCCAGCTAGATGCCGAGGTGGTGCTTCAGAACCCCAACCGCATCTACGGACTGCTGGCGTTCTTCGCTGCTGTGTCGCTCGCCCAGATCATGCTGGTGCTGAAGAAGAAGCAGGTAGAAAAGGTGCAGGCTGCCGAAGGCATCTGATGCCCCTCGCTTTGTTCACCTCACCGGGGCCCTTGCTTTTTGAGCTGGGGCCCTTTTCGTTGCGTTGGTATGGGCTGCTGATCGCGGTCGCTGTGCTGCTGGGCCTGTTTCTCGCCACACGCCTCGGCAAACAGCGAGGGATTGAGCCGGCTCTGATCGCTGATCTGCTGCCGATCCTGGTGTTGGCCGCCGTGATCGGTGCTCGGCTCTACTACGTGACGTTTGAGTGGCGGCAGTATCAGCTCAATTGGCTGGATGCCCTGGCGATCTGGCGTGGTGGCATCGCCATCCACGGGGCGCTGATCGGCGGAACCGTGGCGGTGATCCTCTACAGCCGCTGGCGCCGCATCGCCTTCTGGAATCTGCTGGATGTGCTTCTGCCCTCAGTGGCGCTGGGCCAGGCCATCGGCCGCTGGGGCAACTTCTTCAACTCGGAAGCCTTCGGACTCCCCACCGATCTGCCCTGGAAGCTCACGATTCCCTTTGCCAACCGGCCCGTGGAATTTCTCGATCAAAGCGGCTTCCACCCCACCTTTCTCTACGAATCGCTCTGGAATCTCGGCGTTCTGGCCCTGTTGCTCGTGCTGTTCGAGCGGGGTGTTCGGGGCAAGATCAAGTTGCCGACCGGGGCGATCAGCTGCACCTACCTGGTGGCTTACAGCACGGGCCGCCTCTGGATTGAGGGGCTGCGGATCGATCCCCTCTGCCTGGTGGGCACCCCGCCGGACTGCGCTGGTGGATTACGCATGGCCCAGCTGGTGAGCCTGGTGTTGATTGGCATCGGCGCTCTGGGCCTTTACTGGCTGTATGGCCGGCGTCAGCCGCTGCCCGATCCCAGCGGAGTGAAGGCATGAGCGGCAAGGTGTGGATCGTTGGAGCAGGCCCGGGCGCACCCGACCTGCTCACGCTTCGGGCTGCACGAACGATTGAACAGGCCGAGGTCTTGATCTGGACCGACTCGCTGGTGAACCCCCAGCTGGCGGCGATGGCACCCGAGGGCTGCGAACGGATCCGCACCAGCACCCTCACCCTCGAAGAGGTGATGGCGCTGATGCTGGAGCGGGCCGCCGCCGGAAAGCGAGTGGTGCGTCTGCACGACGGCGACACCTGCCTCTACAGCGCTCTGCATGAGCAGCTCTGCCGTCTGCTCGATGCAGACGTTGAGGTGGAGGTAGTGCCGGGCCTGAGCGCGTATCAGGCCACCGCCGCGGCCCTTCAGGCTGAACTGACCATCCCTGGCCTGGTGCAGACGATCGTGCTTAGCCGGGCCGGCGGCCGCACCGGCGTACCTGAACGAGAAGAACTGGCATCGCTGGCGGCACTGCAGGCATCGCTTTGCCTGTATCTCAGCGCTCGCCATGTGGAAGACGTACAGGCCGAGCTGCTGCTGCACTACCCCGCCGACACCCCCGTGGCGATCGGCTACCGCGTGAGCTGGCCCGATCAATGGATTCAGGTGGTTCCACTCGCAGACATGGCTCGCGTGAGCCAGGAGCGGGAGCTGATCCGCACCACGCTGTACATGGTGAGCCCAGCGCTGGCACCACCGGGAGAAGCGCGTTCACGCCTCTACTCAGCCAGCCACAACCACCTGTTCCGCGGCGGCGCCTGATCCAGAGCCGGAACGGTGATGCTCTAAAGTCAAGAGGCGCGAGCGATCAGCGCAAACGGGCGATTAGCACAGTGGTAGCGCACTTCCTTCACACGGAAGGGGTCACTGGTTCGAATCCAGTATCGCCCATTGATTTCATCTCTTTTGAGATAAACACCAGCGACCAGAACGCTGGCACTTCAATTTTCAGCATCTGCCTAGCGATCAGCGGGAATTAGGTCAAAATGGCCGCAAATAAATAGCTCTCTGAAGACCCCCCAGTGAACGCAAGCGAGGCCTCGGGATCCATCGATGTGGGTAGCGAGCCGTCCCCGCTGAAGCTCCTGGGCACGTTCCTGCGAGAGGAGCGCGAACGCCGAGGCATCAGCACTGCAACCCTTGCGGCCCAGCTCCGCATGGGTGAAGAGCAGCTTCAGGCCCTTGAGGCTGGTGATGGCCCGCGGCTGCCGGAATTGGTGTTTGTGATTGCCCAGGCGCGCCGCGTGGCCGATGCACTGGGCGTGGATGTGAACCCTCTGGTGGCACCACTCAAGCAACAGAGCCAAATCCTCAAGCCTGCTCCCACTCCCCTCAGCAGCACGCCACCAGCCGGCCGCAGCCAACCACGGGCCAGGCTCACCGCCCAGAACTACACCCAAGGCGGTGCACGTCGCGCATCGGGCGGTTCTGGTCTGCGCTGGATCGGCAGCCTGGCCTTGGTGGCCGGTGTGATCGCGGCAGGAGCCTGGGGCTGGCAGCGCGGACCACAACTGGCCAAGCAGCTGCTGCCCAAGCCTTCAGCTCAACCAGCTCCGGTAGCCGTCAAACCACCAGCCGCCAAACCCAAACCCTCCATCCCCCAAGCGGCTCCTGTTCGGGAGCTCACCGTGACTGCGTCGCAAACCAGCTGGTTAACCGTGCGCACCAGCAAGGGGCAGCAGCTCTACGAGGGCATGTTCAAAGGCTCGCGCCAGTTCCCCCTGGCCAACGGCCTGCAGCTGCGGGCCGGTCGCCCCGATCTGGTGAAAGCGAGTCTGGGCAAGGGTCCGGCCAAACCGCTCGGCCCCATCGATCAGATCCGCTGGGTGAGTTTCAACGCTCCTCAACGCTGAGGCGCACCCCCACCGCTTCCTCCACCGCAGCGGCGCAGGCCGAGAGGCTCCAGCGCTCCAGGCTGAGGTCTTGGCCGCTCTGCATCGGCTCCAGCCGAATCGCGCAGCGGCTCGAGCCTTCGCGCCGAAGCTGAAGCCCAGCCAAAACGGGCTCGGGTCGGCGATCCAGGGCCACGGCCAGCCGCAGCAACAACGCCATGGAGGCCACCGTGCGCCGCTGCTCACGGCCCTCGATCAGCTGCCACGACTCATGCCGCTTCTTCGGAAGGGAGCGGCGGTGATACCGAGCAATGGCCGCCACCATCAGGTGCTCGCTATCGGAGTAACCGAGCAGTTCCCCGTGGCGAATCAGGTACCAGCTGTGCTTGTGATAAGCCCCGGTGTTGATGTGCTGGCCGCAGCTGTGCAACATCGCCGCGGCCCAGAGCAGCTGGCGGCCACTGCCATCGTCTTGATGCAACAGGCCCTGGCTTTGGCTGTAAAGGCTCACCGCGTAGGTGGCCACCCGCTCAGCCCGGGGCACATCCACCTTGTAGCGCTGCGCCAGGTGCAGCACGGTGCGCTGACGGATGCTGCTTTGGAACGCAAAGCGATCCACGATCAGATCGTTGCGCAACATCCAATCCACGATCAGGCCTTCGCGCAGGGCCCGCTCGCACACCACCAGCTCGTCCACACCGAGCATCTGCATGGCGGTCTGGAGAATCAGCGCCCCCGGCACGATGATTTCGGCCCGGCGCTCATTTAGGTAGGGAAGGGCGCGCCGCTGAGCAGGCGTGAGCGTGAGCAACCGCTCCACCAGCCCATCGAGCCGCTGACGGCTCACGCGATAGCCCTGCATGCGCAGCGGCGGCCGCGGATCATCGGCGGCGGCCATGGCCGCAATCGCCATGGCCGTGCCGCTGGTGGCCACCATCACCGGTGTTTCACCGCTCTGGAGCTGCTGGCGCACCTGCAGCACGGCCGGCTCCAGAGACCCCTGGATAAAGGCCCGCAAAAACTCCACACGCGGGGGAGGGATCGGCTCCTCCCGCACGAAATCCCGTTGCAGCCGCACGGCACCCACCCGGGTGCTCGTGAGGGCGCGGGCATCACGGCCATCGGCCAGCACCAGCTCGGTGGAACCGCCCCCGATATCGAGGATCAGGTGGGGCTGATCGCCGAAGGCCATGCCGGAGAGCACGCCGAGGTAGATCAGGCGGGCCTCCTCCGGGCCGCTCACCAGATCCACCTCCAGGCCGAGATGCTCCTGGATGGATTGCAGAAAATCGCGGCCGTTGGGGGCCTCGCGTACGGCGCTGGTGGCAGCGGTGACCACATCACCGGGATCCACGCCGTGGCTCGCCGCCAGCTCGCGGCAGTGGCGCAGGGTGGTGAAGGCCCGCTCGATCGCATCCGGCGTGAGCTCGCCGGTTTCAGGGTCGCGCTCCCCCAAGCGGGTGGTGGATTTCTCGGTGAGCAGCACAGAGAACGTGCGCAGCTCGGTGTCCACCGCTGCCACCAGCAGGTGAATCGAGTTGGTGCCGATATCAATGCCCGCCACGGGGCGGATCGAGCTCCCCATGGAGCGGTTGGGAGACTCGCTCACGCGGCCATCGCCTTTGCGCTGTGCCACTTTCGCACCGCTGAGCGCCGGCCCGGCAGCCCTAGGGTTTGCGCCACCGAATGAATGGCGCTTTGGCCGCTGCGGAGGCTCCCCTGGCACAGCTGCAGGCCTGGCTGGCGCTGCTGCGCTGGGATAAACCCAGCGGCCGATTGATTCTGTTGATCCCGGCGGGCTGGAGCCTGTGGTTGTTGCCCCAGGGGCCCGCTCCGGCTGTGTTGGTGGGCTGGATCGTGCTCGGAGGCCTGGCGGTGAGCGGGGCTGGCTGCGTGGCCAACGACCTCTGGGACCGCCGCATTGATCCGCAGGTGGAACGCACCCGTGAGCGCCCCCTGGCCAGCGGTCGAATCAGCGTGGCGGCGGCCGTGCTGCTGCTGGCGCTCTGCCTGCTGGCCGCCCTATCGGTGGTGCTTTGGGGGCTGCCGGCCAACAGCCGCGGCCTCTGCCTGCTCTTGGCCATCGCCGCCTTGCCGCCGGTGCTGCTCTACCCCTCGGCCAAACGCTGGTTCGGCTACCCCCAGGCGGTGCTGGCCCTGTGTTGGGGCTTCGCCGTGCTGATTCCCTGGGCCGCTGGCAGCGGCAACCTGGCAGGTGGATCGGCGTTGCTGGCTCTCTGGCTCGCCACCTGCCTCTGGACCTTTGGCTTCGACACGGTGTACGCCATGTCGGACCGTGAGGATGACGCCCGCGTGGGCGTGCGCAGCTCAGCCCTGAGCCTCGGGAAGCGGGCGCCGCAGGTGGTGGGCCTTTGCTATGGCGCCACAGCACTGTTGCTGGCCTGCTCAGCTGCGCTGCAGGGCGTGAGCCTGTGGTTCTGGCCGCTCTGGCTGGTGGCCTGCGGAGGCTGGTGGCGGGAAACACAACTCCTGCAGCGCCCCAACCTGCCCCGCTCGGCCTTCGGCCTCCACTTCCGCCACCAGGTGCTGATTGGAGCGCTGGTGCTGCTGGCCCTGGTGGTAGGCCGCAGCGGAGGACTGGTGGCATGAGCCTCTGGCCCGCTCCACTGCAACCCGGGGATCGAGTGCAACTGGCCGCCGCCAGTTCCGCCCTGCAGATCGAGGCGATCGAGCGACTTGAGAGCGGCATCGCCGTGCTGGAGAGCTGGGGGCTGCAGGTGGAGTGCCATGCCAATCCCCTGCGGCAGCAGGGCTATCTGGCGGGCAGTGACCAGGAGCGGAGCGCAGACCTGCAAGCCAACGCACCGCTGCTGGCCTGCCTGCGCGGTGGCTGGGGCTCAGCCCGGCTCCTCGAGCACTCGGCCCCTGCGCTGTCCAAGCAGCCAGCCCATTGGCTGCTCGGCTTCTCCGATGTGACCTCCCTGCTCTGGGCTCGCCAGGCGGCGGGGATCCCGGGCGGCATCCATGGGCCGATGCTCACCAGCCTGGCCGCCGAACCACTCTGGAGCCAGGAACGCTTGCGGCAGCTGCTGTTCGGCGCACCACTGGAGCCCCTCACCGGGATCAGCTGGCAGCCAGGCGTGGCGGAAGGCCCCCTGCTGGTGGGCAATCTCACGGTGGCCACTCACCTGCTCGGCACGCGGCACCTGCCAGAACTGGACGGGGCCGTGCTGGTGCTGGAAGACGTGGGCGAAGCGCCCTACCGGCTCGATCGGATGCTCACCCACTGGCGACTGTGCGGCGCCCTGCAACGCCTGGCGGGCATCGGCTTCGGCAGCTTCAGCGGCTGCGATGACGACGACTCACCGCTGAACTGCCAACAGGTGTTGCAGGAGCGCACCGCCGACCTGGGCATCCCTGTGTTGGGGAACCTGCCGGTGGGCCATGAACCGGGCAATGCCGCCCTGGCCCTGGGCCAGCGGGTGTGTCTGGATGCCGATCGCGGCGAACTCACCGTGCTTCAGGCCTGACGGGCCGCCAGCACCGCCTCGGCGACGGTGAGATCAAACGGCGTGGTGATCTTGATGTTGGCCGGCGACGACTCCATCACCCGCACCGCCCAGCCAAGACGCTCAAACAGCGAGGCATCGTCGGTGACGCTCCAGCCCTCCTGGCGGGCCTGGGCATGGGCCTGGCGCAGCCGCTCCACCGGAAAGCCTTGCGGGGTCTGCGCACCCCAGAGCTGGGAGCGATCGGGCGTGTCCTGAATCAACCCGGCCCCGTCCACCCGCTTGATCGTGTCGGTCACGGGGGCAGCCGCGATCACCGCCTCACCGCCCTGCACCGCCGCTGCACAGCGATCGATCAGGCCAGGATCCACCAGGCAGCGGGCACCGTCATGGATCAGCACGGCGCTGGCATCGGCGGGCAGGGCCGCAAGCCCGTTGCACACCGAATCCTGGCGGGTCTCGCCACCCTGGATCCACTGCACCGGCCGCTGCGGGCGGGCCGCCTCCACCAGTTGAAGGATGTCGGCCTGATCCACCGGCTGGCCAACGATGCCGATCCAGCGGATCGAGGCGGAGGCCAGCGCCGCTTCCAGGGTCCAGGCGAGCACGGGCCGTCCTGCCACCTCCAGCAGCAGCTTGTTGCGCTCCGCCCCCATGCGTCGGCCGCTGCCGGCACAGGCGATTAGCAAATGCATGGCGGCTACGGAGCTGAGTAATCCCACCTACATACAATCAGTCCACGCTCCGCCTGCGGCCATGCGCGTTCTGTTTCTGGTTCCAGGCGGCGTGGACGCTCAGCTGCACACCCTTCCCGCAGCAGCGCGTCTGGCAGAGGCACTCGGCGCCCAGATTCAGGTGGCCTGTGCTCCTTCGGCCGCCGCGGCCTGGAGCCTTCTGCCCGCCATTGAAAAGTTAATCCCGTTCGACTTCGACGGCGCCCCCACCCTCGCCGACTGGGCCAACCTGCTCGGCAACGTGCGCGAACCCGATTTCCAGGCCTGCATCAATCTCGCCAGCGGCCGGCAGGTGGATCTGATGCTGTCGATGAGCCACATCCCCAACCGTGTGGCTAGCGCTGGCTTTTCGGCCACCAGCACCGTGAGCCCAGGCTCCGGCTGGCCGGCCCAGGCCATGGCGGCCTTCCTCAAGCCCTTGGGCGTAAGCCTCGATGCCGCCGCCTTCCGCCTCTCACTGCCCAAGGCCTCGCTGGAGCAGGCTGCCGCCCAGCTTCCCTCCGGCCAGGGGCCGGCCCTGCTGTTGGCGCCGAGCGGCGCAGCGGGCGACTGGCCGGCCAGCAACTGGGATCAGCTGCCTGAGCTGGTGCGCAGCAAGCTCCCCGATTTGCGCGTGGTGCGGGCCGAGCGCACCTCCAAGCTGCCGCAGCGGGCCGCCCAGGTGGCCAGCTGTGATGTGGTGCTCAGCAGTGATCCGATCACCACAGAACTCGCCCTGCTGGCGGGGATGCCGGTGGTGGCCCTGGGCCGCAGCGCGGCTGATCTGCCTAACCGCGACGGGGTGAAAGGGGTGGGTGCCTCCGGGCAACTGCAACAGCTGAAAGCCGCCGAGGTGCTCCAGGCCCTCGGCCTGGGATGAAGCGAACCCGCCGCTCCAGCCGCAGGCAGCGGGTGCTGCGGGGTGCACTCACCCGCCAGCCCTGGGCCGGGCCGCTGCTGGCCCTGAGCCTCGTGGTGAATGCCGGCGCCCTGGGCTACCGGCTCACCGAGGGCTGGGACTGGGGCGACTGCTACTGGATGGTGCTGATCACCCTCAGCACCCTGGGCTTCAGCGACCCTCACACCGCTGTGATGCACACAGGCGGGCGCGTGGTGACCGCCCTGCTGCTGGTGGGCGGTTTGGTGGTGGTGCAGCAGACCATCCAGAAACTGCTGGAATTAACCAACTCCGGCTACTTCCGGCGGCTGCGCGAACGGCGCTACCGCCAACAGCTCAAACGCACGATGAATCAGCACGTGATCCTCTGCGGCTATGGCCGGATCGGGCGTGAGATTGCCGAACAGCTCAGCGGGGAGGGGGTGCCGCTGCTGGTGGTGGAAAACGACAGCGATCGCATCAGCGAAGCCCAGGAACGGGGGCTCTCGGTGCTCCAGGGGGATGCCACCCTCGATGAAACCCTCGAAGAAGCCGGCATCCATCACTGCCGGGCGCTGGTGGCTGCCCTCCCGAACAACGCAGCCAACCTCTATGTGGTGTTGAGCGCCCGGGGCCTGGCACCCCGGGCCCGTTTGATCGCCCGGGCCGACAGCGCCGAGGCGGAAGGGAAGCTGCGCTTGGCTGGAGCAGACCAGGTGGTGAGCCCCTACGTGGCTGGTGGGCGCACCATGGCTGCCACGGCCCTGCGCCCTCTAGCCGTGACCTTCATGGAATTGCTGGCCGGCAGCGACTGTGAAGTGGATGAATTTCGGCTCAGCCACGAGCCCGAACGCCTGGGCGATCTCAATGGCGCCAGCCTGGCGGAACTGCAGCTGGGCCGCCGCAGCGGCGCTCTGGTGCTGGCAATCCGTCGGCCCGGCGGATCAGCTGGGGGGCCCGGCCTGTACCGCGGCAACACCGCCATTCCGGAGGAAGCGGCCCTGATCGCCAATCCTGGGGGTGATGTGCGCCTGGAGCCTGGTCAGCTGCTGGTGGTGATGGGGAGCAAGAGCCAATTGCAGGCCTTCTCTGAGCTGTTGGGCAGCGCCCTGGCGGCCGTGGAGAGCATGTCGGTGTGAGGGCTGGCTGAGGCGCAGATCTACGCTCGCTCGACCTCAAGCGCACCCTCGTCATGGCCGACGCCGCCCCCGTTGCTGGACAACCGCTGGCCGGACAGGTGGCGCTGGTGACCGGCGCCAGCCGAGGCATCGGTGCGGCCATCGCCAAAGACCTTGCCGCCGCTGGCGCCACGGTGGTGGTGAACTACGCCAGCTCCCCGGCCGCCGCTGATGCCGTGGTGGCGGAGATCACCGCAGCGGGCGGCAAGGCCTGGGCCCATCAGGCCAACGTGGCCGATGAGGAGCAGGTGGAAGCCCTGGTGAAGGCCGTGCAGGAACGGGAGGGGCGCCTGGACGTGCTGGTGAACAACGCCGGCATCACCCGCGACGGCCTGCTGATGCGCATGAAGAGCGCCGACTGGCAGAGCGTGATCGATCTCAACCTCACCGGCGTGTTCCTCTGCACCCGCGCCGTGAGCCGCTCGATGCTCAAAGCCCGCAGCGGCCGCATCATCAACATCACTTCGGTGGTGGGCCTGATGGGCAACCCCGGCCAGGCCAACTACAGCGCCGCCAAAGCCGGCGTGATCGGCCTCACCCGCAGCAGCGCCGCTGAATTTGCCAGCCGCGGCGTCACCGTGAACGCCGTGGCCCCCGGCTTCATCGAGAGCGACATGACCGCTGAGCTCGATAAGGAGCCGATCCTGGCCGCCATCCCCCTGGGGCGCATGGGCCAACCCAGCGAGGTGGCCAGCGCCGTGCGCTTCCTGGCCTCAGACCCCGCCGCCGCCTACATGACCGGTCAGGTGCTGCAGGTGGACGGCGGCATGGTGATGCGCTGAGCGATCAGCCGCCCGGCTGCACCGGCTGGGCCAACTCCTCTCTGAGCCGCCGGATCCGCTGCAGCAGCCGCAACCGGCGGCTCCGGGTGGTGATCGTGAGGAAGAGCCGCAGCGGCACGTAAATCAGGGCCATTCCCAGGCCCAGGCCCACCACCACCAGAAAGGCAATCACGTTGCTGCTGGTGGTTGGATCCGCCAGCACCTCGGTAAGCGGGCCGTTCAGGCTCTCCGCCAGGGCGTCGCTGAAGGTCTCCTCCATGGGGCGAACCCTATCGGCCGTTGGTCGAGAACGCATCGCTGCAGGCATGCCGATTCGGCTTTCCCCACAAGCCAGCGGTCACCCTCCCATGGGAGCCTTTGGCCATTGCGTGCACACACATCCCAGCGATGGCCAAGCTGCTCTCCTTCTCCGATGCCTCCCGCGCTTCCCTTGAGCGCGGCGTTAATGCCCTGGCCGATGCGGTGAAGGTCACCATCGGGCCGAAGGGCCGCAACGTGGTGCTGGAGAAGAAATTCGGTGCTCCCGATGTGGTGAACGACGGCGTCACCATTGCCAAGGAGATCGAACTGGAGGATCCGTTCGAAAACCTCGGCGCCAAGCTGCTGCTGCAGGTGGCCACCAAAACCAAGGACAAGGCCGGTGATGGCACCACCACCGCCACGGTGCTGGCCCAGGCGATGGCCCGCGAAGGCCTACGCAACGTGGCCGCCGGCGCCAGCCCGGTGCTGCTGCGCCGCGGCATGGAGAAGGCAGTGGCCCAGGTGGTGAGCGGCATCGAAGCGCGCTCCAGCGCCGTGGCCGGCGACGCCATCCGTCAGGTGGCCACGGTGAGCTCCGGCGGCGACGAGGAGGTGGGCCGCATGGTGAGCGAAGCCATGGAGAAGGTGAGCGTCGACGGCGTGATCACCGTGGAAGAGAGCAAGAGCCTGGCTACAGAGCTGGAGATCACCGAGGGCATGGCCTTCGATCGGGGCTACAGCTCCCCCTATTTCGTCACCGACGGCGACCGCCGCGTTTGTGAGTTCGAGGGTGCTCTCCTGCTGGTGACCGATCGCAAGATCAGTGCCATCAACGATCTGGTGCCGGTGCTTGAGGCCGTGTCCCGCGCCGGCAAGCCCCTGGTGATCCTGGCCGAAGAGGTGGACGGTGAGGCCCTGGCCACCCTGGTGGTGAACAAGAACCGCGGCGTGCTCCAGGTGGCCGCCGTGCGCGCCCCTGGCTTCGGCGATCGCCGCAAGGCCATGCTTCAGGACATCGCCATCCTCACCGGCGCCAACCTGGTGAGCGAAGACCGGGCGATGACCCTCGACAAGGTGACCCTCGAGGATCTCGGCAGCGTCCGGCGGATCACGATCAGCAAGGACGAGACCACGATCGTGGCCACTGGTGACCACCAGGCCGCCGTGCGCGATCGCGTTGCCTCGATCAAGCGCGAACTCGACAACACCGACTCGGAGTACGACCGCGAGAAGCTCAGCGAGCGCGTGGCCAAGCTGGCCGGTGGCGTGGCGGTGATCAAGGTGGGCGCCCCCACTGAAACCGAGCTGCGCAATCGCAAGCTGCGCATCGAAGACGCCCTCAACGCCACCCGGGCCGCCGTGGAGGAGGGCATCGTGGCCGGCGGCGGCAGCACCCTGGTGCAGCTGGCCGGCGACCTCAGCGGCCTGGCCTCTGGCCTGCAGGGCGATGAGCGCACTGGCGTGGAGATTGTGCAGCGTGCCCTGGCGGCCCCCCTGCAGCAGATCGCAGCCAACGCCGGCTACGACGCCAACGTGGTGTCCGAGGAGGTGCGGCGCTCCGGCAAGGGCTTCAACGCCGCCACCGGCGTTTACGAAGACCTACTGGGCGCAGGCATCCTCGATGCCGCCAAGGTGGTGCGACTGGCCCTGCAGGATGCCGTGTCGATTGCCGGCCTGCTGCTCACCACCGAAGCGGTGATCGCCGACAAGCCCGAACCTCCCGCCCCCGCAGCACCCGGCGGCGACATGGGTGGCATGGGAGGAATGGGCGGTATGGGTGGCATGGGCGGCATGGGCATGCCCGGCATGATGTGAGCCGAAGCTGGACTTACAGCACCCGCACCAGGCGGGCGTGAATCCGGCAGACCGCGAGTGCTTCCCGGGGCGGGTCATTGCAGAGCCGCCCCAGCTCCCGGTTGAGCGCCTGCAGCTCATCCATCGGCAAGCTGGCCACCGGCACGGCCATCAACAGCCCGCCGAGTGCAAGCGGCACCAGCGAGTGCAAGTTCAGGGAGGCCATCAGCACCTCCTTCAAGACGCTTGAGACTCACCCAGTGTGAATCGCACCGTTCAGGGGTGAAGCGGTTCCTTCAGAAAGCTTCCAAAGCTCGGCGGTAGGCCGCCACCTGCAAGTCCACGCCCGTGATGGCCGTGCCCACAACCACTGCATCAGCGCCCAGGCTGATCGCTTGCTGGGCCTGTTCAGCGCTGGCCACACCGCCCTCACAGATCAACAGCGCCTCCGCCGGCAACTGCTGCCGCAGCTGGGGGATCAGATCCCAGGCCGGCGGCCGCAACGCGGATGTGGCCTCGGTGTAACCAAACAGGGTGGTCCCCACCCACTGACAGCCCAGGGCAGCGGCCTGCAAACCATTGGCCAGGCTGTCCACATCAGCCATCAGCACGGCCCCCAGATCAGTGCGGGCGCGCTGCACCAGTTCTGCGAGCACTTGTCCATCCGGGCGATGCCGTTCCGTGGCATCGAGAGCGATCACGTCAGCTCCGGCCGCCCACACCGCTTGAATTTCATGCCAGCCGGGGGTGATGTACACCGGGCTGTCTGCAAACGTGCGCTTCCAGAGCCCCACAATCAGTGCATCGGGGCAGCGGCGCCGCACCGCACCGATGTGCTCAGGGCTCTCGAGCCGCACACCCACCGCGCCGTTGTTGAGGCTCGCTTCAGCCATCGCCGCGATCACCTCGGGCTGCCGCATCGGCGACCCCTCAGGGGCCTGCACCGACACAATCAAGCCAGCCTGGAGCCTGGAGCGATCAGGCAGCACGGCGGCTCTCCTGATCCGGCAGCCAAGCGCGGAGCTGCACCAGGGCGGGATGGGTTGGAGCCGGTGCCGGACGGGTGGCAGTAGGTACCGGCGGGGCTAGGCGCAGGGGCCGCACGGCTGGGGTGGAGGCTGCAGGCTCCGCGGGCAAAGCCTCAATCAATGGAGCAGGCTCCGGCTGAGCGGCTGTGTTGCTGTGCTCGTGCCACCAGGCGCATCCCTCAGGCTCAACCGCGCTGAGCTCAGCCCAGAGACTGGGCAGGCTGCTCACCCCATGGCGGTGGACCCACTGAGCAAGCAGCTGGCTCATCAGCTGAGCGTTACGAGAGGCCAGGGCTGCTTGCAGCCCCAGCAGCTGCGCCTGGCGGCGGGCCTGGGGAGAGGGAGCGGAGGGTCGTGGTGCCACGGCAGCAGGATCAGGCGAGCTTGCGATCCAGCAGCGGGCGGATCAACAGGAACAGACCCACGGCCAACGCCGCCAACACCGCTAAACAGGCCGCAGCACTGAGATCTCCGTAAGGAGCCTGAAGCACCACGGCTGAAAGCGAAAACTGGCCGGCGTAGGCGGCACGGATCGGTTCAATCGCGAAGGTAAGGGGATTTAGGGCCGCTAGCCAGCCCAGCCAGCTGGGCATGAAGGAAATGGGAGCCAGGGCAGTGCTAGCAAACAGCAGCGGCAGGTTGGCCACGAAGATCACCGCGATCAATTCGATGTGGCCAGGCAAGGCAAAGGCCAGGCCAAGGCTCAATCCAGTCACCGCGAACACCAGCAACAGGAGGGTCACCAACACCAGAAGAAGACCCACACCACCCGGCCAGCCATAGCCCAGGCCCCAGGCGGTGGCCATGATCGCCAGGCTCTGCACCAGGCTCAGCACCGTGATGTAGAGCACGGAGGCCAGCACGATCGAACTGCGGGAACGCAGCGGCGCCACCAGCAGGCGATTCAGAAAACCGAATTCGCGATCAAACATCACCGGCAAGCCGGCGTTGAGGGCGGCGCTGAAGGCCGTGAACACAATCACGCCAGCACCCAAGAAGCGGCCGTAGCTCATGCCATCGGGCAACAAGCCCTCGGGTGCGTTGGCAAACAGGGCGCCAAACAACACCAACCAGATCAGCGGCTGAAGCACGCCGGCCACCAGGGTGGAGGGCCTGCGGGCCAACTGCAGGAAGAGGCGTCTGGTGAGGGCCAGGGTTTCCTGCACAAGCTCGGCGGTAGCCGAGCGTGGAGCCGTGGCGCCAACCGGACTGTTGAAGAAGGAAGGAGCGGCGCTGGTCATCGCGGCTGGAGAAGAAACAACAGAACGGAGCAGAACTTGAAACCTGGCGCTAGCGCATCGACTGCTTGCGCTCAGCCTTGGGATCACGGCTGCCAGCCACCGCCAGCTCCGCATCCATCAAGGTGCGGCCCGTGGCCTGGAGATACACATCATCCAGGCTGGGGCGGCTCTGAGCCAGGGCGAACACCGGCAATTGAGCTTCGGCGAGCTGGCGCCGCAGCTGCTCCACCACGCCGTCGTGTTCCACCACCAGGTTGAGGGAATAACCCTGGGATTGGTTCACCACCACCTGGCGCACTCCCGGGCAGCTCTGCAGCAATTGCTGCACGCGCAGGGCCTCGGGTTCATCGCTGAACTCCCGAACCCGCAGGGTGACGCGATCCCCGCCAAGGGCGGCCTTGAGCTCAGCCGGCCGGCCGGCCGCAATCACCCGACCACCCTCGATGATCGCCAGCTGATCGGCCAACGCATCCACCTCCTCGAGGTAGTGGCTGCTGAGCAGCACCGTGGTGCCCTGATCACGCAGCTGGCGCAACACCTGCCAGATCGCAGCGCGGCTTTCGATATCGAGGCCCACGGTGGGCTCATCCAGCACCAGCACCTGGGGCCGGTGCAGCAGGCCGGAGGCGAGATCGAGGCGCCGGCGCATCCCGCCGGAATAGGTGCCGCTGCGGCGATCAATCCAGTCGGCCATGCCCAGCAGCTCGATCAGCTCGGCAATGCGCTGGTCACGATGAGAGCGCTGCAAGTGATACAGGTCACCCTGAAGCTGCAGCAACTCGCGGCCGCTGAGAATTTTGTCGAGCGCCACCTCCTGCGCCACGTAGCCGAGGCGCTCGCGAACCCCGCGGGGATCAGCCAAGGCATCCACGCCGGCCACGCGCACACTGCCACTGCACGGAGCCAACAGCGTGGCCAGGATCCGGAGCGTGGTGGTTTTGCCGGCGCCGTTGGGACCGAGCAGCCCGAACAGGCTTCCGGCCGGCACGCTCAGGTTGAGGCCATCGAGGGCAACCACGGCTCGATCAGCCTTGCCGTAGCGCTTGCTCACGTTGTGGAGCTCGATCACCCCTTCTGGCATCAGATCCGCCAAGAGCTCAGGCTCCGCACAACCACTGCTGGCGGCCAATCTAGAAAGGTCAGGTGGCTAGAGACGCAGCCCAGGTGAAGGCTGCCTTGCCGGACCCTGCCATGGCGATCAGGTCCCAGCCCTGGCGGCTGAACTGCTCACCGGCTGGCAGGCGGGCGATCAGCAGCAGCAAACAAATGCCGAAGAGATAGAAGATCGACCAGCGGAACAAGCCGCGGGCCCGCTGCAGGTCATCCGGATCGCGATGCAACCGCCAGGCCATCTGGATCAGGCGGGCGTTGAAGGGCAGCAGCAGCAGGCCGTAGAGCAGACCGCCGCTGGGAAGAGCCCAGATCCCAAACAGGCTGAGCAGCACCGTGGCAGCCGCGTAGAGGCTGATGCCCCGAGCCGTCGCCGCGGTGCCCTTCACCACCGGCAGCATCGGAATGCCTACGGCGCGGTAGTCGTCTTTCAGCAGCAGCGCCAACGCCCAGAAATGGGCGGGGGTCCACACCATCACCAGGGCGAACAACCACCAGCTGCTCAAACCGAGATGGCCCGTGGCGGCGGCTGCGCCCACCAGTGGCGGGATCGCACCGGCCACGCCGCCGATCACGATGTTCTGGGTGGTGCGTGGCTTGAGCAGCACCGTGTAGAGCAGCACGTAGCTGCACAGGCCGAGCAGGGCCAGGCTGGCGGCCAGGCAGTTCACCCCGCCCACTAAGAGCGTGGCGGCGGTGAGGGCGAGAGCAACAGCGATCGCAAAAGCCGTGCCCATCGACAAGCGCCCCGAGGGGAGCGCGCGGGAGCTGGTGCGGAGCATGCGGCCATCCAGCTCCTGCTCCCACAAACAGTTGAGAACGCCAGCTGCTGCTGCCGCCAAGGCGCCGCCCCCAAGGGTGCAGGCGAGCCTGAGCGGGGGCAGGGGCCAACCCTCCGAGAGGGCCATCCCCCCCAGGGTGGTGGCAAGCAGCAAGGGGATCAGGCGCGGCTTGGCGATCTCCAACCAGGGCGGCAGCTTGATGCGAGCCCGGGAGGGCACCACCTGATCACGGGTGAGGGCCGGGACTGCTGTTGCAGGTGCACTAACCATGGGAGAACTCCTGCTGGGAAGGCTGAAGAAGGCTGCGGCTGAACAAGGCGGCCAACACCGCCACCAACAGGGCCGCCATCAGCTGATGGGCCACGGTGACGGCAGGCGCCGCCAACGTGAGGCGCAGGCTGAAGACACCGAGCGCGATTTGGGCCACCACGGCCATGGCCGCGAGCGCGGCAAGGGTGCGCTCCGCAGGACGCCGCCATGCCACCAGCAGCGCCGCAGTGATCACCGCCAAAGCCACTGGACGGGCGCCGAGGCGATGGGCCAGCAACCAGCCGCACCCTTCCCCTGAGCTGAGGCAGCGCCCTGCAGCCCATTGGGTGGCCATCAGGCCGCCTAGCAGGCACTGGCCGATCGCCAGCGCAGCAACCGCACCGATCAACCACGGCCAAGCGCGGTTGAGCCACTGAAGGCTCTGAATCGGAGTCGTTTGAACCGGGAACGGCTCCAGCAGGGCCTGGGTGCAGGCACTGAGCAGAGCCACCAAGAGCAGCGCCGTGATCAAGTGCGCCGTGACCACTGGAAACGGCAACAGCAAGGTGACGGTGAGGGCACCCAAGCCGCCCTGCACAGCCACCAGCAGCAGCGCAGCCACCGAGAGCCAAGGCACCCAGCGGGGCAATTCACGACGCCACCACCAAGTGGCCACCGCCTGCACCAACAGTCCCACTCCCACGATGAAGGCATCGAGCCGGTGGAACCACTCGAGGAACACCTGGAGGTTCATCTGCCGGCCCGGCAAGAGTGAGCCGTAACAAAGCGGCCAGTCGGGACAGGCCAGACCGGCTTCCATGACGCGGGTGGCTCCTCCAATCCCCACCAACGCGATCAGAGCCACCAGCAGGTGGGCGCTTAAGGCACCGAGAGCACCGCGTCGACTCGCAAGGGGTTGGAGCGTGATAGCCGTCATCCCGTCGCGCCAACTGCAGTTGCGATGAAGCTAACGATGGCTACAGCGAGGCACACGATTGCATCAATTGCCGTTGCATACGGTGTGCGATCCCTCACCAGATCCCACACGATTGCTGCGAACATCAACAGCGGCAACACGGGCGCCTGGAACCTCCATAGGGTTAGGCAAACAAAGCCGCAGCCATGCGGATCCCCGCCTCCATCCTCACCTTGCTGGCCGGCATGGCCCTGGTGCTCACAGGGCTGTGGGTAGGCCAGAACGTGAATTTGCTGCCCGCCCAAGCCAGCGCGAACGCGCCGGTTTACGACGAGCTCTTTAAGGTTTTGTTCAGCATCGGCACGATCCTGTTTGTCGGGATCGTGGGTCTGATCGTCTACAGCCTGGCCCGGTTCAGGCGTCGTGCCGGCGAAACAGGCGATGGCCTTGCCATTGAAGGCAATCTGCCGCTTGAAATTCTCTGGACCGCGATTCCGGCGGTGGTGGTGCTGTTCGTCGGCATCTACAGCTACGACATCTACGACCGCATGGGCGGGATGACGCCACTCAACGACCACAGCATGCATGCGATGGCCGGGAGCGAAGAACGCACCTGGGGCGGCATCAGCCCGGTATCCCTCGAAGGTGATCCGGCCGTCGCGCCCCTACCGGTGGATGTCACCGCGATGCAGTTCGCCTTCATCTTTCACTACCCCGACTCCGACATCACCTCCGGTGAGCTTCACGTTCCGGTGGGACAACCGGTAGCGCTGCAGATGAAAGCCCTCGACGTGATCCACGCCTTTTGGGTGCCGCAGTTCCGGCTGAAGCAGGACGTGATTCCTGGCCAGCCCACCCTGCTGAGCTTCACACCCACCCGCCCCGGTCAATACCCGATCGTGTGCGCCGAGCTGTGTGGGCCGTATCACGGCGGCATGCGCTCCAGCGTGATCGTTGAAGAACCCGAAAGCTTCGCCGCTTGGGTCGCGAAGAACAGTCCGGCAGCTTCTGCCACCACCACAGCGGTGCAGTCATGACGATCAGCCTGATGCCTGAAACCAGCAGCACGGGTTCGCTTCAACCTCAGGGCTGGCTGCGCTACCTGAGCTTCAGCACCGACCACAAGGTGATCGGGCTGCAGTACATGGTGTGCGGTTTCATCTTCTACCTGATTGGTGGAGCTCTGGCCGGCGCGATTCGCACCGAGCTGATCACACCGATCTCGGATTTCCTCCCCAGGGAGACCTACAACGAAGTGCTCACCCTGCACGGCACGGTGATGATCTTCCTCTGGATCGTGCCGGTGGTGAATGGCGCCTTCGGCAACTACCTGATCCCCTTCTATGTGGGGGCTCGGGATATGGCTTTCCCCAGACTCAATGCCGTGGCCTTCTGGCTGATCCCGCCAGCCGGGATCCTGCTGATCAGCAGCTATTTCTTTGCCAGCGCGGCCCAGTCCGGCTGGACGGCCTATCCGCCGCTCAGCACCACCACACCCGCAACCGGGCAGATCATCTGGATCCTGAGTGTGCTGCTGCTGGGCGGAAGTTCAATCTTTGGCGGCATCAATTTCATCGCCACGATCCTGAAGCTGCGGCGCCCGGGCCTCAAGCTGATGCAACTGCCGATGTATTGCTGGGCGATGCTCGGCACCAGCATCCTGGTGGTGCTCTCCACGCCAGTGCTGGCCGGCACCCTGGTGCTCCTGAGCTTCGACATCATTGCCCACACCGGATTCTTCAATCCGGCGATGGGCGGCAATGCCGTGGTGTATCAACACCTGTTCTGGTTTTATTCCCATCCGGCGGTTTACATCATGGTGCTGCCGGCCTTCGGCCTGGTGAGCGAGATCCTGCCGGTGCATGCCCGAAAGCCGCTGTTCGGTTACACCACGATGGTGTATTCCATCCTGGCGATTGTATTTCTCGGGCTGATCGTGTGGGCTCACCACATGTTCACGAGCGGCACACCGCCCTGGATGCGCCTGTTCTTCACGATCGCCACCGCCTTTATCGCCGTTCCCACGGGGATCAAATTCTTTAACTGGCTCGCCACCCTCTGGGGCGGAAAGCTGAGCTTGAACACGGCGATGCTGTTCTGCTGCGGCTTCATCGTGAACTTTGTGTTCGGAGGAATCACCGGTGTGGCCCTGGCCCAGGTGCCTTTCGACATCCACGTGCATGACACCTACTTCGTGGTGGGCCATTTCCACTACATCGTCTACGGCGGCACGGTGTTCGTGATCTTCGCCTCCATCTACCACTGGTACCCCAAGGTGACCGGGCGTCTATTGAACGAGCCCCTTGGGCAGCTGCATTTCTGGCTCACCTTTGTGGGATTCAACCTCTGCTTTGCCCCCCAGCACTGGCTTGGCCTCAACGGCATGCCAAGGCGTGTCGCCGAATACGACCCCCAGTTCACGCTGATCAACCAACTGAGCAGTGCCGGTGCCCTGCTGATGGCGATCAGCACGCTGCCATTCCTGATCAACGTGGTGATGAGCGCCTTCAACGGCGACCCCGCCGGCGACAACCCCTGGAATGCGCTCACACCAGAGTGGCTCACCAGCTCGCCACCGCCTGTGGAGAACTGGAAGGGTGAGCCGCCCCTGGTGCACGAGCCCTACGGCTACGGCGTTGCACCGGGAGAGCTCAGCCTCGAAGCCAGCAGCGGCCGCGACCTGTGGAGCCTTGGACAGAGAGATCAGCCATGACCAGCACCCACCCAGAAACTGTTCAGCACGACGCCACTGAGGCGGAGCACGGCCACAGCGATCACCGCCTGTTTGGCCTCGCCACCTTCCTGGTGGCCGATGGCATGACCTTCGCCGGCTTCTTCGCGGCGTACCTCACCTTCCGGGCCGTGAACCCCCTCCCGGCCGGGCACAGCTACGAACTGGAGTTGGTGTTGCCCACCATCAACACCGTGCTGTTGCTGGTGAGCAGCTTCACCTTCCACCGCGCCGGCGCGGCCCTGCGTCGGGGTAACCACCCCCTGTGCCAGCGCTGGCTGCTGGTGACGGCGTTGCTGGGCTTCAGTTTTCTGGCTGGTCAGATGAAGGAATACTTCTCGCTGCCCTTTGGCCTCACCGACAATCTGTTTGCCAGCACCTTTTATGCGATCACGGGCTTTCACGGCCTGCACGTGACCCTGGGCGGGCTGATGATCCTGATCGTGTGGTGGCAGAGCCGCGAGGGCGGCCGCATCAGCGTGGACAACCAGTTCCCCTTGGAAGCGGCCGAGCTCTACTGGCACTTCGTGGACGGGATCTGGGTGATCCTCTACGGGCTCCTCTATCTGCTTTGAATTTTTTCTTTCACTTTGCCCTTGCGGTTGATTGGAGTTGATCGGCACAATCGGTCGAACAATCCTCAGCCAAGCCGGTGTTCGTCGAAGAGAAAGTGATCACACCCGTGCAGATGCTGGAAGGGAAGGCACTGCTCGATAAAGCCCGATCACTGAGCAATCGTCCGGAAGATCAGATTGCTCGAGCCTGTGGCTATGTAGGTCCGAGCGGCCGCGTGCTCAAGAAGAGTTTCTACCGGGCCCTGGTGGAAGCGAAGGGCTACAAGTTGCCCAGCCAGAGCAGCAGCACTGGCGGTGGCTCCGGTACCCGTGGCAGACAGGCTGAGTTCCGCACCCGGGTGCACGGCAACGGCAATCTGCTGATTGGCCATGCCTACACCCGCCGCATGGGATTGGAGCCCGGCCAGGAATTTCGGATCGAAATTCACCAGGAAACGGGCTCCATCTGGTTGCTGCCCATGCAAGAGGGCAGCGGCACCGACTTGATCGATCAGGCCGGCTGAGACGGACCACCACGATCATCGGGGCCGTGGAAGGCAGCACTGAACACCAGCAGATCGATGCCGCTGAACAGGAAACTGATCCCCACCAGGATGCCCAGCACGGTCAATTGCGCTGCGCCCGGCATTGTCACGATGATCAAACCGAGGATGAAAGTGACGACACCATTAGCCAGGCCCCAGCCCCAGCCGTTCATCGTGCGATGCGAGAGCGCCACAATCGCGGCCACCACCCCCTCCAGCAAGAACACGATTCCAACTGCGACAGCGAGGCTGGCGATCTCTAGGGCGGCCTTGTCAATGCCGGCACTCAACTGCTGAATGATCCAGGCGCCGGTGACCAGGAACAGGGTCGACACCACCAGACGCCAGAAGCAATGCCAGCGCGAGAGCCGCCTGGAGCGGTTGAGGCTGTTGATCCAGCCGAAGATGCCGCCCACCAGGAAGGCCAGCGCCACGATCACGGTGACCCAGGCCGAGGCGATCACGGGGAACAGCAACGCCAGCACCCCCAGCACCAGCAGCAGGATGCCTTCGGCGACGGTGAAACTGCGCAGGGAGCTCAGATCGAGCTCCGGTTGATCAGAAGCCATGAACGGTTCAGAGGGACCATCAACGCCCGGACGGTAGTCATGGCCTTGAGCTTCGTCAGCCCCAGCCGTGCTCGGCGAGCCAGGCGCGGCTGAGCTGGGGTGACGCCTCCTCAGCTTCCCCCGGTGCCATGCGGGTAGCGAGCAGCCGCTCGGTGTATTTCGCCAGCAGATCGGCCTCGAGATTCACGGCATCGCCGGCGCGCAGATGCTGCAGCGTGGTGGAGCTCCAGGTGTGCGGAATCACCGCAATCCAAAACTCGGCGCCATCGGCACTGCAATCGGCAACCGTGAGGCTGATGCCATCCACTGCCACGCTGGCCTTCTCGCACACGTAGCGCCCGTAGCTGGGGTCTTGCCAGCGCAGCACCAGGCGCCATGAGGCCGGCTGTTGCTCCACCGCCACCACGGTGCCGAGGCCATCCACATGGCCGCTCACCAGATGTCCGCCGAGGCGATCCGCCAGACGCAGGGCCGGCTCGAGATTCACCCAGCCGCGGCGATCCGCCTTGGCCGACAGGGTGGTGCGCGAGAGGGTCTCCTCACTCACATCGGCCTTGAACCCCTGGGCGGAGCGGTGGGTCACCGTGAGGCAGACGCCATCCACCGCCACGCTGTCTCCCAGCTGCAGGGCAGCCGGATCGAGGTGCGAACCGGCAGGGATGAGCAGCTCCACCCCGCCACTGCAGCGCTGCAGCTGACCCACGGCCTGCACCAGCCCGGTGAACATGCGGTGCCCCGATCAACCCTGGCCATAATCGGGCAAAGGCGTCGGCAGGCAAGCGATGGTTGAGATGCGCGTGGCCGGCATCGCCCTCGACGCCGCCAGTCGCAGCCCGATCGTGCTGCTGCGCGATCCCTCAGGCCGTCGCCAGGTGCCGATCTGGATTGACCAGGCCCAGGCGCAAAACATCATGGCGGGGCTCAAGGGGCAGACCCCGGCGCGGCCCCTCAGCCATGACCTGATGGTCCAGCTGCTGGAGGCCGGGGGTCTGGAGCTGCAGCGGGTGATCATCCACACCATCGAAGACAGCACCTTCCGGGCGGTGCTCAAGCTGATCGACGCCGATGGCGAAAGCCATGAGCTCGATGCCCGCCCCAGCGATGCGATCGCCCTGGCCCTGCGTACTGGCAGCGGCATCTGGATGCTCGAGGAGGTGGTGGCCGATGCCTCGATCCCGGTGGATGCGGAGGCTGATGCGGAAGATGCCGCCGATTTCCGCCGCTTCCTCGACGGCATCAGCCCCGCCGAGCTGGTGCGCCATATCAACGAGGCCCAAGGCGAACTGGATCAGGGGCACGACGAGGAGGGCGATGACGACAGCGAAGCCGGCGGCAGTGAAGACAGCGGCAGCCACCCCGCCTGAGCGACGCGCCTTCGGGCGCGGCCCGGCGATCACGCCCTTCAGCCTGGGCACCATGCGTGCCACCGGCAGTGCCGAGCAGATGGCTGCGGTGTTGGACGCCGCCCTCACTGCTGGCATCAATCACCTGGAAACCGCGCCGGCCTACGGCTCCGCCGAGCGCTACCTAGGCCAGGCGTTGCGCGCCAAGGCGGCAAGCGATCCAGGCACCATCAGCCAGCTGGTCATCACCAGCAAGCTGCTGCCAGGGATCGATTTCAGCGAAGGCCAGAAGCAGTTGCGGGCCATCCTGGAGCGATTGGGAGTCGACCAGCTGCACAACCTGGCCGTGCACGGCCTCAATAGGCCTGAGCACCTCGACTGGGCCTGCCAGGGAGCTGGGGCGGAGCTGCTGGCCTGGGCCGTGGGTGAAGGACTCGTGGGCCAGGTGGGCTTTTCCAGCCACGGCAGCACAGCTCTGATCGAGCAGGCCCTGGCCAGCGAGCGCTTCAGCTTCTGCAGCCTGCACGTGCATCTGTTCGACCAGACGCGCCTGCCCCTGGCACGTGCGGCCCTGGCGGCAGGGATCGGTGTGCTGGCGATTTCCCCAGCCGATAAAGGCGGCCGCCTCTACGCCCCATCTCCCGAGTTACTGGCCGACTGTGCGCCGATCCAGCCGCTGGAGCTGGCCTATCGCTTCCTGCTCGATCAGGGCATCTCGACCCTGAGCCTGGGGGCCGAGCAGCCCGAGGATCTGGCCCTGGCCGCGCAGCTGAGTGGTGCCAACCCCTGGCTTGAACCAGAGCACCAGGCAGCGCTGGAGCGGCTCGCCGCCGCCGGCCGGGAACGGCTGGGGGACACCGCCTGCGGCCAATGCCGGGCCTGCCTGCCCTGCCCCCAGGCGGTGCCGATTCCGGAGCTACTGCGCTTGCGCAACCTGGCTGTGGGCCACGGCATGAGCGCCTTCGCTGAGGAGCGCTACAACCTCATCGGCCGAGCAGGCCATTGGTGGGAGGAGCTCAACGCCAGTGCCTGCAACAACTGCGGCGAGTGCTTGCCCCGTTGTCCGCATCAGTTACCGATTCCCGAGCTGCTGGCCGACACCCATCAGCGCCTGGCAGCAGCCCCCCGGCGCCGGCTCTGGGGCTGACTTACGCCCTCGCTACCATCGCCTCATCCCACAGCCCCTGCCAGCGCTGCTGCTGCGGCGCAGCCAGGGGCAGAAGGCTGTTGCAGCGCGACAACACGTCCGCGGGCGGCAGCAGCAGGGGCCGCAAGCGCTCGGGCCAGCGCGCCAGCGCGGACTGCAACTGCTGTTGCGGGAGTGGAGGCACCCATCCAGCGGCGAGCAACCGATGCAACAGCGGCAGGCTGAGACCATCTCGCAGCCACTCCAGCGGCAGTGGCGGCAGCGGCTGATCGGCTCGAGCCGGGGCGATCCGCACCAGCAACTGCCACCAGAGCGGCGAGCCGGAGGCTGGCAACAGCGCCGTCAGCCGCGGATCACGCTGGAGCAAGGGCACGGCCCGCTGACTGGGAACCACCGCCGCATCCGCCTCACCAGCCAACAGCAGATTGAGCCCGTTGGGCTCATCGAGGCTGAGGGCCTGAGCGTGCAAACGCCGTACCTGAGCCGGCAGGCGTGGATCCTCGATCGCGCTGGCCTCAAGGCTGGAGAGACCCAGCTGGCGCATCGCCAGATCGATCAACAGCCGCGGGCTGGATGGAAGCACCAATCGTTGCCGCAGGCTTGGATCCAGCAGCAAATCCCAACCCTCGGCGCGGCGGCGCTGGAGATCCGGGCGATTGCGCAGCAGGATCACCCAGGTTCCGAACGCCCAGGGGAAGGCCCGAGCGGGGGCCTCCGGCCCTGCAAAGAGACGACTGGGGGCCTGAGCGATCGGATCGAGCAGCTGCAGCAGCGCCGGTGCCTCCAGGGGTTGCAGGCGAGCCACCGGCAGCTGCTGAGCCCAGCCATCCCCCAGGCTGAGCAGGAGGGGCTGGTCCTGCGGCTGGCGCAACACCTCCAGCAGTGCCGCGGGGGTGTCCAGTTGCTCCGATCGCCAGCTGGGCGGCAAGGCCTTCAACCAGGCGGCGGGCAACTCGCCCCGCGCACTCAGCAAACGGCCAGCATCCCCGCCGTTGCGGCATCCCGCCAGCGCGCCAGAGGCCAAGAGCGTTCCACCCAGGCTGGCCAGCCGCAGCACCTGGCGGCGCGAGAAGGAATGGGCTTGGGCCATGGGCCGACCCTAAGAGGCGAATGCTGCCCTCACCGCAGCAGCGCACAGGCCTGATCGCAAAGCGCTGCCAGCTCGTCTGGGCTGCGGCCGCTCAGCTGCCAGAGGGCGGCGAGACCACCGGCACCAACCCCTTCCTTCACGTAGCCCTGCTCAAAGGCCAGGAGTTCGGGCGAGCGGCAGCTGCTGAAACGCAAACCAGCAGCAAACGCCAGCGGCTCACAGCTCCAGCGGCGGCCCAGCTGCTCCAGCAACAAGGTGAGATTGCTGCTGCGCTCCGCCGCCACCCAGGCGGTGGTGGCCAAAGCGGCCTGAGCGATCAGCTGCGAACGATCCGCGGCAGGGGTGAGCTCCAAGGCCAGAGCCAGCACAGCCGCCATCTGGCTGCCACCAGCCAGCAGCACCGGCAGCCCTGCCAGGGCAGCGGCCTGCAGCAGACCAGCGGCCAGGGGCTGCATGGGATCACCCACCGCCGCGAGCACCGCTTCAGCGCCAGCTGGGCTGGCCAGCTGTGCCGCCGCCAGGCCGCGGGCCACCAGATCGGCTTTGAGGCGGTGGGCTGGTTCCCGCAAACTGCCGCTCACCAAGCCGGCCGCCTCCACCCCAAGCCCCTGGAGCACAGCCTGGGCAGTGCTGGTGCCGCCGGGCACACACTCCGCCACCAGCAGGGGCTGGCCGAGCCTGGCGAGCTGGCGTCCCCAGCGGCGCCCAAGCTCCAGCAGCTGCTGCACCCGTTGGGGCTCCATGGCCGCACCACCACTGAGGCACTGCGCCGGCCCCTGACCGAGCTGCAGATGCGGCACCGCCGGTGCCACAGACGCTCCGGCATCCACCACAAGGGGACTCAGGCCCAGCTGCTCCACCACCACCCTGGCGATCAGGGCCGGACTCACCCCCGCCGGCAGGGGCGGCAGGGCATGGGGCCTGGGCTCAGAGGGGCCGAGCAGCAGCAATTCAGCGTCTGCAGCGGCGGTGCGGCGGCGGCTCTCAGGCGTGGAGCCTGCCGCGGAGATGCCCGGCACCGCAGCGGTGGCTGTACCCGCCAGCAGCAGCAGCACGCGGGTGGCCTCCGCGGCGATGGAGAGCTGGTGGCACCAGTGGTCCGCCTGCAGCGGATCGCCGCTGAGGCGTTGCAGCGTCAAAGGGGGTCGAGGCTGAGCAACGGGCGCAGCGGCGGCGGCGGCGGCGGGATCGGGCTGCGCAACCGCGGGAAAATCCACAGCGCTACGGCGTGCAGGGCCAGCACATAGATCAGGTTTTGCAGCAGCACCAGCGCAAAAGCCAGCAGCTGCACCTGGAACAGATCAGGACCGCCCCCCAGCTGCAGCAGGCCGCTGAGGCGCTCAAGCAGCTGGGCAGCGGCCGTGGTGATCACCACCCAGAGGTTTTCGCCGAGCAACAGCGAGAGCACCGCCACCCGCACCAGAAAGCCGGCAGCACCGATGAGCAGCCCCACGCTCCAACTCAGCCACCACGACAACCCGCGGCGCCAGCACCAGCCCAACCAAAGGGCGAGCAGGCCATAAGGGAAGAGCACCAGCGGCCCGCGAATCGGGCCCATCAGGGCCACCAGCAGCAAGGCCGTCACCGTGACGCCTTCCACGGCGCAACGGCCGTTGTGGCGCAGCTGCAAGAGGGCCAGGGGCAGGGGCAACGCCAGCCGGAACAGGGCACCTCCCACAGGGAGGTAGTAGAGGCCCACCCAAAGCAGGGCCGTCGCCGCAGCCAAATAGGCGGTGTCGGTGAGCTGATGGGCCTGCCGGCGACTGAGGCTCATCGGGCCGGAGGTGCCGGGGAACGCACGGGCGCAGCGGGCTCCGCGTTGGCAGGCACGCGCTCGATCGTTTCCACCTCAAAGGCCACACCGGCTTCGCGCAGGGCGTCGGTCACGGCTTCAGCGGGGGACGACGGATCGGCGGCGGGCAGCTTGATCGTGACCCGGTAGGGCGCAGGGGTGAGCGGAGCCAAGGGGGCTGCCGTCTTTTTGCTGGGCTCAGGCTCGGGCTGATTGGCAGTGGGCTTGGCCGCTGGTTGCTTCTTGGCCTCTGCTGCCGGTTTGACCGCGTTGCTGGGCGCAGGAGCTCCCGCAGGGGGCTGGGAGAAGCTGCGGGAGAGCTGATCGCCAAAGGGGGTACCGCTGCAACCGGCCAAGCCGGCCGCCAGCAGCAGAGGGGCCAGCGGCCTCAGCACCCGCATCAGCTATCGGCGGCGCGGATCACGCGCACGGCACTGGCCCGCAGCCGACCGGTTTTGGTGGTGGCGGGGGCCTTCTTGGCCGCCGGTTTCTTGGCGGCTGGCTTCTTGGCTGCAGTGGTGCCTGCAGCCTTACGGCCCTTGCTCTTGCCCGCTGCAGCCTTGGCAGCCAGCAGCTCCACCGCCTGCTCCAGGGTGATCGTGTCGGCGGTGGTGCCCTCCGGCAGCGAGGCGTTCACCTTGCCCTGCTTCACATAGAGGCCGTAGGGGCCATCGAACAACTGGATCGCCTCATCCGCACCCTCAGGGGTGCCGAGATCCTTGAGGGCCGTGCGACCGCCGCGGCCGCGCTTGGGCTGGGCGAGCAGCTCGACAGCCCGCGACAAACCCACCATCAACACATCGTCTTCGGCCTTGAGGGAGCGGTAGTCCTTCTCGCCCTTGCCCTTGTGGTGCACCACGTAGGGCCCGAAGCGGCCCAGGCCGGCTTCGATCTTGCCGCCATCGGGGTGTTCGCCCAGGTGACGCGGCAGGCGCAGCAGGCCGAGGGCGTCGTCGAGGGTGAGGTCTTCCGGCTTGGTGCCCTTGGGCAGGGAGGCGCGCTTCGGCTTGGGGTTGTCATCGCTCACCTGGCCCCGCTGCACGTAGGGCCCGTACTGGCCGAACAGCAGATACACCAGATCACCGGTCTCCGGGTCTTCACCCAGAGATTCAGGCCCATCGGCCTTTTGCTTCAGGATCAGCTCGGCTTTATCGGCATCGAGATCGGCCGGGGTGATCTCGTTGGGCAAGGTGGCCTTGAGCAGCTCTTCGGTGCCGTCATCCGCCACCCGCTTGGTTTCCAGGTAGGCACCGAAGCGGCCGATGCGAACCACACAGGGCAGGCCCTCCAGCTCGATCGTGCGCGAAGCGGTGGGGTCGATGTCGCCCTCGCGCTGCTGCACCTGGGCCTCGAGGCCCTTGTCGCCCTTGTAGAAGCTCTCCAGGTAGGGCAGCCACTGCACCTGCCCGTGGGAGATCTCATCGAGGGTGTTCTCCATGCGAGCGGTGAAGCTCGTATCCACCAGATCGGGGAAGTGCTCCTCCAGCAGCGCCGTCACGGCGAAGGCCGTGAAGCTGGGGGTGAGGGCGTTGTTCTGAAGCGTGGCGTAGCCGCGATCCACGATCGTGCCGATGATCGAGGCGTAGGTGGAAGGGCGGCCGATGCCCTCCTTCTCCAGCATCTTCACCAGGGCCGCTTCGCTGTAGCGGGCTGGCGGCTGGGTCTGGTGGCCGAGCGCTTCCACCTCTTTGCAGCTGGGGGTATCGCCGGTTTTGAGCGAGGGCAGCAGCACCTCCTGGCCTTCCAGGGCGGCATCGGGGTCATCGCTGCCTTCCACGTAAGCGCGGAAGAAGCCGGGGAAGTCGATGCGCTTGCCGGTGGAGCGGAAGGCGGCGGTGCCGAGGCTGCCGCCATCGGCCTCCAGATCCACGCTGAGCATCGTGAGCTTGGCGTCGGCCATCTGGGAGGCCACGGTGCGCTTCCAGATCAGCTCGTAGAGGGCCAGATCGCGGCCATCCAGCCCCGTAGCACCTGGGTCGCGGAAGCTTTCACCAGCGGGGCGAATCGCCTCGTGTGCCTCCTGGGCGTTGCGGGCTTTGGTGGAGAACTGGCGGGCCGAGGGGCTCAGATACTCCTTGCCGTATTTGGCGGCCACGCAGCTGCGGGCGGCATTGATGGCCTGATCGCTGAGGTGCACCGAATCGGTGCGCATGTAGGTGATGAAGCCGCGCTCGTAGAGGCCCTGGGCGGTGCGCATCGTTTCCCGCGCTGAGAGCCGCAGCTTGCGGTTGGCCTCCTGTTGCAAAGTGCTGGTGGTGAAGGGCGCCACCGGCTTGCGGGTGGTGGGCTTCTCCTCCACGGCTGCCACGCGCCAGGGGGAAGCGAGCACCGCCTCGCGCAGGCTGCGCGCTTCGGCCTCCGCCAGCAGGCGCACCTTGCTGCCGGCCTTCAAGCCGCCGGTGGCCTCATCGAAATCGGAGCCACCGGCGATGCGCTCGCCCTTGAGGTGCGTGAGCTTGGCCTCAAACGGGGCGCTGCCCTGCTGCAGCTGAGCCTTGAGATCCCAGTAGCTGCCGCTCTTGAAGGCGCGCCGGGCCCGCTCGCGCTGCACCAGCAAGCGCACCGCCACCGACTGCACCCGGCCGGCGCTGAGGCCCCAGGCCACCTTCTTCCACAGCAGCGGCGAGAGGGTGTAACCCACCAGGCGATCCAGGATGCGGCGGGTTTCCTGGGCGTGGACGAGCTCCATATCGAGCTCGCGGGTCTGCTCGAGGGCGCGTCCGATCGCTTCTTTGGTGATCTCGTGGAACACCATCCGCTTCACCGGCACCTTCGGATTCAGAAGCTGCAGCAGGTGCCAACTGATCGATTCGCCTTCCCGGTCTTCGTCCGTCGCCAGCAGCAGCTGGTCGGCGCCCTTGAGGGCGTCCTTAAGTTCCTTCACCACCTTTTTCTTGTCCTTCGGCACCACGTAGAGCGGCTCGAAGTTGTTGGCGGTGTTCACGCCGAGATTGGCCCACTTCTCACCTTTGTGAGCCGCTGGGATCTCGCTGGCGTTGTTGGGCAGGTCGCGCACGTGCCCCATCGAGGCCTCCACCTTGAAGTCCTTGGGAAGGAACCCGCGGATGGTGCGGGCCTTCGTGGGGCTCTCAACGATGACGAGGGTGTGCGCCACAGGCAGGCGGTAAACCGCTTCCTTCTTTATCGCACCGGCGGTCAAGCCCCGGCCCAACGCCCCAGAACCAGCGGTCAACGCGGCTACAGTCCCCCCCAACGGGCGACCTGGATCCAGCTGTGCACTCTCTTCTGGCCGAGGCGGGCTCCGCAGCCGCACCTGCGGTGAGCGCGATCACGTCTCTGCAGCTCAATGCAGGAGCCGTGGCTCCCGAGGGCGCGGTGCTTCTGGCGATGCTGGCTTGCCTCCTGGTGGATCTGGCCGGCGAAAAGGCCGCTTCCCGCTGGGTACCCCTCTTTTCGTACATCGGCCTCGGCAGCGCTCTGGGCCTTCTGGCACTGCAATGGAATGCCACGCCGCTCGAGCCCTCCTTCCTCGGCTCCTTCCTGGCGGACAACCTGGCGATTGCCTTCCGCGCTGTGGTGGCGGCGTCCACGTTGCTGTCGCTGCTGATCAGTTGGCGCTACGTGGAGCAGGCCGGCACGCCTGTGGGCGAGTACGCCGCGATCCTGCTGGCCGCCACCCTCGGGGCGATGTTGCTCTGTGGCTCCACCGATCTGGTCAGCGTGTTCGTCTCGCTGGAAACGCTCTCGGTGGCGAGCTATCTGCTCTCTGGCTACATGAAGCGCGATGCGCGCAGCTCTGAGGCAGCACTGAAATACCTCCTAGTGGGCTCGGCCGCAGCGGCCGTCTTCCTCTACGGCGCCTCGCTGCTGTACGGCCTCACGGGCGGCAGCACCAGCCTCGAAGCCGTAGGCGTAGCTCTACAAACGAGTGCGTCCCCGGTTGCAGCGCTGGCACTGGTGTTTGTGTTGGCCACGGTGGCCTTCAAAATCGCCGCAGTGCCGTTCCACCAGTGGACTCCCGACGTCTACGAAGGCTCTCCCACTCCGGTGGTGGCCTTCCTCTCCGTGGGTTCCAAGGCTGCAGGCTTTGCCCTTGCCCTGCGCATCCTGGTGGGCTGCTTCGAGCCCTTCGAGACGCAGTGGAAGCTGCTCTTCACCGTGCTGGCGATCCTGAGCATGGTGCTGGGCAATATCGTAGCCCTGGCCCAGACCTCCATGAAGCGGATGCTGGCCTACAGCTCCATCGGCCAGGCCGGCTTCGTGATGATCGGCCTGGTGTGCGGCACCGAAGACGGATACGCCGCAATGGTGCTCTATATGGCGGCCTATTTGTTCATGAACCTGGGCGCTTTTGCTTGCATCATTCTCTTCTCGCTGCGCACAGGTTCCGATCGCATCAGTGATTACGCCGGCCTCTATCAAAAAGATCCACTGATCACTCTGGGCTTGAGTCTTTGCCTCCTGTCCTTAGGCGGGATCCCACCAATGCTGGGCTTCTTCGGCAAGATCTACCTCTTCTTCGCAGGCTGGGCTGATGGCCAATACCTGCTGGTGGTGGTGGGCCTGCTCACCTCTGTGGTGTCGATCTACTACTACATCTCGGTGATCAAGATGATGGTGGTGAAAGAACCTCAAGAAGCCTCTGATGTGGTGAAGGCCTATCCCGATGTGAACTGGAGCATTGCTGGTCTCCAGCCGCTCCGCGCTGCCTTGATCTCCTGCGTGGTGGTGACCGCCGTGGGCGGCATCCTCTCCAACCCGCTGTTTGGTTGGGCGAACGGCGCCGTCGCCGGAACGCCAATGCTTCAGAAGGCTCTGGCGGCTTCCGGCCTGCCGATCGGTTGATGGGCAACGCAACCGCCCCGTTGGTGGCGGAGCTGGATCACATCCGCAAGGTGTACGGCAGTGGCGACACCTCCGTCACCGCCCTCGACGACCTCTGCCTGAACGTGCGGCGCGGTGAGTACCTGGCGGTGATGGGCACCTCCGGCTCCGGAAAGAGCACGGCGATGAACATCCTCGGCTGCTTGGACCGGCCGAGCAGCGGCAGTTACCGCCTCAATGGCACGCCTGTGGAGCGGCTGAGCGACGACCAACTCGCCGACCTGCGCAACCGCGAACTTGGCTTTGTCTTTCAGCAGTTCCATCTGTTGCAGGAGCTCACAGCTCTCGACAACGTGATGCTGCCGATGGTGTACGCCGGCGTGCCAGCCGAGCAGCGCAAGGAACTGGGCATCGCCGCCCTACAGCGGGTGGGCCTAGGAGAACGGCTGCACAACAAACCCAACCAACTCTCCGGCGGCCAACAGCAACGCGTAGCGGTGGCCCGGGCAATCATCAACAACCCCAATCTGCTGCTGGCGGATGAACCCACCGGCGCGTTGGATTCACGCACCACCAAGGAGGTGCTGGATCTCTTCGATGAACTGCACCGCGAGCAGGGCATGACGATCCTGCTGGTGACCCATGAGCACGATGTGGCAGCCCGGGCCGAGCGGATCGTGCACTTCCACGATGGCCGGCTGGTGAACAGCGGCGCCGGATCGCAGGGTTAGGCCTTCACCGCCGGACGCTCGAGGCTGAGCAGCAACTGGCCCATCAGCAGTGCGATCGCATCGCTCCCCTGCAAGCCCTGGCCGGGATCGAAATCACCCGGATCAATCGCCACCCAGCCACCCGCCGCCGGCTGGCGCAACTCGAAATGCAGATGGGGGCCCGTGCTCAAGCCCGTGCTGCCCACCCGGCCAATCACCTCACCTTGGCGCACCACATCGCCGGCTTTCACATACAGCTCTGAGAGGTGGCCGTAGAGGCTGCGGCGCAAGGGGCGCTGGTGCTCCACCTCCACCGCCAGGCCGTAGCCGCCCGCCAAGCCACTGCTCACAACGCGCCCACTCAAGGCCGCCACCACCGGCGTGCCTTCCGGCGCCGCCAAGTCTTCGCCGGCATGCAATCGCCAGGCCCCCAGCAGCGGATGCAAGCGCCAGCCGAAACCACTGGTGTTCACAGCGCTGCCAATGATTGGGAGCAGCAAGCTGCGGTTGCCGTTGCCCAGCACCGGTGCCGGCCGTGGCGTGACCCGGAACACGCTGGCGAGATTGAAGCTGCCACCGTTGCCTGCCAACAACGCCGACACCGGCACGGTGAGCGGCGGCAGCGGCAGGCCATCAGCACCCACGCGGCCGCCCCAGGCGGTGTTGCCGTTGCCATCGTTGCGGCGACCCCAGCGCAGGGCAATGCCACCGCGGCATTCCCTCGCGGAGAGGGCCCCACCGCGGCAAGCCTGCTGGAAGGCCCCCACATCCAGGGGCGCCATCCCAGCGCCTGCGCCCCGCACAAGATTGCGCTCGTTAGGCGTCACCACGCCCTGGCGCACCAGCTCATCGAGGGATTGATCGAAGCGCTTGGGGGTCGTGGCCGCACTCCGCAAGCGCGCCGGATCAGGGCGGAGCGGCAGCGCCGACCTTCCTGGTGGAGGCAACAACGGAGCCACCGGTGCCGCTGTTGCCTCAGGCTGCGAGGCCTCCAACTGGGCCCAGGCCCAGCCACCGCCGAAGAGCGCCGGCAGGGCAACCAACAGGCTCAGGGGTTGGAGGCGGGGCAACGCAGAGCGATTCAAATCGGCTCAAACTCTAGAAACGCCTCTGCAGCACAGCCAGCCTCGATCCGAGGCAGAGCCCAGGCGGCTGCCTGTTGCCAGCCACGCGATGATCAGAGCATGACCATCACGCCTTCACCATTGGTGACCCAGGAGGCTCTCCAGGCTTTCACCAACAGGCTTGTGCAGCACTATTCACCAAACAAGGTGATTCTGTTTGGCTCGATGGCCCGCGGCGAAGCTCGGTGGGATTCCGATGCGGATCTGATGGTCGTGATGCCGTTTGAAGGGCGACATATCAGCAAGATCAAAGAGATCCGCAAGCGTTGTCGAGCAGGATTCCCCCTGGATCTGCTGCTATGGCGACCGGAAGAGGCAGCCGAGCGCTACCGGCAAGGTGACCCATTCCTACTGGAGGCATTCGATCAAGGCAAAATCCTGCATGGCTGAACCATCCGCTCTGGCAAGGCAATGGGTGCAGAAAGCAGAGGAAGACTGGGAAGCAGCGCAGCTGCTACTCGGTCACCCAACGCAGGCGGCCTCGACATGTTTCCACTGTCAACAATGCGCCGAAAAACTCCTGAAGGCTGCGCTCATAGAAACAGGCTACAAAGTCCCCAAGGTTCATGATTTAAGCCTTCTATCCTCACTTCTGAGCAATCAAGATCCCCAGTGGGTGTGGGACAGCGATGTTCTGGAAGATTTAACGTCAGGGGCCGTAGCCAGTCGCTATCCGGGTTATGCCATCAACAGCGAGGATGCTGCCGAGGCGGTTGTTCAAGCAGCAGCACTTAGACAGGCCTTGTTGAAACGATTAGGAATCCTCACGACCCCCTGAGAGCCACTGAAGCCTTAGCACTCAAAACGCCGTCTCATCACGCTCACGACTGAACCGCGCCCGAGGCGCAACCCTCCATCAATCGTCAAGCCCGTCACGCTCCAGCGCTCGCCCGCATGCTCAAACCACTCAGGGCGCCAAAGCCGCTTCTCTGCCTGCCGGCGTACCAATTCGGATTGCTGAGCTGCAGCAGCGGTCCACTCCAGCCCCCGCAAGAGCCGCGCTGCCAAGCGTTCCGGCTGAGCCTGGAGATGAAGCGAATTCCCCCGAAGCTCAGAAAGAGCTTGTTTGAGACTGATGGCCCCATCCGGCACTCTGTTCACGCCGTTAATGCCGACCCCGAGCTGGGCATAGCGCACCTGAGCACCGCGCCAGCGAAGACGCGGCAAAATGCCAGCCAGCTTGCGGCCATCGATCAACAGATCATTGGGCCACTTGATCTGGGGCTGCAGCCCTAGATCCTCAAGCTGCAAGGCAATGCCAACCGCTGCGGCCAGGGCCAGGGCAGCAGCCCCCTCCGGCTCGGCAGGCCAGGGCAGTGCCGCGCTCAGCCACACCCCACCCGGTGGCGACTGCCACAGCCTCCCCTGCTGGCCATGGCCATGGCGCTGCTGAGCAGCCAACACCGCCACTGGGGGCATGTCACCAGAGCGCAGCCTGCGCTCCAGCTCCAGCTCCGTGCTGGCGCACACCGGCAAGACGTTCAACCGCCAAGGCAGGGGCTGATCGCCAGGCAACCGGCGCAGGGTTGCAGCAATCCGCGCTGGCTTCAGAGCGCGCTCAACCACGCCGCCATCCGCTGGGCACCAGCCTCCAGCTGCTCGATCGGATGCACCAGGGCCAGCCGCGCATAACCCTCACCCGCCGATCCAAAGCCATTGCCTGGGGTGAGGCAGACCCCGGTGGCTTCCAGCAGGCGGGCACAGAAGCTCTCTGAATCCAGACCGGCAGCACGGGCCCGCTCAGGCAGCTCCAGCCACAGATACAGCGCCATCGAGGGAATCCGTACCGGCCAACCGGCTGCCTGAAGCACCTGGGCCATCCGATCGCGCCGCTCCCGGTAGATCGGCTTGATCCGCTCCGGCCAATCGGGCGCCTGCTCCAGGGCAGCGATCGCTCCAGCCTGCAGCGCCGTGGACTGGTTGAAATCCACCACTCCCTTGAGCTGCCGCAGCGCCGTGATTAGGGGCTCGGCACCGATGGCAAAGGCCAGGCGATACCCCCCCAAACACCAGCCCTTGGAGAAGGAGAACAATTCGATGCCGCACTGCCGCCACAGCGGTGAACGCAGCAGGGCCGGCGCGTCTCCATCGAGGGCCAGGTCCACATAGGGGTTGTCGTGGGCAAACACAATGCCGTGGCGCACGGCCCGCTCCGCGGCCGCATCCACCCAGGCCTGCTCACCGGTGGTGGCCGTGGGGTTATGGGGGAAACCCAGCACCATCAGCTTCAAGGCATCCCATTGATTGGCGCTGAGCTGATCGAAATCGGGCGCAAAACCGGCCGCGGGATCCAGTTTCAGAAACTGCGGCTGGGCAGAGGCGAGGCGCAGCCCCCCCAGGTGCGAGGGGTAAAAGGGATCGAGCAACAGCGCCTGATCGCCGGGGTTCAACACCGCCAGAGGCAGATGAGCCGTGCCCTCCTGCGATCCCACCAGGAACAACACCTCCCTCTCGGGATCAACGGCGACACCAAAGCGACGCTGCGCCCAAGCCGCCACAGCCTCCCGGAACGGCTGGGTGGCGCCATGCAGGCAGTAGGCAGCGCTTTCTGGGCGCCCCAACTGTTCACGCATCGCTGCAATCGCCTGCTCCGGCGGGAGCAGATCGGTGGATCCGAGCGAGAGATCGAGCAGCGGTGGCAAACCAAGGCCCGCCGCAGAGGCGCGATACGACTGTTTGCGTTGGTCGTTGCGGGCGAAAACGCCGCTGCCTAAACGCTGAACGCGCTCAGAGATGCGCATCCAGGAAGGCCTTGAGTTGGGGCTGGGCCATGGCTCCTTCGTGGCGGGCCACCTCCTCGCCGTTCTTGAAGATCAGAAGGGTGGGCAGGCCCTGGATCCCCATCTGATCGCGAGCCGTTGGGTTGGGGTCGGCTTCAAGCTTGCCCACCGCAAGCCGACCGGCGTACTCACCGGCAGCCCACTCCATCATTGGCGCCATCAGGCGGCAGGGGCCGCACCACTCGGCCCACACATCCACCAGCACCGGCGTGGTGGCATCCAGCACCTCGGCCTGGAAGTTGGCATCGGTGAGGTGCAGAACAGACACGGCGGCGGGCTTGGCTGCGGCGATTGTATGGATCAGAGCTTGTCGATCGAGCGCTTCAGCTCTTCCAGCTCGGCATCCACCTCCTCAACCTTCACGGGCTGAACCGCCTCACCGGCCGCCGGCAACGCGGCTGAGGGAGCAGTACCAGCCAGCTTGCCTTTGAGCGCCGCCAGCTCGTCATCTACCTCCGGAGCACCCTCGAGGGCTGCGAACTGGCTCTCCAGATCGGCGCCCGCCAGCTCGGCTGCTGCCTGACTGCGGGCCTCAAGGGTCTGCACCTTCTCTTCCATGCGCTCAAAGGCCGCCATGGAGCTGTTGGTGCCGAGGTTGCCCACGGCGCTCTGCAGCTGCTCTTGAGCCTGAGCCGCCTGGGCCCGGGCCTTGAGCATGTCTTTTTTGGTTTTGGCCTCGGCGATCTTGCTCTCGAGCTTCACCAGGCTCTGCTTGAGCTGCTCCACCTGACCCGCCTGGCTCTGCAGTTGGGTGTTCAGCGCAGTGGCTGTGTCTTGGCAGGTCTTGCGGCGACCGAGGGCCTCCCGCGCCAAATCCTCCTCACCCTTCTTGAGGGCCAGCTCCGCCCGCTCATACCAGGTGTTGGCCTGGGCTTCGGCCTGCTCGGCCTGATTCTGAATCCGCTTCTGGCTGGCGATTGCCGTGGCCACGGCCTGGCGCAGCTTCACCAGATCCGCCTGCATATCAGCAACGGACTGATCGAGGATCTTGGCCGGATCCTCCATGGCTCCCACCACGGCATTGGCGTTGGCACGCACCAGACGGCTCAGACGATCGAAAAAGCCCATGGCGTAGGGAGGGGGCAGGCGCCGAGGCTAACCAGAGTGCGCGGCAACAGCACAGCGTGATTGCCGCATCTCCCGTAGCGTTGGGCGATGCCAGCCGCCCCGCGCAATCAAACCCGGCGCCAGGGTGCGGTGAACCTGCTGGTGCCGCCGCCACGGCCGCCCGCCACGGGACTGCAAACCTGCCTGAATCAGCTGCAGGAGCACTGGCGGCGCGAGGAAAACCTGGCGGCCCTCTGGCAGGCCTGGCCCCGGATTGCCGGGCCACAACTGGCTCCCCACTGCCGCCCATTGCGCTTCCAGGGCGGACGACTCGTGGTGGGCGCCAGCCATCCGCAATGGCTCCAGGCATTGCGTTTCAACAAACACATGCTGCTGGGAGCGTTGCGGGGGGCCGGGTTTTCGGTGAAAGATCTCGTGCTGCAGCAGCACCAACCCACGGCTTTGCCTCCCTTCGGCAGCGAGGAAGAGGCCCAGGTGTGGGCGCAGCATCCCAGCCGCGTCGATGTCTTCGGCATGGCGAGCTGTCCCCACTGCCAGCGACCCGCGCCCAATGGCGAACTGCAGCGCTGGGGGCACTGCAGCTTCTGCCAGCGCGAGCGCATGGACAACGGCGTGGCGATGGGCTCTCCCAGCGCAGCCGCCGCCGATCAATAACGCTCTGGCCTGGGCAGCTGCCAATCAGGCCTCGGCACACCCTGGCGCTGAAGATCAGCCGCCCAGCGATCCAGGGCCAACCGCTGCACACGCCAGAGGTTGAACAGGCCCTCGGTTGCCAACTGCTGATGAGCCAACCCGCGCCAGTGGGGCAGTAGGGCCGTGCGTTGGTCGATCACCAACAGCACGGTGCCAGCCGGCGTGGCTGCGCTGGGCAGCTGATTCCGGCGCCGCTCATGCCGGAGGCGGTCGTTGAGATTGAGCGGGCCGTTGGGCTGGATTCCCTCGTAGATCACCACCTGATCGGCATAGAAATGGAGGGAGGGCTTGAGGATGCCCACCATGGCCAGCGGTTCACCGCCGCGGCGCTCCGCCACCACCGCAGCGGCGATGCGGCGAACGGGCAGCTGGCGCAGCCGATCCCCCAGCGCCACCAGGGGCTGCAACGCCGCCACCACAAACGCCACCAGCGCCAGTTGCTGAGCGAGCAGCCAAGCCCGGCGACGGGGGCCGGCCGCGCACCAGAGCAGCAGCCCAGCCGCAGCAGCAATGCCGAAACACACGGCTGCGCGCGTCAGCAACCCGCTGGTTAGCAGCTCGGCCGGCAGTGTGGGCAGCTCGGGTTCATTGATCAGCAACACCCAGCGGTCGGAGACAGCCAGCCCCACGGCAAAGAACGCCTGAAGGGAGAGCGTTGCCACCACCACAGCGCGGCTGCGGCGTTGAGAGGCCCTCGCCGTGAGCTGCTGGGCCGCCAGAGCCATCAGCAGCCCGGCCGCTGGCGTGGCCGGAATCCAGTAGCTGGGAAGCTTCGTGGCCGCCAGGGTGAAAAAGGCGAGCACCGCCAGCAGCCAGCAGGCGGCAAAGCGCTGCAGCGATGCAGGGGGCGCCACGGGAGTGCGCCAGGCGCGTAGGGCACTGGCCAGGCCTGCCAGCAGCAACGGGGTGAACGGCAGCGAAGCCACCAGCAGCACGGGCACGAAAAACCACCAGGGCTGCAGGTGGTTGTTCACCACGCCTGTGAAGCGCTGCAGGTTGTGGTAGCCGAAAAAGCTCTCCACAAAGGGCTTGCCCTCCACCAGAGCCGCCAGCGCGTACCAGGGGAGTGACACCAGAGCCGTGATCCCCAGGCCTGGCCGGGGATGCACCCGGGCAGCCAGCCCCCGCAGGTCGCGCTGCCACAGGCCGAACCCGATCAGGGTGATCCCGGCCAACAACACCGCCACCGGCCCCTTCGCCAGCACAGCGCAGCCCAGCAGGATCCAGGCCAACCAGCTGCGACCGCCCCCTGCATAGACCTGCCAGAAGACCAGCAAGGCTGCTCCCAGCAGAGCATTGAGCAGGGCATCGCTCACGGAGATGCGGCTCCAGAGCAGCACCAGGGGCGAGAGGCCAAAGGCCAGGGCGGCACTGATCGCGGTGATCCCCTGCTGTGAGAGCGCAGGCCAGCGATCACCAGCAAGGGGCTGGGGCCAGCGCAGCAGCGTGGCCGCCAACGCCAACATCAGGGCGAGAGAGCTGAGGGCCGAAGGCAGACAGGCCGCCCAGGTGCCCAGTGGATCCCACTGCTGCTGACCAGGGAGCGCGTACAGCAGCCCCATCAGCCAGTACACCAGCGGTGGCTTGTCGTACCGGGGCAGTCCATTCACCCGGGGAATGAGCCAATCCCCCGTGTGGGCCATCGCCCGGGCCGATGCGGCAAACAGCGGCGGGGTTTCATCCACCAGCCCCGTGCTGCCCAACCGCCACACGAACAGCAGCAGCCCGCAGACCAGCACGGTGAGCAGCACCAGCGGCCACACGAACCTGCGCGACACCAGGGCGAGCTGCGTCAGGCTCGAACTTATCGCCTACGCCTGCAAAGCCTGATTCACCCAGGCCTCGATCCGCTCCGCCAGCACCGCCCTGGAGGCATGGCTCTCCACCCAGCGGCGGCACTGCGAACGCTCGATCGCCCTCACCTGAGCCACGGCCTCGGCCAGGGCTTCCACGTCATCGGGGGGGACCAGCACACCCGTGAGGCCTGACTGCACCAGCTCAGCGGGCCCACCGCGCCGGTAGGCGAGCACCGGCACACCGCAGGCCATGGCTTCCACCACCACGTTGCCGTAAGCCTCATTCCACTTCGGCGTGTTCAGCAGCGCCAGGCAAGAACCCAGCTGCGCCTGGAGCTGATCGGTGGGCAAAAAACCCTTCCATTGCAGGGTTCCGGCAGGCACCGAGGCCTCCACCGCAGCGGCATAGGCGGGATCTTCCACCAACCCCCAGATCGCCAGCGGCAGGCCAGTGCGGGCCGCCGCGGCCGCTGCATCCTCCAGGCCCTTTTCCGGTGCCACCCGGCCCACCCAGCCCAACAACTCCTGGGGCTCACCGCAAAACCGATAGGCGCCCAGATCGAATCCATTGCCCACGAGCACAGGCGGCTGGGGCAGGGCGAAATCAGCGGCCTGAGAAGCGGTGTGAAAGGCCAGCCGGCGTTGATCCCAGGCCGCCACATCGGCAATCACGGCATCCATCGCCGACGTCACCGAACCCATGCTCACCAAGTGCAGGATCGGCAGTGGTGCTGTGGGGGTGAGCCAAAAAGGCAGCCAGTCGTAGCCGAGGTTGAGCACCGCATCGAAGCCGGCAGCAGGGGCCTCAGCCAGCACGCGCCGCCAGAAACGGGCCAGCAGCCCATCGGCCGGCATGGTGACGAGAGCCTCACGGCCCTGGTGCTGCACGCTGGGCTGCGGTTCACCACTGCAGCTCCACAGCTGAGCGGCAGCACAATCCGCCGGCAACTGCGAGCCCTCGGCGGCCAGCACCGCCAACTGATGCCCCCGCTGCTGCAAGCCCGCCACCAGTCCGGCCAGGGTGAGCTCCACCCCGCCGCCGCGGCCACTCCCCAAGGGCCCAAGCGCCGTGGCCACCACCAGCAGCTTCACGACACCAACTCCGCTTGCACCGGCTGCCAGAGCAGCGAGCGGCGATTGATCAACAGCACACTCACCAGGGCCAGAACAGCACCAACCCACTGCAGCGGCTGTAGCTGCTCCTGGAGCCACACAACCCCGCAGAGCAGGGCAAAGACCGGGGTGAGGAAGGTGAGCGAGGTGAAGCTGGTGAGATCGCCATGGTTGGCGAACCAGAAGAACAGTCCGTAGGCCAGGGCGCTGCCCAACAGCGCCGCATAGGCCATCAAGCCCCACTCCACGGGGGTCCAGGCCGGCACGAGGGGCTGGGACACCAGCGCAGAACCGGCCAACAGGGGCAAGCCGCCCAACACCATGTGCCACCCGGTCACCGCCACCGGATCGCTATGGCGGCAGGCGAAGCGACTGATCACTGTGCCGAGGGCCATGGCCAGGGCGGCCGCCAGCATCCACAGCTCGCCATGGCTCCAGGCCTGAACATCCAGGACCTTGGGACCCATCAGCCACCAATGGTTGAGCAGGGGGGCCGGCAGCCCGAGGCAGAGGATGCCGAGCAGGCCAATCAGCAGGCCCAACCAGCCCACGGGATTGATCGCCTCGCCAAACAGGCTGCGCGCCAGCAGCGCCACCAGCAACGGCTGTGAATCGATCAGCACCGAACCCAGGCCCGCGCCGGTACCCACGAGGCCACGGGCCAGCAGCGACTGAAAGGCAGTGGCATCCACCAGGGTGAAGAGCAGCAACCACCCCCAATCCCGGCGATCCACACCGCTGCTGCCCCGCCACAAACGAGCGCCGGCCAGCAACACCAAGCCTGCCGGCAGCAGGCGCATCCAGGCCAGGGTGAGGGGGCCGGCTTCCTGCAGCAGCGGCTTCATTGCCGCCATGGCCGTCCCCCACAGCGCGAAAGGGAGAAGCATCAGCAGCCAGCGCACCTTCACCAGCACAAGCTGCCTAGTGGCTCCTTTTTAAGATCCAGCCACTGCACACCGCCTCGATGGTCTGGCCCTGGCGCCGAAAGTCCCGCCGCAAACTGGCGCGGATCGCGATTGAAGGGGCGATTGCGTCCGGCACGCGCGAGCGGGTGCTGAAGGCACTCCGGGAGGTGGAGAAGCGGGAATTCCCTGCGCTACTGCTGCGCATCGACAGCCCCGGCGGCACCGTGGGCGACAGCCAGGAGATTCACGCTGCGATCCGGCGCCTAAGGGAGAAGGGCTGCCGCGTGGTGGCCAGCTTCGGCAACATCTCCGCCTCTGGCGGCGTGTATGTGGGCGTGGCGGCCGAAAAGATCGTGGCCAACGCCGGCTCGATCACCGGATCGATCGGCGTGATCCTCCGGGGCAACAACCTCTCGCGGCTGCTGGAGCGGATCGGCATCCAGTTCGAAACTGTGAAGAGTGGCCTCTACAAGGACATCCTCTCGCCGGACCGCGCCCTCACGGGAGCAGAACGCCAGCTGCTCCAGGAGCTGATCGATTCCAGCTACGGCCAGTTCGTGAGCGCCGTGGCTGAGGGCCGGGGTCTCGAGGAAAGCAGCGTGCGCCTGTTCGCTGATGGGCGGGTGTTCAGCGGCGCCCAGGCTCTGGAGCTGGGGCTGGTGGATCAGCTGGGCGATGAGGAAAGCGCCCGGCGCCTGGCCTGCGAACTGGCCGATCTGGATGTGGAGAAAACCCGGCCGGTGAGTTTCGGGCAGCCCAACAAGCGCTTTGCCGGCCTAATCCCTGGTCGCAATCTGTTTGGACGGCTCTTCGACGCCCTCAACCAGGAGCTGGCCTGGAGTGGCCAGCCCCTCTGGCTGCACCGCCCATGAGCAACGCCTCCCAGCTGCGGGCCCTGCGCGGCGCCACCACCGCCACCGCCAACACCACCGAGGCGATCAGCGAAGCCGTGGCCGAGCTCCTGGATGCGCTTGTGGAGCGCAACAGCCTCGAGGGCAGCCAGCTGTTGTCGGTCACGTTCTCGGTTACAGCCGACCTCGATGCCTGCTTCCCCGCCGCCATCGCCAGGCGCCGCCCGGGCTGGGATGGGGTCGCCCTTCTCGATTGCCAACAGATGGCCGTGAGCGGCGATCTGCCCCGCTGCATCCGACTGCTGGCCCATGCCTGGCTAGAGAGCGATCGGCCGGTGCGGCATGCCTACTTGCGCGAAGCCGCTCGGCTGAGGCCGGATCTGGCCAACTGAGTTGCATCTGGTCACAGCTTCCAGCCCCAGGGCCGGCACCCCTGTGATCCCTGCAACCAGCCCCTGCCGCCAAGAATGGTGGGCACTAACCCTTTGCCAGATCCCACCCATGGCTGGTTTTCGCACTGTCGTCACCGGCACGGCTCTGGCAGCCGCCCTGGGCCTGGCCGGCACCGCTGCTGCCCTTGTGCCGATGCTCAGTCCCTCGCCGGTGAAGGCGCAGGGCACACCAGGGCTTGTGGAGTTCCGCTGGGATTCCAGCAAGGACTACCGCAAGCTCTACTTCTTCATGACCGACACCCAGCGCTTGAAGCGCTCGGAGTACTACCTGATTCTCAAACCGAAGGACCGCAAGACCGCGATCCTCAAGCTCACCGTGGGCATTCCCAAGAGCTTTGACGTTCAGATCAATCCGAAGTTCGTCAAGCTCTGCTACATGAAGGAGGGCGGCATGCTCGCCCGGACCCGCTGCGAGAAGGACATCCCCGGCACGGTGGAAGTGGCGGCCGATGCCACCGCGATCGAGATCTTCCCGGACACCCCCGTGCCGGTGGGCAAGACCATCGGGGTGTACATCAACCTGTTCAATCCCTTCAACGCGGGCATGTATCAGTTCAATGCCCTGGCCCAGGCTCCGGGCGATGTGCCCGTGTCGGGCTATCTCGGCAGCTGGCTGATCCAGATCGATCCCCCCAGCAACTGACCAGACACGGGCTGGTAGGTTGGGCCATCGACGTTGAAGGCGAAGCCGAGCCGGAACCATGACCAAGCGCACCCTTGAAGGAACCAGCCGCAAGCGCAAGCGTGTTTCCGGATTCCGCGTTCGCATGCGCAGCCACACCGGTCGCCGCGTGATCCGCTCCCGCCGCAAGCGCGGCCGGGCCCGCCTGGCTGTCTGACGCCTAACCAGCCCCACTCACCGCCCCCGCCAGCCCGTTTCCGATGGTTCTTTCCCGGGAACACAGGCTGCGGGGGCGGTTTGTGTTTGATCGCCTCTATCAGAAGGGTCAGCGCCATCACGGCAAATTGATGGTTCTTCGCAGCCTTCCAGCCCAGCCGGAGCTGCTCAAGCCCGATCCCCGCGATCCCAACCCGCTCAGCTGCAGGCTTGGGGTGGTGGTGAGCAACAAGGTGAGCAAGCGCTCGGTGCGGCGCAATCAGCTGCGCCGCCTGCTGCATGGGCAGCTCAGCGCCATCGTGCGATCCATGCCCGATCAGGCGATGGGGCGCTGGCTGCTGATCTCCCTCAAACCCGGCAGCGCCGAAGCCACGGATCAGGCTCTGCTGGGAGAATGTTTCGAACTCCTCGCCAAGGCAGGTTTACGCCCATGAGTGGTGCGCCACAAACGCCTCCGGTGGCCCCCGGAGCCAGCATCAACGAAGACGTCTTCTATGCAGGCGGCCCGGCCAAGGGTGACCTGATCACTAACCTGCTGTTCGGCCTCACGCTGATCGGCATCCCGTTTGCGGTGGGAGCGATCGTGCGGGCCCTGTGGCTGCGCTTCCGCATCACCAGCCGGCGCGTTGAGGTGAGCGGTGGCTGGCTCGGCCGCGATCGCAGCCAGGTGGTGTACAGCCAGATCCGCGAGGTGCGCTCCGTGGCCCGCGGCTTGGGCTTCTGGGGCGACATGGTGTTGGTGCTCAGCGATGGCATGAAGCTCGAGATGCGCGCCGTGCCTCGCTACAAGGAGGCTGAAGCCTTCATCCGCGAGCGGATCAAGGCCAGCCCGGCCGCCAAGGCCAGCACGAAATCCGGCTTCAACAACAACGCGGCGGCCTGAGCCATCCGCCTGACACACTGGCTCCACTTCCCTTCTCCCCGGACCTGCACACGCCGTGATCGGCTACATCTCCGACAACCTGCTGCTGCCGATCCTCGATTTCTTCTACGGATTGGTGCCGAGCTACGGCCTGGCGATCATTGCCCTCACGGTGGTGATTCGCCTGGCACTGTTCCCGCTCAGTGCCGGCTCCATCCGCAGTGCCCGCCGCATGCGCATCGCCCAGCCGGTGATGCAGAAGAGGCAGGCTGAAATCAAGGCGAAATACGCCAACAACCCCCAAAAGCAGCAGGAGGAGCTGGGGTCGTTGATGAAGGAGTTCGGCAGCCCCCTCTCGGGCTGTCTGCCCCTGCTGGTGCAGATGCCGATCCTGTTTGCGCTGTTCGCCACCCTGCGCGGATCACCGTTCGCGGATGTGCCCTACACCCTCAACCTGAAGGTGTTGCCGGCCGAGCAGATTGCCGCCGTTGAACCCAAGCCGTTCAACAGCGCCAGCCACTCCATCTTCGTGACCGCCACCAACCACGTGCCGGTGGTGGCCAGCCTTGAAAAGGGCACCAAGCTGGGCGTGGGCGACACCGAGACGGTGAGCCTGCACACCAAAGACGGCGCCAGCTTTGCCTCGGTGCTCAGCGGCGTGGAGAACGGAAGCGCTTTCACCCCCACCTGGAGCGTCACCAAGGGTGAAGGCCTGGTGAGCGTGGATCAGAACGGCACCATCCACGCCATCGCCCCCGGCGATGTGACCGTGGAAGCCAAGATCCCTGGCCTGGCCGCCCGCTCTGGCTTCCTGTTCATCAAGGCCCTGGGCCAGGTGGGCTTCTACACCGATGGCGCCATCAACTGGGACATCGCCATCCTGGTGGCCGCCTTCGGCGCCAGCCTGTTCGCAAGCCAGATCCTCTCGGGCATGGGCATGCCCGCCAACCCGCAGCAGGCCACAGCCAACAAGATCACGCCCGTGATGATCACCGGCATGTTCCTGTTCTTCCCGCTCCCGGCTGGCGTGCTGCTTTACATGGTGGTGGCCAACATCTTCCAGGCCACGCAGACCTTCCTGCTCACCCGCGAAGCTCTGCCCGACAACCTGCAGGCGATCCTCGACCAGCAGCTGGCCGCTGAGGCCAAAACCGTCACCGCCACCGTGAGCGGCAGTGAGCGCATGCCCTTTGAACCGAAGGGCAAGAAGTGAGTCGATGAGCCAGGCCCTGCCGCAACCCGCCGGAGACCCTCTGCAGCCGGTTCCATTGCAGGAGCTGCGTCTTCTGGCTGAAGGGCGCCACTGGCAGGTGGATCAAACACTCAAAGAGCTCGAAAGCCTCACCCCGGTTCGGGGTGAGCTCACTGCCGTGCATCGCGGCAACATCCTTGAGCTCAGCGGCGAAGCCAGCACGATCGTCACCCTCCGCTGCGACCGCTGCCTCCAGCACTTCAACCATCCCTTGAGCTTCCGCCATCAGGAAGTGGTTTGGCTCGGTGATCAGGCCCGCCTCGAGGGCATCGAAGCCGAGGTGGTGATGGAGGGCGGCAGCGAAGTGCTGGAACTTGATCCTGATGGACTGAGCGAAAGTATCGATCCCAGCGGCGAGTTCGATCCCGAACACTGGTTGTTTGAGCAACTCAGCCTGCAACTACCCCTGGTGAACCGCTGCGGCCGCGACTGCCCGGGCCCCGATCTTCAGCCCCGCGCAGAGCCGCCTGAACCGATCGATCCACGCTGGGCAGCTCTCAAAAAACTGCAGCCATGAGCCAGGCCTGGGCCGACCACCTCGATCTGCTCATCCGGGCGCGAACACCCATCCTCTGGATCCGCAGCCAGGAGGAAGAGCGCATTGCATCCCTGCTGGCTGCTGCAGCCAAACGCCTGGGCAACCGGGCACTAGCCCGCTGGGATTTCATCAGCGGACTGTCCGGCTGGCCCGGGCGTAATGGCGAAGCAGCCCGCAATCCACTCGCGGCCCTTGAAAGCCTGGCGGCTCTACCGGCGGAGCAGCCAGCGCTGCTGGTGCTCCACGATTTCCACCGCTACAGCGAAGACGCCAGCATCTGCCGCAAGCTGCGCAACCTGGCCACCAGCCTGCGCCAGCAGCCTCACACCCTGGTGATCACCGCCGCGGAATGGCAGCTCCCTCGCGATCTCGAGGAGTGCATCACGCTGCTCGACCTCCCCCTGCCCGATCAGCAAGAGATTGAATCTCTGCTGCGCAGCATCGCCCAGGCCTGTGGGCAAGGGCTGGAGGGCGAGCTGCTGGAACAACTGAGCCACAGCTGCAGCGGTCTGAGCGAGCAGCGGATCCGCCAGGTGGCAGCCCGCGGGCTGGCCAGTCGCGGCCAACTGGGCCTGGCCGATCTCGAAGAGGTGCTGGAGGAAAAACGCCAGGCCATCGCCCGCAGTGAGCTGCTGGAGTACTGCCCCACCGAAGCCACGCCAGCGGATATCGGCGGCCTCGATGCCCTCAAGCTCTGGCTGGAGCAACGCCACATGGCCTTCAGCGATGAGGCGCGTCGCTACGGCTTGCCGCTGCCGCGAGGCGTGTTGCTGGTGGGGCCGCAGGGCACGGGCAAATCGCTCACGGCGAAGGCGATCGCCCACAGTTGGGCAATGCCGCTGCTGCGTTTGGATGTGGGCCGGCTGTTTGCGGGGCTCGTGGGCGCCTCCGAAGCCCGCACCCGCGACATGATCCAGCGAGCCGAAGCGATGGCCCCCTGCGTGCTCTGGATCGATGAAATCGACAAGGGCTTTGGCGCCGCAGGCGATGGCCGCAGCGATGGCGGCACCAGCCAGCGGGTGCTGGCGAGCCTGCTCACCTGGATGGCGGAGAAGAGCAGCGCCGTGTTTGTGGTGGCCACCGCCAACGGCGTGGAGAAGCTGCCACCGGAGCTGCTGCGCAAGGGCCGCTTCGATGAAATCTTTCTGCTCGACCTGCCGGATGGCGATGAACGCCGGGCCATCCTCGATCTGCAACTGAAGCGGCGACGCCCCCATCACCAACTGCCTCTCGATGTGGTGGTGGATCGCACCGCCGGCTTCTCCGGCGCTGAGCTGGAGCAGGTGGTGATCGAGGCGATGCACCAGGCCTTCAGCCAGTCGCGGGAATTTGGTGAAGCGGATCTGATCAGTGCCGCCGCCCAGCTGGTGCCCCTCTCCCGCACCGCTCGCGAACAGCTGGAGGCGTTGCAGCTTTGGGCCAGCAGCGGTCGAGCCCGCCCCGCCTCCACATTGCGCGGCGTAACGAAGGCCAACTCCAGGTAACAAAGGCCGCTGGGCAAAGCGACGCAATCGCGAGCCACCCCCAAGCTGCTGGGCAGTCGTCACGGCCCACAGTGGAACAGCGTCCCGCCCTCACCACCCAGCTGGCCGTGGCCTGCCTCGGCGCCGGCGTGATTACTAGCTTCGCCGTGGCCCAGGGCCAGAACCCACTCACAGCGCTCAGCATCACGCTGTTCTCAGCCGTAGCTGCTGTGATGGTGGGCCAGGTGATCTGATCCAACCGGATGCGCGAGCTCTGCCCCGCCCTCGCCAACAAGACCTATTTCAACTACGGCGGCCAGGGGCCGCTGCCCGCGCCAGCGCTTGAAGCAATCACGGCGAGCTGGCAGCAGATCCAAGAGCTGGGCCCCTTCACAACCGATGTGTGGCCGTTCATCGAGCAGGAAACGGCTCGGGTGCGTAGCCAGCTAGCGGCACTCTGTGGGGTTGGCCCCCATCGCCTGGCCCTCACCGAAAACGTGACCAGCGGCTGCGTGCTCCCCCTGTGGGGCCTGCCATGGCAACCCGGTGACGAGCTGCTGATCAGCGACTGCGAACACCCTGGCGTTGTGGCCGCCTGCCAGGAACTGGCACGGCGAGAAGGTCTGAACATCAGCACCCTGCCGGTGTTGGAGCTCTGTTGCGCCACCCCCCAGGCCGAGCTCGATGCGGCAGTACTGGATGCCCTCGAGCAACGCCTAACGCCCCGCACCCGACTGGTGGCGCTTTCCCACCTGCTCTGGAACAGCGGCAGTGTGATGCCCATCCCTGCCGTAACGGAGCGCCTGCGGCAGCACCCCCTTCAACCGTGGCTGCTGGTGGATGCGGCCCAATCCATGGGCAGCCTGCCGGTGCAGGAGGCCGCTACCGCGGCCGACATCTACGCCTTTACCGGCCACAAGTGGTGCTGCGGCCCCGAGGGGCTCGGGGGTGTTGCACTTTCCGAACGGCTGCTAGAGCAGGCCCAGCCCACCCTGATCGGCTGGCGCAGCCTGCGGCATGAGGCTTCGGCCGGCAGCAGCTTCCACAGCGATGCCCGCCGCTTTGAAGTGGCCACCTCCTGTGTGCCGCTTTGCAGCGGCCTGGCCACATCCCTTGAGCGACTAGCCGCCGAAGGTTCGCCCGAGCAACGACTGCAGCAGATCCAGAAGGGCAGCCTGCAGCTCTGGCAGGGTCTGCAATCCATCGGCTCCGCTCGCACCTTGCTGCGCGAACCGCCACCAGCCGGTCTGGTGAGCTTCCACCTGGAGGGCCGCGCCACAGCCAGCGTGGTTCAGGAACTCGGTGCTCAGGGGATCTGGATCAGGCGTTTGGATGAGCCGGACTGCCTACGGGCCTGCACCCACATCACCACCACAGCCAACGAGATCGAGACCCTGCTCACGGCGCTGCAACGACTGGCCGCTGGCTAACAGGGACGCTCCCGCAGGGCCTTTTCCGCCTCCTCGCGGTCATCGAAGTGAACCTTGGTGGTGCCAAGGATCTGATAGTCCTCGTGGCCCTTGCCAGCGATCAACACCAGATCGTGACCACCAGCGGAGGCGATGGCAGAGGCGATCGCCTTGGCGCGATCCCCTTCCACCTGCAAGGCCGTGCCCTCAGGGATTCCAGCGATCACATCTCGGAGGATCTGCTGCGGGTCCTCCGTGCGCGGGTTATCGGAAGTGACCACCACCTGATCGGCGAGGCGGGCCGCGATCGCCCCCATCTGCGGCCGCTTGGTGCGATCGCGATCACCGCCGCAACCAAACACGCAGATCAACTGGCCGCTCGCGAACGGCCGGCAGGCCTTCAGCGCGCTTTCGAGGCCATCGGGAGTGTGGGCGTAATCCACCAGCACCGCCGGCAGGCTGCCCTCGCAACACTCCACCCGGCCCACCGCAACCCGCTCCATCCGCCCAGGAACCCCACGGAAGCTCGACAAGCCCGTGAGCAGATTGGCCAAAGGCAGGCCCTGCTGGAGCAGAGAGCCCACGGCCTGCAGCTGATTCATCAGGTTGAAGCGCCCGAGCAGGGGCGAGCTGAATGCCCCAGTGCCCATCGGGCTCACGAGCACGCCCGTCACGCCATCAGAGCTGAACCGCAACTGCTCCATGCGCAACTCCGCAGTGCTGCCCTCCTCGAGCGAGCAGCGCCAGCAGTGGCCGCCCAAACGCTCCGCCAGCTGCTGCCCCCAGGGGTCGTCCACGTTCACCACCGCCGTGGCCTGAGCGGGCTTGAGCTCCAGAAACGCTGCACTGAACAGCGATGCCTTGGCCTCGAAATAGGCCTGCATCGAAGGGTGGTAGTCGAGATGGTCCTGGGTGAGGTTGGTGAACACCGCTCCCGCATAGCGGCAGCCGCTCACCCGCTGCTGATCGAGCGCATGGGAGCTCACCTCCATCGCCCCCACCTGAGCACCAGCCTCCACCGCCTGGGCGAGTTGCCCCTGCAGCACATCAGCAAAGGCGGTGGTGTGCTGAGCCGTCACGCTGTGGCCCGGCCAGCGATTCACCAGCGTTCCAAACAGAGCCGAAGGCATGCCGCTGCTGGCGGCAAGGTGCTCGATCAGATGGGTGGTGGTGGTTTTGCCGTTGGTGCCGGTCACACCGATCAGATGCAGGCGCCGGCTGGGCTGCTGCCAAAACTCAGCCGCCAGCAAGCCGCCCCAACGGGCCACCGGATCCGCCACCACCAGCACCGGGTCGTGATCGGAAGGTGGGCACGCCTCGGCCGCAGCCGGACCAATCACCGCCAACACCGCGCCGGCCTGCAGGGCTTCCGGCCAGAAGCTGCCGCCATCCACCTTTTCCCCGGGTAAGCCCACAAACAGCGTGCCTGGGCCCACCCGACGCGAATCACAGCTCACGCTGTTCACCTCTGCATTCACCAGGCCGGGGGGCACCGCCAATCCGACCTGTCGCAGCAGGGGGTGGAGGCGTTCAGACATGGCAGCGAAGCTGATGCGCCCGTTTTAAACGGATTGAGCGGCTGCAACGTCGTCCTGGCGACCAGTCTTGTGAGCCTCAGCCAAGACAGCTCTCAGAGGCAGCCCTGGCTCTGCAGCCAAGCCAGCAACTGCTGGGGAGGCAGCCGGGGGGAAACCCGTGGCAGCACCTGCTGGCTCAAGCCCTCACGCCGCAGCAGCACGGGCACATCCAAATCGAAACGAGCCAGCAGCTGCGGGTCTGCATCCACGTCGAGCCGCTCAAAGGGAACAGCCAGGGCTTTGAGCTTTTCCTCGAGGCCCTCGCAGAGGCAGCACCCCTGCCGGGTGATCAACACCAGATCCGCCATCAATCGGGCACCGGGTCGCAGCCGCAGGGGGTGAAGGGATGGCAACGCAGCAGCCTGCGCAGCGTGAGCCAGCTGCCGCGCCAGGGGCCGTGGCGTTCAATCGCCTCAAGGCCATAGGCGCTGCAACTGGGGATGAAGCGGCAGCGGGGCGGCCCCAGCAGCGGCGAGATGAACTGCCGGTAAAAGCCGATCAGAGCCATCAGCAACCGTTGCAGCAGCAGGTTCATGAACAGCAGAAGGTGGGGCCTGGGCCGAGAGATAGGATCGCCAACTGGCGTGGCATCAGCCCGCTGGCTGAGCTGCTTCCTTCGCGAGATTCTCGCAAGGCCGCTCACCGGCATCCGGCTCGCCGCCTCGCCCGACTGCCCAACCATCACGGTTTTCTATGTCTCGCTACCGCGGCCCTCGTCTGAGGATTACGCGGCGCTTGGGAGACCTTCCCGGTCTCACCCGTAAGTCCGCTAAGCGGTCTTATCCCCCCGGTCAGCACGGCCAAGCCCGTCGCAAGCGCTCCGAATACGCCATCCGCCTCGAAGAGAAGCAGAAGCTTCGCTTCAACTACGGCATCTCCGAGCGTCAGCTCGTGCGCTACGTGAAGAAAGCGCGCGCCCAGGAGGGTTCCACCGGAACCAACCTGCTGAAGCTGCTCGAGAACCGTCTCGACAATGTGTGCTTCCGCCTCGGCTTCGGCCCCACCGTTCCCGGTGCCCGTCAGCTGGTGAACCATGGCCACGTGACCGTGAACGGCCGCGTCGTGGACATCCCCAGCTACCAGTGCAAGGCCGGTGATGTGGTCGCCATCCGCGAGCGCAAGCAGAGCAAGAAGCTGGCTGAAGGCAACCTGGAATTCCCCGGTCTGGCCAACATCCCGCCTCACCTCGAGCTCGACAAGAACAAGCTGGTCGCCAAGGTGATCAGCAAGTGCGAGCGCGAGTGGGTCGCCCTCGAAATCAACGAACTGCTGGTGGTCGAGTTTTACTCCCGCAAGGTGTGATCGAACGGCTGCTGGTTTCAGCAGCCCCGATCAACCGAATCAGTTCAGCAAGCCCGGCCAACCAGCCGGGCTTTTTTCATGGACTGCTGCTGATGCAGCGATCGCTGCTCAGCCGTTGATGAGCGTCTCGAGGGCATCAGTCACATCCGGCTGGCGCATCAGTGATTCGCCCACGAGCACCGCATCGGCGCCAGCGCTCTGTACGCGGTCGAGGTCGTCGCGCGTGAACAGCCCGGATTCGCTCACCAGCAGACACCCCTTGGCGCGGATCTGCTCGCCGTAGCGCTCCGTGAGGGCTTCGGTGGTGGCCAGATCTGTGTGGAAGGTGGCGAGATCGCGGTTGTTGATGCCGATCAACTGCACGCCATCGAGGGTCAAGACACGCTCGAGCTCGGCAGCGTCATGCACCTCCACCAGCACGGTGAGGCCCAGGGCCCGAGCCACCTTGAGGAGGTAGGCCATGTCCGCATCGCTGAGGATGGCGGCAATCAGCAGCGCAGCATCGGCGCCAGCCGCCCGGGCCTGATACAGCTGATAGGGGCTCAGGATGAAGTCTTTGCAAAGCAGCGGCAGATCCACCACCTGGCGCACCTGCACCAGGACCTCGAAGCCGCCCTGGAAAAACTGTTTATCCGTGAGCACCGAGAGGCAGCTCGCCCCGCCGGCTGCGTAGCCGCGGGCAATCGCCTCAGGATCGAAATCCTCGCGGATCACCCCTTTGCTGGGGCTGGCTTTCTTCACCTCAGCGATCACCGCCGGTTTGCGGCAGGCCGCTTTGAGTGCCGCAAGAAAATCGCGAGGGGCCGGGAGCTCAGCCACCTGCTTCTTGAGCTGATCGAGGCTGACGCGCTCGCGGGCGACGGTCACCTCACGATCCTTCTCCCACACGATCTTCTCGAGGATGTTGCGCGGTTCGCTCTCCTCGTGGGGAATGGCGTATTCGAGGTGCGCCACCTTCACCTTGGGGTTGGGCGGCCGGCGACGGATCTCCATGGATTCAGGCTCCCACGGCCATGGCGGCCTGCTTGTACGCCACTTCCACCACTTCGCTGAGGGTGGGGTGGGTGTGCACCTCATTGGCCAGTTGCTTCACGCTCTGGCGGCGGGCCACGGCGTTCGCGATCTCCTGAATCAGATCCGCCGCGTGCAGGCCATAGATATGGGCCCCGAGCACCTCACCGGTGCTCTTGTTGAACAGCAGCTTCATCAGGCCATCGCTCTCGAGCTCGGCCAGGGCCTTGGAGTTGGCCTTGAAGTAGCTGCGCACACTGCCCAGTTCAAAGCCATCTTTGGCGGCCAGCTCCTTGGCATCGGCTTCACTCAGGCCCACCGAGCTGATCTCGGGGTGGGTGAAGGTGGCGGCCGGAATCGAGCGGTAATCGATGGAGCGGGGGTGACCCAGGATGTTGTCCACCGCCACGGTGCCCTGGGCAGCAGCGGTGTGGGCCAGCATCATCTTTCCGGTTACGTCGCCCACAGCCCAGAGGTGGGGCACGGGAGCGCCGTTCACCAGCACCCGCAGCTGGTCGTCCACGGGGATGAAGCCGCGGTTGGTTTCGATGCCACAGGCCTCGAGGTTGAGGCCCTTGCTGCTGGGCACGCGGCCGGTGGCCACCAGCACCGCATCCACCTCGAGGGTTTCCACCGGCTCGCGGGTCTGCATGTCCACCAGTTCGATCTGAACGGGGGCACCAGGCTTGATCGATTTCGCCAGCACGCCGGAGCGGGCATCAATGTCGCGGCCGTCGATCAGGTTGCGGGCGGCGATCTTGGCGATATCGGGATCGAAGGTGGGCATCACCCGATCGAGGGCCTCGATCATCGTCACTTCACAGCCGAGGGCTGTGTACACATCAGCGAACTCCAGGCCGATGTAGCCGCTGCCGATGATCGCCATCCAACGGGGCAGCCACTCCAGGCTCACGGCCTCATCGCTGGTGAACACGGTGCGGCCGTCGGTTTCGATGCCGGGCGGCACAAAGGGATCGGAACCGGTGGCGATGATCACGTCGCGGCCGGTGAGCACGCGATCCACACCATTGATCTCGCGCACGCCCACCTTTTGGGGGCCTTCCAGGCGACCGGTGCCCCGGATGATCGTGACGCCGGCGCGCTCGAGGGTTTTGGTGAGGTTGCCGCGGATCGTGGCCACCAGCTGATTGGCGTGATCGGCGATCTTCTGGCGCTCGAAACGCACCGGCGCAGCATGGATGCCGAAGCCTTTGAGGTGTTCAGCATCGGCCAGCTCGCGCACGCGGCCGCTGGCGGCCAGCAGAGCCTTGGAGGGCACGCAGCCGCGGTTCACGCAGGTGCCGCCCATATCGCGGCTTTCGATGATCGCGGTGCGTAGTCCGTGATCGGCAGCGTGCTTGGCGGCATCGAAGCCGCCGTAGCCGGCACCGATGACGATCACATCAAAATCGAAGCTGCCGTCGCTCACCGGATGCCTGCACAGTTGGCGGGCATTCTCTCCTGTCAGGGCGCCGCGGTCGCGCTGCGCTGCTGCCGGCAACGCTCCAGCAGCAACGGGGCCGCTGCCACGGCCACATTCAGCGACTCCACCGCCGCGCTGTGGGGGATGGTGACGCGGTGCGTGGCCAGCTCCGCCAACTCCGGATGGAGACCAGCACCCTCATTGCCCATGAGCAGCACGGTGGGCTGGGTCCAGTCCAACTGCCAGTAGGGCTCGGCGCTGAGATCCACCACGGTGGCCACCACCTGCTGACCGGCTGAGCGGGCCCGCTGCAGCAGTGGCAGCAACGCCGAGCGATCGGGCTCGCGCAGCAGCGGCAGAGCCAAGGCAACACCGGCAGAAGCGCGCAGCACCTTGGGCTGGAGCGGATCAGCGCCGCCACCGAGCCACACCTCGTCGACGCCGGCCGCCAGGGCGGTGCGCAACAGCGTGCCGAGATTGCCCGGATCCTGCAGCTGATCCAGCGCCAGCACGAACCGGCCCTGGCCCCGAGCTGCGGGCAATGCGTCGCGCGCCAGGGTCGCCACCACACCATCAGGGCTATCGGTGGTGGCCACCGCCGCCAACACCGCATCACCCACCGGCTGGGGACGCCAAGCCGCTGCTGCGATCAGATCGCCGTGGCGCTCTAACCAGGCCTCTGTAGCGAGCAACTGCTCTGGCCTGTGGCCGAGGCGCACCAACTCCTGGATCTGATGGGTTCCTTCAAGCAGCAACAGCCCCAGCTCGCGGCGCCCCTTGGGCTGATGCAAGCTGCGCAGCCGCGCCACCAGCGGATTGCGGCGGCTGGTGATCAGCTCCATCAGAAGGTCTTGTGCTGGCGGACATGCAAGCCATCGCCCACCACCAACGAGCTCTCCTGCAGATCCAGACCGCGCACCGCGGCCACCTCACCCTTGAGCCCCTCGGCCGAGAGGTTCTTGATCAATTCCTTCATCAGCACGTCTTCGATCGTTTGCTGATCGAGTGCATCCGGCGTCAGCGCCCCGAGCAATCGACCCAATTTGGAGGTCACCACTTCACGGGCATTGGTGATCTTGAGGACGAGCATGACGGGAGGGTGCAGCGTGAACGATGAAAGCAGCCGCAAGGGCGCTGCCGCCGTGCCCTAAACCCTGACAACGGAGCGGTTAATCAGCAACGAATCGGCAAAAAAAAGCCCCCCTGCAATGAGGGAGGCATTTCAGTGCGGATGGGGAGACTTGAACTCCCACGACATTGCTGCCACTAGTACCTGAAACTAGCGCGTCTACCAATTCCGCCACATCCGCTTGGGCTGGCGTTGCCGCGTTTGCGACCCCGGAAATGTACCCCATCAAGGGTGATCCCCAGACCGTCAAGCCAGTTCCGGCGCCGGACGTCTTGCCGGTCTCAGTACAGATTGTCAGGATGAGGCCTCTAGAGGCGGGACGTCCGAAGCCATGACCGTGACCGTTGCCCCGTCTCAGCAGATTCTCAACCCTCAGCTTGAGATTGCGGGCAACCGTCGCCTGGCCGGCGAGCTGCGGGTGAGTGGCGCCAAAAACTCAGCCCTGGTGCTGATGGCCGCCAGCCTGCTCACAGAAGATCAGTTGCGGCTCCGAAACGTACCGCCACTCACGGATATCCAGGGCATGGGCGAGATCCTCGCCTCCCTGGGCGTAACGGTGCGCCGCGGCAACGACAGCCTGGAGATGAACGGCTCTGGGCTGAATCAATCCGCTCCGCCCTACGAGCTGGTGAACAGCCTCAGGGCCAGCTTCTTCTGCATCGGCCCCCTGCTTGCTCGTCTCGGAATCGCGCGGGTTCCCCTGCCCGGCGGCTGCCAGATCGGTACCCGTCCGGTGGTGGAGCACGTGAAAGGCCTGAAGGCGCTTGGAGCTCAGGTCACCATCGACCACGGTGTGGTGTCAGCGGTGGTACCCGGCCGCGGCCACCGGCTCAAGGGTGGCCGGATCCACCTGGATTGCCCCAGCGTTGGAGCCACGGAAACATTGATGATGGCGGCCGCCCTGGCGGAGGGCGAAACGGTGATCGAGAACGCCGCCCTTGAACCCGAGGTGGTGGATCTCGCCGGGCTGTTGCTGGCCATGGGCGCCAGGGTGCGCGGAGCCGGCACCCCCACGATCACCATCGTTGGGGTCGAGCGTCTGCACGGGGCCGATTACGCCGTGATCCCCGACCGCATTGAGGCCGGCACCTTCCTGCTGGCCGCCGCCATCACCCGCTCCACCCTCACGGTGGGCCCCGTGATCCCCGATCACCTGAGGGCCGTGCTCACCAAGCTGGAGGAGGCGAGCTGCCGTCTCAACATCGATGGCACGAGCGTGACCATCAGCGCTGAAGAGATTCAGGCCGTTGACCTGCGCACCCAGCCCTTCCCCGGGTTCCCCACCGACCTCCAGGCACCGTTCATGAGCCTGCTGGCCACGGCCAAGGGCACCAGTGTGATCACCGAGAACATCTTCGAAAACCGCCTGCAGCACGTGGCTGAACTGCAGCGCATGGGCGCCGCCATCCGCGTGCAGGGCAGCACCGCCTTCATTGAGGGAGTGGCCCGCCTCAGCGGTGCTCCGGTGCAGGGCAGCGATCTGCGCGCCTCGGCGGCGATGGTGCTGGCCGGTTTGGCGGCGGAGGGCATCACCACCGTTCAGGGCCTGGAATACCTCGATCGCGGTTACGCCGATTTCGAGGGCAAGCTCAACCGCGTCGGCGCCTCGATCCGTCGCGTGGGCTGAGGGCTGGCCCTTACAGTCAGCCACGCGGGAGCGTGCCGGAATTGGTAGACGGACTCGACTCAAAATCGAGCGCCTTCGGGCATGTGGGTTCAAGTCCCACCGCTCCTATAACCCCGCCCCTTCGAACCACTCCCGCCCAATCGGCGGTGATGAACACCTACGGGCGCTTCCCCCTCGAACTGGTGCGCGGCCGGGGCGTCTGGGTGTGGGACCACCAGGGTCGCCGCTACCTCGATGGGGTCGCCGGCATCGCGGTGTGCACCCTTGGGCACAGCAACCCGGTGATGCGACGGGCGCTCGCTCGGCAGCTGCGCAAACTGCAGCACGTTTCAAACCTCTATCGGATTCCTGAACAGGAGCAACTGGCGGCCTGGATCACAGCCAACAGCTGTGCCGATGCCGTGTTCTTCTGCAATTCCGGCGCCGAAGCCAATGAAGGGGCGATCAAGCTGGCCCGCAAGCACGGCCATCAGGTGCGCGGCATCAGCAGCGAGGGTGCTGGGCCTCTGATCCTCACCGCCCAGGCCAGCTTCCATGGCCGCACGCTTGCGGCGGTGACGGCCACAGGCCAGCCCAAATACCACCAGGGCTTTGAGCCGATGGTGCAGGGATTCCGCTACTTCCCATACAACGACACCGCCGCCTTCGAGGCTCTGCTGGCCGAGTGCGAGAAGGACGGCCCCAGGGTGGCCGCGGTGATGCTCGAGCCGTTGCAGGGCGAAGGCGGCGTGAACCCCGGCAACCGCGCCTTCTTCCAGCGGGTGCGCGAGCTGTGCAGCCAGCACAACATCCTGCTGATCTTCGATGAGGTGCAGGTGGGCGTCGGCCGCACGGGCCGGCTCTGGGGCTACCAGAAACTGGGCGTGGAGCCCGATGCCTTCACCCTGGCCAAGGGCCTGGGCGGCGGCTTTCCTATTGGCGCCCTCTGTGTGAAAGCGGCGGTGGATCACCTGCGCCCTGGCGAACACGCCAGCACCTTCGGCGGCAATCCTCTGGCCTGCCGCGCGGGCCTCACGGTGGCCGAAGAGCTGGTGCGCCGCAAACTTCCAGCCCACGCCGAAGCGATGGGCCAACTGCTTCAGGAGCAACTCAGCGCCCTGGTGGCCCGCCACCCCACGCTCGCCGAAGGCTGCCGTGGCTGGGGATTGCTCCAGGGCCTGGTGCTCAGGGCCGACGGTCCCGCCGCCATCGATGTGGTGAAGGCAGCGATGGGTCAGGGCCTGCTGCTGGTGCCCGCCGGCACCAATGTGGTGCGCTTCGTGCCGCCGCTCACCATCCAGCCCCGCCACATCCGCGAAGCGGTGAAGCGGCTGGAGACAGCTCTGATCGCGTGTCAGCCGCAGACCCCTTCAGCGACCTGATCGCTCCCTTCAGCCGCCGGGGCGTTGACCTCGGCCTCGACAGGCTGGAAGCCGCTTTGGCGGATCTAGGGCATCCCGAGCGCCGCTTCGCTGCGGTGCAGGTGGCCGGCACCAATGGCAAGGGCTCGATCAGCACGATGATCCACGCCATCGCCACGGCAGCCGGCATTCGCTGTGGGCTCTACACCTCACCCCACCTGCTGAGTTGGTGTGAGCGAATCCGTCTGCCCGAGGGCCTGATCAGTACGGAGCATCTGCAACGACTGTTGCGCGACTTACAGCCGGTGGCTCTGCGCCACGACCTCACCCCCTTCGAGCTGGTGACCGCCGCTGCCATGCAGGCGTTCGCCGAGGCCGAGGCCGAGCTCGTGGTGCTGGAGGTGGGACTGGGAGGCCGGCTCGATGCCACCACGGTGCACCCCAGCCGCCAGGTGCTCGCTTTCGCCAGCATCGGCCGCGATCACACCGAACATCTGGGCCCCACCATCAGCGCCATCGCGGCCGAGAAGGCGGGAGTGCTGCATGGCGCAGCCATCGCAATCAGCGGTCCGCAAGTTGGCGAAGCGGCCCAGGTGCTGACAGAACAGGCCCAACGGATCGGTTGCTCACTGCGTTGGGTTGCTCCGTTGCCTGCTCTTGGGGAGGGCGGGCCGGAACTGGGCCTGCGGGGAGATTTGCAGAGGCTCAATGGGGCCGTAGCAACGGGCGCAGCTGAAGCGCTTGGCGAGCTCGGCTGGCCGATCGATGCAGCAGCGATCGCGCAAGGACTGAGACAAGCCCGCTGGCCAGGGCGGCTCGACCATCGGCTCTTTGAAGGCCAGCCGTTGCTGCTAGACGGCGCCCACAACCCACCGGCAGCAGCAGCACTCAGACAGGAGCTGGATCAGCTGGAGCGCCAGGCCGGCGGCACCACACCCCGGCGCTGGCTAATCGGGATGCAGCGCCATAAAGATGCGCCGGAGCTGCTGCGCACCCTGCTGCGGCCGGGAGATCAGGTGCGGGTGGTATCCCTTCCTGAGGAGCACAGCAGCTGGAGCGCGGCAGAGCTGCAGGCCGCCACGGGTCTTGCCATGGAGCAGGGTGAGGGCCACCTCTGCGACCAGCTGCACTGGTTGATGCAATCGACAGCGCTGCCTGTGGCCTGCGGCTCCCTTTATCTCGTGGCGGAGCTTCTTCCTCTGCTCAAGGCGACAGACTGAGCGCAGACGCCCGGGCCCCATGGAATTCCGCCGCCATCCCCATGGATTTGGCCGCTGGCTCACCGGTCTGCTCGCCGGTCTCTGGCTGCTGCTGCTCGCCCTGCCCGCCCAAGCTCTCGACACCAGCTCCGGTGTGGGGCTTCAGGATCGCGCCCTGTTCCAGGACACGGTGGATTACACCCTCACCAACCAGAGCGGCAAGAACTTCTCCGGCCAGCAGCTGGCCAACACCTCCTTCGCCGGCGCCGTTGGCAAGGGCGCCAACTTTGCAGGGGCAAACCTGCACGGGGCGATCTTCACTCAGGGGGCCTTCCCCGAGGCCGACTTCAGCGGCGCTGACCTGAGCGATGTGCTGCTGGATCGCACCGACATGAGCCACACCAACCTGCGCAATGCCCTGCTGATCGGTGTGATCGGCGCTGGAGCCAGCTTCACCGGCGCCGATGTCACCGGTGCTGACTTCAGCGATGCCTTGATCGACCGGGTTGATCAGCGCCAGCTCTGCACCCGGGCCAGCGGCACCAACCCCGTGACTGGGGTAGACACCCGCGCCAGCCTCGGCTGCTAGCGCTCAAGCCAGCCCCGCAGCTTCCCGGGATTCAGCAAGCCCGAGGGGTCGTAAAGGGCCTTGGCCGCCACCTGTTCGGCGTCTATGCCCCCCAGGCCTCCGTCCTCCACAGTGATCGCGTGGGGGTTGAACAGCAGGCAGCCGAGATCGCAGGCGTGCTCGATCAGGGTTTGCAACTCCTCGCGGCCGCGCCAGCGCACCAGAGGCAAACAGGCCAGCCGCTGCTGCCCCTGGGCGCGCACGGCCTCCAGATGCCAGAGGAGATCGTCGCCCCAACGCTCCCGCAAGGCCGACAGCACGGGAGCCTCCGGCTGCGGCAGCAGCAACTGCAGATAGGTGAAGGCCGGATCGTGGGCGCGGGCGTGCAGGGTGGTGTGGTTCCAGCACAGCTCCCGTAGGGGAATGCCACGGCTCTGGCCCTGGGGCGCCTGCCAGATCAAGCGGGCACCCCAGCGGGGCAACAGCGCCTCAAGAGCCGGCAAAGCATCGGGGGCCGCCAGCACCAGCAGGCGGTGCCCATCGGCCGAAGCCGCCGGGCAACCCTGCGGCGAAGGCAACAGCCGGGCCACCGCAGCTTCCACCGCACACAGAGCATTGAGCAGCAGAGCCGCGGCCGGCAGCTGCTGGGCTGCCGCCAGGGCCGACTCCCAGGAGGGGAACTCCAACACCAGTTGCTGCCAGGGCACGGCGGCGGCGCTGGCCATGGTGACCGCGGTGATGATGCCGTTGCAGCCGTAGGCGTGGTTCACCGCCTGGGCGGCGGTGGCATCGAGCTGCAGCAGGCGCGGCTCCGCTTCCAGAGTGACAATCTCCAACCCCAGCAGATGGCCGGGGTCGCGGAGGAACCCCCAGCGCAGCGAGCCGATCCCGCTGGAGCCCCCGGCCAGATAACCAGCCAGGCTGGCGCTGCGCACGGTGCTGGGCAGCAGGCGCAGCTCGCGGCCATGGGCCTGCAGCTGCTGCTCCAGATCAGCCAGAAGGATGCCCGCTTCAGCGGTAAAAACGCCGCTGCCGGCCTCCACGTGCCGCAAGCGATTCATGGCACTCAGCTCCAGCACCAGTCCACCCGCCAGGGGAATGGCCTGGCCGTAGTTGCCCGTGCCGGCTCCCCTCAGGGTGAGGCTCACCCCGTGACGCGCGCAGGCAGCCGCCACCGCCAGAACCTCGTCGCTGCTGCTGGCGCGCACCCCCACCTGGGGCCGCAGCCCCTGCAGCAAGGGCTGCAGCACAGGCGAATACACAAAGGCATCGGCAGCGAGCTGCTCGAGTTCACCGCTGCTGCGCAATGGCATCAGCCCCGCGGCTCGCAGATCAGCGGCGAGCTGCTCCAGCTTCTCAGGGCTGGCCGGCTGCGGCAGGGGCTGGGGCAGAGCGCTGGGCAGCAACAGGGCCATCAGGGGCTCAGGGGGCAGCAGGAAGCCCCAGGCTGGCAAGGCTTGGCGTCGGCTGCTCGGCGATCGCGGGCGGCAGCCACTGGCCCGCGCGCAGCACCCGCCGCTGCGGGGGGCGCGCTAGCAACTCGCTCCAACTGCTGGCACTCGTTATTAAGAGATCCGCAGGCGCTCCATGGCGCACGATGCCGTCCCAAGTCAGCGCGAGCATTCGCGATGGCACGGTCGTGAAGGGCGTCAGCCCCTGGCGCTGCCAGGGGGGGCAATGCGCCACGCGGCTGGCGAACCGCAACAACTCCAACGGATCGAAATCACCGCCGGGATCCCAGGGATCCTGCACGTTGTCGCCGCCCACGGCCACGGCCACACCCGCCCGCTGCAGTTGCCGCACCGGAGCCAGCGGCCGCTGGGCGAGATCCTGATCCCCGCAGCGGCCGAGCAGCCAGAAGTTGGTGGTGGGTAGAGCCACCACCGCTACCTGCCGCTGGGCCAGTCGATCCGCCAGCCGCTGCTGGGCTGCCAGAGGAAGCAGGCCCATGCTGCTGGCATGGCTGCAGGTGATCGGCACCTCAGGCCGCAGGCGATCCAATTGATCCAACAGCAGGCGAATGCCAAGGCCAGGAGCATCGCCGCTCTCATCCACGTGCAAATCCACACCGCACCCCAGCTCCTCCGCCAGCTGCAGCAGCGCCTGAAGCGCCTGCGGATCGCGCCGCCCCCGCGGGTACGGCGGCCCCAGCACCCCACCCAACACCCCGCCGGCTGCAGCCACCCGGCGCGCCAAAGCCTGGCCCTCGGAGCTGCTCCAGTGATCGAGCGGCACGAGAGCCACCAGCTGCAGGTCCACGCGCCCGCGCCACTGCTGCTGCAACGCCAGCAAGGCTTCCCAACTGGGTTCCGCGGCCGGGCCGCCGCTATCCACATGGCTGCGGATCGCCCGCAGGCCGTAGCGCCAGGCTTGATCCAGAGCCCGCTCACCCCGTTGGCGGACCTGCTCTGCGCTGCGCTGCTGCCCCTCGTTGAGATTCACCTCAAGGGCAGCAGCCATGCCGCCGCTGCGATTGGGATGCCCAGCCCAGCTGAAGGCCTTATCGAGGTGGGCGTGGGCCTCCACCGGAGGCGTGATCGCCAGTGGCAGACCCCGCGCTGAAGGCAGGGGGCGGATGGCTGCGATGCGCCCATCCTCTAGATCCAGCTGCACCGGCAGCAGGCCCTCGGCATCGCCGCAGGGGAGATCCCGCTGAAGCGGATCGAGCAGCGCGCGCGACAGCTGCACATGCAGGCTGCGCGGCGATTCAGCCCCCATGGCTCGATGCGCTGAGCATCAGCAGCTGACCTGCAGCCCCGAGGGTGAGAACGCTGTAGCGCGGCAGGGTGAGACCCGGAAGCAGGGTCTGTCCACCCAGCTGGGTGCTGTAGAGGCTGAACAGGCCCGCGTTGGTGCGGCGGCTGCCGGCCAGAGCCAGCTGGCCCAGGGCAGCCTGCTGGCTCTGGATCAGCTCCGAGCAGTTCTGGATCAGCAGGCGAGCCACCATCGGCAGGCCGCCATTGCTGCAGAGCTCCTCGTCGGCGAGTTGCACCAACTGCTCGCCAGCGAACGCCTCGAACTCCTGCTCGCCTGGATTCGTCGCCACCAGGGCTCCGCCGAGCAGCAGCACCGCGATCCCCCAGCCCCATGGCCTGCTCGAACCGCCGCGCCAGTCCATCCGGAGCTTCAACTCACCTTGATAGGATCGCGCAGCCCTGGCGGGCGTAGCCAAGTGGTTAAGGCACCGGATTGTGATTCCGGCATTCGGGGGTTCAAGTCCCCTCGTCCGCCCCTGAACGAAGCCCCTGTCACTCCCTGAGTGGCAGGGGCTTCACCCTTTGGCGAGCAGCGCATCCAGCAGGCCCTCGGCTCCGGAACGCACGGGATCGAGCACCGGCAGACCGGTTTCACGGGCCAGCCGTTGCGCCTGCTCAGCCGCAGCTTCGGCATCCAACAACGCTGTATTGAGGGCAACGGCCCGCACCCGCGGCCGCAGGCCATCGGGACGCCCCAGGGCCGCCAAGGCTTCGCAGGCAGCGATCAGCTCTGGCAGCGGCGGAATCGCCACGGGCTCCGCGCCAGGCCGAGTGCGCACATGGCTCTGACCAGCCCGGTGCACCAGCAGCAAATCCGTGGGCTGACTGCCGCGCATCAACGGCAGCGTGGCCGTGGAGCCGGGATGGGCCAACGAGCCCTGGCCCTCCACCAGCACCAGAGCCTCTGGGCCAGCCCCTTCCGCTGCAGCGAGCACCGCCGCCTCCACAGCACCACCGGCGTAATCCACCCGCACGGCATCCAGCGCCACCCCCTGGCCGCTGATCAGGATCCCGGCCTGACCGGTGCCCACGAAGCGCGCATCGATGCCGCGCCGTTGCGCCGCGGCGTGCAGCTCCAGGCAGGCGCTCATCTTGCCCACGGCCATATCTGACCCCACCGCCAAAACGCGGCGGCAGGGCAACTGGGCGCAACGGGCCGTGGCCACCTCCAGATCCGCCGGCTCCTGGCGCAGATCCCAGATCCACTGCTCTTGCGCCAGGGGCAGCGAGGCGAACTCCGGATCTTCAGCCAGGCGGCTGTGCAGACCGCTGGCCAAGCTCACCCCTGCCCGCAGCGCAGTCACCACATCAGCGCGCATCTCCGCAGGCAATCGGCCACCGGATGGCGCCAAACCCACCACCGCCACCGCAGGCCCGTAGGCCAGGGCAGCGGCCATGTCCTCCACCACCGGCACAGACCGTTCAATACCTGTGATCGCCCTCAGATCAGCTCCGGCATGGGCAGGATCAATCACCGCCACGATCGGCCCCTGGCGGTAGCGCAGCATCGCCAGACCGGTTTTGCCCGAGAGGTTGTCGAGACCGCCGTGCTGCAGCAACACCAGCGGAGCGTCGGCGCTGAGCATCAGCCCACCTCCTGCAGTTGCTGAGCGCCAAGGCCTTGCCGCTCCGCCGGCTGGAGCAGATCCCCGTGGCGCTCGGGGCCGGCGAAGGGATCGTCAACCAAGTTGAGGTGGCTATCGAGATCGGGCCAGCGCACCAGTGGCAATAGCTGGGCGGCTGCGCTGTTCAGAAGGCCGCCATCGGAATAGCAACCGAGCATCACCCCCAGCCCCAACCGGCGCGCCGTGCGAGCCATCAGCAAGCCCTCGCTGAGCCCACCGCACTTCACCAACTTGATGTTGATGCCATCCACGTGGGGGGCCAGACGCAGCAGATCCCGCAGATCCCAGCAGCTCTCATCGGCCACCAGCGGAATCGGTGCCAAGCCCTTCAGGGCCGCAAAGCCAGCGGTATCCGCCTCACGATCGTTCTGCGGTGGCAGGGGCTGCTCCACCAGCACCACCTCCTGATCCGCCAGCCAGGGGATCATCTGCCGGGCTCCTTCGAGCGTCCAGCCGCCATTGGCATCGATCTGCAGTTCATCGCCGGGGCGCAACGCGGCGCGCACCGCTTGCACCAAGGCGCGGTCGTGGTCGAGGCCATCGGGAGATCCCAGCTTGAGCTTGATGCGGGTGGAGGGCAGTTGCAGCCGCCAGCGCTCAAGCCGCGCCAGCACCGCCGAGGGCTCCCCAAGCCCGAGGGTGACGCTGGTGGCGACACAGGCTCCCGGATCCAGCCCCCAGAGCCGGTGCAGCGGCTGCTCCAAGCGCTGCCCCCACCAATCGTGCAAGGCCAGATCAAGGCCGCAGCGCGCCGGTGGACTGAGGGCCGCCAGCAGCGGTTCGAGCGCCTGCAGCGGCTGGGGCTCGAGGCACTCCAGCTGCGGCGCCAGGTGTTCCAGTTCCGCCGCGATCGCGTCCGTGCTGAAGGCGCGATGACCCGTGTCGAAGCCGCCGGTTTCACCCCGGCCGATCCGCCCCTCGTGCTCCAGCTCCACCAGCAGATGCTCCACAGCCGTGGTGGTGCCGCGGCTGATCGCCAGAGGCACGGCCTTGGTCAGCGGAAAGCGATGCAGGCGAAGGCGCATAGCCCCTCGGCGCTCTCATCAAGCTGGCACAGATCGGCCGCGCCAGCAGCTGGGCGGCAACACCCCTTGCACGCCCTCAACCAGCGATACCGGAAACTGGAGCGATGACGGCGACACAACTCAGCGCACCCCCCGCACCGACGGCGGCAGAGAGCGGGCGCGGCAGCTACTGGATCACCACCTTCGGCTGCCAGATGAACAAGGCGGATTCCGAGCGGATGGCCGGGATCCTCGAATCGATGGGCTATCGCGAAGCCCAGGCCGAGCTCGAGGCCGATCTGGTGCTCTACAACACCTGCACAATCCGCGATAACGCCGAGCAGAAGGTTTACAGCTACTTAGGCCGTCAGGCGCAGCGCAAACGCAGCAACCCCAACCTCACCCTGGTGGTGGCCGGCTGCGTAGCTCAGCAGGAAGGCGAATCGCTGCTGCGGCGCGTGCCCGAGCTGGATCTGGTGATGGGGCCGCAGCACGCCAACCGCCTCGATGTGCTGCTGGCTCAGGTGGAGCAGGGCCAGCAGGTGGTGGCCACCGAAGAGCACCACATCCTTGAAGACATCACCACCGCCCGCCGCGACAGCACGATCTGCGGCTGGGTGAACGTGATCTACGGCTGCAACGAGCGCTGCACCTACTGCGTGGTGCCCTCTGTGCGCGGTAAGGAGCAATCCCGCCTGCCGGAGGCGATCAAGCTCGAGATGGAAGGGCTGGCCGCCCAGGGGTTCAAGGAGATCACTCTGCTGGGCCAGAACATCGATGCCTATGGCCGTGATCTCCCCGGCATCACGCCGGAGGGTCGCCGCCAGCACACCCTCACCGATCTGCTGCAGTTCGTGCACGACGTGAAGGGGATCGAGCGGATCCGCTTCGCCACCAGCCACCCGCGCTATTTCACCGAGCGGCTGATCGATGCCTGCGCTGATCTGCCAAAGGTGTGCGAACACTTCCACGTCCCCTTCCAGAGCGGCGACGACGACGTGCTCAAGGCGATGGCCCGCGGCTACACGGTGGATCGCTACCGCCGCATCATCGAGCGCATCCGCGAGCGCATGCCCGATGCCTCGATCAGCGCCGATGTGATCGTGGCCTTCCCCGGTGAAACTGACGCCCAATACCGCCGCACCCTCGATCTGATCGAGGAGATCGGCTTCGATCAGGTAAACACCGCCGCCTATTCCCCCCGCCCCAACACCCCCGCCGCCGATTGGCCGAACCAGCTGAGCGAGGAGGTGAAGGTGGAGCGTCTACGCGAGATCAATGCGCTGGTGGAGCGGGTGGCCCGGGAGCGAAGTGCCCGCTACGCCGGCCGCACGGAGCAGGTGCTCGTGGAGGGCATCAACCCGAAGGATCCCGAGCAGGTGATGGGTCGCACCCGCACCAATCGCCTCACCTTCTTCCCCGCCGCCAACAGCGCGGGCGGCCACTGGCAGGCCGGTGATCTGGTGGAGGTGCGCATCGATGAGGTGCGGCCCTTCTCTCTGAGCGGCACTGCCATTACCTAAAGCTCCAGGCCTGGTCAGGGCCTGAATCGCTGATACGTTTGGCCTCTCCTATCCGGTCCCGATGAGCTCCGAACCCACGCAACTCGGCCTGGTGTTCGGAGGGGTGTCCGGTGAACATGCGGTGTCGATCCGTTCGGCGAACACCGTGGCTTCAGCCCTGCGGCGCGGCGCCAATGCCAGCCGCTACACGCTGAATTGCTTCTACATCGATCAATGGGGGCACTGGTGGCCTCCCGCCGTTGCTGAAGCCGTGCTGGCCAAGGGAACACCCGCCAGCCGCGCTGAACTTCCCGCCGCGCCGCTGCGCCCTGGCTTCCAGGGATTCCCGGAAGGGGCCATGGATGTGCAGGTGTGGCTGCCGGTGCTGCATGGCCCCAATGGCGAAGACGGCACGATCCAGGGGCTGTTCAGCCTGATGCAGGTGCCCTTTGTGGGCTCGGGGGTGCTGGGTTCAGCCGTGGGCATGGACAAGCAGGCGATGAAAGCCGCATTCGCAGCTGCCGGCCTCCCGCAGGTGCCCTATGCCTGCGTGAATGCTCAAGATCTCAGCACCAATCCCCAGGAGCTGCTGCTGCGCCTCGAGCAACAGCTGGGCTACCCCTGCTTCATCAAACCCGCCAACCTGGGCTCATCGGTGGGCATCAGCAAAGCCACCAACCGGGGTGAATTGCTGGCGGGCCTGGAACTGGCCGCCAGCCACGACCCCAGGCTGGTGGTGGAGCAAGGGGTGAATGCCCGGGAACTGGAATGCGCAGTGCTCGGCGGCCGCAGCATGCAGGCTTCGGTGCTGGGGGAGATCTGCTTCGATGCCGACTGGTACGACTACGACACCAAATACAGCGAGGGCAAAAGCCACACGGTGATTCCCGCTGACGTGCCCGATCAACTCAGCGAGCGCGCCCGATCGATGGCGATCGCCGCCTGCAGGGCGGTGGCGGCCGAAGGCCTGGCCCGGGTGGACTTTTTCCTCGATCGCAACAGCGGCGAGCTCTGGCTCAACGAGATCAATACCCTGCCCGGCTTCACCAGCCAGAGCATGTACCCGATGCTCTGGGAGGCCACTGGGTTACCGCTCGAGGAGCTGGTGCACCAACTCGTGCAACTGGCGCAAGAATCGGGCCAACCGGCAGTCGGGAGGAGGGCTGAAGCCGCATGAGCCACGGGTTGCTTTGGCTGCCGCTACTGGTGGTCTTCCCGTTGATCACCGCCCTGGGCTGGCTGGAACGGCGCCGGCAGCGGCTGTTTCGCGACTGGGCTGCCGGCGCCGAACTCTCCAAGCTCGACGACTGCGGCGGCGCCCGATTGGTGAACGGGGTGCTGGCGTGGAGTGTGTTCGAGTCGGGGAAGTTGGTGGAAAAGGGGCAGTTCGAGGTGAAAACCCTCGAGAAGGTTGAGCTGCTGGCCCTCGGGTCCGGCGAAGCTCCCCTCACCGATGAATCCCAGGGCGCCTGCCGCCTGCGCCTGATCAGCGGCAGCGAGCACAAGGATGTGCCCTTTGCCGATGCCGATCGAGCCCGCGGCTGGATCGCCGAACTGATGGCGCGCTCGCGCTGCGAGCTGTGACCCGAAGCCCTGCGCGCCCGGTCATTGCTCCAGAGCGGCGCCGGCAACTGCGGCAACAACGCCGTCAAGAACGGCTCAGGCAGCTCTGGCGCATCAGCCTGTTCAGCGCGGCGGCAGCCGGCCTCGGCTACGGACTGCTGCGGGAAGGCTGGGTACTGCGCAACCCCAATCAGATCGAGGTGTTGGGCAGCTCTCAGGTGACCCGCGAGCAGGTGATCCGCGAAGCCGAGCTGCGCCTGCCCCAGCCCCTCCTCGGCCTCAAACCCCAGGAGCTCGCCCAGCGCCTCTCCACCAGCCTTCCCGTAGAGCAGGTGCAGGTGAACCGGCTCATGCTGCCGCCGCGGCTGCGGATCAGCCTGGTGGAACGGGAGGCGGTGGCCCAAGCCCAGCGGCGCGGCAGCCGAGGGATTGAGCGTGGCTACGTGGATCGGCTCGGCAACTGGATGACCAGCCGCCAGCAACGGGGCAGCGGCACAGCGCGCACACCGCAGGTGATGGTGATGGGGTGGCAGGAGCGGCTGCGCACCCCCCTGGCCGATGTGTTGGCGCAGCAGCAGCAGTTGGGCAGCACCCTGCAACAGGTGCGCTTTGAAACCAATGGCAGCCTCTGGTTGCGCACCGCCGCCCTCGGTGATGTGCATCTCGGCCCCCCCGATGATCGGCTGCCCCGCCGGCTGGAGGTGTTGCGTCATCTCTCAACCCATTTGCCGAAACAGATCAAAAATCTGAAGATCCAATCGATCGATCTCAGCGATCCCGAGCAGCCTGAACTCGGCCTACCCGGGAAGAGTCGAATCAGCATCGCCACGCTGCAGCAAGCCACCGCCGCGGCGAACGCGCAGCGCACAGGCAACCGCCCAGCGCCCAATCGCGCCACCGCACCGGCAAATAGCTCAGTCGATTGATCGCTGCCGTTGGTTACCACCGGCCGTTGCCTTGAGCCCGGCGTGCAAACGGTGACAGGCCATTGCTTCGCCGATCTCGACCGGCAAAGGTGTGGCGATTCCTGCGGCTGATCGAACAGATCAACGACATAATGCTGCGCAGCACCACAGGCATGGGACCTTCTATGGAGATCGCAGCTGAAGGCCTCAGTGCCAGCAGCAACGGAGCGAGCGGGATCGTGCCCAGCCAGTCGGCCCGGATCGAAGTGATCGGCGTGGGCGGTGGCGGCAGCAATGCCGTGAACCGCATGATCGCTTCCGATCTGCAGGGAGTGGGCTATCGCGTGCTCAACACCGATGCCCAAGCGCTGTTGCAATCAGCTGCCAAGCAACGTGTGCAGTTGGGGCAGAAACTCACCCGCGGCCTCGGTGCGGGTGGCAACCCTGCAATCGGTCAGAAAGCAGCAGAAGAATCCCGCGCGGATCTCGCCCAGACCCTTCAGGGCACCGATCTGGTGTTCATTGCTGCCGGCATGGGTGGTGGAACCGGCACTGGTGCGGCGCCCGTGGTGGCCGAAGTGGCCAAAGAGTGCGGCGCCCTCACCGTGGGCATCGTGACCAAGCCCTTCGGCTTTGAAGGCCGCCGCCGCATGCGCCAGGCCGAAGAGGGCATTGCCCGTCTGTCTGAGCATGTGGACACGCTGATCGTGATCCCCAACGACCGCCTGCGCGAGGCGATCGCAGGAGCTCCCCTTCAGGACGCCTTCCGCGCCGCCGACGACGTGCTGCGCATGGGTGTGAAGGGCATCAGCGACATCATCACCAAGCCCGGCCTGGTGAACGTTGACTTTGCCGACGTGCGCTCGGTGATGACCGACGCCGGAACGGCTCTGCTGGGCTTGGGTGTGGGCTCCGGTCGCTCCCGTGCCACCGAAGCCGCTCAGGCAGCGATCAGCAGCCCCCTGCTGGAAGCCGCCCGCATCGATGGCGCCAAGGGCTGCGTGATCAACATCTCCGGCGGCAAGGACATGACCCTCGAGGACATGACCACCGCCTCGGAAGTGATCTACGACGTGGTGGATCCTGAGGCGAACATCATCGTGGGCGCCGTGGTGGATGAACGCCTCGAGGGCGAAATCCACGTGACCGTGATCGCCACAGGCTTTGAAGGTGGTGGCAGCTACCGGCCTGAGCGCAGCATCGCCAGCTTTGCCACTGCTGCAACGGCCGCGTCTGAAGCGGATCAGTCGGGTGCATCGATTCCCTCGTTCCTGCTCAATCGCCAACGCGAGAGCTGAGCAAAAGGGGTGACCCGGAGTCCACGCCTGCTCGGAGCATCCCGTGTGGCTGCTCCCTTCCGGTCCTGACCAGATTTGGGCGTCCGGGCCGCATGGGTCCGAGTCCTTAAGATGCTAGCAATGGGCCTCGGCCACGAGGGCTCTGGGGTGCGACCTGCTGATCTGCTCACCTGTAAGCAGGAGGGCCGGCCCATCGCCGCCCTCACCGCCTGGGATGCGCTGTCGGCTGCACTGGTGGAGCAGGCCGGTGCCGATCTGATCCTGGTGGGCGATTCGCTGGCGATGGTGGTGCTGGGCCACGCCACCACCCTGCCGGTCACGCTCGAGGAAATGATCCTGCACACCCGCGCGGTTGGGCGCGGCCTGCAGCGCCCAACCGCCCAGCAACCGCTGATCGTGACCGATCTGCCCTTCTTGAGCTACCAGTGCGGGGTTGATGCCGCCGTCGCCGCCGCTGGCCAGGTGCTCAAGGACAGCCCCGCAGCGGCGGTGAAGCTTGAAGGCGCGGAGCCGGAAACCCTTGCCGTGGTGGATCGGCTCGTGCGCAGCGGCATCCCGGTGATGGGGCACCTGGGGCTCACACCGCAATCGGTGCATCAGCTGGGGTACCGGCGCCAGGCCAATGACCCCATCAGCCAGGAACGGCTGCGCCGCTCCGCCCGGGATCTCCAGGCAGCAGGTTGCTTCGCGCTGGTGATCGAGCACGTCCCCGCCGAACTGGCTGCAGACCTCAGCCGGGAGCTCACGATTCCCGTGATCGGCATCGGCGCTGGCGAGCAGTGCGATGGGCAGGTGCGCGTGACCGCCGATCTGCTTGGCCTCACCGAGAGGCAGCCACCCTTTTCCCCGCCGCTGCTCGCCGGCCGCAGCCTGTGCATCGAGGCCCTCAGAGGCTGGGTGGCAGGTCTGCAGCCCCAGACTCCTGCTCCTCCCACCACGCCAGAAGCTCCCGCAGCACCACATTGCTGAGTGCCAGCCCCTCGGGATCACTGAGCCTCCAGCGGGGCCCCTCCCGCAACAACAGCCCTGACTCCACAAACGGCTGCCAGCGGCGCTCCAGCTCTTCCGGAGCGCTCAGGGCGACGCCCTCCCGCCGCCTCAGGCCGACGATCAAGCGCTCATCCAGGGGCATGCCAGCAGCGGCTGACGCCCCCTGCTGCGGAAGCTGCTCCACCCACAGGGCGTAGCCCTCACGGGTGCGGGGCCGGGCCAGCCGCTCACCCCAGGGCGCGGAGGTGGCGCCCATCCCGAATCCCCACCAGCCGCCGCCACTCCAGTACACCCGGTTGTGCCGGGAGGCGTGACCTGGCAGGGCGTAATTGGAGATCTCGTAGTGGCCATAGCCCGAGGCCGCCAGCCGATGGGCGGTGAGCTCCATCAGATCCGCCGCCAGATCGCTCTCCGGCAGGTGCAGAGCACCGCGCTGCTCGAGGCGCTCGAACACCGTGCCCGGCTCCACGATCAGGTCGTACACCGACAGGTGGGGCGGCTGCAGCGAGAGAGCCTGCTCCAGCTGCTCGCGCCAACCCTCCAGGGTTTGCCCCGGCAGCCCCTGGATCAGATCGAGGCTCCAGCTCTGGAGGCGGCTGCTGCGCTGGGCTTGCTGCAGCCAACCCGCCGCCTCCAGCAGATCGCTGCGGCGATGGCGCCGTCCGAGCTGCTCCAGCACCGCGTCGTTGAAGCTCTGGCCGCCCAGGCTCACCCGATTCACCCCCGCCGCCAGGTAGGCCGCCAAGCGCGCCTGATCGAAGCTGGCGGGATCGAGCTCGAGGCTCACCTCAGCAGCAGGGGCCAAGCCAAAGCGCCCACGCAGTGCCTGCAGCAACTCTCTGAGCTGCGCGGCGCTCAGCAGCGATGGGGTGCCGCCCCCCACGTACACGGTGGAGAGGGGTGGACCGGGGGGAGCTGCAGCGATTTCCCGATGCAGCAGCTGCAGGTAGTTCTGGATCGATGCACTGCCTGGGGCGCCAGGCTCGGCACTGGCGCGATCTCCCAGTGGCACCACTGGAAAGTCGCAGTAGAAGCAGCGCCGGTGACAGAAGGGAATGTGCAGGTAGGCGCTGCGGGGCGGCCAACCGACCGGTTCACACCGGTTACCTCCCCGGGCCAAAGCCCCCGGGATCAGGCATGCTGCCTCACTGAAGCCTTCGGCAGCCACAGCACCGGTCATGGTGGACACCCTCATCCTGGTGCTGTTCGTGGTGTCGGGGGCCGCCGCTGGATGGCTTGGGGTTGATCTGCTGCCGGAGCAGCAGCTGATCCAGATCCAAAACCTCGAACAGCTGAGCTGGATCCTTGGGGCCGGCGGAGCTCTGGCGGGTCTGTTGGCGGGCTTTGTGTTCCAGCGGCTGCGCAAGCGGCTGATGGAGCAGGTGCGCACCATGCCCACCGACCTGCTGGTGAGCCGTGCCGTTGGCCTGATCCTGGGGCTCTTGGTGGCCAACCTGCTGATCTCACCGATCCTGTTCCTCTCGCTCCCCTGGGAGCTGGTGCTGGTGAAACCCCTGGCGGCGGTGGCCGCCAACGTGTTCTTTGGCGTGTCGGGCTACAACCTGGCCGAGGTGCATGGCCGCACGCTGCTGCGCCTGTTCAACCCCACCAGCACGGAAGCACTGCTGGTGGCTGATGGGGTGCTGATGCCCGCCAGCGCCAAGATCCTCGACACCAGCGTGATCATTGATGGCCGCATCCGCGGACTGCTGGATTCAGGCCTGCTGGAAGGGCAGGTGATCGTGGCCCAGGCAGTGATCGATGAACTCCAGGCCCTGGCCGATTCCGCCAATAACGAGAAACGCAGCAAAGGGCGCCGCGGCCTGAAGCTGCTCAGCAGCCTGCGGGAGCGCTACGGCCGTCGGCTGGTGGTGAACACCACGCGCTACGAGGGCAACGGCGTGGACGACAAGCTGCTCAAGCTGGCGGCCGACACCGGTGGCACCCTGCTCACCGCGGACTACAACCTCACCAAGGTGGCCGAGGTGCAGACCGTGAAGGTGATGAACCTGAGCGAGCTGGTGATCGCGCTCCGGCCGGAGGTGCAGCCGGGCGATGAGCTCAACCTCAAGATCGTGCGCGATGGCAAGGAAGCCAACCAGGGCGTGGGCTATCTCGACGACGGCACGATGGTGGTGGTGGACGGTGCCCACGGCCGAGGCGGCGAGCGCCTGCCCGTGGTGATCACCGGTGCCCTGCAGACCCCCACGGGCCGGATGGTGTTCGGCAAGCTCGAGGGGGCAAGCGGGGCTGCAGGCGCGAAACCCAAATCGGGCAGCAAGAAATCCGCACCCGCCAAAGGCGATCCGGGCACCTCCAACCCCCGCTAGGCTCCCGGCTCAGGCCTGCAGTGATCCGCGGATGTCGGTGTCAGCCCCCTACTACGGCGATTCCGCCGTAATGCGCACCCCGCCTCCCGATCTGCCCTCGCTGCTGCTGAAGGAGCGGATCGTGTATCTGGGCCTGCCGCTGTTCAGCGACGACGACGCCAAGCGGCAGATGGGCATCGACGTGACCGAGCTGATCATTGCCCAGCTGCTTTATCTGGAGTTCGACAACCCGGAGAAGCCGATCTTCTTCTACATCAACTCCACGGGCACCAGCTGGTACTCAGGCGATGCCATCGGCTTTGAAACCGAGGCCTTCGCCATCGCGGACACGATCCGCTACGTGAAGCCACCGGTGCACACCATCTGCATCGGCCAGGCCATGGGCACCGCGGCGATGATCCTGAGCGCCGGCACCAAGGGGCATCGCGCCGCCCTGCCTCACGCTTCGATCGTTCTGCACCAGCCCCGCAGCGGCGCCCGCGGCCAGGCCAGCGACATCCAGATCCGGGCCAAGGAAGTGCTGCACAACAAGCAGACGATGCTCGAGATGCTGTCGGCCAACACGGGCCGCAGCGTGGAGCAGCTCTCGAAGGATTCCGACCGCATGACCTACCTCACGGCCGAGCAAGCCGTGGAGTACGGCCTGATCGATCGGGTGCTCACCAGCCAGAAGCTCCCGAGCCCCCTACCGGCTGGCGCAGGCATCAGCCCTGGCAATCCCGGTATCAGCTGAAACCGGCTGGGCCCCTGCATCGGCCTAGACCCAACCCCGTTCCTCTTCACCACCGGCCACCCCCGCATCCGCCATGCCCATCGGCACCCCCAGCGTTCCCTACCGCCTGCCCGGCAGCCAGTACGAGCGCTGGGTTGACATCTACACACGCCTGGGCGTGGAGCGGATCCTGTTCCTGGGCTCCGAGGTGAACGACGCCATCGCCAACAGCCTGGTGGCGCAGATGCTCTACCTCGACTCGGAGGACAACTCCAAGCCGATTTACCTCTACATCAATTCACCGGGTGGCTCGGTAACCGCCGGCCTGGCGATTTACGACACCATCCAGTATGTGAAGAGTGAGGTGGTGACCATCTGCGTGGGTCTGGCGGCCTCGATGGGCGCTTTCCTGCTGGGCGCCGGCACCAAGGGCAAGCGGCTGGCCCTGCCCCACAGCCGGATCATGATCCACCAGCCCTTGGGCGGCACCAGTCAGCGTCAGGCCAGCGATATCGAGATCGAAGCCCGCGAGATCCTGCGCATCAAGGACATGCTCAACCAGAGCATGGCGGACATGACCGGCCAGGAGCTCATCAAGATCGAGAAGGACACCGACCGTGACTACTTCATGAGCGCCGCTGAAGCGGTGCAATACGGCCTGATCGACCGCGTGATCGCCCATCCCACCGAGGCGACAGCAGCGGCCTGAGGGGCGCGGCAGGCGCTTTCGTAAGCTCGACCCTTGCTCAGCGCTGAACCGAAGCCCCTGATGGCCAAGCTGTATTACGACACCGACGCCGACCTCAGCCTGCTGAACGGCAAGACGGTGGCCATCATTGGCTACGGCTCCCAAGGCCACGCCCACGCCCTCAACCTCAAGGACAGTGGCGTGAACGTGGTGGTGGGCCTCTACGAAGGCAGCCGCTCTGCTGAGAAGGCCAAGGCCGACGGCCTGGAGGTGCTGAGCGTGGCCGATGCAGCCGCCAAGGCCGACTGGATCATGGTGCTGCTGCCCGATGAAACCCAGAAGGCCGTCTACGACAAGGAAATCGCTCCTCACCTCAGCGCCGGCAAGGTGCTCAGCTTCGCCCACGGCTTCAACGTGCGCTTCGAGCTGATCAAGCCCCCCGCCGACGTGGATGTGGTGATGATCGCCCCGAAGGGCCCCGGCCACACCGTGCGCTGGGAGTACCAGAACGGCATGGGCGTGCCCGCTCTGTTCGCCATCCATCAGGACGCCACTGGCAACGCCCGCGCCCTGGCGATGGCCTACGCCAAGGGCATCGGCGGCACCCGCGCCGGCATCCTGGAAACCAACTTCAAGGAAGAAACCGAAACCGACCTGTTCGGTGAGCAGGCTGTGCTCTGCGGCGGCCTCTCTGAGCTGGTGAAAGCCGGTTTCGAGACCCTGGTGGAAGCCGGTTATCAGCCCGAGCTGGCCTACTTCGAGTGCCTGCACGAAGTGAAGCTGATCGTGGATCTGATGGTGAAGGGCGGCCTCACCGCCATGCGTGATTCGATCTCGAACACCGCTGAATACGGCGACTACGTGAGCGGCCCCCGCCTGATCACCGCCGACACCAAGGCCGAGATGAAGCGCATCCTGACCGACATCCAGGACGGCACCTTCGCCCGCAACTTCGTGGCCGAGTGCGAAGCCGGCAAGCCGGAGATGCAGAAGATCCGCGACCGCGATAGCCAGCACCCGATCGAGCAGGTGGGCAAGGGTCTGCGCTCGATGTTCTCCTGGCTGAAAGCCGCCTGATTCAGGCCTCTCCCGCAGCCATGACGCTGCTGCCTTTTGGGGTGGATTCCTTCACGGGGATCCACCCCTTTTTGCTGGTGATCGCTGCCGCCGCACTCGATCGGCTGGTGGGGGATCCGCGCTGGTGCCTGCATCCGGTGGTGGTGATGGGCTGGTGCATCAGCCGGCTGCGGCGGCTGGCTGAGCAGTGGGCCGGCGATCGCCCCTGGGCGCTGCGCTTGGGCGGTGGCTTGATCACGGCGCTGTTGGTGGGCGGCAGTGGCGCCAGCGGCTGGCTGCTGGAGCGATGGGCCCTTGGCTGGGAGCTGGCCGAGGCGAAGCCTGTGGCCCTGCTGCTGCTGTTGATCGCCCTAGCCAGCGCTCTGGCGGGTCGCAGCCTGGAGCAGGCAGTGAAAGCAGTGCTGCAGGCGCTGCCCCCCAGTGGGCAAGGCCTGGCAGCTGCGGATGACAACCAGCTCGAACCCGCCCGAACAGCCCTGAGCTGGATCGTGGGGCGCAGCACCGAGCAGCTCGATCGCGCCGGCATCCTGCGGGCCGCGGCCGAAACCGCCAGCGAAAACGCGGTAGATGGCTTGTTCGCGCCGTTGTTCTGGATGCTGCTGGGGGCAACGCTCTGGTCGACTGGCTTGTCCGCCGCTCCGGGCCCCCTGGCTCTGGCCTGGGCCTTCAAGGCAGCGAGCACCCTGGATTCCATGCTCGGCTACCGGCAAGGGCGGCTGCGCTGGGTAGGCACAGCGGGAGCACGGCTGGATGACCTGCTGGTGTGGCTGCCCTGCCGTCTGGTGGTGCTCAGCCTGCCGCTGGTGGCGGGTGTGGGGCCGCGCTGCAGCTGGCGGATGGTGCTGGCTGCGGAACGGGATGGCCGGCCCGACCCCTCCCCCAATGCGGGGCTCTCGCAGGCGATCTATGCGCACGTGCTGCAGATCCAGCTGGGGGGGCTGAATCGCTACGGCGAGCAGCTCAAGGCCAAGCCTCTACTGGCAGCTGGCTGCCCGGCGCCATCGGCCGCCAAGGTGAACAGGATGTTTCAGCTGAGTCAGCGGTTGGAGCTGCTCTGGCTGCTGACCGGGCTCGGCGTGGGCTGGGCTGTGGCGAGCGCTTAGTAGGCGCCACGGTCCATAGGCAGCAGCACCACACCAATGGTGCGCAGCACGATGCCCAGATCCAGCCAGAAGCTGCGGTTGCGCACGTAGGTGAGATCGAGGCGCACCCGGGTGCGGTAGGTGAGGTTGTTGCGGCCCGACACCTGCCAGAGCCCTGTGAGACCGGGACGCACCGACAACACCTCATCCATGTTGCGGCCATAGCGGGGCAGCTCGTCCCACACGATCGGGCGGGGCCCCACAACGCTCATCTCGCCACGCAGCACGTTGATGAACTGGGGCAGCTCATCGAGGCTGGAGCGGCGCAGAAATTTGCCAAGGGGCGTGATGCGCGGATCGCGCTTGAGTTTGTGATCCCGCTCGAATTCAGCGCGCAGCTTGGGATCAGCCTCGAGCATCGAGGCCAGCACCCGGTCCGCATCGCGGCGCATGGTGCGGAACTTGAGACAGCCGAAGCCCTTGTAGCCGCGCCCAATGCGGCGTTGGCGATAGAACACCGAGCCGCGCGAGCTCAACTTCACCAACACCGCTAGCAGCAGAAACAGCGGCGAACCAAGAATCAGCACCAACAGCGAAAACACGATGTCGCCCCCGCGCTTGAGCACCCGCCCACGCAACGACTGAGCCTCCAGCAGGCTGCTGGCCGTGGACTCAGCCGGGATGGAAACAGGGGACAAACGGGCCGTGATCACAATCCGGTGTTGGCCTTATTAAAGAAGTGCGCGGCGCCGATCCGCCAGCTGCCGTTGATGCCGGCTCCACACCTGCTCGATCAGGGCGCTCATCCGCTGCCGGAACCGCTCCGGCCCGAAGCGCTCAGCCCAGTTCCGCAACGACTCCGCCGGCAGCAGGGTCCACACCCGTTGCTGCTCGAAATGCTCCAGGGCCGCCACGAGCGAAGCCAACGTCTGCTCAGGGAACAGAAGGCCCGTGGGCTGATCGCAGCCGCTGCTAATGCAACGCACGCTGTCGAGCAAGCCCCCCTGACCCAGACCGATCACCGGAGCGCCTGAGGCCATCGCCTCCACCGGCGCGATGCCGAAGTCTTCCAAGCCGGCATAGACATAGGCGCGGCAGCGGGCCAACCACTGATTCACCTCGGGCTGCGGCAAGCGGCCCAGCAAGCGCACCGTCGGGCCAGCCATGGCCTCCAGGCGTTGCCGTTCGGGGCCATCGCCAATCACCACCAGCGGCAAGCCGGTGGCATTGAACGCTTCCACCACTAGATCAACCCGCTTGTAGGGCACCAGGCGGCAGAGGCAGAGGTAAACGTCGTCGCGGGGGTGATCCCAGCGGAAGCGCTCGAGATCAACCGGTGGGTGCACCACGGTGGAACTGCGGCCCCAGTAGCGGCGGATGCGGGCGGCGGTGAAGCGGGAGTTGGCGATCAGCGCATCCGGGCGCTGGGCGCTGAGCAGATCCCACTGGCGCAGCCGGTGCAGCTGCCAGCGAATCAGCGGCGAGAGGCCGCGCCGCGCCAGGGCCGACTGGCGCAGGTAGGCGTGCATCTGATCCCAGGCGTAACGCACGGGTGTGTGCACGTAGCTGAGATGACACTGATCAGGACTGGTGAGCACCCCCTTGGCCACCAGATGACTGCTGCTCAGCACCAGGGGAAAGCCAGCGAGATCGAGCTGCTCGATCGCCAGGGGCAGTAGGGGCAGGTACTGCTGCACATGGCTCACCCCCCAGGGCAAGCGCTGCACGAAGGAGGTGTGAATGGAACGCCCCGCCAACCAGCTCGCGGCGCGATTGCTTTCGCCATCCACAAGAGCCGCCAGCTGGGGGCGCTCCAGCAGGTCATCGAGCTGTTGCACCACCAGCTCAGCACCACCCACCGAGCGGGGGGTGAACCACTCATGAACGAGTGCGGCGGGGCCCGGAAGATGTGCCATCGCAGCCAAGCTAAGGGCGGGATGTTGAAGAAGGATTGCTCAACAGATCACAAAAACTCTCAGCTGATTGCACTTCCAGCGCCAGATCTCGATGCTGACGCCAGAGCCCACCTGCCATGGCGATCCGCGAGCTCCTGGAAGACGCCCTCGACGAACCCTCGATCGGGCAAACCGAACGGTTTGTCTGGCATGCAACGCCCGTGGGCATCGCTGCCCTGTGGACCGATGGCAAGCCACCGACACCACCACCGTTTGACAACGCCCTTGAAGAAGGACTTCAAGTGGGACTGGACCTGAGCCGCGAAGAACGGGAATTCCACCAGGTGAGCCGCGGCCTGGTACTGCTGTTTCACAGCTAAGCCCCAGACATCTGGCACTAGCCGATCAGGATTAAGCAGCCTGCATTCCCAGGTCAGACCCAAACATTCAGGACCACCAAATAGCCGTTCCCCGGCAAGAAGAGGGGAGCGATTCAAAACAAGGTCTCAATAGACGGGTCTAACGACCTTGCTTTGACGGCTTAAAAAACGGAGAGGGTGGGATTCGAACCCACGGAAGGTTGCCCTTCAAACGATTTCGAGTCGTTCGCTTTCGACCACTCAGCCACCTCTCCAGGCGACTGGGGCAGTGTAGAGACCGACTGGTCGCCTCAGGCCTGGTGCCAACCGCTGGCTGAACCGGCAGCCGGCCACCAGAGCTTCCCTTGTGCCAGGGCCGGGAGCTGGCGCTGCTCGGAAGGCCGTGGGCTGAAGCCCAACCAGAGCCCATCCACCCGCCGGGCAGCGGCCGCCTCATGCTCCCGCCAGCTCCACCACGACTGGCGATCGGGCAGCAGCCCCCAGCGCAACCGGCCAGCCGCGAGCACCAATGCCTGGCTGTCCGCCGCAACCGCCTCCACCCCCAGGCCAGCACTCGCCAACCGCTGGCCCTGGGCCAGGGCAGGACTGCCGTTCTGACCGGCTAACAGGCTGGGGGTGAGGGCCGCCCAGCAATCGGGTTGCTCTGGTGGCAGCGGATCCAGCAGAAGGGCCCAGTCGTAGCGGCGAATGCCCAGGCCCTGAGCCAGCTGGGCAGCGCGACTGCAGCTCAGGCCATCGCCCCGGCGACTGATCAGGGCAGATCGACCGGCGTGGCGGGCCACCAACCATTGGCGGCTGGCGTCGTGCACCAGCAACAGCTGATCGGCCAACAGCAGGTGCATCTGGGCCGCTGCCACCACCCCCAGCAACGCAGCTCCCCAACGGCGCCATCGCCGCGTAGACGGCAGCAACCAAGGCGCCAAGGCAACAGCGAGCAACAACGCGAGCAGCGGCGACAAACGTCCCAACGGGCACTCCGCCAGGGGTAACGCCGCCAGCTGGCGCACCAGCCACACAAACAACTGCGTGAGCGGCACCATCAGCCAACCCAGAGCCACGAGCAGCGGCGGGCACACCACAGCCGCAACCGCCATGGCCATGGCACCAAGGGTGAGCGGTGTGAGCAGGGGGGCCACCAGCAGATTCGACGGCACAGCCCACAGCGGCAAAACGCCGAAGTGAAGGAGCTGCAGCGGCAGCGTCCAGAGCGAGGCGGCCACGGGCACCGCAAGGGCTCCTGCTGCCCAGGGCGGCCCCCAGCGCTGGAGCTGCTGCTCCAGAGGCCTGGCGCTGAGAATCAGGCCCGCCGTTGCCGCGGCGCTGAGCTGAAAGCCCACATCCAGCAACCAGGCGGGCCGGATCACCAACATCAGCAGCAGGCACAGCAGCATCACGGCGAGGGGACGACTGCAGCGCCCGCTCTCCTGCAACGCGAAGGCCACCGCCCCCATCAACACCGCTCGAACCACCGACGGTTGCGGGCCGGCCAACAGCAGAAACCCCGCCATCGCCCCCAAGGCCAGGGCCCAGCGCAGGGGCGCCACCAGGCCCCGGGCCACCAGCATCACGGCCCCAAGCAACACCGTGAGGTGGTAGCCGCTGGCCGCCAGCGCATGGGACAAACCCGCCGCCCGGAACGCCTCCCGCACCTCACTGGTCAATGGGCTCACCGCACTACCGAGCACCAAGGCCGACAGCACGCCACCGGCGTCTGGTCCGCCGATCGCTTGCAGAGCCGCGGCCATGCGGCGGCGCAGATCCGCCACTGGCGTGGCCTGGCGCTCCAGCACCCGCCAGCTCTCAACGCGCAGAGCGCTCCAGGCCTCCCGGCGCTGTAAGCGCTCGGCCGGCCCCGCCAGCAGCGGATGGGGAGCTGGCGGCAGCCGGCGCAACACACCCTGCAGCTGCAGCCGCCAGCCCTGGCGAAACGCCCCACAGGGACTGAACTGCAGTTCGCTGCGACCACCTGCCAGCGCAGCCAATGCCCGGCAACGCTGGCCCGAGGAATCGAGCTGGGGATCCTCGAGCAGCCGCGCCGTGACGGCGACGGGTTGCTCCATGGCGTCGGCTGGAATCCGCTGCACAGGATCGTTTGGGCCAGGCCGGGGTTGATTGAGCAGCCCCCAACCCCAGAGCAACAGCATCAGCACCACCAGCGCGCAGCCCAGTCGTGGTTGGCGGCGAGCGAACCAGGCAACGCCACCTAGCAACAGGGCCAGCAAGCCGGCCTGGATCGGCCCAGCCAGTGGCAACACGCCGATGGCCAGCGCCAGCAGTGCACCGGCCAGAGCAAAGGCACCCATCCGCGCCGCAGCAACAGCAGTACTGGGAGTGTTCCCCTAGGGTTCGACCGCGATCTCGATGGCGATGCAGCGGCGGGTTCGGTGGCTGGCTCTGGGGTGCGCGCTCGTGCTGGCAACCGCTGCACCGGCGTTGAGTGAGCCGCGCACGATCCAGGTGGTGGAGGGCGACACGCTCGAGCAGCTGGCGTTGCGTTACCGCGTAAACCTGCAGGCTCTGATCGAGCTGAATGGCATCCGTGACCCCACGCTGCTGCAGGTGGGCCAGGTGCTGAAGCTGCCGGGTGCCCCCAACAGCCCCCAACGCGCGACCAGCGGCGAACTGGCACCGCCTCCGCCCGAGGGCAGCGGCGGTGAAGCAGCGGCAGCGCTGTTACTGAGCCCAGCGGAGCGGCGCGATCGAGCCGAGCTGGAGTGGCGCGAACAGTCGGGCCAGGCCCGCTGGAAGTGGTTCAACAGCACCGCCGTGGATTGGTCGGGCTGGAAGCTGCACCCCGGCGGTGTGCGCATCACCCTGGTGAAGCCATCGATCAGCGACCTGGGCCTGCGGGGGTCCGCCGCCACGGCCGTGGCTGTGCAGTGCGAATCCCTGCGCCAGAACTGGCGCATTGATGGCAACTGGCAGGGCTGGGACACCCCCACACCAGGATCGGTGGGTCAGCGAATCGTGCTCGACCTCTGCAGCAACACCCTCGACGGCCCGGCCGTGCCGGTGCCGCAGCCAGACAGCCCTAAGCTCGGTCCGGCATAAGGCACCCCATGGGGTTCTCGCTTCAGGAGTTCTTCACCCCTTGGCTGAGGGGTACGCCGGATGCCCGCAAGCGGTTTCTACGAGATCCGCGGGGTGCCATGTCCGAGATCGTCGGGGTTCCAAACGACATCGAGGTGGCGGTCTACACCCACGAGGGTGCTATCTGGTTCAGGGCCTCGATCCCTCGGGAACCCAGCCAAGAGGTGGGATCGCTAGGGGAGATGCGGATCAGCAATGAACGTCTACAGAAGTGCCCGGCGCTAGGGGTCTCCGGCAGCGAATTCATTGCCAACCACGTCGCGATCTTGGCGGAACACGGCATCCGGGTACCGGAGGACGTCCTGGTGGAGATCGATCCGACTCCGAAGGGCTTTATTCACTTCAAGGTTCCCCTCAAACGCCTTATCTGATTGTTCAGCTGGAGAGCAGCAGCGGGAAACCCAGCGCTTCGCGCTCTTCCAGCCAGGCCTCAGCCACCTGACGGGCGAGGTTGCGAATGCGGCCAATGGTGGCGGTGCGCTCAGTGACCGAGATCACGCCACGGGCCTCCAGCAGGTTGAAGGTGTGGCTGCACTTGAGCACGAAATCCAGCGCCGGAGCAGGCAGCTTCTTCGCTACCAGATCCGCCGCCTCGGCTTCGTAGATGGCAAACAGCTGCTTGAGACGCTCCGGGTTAGAGGCCTCGAAGTTGTAGGTGCACTGGCCCTTCTCAAACGGCAGCCAGATGTCGCCGTAGGAGCGCTTCCCATCCCAGGAGAGATCCCAGATGCTCTCCACATCCTGGAGATACATGGCCAGACGCTCGAGGCCGTAGGTGATCTCGATTGACACGGGCCGGCAGTCGATGCCGCCGCACTGCTGGAAATAGGTGAACTGGGTCACCTCCATGCCATCGAGCCACACCTCCCAGCCCACACCCCAGGCACCGAGGGTGGGCGACTCCCAGTTGTCCTCCACAAAGCGGATGTCGTGGTCGGCGGCTTTGATCCCGAGGGCCTCCAGCGAAGCCAAATAAGTTTCCTGAATGCCGTCAGGGCTGGGCTTGATCAGCACCTGGTACTGAAAGTAGTGCTGAGCCCGGTTGGGGTTATCGCCGTAGCGACCATCCGTGGGACGCCGACACGGCTCCGGATACGCCACGGCCCAGGGCTCAGGACCGATCGCCCGCAGCACCGTATGCGGACTCATGGTGCCGGCGCCCTTTTCAGTGTCGTAGGGCTGCAGGATCAGACAGCCCCGCTCAGCCCAGAAGCGGTTGAGGGTGCTGATGATGTCCTGGAAATGCACGAGTTGCTCCTGAAGGGGCCGGCGTGGGCGCGCTCGGCCACCGATTCTGCCCAGCGGCGGTTCCGCGCTAGGCACGAGCACCTACTGACGACCCCAGCAGAGCGCCGCAGATTGAAAGCAGTTGCCGCTCTCAGATGGGACCCGACCTCGGACTCGCCATCCTGCTGCCCGCTGCCCTGTTCAGCCTCGTCACGATCATCTGTTCAGCGCGGCAGGAGAACGAGGTCGAGCAGCATCGCCAAGCTCAGGCCACCAGCTGCAGCAATCCCATCTGGCCGCCAGCCAACAACCGGTGACGCGCGTGGCTGAAGCCCGCCTCCTGAGCGAGAGCTTCCTGCTCTGAACCCGTGGGGAAGCGCTGCAGGCTGCGCTCGAGATAGGCGTATTGATCCTCCAGCCCGGCTTGCCGGGCCAATGGCACCACCAACTGGCGCAAGTAGAAGCGCTGAAAAGCAGCCGTGGCGCCGCGGCCATTCGCCGGGCGATTGAAATCGAGCACCGCCGCGCGGCCACCGGTCCGCAACAAGCGCCGCAACTCCTGAAGCCCGGCCGCGGGATCCGGCAGGTTGCGCAAGCCGTAGGCCATCACCGCGCCATCAGCCCAGCCATCCGCCAGAGCGGTAGCCGCCGCATCGCCCTGCCTGAATTCCACAGGCAGCCAGGGCTGGCGCCCAGCCCGCTCGCGCGCCCGCTCCAGCGGAGCGGCGGCGGCGTCCAGCCCAAACACCAGCCCTCCCGGTCGAACTTTTTCTGCCAACACCAGGGCGAGATCACCCGTGCCGCAGCAGAGATCGAGCAGACGCTGGCCAGGGGCTGGATCGAGCCAGGCGACAGACTGTCGCTTCCAGAGGCGATGCAACCCCAGGCTGAGCAGGTCGTTGAGGTTGTCGTAAGCGGGGGCGATGCGATCAAACAGATCGCGAACCTGCTCAGGATCGCCGGGTTGAATCGACACTGGCATCCCAGGGCAGGGAAATCGCATCGAGGCTGACACCTCCTGCTTGCAGCTGGGCCTCAATGCGATCAGCACTGGTGAAGGCCATCACCATCACCGCCGCCAAACCCACGGCGGCGGAGCACACCATGCAACCGGCCAACATCAAGGAGAACTCCTTGCGATCCGAGGCGGCCTGCATCAACTGCAGCGCCCAGGCCACCATCGCCACCACTACCAACACAATCACGACCGCCAGGGCCGTGGAGTGGGACTGGAGCAGGGCAGGCACAGCCGGGCGCTTTGGGTCTCTGAGACAAATGTAACGGCGCGTAACGCTGGAGCGCGTCAGCGTCAGCCGCTCACGCCGGCGGGCCGCTCCAGCGGGCGGATCGTCAGACCACGACCGAGCAGATCCGTCTTGATCTGCTCCACGGTGAGCACTCCGTCGTGCAGCAGGGAGGCCAGCAGGGCCGCCGAGGCGTGACCGCCCTTGGGGCCTGCATCCAGAGCCTGAGCGATGTGATCGATGCAGCCGGCACCGCCACTGGCAATCACCGGCACCTCCACCGCATCGGCCACCGCCCGGGTGAGCTCGAGCTCGTAGCCCGCCTGGGTGCCATCGCCGTCCATCGAGGTGAGCAAGATCTCGCCGGCCCCCAGCTCCACCACCCGCTGCGCCCAGGCCACCGCATCAAGGCCTGTGTTTTCGCGGCCGCCTTTCACGTACACATCCCAGCCGCCCTCACGGCGCCGGGCATCGATGGCCACCACGATGCACTGACAGCCAAAGCGCTCAGCACCCCGGGCCACCAGCTCCGGATCACGCACCGCCGATGAATTGAGGCTCACCTTGTCGGCACCGGCGCGAAGCAGTTCGGTGATGCCCTCCACCGTGCTGATGCCACCGCCCACGGTGAAGGGAATCGTGACGGCTTCAGCGGTGCGGCGCACCAGATCCACCAACGTGGCGCGCCCCTGGTGGGAGGCGGCGATATCGAGAAACACCAGCTCATCAGCACCAGAGGCGCTGTAGCGGCAGGCCAGCTCCACCGGATCGCCGGCATCGCGCAGACCGACGAAGTTCACCCCCTTCACCACCCGGCCATCGGCCACGTCGAGGCAGGGGATGATTCGTTTGGCGACCATGGGAGAGAAGGAACAGCCGTGTGTCCGGGGGCTAACCTGGCGCCACTTTTGTCGCGCTGGACATGTCCCAGGCTGCCATCACCGTCGGCTCGAAGGTGCGGGTCACCCGGGTGCGCGACCGCATTCCCGCTGATCTCGTTGCAGCCCTTCAGGCCGATGCCACCGGCACCGTGAAGGACTTCAAAGTGACCGACGGGAAAGGCATCGGTGTGGTGGTGGAGCTGGCCAATGGCACCACCACCTGGTTCTTCGACGACGAAATCACCGCAGCCTGAAGCCGCCACTGTGAGCGACTCCCCAAGCGACTCTCCCAATCCCACCGCCAGCACTGGCGCGGGAGCGCGCCAACTGCTGGGCATGAAAGGTGCCAGCGGCACCTCCAACATCTGGAAGATTCGGCTTCAGCTGATGAAGCCGGTCACCTGGATTCCACTGATCTGGGGTGTGCTCTGCGGCGCCGCGGCCTCAGGCAATTTCCACTGGACCTTCACCGAGGTAGGAGCATCCATCGCCTGCATGGTGATGAGTGGCCCGCTGCTGGCCGGCTACACCCAAACGATCAACGACTACTACGACCGCGAGATCGACGCGATCAACGAGCCGTATCGACCGATTCCCTCCGGTGCGATTCCCCTCTGGCAGGTGAAAGCCCAGATCTGGGTGCTCTTGCTGGCCGGTCTGGGCGTGGCCTACGGCCTTGATCTGTGGGCTGCTCACACCACGCCGGTGCTGTTCCTGCTCGCGCTGGGCGGCTCCTTTGTGAGCTTCATCTACTCAGCACCGCCGCTCAAGCTCAAGCAAAACGGTTGGCTGGGCAACTACGCCCTCGGCGCCAGCTACATCGCCTTGCCCTGGTGGGCCGGACAGGCCCTGTTTGGCCAACTCACCTGGACCACGGCTCTGCTCACGCTCGCCTACTCCTTGGCCGGCCTGGGGATCGCGGTGGTGAACGATTTCAAGAGTGTGGAAGGCGACCGGGCCCTGGGCCTGCAATCGCTGCCTGTTGCTTTCGGCATCGAGAAGGCCAGCTGGATCAGCGCCGGGATGATCGATGTGTTCCAACTGGCGATGGTTGCCGTGCTGATCGCGATCGGCCAGCATTTCGCCGCTGTGCTGCTGGTGTTGCTGATCATTCCTCAGATCACCTTCCAGGACATTTGGCTGCTGCGTGATCCCGTGGCATTCGATGTGAAATACCAGGCCAGCGCGCAGCCTTTCCTGGTGCTCGGCATGCTCGTGACCGCTCTGGCCATCGGCCATAGCGATCTGGTGGTGATGTGACGGCCAAGCGCCGCCGCCCGCTGCTCCGAGCCGGCCTGATTGGGGCCGGAGCAGGGGTTGCCGTTTCCCTTGGCCAAAACCTGCTGGTGCAGGGGGTGGACGCGCTGCTACCCAACGTGCAGCGGGTGAGCAGCTACAACCGGCCCGGCACGGTGACGGTGCTCTCAGCGGACGGACAGGTGATCCAGAAGCTGGGCCCTGCCACGCGCGAGAAGTTGGTGAGCGGCCAGATGCCCCTGCTGGTGCAGCGGGCCTTCATCGCCGCTGAAGATCGCCGCTTCTACGAGCACGACGGCATCGATCCGGTGGGCATCGGCCGAGCGCTGATGCGCAATGTGAAACGCGGATCGGTTGAGGAGGGTGCGAGCACGATCACCCAGCAGCTGGCGCGCACGGTGTTCCTGAGCCAGGACCGCACGATCATTCGCAAGCTGAAAGAAGCGCTGCTAGCCGGAAAGCTGGAGCGCCAGCTGAGCAAGCAGCAGATCCTCGAGCAATACCTCAATTACGTGTATCTGGGCTCGAGCGCCTACGGCGTTTCGGATGCCGCGTGGATCTATTTCTCCAAACGCCCCTCGGAGCTCACCCTGCCGGAGGCGGCCCTGATCGCCGGCCTGCCTCCGGCCCCATCGGTGTATTCACCGCTGGTGAATCCAGATCTAGCCCTGGAGCGGCGGGCCACGGTGCTGCGCCGCATGCGCGAAGCCGGTTTCATCGACGACCTGCAACTGCAAAGCGCCAGCGCCAGCCCCCTGCTGCTCAAGCCCGCTGAGCCGAAGTTCTGGACGAGCCGCGCTCCTTATTTCACCAGCTGGGTGGCGCAGGAACTGCCCAAGGTGCTCAGCCCTGAAGACCTCGAGGTGGGCGGCCTCACGATCCGCACCAGCCTCAACATGAGCTGGCAAGAACGAGCTCAGGCCACGATCAACAAGCACGCCCCCGGGGATATGGAGGGGGCGGTGGTGTCGATGGAGCCAGGCACCGGCCTGGTGCGCTCGATGGTGGGCGGCAAGGATTTCGACAAGAGCCAGTTCAACCGCGCCGCTCAGGCCCTGCGCTCTCCCGGCTCCACGTTCAAGTTGTTCGTGTATCTCACGGCCCTCAAGGAGGGCATGAAGCCGGAAGACGCGATCAACGACCGCCAGGTGTGTTACGCGGGCTACTGCCCGAAAAACTTCGGCAACCGCTACATGGGCACCGTGCCGCTCTGGGTGGCCCTGCAGAACTCGCTCAACACAGTGGCGGTCAGCCTGCTGAAGCAGATCGGCTTCGACAAGGTGATCGCCACCGCCAAGAGCCTGGGCATCACCCGTGAGCTGGGGCGCTTCTATCCCCTGGCCGTGGGCGCCACCGAGCAGACCGTGCTCGACATGACCGCCGCCTATGCCGCGATCTTCAACAGGGGCGTCTACGTGACGCCCACACCGTTTGAGGAAATCCTCGGCCCCAACGGCGAACTGCTCTGGAGCCGCCGCGTGGATGGCGACCGGGGCCGCCGGGCCGTACCAAGCGACATCGCCGACGCCATGCTCTGGATGCTGCAGCAGGTGGTGAAAGGCGGCACCGGCTACGGGGCCGTACCCCCCAATCGTCCGGCTGCCGGCAAGACCGGCACCTCCGAAGGGGGTCGCGACCTGTGGTTCATCGGCGGTGTGCCCCAGCTCGTGACTGGCCTGTGGCTCGGCTACGACAACAACAAGGAAACCAAGAGCACCAGCGCCGTCGCCGTGGTGGCCTGGGCGGACTACATGGGCCCGATCCTCAAAGACCTACCGGTACGGCAGTTCCCACCCAAGCCGCAGCTGGCGGGCAAATTCGATCCACTCAAGGCGCTGAAGGGCAAACCCAAGGCGATGGAGCCCGCCGGAACGTCGGGAGCGACAACCGCACCCGCCACCACACCCGGCACGGCTCCCCAGGTGATCCCGGAAGGCACCCCCAGCGAAGCCAGCAGCGCAGAGCCTGCAACAGCCCCGGCTGGCGCAACCCCAGCGGCACCTCCTCCGGTGGACGCCGGGCCAACCCCGCCACCGCCGGTGGCACCAGCCGCACCACCGCCTCTGCCCTGAGCCAGTAGCTCAGGCTTGCCGCTTCAACACGGCAGCAAAGAAGCCATCGCCGCCACCATCCACTTCACCCGGCCACAGCTGCCAGCTCTCGATCAACTGCAGCTCGGGCTGATCGCCGAGGAGCGCATCGATCAGCTGCTGGTTTTCCCGTGGGTGCACGGTGCAGGTGGCGTAGACCAACCGACCTTGAGGCTTGAGCAAGGGGAGCAGCCCATCGAGCAGCTGGCGTTGCAACAACACCAGCTCATCGATCGCAGCCGGATCGATCCGCCAACGGGCATCGGCATGGCGGGCCAAGGTGCCAAGGCCCGAGCAAGGTGCATCCACCAGGATCCGATCCACGTGGCCCAACAACTCAGGCTGTTGGTTGGCCCAGGTGGTGGCATCGCCATGGCGCACATCAATGCAGTCGAGCCCCAGGCGCTCGGCGTTGCGGCTCACCCGCCGCAGCCGCGCTTCCCCGCGATCAAGGGCCAGCACGGTGCCCTGATCCCCCATCAGTTCAGCTAGGTGGGTGCTCTTGCCACCGGGGGCGGCGCAGGCATCCAGGATGCGCTCACCTGGCTGCGGATCCACCAGCGGCGCTATGCGCTGGGCGGCTCGATCCTGCACACACCAATGCCCCTCGCTGAACCCAGGTAACCGGCTGAGATCACCGCTGCGGCCCACCAGCGTGAGCCCCTGCGGCACGCCCTCAATTGGCCGTGCCTCCACCCCAGCGGCGGCCAGTGCGGCCTGCACCTCAGCCGGCGTGGACCGCAACCGATTCACCCGCAGATCCAAACCAGGCGGTGTGTTGCACGCCTGAGCGAACGCCTCGGCCCGCTCCGGCGGCAACCACTGCAGCAGGTTGCCAGTGAGCCAATCGGGCAGGGAATACCGCACCCCCAGTGCCACCGCCGGATCGGCCGCTGCCTGCGGGGGGAGCGGCAGGGTGTCGCCAGCCTCGCGGCGGCGCAGGAAGGCCCGAAGCATGCCGTTGGCCACTGGTGCCAGCCGCGCCAAGCCCCCACGTTTGGCCAGCTCAACGGTGGTGCTCACCGCTGCGGAGGCGGGCACCCGATCGCTGGCAATCAGCTGATAGAGGCCCAGATGGAGCAACCAGCGCAGCTTGGGGGGCTGGCGCTCCGCCGGAACTTTTCCCAACTGATCCAGCCAGGCATCCAACAAACGGCGCTGCCGGATCGCGCCGTAGGCGAGCTCCGTGGCCAGCGCCCGATCCAGGGGCGCCAGTTGAACCTTCCCTAGCTCCCGCTCGAGGGCCCCATCGGCATAGGCCCCCGCTGCCACGGCCTGCAGCACCTGCCAAGCCAGCTGGCGCGGCGCAAGACCCCTCGGTTCAGCAACAGCAGAAACGCTCAACAGGCCCGCAGCTCAGACATTGCTTCACAACTAGCGCCCGGCGGCAGCCAGCGATAGCGAGCCAGCGGCGACGTTCTGAAACAGGGGTGGCATTTCACCAACAAAGCCAGCCAGCCCCATGCCGATCGTGAGCCGCTTTCTTGGCATCACCATCATGATGTTCTACGCCGACCATCAACCGCGTCACTTTCATGCGCGGTACGGAGCTGCGGAAGTGTTGGTGGAGATCGACTCGGGCCTTGTGCACGGGGCTTTTCCGCCTCGAGCGCTGCGATTGGTTCTTGAATGGAGAAGCCTCCACCTCAGCGAACTCCAGGAGGATTGGCAGCGATGCCAGGACCAGGAACCCCTCATCCCGATCCCACCCCTGGAATGAGCACACCATTGCGAATTGAGGCGGTCGAACACCTGGAAGGAACCAGGATCCGTGTGGCCTTCAGCAACGGGCGCAGCGGAGTGGCTGACCTGCAATGGCTTCTGACTGGGCCTCTCCTAGAGCCCCTCAAGCAGCCCGGATACTTTGCAGGCTTGGAACTCAACGCAGAGCTGGGCACCATCACCTGGCCGAACGGAGCCGATTTGGCACCGGAAGCGATTTACTTCCAAGCCTTCCAGGACGACCCATCGCTGCAGGAGACATTCCAGGCCTGGGGTTATCGCTCGGCAGCCAAATCGGGCTGCGGCAGCCAGCGATAACGCGCCAGCGGCAACCGGCCTTCCGCATCCACGGGGATGCCTTCGGCCAACAGCAACTCCCGTTGGATCCAGTCGGATCCCTCACGGCTGAGGCTCATGCTGATGCGGCCTTGGGCGTTCACCACCCGATGCCAGGGCACGTCCGTGGGCAGGGCAAGCCGGCGCAGGGCCCATCCCACCTGCCGCGCACAGCCGTAGGCACCGATCAGCTCGGCGATCTGGCCGTAGGTGGCGAGCTGACCCGGCGGGATCTGGTTCACCACCGCCCACACGCGCTGATCAAAGCTCGGCTCCACGGGGCAACGCTATCGGCACGAAGCGGCAGATCCGGCGATCCAGGACGATGGGACTGAGGCCTGCGTTGATCGATGCCCCTACTGCCCCGCCGCTTCGAACGACTCCAGGCCGTGCTGAACCGCCGCATGGGCGATCTCACGGTGGTGCTTGAAGCGGTGGACAAGCCCCACAACCTCTCGGCGATCCTGCGCACCTGCGATGCCGTGGGCGTGCTGGAAGCGCATGTGGTGAGCCTGCCGGGACGGCCCCGCACCTTCAATAAAACCGCCAAGGGCAGCCAGAAGTGGGTGCCGCTGCATCCCCACCCGAGCATCGAGGAGTGCCTGAGCGGCTTGAAGGCGAAGGGCTTCCGCATCTATGGCACCCACCTGAGCGTGGATGCCCGCGACTACCGCGACTGCGACTTCACCGGCCCCAGCTGCTTCCTGATGGGGGCCGAGAAGTGGGGAATGAGCGATGAGGCGCTCGCGATGGTGGATCAACCGCTGTTCATCCCGATGACGGGCATGGTGCAGAGCCTCAACGTGAGCGTGGCCGCCGCCACCCTGCTCTTTGAGGCGCTGCGCCAACGGGAGCGCGCGGGACTGGTTCCCAGCAACGGCGAAGGCGTTCCCGGCGGCGAGGAGGCCTACCGCAAGCTGCTGTTCGAGTGGGCCTACCCCCAGGTGGCCGACTGGTGCCGGCGACAAGGGCGCCCCTATCCGCCCCTCAGCGAAGAGGGCGAAATCACCGAGCAGCTGCCCCGCACCTTGAAACTTCGCTACTGAGTCTCAGCTCTGCGAGCGCCCGCTGGAGCCGCTACCGCTCAGCCAGCTCTCGAGACCTTCGCCCAGGAACGACAACCCCAACACCAGCACAAACATCGCCACCCCGGGATACAGAGCGGTCCACCAGATTCCCGTGGGCAGAGCGCTGAGCGCCTGCTGCAGATCGCTCCCCCATTCGGGCACGGTTTCAGGCAAGCCGAGGCCCAAAAAGCCCAGACCGCCGAGCACCAGAACCGCATCGGCGGCGTTAAGGGTGAGCAGCACCGGCACAGAGGTGATCACGTTGCGGAACAGGTAGCGGCGCAGGATCCAGATCGGGCCAGCCCCGAGCGAGCGGGCTGCTTCCACAAACAACTCGGCCTTCACTTGAGCCGTTTGATTGCGCACCACGCGGAAGTATTGAGGCACGTACACCACACACAACGCAGCCGCCGCATTGGGCAAGCCCTTGCCCAAGAGGAAGGCGAGCACCACCGAGAGCAGCAGCACCGGCAGTGTGTAGAGCGTGTCCATCAGCAGCACCAGGACCCGATCCAGCCAGCCACCCAGATAGCCGCTCACCATGCCCAGCGGCACGCCGATCATCAGGGCAGACACCAACGCCACGGCCACCACCTGCAGAGCCACGCCACTGCCGGCGAGGGTGCGGCTGCACACGTCGCGTCCCAGGCGATCGGTGCCGCACCAGTGCTGAAGGGAGGGCGGCGCATAGATGGGGTTATCGAGGCCCGCATTCACATCCGGCAGCAGGCCGAGGTGGGTGAACAGGGGCGTAAGCAGGGCGATCAGCAAATACGCGAGCACGATCAATGCGCCCCAGCGCGCCATGCGTGCCGCCAGGTTGCGCGGGCGCCAGCTCAGCAAGCGCGATGCCGCAGATGTGGGTAAGACAGGGGGAGCCATTGCGGCACACCATGGCATCGATCCGCGATGGCGGCCAAGCCACCCGCGTGCTGCTGGCCGACGACGATCCCCGTCTGCGGCAGTTTCTCGAGCTGGAGCTGGGGGAAGAGGGCTACGCGGTGCTCAGCTGCAGCGATGGCATCGAGGCGCTGACGGCGATTCGCCAGGAGTTGCCCGATCTGGTGATCCTCGATTGGATGCTGCCGGATCTCAGCGGTGTGGAAGTGTGCCAGCGCCTGCGCTCCACCGGCTTGCAACTTCCGGTGCTGATGCTCACCGGCCGCGATGCGGTGCGGGATCGGGTGGAGGCACTCGATGCCGGCGCCGACGACTACCTCGTGAAACCGTTCTCTATTGAGGAGTTGCTGGCGCGGCTGCGGGCCCTGGCCCGGCGCGGGGGAACCCCAGGGGCAACCGGGCAATCAACGCGGGAGGTGATGGAGCTGGAGGATCTGCAGCTGAATCTGGCCAGCCATGAGGTGAGCCGCGGCGGTGTGCCCGTGCACCTCAGCCACACCGAATTCCAGCTGTTGCGCTGCCTACTGGCGGAGGCGGGTCGGGTGCAGAGCCGCCAGAGCCTGCTCGAGCAGGTGTGGGGCGACAACTTCGTAGGCGACGCCAATGTGCTCGATGTGTATGTGCGCTACTTGCGGCGCAAGCTCGAACCGCCCGGCAGGCCGACCCTGATCCAAACGGTGCGCGGCGTGGGCTTCCTGCTCAAGGCCGGTGCGATCAAGGAGCCGGCCGAATGAGCGCTCCGCTGGTGGCCGTGGTGGACGATGACGCCCGCATCCGCGACCTGCTGGCAGCGGAGCTAGAAGACCTCGGAGCCGAAGTGCTGCGCTGCCGCGACGGCAGCGACTTGCTGAATGCCGCCCAACTCAGCGCGGTGCAGCTGGTGCTGCTCGATTGGATGATGCCCGGCCTCAACGGCGAAGCCACGCTCCTAGGGCTGCGGGCACGCCAATTCAGCGGGCGCGTGGTGGTGGTCACGGCGCTGTGCGACCCGCAGGTGCAGGCCGCCGCCCAAGCCGCCGGTGCAGCGGCCACCCTGCTCAAAACCGAAGCGCTGGAGCAACTAGAGCACTGGCTCAACCAGGGCTGAACCAACGCCTGAGGCTCGCGCTGCGGCTGGCGCGCTCCTCCACCGGCGTGCTCAACACAGCAGGCAACCGCAACTGAAAATCGGCGCCTCCGCCCGGAGCATCTCCCACCGACGCCGAGCCACCCATCCGCTCCATCAGCGTTTTCACCACAGCCAAGCCGATGCCATGGCCGCTGGTGTCGGCGCTGCCGCTGCCCCGGATGAACCGTCCAAAAATTTGCTCCCGCTCCGCGAGCGGCACTCCTGTGCCGTGGTCGCGCACGTGCAACACCACCTGATCGGCATCACTGCTGAGGGCCAGCTCAATCGGCAGGGTTGCGGGGCTGTATTTGAGAGCGTTCTCCACGAGGTTGGTGAGGCACTGACTCAACCGTTCGGGATCAGCGCACACATCGGCGTAGCTGCTGGGGAGCGGTTGAAGGATCAGGCGCCCGCTGGTGGTGTCTTGCAGGCGGCGGTGCACGTCTTCGAGCAGGGTGGCCGGATCGAGCTGGGCACTCTCCAGCTGCAAGCGGCCGGCGTCATCCCGGGCGATCTCGAGCAGATCGTTCACGAGGCGACCCATCGATTCGGCCTCAGAGGCCACCAACTCCAACTGCTCACGCTGTTCTGCGTTCAAGCCCTCGGCTCGGCGCAGCAAGCGGCGGCTGTAGCCGCTGATCAGGGTGATCGGTGTGCGGAGTTCATGCGACACGCCATTCACGAAGGTGCGCTGGTGCTCCCAGGCCTCCGCCAAGCGATCGAGGAGGTCGTTGAAGGCTGTGGCAATGGGATGGAGTTCAGCGGGTTGGCCCTTGAGGGAGAGCCGTTCAGTGCTCAGGGAGCGGGTGCTGATGCTCGCAAGCGTGGCGCTGAACAGATCCAGGGGCAGCAAGCCCCGATGAATCACCAGGCGCAGCAGTGCTGAAGTGAACAGAGCCGATGCACCGGCCACCGCCACCAAGAGCAGGCTGATCAGCTGCTCCTGTTCCGTTTCAAGGGTGAAATCCTGGAGGAAACGCAACTGATACGAACGGCCGGACAAACGCACCGGCATTGCACAGGTGAAATAAGTGCGCCCGTTGAAGCGAAACTCTCGCGGCATCCCATCGGCCTTCAGGGCTGCATCAGCCGCACGCACCAAGGCATGGCCAACGTGAAACTCCTGAAAGGCCGCACCACTGGGCAATATCACCGGAGCGGTTGCGGGGCGGTCAGGCTCCAGCCAAACCATCCAGACCAATAAAGAGGGGCTGGCCAGATCAGCCAGGTGGCGCCGCAACTCAGCAGTGGTGTCGGTCTGCTCGGGCAGCAGCTCCTGCAACAGGCGCGTGGTTTCCTGCACCTGCGCGGCGTGGCGCTCATGACGCACCCGCGTTGACAGCTGCCGGTTCACCAGCAGCAACACCACATAGCCAGCCAGCACGGCCAACAAGCTGGTGGCCTGCAGGTGGCGGCGAATCGAAGCGGCCGGGCGAGCGGCAGGCACCCACAGGCGTCAGCTGCCACAACCGTAGGCAGGGGAAGCGGTCAGCACCACCAATCCGCTCTCAGAAAACTCTCAGGCAATCAACGGCCAACACTTCTGGTGCAGCAGATCTGCGCTGAATACGTTGAACACATGCCCCCGAGCAACCCCTCCATGACCACGACCACTCTTCGCCCCCAGCTGCAAACAGCGCTGATGCGCCAGCTGGGTCAATCGTCAAGCCGCAAGAAGAACCTGCTTCAACAAGGCTTCACCCTGGTGGAGCTGATGATCGTGATTGTGATTGTTGGGATTCTGAGCGCAATTGCTCTCCCCAACTTCCTTAGCCAATCGGACAAGGCGAAAGCCACCGAAGCCAAGCAACAGTCATCTTCGTATCTCAAGCAAGTTTATGCCGCCTACCAAGAAGGCGGAACGACAACAGCCAACTCTGCCGAAGGGACCGGAAGCATCCCATGCCCACTAGCAACCGTGGCAGTAACGGACAAGTTCTTCGCCTACGAATGCGACCCCTCAGCAGCCTCAATCAAGGCAACAGGCACAGCAAAGTCTGGCAGCCTTAACGGCAAAGCAATGACTTCATCCGTGAACTTAACAACAGGCGTGATAACAATGGGCACGCTAGCCGCCGCCGCACCCGCTGCACCCGCTGCACCATAATCAAACAAATAGAACTAGATATCAATCAGATCTCATAGGCATGCCACAGATACTCAATAAGTACATACCATGACTAAAGCCAAGTCACGGGAAGGCAGCGAAGGATTTATTCTCCCACTTGTTCTGATTGTCTCCCTAATCATCAGCACTGGGTTAATGGCTCTAGCAGCTCGTTCGTGGCTTGGACTCAATGGATCCATCCGCCAAAGCCAGTCCCGCCAAGCGCGAGAAATCGCCGAGGCGGGACTGGCCCGCTTAATCGAAAGCCTGAATTCGGATTACTCATATCTGCTGATCAAAGACCTGGGCGACTGGGGGGATCAGTCGTACACCTCCTCGATCTGCACAAATTCGCAGATCGGATCACCCAGCACCACAGGAACGATTGGCAGCGACGGTCGTTACACCTTGGTGGATTACGACTTCCAGGGCAGCCCCTTCTATGGCGGCAAAGCGATGATCAGGATGCGCGGGGAACGGTTACGCGGGAGCAACAGCGTTGCCGCAACAGCCATCGTGGATCAAACCCTTGAGATCAAGCCGAAAAGCTGCACCACCTCATTCGGAGAACCAACAGTCACCAGCGGCTTCCCCGGGCTCCTCGGCCAGAGCATTGTCCTCGGAAATAATGATGTGTTCGGGAAGCTCTCAGGCAACGTTTTGTGCCTGCAGTGCTACAGCGGCACCGACTACGAAAACCTGACACGAGCACAGCAAGAAAATTATATCCAGATGAAAAATAATGGATCTGTTGCAGGCCAAATCTTTCTCGGACCTATCGATCTTCCACCAGTTCCGGAGCCGCCAGCAAGCCTAAGTTTCGGCACACCTGCAGACATCACAGCAACCAAAACACTCACTGCAGGAACCAATACAGGTGCATGCCGGGTAGAAAACCGCGGTGCAGGAACACCGATCACCCACTGCGTCGTGAACTCGATCGATCTCAATAGCAAAAACAACATTCTTACAGTGGATACCACCGCAGGAGATGTTCGGATTTATGTCCGTGGTCCGCAAGTGACCCTGACTGGTGGAGCCGCCATCCGACACATCCCCCCGAATGCACCTGCAAGCTCCCTCGGATTATTTGGCCGACCAATCGATCCAACGAACGCCTATCCCGATCAACTGGTCCGACTGGCCGGAGCATCCACAACCAATGCTCTTTGGGCATATTTCCCAGATGGCAACATGGGCATCAATGGAGGCTCGAAAGAAACAGCAGAATGCGACGGAACTGGCGAATGCACAGGAGGTGATATCAACGGCGCCGTGTGGGCTAAAGTGTGGAATGGCTCATCATCTAACGTCGCTCAACTTGTGGTTCCGGCTGATATCGGCACACAGCTGTTCAACTCCTTTGGCCCACAATATGCACTTGGTATTCGCGACTATGTAGCACTGGGAATCTCCCATTGGAGTAGCTGGACAAAGCAATAGATGCCCACATGACACCAGAGAGGCAGCCATGAAGAGGATTCCACGCTCACAGCCAGGCCAGACCGGCTTCAGCCTGCCTGAGGTGATGGTGGCCTCATTCATTTTGATCCTGGTTGTCCTCAGCAGCCTGCAAATGACAGGCTCTTCAATCCTTGGCATGGGGCGCTCTAAGCAGCGTGGACTGGTTGATGCAGATATCGCGTCCCATATGGAAACCCTCAGAGAAGGAGCTTTCCGCTATCTCTGCACTCAGGGTTGCGCCAATACTGAGCTCACCAAATCTCTTGCGTTCGATCTGGCCACTCTGAAGCCATTGTGCAGCGACAATAACCTGGGGCAAGGCCTCCTGAATGCTCTGCCGGCATCAGAAAAACCCAGCAGCTTCATCGTCAATAGTGTGCCTGCCGTAGAGGTACAAGTGGCATACAAACCTTTAGGAAATCAACTGAATGTGACCTTCACTGCCGCAGCATTACCTATGACTGTGAGCACCACCATCGTTCCCCACGCTCAAGGCTGGTGCCCATGATCAACACCTCAACAGCAGCAGAGGGGTTTTCACTGATTGAGCTGATGGTGATTGTCGCCATCGTAGGCATTTTAGCAGGGATTGCCATCCCAAATTTCACTCGCAACTGGGAAGATGAACGCCTGAACAGCGCCAGCAAACAGCTGGTCGCCTGGCTTGATGATCAGCGCAGAAAAGCCATTCAGCAATCAAGCCCCTGCAGGATTGCAATCACCACATCCACAGCCGATTTTAATGCGATCTGCGATAACAACCCAAGCCAAATAGCAAACCTCAATCTTCGAAACGAAATCCGCAATAGCAGTTCGATCACCTTAAATCTGGCATACAACAACCCGACAACATGGGTCTTCACACCCCGTGGCACAACAACAACCGATTCCGAACTCCGAATCACAATGACAGGGAGTAATCTCGGTCGCTGCATCCGAATTCTCAAACCACTTGGGCTGATTCGCAGCGGAAAACTGCGTGCGGGCGCATGCATCTACACCACGAGCTACTAGCGCTACGGCGCAACAACCGAGGGGGTTTTTCACTCGTTGAGGTGCTCTTGGCAGCATCCCTTGGAGGAATGCTCTGCATCATCGTAGCCGACGCGATGATTGTGCACTTGCGTTCTAATGCCAGCCTCGAATCCACAGAACGCCTGCGAAACGACTGGACGCGCAGCAGCCACTTCATCGAATCAGAAGTGGCACTCAGCGAGAGAGTTTTAACCAACGCTGACAGCGTCAACCTCAACCAGTGCACGCCCGGCATCACAGAGGATGAATTTCGATTCGCCCTGGAAATCCGCCGAGATCTACCACCAGCCATCTACTTTGTTCGCAATAACTCCGACGACAGCAGTCACCAGATCTGGAATAGCAGCCAAAGCCTGTTCCGCTGCGGACCAGGAATCAATGAGGAGGGAGACTATACCGACGTGATCACCGGCAGCAATCAACTCTTAGGAGGGGCCGATCGAATCGTTGATGGACTAAGCGATGCCTGCACATTAAGCACCAGCAACGGCGCCAGCACGAGCAAATCCCTCAACTTCACCCTGTGCATCCAGGGGATCGGCACTCAGAAGTTTCAAGCATCAACAAGCACATACTCCCGCATCAGCCCCGTCTATTCCTACCCCAACTCCAACAGCCTATGCAGCGACACCAATCTGAGTATTGAGGGATTTTACAAACTCAGTGGGGGCGACAGCAACGCCAACACACTCGAAGTCCCCCAAGGCGCTGTTCCCGCTGATCAGGATGTGTTGATCTGCGGCTACGGAGGTGGAGACATCATCGAAGGATCAAGTTCAAACGATGTTCTCGAAGCAGGAGACCTACCAAGCAACACAAGCAACCCAACAGCCACACTCAGCGGACTTGCAGGTAATGATCGATTAGTAGGAGGCAAAGGCAACGATCAACTCAATGGCAATGATGGCGACGACATTCTGATTGGCATGGACGGCAACGATACGCTGACAGGGGGGGCAGGCGAGAACCGCTATCTACCAGGCCTGGGCCAAGATTCCATTGTTGGCGGAAGCAATCTAGATGTTGTTTTCCTCGACGGGGTGAGAACTAATTTTGCGGGCCTTAGTGCCTGCACACGCAGCAACTGCAGCCTCACTTACAACGAGGCGGGAGCTTCTCAAAGCATCACCGCCAGTAATGTAGAAGTGCTGATCTTTCGCGACGGTCGCTTCGATCTACGTTGACTCCGCTCATCCGCGCAAACCCATCACCTGCTCCAGAGCAATCCGCTGCACTGATTCACCCTGAACGCTTCCAAGCTGCTGCTCAATCCGTAGCGCCAAGAGACCCGCTTGGGAATCCAGGCAAACCGAAAACGGCTGAGTGAACGACTTGGCCAACTCAACAGCGGCAATGCCGCCCACAGAAGCGAAGTGGATTTGACATCCGCTCCAAACCTGAGGCTTCGCAGCCAACCCATCAATCACCACCCGATTGAGCGCCTGAGACCCACCACTGATCAAACCATCCAAACCAAACGCGGGCCCACAACGCATCAACACGCGGCCGCGCCAGATCGCGCTGGGGGCCGCGCCCACTGAATAGGTGATCGGCCCAGCAGCCGTGCGCAGATGCAACACGGGGATTCGGCCCGCCAGGCTGCACCCGTGCTGCTCCAGCTCCGGCGTTTCGCTCACAGCCGTGGTCTGAGCAAGATCGTGTTTCACCAGCTCAAGCGTGCGCCTCTGAGCGGCCCGTTCGCGCAACAGCCGCGAAAAGCGGGCTCCGTTTTGCCCTTCAGCCATCAGGCCCTGCAACATCACGCCGCTGAGCGCCAGGCCCAGGCTCAACGAGAGCATCAGCTCCACCAACGAAAACCCGCCCATGGCCCTACAGCGAAGGGTCGGGTTCACAGCCACCGTTGCGGTAGCGGCCCAGCCGCGTGATCCCGAGCGGCAACGCCATCACCAGGCAGCGCTGCAGCGTTGTGCCGGGGGAGCTGAGCACGGCTGTGCCCCCATCGAGCACCAGCCCATTGCTGCTGAAGCGCAGCACAGCCGGGAAGTTGTGCGCCAAGCGCACCTCCCCAGCCGCAATGGGCTCCTTCAGGCTCTCGAGCGTTTGCAGGCAGGGCGACAGGCTGCTCTGAGCCGGCGGCATCCATCCCTCCGGCTGCAGGCTGAGGCCGCAGGGTCGCCCCAGCTTCTGAGCCTCGGCCCGGCCCCGCTGAACGCCCTGATCCAGGCGGCGCGTGGCTGCTTCGAGCCGCTGGCGGGCCAGGGTTTCGCTGCCGCCGCTCCAGCCCAACACAGCCAGCAGCCCAACAATGGCGATCCCCACGAGCAGCTCAGCCAACGAGAAGCCATCCGACTCCTGAGACCTGGCACGCGCCATCACGGCAATCCCTCCACCTGGCTGTCGGTGAGGGGCGCGTTGGCCGTGCAGGAGGTACCCAGCCCCGCGGGGGTGACTAACCGCTCACGCACCACGCCTGGCTCACCCACAAACCGCCAGCGCAGCCGCAGCTCATCCGGTTGCTCGCCCACCACCACCTCCCGCTGGAGCTGCGGTGGAGTTGGCACAGCAGCAGCCAGAGCCTTCAGCTGCTCAGAGTTGATGGCACAAACCTCAGCTCCCGCCAACTCGCGATGCCAGTGGGCCTGCAACTGCAAGCGATCCAGCTCGATCCGCTCAAGGCGTTGCTGACGCAGCTCCGTTTGCTGCGAGCTGCTTGCTGCCTGAGCGAACAGCTGCAGGGAGCTGCCCGAGGCAGCGGTGAACACCGCCGCCGCCACCAGTACTTCCACCAACTGCATCAGCCCAGCTCCTTCACGCCTGACGTGCCCAGCCAGTAGCGGCGCGCCAAACCGCCATCTGGAAGCTCGAGCTGCAGGGCCCCTCCGCCCTCAGGCTGCGGCGTCCAACCCGCCAGCTGCAGCGGCTGCCCATCGATCCACAGCCGTTGCAGAGCATCGGGATCCAGCCCGGCAGGGCAAGGCTCACGCAACGCCTGCAGGCGCCAATCCGCCAGAGGCACCGCTTTGAGGCAGGCGAGGCGCCCCTGAAAATCGGCCGCCAGGCGCTGTGCCCCTGAGGCCAGGCGATCTTCCGCCTGCAGGCGCGTGCGCTCAGCCGCCTGCACCTGACGGGTGTGCAGCACCAGCGAGTGCAGCGACAGGCTGCTCAGCAGCAGCACCAGAGCCCCGGTGATCGACAGGGGCAACACAAATCCGGCATCCCGGGCCGGGTGAACACGCTGAACCATGGAGCATTCCGGCAAACCATGGGCTGAGCATTCCCCCCGCAGCTACAAAGGAGCCATCAGCAGCACCGCTGCGATGGCCGAAGGGCTGGACCGCGAAATTGAACTGCTGGAGATCCACGAAGTCTCCGCCTGGCGCCAGCAGCTCGGGGCGGCCGCCGCAGGCCTGGTCACAGCCGGGCCGATCGGCTTGATCGCGTCCCTGATCGCCTTTCGCAAGCTGGAAGGCAACTGGCTGCCCTGGGCTCTGATCGGTGTGCTGGCGGCCCCACCGCTGGCCTACGGCCAATGGCGCGGGGTGGAAGCACTGCAGCGCTTGCAAGCAGGCGCTGATGCAGCTGCCCTATCCGATCTGGCCGCAGCCCAGCTGATCACGGAAACCGATCGCATCGCACGCAGCTGTGCCCTGGCCCAGCGCAAGGGCGTCAGCGCCGGCCCCATCCGCAACCCCCTCGACGGCAGCGACCTGTTCTGCGATCCCAGTTACCCCGCCACCGTGGTGATCACCAGCCAGAGCTTTGCGCCGTTGCAGCAATCCCGCAGCTGCGGCAACAGCACCCTGACGCCGGGCACCAGCGCCGCACAATGGTTGGTGTCGCCAGCGGGCACCCTGGTATGCCAGGCCATTGCCAGCTCAGGCTTCTGGTGGTGGGAGCAGGCCACGATCAACCGCCAGATGCTCTACCGCCGCTGCACCGAGAACCTTCGCCAGGAGGCTCGCACCGGTTTCAGCCGCACCGCCCACCAGCTCGGCCTGCGCGACTACTGCGCTGAGGAGCGCGCTCTGCTGGCGCGCGACCGGATCAGGGGGCTGCCGTAGGCACTGGCGCGTTGGTGGCTGCCGCCTGCAGGCAGGCCGGCAAAAACACCCACCAGCTCAGCGTGGAGGTGCACTGCTGGGGATTCAGGCAAGGCAGGCTCGAACAGCGCTGGGTGGGAGGGCCGCCCAGTACCACCACAAAAGAGGTGGGCAGTTCCCGCAGGATGCCCATCGCCGAGATGGTGCCGCCCTTGGCGGTGCGCAGAATCGCAGAGCGCAGGCCTTCCACCCGCAGATCGCGGCCTTGGGCGAGCAGCGGCCGATACGCCTGAGTTTGCTGCTTCAGGAACGCCACACCCGCCGGTGAATAGAGGAAGTTGGCGAGGGGCACCAGCTCCACCGCGTAGGGCTTTGCGAGGGCCACCCGCAGCTGATCGTCGGGCCAACCGGAATTGGCGGCCAGCTGCAACAGGCGCTGATCCGTGAACGTGCCATCAGCCACGAACTGCTGCAGGGCGGCGTAGGGGATCGTCCAGAGTTCGGCGCCGCTCGCCAGGCGCAGGGTCTGCGTGGCACCTGGAGGTTCAAGCGCAGCCGGCGGCACGATCACAGGACCAGCCGGCGCTGGAGTAGCGCCTGGGTTGGCGGTGGTGGGTTGAGGAGTCGGTTCCGCCCCGCGCGAAGAAGTGGCCCCCAGAAGGAGGCCAACTCCGAACAGCGCCGCCAGAGCCTCGGAGAAACGGCTCACTGGTTGAGCTTGAGCACGGCCATGAAGGCCTCTTGTGGCACATCCACCTTGCCCATCGCTTTCATGCGCTTCTTGCCCTTGGCCTGTTTCTGCAACAGCTTTTTCTTACGGGAGATATCGCCGCCGTAGCACTTGGCGAGCACGTCTTTACGCATAGCGCTGATGCTCTCGGAAGCGATCACTCGGCTGCCGATCGAAGCCTGAATCGGGATCTTGAACTGCTGACGGGGGATCAATTCCTTGAGTTTCTCCACAAGGCCCTTACCCACGTTGTAGGCCTTATCGCGGTGCACAATCGTGGTGAGTGGATCCGCTTTTTCAGCATTGATTAATACGTCCAGGCGCACCAGATCGTTTTTGCGATAGCCGATCAGGGAATACTCCATCGAGGCATAGCCTTTGGTGCGGCTCTTCATCTGATCGAAGAAATCAGTCACCACCTCGGCAAGCGGCATCTCGTAGTGCAGGGTGACGCGATCGGTCGTGATGTATTTCATATCAATGAATTCACCCCGCCGCTCCTGGCACAGCTCCATCAACGTGCCGTTGTAGGTGTTGGGGGTGTAGATCTCGAGCTTCACATAGGGCTCTTCGATCGATTCACGCTTCTGGGGATCCGGCAGCGTTGCGGGGTTATCCACCATCACCGTGGTGCCATCCAGCATGTTCACCTGATAGATCACCGATGGCGCGGTCACGATCAGATCAAGGTTGTATTCCCGCTCGAGGCGCTCCTGCACGATCTCCATGTGCAGCAGGCCAAGAAAGCCGCAGCGGAAGCCGAAGCCCATGGCGCTGCTGGTTTCCGGCTCGTATTTGAGCGCGGCATCACTGAGCTGCAACTTGTCGAGCGCTTCGCGCAGATCGGGGTATTGATCGGCGTCCGTGGGGAACAGGCCGCAGAACACCATCGGCTTGGCCTCGGTGTAGCCGGGCAGTGGCTCTGAAGCCGGGTTGTTCACCAGGGTGATCGTGTCGCCCACGCGCGCATCGGCCACGGCCTTGATCGAGGCCGCGAGATAGCCCACCTCTCCGGCCTGAAGGCTGTCCACCTTGCGCTGATCCGGGGCCATCACGCCCACTTCATCGAGCTCATAGGTTTTCTTGCTGGCCATCAGCAGCACCTTGTCTTTGGTGCGGATCGAGCCGGAGATCACCCGGAAATACACAATCACTCCCCGGTAGGGGTCGTAATAGGAATCGAAAATCAAGGCTCGCAAAGGCTCATTCAGCCGATCGGGCGGCGGCGGCACCCGATCCACCACGGCCTGCAGGATTTCAGGAACGCCCAGGCCGCTCTTGGCGGAGCAGGGAATCGCGCCAGTGCAGTCGAGGCCGATGATCGCTTCGATCTCTTCGCTGATGCGCTCGGGATCGGCGCCAGGAAGATCGATCTTGTTGAGAACAGGAATGATCTCGAGATTATTTTCGATCGCCAGATACACATTGGCCAGGGTCTGCGCTTCAACGCCCTGGCTGGCATCCACCACCAGCAGTGCGCCCTCGCAGGCCTGGAGGGAACGACTCACCTCATAGGAGAAGTCAACGTGGCCGGGGGTATCAATCAGGTTGAGGATGTAGGTCTCACCATCGGCGGCTTTGTATTCCATGCGCGCCGCCTGCAGCTTGATCGTGATGCCGCGTTCACGCTCGAGCTCCATGTTGTCGAGAAACTGCTCCTGCATGTCGCGGGCAGCCACGGTTCCCGTGTCCTGCAACAAGCGATCAGCCAGCGTTGATTTGCCGTGATCGATGTGAGCAATGATGCAGAAGTTGCGGATCCTCGAGGCGGGAACGTCGGTCATTCGCTGCGTCTTCTCTGGTGGGGTCCCGGCGCGGGGCGGTGGATCTCGATGGGCCGATCCTAGGGAGAGACGCTGCTGCCCCCATGCCGAACACCCCTGCCTGGCTGCTGTTGTTGCTGGCCATTGCTTCAGAGGTGGTGGGCACCTCCTGCCTCAAGCTCTCCGCCGGAATGAGCCGGCCCCTACCCACCCTGGTGGTGCTGGCGGCCTATGGCAGCTCGATGCTGCTGCTCTCCCGAGTGGTGCAGACCATCCCGCTCGGCATCACCTATGCGCTCTGGAGCGGAGTCGGCATCGTGGCCATCGTGCTGGTGGGGCTGCTCGCCTACCGGCAGGTGCCGAGCCCCGGCCAATTGGTGGGCATCGCTCTGATCGCCGCTGGCGTGGTGATCGTGAACCTCACCGGCCAACTGGAGGCCTGAGGCTGATCAACCCGTAAAAGGCGCTTCCTAAGCTCGTTTCAAAACAGAAACCCCATGAGCACCGACACCACAGCCGCAACCCCCGAAGCAGCCGCCCCTGAGGCCAACGACCCCCGCGCCCTCACCCTCGAAAACGTGGAGCGCACCCTCGATGAGCTGCGCCCCTATCTGATGGCTGATGGCGGCAACGTGGAAGTGGTGGAAATCGATGGCCCGATCGTGAAGGTGCGCCTGCAGGGCGCCTGTGGCTCCTGCCCCAGCAGCACCATGACCTTGAAGATGGGCATCGAGCGCAAGCTGCGCGAAGCCATCCCCGAAGTGAACGAAGTGGTGCAGGTGCTCTGAGCTGGTCGCTCAGAAACCCTGGCCCGTAGGCTCGCCGCACTTGCTTTAGGGCCCGTGCTGGATCAGCGCCTGCTGCGCGACAACCCCGAGCTGATCACTGCACAGCTCGGCCGTCGCGGCATGACGCTCGACCTCACGGGCCTTCAGCTCATGGCCCGCCAGGAGCGCGACCTGGAGGAGCAGCGCAGCAACCTGCAGGCCGAGGGCAACCGCATCGGTAAGGAGGTGGGCCTGAAGATCAAGGGGGGTGCCGCCCCAAATAGCCCTGAGGTGCAGGAGCTCCGCAACGAAGGCAACCGCATCAAGCAGCAGGTGGCGGTGCTGGAAGAAGAGGAGAAAGCCCTCGAAGCCAAGCTGCGCGAGCAGCTGCTCACCCTCCCCAACCTCCCGTCGCCCGATGCCCCAGATGGGCGCAGCGAAGACGACAACGTGGAACTCAAGCGCTGGGGCACCCCGCGCGCCAAAGAAGACTGGCTCGAGGAGCACTGGCAGATCGCCGAACGGCTCGGCCTGTTTGAAACCGAACGCTCCGTGCGCATCGCCCAGAGCCGCTTCGTCACGCTGATGGGCCAGGGCGCCCGGCTGGAGCGGGCCCTGATCAACTTCATGCTCGACCTGCACGGCGGCAAGGGCTACCGCGAGGTGCTGCCACCGATCCTCGTGAACAGCGCCAGCCTCACCGGCTCAGGCCAGCTGCCCAAATTCGCCGAGGAGAGCTTCCGCTGCGCTGAAGACGACCTCTGGCTCACCCCCACCGCTGAGGTGCCCGTCACCTCCCTGCACCGCGACGAGGTGATCCCGGCCGAGCAGCTGCCGCTGAAATACGTGGCCTACACCCCCTGCTTCCGCCGCGAAGCCGGCAGCTACGGGCGTGACACCCGCGGCCTGATCCGCCTCCACCAGTTCAACAAGGTGGAGCTCTACTGGTTCTGCCATCCCGACCACTCGGCCGAAGCGCATCAACAGATCACCGCCGATGCCGAAGCGGTGCTCGAGGCGCTGGAGCTGCCCTACCGCAAGATCGAGCTCTGCACCGGAGACATGGGCTTCTCAGCCTCGCGCACCTACGACCTCGAGGTGTGGCTGCCCGGCGCCGGCGCCTACCGCGAAATCTCCAGCTGCTCGGTGTGCGGCGATTTCCAGGCCCGCCGCTCCGCCATTCGCCTGAAAGACGGCAAAGGCACCCAGCTCGTGCACACCCTCAACGGCAGCGGCCTGGCCGTAGGGCGCACCATGGCGGCCCTGCTGGAAAACGGTCAGCAAGTGGATGGCTCAATCCAGCTGCCTGCAGCCCTGGTGCCCTACTTCGGCGCCGAGCGAATCAGCGCGGTGAGCTGAGCTCCAGGCCGAGGGCGGCATTGCTGCGCTGGCGCAGGGCCTCGAGTTGGCCCTGATCAGCGCCGAGATCCGTGCCCCACGAAGGAATCAGAGCGCGCAACTGCTGCTGCCAGCCGCTGCTGGCAAAACGCCCCGGCCAGCAGCGCTGCAACACCTCCACCATCGTTTGCACGGCGGTGGAGGCACCGGGGGAGGCGCCAAGCAATGCCGCTAGGGAGCCATCGGCGCTGCTCACCACCTCCGTGCCCATCTGCAACACGCCGCGGCCCTCGATCTGCTTGATGATCTGCACCCGCTGGCCAGCCACCGCCAGCTCCCAATCGGCCTCACAGGCCTGGGGCAAAAACTGGCGCAAGCTCTCCATCCGCTGCTCCTGGCTCTGGAGCACCTGCCCCACCAAGTACCGCACCAGATTGAAATTGGAGGCACCGGCCTGCAGGCTCGGAAGCAGGTTGTATGGCGTCACCGATCCCGCCAGATCCCAAAGCGAGCCCTGCTTGAGGAATCGGGTGCTGAAGCCCGCATAGGGGCCAAACAGCAAAGCCCGCTGCCCATCAATCCAACGGGTGTCGAGGTGAGGCACCGACATGGGGGGTGCCCCCACGGCCGCCTTGCCGTACACCTTGGCGTTGTGGCCGGCGATCACCGCTGGGTTACGGCACACCAACCACTGGCCGCTCACCGGGAACGCACCGTATTGCCGTGCCTCCGGGATCCCCGAACGCTGCAGCAGCGGCAGCGCTCCGCCGCCGGCTCCGAGAAACACAAACGGCGCCTCGAAGCTGGCCTTAGCGCCACCGGGCAGGCGGGCCTGCACCTGCCAGGCCGAGCCAACACGCTCCAGGCCCACCACCTCATGCTGCCGGCGTACGTCGATGCCCTCGAGCAAGGCTTCGGTGAGCGAGCCGAAATTCACATCCGTGCCGCGGGCCACCCGCGTGGCCGCCAGGGGCTGATCGAGGCGGCGGCCCTCCATAACCAGCGGCATCCATTCGCGCAGCTGCGCCGAATCGCCGCTCCACTCCATGCCGGCGAACTGAGGCGTGGCCTGGAGCGCCTCCCAACGGCGGCGCAGGAAGGCCACGTTGGCCTCGCCCCACACAAAGCTCAGGTGCGGAACCGAGCGGATGAACCCTGCCGGATCCCGCAGCGCCCCCCGCTCCACCAGCGAGCTCCAAAACTGCAGGCTCAGCTCAAAAGCGCTATTGATCGCCAAGGCCTTGCCAATCGGCACCGAGCCATCAGCGGCCTGCGGGGTGTAGTTGAGCTCGCAATTGGCTGCGTGGCCGGTGCCGGCGTTGTTCAGAGGTGCACTGCTTTCAGCGGCCGTAGCCGGCAAGCGCTCGAGCACCACCACCTCCAGGGCGGGATCGAGCTGACGCAGCAACTGGGCCAGGGTGGCGCCCATGATTCCTGCCCCCACCAGCAGGGCGTCGCAGCGATGCGTCATCTCGACGGGGCATCCCTCCACAATGGAGACACTTTGCACCTGCGCGGATGGGGGTTCTCACGGCCCTGGCGATCCTGGCCGGCTTGATCGTGGTGCACGAGGCGGGCCATTTCTTTGCCGCCACCTGGCAGGGCATTCGCGTGAGTGGCTTCTCCGTGGGGTTCGGGCCGGTGCTGCTCGAACGCCAGCGCCGCGGCGTGCAGTTCGCCCTGCGGGCCATCCCCCTCGGAGGCTTCGTGTCGTTCCCGGACGACGATGAAGAGAGCACCATCCCGGCGGACGACCCCGATCTGCTGCGCAACCGCCCGATCCCCCAGCGGGCCCTAGTGATTGCCGCAGGCGTGCTCGCCAACCTGCTGCTCGCCTGGAGCGTGCTGGTGGCTCAGGGGCTGGTTGTTGGCATTCCCGCCGGTTTCAGCACCATCCCGGGCGTGCTCGTCTCCGGTGTTCAGTCCGGCCAGGCTGCCGCCGCTGCCGGCCTTCACCCCGGCGATCGCATCCTGGCGGTGGATGGCGTGGATCTCGGCGGCGGCCAGAGCGCCGTAGCCGAGCTGGTGGAGCGGGTGAAGGGCGCCCCCGACCAAACCCTGCGCCTGCAGGCGGAACGCGGCGGCAAACAGCTCAACCTTTCGCTCACCCCTGCCGATCTCAGCGGCATCGGCCGAATCGGCGCCCAGCTGCAACCCAGCGGCACGGAAGCCTTCCGGCGCGCCAAAGGTCCAGGCGAGATCCTGCGCCAGGCCAACCACGATTTCGGCGCCCTCACCCAGCGCACGGTGGAGGGCTTCATCACCCTGGCCACCCATTTCGGTGAAACAGCCAGCCAGGTGTCTGGTCCGGTGAAGATCGTGGAAATGGGAGCGTCGCTGGCCAAGCAGGGGGGCAGCAGCCTGTTCCTCTACACCGCGCTGATCTCGATCAACCTGGCGGTGCTGAACGCCCTGCCCCTGCCGCTGCTCGATGGTGGGCAGTTTGTGCTCTTGATGATCGAAGGGCTGCGGGGCAAACCCCTGCCGGAGAAGTTCCAGCTGGCCTTCATGCAATCGGGCTTTGTGTTCCTGGTGGGTCTCAGCCTGGTGCTGATCGTGAAGGACACCAGCCAGCTGGCGGCGGTTCAGCAGCTGCTGGGCCGTTGAGGTCACCCCGCGAGGTAGGCTCGTTCATCATTGCCCCACGAGTCCAGGCCGCATGGCGAAGAAGTCGATGATTGCGCGCGACGTGAAGCGCCAGAAGATGGTTGAGCGCTTCGCTGCTAAGCGCGCCGCTCTGATGGCTGCCTTCGAAGCCGCTGCCGATCCGATGGAGCGCCTGGAAATCCACCGCAAGATCCAGGGTCTGCCCCGCAACAGCGCCAAGGTGCGCCTGCGCAACCGTTGCTGGGCCACCGGCAAGCCCCGTGGTGTGTACCGCGATTTCGGCCTGTGCCGCAACCAGCTGCGCGAGCGCGCCCACAAAGGTGAGCTGCCCGGCGTGGTGAAGTCTTCCTGGTGAGTTCAGGGCTCAGTCCTGTTCTGTCGTTCAAAAGCGCCGCAAGGCGCTTTTTTATTGCCTAAGCAGCCAATCCATCCACCGATCCTGGCCCTGATTGGGTGGATGAAGGTTCACCACAACCCCCACGCGGAACACCCTGTCCTCAAAGAACGCTTTCCAAAGAGATTGCGGGCGTTCCCACAGCGTTCGGGGGCCAGATGCGAGAATCGCACTTGACAACAAAACAGACATAAGCCCAAGTGCAAGGTCACACTCAGTCGATCTCCTTCGATGGTCGGGAGATCCGGCTGACCACCGGCCGCTTTGCCCCCCAGGCAGGCGGTTCAGTGATGGTCGAATGCGGAGATACAGCCGTTCTGGTCACCGCCACCCGCTCCGGCGGTCGTGAAGGGATCGACTTCCTGCCCCTGATCTGCGACTACGAAGAGCGCCTCTACGCCGCTGGTCGCATCCCCGGCAGCTTCATGCGCCGCGAGAGCCGTCCCCCCGAGCGCGCCACCCTGATCGCGCGCCTGATCGACCGCCCGATGCGGCCGCTCTTCCCAAGCTGGATGCGCGACGACCTGCAGATCGTGGCCACCTGCATGTCGCTCGATGAGCGCGTCCCGCCCGATGTGCTCGCCGTGACCGGCGCTTCCCTGGCCACCCTGCTGGCCAAGATCCCCTTCCACGGCCCAATGGCGGCCGTGCGTGTGGGCCTGCTGGGCGACGACTTCGTGCTCAACCCCAGCTACCGCGAAATCGAGCGCTCGGAGCTCGATCTGGTGGTGGCCGGCACCCCTGAGGGCGTGATCATGGTGGAAGCGGGCGCCAACCAGCTGCCCGAGCAAGACGTGATCGAGGCCATCGACTTCGGCTACGAAGCGGTGTGCGAACTGATCAAGGCGCAGCAGGCCCTGCTCAAGGAGCTCGGCATCGAGCAGGTGATCCCCGAAGCCAAGAGCGAAGACGACACCCTGCCCAAATTCCTCGAGAAGGAATGCGCCAAGGGCATCGGTGAGGTGCTCAAGCAATTCAGCCTCACCAAGGCCGAGCGCGATGAGCAGCTGGATGCCATCAAGGCTCAGGTGGCCGAGAAGATCGAAGCCCTCAAAGACGACGACGCCATCAAGGTGGCGGTGAGCAGCAACGGCAAAGCGCTGGGCAACAACTACAAGTCGCTCACCAAAAAGCTGATGCGCGAGCAGATCGTCAAAGACGGCAAGCGCGTCGACGGCCGCAACCTCGATGAGGTGCGTCCGATCAGTGCAGCCGCCGGCGTGCTGCCCAAGCGCGTGCACGGTTCTGGCCTGTTCCAGCGCGGCCTCACCCAGGTGCTCTCCTGCGCCACCCTCGGCACCCCGAGCGACGCTCAGGAAATGGACGACCTCAACCCGTCCAACGAGAAGACCTACCTGCACCACTACAACTTCCCGCCCTACTCCACCGGCGAAACCAAGCCGATGCGCAGCCCCGGCCGCCGCGAAATCGGCCACGGTGCCCTGGCTGAACGGGCTCTGATCCCCGTGTTGCCCAGCAAGGAAAGCTTCCCCTACGTGCTGCGCGTGGTGTCGGAGTGCCTGAGCTCCAACGGCTCCACCTCGATGGGTTCAGTGTGCGGCAGCACCCTGGCGCTGATGGATGCCGGCGTACCCCTCAAAGCCCCCGTGAGCGGCGCCGCCATGGGCCTGATCCGCGAAGGCAAAGAAGTGCGGATCCTCACCGACATCCAGGGCATCGAGGACTTCCTCGGCGACATGGACTTCAAGGTGGCCGGCACCGAGAAGGGCATCACCGCCCTGCAGATGGACATGAAGATCACCGGTCTCGAAGTGAAAACCGTGGCCGAGGCGATCAACCAGGCCCGCCCCGCCCGTCTGCACATCCTCGAGAAGATGCTCGAGGCGATTGAGAAGCCCCGTGAGGTGCTGAGCCCCCACGCTCCCCGCCTGCTCAGCTTCCGCATCGATCCGGAGCTGATCGGCACCGTGATCGGCCCTGGCGGCCGCACGATCAAGGGCATCACCGAGCGCACCAACACCAAGATCGACATCGAAGATGGCGGCATCGTCACGATCGCCAGCCACGACGGTGCTGCCGCTGAAGAAGCCCAGCGCATCATCGAAGGCCTCACCCGCCGCGTGTCGGAGGGCGAAGTGTTCAGTGGCGCGGTGACCCGCGTGATCCCGATCGGCGCCTTCGTAGAAATTCTTCCCGGCAAGGAAGGCATGATCCACATCTCCCAGCTCAGCGAAGCCCGGGTGGAGAAGGTGGAAGACGTGGTGCGCGTGGGCGATCACGTGACCGTGCGCGTGCGCGAGATCGACAACCGCGGCCGCATCAACCTCACCCTGCGTGGTGTGCCTCAGGCTGAGGAGCCTGCAGCAGCTGTCAGCGTGGTGGAGTGAGACCATCCGGCCCGGCGATTCCAGCCTGAATCGCTTTCACCCGCCGGCCCTTCGGGGCCGGCTTTTTGATGGCAATCCGCTCTTGAGGCGGGCCTGGCCTCACACGGCAAAACCTGGATCAATCGTGGCCATCGCCGAGGCGGCTTTCTCACAGAGCTCGCTATGGCTGCGGCCATGGCTGGCGATCAGGCACCCGGCCTGACGAATGTCGCCGTCGTTGTAACTGAGGGCACGACCATCGGCGTGGGTGAAGGCACCGCCAGCCGCGCGGAGCACTGCCTCAGGGGCCGCCATGTCCCAATCCTTGGGAGCGCTCTTGCCCGACAGCGAGATATAGAGATCGGTTTCGCCGCGCAGGATCGTGGCCACCTTGCCGCCCACGCTGCCGATCGCTTTGGTGTCGCCCAGGGCCAGGGCCTCCAGCAGCTGCTCAAGGCGCTGATCGCGGTGGTTGCGGCTGGCCACCAGCACCAGCTCACCGAGGGCCTGGCGGGAGCTGAGGGTGGCGGGGCGCTGCTCGCCGGCGCGGTTTTCGCACCAGGCCCGCTGCTGCGGCACCAGGCCAATCCAGAGCTGCTCCATCTCCGGCAGCAACACCACACCCAACACCGGTTCACCCCGATGGGCCAAAGCCAGATGCACGGCGTATTCACCGGTGCCCTGCAGGAAATCCTTGGTGCCATCCAGGGGATCCAGGATCCACAGCCATTCGGCGTCGAGGGGCTGTCCGGCAGTGAGTTGTTCCTTGGCGGTTTCCTCGCTGAGCAGCGTCCAACCCGCATCGGGGAAGGCCTTCCCCAAGCCATCGAGGAGCCATTGATTCACGGCTAGATCCGCAGCGCTCACCGGGCCCTCACCGCCCTCATCCACGCTCAACGCCTTGGGAAAGCCATAGGGCGGTTGTTCACCGCGGCCGTAGGCCAGCAGGATGTCGGCCGCTCCCCAGCTCAAGCGACGCAGTTCCGCCAGCAGCTGCTCCTCATCGATGCCTGGAGGCATGCAAGCGGCGGCGGGCATCATGGAGCTGGCAAAGGGGCATTGTGATGCAGGGCGCCGAACCGGCTGCAGGCGTGCTCTATCTGGTGGGAACGCCGATTGGCAACACCGGCGATCTCTCGCCGCGGGCGCGGCAAGTGCTGAGCGGCGTCGATCGCATCGCCTGCGAAGACACGCGCCACAGCGGCCTACTGCTGCACAAGCTGGGACTGCGCAGCGGCGATCAGCCAGCGCGGCTGGTGAGCTTCCACGAGCACAACCAAACCGCGCGGATCCCGGAGCTGCTGCAAGCGCTGGCGCAGGGCGAAGCGATCGCGGTGATCAGCGATGCGGGCCTTCCGGGGATTTCGGATCCAGGGGAGGCCCTGGTTGCAGCGGCCCGAGCCGAAGGGCGCACGGTGATCTGCGTTCCGGGTCCCTGTGCCGTCACCACCGCCCTGGTGAGCAGCGGTCTGCCGTCGGGTCGCTTCTGCTTCGAAGGCTTCCTGCCGCCGAAGAGCAATCAGCGCCGCGCACGGCTGCAGGAGCTGGCCAGCGAGCCCCGCACCCTCGTGCTGTTTGAAGCCCCGCACCGCTTGCTGCAGTTGCTCGAGGATCTCCTGAACGAGCTGGGCGATCGCCCGATCGCCGTGACCCGTGAGCTCACCAAGCGCCACGAGGAGCAAGTGGGGCCATCGGTGGAGGCCGCGCTCGCGCACTTCCTCCAGCACCCACCCCAAGGGGAATTCACGATCGTGCTCGGGGGTGCCAGTCACCAACCAGCGCCGGCGCAAAGCGAGGCTGACCTACGCATCGCGCTGCAGAACCTGGTGGCCTCCGGTCTGAGCCGCAGCGATGCCGCACGCCAACTGGCCCAACAGACCGGCATGGCCAGGCGCGAGCTCTACGCTCTCCTCCATAGCCCAGAGGATCCGAGCTGATGCTGCTGCGTCTGCGCCTGCTGTTGGCCAGCCTTGGCGGCGGTGCGCTGCTCCTGCTGATCCTCTGCCTGGGGGCGCAAAACCTGGAGCAACGAGCCAGCCTCAACCTCGGCTTTGGCCGCACGGCTCAACTCCCCACCGGCTTCCTGATGGGCGTGGCTTTGGCGATCGGCGTGATCAGCGGCGGAGCCACCACGGCGCTGCTGTTGCCGCGCAACGCTCAGGGCCGCAACGAATAGGTGATTGTTTCACCCGCATTGAACTGAGGCAGGGTGCTGGCGAGCACCTTGTCTTCCGCGGTGAACTGCTCCTCCCCTTCATGGGTGCTCACCACCACCACGCCTTTGGGCTGGCTGTATTCGTACACGTTGATGCCCGTGGAAGGCTCATAGGTGCCACGGCCGATCGTGACCAGGGGCTGCGATCCCTTGCCGCGAAACCAGGTTTCCTTGAAGGAAAACTGATTCACGCCCGTCGTCACCTGGCGCACGCTGCTGTAAGCACCGGTAGACGACAAGCCTTGCCAGCGTGAGCTTTTGGCGTTCAGGGCTGTACCGGGTGGATCCGTGCGCAACCGGCCCAGCGAGGGGTCACAGCCGCTGAGCAGCAACAACGCGGCTAGCAAGCCAGCCCAACGATGGAGCACGCCAACACCCTGCAGCGGCGCTTCTTTGCTAGCTCAGCTGCCCGCCAGTGCAAACAGCGAGCCACCTTCCACCACCAAACGGGTGATGCCCTGGGCCACCAGATACGAGGAGCGCCGCTCGAGCACGCCGGCATCAGGCACCTTGATCACCCGCTGTGTGCGGCCGCATTGGCGCTTGGCCTGGCGGGGGTTGGTGAACAGCATCAAGGCCTGGCGCTCCTGCTCGTCCTCGGGCAAGGTGCCGAGCTCGGGGAACTCGCGCAGGGGCTTGGCCTGGAGCTCCACCGTCTTGTCCACCAACATGTAAACGCTGGCTGGAAGAACCCCAGGGATCAGCGGTTGGGCCTCCAGCACAACACCCGGAGCGATCGCCGCGGCCGGCAGGGCTGAAGCGTCGTCGACCTCAGCGTCGTCGAGGGTGTCGGCGTCGTCGAGGCCGTCTTCGGCGAAGTCATCGGCATCGTCGATCGCGAGCTCGCTCTGCTCGGCATCAACGGCACGGTCGCCGTCGGCGTCTGCTGGAGGATCAACCTCGGCAGCAGCCACAGCAAGCGGAGCTGCAGCCAGCGGGGGGTCGGCCGGCTCAACCGGCTCCGGTGCATCAGTGCTGCGGCCGCGCGACTGGCGCTTGATCGAGGCCATCTCCTCGGGATCAAGCGCCGCCTTGAGCACCCGGCTCACCGTGTTGGGGCTGCAGCCATAGGCCGCAGCAAGGGCCTGTGCGGTCTCACCCTGGCGATAGCGAGCCACCAACTCCTCTTTCTGGCTGTCGTTAAGCCGTGGAGCGGCCATCAAGCAAGGGTTCGCAGCACACCACCATAGAAGCCGTCAGCCGCTGCGTCGCCCAGCCTCTACTGCAACAATGCCTGGCATCAGCTCCCTTAGCTCAGCTGGATAGAGCAGCTGCCTTCTAAGCAGCCGGTCGTTGGTTCGAGTCCAACAGGGGGCGTTTCAGAGCCGGGCAGCGCTCATCCACTCGGCGCGTGGATCGGTGCTGCGCGCAGCCCGGAGTTGCTCGAGCAACTGTTTTTCCTGATCGCTGTAGCTGGCGGGCTGCTTGAGGCTGAGGCTCAGCAGGAGATCTCCGCGGCCGGCCTTACCCGGCCAGCCCTTGCCCTTCAGCCGCAGACTGCGGCCCACGGCCATCGCCGGAGGCACGCTGACCGTGGCTTCGCCATCGGGGGTGGCCACGCGCACCTCGCCGCCGAGGGCCAGCTCATCGAGGCTGAGGGGAAGATCCGCTTTCAACTGATCGCCCTCGAGGCTCCACACCGGGTGATCCTGCAACTGCAGGTTGAGGTAGAGATCCCCGCGGCGGCCAGTGCCGGGCTGCAGGTTGCCCTTGCCCTTGAGCCGCAGGCGACTGCCGGGCTTCACACCGGCGGGAATGCGCACCTGCACCCGTTCGTCGTTCACCGCCAAGGTGCGCTCGCAACCGCGAAACGCTTCTGAGAAGGAAAGGCTGATGCTCGCTTCGGCATCCAGGTTGGGAGCAGGGGCGCGGCCGCCAGCACCGGCGAAGCCACCGCCTGGGAAGCCACTGCTGGCAAATCCACCGGGGAAACCAGAGCCAAAGCCACCGAATCCACCCGGCGCACCACCGAAGCCAGCGCCCCCGGGGCCGCCAAAGCGACCCAGCAGGTCATTGATGAAGTCGTCGAAGTTGCCGTAGCGGCCGAAATCAACATCCATGCCGGCCGGCCCTCCGCCGCCGGCCTGACTCCAGTACTGGCCGAACTGCTCGTAGCGCTTGCGCTTATCGGGATCGGAGAGCACCTCATAGGCCTCGCTGATCTCCTTGAACTTCGCCTCGGCGCCCTGATCGCCGGGATTCACATCCGGGTGGTATTGACGAGCCAGTTTGCGGAAGGCGCGCTTCACGGTGTCGGCATCGGCGCTGCGATCGATCCCCAGCACCTTGAAGTAATCGCGATATCCGTTGGCGCTCATCGCAGCTGCTGGGGAAAAGCGTGACCGGCCCGATCAGTCTCCCAGCAGCGAGGGGCCGCCATGGCAACGGCACGGGGCGGAAGCCCGAACGGCCCATCACACCTAGGGTCGTTGGCAGCGATGCATGGCGTGATGACGATCACGACTCAACGAGCCCAAGGCCCCTGGCGATCGCTGCCCATCCTGTTGAGCCTGCTGGCGGCGGGATGGATCGCAGCACTACCTGCGGCACAAGCAGCTGAGAACAGCAGCGCCGGCGCAGCAGCCACCACGATCCCGGCGTCCACCAACCGGCAGAAAGAGCTGGCCAAGCACCTCAAGCTCAAAGGCGCGGTGCTCTACGGAGCTTGGTGGTGCCCCCACTGCACCCACCAGAAGGAGCTGTTCGGCGTTGAGGCGATCGAACTGCTTCCTTACGTGGAGTGCGACAAAGATGACGCCGGCAGAGCGCGCTGCCAAAAGGCCCAGGTGAGGGCCTACCCCACCTGGGAACTCAACGGTGAGCAACGGGTCGGTGTGCTCAGCCTGAAGGAACTGGAGATCTGGAGCGGCTACGGCAACCGCTGAACCCAGCGATCAATCTTCTTCGGTGGCACCGAAGCAATGCATCAGGGCATCGCCCCAGCTGTTGATGCCCTTGAGCTCGTGATCGCTCGCGCCACTGAGCACCTCACCATGGGCGCGCAGCACGGAGGCTTTGTCCACGCTGTGACCGTGGGAGGCGGCCAGATCCACGATGTCGTCCATGCCGGTGGCGGCATGCAGCTTCTGGCGGAGGCCTTCGTCGGTGTTCGCTTTGGCGAGGAAAGCCTTCAGATCAGCAACGGACACAACGACAAGGCAGAGATCTAGGCAGCGATGCTGTCAGACGGTTGGCCCTGCAGCCAAGAGCGGCTCCACCAGCACGGCTGTTCCGTAGCAAAGAACCTCGGTAGCGCCGCTGGAGCCGGTTTCCACCGTGGAGCCGTCGTAACGCATGCCCACGATGGCGTTGGCACCCAGCTGGCGGGCGTGAGCCACCATCTCGTCGTAGGCCTGCTGGCGGGTCTGCTCACACATCGCTGTGTAGGCACCGATCCGGCCGCCGATCATCGTTTTCAGACCGCCCAGAAACCCCTGGAGCAGCGTTGGCGAACGCACCACGATGCCGCGCACCACTCCCCGGGTTTCCAGGATTCGGTAGCCCGGCAATTCAAAGGTGGTGGCCACAGGCAGAGGACGGCTCACAGCACCTGATGCGAACGGATCTGCAGATCAGAGCGCTCCACCCCCAAAAGAAGCGCACTGCTGGAACCGGCCTGAATCTCGACGCCATCAGGCGTGGAGCGCACCGAATCAATCGCCGCGGCGAAGCGCAAGCGATCGCCCTCTGACACGGAGAAGTCGTGAATGGTTTTAGCTCCATGGCTCACGCGGAATACATCCCGACCCGAGCCACCCCAGAGCTGATCCACGCCGCGGCCTGGCTGAATCCAATCATCTCCGGCATCACCCCAGATCTGGTCATCGCCGGCGAAACCCTTGAGCCGATCGTTGCCTTGCGCCCCGTAAATCACTTCATCGAGGCGGGTTCCGAGGATCAGATCACTGTCCACACCGCCAGAGAGGGGCAAACCAGGAACACCCCGGGCAATGCCGATGCCATTGGGGGCAAAGTCAATCTGGAAAAAGTTGTTGGTGAGATTGTCGCGAAACTGGTTATACACACGCCGATCACCAGCACCCGCACCCGGCTCGATCGTGAGATCCTGCTCGAGGGTCTTCACCTGTTTGGTCCACCCCTTCGGCAGCTCAGCCTCGAGAAAGGGAGCAACCGGATCTTCGGCGTAGGCCGTATCCACCGATCCAACAATGAAGACATTGCCATTGGAATCAGTCGCGAAGCAGTAGTCGATCAATTGGCCGGAGGAATCACGGGCCGCAAACGTCTGCGGCTGATTCTTATCGTTGATCACCAACTGAATGCTGCCTGGAGGGGCCGGCGCCACCAAAGCAGCTGAATAACGCGTGATACCAGGTTCGTAATCGTCTTTGTTGAATGGCTCAATCGCCATGTAGTTGAAGGTGTTGTAGAGCCAGGTGTATCCCTGGCTATCGGTGATGTACTCATACTCACCATCCGGCAAGAGGGGACTACTGAGAAACGGCCCCGTAAACAACGGCGTGCGCAAGCCCGTATTGAGGCTGTAGCCCGGGTCGGGCACATAGGTTGAGAATGCCGAATCGAGCAGCGGGTTATAGCCCTCCGGATAGGGCTCATATCCCACATTCACGTACACCTCAACAGGCCCATAGCCAGCCTTATTGAGATTGCCCATGTAGATGAGCTCTGTGGTGCCGGCCATGTTCACCCAACGCGGTGCTCAGCGCGTTTTAACCGCAGAGACATGAAGGTTTGCAGACCTGCGCACATGGCTTCATGTTTGCGCGAATCCCAGCCAGACCCAAATGAGAAGGGGCCTTCCAGCCCCCATGAATCATTTGGTTGATAAGGCTGATCTAACCCCATCTCCCTTTAAGGGTCAGGCGGCCACAGGGGCGGCTTGACGGGAGAAACGAACGATGTTGTTCGCTGTTACGTGTTTGCTCTTACCGAGCAGGCTTCAGTCACCCTCCTCATGCCCCGTCGAAACCATTGCAGCCCCATGAAGTGGAGCTGAGCGGAATCGAACCGCTGTCCGAAACACTGGTGTGAGCCACCTAGTCCGGCCGAAACCGGACTCCTGCATTGTGGCAGGAGGAACCGCGGGAGGCAGAGGTGGGCATGACCGAACAGCAACAGCTCCAGTGCACAGCGGTGCTTCCACCGGGCCTGGAGGAGTGCGGCGCAGCGGAGCTGAGCGAGCTGGGTGCCACCCAGGTGAAGCCCCTGCGCCGGGCCGTGGCCTTTCGCACCGATCTGGCCGGGTTCTACAGGCTGCAACTGCAGGCACGCCTGCCCTTCCGGCTGCTGCGGCAGCTGGCGGTGTTTCCCTGCCGCAACCGCGATGAGCTCTATGCAGGTGTGCAACAGGCCGCCGACTGGCACCAATGGCTAACGCCCGAGGTGAGCTTCCGGGTGGATGCCAGCGGCAGCCTGCCCGGCCTCAACCACAGCCACTACAGCGCCCTGCAGGTGAAAAACGCACTGGTGGACTGGCAGCGCCAGCAGTGGGGTGAGCGCTCATCAGTGGATCTGGAGGATCCCGACCTGCATCTGCATGTGCACCTGGGCGGCGCTCAGGTGCAGCTCAGCGTGGATGGCAGCGGTGAGAGCCTGCACCGCCGCGGCTACCGGCCCCGCATGGGCCTGGCACCGCTGAAGGAAAACCTGGCGGCGGGGCTGATCCGGCTCACCGGCTGGGATGGGCACCGCCCCCTGGCCGATCCCCTCTGCGGCTCCGGAACGCTGCTGATCGAAGCGGCCTGCATGGCCCTCGGCCGCTCAGCGGGCCTCAATCACCGCTTTGCCCTGGAGCGCTGGCCCGACTTCAACGCTCAGCTCTGGAGCCAGGCGCTGGAGCAGGCCGGCGCCAGCAGCCGCAACCAGCTGGCCGATGGCAGCAGCCTGGCCCCCGTGCTCGGCCTGGAGCTGGATGGCGCAGTGGCTGAACAAGGCCAGGCAAATGCAGAAGCAGCGGGAGTGGGCAGTGCTGTGGCGATCCGCTGCGGCGATTTCCGCGACTTTCAGCCCCCCGCCGGACCGGGTGTGCTGGTGTGCAATCCCCCTTACGGCGAGCGGATCGGGGAGCGCGATGAGCTGGAGCAGCTCTATGGCGACCTGGGGCAGATGGTGAAAGAACGCTGCAGCGGCTGGGATTTCTGGCTCCTCAGCGGCAATCCCGAGCTCACAGGAGCCCTGCGGATGAAGGCCAGCCGGCGCATTCCCGTGAGCAATGGCGGCATTGATTGCCGCTGGCTGCACTACGCCGTCCGCTGAGGCAGCAGCTCGCGTCCGAGAATTCCACAACCGCGCGCTGCCCGTGATGCTCCCGACCCTTGGACTGCTGCTGGGCAGCACCGCAGGGGCAGCCGATCCCTCCTTGCAGGCCGTGCCGCTGGAAGCCCAAGTGCTGTTCATCGGCGTGGTGTTTCTCGGCACGTTGCTGGTGAGTCGCTTCTCGATTCGCATCGGCATCCCGGCAATCCTGGGCGTTCTGGCCCTGGGGCTGATGATCAACATCCACGTACTGGATGTGGGCCATTCAGAAGTTGAAACACTGCACGTGTTTGCCCTGGCGCTCCTGCTGTTTTATGCAGGGTTGAAAACAGATATCCAATCGATCCGCGGCTTTCTTGAATACGGCTTACTCCTGGCCGTGGGCGGTGTTGTGATCTCGACGCTGATCCTCGGTGGAGCGATCTATTGGCTCGCGTCCAGCAACGGAGCAGGCCTGGCGCCCGGCCTGAGCGACACCATGCCACTCGGCGCCGCCTTTCTGATTGCGGCCTGCCTGGGCTCCACCGACGCGGGGGCAACGTTGAGCGTCTTACGGCAGGTGCGCCGGCAGGTGCCGGAGCGGGTTCGCCACCTGCTCGAATTCGAATCGTCGGTAAACGATCCAGCCGCACTGATCTTTTACAGCATCTGCCTGAGTTTTTTCACAGTCACCAGCAGCGCGGGGCCCTCGATCAATTCGATGGCACTGAGCGCCTCCAGTGAGCTGCTCCAGATGCTGGGATCAGGCCTGCTGGTGGGCATTGGCTTTGGCTACATCGCCAAGGTGGTGATCAACCGCTTTGTCGTCGACAAAGAGCAGCTGCTGGTGGTGGCGATGTCGATCGCCTTTATGGATTACGGAGCCACCCATTTCCTTGGGGGCTCTGGCTTTGTGGCGGTGTATGTGACGGGCGTGTTCATGGCCAACCTCCGCTACCAGGACGAGCAAATCAACCACCAGAGCATTCAGGAGGTGTTGCTGCCGTTCAACACAATGACCGAAATCAGCATCTTTTTGCTGTTCGGTTTGTTGGTAAACCCGGCCGACCTGGTACCCAGCCTGCCGGCGGGGATCGCCACCGCCGCCGTGCTGATGCTGCTCGCCAGGCCGATCAGCGTGCTCTGCTTTCAGCGCTTTTCGCCCTTCAACCGCAACGACTCAACCCTGATCGCCTGGTGCGGGCTGCGGGGTGCTGTGCCCTTGGCGTTGTCGTTCAACCTGGCCAACACGATCCCGGAGTTGAGGGGGCTCACTCCCGAGCTGGCAGCTCAGCTGGCGCAGAACAGCCAGAGCATCGTGTTCATCGCCGTGATCCTCAACCTGCTGCTGCAGGGCCTCTCGCTGCCGCCGGTGTGCCGCTGGCTCAACGGCCAACAATCGCCCGGGTTGTCTTCGTGAGGCCAGCCATCGTTTCGGGCAGGTAAGGCCCTTTGGTGAGCTGACCGCCGATGCGCAGCAGCACACCGCTGAACACCAGGTTGAACACCGCGAAGGCGAGCACCGCGGAGATCCAGGTCCACCCCTTCAGCAGCACCAGCCAGAGCAGCAGCGCCAGCTCAGCCGCGAACACTGCCGCGAGCAGAGCGGCGAGCCCTCCACCGAGGAGCACCGCCCCAACAATCAAGCGGCGCTTTTCGCGATCCACCTCCTTGAGGGCGATGCGCACATGCAGATCCATCACGGAGGTCACCAGGCCGGTGACCCGGGAGGCCGCTTCCAGCGGTAGTCCCCGCCGGCGCTCCTGATTCGGGCTGCTCTCCGTCATGCCGAACGCCGGCCCGAAGCCAGCAGCAAGCCCACCAGCACGCCCACGCCGGCCGCCACGCCGAGGGCCATCAGTGGCCGCTCGCGCACCGGTTTCTCAATGCGGGGGCGCAGGCTGGCGTTGAGGTCATCGAGCAGTTGTTCAAGCTGCTGCTCGAGGGGCCGCAGCGAGTCGGCCAGCTGATGGGCCTGATCGCCAGTCACCTGCACCAAATCGAGCAGCTGCTGTTTCACCCCCTCACTGGTGCGACCGGTCTGCCGGGCGATCACCTCCACCACGGTGTCGAAGCTGCCGCGGGTGGCCTCGAGGGTGTGGCGCGCCACCTCCGGCCACTCGCGCTGGATCGAGGGCAGCAGGGTTTCAAAGTGATCCCGGAACTGGCTGGAAAACTGGGAACTCGTGGCCGACTCTGCGGCTGGAGTCTGGGCTTCAGCGTCAGCGGAGGTCTCGCCGGGCGGGTGCGGGTCCATGGCGATCGAGGCAGATGGCCTGCGGTGCTGCGCCCAAGGTAAGGACAGTCTGTTGAAAACGTCACGGGTTCGGCTACCTTGCAGCTGCTCGGCGCTCGGGCCTGTTGGTTCACATCAATCAGGTTGAGCTGACGCACTTCAAGTCGTTCGGGGGGTCGATGACCATCCCCCTCGAGCAAGGCTTCACGGTGGTCACAGGCCCGAACGGCTCGGGCAAGAGCAACATCCTTGACGGCGTTCTGTTCTGCCTGGGCCTGGCGAGCAGCCGTGGCATGCGGGCTGAGCGCCTGCCGGATCTGGTGAACAGCTCCATGCTCAAACAGGGCAAGGCGGCTGAAACCGTGGTGTCGGTGCGCTTCGACCTGAGCGACTGGCAACCCGACGAGGCGGAAGCCGGCCTCGAACCAGCGGAAGACGGCCCCTGGATCCAACCCGGCCAGCAGAACTGGACGGTGACGCGCCGGCTGCGCATCGCCCCCGGCGGCACCTACGCCAGCATTTACAGCGCCGATGGCGTGGCCTGCAACCTGCAACAGCTACAAACCCAGCTGCGGCGCCTGCGAGTAGATCCCGAGGGCAGCAACGTGGTGATGCAGGGCGACGTAACCCGCATCGTTTCGATGAGTGCCCGGGAGCGGCGCGGGATCATCGATGAGCTGGCCGGTGTGGCCCTGTTCGATTCCCGCATCGAACAAACCCGCAGCAAGCTCACCGAAGTGCAGGAGCGCGAGGAGCGCTGCGCGATCGTGCAGCAGGAGCTGCTGGTGTCGCGCCAGAAGCTGGAGCGCGACTGCGCCAAGGCCCGCACTTACCAAGACCTGCGCGAGCGCTTCCAGCGGGGCCGCCTGCAGGAGCAGCTGCTCAGCTTCGAGCAGGCCCAGGAGCAACAGCGGCAGCTCCTCAGCCGCCAGGACGCGCTCGGGCGCCAGCAGCAGAGCGATCGGCAGACCATCGCTGAAGCCAAAACCAGCCTCGAGCAATCCGCCAAGGCGCTCGAAGCGCTGCAAGCCGAGGTGAAGGCCCTGGGGGAAGACAGCCTGCTGGCGGTGCAATCGGAGCTGGCGGGCCTAGAGGCCAGCGGCCGGGAGCTGGCCCGCCAAGCCGAGAAACATCAACAGAGCGCTGAAGAACTGCAGCGCCAGCGTCAGGAACTGGCCCGCCAACAGGGAGAGCTGCGCCAGCAGCAGAGCCAGCTGGCCGCCCCAGACGATGACGCCGCCCTCGAGCAAGCCGAAACCAGCTGCCGCAGCGCCGAAGCCGCCGTGGAGCTCTCGCGCCGCCGGCTCGGCGAGGTAGCGGGCCGCAGCGGCAGCTGGATGGAGGAGCAGAAGCAGCGCAGCCAGCGGCGCCAGGAGCTCCAGAGCCAGCTCTCCCCCCTGCAGGCGGAGCAGCAGCAACTGGTGGAGCGCCTGCGCCAGGAGCAGGAGCGGCTGGCTGAGCTGCAACAGCAACTGGCCGATGAGGCCGCCAGCAGCGATGGGGTGGCCAACTCCCTGGGGCAGCTGGAAACCGAATGGCAGCAACTGCTCCAAGACCTGCAGAGCCAACAAAGCCGAGCCCAGGAACTGGCTGAGGCCCTGGCGCTGCAACAGCGCACCCGCCAACGGCTCGAGCAAGAGCAGGTGAACCTGGAGCGGGAGATCGCCCGGCTGGAATCCCGGCGCGAAACCCTGCAGGAAAGCCGCGGCACCGGTGCCCTGCGCCTGCTCCTGGAGGCCGGCCTCGACGGCATCCACGGCCCGGTGGCCCAGCTGGGAGAGGTGGAGGAACTGCACCGGCTTGCTCTGGAGGTGGCCGCCGGCGCCCGCTTGGGCCAGGTGGTGGTGGATGACGACCGCATCGCCGCCCGCGCCATCGAGCTGCTCAAGAGCCGCCGGGCCGGGCGCCTCACCTTCCTGCCGCTCAACAAGATCCGTGGGGGCGCCGGCGGGCCCGGCAACAGCGCAGCCCTGCAGCGGGGCGGCGGCAGCACTGGCGCTGATGGCTTGGTGGGCCGGGCGGTGGAGCTGGTGCGCTTCGAGCCGGTTTATGGCGAGGTGTTCCGCTACGTGTTCGGCGACACGCTGGTGTTCCGCGATCTGGCCAGCGCCCGGCGCGAGTTGGGCCGCTGCCGCGCCGTGACCCTCGATGGCGAACTGCTCGAAAAGAGCGGTGCCATGACCGGCGGCAGCCTCCAACAGCGGGGCAACCAGCTCAGCTTCGGTGCCGCCAGCGATGCCGATGAAGCCGAGCCCCTGCGCCGGCGCTTGCTGGAGCTGGGAGAAACCCTGGCCGCCAGCCGCCGCAAGGAAGCCGAGCTGGGCCGCCAACTCGAGGAGCTGCGCCCCCAGCTCAGCAGGCTCGAACAGCGCCGCGCCGCCCTTGAGGCCGAACGCAGCGCCGCCCAGCGCGCCAGCGGGCCCTTGCAGCAACGCCGTGAGCAGCTGCTCAGCCGCATCAGCCAAATCGAAGCGGATCTGGGCTCCGGCCAACAACGGCTGCAAACCCTCGCCGCGGAGCTGGTGCCTCTGCAGCAGAGCCTGCAGGAGCTGGAAACCCAGGAAGCCAGCTCCCAGGCCAGCGGAGATAGCGAGCGCTGGCAAGGCCTGCAGCAGGAACTCGAGGCCGCCGACGCCGCCCTCACCGCCGCCCGCAACCAGCGCGATGGCCTGCTCGCCGCTCGCCGCGAACGGGGGCTGGCGGCGGAACGGGTGGCCAGTCAGCTGCAAGCCCTCACGGGCGAAGAGCAACGGCTGGTGCAGGCCGTGAATGCTCTGGTGGCCGAGCGGGCCGCCTGGAAAGAGCAGCAGCAGGCCGATCAGAGCAAACGCGCCGAGCTCGAAGCCCGCCAGCAGGAACTGCAGGAGCGCTTCGGTGAGCGCCGCCGCGCCCGCGATGAAGCCGAGGCCCAGCTCTCGCTGCAGCGCCAGAGCCTGCAGCAGAAGGAATGGGAGCTGCAACGCCTGGGCGAAGAGCTCGAGGCGCTCGCGGAGCAGCAGCGCAGTGGTGCGCTCCGGCTGGAGCAGCTGCAGCGGGAACTGCCCGATCCCCTGCCGGAGATTCCCGAGGAGGTGCGCGAGAACGGCCTGGAGGCCCTGCAGGCCGAGCTCAAGAGCCTGCAGGCGCGCATGGAGGCCCTGGAGCCGGTGAACATGCTGGCGCTCGAAGAGCTGGAAGAGCTGGAAACCCGCCTGGCGGATCTGCAGGAGCGGCTGGATGTGCTCTGCAAGGAGCGTGAAGAGCTGCTGCTGCGCATCGAAACCGTGGCCACCCTGCGCCAGGAGGCGTTCATGGAGGCGTTCAACGCCGTAGACGGTCACTTCCGCGAGATCTTTGCCGGCCTCTCCGATGGCGAAGGCCATTTGCAGCTGGAAAACACCGAGTCGCCGCTCGATGGCGGGCTGAGCCTGGTGGCCCACCCGAAGGGCAAAGCGGTGCGGCGCCTCGCCTCGATGAGCGGCGGCGAGAAGTCGCTCACGGCCCTGAGCTTCCTGTTTGCGCTGCAGCGCTTCCGCCCCTCGCCCTTCTATGCCCTCGACGAGGTGGACAGCTTCCTCGATGGGGTGAATGTGGAGCGCCTGGCTGCCCTGATTGCCCAGCAGGCGGAAGCCGCTCAGTTTCTGGTGGTGAGTCACCGCCGCCCGATGATCGGCGCCGCCACCCGCACCATCGGTGTAACCCAGGCCCGCGGCGCCCACACCCAGGTGGTGGGATTACCACCTGCAGCCTGAAAACCAGGCCTTGCCATTCGGCCACAATGCGCCCATGACAACCACCCCTCCCGGCAGCGACCCGACCGCCACCCCCAGCGATCGCCTCTGGCTGCGCTCGGAGCTGATGGGCACCCAGGTGATCACCCGCGACTCGGGCCGTCGCCTCGGCGTGGTGGGTGAAGTGGTGGTGGATATCGACCGGCGTGAAGTGGTGGCGCTGGGCCTGCGCGATAACCCCCTCACCCGCTTCCTGCCAGGGCTGCCGCGCTGGATGCCGCTGCAGAGCATCCGCCAGGTGGGCGATGTGATCTTGGTGGATTCGGCCGATTCCCTGGCCGAGGGCTTCAACCCGGATCGCTATTCAAAGGTGATCAACTGCCAGGTGGTGACCGAAGCAGGTGAGCAGCTCGGCAAGGTGCTCGGCTTCAGCTTCGACATCGAAACCGGCGAACTCACCTCCCTGGTGCTCGGGGCGCTCGGGATTCCGCTGCTGGGCGAAGGGGTGCTGAGCACCTGGGAGCTCACGGTGGAGGAAATCGTGAGCAGCGGCCCGGATCGGATCATCGTGTACGAGGGCGCGGAAGAGAAGCTCAAGCAGCTGGGCACCGGGCTGCTGGAGAAGCTCGGCGTGGGCGGCCCCAGCTGGGAGCAGGAGGAGCGCGAGCGCTACCGGCTCAACATGGTGCCGGTGGAAAACCAGTTGGCCGCCGGCCAGCCCAGCGTTCAGGAGCAGCAGCGCCGGATCGAACCGGCCACCAACCGCCGCTTTGAACCGGAAGAGGACTACGACTACGTGGAAGTGGAGCAGCGCCGCGAGCGCGAACCGCTGCGCCAGCGCCGCTACCTTGATGAGGAGCCCATGGATCCGCAGCCCCGCCGCGGCTACGAGCAGGAAGCGCCGCGCCGCCGCTATGTGCGCGACGAAGGGCCCCTGGATGTGGAGCCCATCGAAAGCCAAGCCCCCCGTGATGCCGACCGCTGGTAAGCGCGGTCGGCCCTGCGATCAGCCCTGAGCCGGCTCGAAATTGAGCGACGCGGAGTTCACGCAGTAACGCAGGCCCGTGGGGTTCGGGCCGTCGTTGAACACGTGCCCCAGGTGGGCATCGCAGTTGGCGCACTTGATCTCCGTGCGCACCATGCCGTGGCTGCGATCCTCAACGGTGGTGATCGCTTCCGGCTTCACCCCTTCCCAGAAGCTGGGCCAGCCGCTGCCGGAGTCGTATTTGGTGTTGGAGCTGAACAGCTCACTGCCGCAACACACGCAGCGGTACATCCCCTTGGCCTTGTTGTCCCAATAGATGCCGGTGAAGGCGCGCTCGGTGCCGCCCAGCCGGGCGACTTGGAACTGCTCGGGGGAGAGCTTGTCGCGCCACTGCTCGTTGTTGGAAGCGTTGGGCGTGGCGTCAGCCATGGCAGGGATTCAGCGGATCCACAAGTTAGGGAGCCGGTAGGAGCTCCCGCACCATGGCCGCCAGGGCCGCCACGGCACCCGGCTGGCCGCGGAGGCTGCGCAGGTCATCGCGCATGCCCTCCAGGCGCGCTGGTTGATCCAACCAGTCGGCTGCTTCCGCTGCAATTTCCTGCGGGGTGATCGGCCCCACACGCTCGGGCACCACCATCCGCCCCGCCGAAATATTGGGCCAGGCCAGGAACCCGTGGTGACGCATCCGCCAGGCGGTGAGTGCCATGCCCAGCAGCCGGCGCAACAGCGGCAGGCGCGCCAACAGGCCGATACCGCCATCCCAAGCCTGCATCACATGCAGGTGCTGGGTGGGCACCAACACAATCATCGGAATCCCCAGGGCTCCGAGCTCGGCGGTGTTCGCCCCCACGGTGGTTAGCGCCAGGCGGCACTGGCTGAGCACCCCATGGGCCGGCTGCTGTTCGATCAGCAGGATGCGTGTGCCCTTGGCGCTCACGAACTCAAGCCCTTGTTCACCCCGGTGCACGGATGGCTCACCTGCGCTGTAGTGGCGAGCGATCGGATTGGCCTCACTGGCGTAAGCCAACAGCTCCTGCACGCTGGTGGTGGGAGCCACCGGCAACAAAAACCTGCACTCGGGGCGCTGAGCTGCCAAGCGATCAGCGGTGTCGAGCAGGAACGGCACGCCCACCTGCAACTTGGCGCGTTTCGAACCGGGCAACAGCGCCAACCAATCGCCGGCCGGCAGTGGCTGCTCGCTGCGCGCTGAGTCCGAGAGATCCGCCATCAGATCGCCCACCACCTCGCAGCGGCTGCGCCAACGGCTGCTCAGGCGATCGGCCGCTGCGGGCCCCATGGCAGCAATGCGGTCGTTCCAGCGGGGCCAGCGAGCCACCCACTCGGCATAGGTGATGTGCCGGTAGCCAAGACGCGCTGAAAGCAGCACCGTCCAGAACTGATCGCCCCCTAGAAACACCACCACACCCCGGCGCGGCCAGGGGCCGTAGCGCCGCGGGCGCAGCAGCAGCCACCAGAAGCGAGCGGCCGGAATGATCCGCTCAAACAGACCCATGCCCGCGGCCACCCGGTGCTCTGTGCCGGTGGCATTGGGACAGGGCACCAACACCAGCTGCAGACCTGTGGCTGCACCCGTCTGAGACGGGCGCAGCGGCAATTCACTGCTCAGGCGTTGGGCCAATGGGCGGACCCAGGTGCTCAGCTCACCGGGGCCGTTGCACACGAGAACGATCGCGGCCTGCTCTGTGCCCGAATCGTTGGAAGGAGGGCAGCTCAGCACCGGAGAGCAGCCAAGAATGCGGATGGCGAGACTTGAACTCGCAAGACCGAAGTCACACGCCCCTCAAACGTGCGTGTCTACCAATTCCACCACATCCGCGTGGTTGTGAGCTGAGCAACGCCAGGCGCGCTTCACTCGGGTTGGGGTCGTCTACAAGCGTTTGGCCGCAAGGGCGTTGGCTGCAGGCGTGAGGGATTGCGGTGCCTGAGCTCCGCCCCGGAACTATACCCATCAGCCCGGCGCAAATCTGCCTGGTCAGCACTGATACAGTCCCCAGTGGCCTGCGCTGCCGGATCTGCCGGCCTGCCACTGGATGCCCATCGGCAAACTGCTGATCGCCAACCGTGGCGAAATCGCTCTGCGCATCTTGCGCACCTGCCGCGAACTCGGCATTCCCACTGTGGCTGTGTACAGCACGGTGGATCGCAATGCCCTGCACGTGCAGCTCGCCGATGAGGCGGTGTGCATCGGCGATGCACCCAGCAGCAAGAGCTACCTCAATATCCCCAACATCCTGGCGGCAGCCACCTCGCGGGGAGCTGACGCCATTCATCCGGGCTACGGCTTCCTGGCAGAAAACGACAAGTTCGCCGAAATCTGCGCTGCCCACGGCATCACCTTTGTGGGGCCCTCGCCGGAATCGATCCGCTCGATGGGCGACAAGTCCACGGCCAAGGCCACGATGCAGAGCGTGGGCGTGCCCACCATCCCAGGCAGCGAGGGCTTGCTGGAGAGCGTCGATGACGCCCGCAAGCTGGCCGAATCGATGGGCTATCCCGTGATGATCAAGGCCACCGCTGGCGGCGGCGGCCGTGGCATGCGCCTGGTGCCCAGCGCTGATCAACTCGACAACCTGTTCAAGGCCGCCCAGGGCGAAGCAGAAGCCGCCTTTGGCAACCCCGGCCTGTACATGGAGAAATTCATCGACAGGCCCCGGCACGTGGAAGTGCAGGTGCTCGCCGATCGCCACGGCAACGTGGTGCATGTGGGCGAGCGCGATTGCTCGATCCAGCGCCGGCACCAGAAATTGCTGGAAGAAGCCCCCAGCGTGGCGATCAACGCCGACCTGCGAAAGCAAATGGGTGATGCGGCCGTGGCTGCCGCCCGCACGATCGGCTACGAGGGCGCCGGCACCGTGGAGTTCCTGGTGGATCGCAGCGGCAGCTTCTATTTCATGGAGATGAACACCCGCATCCAGGTGGAGCACCCCGTCACCGAGATGGTCACCGGGGTCGACCTGATCGCCGAGCAGCTGCGCATCGCTGGTGGCGAGCCGATTTCTGTGAGACAGGACGAGATCAAGCTCACCGGCCATGCCATTGAGGTGCGCATCAACGCCGAAGATCCGCGCCAGAACTTCCGCCCCGCCCCCGGCAAGATCACCGGCTGGCTCCCCCCCGGCGGCCCAGGCGTTCGCTTCGACAGCCACGTGTACACGGGCTACGAGATCCCCCCCTTCTACGACTCACTGATCGGCAAGCTGATCGTGTGGGGCACCGACCGTGAGCACGCCCTCAAACGGCTGCGCCGCGCCCTCTCGGAATGCGCCGTGACCGGCATTCCCACCACGATCGATTTCCACCTGCAGCTGCTCGATCGGCCTGAGTTCCAGGCCGGCGACGTGCACACCAAATTCGTGGAGCAGGAAATGCTCCCGCCGGCCTAAGCCGGAAGCACACTGGCTCGGATCATCACCTGGGTGATCAGCCCCTGCTGACCCACCAACAGTTCGCGCACCAGGCTGATCAGCCCCAGCCAGATCACCGGGGTTACATCCACCCCACCGATGGGCGCGATCAACCGGCGGGTGAACGCCAACAGCGGCTCGGTGGGAACAGCCACCACGCGCCACAGCCCCTGGGTCAGATCCACCTGGGGGTACCAGGTGAGCACGATCCGAAACAGGAACAGCAAGGTCCAGGCGGACAGCAGCACGCCCAGCACCAGGTGCACGGGCGGCAGGATCTGACGCAACAACGCCAGGGTGTCAGCCTCGGATCCCGTCACAAAGCCCTAAGCAGCGGTGAACGGATCGTAGGAAGCGGCGATCACTGCCTAGGATCCCCAGCGGATTCGTCACTGCCATGACCCCCTCCCTCGCCAACTTCCTGAGCAGCCTCGCGTGGGGCGCGGTGATCGTGGTGGTTCCCATCACGGCGGCTGTGATTCTGATCAGCCAGAACGATCGGGTCGACCGCAAGCTCTGATCGCCCCAGCTGGAGCGGGCGCCTGATGAGGCCTCGACTCCAGCCCTAAAGTGGCTCAAAAGCGCGCAGCGATCCGTGGTCAACGCCAGCCTGAATTGGGCGAGCATTGTTGGGATCGTTTTGGCCGTTGGCGGTGCATTCCTCTATTTCATGAGGAATTTCAAGCCAGCCCTGGCCCGCGATTACGACGTTTTCTTTGCCGCCGTGGGCTTGCTCTGCGGCGGCATCTTGTTTTTCCAGGGCTGGCGCCTGGATCCGATCCTGCAGTTCGGTCAGTTTCTGCTCGCCGGCACCACGGTGTTCTTCGCTTACGAGAGCGTGCGCCTGCGGGGGGTGACCACCGAGCAGGCCAGGCGTTCCTCGTTCTTCGAGGACGACGAGCCCCTGCCAAAACCCCGCATGGGCGGTGGCCGCGACTGGCGCGATGACGTTGATCGCTTCGATGAGCCCCAACCGCTGCGGCGCCGGATCCGCTCCCGCGAGGACGGCTATGGCGAGCGCGAGGACGACGACCTCTACCGCCCCCGCCGCGCCCCGGCTCGTGCAGCCATTCCCGAGCGGGCAGCATCCCGCGATGAGTGGGGCAGCCGCGCTGACGAACGCGACTCGCGATCTGCTTCAGGCCGCGACGCCGGCCCCGCCCCCAGCCGCTTCCGCGCCGGCAGTGCACCAGCTGAAGTCTCCGGCCGTGAATTTGGCGCTCGCCGCCAGGGCCGCGAAGAGACGCGCCGTGGCTCCAGGCCGGCTGCCTCCAGCGACGACATGCCCCGCTCCAGCCGTCGCCCTGCAGCAACGGCGGATCGGCCAACGGATCGCCCAGCCGGCGTTCCTCAAGGTGCGCCCTATCGCCCCCAGAACCCTGCCGCGCCAGGGTCTGCTCCTTCCGCTAGCGATGCCGGCGTAAGCGATGCCGAGTTCCGCCCCATCCCACCCTCCAGCCGCGGCGGCGGCCCCGGTGGTGCTGCACCGCGCGACAACAGCTCCCGCTTCGACGACTAAACACCTGCTGCCCCTGGCCTGTGTGCTCGGCCTGGCGCTGAGCAGCTGTGCCCTGATGCCATTGCGTCGTCAACCGTCAGCCCCCACTGGCCTTGGGGCTGAATCACGCCAGCAACCCGCCCTCAGCGGCGACGGCAGGTTGCTGGCCTCTCTTGTGGAACGGGCTGGCCGCACCACGGTGCTGCTTCAGGAGCGCCAGAGCGGCAGGGTTTTGCCGTTGCGCCATCTGCGCAATCGCCAACCCCACAGCTCTCCCTCCCTGAGCTGGAACGGTCGGTATCTGGCCGTGGTGGTGCAGCAGGGAGGACGGCGTCAGGCAGTGATTGAAGATCGCGCCACGGGCCAACAGCACCCGCTGTTCCTGCCCGCTGGCCAGGAACCTCAGCAGCTCAGCCTGGCGCCCGATGGGCAAAGCATTGCTCTCGAGCTGATCCAATCAGGCAGCCAAAGGCTGCAGCTCTTCAGCCTGAGCGCCATGTTGGAACCGGACCGGCCTCCAGGGCTCCGCGAGAGCGGAGGCGGCCCGAGCGCTCAACCATGAGAGCGCTGAGCCTGCTGGCCGCCACAGGAACGGCGGGCTTGCTGCTGGTGGGCTGCCAGGGCGGGCTGCAACCGCTGCCGGGTCTTAACCAGCAGCTGAGCCGGCTTGGGGAGAGCCAAAGCCCATCGCTCGCCAGCGACTGGTTGGCCTTGATTGCCACGCGGCCAGGAGGACGCGCACAGGTGCAGCTGATCGATCGGCGCCGCAATGCACCGGTGCCGCTCCTGGGATTGAACCGGCCCGACAGCCTGCCGATCAGCGTGGCGGTCGACCAGCGGGGCGAACACCTGGCCGTCGTGCGGCAGCGCGATGACCGCAGTGAACTCGTGCTCTACCGCCGCTCCATTCAGGCGACCCAGCTGGTGCCCATCGAACCCGCCGGGGTGCCGAGCCGGGTGACTATCAGCGCCGATGGGCGGGTGCTGGCGGTGGAGGTGAGCCGTTCTGGGCTCTGGCAAGTGGATCTGCTGGAGCTGCCCTAAGCGGCAGGGCGCTCAACCCACAAAGCCAGCCCAGCGCAGGAAGGACTCGCCACTGATCGCCTCCACGGCCAGCACGGCCACAAAGCCCACCATGGCGAAACGGCCATTCACGCGCTCGGCATAGCCGCTCCAGCCAAAGGCGGGAACATCGTTGGTGGTGGCGCTGGTGGCGGGGCTGGCGGGAGCTTCAGAGGTGCTGGTCATCGCGGAATCAGACGCCGGAGTTGAAGGTATAGCTGGCGGCGGGCATCAGCTTCCAACCGCCCTGCCCATCGAGCTCGAGCACAAGGTTGTGAAAGCTCTTGAGGGTGGGGCGGTGACCCACGCTTACAAACGCCATCTCGCGCTGGGCCAGCAGCTCGTAGAGATGCTGCTCGGTGTTCACGTCCAAAGCGCTGGTGGCCTCGTCGAGCACCACGAAGCGAGGCGAGTTGAGCAGCAGCCGGGCGAAGGCCAGGCGCTGCTGCTCACCGAGCGACAGCAGCCGCGGCCAGTCCTGCTTGATCTCGAAATCCGGGTAGCGCTGCACCAGGGCCCCGAGCCGCACCTCTTCCAGCACGCTGCGCAGGTGCTCATCGCTGAAGCGCTGCGGATCCTGGGGGTAACAAAGCTGCTCCCTGAGGCTACCCAGAATCATGTAGGGCTTCTGGGGAATGAACAGCAGCTCGGAGAGCGGCGGCCGCTCCACCTCGCCCGCGGCGGGAGGCCACAGGCCACTCACCAACCGCAGAAACGAGGTTTTGCCGCAGCCACTGGGGCCCACCACCAACACCCGCTGGCTGGCAGCCACCTCCAGGCTCAGGTCGCGGATCAAGCGGCGATCACTACCGGGCGGCACCAGATCCACATGGCGCACCAACAGCGACTGAGCTGAGCGCGAAGCGTCATCCGCCAACAGATCGCGCTGGGCTTCAGAGCGGTTGATCGCTTCCACCTTGCCCTGGAAGCCTTCAAGACGACTGATCGAAGCGCTGAAGGCAGCCAAGCGATCGATGTTGTTCACGATGTAACTCACCGAGAACAGCACCTGAGAGAAGGCGATGCTGGCCTGACCAAACACACCAAAATCAACCTCCTTCGCGAAGTAGATCGGCGCAATCACAAGCCAGGGCAAAAAGCGGGAGAAGTAGTCGTAGGAGCGCTGAATCACGCTAATCAACGCCTCCCAGACAATCAACTTGTCGTAGTTACGGATCGCTCCATCGAGCCGGCGCTCAGCTTCGCGGGATTCCTGCTGCTCCCCGCGATAAAAGGCAATTGATTCCGCGTTATCGCGGATATGCACCAAGCCGTAGCGGAAATCGGCCTCGAGGCGGAGCTGGTCGTAGTTGAGGGCCACCAGTTTGCGGCTGGCAAACACAATCACGGCCGTACCGCCCACCGAATAAGCCAGCAGCCAAAGTGCCAAGGTGGTGCTGATGCTCCAAAGCACCACGATGAAGCTCACAAACGTGAGCAGTGCTGAAACGATCTCAACCGTGACGCTCAGGCTCGTGCCGGTAAAACTGGCTGCGTCCTGGGAGATCCGCTGATCGGGGTTATCGATTTCCTCCGCGGTTTCGTCGTTGGGGTTGAGAACGTAGTACGCACGGTTCTGAAGATAGCGATTTAACAGTCGCCCGCTCAACCACTCACGCCACAACAGCCCAAGCTTGGGAATTAAATAACTCTGCAGAGCCCGGATCGGTAGCGCCAACACCAGGCAGAAGGCGTAAATCGCCACCACCTGCCAAAACTCGTCGGCCTTATAGGCCACGAGCGTGTTATCCACATTGCGGGCGATATAACTAATGCCCACATTGATGCCGTTGATCACCAAGATCAGCAGCGTGATCACCCCCATCAACAGCCAGGGCAACCAGCGCCCCTGCCGCAATTTGCTGCGCAGCGCTCCGAAGCAGATCAGGCCTGCCACGAACAGCACCATCACCACCGGCCCAACGGGGCTGGCCCAGATGGCGTTCACCTGCTGGGGCACACCTGGCAGGAAGCGGGCCTGCAGCTCAGGAATCAGGGCACCGCTGGCAGCCACCACGCCGGTGAGCAGCAGCAGCGTGCTGCCCACCACCACCGTCAGCAGGGCCAGGATCAGCAGCAGAAACTGCCAACCGCTGGTGTCTTCCACCGGCAGGAAGTAGGGCTGGGCAAGGCGCCGCAGCTTGCCGAGCTGACTGCGGAAGGCCTGCAGGGGGTTCATGAGGGCGTTCAGATCACCCCATTCTCACCGGCCCAGGCTCAACCCGGCGGCCAGGCCAGGGAGCGCCCACCAATCACATGCACATGCAGATGGAACACCGTCTGTCCGGCCTCCGCACCGCTGTTGATCACCGTGCGGAAGGCCTCGAGGCCCTCCTGCCTCGCCACCTTGGCCGCCACCAGCAGGAGGTGCCCCAAGAGTTGCTCGTGAGCGGCCTCAGCCTCAAGCAGATTGACCACGTGCTCGCGGGGAATCACCAGGATGTGAACGGGCGCCTGGGGGGAGACATCGCGGAAGGCGATGCACTGGTCGTCGGCATACACCTGATCACAGGGGATCTCTCCACGCAGGATGCGCCCGAAAATCGTGTCGTTCTGCGGCGGTTGAGGGGATTCAGCCATCAGCGGATGCAGGGGCAATCAAGGCGATGAAACAGCGGTGGCATTCCACCCATGCCGGTTTCAGAGAGCCCGATGTTGGCACGATGCAGCGGAGCCGCCCTGGTGGGGCTGGAAGCCCGCGCGGTGGCGGTGGAGGTGGATATCGCGCCAGGGCTACCGGGGCTGCAGGTGGTGGGGCTGGCGGACGCAGCGGTACAGGAATCACGGCAGCGGGTGCGCGCCGCGATTCGCAACAGCAACCTGCGCATGCCGCTGACGCGGGTGATCGTGAATCTGGCGCCGGCCGATCTGCGCAAGGAAGGTCCGGCCTTTGATCTGCCGATTGCGCTCGCCGTGCTCGCGGCCAGCGGCCAACTGGCGCCGCCCCAGCTGGAGGGAATCTGGTGCGCTGGCGAGCTAGGGCTTGGCGGCGAGCTCCGGCCGGTGCGCGGCGCCGTGGCCCTGGCTCTGGCGGCGCGGCGCCATGGAGCGCGGGCCCTGCTCCTGCCTCGAGCCAACCACGATGAAGCCGCCCTGGTGGACCAGCTGCCTCTCGCCCCGGCAGACACCCTCAGCGAGGCGCTGCAGTGGCTGCAGCACCCCGAACGAATCGCCGCATCACCGCCTGAGCGTGCGCCCATCAGCGGCTCCAGCAGCACCAACCTCAGCGATCTGGCCAGCGTGCAGGGGCAGCTGCATGGGCGCCGCGCCCTGGAACTGGCCGCTGCTGGAGGCCATCACCTGCTGCTTGTTGGCCCACCAGGCAGCGGCAAAACCCTGCTGGCCCGCTGCCTGCCAGGGCTACTGCCCGAGCTCAGCCGCACGGAGATGCTCGAACTCACCCAGCTTTATTCCGTCGCTGGCCTGTTGCCCGCCGATGGGGGCCTGCTGCAGCAGAGGCCATTCCGCAGCCCGCACCACAGCTGCTCCAGTGCGGCACTGGTGGGCGGTGGAGCACGGCTCAGGCCAGGGGAGCTAGCGCTGGCGCACCGCGGTGTGCTGTTCCTTGATGAACTGGCGGAGTTTCGTCGGGATGTGCTGAATCAACTGCGTCAGCCCCTGGAGCAGGGAGAGCTGTGGCTGAGCCGAGCGCGGCAGCGGCTGCGCTTTCCCTGCACTGTGAACCTGGTGGCAGCCACCAATCCCTGCGCCTGCGGCTGGGCCGGTGATCCCGAACGCACCTGCAGCTGCGGCACAGCGCAACAACAGCGTTATTGGAGCCGGCTATCCGGGCCACTGCTCGATCGCATCGACCTTCAGGTGGTGATGCGGCGGCTGGAGGGCAGCACCCTGGGAGCTCGCTACCGGCAAGGGGCCGAAGCCGAGGGGAGTGCGGCCGTGCGGCAGCGGGTGAACGCGGCGCGGCAGCGGATGCTGCAACGCAATCCAGGGGCGGTGAACAACAGTCAGTTGCCGGCCAGTGCCTTGCGCAGCTGCGCAGCGATCACGCCAGCGGCCCTGGATCTGTGGCAACAGGCGATCGACCAACGGGGCCTCAGCGCCCGGGCGGCCGAACGGGTGCTGCGTGTGGCACGCACGATCGCCGATCTGGGCGGGAGCGATGAGGTGAGCGCCGCGGCCATTGCCGAAGCGCTCAGCTACAGAAGCTTTGACCAATGCCGCTCAGGGCTCTGAGCGGCAGCCCTGATGCTCAATGGCGATGGGGCTGATCCCGATAGGGCTGCACGCCCACCAGCGGAGGCTGGTGCTGACGCTCCTCGAGAGGGTTGCCGAAGGCGTTGCCAACACTGGCGCTAAACCAGCGATTCAGAACCTGCATCAGCTGCTTCATGGGAGACCTCTGCGGGAGTCCCTCCATCATCAACAGCCAAACAAAAAGCGGAAACCGGTGTTTCTACCGATTTCCGCTTTCAGGATCACTGAGTGGTTCGGAGCTGCCGATCAGCGACGGCGACGGCGCTGCTGGGCCTTGCGCTTGTACTTCTCAACCGGGGTCTCGTGGTGACGCAGGCGCTTGAGGTCGGCAAAGATCCCGGCTTTGGACACCTGGCGCTTGAAACGGCGCAGCGCCGACTCAATGCCCTCGTTTTCGCCGACGGTGACCTGGGTCATAAACCGATCAAGAATCTGTGCAGTTTGACGATGGTAGCAAGCGCGGCGACCGCCCCTCAGCGTCCCGCAGGGGGTGCCGGCGGGGCTGGTGTTGCAGCGGCTTCAGTGGGCCAACTGTCGCGATAGACGTAGACGTGGCCGAGGGTTCGACCGCCGAACTGACGGCGCATCAGCTTCCAACCCGGTTCCGGCACCAGCAGCAGAAAACCGTTTCCGCTGCCGCCACTGCGGGCCACCACCATCTCCGGACCGGCGCCAGCTTTGGTGGGCAGGGCCATCAGCAGCGTGTCACCCGCTTCCTTCAGCACGCTGAGGCGATACACCGTGCCCAGATCGCCGTTGCCGATGCGCAAGGAGTAGCCGTTGCCATCGATGAACCGGTTGCAGATCCCGGTGAAATCAAAGGTGGACAGCAGCGGATTCACGACCGCAGGCTTGCTGCCTTCCACGGCGTAGCAGGGGCGAGCCGCCGTGCGTTGCTCATAGATGTTGAGCTGGGCGCGGCTGCCATCGCCGATGGGCGCCGACACGATCACGAACTTGCTCTGATCCACCTCAACCGCCCCGAAGAGCGACTGGGCGACAGCCGGTTGAGGCCCCACCCAAGCCAGAGCACCGGCCAAAGGCAGCGCGCCCACCAGAGACAGCCGTGCGGCGAGGGTGCGGACCGAATGAATCACAGACACAAGCTTGCAGCCCGTGGATCGTAGAAGTGCCGGACGGGAGCGCCAGCCCCTCAGGCCGGCTTGTTGATCCGGATCGCCACCAGCAGGCTGAGCACCGTGCCAGGCAAGGCCAGCCCCAGGATCAGCCTGGTGGTGGACACACCCAGATCAGGATCGCCATAGGCGAGCTCAAACACAGAACCGGTAGCGGCGATCCCGAGCAGGCAGGCCAGGGCCAGGAAGACACCGGCCAAGGGTTTCATCGGCATGGAATCAGGGCCTCAGGCGATCGAGTGAACGTCGGCGGGATTGAAGCCCTTCTCACCCAGGCCCTCGCGCAGCTTGTCGTGATCGGTGACGCGATCCACAAACAGCACACCATTGAGATGGTCCATTTCGTGCTGGATGCAACGGGCCATCAGGCCATCTGCCTTCATGCGCTTCGGCCGGCCCATCTCATCGCGGTAGCTCACCTCCACCACACTCGGGCGCACCACATCGAGATAGACGCCGGGGATGCTCAGGCAACCCTCCTCGTAGGTACAGAGGCTGCCGCCTACAGCGCTGATCTCCGGATTGATCAGGATCAACGGCGCGCTCTTGGGATCCTCGATCTCCAGATCGATCACCAGGAGCTGCAGAGGCTGACCAATCTGGGGGGCAGCCAGGCCGATGCCGCGGGCTGCATACATACTCACGAGCATGTCGCGGGCCAGCTGACGGACGCTGTCATCCACCTTGCCGATGCGCTTGGCAGGCGAGCGCAGCACCTGATCCCCGAGGGTGTGGATGTCGTAGGGAGGGTTATCCACCGGCTCCTTCGACACCTGCAACCGGCCGGCATGTTCGGCGGACCGCGCCAATCTGGCGAAGCTGCTGGCCAAAGCTTGTCCTCGCTGGCGTTGTCGTTCAGGCGATTCTAGGAGCCATCGCTGAATGGCCTCGGTGCGCACCAGCCCTGCCCCCCTCTCCGCCGAGCTGGTGTTGGGCAAGACCCCCAGCATCAAAGAACCCAAGCTTCTCGGCGGCGTTCTCTACTGGCTGGAGCAGCGCCCTCAGGAGCAGGGCCGCACCACCTTGATGGCCCGCCGCAGCCCCGATCAAGCGGCCGTGGAGCTCACGCCAGGGGCTTGGAACCTGCGTTGCCGCGTCCATGAATACGGAGGCGGTGCCTGCGCCATCGGCCGCCTGGGCAGCGGTGAGCCCGTTGCCGTGTTCGTACACGACGCTGATCGCTGCCTCTGGCTGCTCTCCCTGAGTGGCGACAACCCACAACCCCAACGGCTCACCCCACCCGGCAGCGACGACCGCTTCCCTGGAGCCCTCGGTGGCGGCGTGATCGATCCCAGCCACAACCGCTGGATCGGTGTTGTGGAAGCCGATGGCCAGGATCAGCTAGTGGCCGTGTCGCTGCGGGGCGGTGAACCACAGCCGCTGCACAGTCCGGCGGATTTCTGCGGCTACCCCGCCCTCAGCCCGAGCGGACGGCAGCTGGCCTGGGTGGAGTGGCAGCAGCCCTGCATGCCCTGGGACCGCAGCCAGCTCTGGCTGGCCGAGATCCAGCCCGATGGAAGCCTCGCTTCAGCTCGAGCCATCGCTGGCTCGACGCCGACGGATGCCCAGGGCTGCTCGGTGTTTCAGCCGATCTGGGCCGGAGGCGATCTGGTGGTGAGCCATGACCGCAGCGGTTTCTGGAACCTGGAGCGCTGGGCTGGAGCCGATGGAGCCTCCGCTGCAGAGCCCCAATGGCAGCCGCTGTTGCCGATGCAGGCGGACTTCGCCATGCCCCAATGGGTGTTCGGCATGAGCACCCATGCCTGGGATGGTGAGCGCCTCGTGGCGATCTGCTGCCGCGAAGGCAGCTGGAAGCTGGGCGCACTAACGCTGCCCAGCGAGCCGAGCAGCACTGCCGCGTGGCAGGCGATCGGGACACCCTTCAGCGATCTCGCCGATCTCTGTGCGGAAGCAGGGCAGCTCGCGTGTGTGGCCAGCAGCGCCACAGAACCCTCGGGCCTGCTGGAGCTGACCTTGAGCAGTGGCCAGTGGCGGCATCAACCCGCCGCCCCCTGTCCCGTGCCAGCCGAGGCGATCAGCCAGGCGCAGCAGCTCTGGTTCGAGGGCCACGGCGGCATGCGCACCCACGCCTGGTTTTACCCGCCGGCCGGCGGGGGCCACCCTGAGGCACCTCTGCTGGTGAAGAGCCACAGCGGCCCAACCAGCATGGCCCGCACGGGACTGAGCCTGGGCATTCAGTTCTGGACGTCCCGGGGCTGGGGCGTGGTGGATGTGAATTACGGCGGCTCCACCGGTTTCGGCCGCGCCTACCGCGAACGGCTCGATGGCCAGTGGGGCGTGGTGGATGTGGCCGACTGCGCGGCCGCTGCCGACACCTTGGTGGCCCAGGGGCTCGCCAGCGCGGAACGCATCGCCATCGAAGGGGGAAGCGCCGGTGGCTTCACCACCCTCGCCGCCCTGTGCTTCACCTCCACTTTCCGCGCCGGCGCCAGCCGCTACGGCGTCGCCGATCTCAGCTCCCTGGCCGCCGACACCCATCGCTTTGAGGCTCGCTATCTCGACAGCCTCGTCGGGCCCTGGCCCGTAGCGAAGGCCACCTACGACGCGCGCTCGCCGCTGCAGCATGCCGGCCGCATCCGCTGTCCGGTGATTTTTTTTCAGGGGCTCGAGGATCTGGTGGTGCCACCGGAGCAAACCGAGCGGATGGCTGCAGCCCTTGAGGCCAACGGCGTGCCGGTGGAGGTGCACCTCTTCGCCGATGAAGGCCATGGCTTCCGCAACGGAGCCACCCAGATCCAGGTGCTGGAAGCCACGGAAGCGTTTTTCCGCCGCCACTTTCAGCTGTGAGCCGGCAACCGTTGCCAAGGGGGCGCCATGACTGAACTGCTGCCGGGCAGCTGGAGCGTCGGCACCTTCCACGAACTGGCCTGGCTGGCCCTAGCTGGATCTGTGCTCAGCCTGATCCTCGCGGCAGGCCGCCGCATTGGCCGGCGCTTGCAGCTGCGGCTCTGGGGTGTGCCCGAGGCGCTGGTGGCGGGGCTGATTGGGCTGCTGATGGCGCCCTCTGGATTGCTGCCCCTACTGCCCGATCACCTGATGGAGCTGTGGGGAGATCTGCCGCTGGTGTTGCTCACACTCGTGTTCGGTTCGTTGATGCTCGGCAAACCGTTGCCGAAGCTCGGCGGGCTCTGGCGCCCGGTGAGCGGCCAAGTGTGTTTGGCCTTGGTGCTGGCCTTCGGGCAATACGTGGTGGGCGGACTGGCCGTGCTGCTGGTGCTCCAACCCCTGCTGGGCGTGAGTCCGGTGATGGCCTGCCTGATTGAGGTGGCCTACGAGGGCGGCCATGGGTCCGCCGCTGCGATGGGGCCGAGCTACGCGGCCCTGGGATTTCCAGGTGGCCAGGATCTCGGCCTGGCGATGGCCACCGTTGGCCTGCTGAGCTCCACCCTGATCGGCGGCGTGGTGGTGGTGGTGGGCCGGCAACGGGGTTGGCTATTGGCCCAGGTCACGCCAACGAGCTCAGAGCTCGCTGCGTCCCCAGCTGCGGATGGCTCCTCCAGCCCAGCCTCGCCAGCCCCCAGGCCCCCTTGGGCCGCCTGGGCCGTGAACCTTGGCCTGGTTGGCATCGCCGTGTTGATCGGCGTGGTGCTGCTGCAACTCGTGCAACTCGGCACCGATGCGATCGGCGGGGGCGTCGCCGAAGTGGGCCAATCCCTGCCGGTGTTCCCACTGGCGATCATCGGTTCGCTGTTGGTGCGCTGGCTGCTCGAGCGGAGCAGCAACAGCCACTGGGCTTCCGCACCGATTCAAAGCGAAATCGGCACCCTCTCGGCCGACCTGTTGATCACCTCAGCCACGGCCTGCCTCAACCTGGCCTTGCTGGCAACCGACTGGTTACCGCTCACGGTGCTGGCGCTGGCCGGGCTCACCTGGAATCTGGGTGTCACGTTGCTGTTGGCTCCGCGACTGCTGCCCGCCGATTGGTTCGAGCGGGCGGTGCTGGAGTTCGGCCAGGCCACCGGTGTGGCGGCCTCGGGCCTGCTGCTGCTGCGCATGGCCGATCCGGATGACCACAGCCAGGCCCTGCCGGCATTTTCCCTGAAACAACTGATGCTGCAGCCGTTCCTGGCCGGCGGTGTTGTCACCGTGGTGGCCCCCCTGGCGGTGGTGGGCTGGGGCCTGCCCACCTGGACAGGCTTTTGCTTCACTCTGGTGGTGCTGGCTGGGGGCACCGGACTGCTCTTGAACCAGCTGGGCCGGCGCCCTGGTTAGTTGCCGTAAAGCAGCGTGCGGAACTGATGGCGCACCTGGTCCATCTGCTCGGTGCTGAGCAGCGGAGGCTCCCCGATGGCCCTGGCCTGGAGGTAGATGCGAGCGAGGGTTTCCACCTCCACGGCCAAGGCCAGAGCTCGCTCGAGCGTGGGGCCGACCACCACCTGGCCGTGCTGGGCCATCAGGCAGGCCAGCCGTCCCTGCAGGGCTTCCACCACACCATCGGAGAGCTCCTGCGTGCCGAAGGTGGCGTAGGGAGCGCAGCGGATGTCGTGGCCACCGGCCACGGCAATCATGTAGTGGAAGGGTGGGATGCCGCGGCCATGGCAAGCCAGGGCGGTGGCGTGAATCGAATGGCAGTGCAGCACCGCCTGCACCTCCGGCCGGCTGGCCAGCACGTCCGCGTGCAGCCGCCACTCCGAGGAGGGCCGGCGCTGCGGGCGCCCAGGCTCAGCGCTCACCAGCGGCTTGCCCTCCAGATCCAGGGCCACCAGATCACCGGGCTGCATCAGCTCGTAGGGCAGCGAGCTGGGGGTAATCAGCATCCCGCCGGGGATGCGAGCCGAGAGATTGCCGGATGTGCCCTGGTTGATGCCGCTGGCCTGCATGCGCCGCGCCACGGTCACCAACTGCTCGCGCAGCTCCTGTTCAGTCATTGGCGTACAGCCCCCTGAGGCCAGCTTCGCTGGCGGGCGCCACACCGCGCTCGGTGATCAAGGCTGTCACCAGCCGCGCTGGCGTCACATCGAAAGCCGGATTGAAGCCCTCACTGCCATCCGGTGTGAGCTGCACCTGGGCCAGCTCGCCTGCGGCGGCGCCAGCCTGCACACGCCCCTGGATGTGCGTCACCTCCGCCGCGCTGCGGGCTTCGATCGGGATTTCTGCTACGCCGTCGTCGATGCTCCAGTCGATGGTGGAGGCGGGTAGAGCCACGTAGAAGGGCACGCCGTTGTCGTGGGCCGCCAGAGCCTTGAGATAGGTGCCGATCTTGTTGCACACATCGCCGCGGCGGGTAGTGCGGTCGGTGCCCACGATCACCGCATCCACCTGGCCGTGCTGCATCAGATGACCGCCGGCGTTGTCGACGATCACCGTGTGCGGCACGCCCTCACGGCCCAACTCGTAGGCGGTGAGGGAGGCACCCTGGTTCCGCGGCCGGGTTTCATCCACCCACACATGGATGTTGAGACCGGCGCGGTGAGCCTTGTAGATCGGCGCCAGGGCCGTGCCCCAATCCACCGTGGCGAGCCAGCCCGCATTGCAGTGGGTGAGCACATTGAAGGGCTGGCCTTGCCGCTCAGGGGGCCGTGCCGCCGCCAGCTTCTGGAAGATCGCCAGGCCGTGGTCGCCGATCGCTTCGCACATGGCCACGTCTTCATCGGCGATGGCTGCGGCCTCGCGTTTGGCCGCCTCCGCCCGATCAGCGGGAGCCAGCGGCAGCACAAGCTCATGAACGCGCTCCAGCGCCCAGCGCAGATTCACCGCCGTAGGCCGGGTGGCGTTGAGCTGCTCAAACGCTGCCGCCAGCGATGCATCACTGGGATCGCGCTGCAACGCCAGCATCAGGCCGTAGGCACCGGTCACACCGATCAGCGGCGCACCGCGCACCACCATGCTGCGGATCGCCTCTGCCGCTTCATCGCAGTTGCGCAGCGTGCGGGTGGTGAAGCGATGGGGCAGCACGGTCTGATCGATCACGCCCACCGCATCAGCGCCTGATCCGGCGCCCTCCTCCAGCCAGATCGTGCGCCAGGCCTTGCCATCGATCTTCATGGGGGTGCAGCGCTGGGGCGAATCGTCCATGCTGCCCTCCGACCGCACCTGCACCGATGCCCCTGCGCCGCCGCCAGCTGCTGCAGCTCGCCGCCGCCGGGGCCGCAAGCACGGGGCTCTGGCTGCTGGATCAACAGCGCTCCCCCGTGGTGGCCGCAGCGCGGGCCGACCTGCGCATCGGCCTGATCAGCGACCTCAACAGCAGCTACGGCTCCACCACCTACATCCCCCAGGTGAGCCAGGGGCTGCAGCAGCTGTTGGCCCTGCAGCCTCAGATCATGGTGTGCGCGGGCGACATGGTGGCCGGCCAGAAGCCGGGGCTCAGCAGCAGCCAGCTCGATGCGATGTGGGAGGGCTTTGCCCGCACCGTGCTCACGCCGGTGCGCCAGGCGGGCATGCCCTTGCTGGTGGCCGTGGGCAACCACGATGGATCGCCGGGCTTCAGCGCCGACCGCGAAGCGCTGCGCCGCTTCTGGGCACCACGCCGCCAAGCGCTCGGGCTGCAGTTCGTGGATGGGGCCAACTTCCCGTTCCACTACAGCGCCTTGCAGAACGATGTGTTCTGGCTGGTGTGGGATGCCAGTTCCAGCCAGGTGCCCGCCAGCCAACTGGCCTGGGCCCGCCAACAGCTGGCCAGCCCCCGCGCACAACAAGCGAAGTTGCGCCTGGTGGTGGGCCATCTCCCCCTATTTGGGGTGAGCCAGGGCCGCGACCGTGCCGGTGAAGTGCTCGATCAGTCGGCCGCGGTGCTGGCGCTGCTCGAGGCCGGGCGCGTGCAGGGCTATATCAGCGGCCATCAGCACGCCTGGTTCCCCGCCCGGCGCGGCCAGCTCGATCTGATTCAGCTCGGCGCCATGGGCAGCGGTCCCCGACGACTGCTGCAGGGAGGCATCCCCCCCCAGCAGACCTACACCACGCTCGACATCAACTGGCGTAACGGCTCCCTACGGGAGACCACCTATGCCGTGGGTTCAGGCCAGCCGGTGGCCTGGAGCCGTCTACCCGCCTCGCTCACAGGCAGGTCAGGCGCGATCGAGCGCAACGTTCAGGAACGGTCGATCCGCCGGTAACCAAACCAATCGGGCACCTGCGCCTGACTGGCGCCCTCGGGATGGGGGCTCAGCTGCACATGCCAGCGCTCACCCCCGATCAGCTCCAGTTGCTCGATAGCCAGGCAGTCATCCACAGAGCAAAGGTCGTCTTTGTGCGCTTGCAGCGCACCCACCAGCCAGCGGCGTTTCGCCGAGGCTTTGGCCGCCTGGGGTGAAGTGGCCACCACCACCCCGAAGTGATGCAGCTCCGCGAGCGAATCGGGGCGGTAAGCGCCCAGGTTCACAAACCAGAGCCGCTCAGGCCGGGGCGCAGACGGTTCGCGCCCCAGGCTCACCGTCCAGCCATCGATCGCCCGCACCGCCATGTAGCTGTCCAAGTGCAGGCCCTCACGCCTCCCGAACCACTGGCGCCGCAGCTCCGGAAGGGTGTCATCGATCGTGGCGCCCGCCACGAAGCGCACGTCGTGCAGTTCGATCAGGCTGGTGGCGGTGCGGCCGCCCAGCACCGCCAAAAACAACACAGGCCCCGTCACAGGACAATGCAGACGAGGGGAAAGCATGGGACATGGCGGCGTACATCCACGGCACCAGCCCCCGCGAGCAACAGCGCCTGATCGACCAGGCCGAGCAGCTGAGCGCGCTGCTGAACGCCAATCTCGCCTTGAAGCCTGGGGAGAAACTGCTGGAGATCGGTTGCGGCGTTGGCGCCGTACTGGGCCAGATCGGCATGGCTCACCCTGACGCCCAGCTATTGGGGATCGACATCAGCCCCGCACAAATCGAAGCCGCCAAACGCCATCTCCAGGGCCTTGGCCTCGAGCGGGTTGAGCTGATCGTTGGCGATGGCGCGGCACTGCCCTGGCCCGCCAATGAGATCGACCGGGTCCGACTGGTGTGGGTAATGGAGCACCTAAGCGAACCTTTAGCCGTACTGCGGGAGGCGCAGCGGGTGCTGAGGCCCGGCGGCACGATTCACCTCACCGAAACCGACTACGCCAGCCTGCGAGTTTCACCCCCGGATGCGGCGATCGAGGCGATGCTGCGGGCCTTCATCTCCCATTTCAACCGCCACGGCGATGCCCATGCCGGTCCGCGACTGGGCCCCTGGCTAGAGCAGAGCGGCTTCTGCAACGTCAACGTTGAGATGGTGGGCATCCATCACTGGTGCCCCAGCCAGCGCAACGCGGTAGCGGGGTTCTCCAGCTATTTGCTGGAGTTCATCCGTCCTGAGCTGCCGGCACTGATGGCAGCGGCCTCTAACAGCCTCGAAGCAGAGGCGATCTCCGCTGGTGCGGAGCGTTTTGCGCAGCTAGCTGAGCAACCGGATGGGGCGCTGAGTCTCAGCCTGTATCAGGCGCGAGCGATGAAACCGCGCCCAAGCTCGCCAGGCTGAGGCCAGCGAGCTGGAATTGACCCGTACCGATTTGGAGCGCATCGCGGGGCTCGATCAGCACCACCGTTTTGTGGATGGCAGTTTTTGGGAACTGCCCAATGAGCCCGACAGGCGCGCGACACTCTGGGATGAGCCGGTGGCCTGAGCAGGGGCGCAGCATGGATTTCTTTGAGCGGCAATGGAGCTCCTATCGGGCCGTGGTGGAGCACGACCTGATGGAGCACCGGGCCGCAGCAAGCGCCGTGGCCACGGCGTTGCAGCAATGGCTCGCGCAGCGGCCCGCCGAAGCAGCCGCACCCGCCCTCATCGATCTGGGCTGCGGAGACTTGGCCCTGCTGGCACCGCTGCTGCGGGAGCTGCCGCTAGGCCGCTACACGGGTCTCGATCTGGCGGCGGTGGTGCTGCCCCTGGCTGAGCAGGCGTTAGGGACAGTGGGTTACGCAACCCACTGGCGCGAAGGCGATTTGCTCGGCTGGTCCGAAGCCCAAGACGGCGCTGACCCCGCCCTCGATCAGCCCGACATCCTGCACTCCGCCTTCGCCATTCATCACCTCAGCGACGCGCAAAAGAGCAGGTTTCTCGAGGGAGCCCGCCGGCGCATTCAGCCCGGCGGCCTCTTCCTCTGGGTGGATGTGTTCCGCGAATCCGCTGAATCACGCGATGCCTACATCGCCCGCTACTGCCAGCGGATTTCCAGCTCCTGGCCGCAGCTGAACGCGGAGCAACAGGAGCACGTGATCGCCCATCTCAGCCAGTTCGACCTCCCCGCTGATCGAGCCGCGATCCAGGAGTGCGCCGAGGCAGCGGGGTGGCGCTGGCAGTGGGCCTGGCAGGGCCAGCACCGCGCTGAGGCGATGGCGGTGCTCACACCGGCCTAGCTGTGTTCGCGCAGGAAGCTGATCGAACCCTGGAGCTCTTCGGCGAAGCGATCGATCTCCTCGAAGGTGGTGGTGAAGCTGAGGCTGGCCCGCGCTGACGCGCTCAGGCCGTAATGACGGTGCAGGGGCTGGGTGCAGTGATGGCCGCTGCGGATGCAGATCCCCGCTGAATCCAACAGTGCCGAAAGGTCGTTGGCGTGCACACCCTCCACGTGGAAGGCCGCCAGGGCAGCGCGATCGGGCTGCTGATCGGGCGTGGGCCCAAGGATGCGTAGCCCATCAATGCCTTGCAGTCGCTCAAACAGGTGCCGGGTGAGCTGCTGCTCCCAGGCGTGGATGCGCTCAAGGCCAATCGCATGGAGGTAGTCGATGGCGGCGCCCATGCCGATCGCCTCGCCGATGGCAGGCGTGCCGGCCTCAAATTTGTGGGGGAGCCCGGCCCAGGTGCTGTGGTCGAGGTAGACGTCCTGGATCATTTCGCCACCTCCCAGAAATGGGGGCATGGCCTCAAGCAACGCCTCGCGGCCCCAAAGGAAGCCCATACCGGTGGGACCGCACAACTTGTGGGAACTGCCCACGAGGAAATCGGCGCCCAGCTCGCGCACGTTCACCGGCAGGTGCGGAAGGCTTTGGCAGGCATCTACCAGCACCAGGGCGCCGGCCGCATGGGCCAGGGCCGCCACCTCGGCGATGGGGTTGAGGCATCCCAGGGTGTTGCTCACCTGCACCAGGCTCACCAGCCGGGTGCGCTCGCTGATCTTGCTGCGCAGATCCTCGAGATCCAGCTCGCCGCTCTCGTTGAGGCCGGCATGGCGCAGCACGCAACCGGTGCGATCGGCCAACAACTGCCAGGGCACCAGGTTGCTGTGGTGCTCCATCACCGTGAGCAACACCTCATCGCCGGGGCGCAGGTTGGCTTCGCCCCAGCTGCGGGCCACCAGGTTGATGGCCTCGCTGGCGTTGCGGGTGAACACGATTTCGTTGGGGCTGATCGCGCCCACGAAACCCGCCGCCTTAGCGCGTGCCCCTTCAAAACCTTCGGTGGCGCGGGCGCTCAGCTGATGGGCGCCGCGGTGCACGTTGGCGTTGTCGTGGTCGTAGTAGTGCTGCAACGCCTCAAGCACCTGCCGCGGCTTTTGGCTGGTGGCGGCGTGATCGAGGTAGATCAGCGGCTGGCCTAAGCAGGCGGTTTGCGCCAGCAGCGGGAAGTCGGGTCGGGTGAGAGCCGCCAGGTTCTCGGACTGCGCCGCAGCGGGAGCAGGAGGAGCGGAGAGGGTGGTGGTCATGCCTGCATCTCCAGCAAACGCTCCAGCGGGCACCAGGCGCGAGCCGCTGCGGGCAGGTCCCGCAGCACCTCTTCGCAGAACGCGCGTTGCAGCAGCCCGGCCGCCTGATCGGCATCGATGCCACGGCTCTGGAGATAAAAGAGCTCGTCGGTCTGCAAGCTGCTCACGGTGGCGCCGTGGGCACACTTCACGTCGTCGGCCACGATCTCCAGCTCGGGCTTCGTGTCGATCCTTGCGCGATCGGAGAGGAGCAGGCTGCGGCTGAGCTGCGCGGCATTGGTGCGCTGCGCTGCTCGCGGCACCCGCACGGCGCCGTTAAACACGCTGCGCCCCTGGCCCGCCGCCACGGCTTTGTGGAGCTGATCGAGTTGCCCTTCGGGGCCCTTGAACTCCACAAAGCTGTGGGTATCGGCAATCTGCTGACCGGACACCACCTGCAGGCCGCGCACCACGGTGTTGGCCTCTCCATCCACCTGAACGGCCCGCGGCTCCAGACGGGACAAGCCCCAGCCAGCAGACACGCTGCAGAGCTGGGCCTCGCTTTCCGGCTCCTGTTCCAGCGCCACGTGGGCCAACAAGGCCGCATCAGAGCGACCCAAGGCCACCAAACCGTGGTGGAGGCGGGCGCCGCGGGCCAGGTGCGCTTCAACCACCAGGCTGTGCAGCCCCGATCCCTGAGCATCCACTAGTTGAGAGAGATCGAGCTGGGCTTTTTCCTCCAGCAGCAGCAGCAAGCGCAGGGCTTGCAGCCCCTGCGAAGCCGCACTGATCAGCTCCAAACTCACTTGGCTGCGGCTGCTCACTCGCAAGGCCAAGACCCTCTCAGCGGATGCGTGGTTGAGCTCCACCGGCCAATGCTGTTCGCAGCCGACAGCTGCGAGCGTGTGGCCCAGGCCCTGAGCCACCTCAGCGGCACTCAGCGCCTGCAAACCGGCCGGCAGCAACTGACCCGCCAGGGGATCAGTGGTGCCGTTCCACTCGAGCCGGCAGACACCAGCCGCCGCAGAGGGCAGCGTTAACGGTGCAGGCGCTGCGGATTGAGCCAGCGGAAGGCTGGAGAGCAAACCAAGATCGGTGAAGCGCCAGTCTTCTTGCCGTGAGGAGGGCAAGGGCAAACGGGCAAGGGCATCACGGCCCCGCTGCTGCACCTGCTGCAACTCACCATTGGGAGCAGGAAGCCCAGTGAGCCAGCTCTCCAACCAGGCTGCCTTGCTGGACGTGGGGACCGCCAGGCTTGCGCTCATCAGGCCACCTCCGCCGCCAGGGCGGCCAATTCCTGATCCACCCAGTCGTAACCGCGCTGCTCAAGCTCAAGAGCCAGCTCCTTCCCACCGGTGCGCAGGATCCGGCCCGCGGCCATCACATGCACGTAGTCGGGAGTGATCGCATCCAGTAGGCGCTGGTAGTGGGTGATCAGCAGGGTGGCGTTATCGGCGTTGGCCAACTGATTCACCCCACCGGCCACGATGCGCAGGGCATCGATATCGAGGCCGGAATCGGTTTCATCGAGGATCGCCACCAGGGGCTCCAGCAGAGCCATCTGCAGGATCTCGTTGCGCTTTTTCTCACCGCCGCTGAAGCCCTCGTTCACGGAACGATCGAGGAAAGCGGGGTCCATCTGAACCACCTTCAGGCGCTCCCGCACCAGGTCTTCGAAGGCGAAGGTGTCGAGCTCTTCGTGGCCCTGCTCCATGCGACGGGCGTTGGTGGCCACGCGCAGGAACTCGAGATTGCTCACCCCGGGGATCTCCACGGGGTACTGGAACCCAAGGAACACGCCGATCCGTGCCCGCTGTTCAGGGTCGAGATCCAGCAGGTTCTCGCCGCGGTAGCTCACGCTCCCGGAGGTCACGGTGTAAGCGGGGTGACCGGCCAGCACCTTGGAAAGCGTGCTCTTGCCGCTGCCGTTGCGGCCCATCACGGCGTGAATCTCGCCAGCGCGAATGGTGAGGTTCACCCCTTTGAGGATTGCCTTGTCCTCCACCCGGGCATGGAGATCACGGATCTCAAGCAGAACGGGAGCGTCGGGGCGGATCACGGCGTTGGAGTTGGGGAGAAGCGTGGAACAGAAGGAATGCGGTCAGGAGAGGCGCAGCTGGCCGGGCGATGGGGCACTACTCAGCCCACCGAGCCCTCCAGTTTGAGAGCCAACAGCTTGTCGGCTTCAGCCGCGAATTCCATCGGCAGCTGGTTGAACACATCGCGGCAGAAACCGCTCACCATCATCGAAACGGCTTCTTCGAAACCGATGCCACGGCTCTGCAGATAGAAGAGTTGGTCTTCAGAAATCCGGCAGGTGCTCGCCTCATGTTCCACAGAGGCCTGAGGTTGCTGTGAGCGGATGTAGGGATAGGTGTTGGCGGCAGCCTGATCGCCGATCAACATCGAATCGCACTGGCTGTAGTTGCGTGCACCCACGGCCTTGGGTCCGATCTGCACGAGCCCGCGATAGCTATTGGCCGAGCGGCCAGCGCTGATGCCCTTGCTCACAATCGTGGAGCGGCTTCGCGGCCCCACATGAATCATTTTGGTGCCGGTATCCGCCTGCTGCTTGTTGTTGGTTAGAGCAACGGAATAAAACTCACCCACGGAATCAGCGCCCTGCAGCACACAGCTGGGGTACTTCCAGGTGATGGCTGAACCGGTTTCCACCTGGGTCCAGCTAATTTTGCTGCGATCGCCGCGGCACTGGCCGCGCTTGGTCACGAAGTTGTAGATGCCACCCACGCCATTTTCATCACCGGCATACCAGTTCTGAACAGTCGAATATTTGATCGAAGCATCGTCAAGCACCACCAGTTCCACCACTGCGGCGTGCAGCTGGTTGGTGTCAAACATCGGGGCGGTGCATCCCTCCAGGTAGCTCACCGAAGCCCCTTCCTCCGCCACGATCAGGGTGCGCTCGAACTGCCCAGTGTCGCCGGAGTTGATCCGGAAATAGGTGGAGAGCTCCATCGGGCACTCAACGCCCTTGGGGATGAACACAAAGGAGCCGTCGCTGAAGACAGCGGAGTTGAGTGCGGCGAAATAGTTGTCGTTGCTGGGTACCACGGTGCCCAGGTAACGCTCAATCAGCTCAGGATGCTCCTTGACCGCCTCACTGATGGAGCAGAAGATCACCCCGTGCTCTGCAAGCTTTTCCTTGTAGGTGGTGGCAATCGACACACTGTCGAAAACCGCATCCACCGCCACATTGGAGAGACGCTTCTGCTCGCTCAGGGGAATGCCGAGCTTGTCAAAGGTTTCGAGAAGCTTGGGGTCTACCTCATCGAGGCTGGCCTTTTTCTGTTGCTGCTTGGGTGCCGCGTAATAAACAACGTCTTGATAGTCGATCGGCGGGTAGCCCAGAGCAGCCCAGTCGGGCTCAGTCATCTGCAACCACTGCCGATAGGCCCGCAAACGAAAATCGAGCAGGAATTGCGGCTCCTCCTTCTTACTGGAGATCAGCCGAACCACATCCTCACTGAGGCCCTTGGCGATCTTCTCAGTCTCGATGTCGGTGACGAAGCCGTATTTGTACGGCTGGCTCACCAGATCACCAACGGCCTGTGCGTTGCTCATCGTGTTTTCAACCGGCGCAATGGGCCTTCACTTCTTCGAGCGTGATCGTTTGCTTTTCACCACGGAATGGGTTGTCTTCCGTGAGAAACAGCATGCAGTGGCACTCCTTGCGCTCACGCATCGGCACGCAGGGGCAGTTCCAGAAGGCCTGCGCCACTTCAGCCTGCTTGTCTTCGTAATGACGGCAGGGGCAGAGGGCGCCACCGAGCTCGTCCTTATGACGGGCCAGGCCCTCCAGCACCACAGCCGTGACGCTGGGATCGCTGCAGAAGTAGGTGCCCGTGCGCTGCGCGTAGGTTTCGGCGAACTTGCGGATCACCTCAAGGCTGTCGCTGGCTTGGGGGGCAGGAGCTGCAGACATGAGCGCAGAGGCGAGACGGAGATGGAGTGCCGATGCAGGCTTGACCAGCGATTACGAAACGATCACGTTTCGCAAGTCGACCCTAAAGCACACCAACGGCACCCGGGGATGAGGGCCATTGTGGCGTGTGGCGGCGCCGCAACATCCACTCGCCAGCCGTTGAAGGGGCGTGGCATGGTGTGGTGGTAAAGAGTTGGTCATGAGCGCCTCGACGCAGGCACCCACACGCGAAGCAGCCCTCACCCTGATGCTGCGCCAGGGTGAGGCCACTGCCGCTCAGCTGGCCGAGGCGCTGTCTGTCTCCGTTCAAGTGATGCGCCGCCACCTGCGCTCACTGGAAGAGGAAGGGCTGGTTGAGGCCAGCCCAGCACCGGAAGGGCCAGGGCGTCCCTCGAATCTCTGGCACCTCACCGCCGCCGGTCGCCGGCAGTTCCCCAATGGCAGCGAGCACTTCGCCCTGGGACTGCTCAGTTCGATGGCCTCAAGCCTGCCCGCCGACATGGTGGATCAACTGCTCAAACGGCAAGCAGCGGAAAAGGCAGCGGACTATCGCCGTCTGATTGGTGAAGGCGATCTGCAACAACGGCTGGAGCGGCTGGTTGAGCTGCGCCGGCGCGAGGGTTACGTGGCCGAGTTCAGGCCCAATCCCGATGGGGATGGCTGGGTGATCAGCGAATTCCACTGTTCTGTGATGAAGATCGCGGAACACTTCCCCTGCGTGTGCGACCAGGAACTTCAGCTCATCCGCCACACCTTCCCCGATTGCGCGGTGGAGCGGGTGCACTGGTTGCTGGATGGTGGTCACGCCTGCGGTTTCTTGCTGCAGCCGTGCTGAGCGAACAGGACCTCAGCGAACTAGAGAGCACCCTGTTGCCGGCCCTTGAGCGGCACCATCTGCGTTTGCTGGCCCACAGCCTGCGTTGTCTGCAGCAAGCCGCCGCCCCGTCGCATCAACTCCCAGCGCAAGAGGGCCTCACCGCCTGGGCCCAGCAACAACCCAACCTGGCGGTCGACCCCACCTTCATTCCCGTGTTGGTGGAGCAACTCGGTAAAGCGGCCGTTCAGCTCCAGGCCATTGGCGATGAACTCAACAAAATCCCGCTCGAGCTCGAGATCAGCGATCTGGTGCGTTGGGGCCAGACGCAGGCGGATCAACGGCTAGGCGGCACGGTGAACACACCCGCCGTTAACCCACCAGACAGCTAACCCCCGCCAGGGCCAGCAGCGCCGCCAGCCAGCCGCACCAGCCTGGGCGATCCCCTTCGAGATGGGCCAGGGGAATCGCCATCACAGGCGCGGTTGCCATCAACGCCACCGCCACTCCACCAGGCAACCGCTGAAGCGCTGCCTGCTGCAACACGATCCCAGCGGTGGTGCCCAGCAGCGTGGCCGCCAGCCCCCAGGGCCAGCGCACTGCGACCGGCTGCGGCCCCCAGCGCACCGCCGATAAGCGGCGCAGCAACGGCAGCAGCACCAGGACTGCCGCCAGCAAACGCACCAGGGCCGACTGGAACGGATCCAAGCCATCAACACGCAGTGCGGCCCGCGAGAGCAGGGCCCCGCTGCTGCCGCAGAGCAGAGCAGCCAAGGCCAGCAGTACCCCTTGAAGCTCCCGGCGCTGCGAGCCCCCGACCTCCGGCCGTTGCCAGGCCACCAGGAGGAGCGCCGCGGTGATCAGCGCCAACCCGAGCCACTGCACAGCCGCCGGCAGCTCCGCCAGCCAGAGGGCCCCACCCACAGCAGCCACGGCCGGGCCGCCAGCATCGATGGTGAGGGTGCGGCGCGTACCCAAACGGCGCAGGGCCGCGAAATAAAAGCTGTCGCCGGCGGCGATGCCCACCACCCCACTGAGGGCGAGCAACAACAAGGGGCCAGGGTCTCCCAAGCCGCCTCGCCCCAACACCAGCGGCAGCAGAACCGCCACCGCGAGAAGGTTCTTGAGCAGATTGAGCTCAGCAGCGCTGAGCGAGGTGGGCAGTCGCCGCCACAGGCTGCTGGCCACGGTCCAACAGAAGGCAGCCGCCAAAGCAGCCAGGGCGCCAATCAGCACAACAACGAACTGCGCCCAGAGAAGCGTGATGGCTTGCGATCATCGCTGCAGCTGCCGCACCGCTGTGAGCCTCGCCATCGAGAACGCCCTCAGCTTTTTTCAGCTGAGTTGCGGCCGCTGGCGCTCTCAGCGGAGCGTGCATCACCTGCTGCATCGGCGCGCCGAAGCGGGCGGATCGCTGATTGTTGTTGAGGAACTGGCCGCCAGCGACCAACGCCTTCAGGAGCTCGCCCAACTGCATGGCCAAGACCCAGCAGGACTGGTGGGGGGCTGCTGGGTGCGCTGGAGCGCATCCATGGCCTGGGACAAAGCGGGCGAAGACCACACCGGCGAGAGCGTGATCGGCCTGATCCCCACCGATGCGCAGGGCCGCGAAGGCATCCTGCTGCGGGATCTGGGCTATGCGGAAAAAGCGCCCGCCAGCTCGCGCTTCTGCATGGATGAGCGCGATGGCCTGCTGCTCAACACCGACTACGAAACGATGAGTGTGTGGGAGCGTTTCGCCTTCGCCGGGCCGAATGTGCGGGTGCGCAGCAGCACCGTGGAGGGGCTCTCCAACAACGCCTCCTTCTGCATCGAAACCCGCTGCGACGACAGCCAGCAGCATCGACCCACCGCCTCGGCGCAGTCCGCCTCCGATGAAACAAGCCAGCCGGCCCTGTCGCTGCTGGGCTGGTAAGCGCCGCCGGTGGCGAACGTTACGGACTGTGAGTCCTGACTGAGGCCGCTCAGTGGAGTCCTGACTGCACTTCTACGATCAGCCACGACGGATGCCGAAGTTCGAGTGGCCCTCCCCCTCCTGAAGTACGCGCCCACAACGCAGAACTCGCGTGTGGATCCCCTTCGCGCGGGCTCGGACGAGGATCCCAAAGCCGTGTCCATGGACAAGGCGATGGATCGCGAAGACCAGAACTTCGTGATTGAAGCGGCTTACCGCCAGATCTTCTTCCACGCCTTCAAAGTCGATCGCGACCGCACCCTGGAGTCCCAGCTGCGCAATGGTCAGATCACCGTGCGGGACTTCATCCGCTCGCTCTGCCTGTCGGACACCTTTAACCGCAGCTTCTACAACCTCAACAGCAACTACAAGGTGGCCCGCCACCTGGTGGAGAAGCTGCTGGGCCGCCAGACCCACGGCAAATCTGAAGAGATCGCCTGGTCGGCCGTGCTGATGACCCGCGGCGTCAAGGGCATGGTGGACGACATCCTCGACAGCGAGGAGTATCTGAACGCCTTCGGTTACGACACCGTTCCTTACCACCGCAACCGCGTGGTGGGCAGCCGTGACCTGGGCGAGACCCCCTTCAACATCACCAGCCCCCGCTACGACGCCTACTACCGCGGCATCCTGGGCTTCCCCCAGATCGTGTACACCGGCACCGCCCGCAAACTGCCCGAGCGCTCCCTGCAGCGCCGCGGTGGCTTCCCTCAGGACTACATGCCCTGGGTGCGCACCCTGCCCGCTCTCCGCGGTGCCAGCGCCGCCGGCAGTGCCGATATCGATTACCTCTCCAAGGTTCCTTACCGCAGCCTGGGCCGCTGAGCCCTGGCAGTTGGACCACTCAGGCGGCGGGGCAACCCGCCGCTTTTTTTATGGCGTCCAGCCACGCCCCAACCCGTCTTGGGATGCTGACTACCTGGACACAGATCGGGCAGGACCTGTGAGAGTTAATCAGACTGATCCCAAACAGAATCCGGAGGAGCTGTGAGTCAGACCCTGTCATCGCTGGCCCGGATGACCTTGCGCCAACTGCGCCAGGTGGCGAGCGAGCTGGGTGTGACCCTCTACAGCCGCAAAACGAAGGAAGAGCTGGTGAGCGCCATCGGCGAGCGCCAAGCCGATCTCACCAGCCTTGAGCAGGAGCACGCCCCGAGCCGGCAGCTCGATGAAACCCGGGTGGTGTTTCTCCCACGCGATCCCCAGTGGGCCTACGTGTTCTGGGAAATCTGCGAACGCGACCGCCAGCAGGCCTTCAAGGCAGGCGCCAGCCAGCTGTGCCTGCGCGTGGCCGATGTCACCGGAATGAACAACGGCGGCAGCCACCCGCACACCCTCCAAGAGGTACCGGTGGATAGCCACGCCACCGAGTGGTATCTCCCCGTTCCCCTGAGCGATCGCGATTACCGCGTCGAGCTCGGCTACCGCGTGAGCGGTGGCGGCTGGATCTCGTTGGCCTTCTCCTCGGTGGCACGGGTGCCAGCGCTGCACCCCAGCGAGCAGATCCTCGATCAGTTCGTGCCCTTCTCACTCGACACGCCTCCCACCACCATCAGCCCGCAGACGCTGCCCAGCAGCGACAACGGCCTGCATGAGCGGCTCTACCAAACCGCAACCCTGGGCACCCGCCGTCTCGGCCGTGGCTCCGAGGCCTTCCACGAACTCGATCAGGGCAGCGGCGCCGGCTTGAACGCCTCGGGCGCGGGCGTTTGGGCCAGCGGTCGCAGCGAATCGGGTTCCGGTGTTGTGGCCCCTCGGCAGCGCTCGTTCTGGCTGGTAGCTGATGCCGAACTGATCGTGTACGGCGCCACCGATCCCTCCGCCAAGCTCAGCATTGGCGGCGAGGAGGTTCCTCTCTCCAGCGACGGCACCTTCCGGATCCAGGTGCCGTTCCGGGATGGTCAGCAGGTGTACGCGATCGAGGCCGTGGCAGCCGATGGCGAACAGAAGCGCAACATCACGCTCGATTTCGAGCGCACCACTCCGGAAGACAACAGCAACCCGAGCGATCAAGCTGTGGCGGAATGGTTCTGAGCGCCCTGCGATGAAAGCCCTTGTGGCCCTCACGCCGATCACGGGAGCCGTGGTGCTCCCGTTGGTGGTGACCCTGTTGATGGTGAAGGTGAACATCGGCACCGGGGTGCTGGCCGCCGTTGTGGCGAGCAGCCTCTGGTTTGTGGCGATGCTGCGCACCTCGGAACTGCCTGAACACGGCTGAGGCCCGGGCCAGCGGGGAATGCTCCTGAGAGCACAGGATTGGCTGCGTGGGCAATTCCCTAAGGCGATGGGGCGGCGGCTGCAGCCTGATCGCCCTGGCCCTGATGCAGGGTTGCGGCATCGAGGCTGGCCGAGTGCTCGGAACACGGCCCGATCCATTGCCGTTGCCTGCCGGCATCAGCGTGGCGTTCAACCACCGCAGCGATGGCCACTACCGCAGCCCCATCCACGGCCAACCGCGCAATGGCGACGACCTTGAAGCGCTGCTGATCAGCAACATCAAGGCCGCCAAACGCGAAATCCTGGTGGCCGTGCAGGAGCTCTCCCTGCCGAAGATCGCGCTGGCTCTGGCGCAGCAACATCGCCGCGGGATCAGCGTGAAGGTGGTGCTGGAAAACACCTACAGCACCCCTTGGAGCGAGCAGCACGAGGCGGAGCTCGATGGCCATGGGCGCCAACGGCACCAGCTGCTCAAGGCCCTGGCCGACAGCAACCATGACGGCCAACTCAGCCTTGAGGAACAGCGCAGCGGTGATGCCGTGGCGATCCTCCAAGCCGCCGGGATTCCGCTGCTGGATGACACGGCCGATGGCAGCAAGGGCAGCGCCCTGATGCACTCGAAATATGTGGTGATCGACCGCCGGGTGGTGATCACCGGTTCAACCAACTTCACCGCCTCCTGCATCCATGGCGACGCGGCAGACCCGAGCACACGCGGCAATGTGAACCACCTGCTGCGGCTTGAGGGCGCCGAGCTAGCGGAACGCTTCGCCAGCGATTTCAGCCAGATGTGGGGCGATGGGCCTGGCGGTGAACCCGACAGCCGCTTTGGCCTAGCGAAGCAGTCGGGCCCAGCCGCTCAAGTGCTGGTGGGCACAACGCCTGTGGAGGTGCTGTTCGCCCCCCACAAACGCAACGATCCGCATCACGGACTGGCACTGATCGCCAACACCTTGGCCACCGCGCAGAGCCGCGTTGATCTGGCCCTGTTTGTGTTCTCCGCCCAATCCCTCACCGATGTGCTCACGCAGCTGAGGGGGCGCGGCGTCCGTCTACGGCTCCTGGCGGATCCGGGCTTTGCCAGCCGCTCCTTCTCCGAGGTGCTCGACCTACTCGGCGTCGCTATGGCGGATCGACACTGCAAGTTGGAAGCCAACAACCGCCCGGTTGCGGTAGCCGCCGAGGGTGTGGGCATTCCGCGCCTGGCCAGGGGGGACAAGCTGCATCACAAGTTCGCGGTTCTCGATGGCAAGACCGTGATCACAGGGAGCTTCAACTGGAGCCCGAGCGCCGCTCATCAAAACGATGAGGTGTTGCTGGTGATCCACTCACCATTGCTCGCAGCACACTTCACCCGAGAGATGGATCGCCTCTGGAAGGGGGCGGAGCTGGGGATCACAGAGCGACTGCTTCGGAAGCTGCAGGACAACCGCAGGCGCTGCGGCAGTGGGGTCCAGCGGGAGTCGACGCAGGTGAGCAGCACCCAGCCCTGAAAGGCAGCAGGATGGGCAGACCACTGAGCAGAGCTTGATGGCGCAGCCCTCCCACCAGCTGTTGATCCTGCTGCCCTGGAGCGTGTTTGCCCTGGCTGCGGGGCTGAAGTTCTGGCAGATGAGCCGCTGGCTGCGGCGGCCATTGATGGAGAGCCGCACCAACACCGATCAGATGCGGGCCTCGCTGGAGCGGATCTGGCAGCGCCAACAAAACGCAGCATGATGCGCTCACCGCTTGCCGCTGTGATGACTGCGTCCCGCGACTGGAGCTGCGCACTGGCTTCTGCCACCGCGCTGATGAGTGCGGCTGTGCTGCCTGGCGCTGGGCTGAGCGCTCCCTACGTGCCATTCCCCACTCAGGAGAGCCTTCGCGACGTGCAGCTAGCGGCTTTGGCCTGTGCCCGCGAGAACACCGCCGAAAGCTGCAACAAGGCCAAGCAGCTGGGCGACCCGATGCTCGACCATCCACGCCTGCCGGCCAACTGCAAAGATCTGATCTGGCTGATGCTTGAGAAAGCACAGCCCGCAGCCACCAACAACTTCAACCGCCGAGAAGCGATCTCCAAGCCCGCGGAGCAGCTGCTGCTGGTGTGCCGCAGCAGCGACAAACCCGAGGCCACCACAGCTCCGGAGGCCAAACCGAAGGCGGGTGGCATCAATTTCGGAGGCAGCCAGCGCTGAAGGCTGCAGGCCACAGGAGGGCCAACCCAGGACTCGGACTAACTTGGTGCCGCCTCGGCAGCTCTCGATGACCAGCGGCGTGCAGCAGATCCCGCTCGATCAGCCCTTTCTCGACCAGAAGCCAGGCACCTCAGGCCTGCGTAAAAGCAGTCGCCAATTCGAAACACCGCATTACCTCGAAAGCTTCATCGAGGCGATCCTGCGCACCGTGCCCGGAGTCGAAGGCGGCACTTTGGTGGTGGGCGGCGATGGCCGCTACGGCAACCGCCATGCCATCGAGGTGATCGCGCGCATGGCAGCGGCCCACGGTGTGGCCCGGATCGTGACCACCACCGGCGGCATCCTCTCCACCCCGGCCGCTTCCAACCTGATCCGCCAGCGGCAGGCCACCGCCGGAATCATTCTTTCGGCCAGTCACAACCCCGGCGGGCCAGATGGCGACTTCGGCGTGAAGGTGAATGGCGCCAATGGGGGCCCTGCTCCCGAATCGCTCACCGATGCGATCTACGCCTGCAGCAAGGTTCTCGATGGCTACCGCATCTGGGATCCGGTGGATCTGCCCCTGGACTCTGCCGGCTCGCAAAGCATCGGCTCCCTGCAGGTGGAGGTGATCGACGGCGTCGACGACTACGTGGCGTTGATGCAGAAGTTGTTCGACTTTGATGCGATCCGCGATCTGCTCGCCAACAACTTCCCGATCGCCTTTGACGCGATGCATGCGGTGACCGGGCCGTATGCCACGCAACTGCTGGAAGGCCTGCTCGGCGCACCCTCTGGAAGTGTGCGCAACGGCGTGCCCCTCGAAGACTTCGGCGGCGGCCACCCCGACCCCAACCTCACCTACGCCCACGACCTGGCCGAGCTGCTGATGGGCAGCGACGCCTACCGCTTTGGTGCCGCCTGCGATGGCGACGGTGATCGCAACATGATCCTGGGCACCCGCTGCTTCGTGAATCCGAGCGACAGCCTGGCCGTGCTCACCGCCAACGCCACCTTGGTGCCCGGCTATGCGTCGGGACTGGCCGGCGTGGCCCGCTCGATGCCCACCAGCGCCGCCGCTGATGTGGTGGCCAAGGAGCTGGGCATCCCCTGCTTCGAAACGCCAACGGGCTGGAAGTTCTTCGGCAACCTGCTGGATGCGGGCCGAATCACGCTCTGCGGTGAGGAGAGCTTCGGCACCGGCAGCAACCACATCCGCGAGAAAGACGGCCTCTGGGCCGTGCTGTTCTGGCTCAACATCCTGGCCAAACGCCGTGAGCCAGTGGCACAGATCATGGCCGAGCACTGGAGCCGTTTCGGGCGCCACTACTACTCCCGCCACGACTATGAGGCGATCGCCAGCGACGCTGCCCACGGCCTCTACGACCGCATGAAGGCAATGCTGCCCTCCCTGGTGGGCCAGAGCTTCGCCGGCCGCGCGGTCGTCACGGCGGACGACTTCGCCTACACCGATCCAGTGGATGGCTCCCTCACAAGCGGCCAGGGCTTGCGCCTCCTGCTCAACGATGGCAGCCGGGTGGTGCTGAGGCTCTCCGGCACTGGAACCCAGGGCGCCACGCTGCGGGTGTATCTGGAGAGCTACGTGCCCACCAGTGGCGATCTCCATCAGGATCCCCAGGCTGCGCTGGGCGACCTGATCAGCGCCATCGATCAGCTGGCGGAGATCAAAACACGCACCGGCATGAACAACCCCACCGTGATCACCTGATCACACGACGAACGCCACAGAAGGCAGAGAAGATCTGAATTGAGCCCTTCTCTGCCTTCTGTGGTCCTCAGGAACGCTCTAGCTCAGCCAGATAACTCACGTGAACGGGGCGCGTCCAATAAAGGGCTACCGGAATCGCAACCAACTCGTTGATGAACATGGTACGGATGTAAGACGCCAGCTCGATTTGCCCTTGAGCCAGCAGCCAGAGCTGAGCCACCAGGATCTTGATCACGCCGGCCCACAGGATCACCCGCAGCCAGTTCAGAGCGTTCAAGGACTTGCGAGTCGCCACGCCAAACATCGCGATCAAAACGGCGATCGACAGAACAATTCCGAGTGAGTGCGGCAGCACCAGCTCAGTGATGCCACGGGCTGGATACACCCGCAGTCCGGCAATGAAGATGGCCAGCAAGACCGCCTGGTGCACATAAACAATCCGTGAGAACAAGCCAAAGCCACGGGGCTTGGTCTGTCGATGATCGGACGTCATCAATTGGGGCCAGACAGGGTTGGCGCTGCAGTGCTGCTGGGATCATCGTCGCGGCCACCACCGTCACCAAACCAGCGCTCCTCGAGGTTCTTGATCGCCACATAGAACGGTGGCACCACACCGAGTGAGAGCACCGTGGCCACCATCAGGCCACCAAAGATCACCGTTCCCAGCGACTGCTGACTGTTAGCTCCAGCCGTGGTGGCCACCACCAGAGGCAGGAAGCCAGCCAGTGATGCAATCGCCGTCATCAGGATCGGGCGCATGCGTGATTCCGCAGCCGCCATCGCTGCTTCTGGAACGCTCATCCCAGCCTCCAGATGCTGCTCGGCAACCTCCACAATCAGGATGCCGTTCTTGGCCGCCAGACCAATCAACGTCACCAGACCTACCTGGGCATAGATGTTGAGATCGATCGAGCGGATGGCCAAGAACACCAATGCACCGAGCATCGCCAAAGGCACGGTCATCAAGATGATCACCGGCGTCACATAGCTCTCGTATTGCGCCGAGAGCACCAGATACACGATCAGGATGCCCAAGGCAAACACCAGCACGCTTGCGCTACCGGCTGAAAGCTGCAGTGCAGCGATACCGGTGAAGGCATAGCCAATGTTGTTGAAATCGAGGCTATTGAAGATGTTCTGAATCGCGGTGAGAGCCTGTCCGGAGCTCTTGCCGATCGCCTCAGCACCCTGCACCAGCACCGTGCGATAGAGGTTGTAATGGCTGATCACCGGTGGTGCACTGCTGAGATCCGCTTCAGCGAACTCCGACACCTGCACCAACTTGCCGTCGCGGTTGCGAACGTAGTAACTGAGAACGTCGTCGAGGTTGCTGCGCTGATCCGGTTGCGACTGCACATAGATGTTGCGCACCTGACCGCTCTCATAGGTGAGGCCCGAATAGTTGCCACCCGCGAGCACAGCGATGGTTTGCATCGCCTGCTGGAAATCAACGTTCAGAGCACCCAGGGTTGAGCGATCGATCTTCAAACCGAAAGCCGGTGCACTGGGCACAAACTGCGTATAGAGGGTGGAGAACTGACCACTGGCCTGGCCTGCATTCACCAGCTGCTCAGCCAAGTCATTGAGCTGAGTGAAGGTGTAAGCGCCGTTGCTGAGGTCGTTGAACTGGAAATAGAAGCCACCCTGCGCTGAGAAGCCCGGAATCGCAGGCGGTTGAGCTGCAACCGCAAGGCCGCTATCCAATTTGGACAGCTTCTCATTCAGCCGGGCAACGATCGCAGGGGCCTTGTTGTCTGCTCCCGAGCGCTCATCTAGAGGTTTGAAGCCATAGAAGAACAACCCCTGATCGGGGCTGTTGCCATTGAAGCCGGCGCCACTGATCACACTGCCTGAAATGATGTCGTCTTCCTCGTTCAAAACCTGGGCAATCTGCGCACCCACCTTCTGCGTTTGAGACAGGGAAGCACCGTTTTGAAGCTGGAAGATACCGAGGCCATAACCCTGGTCTTCCTCGGGGATAAATGCGGAGGGCAGGGCATTGAAGGCAATCGCGGTCACGACGATGCCACTGGCCAGGCCCATCAGGATCAGCCGGCGGCGATCGATCAGCAGCCTGAGCAACTTGGCGTAGTTCTGCTCCAGTCGATGGAAGGCGTCGTTGAACCCATCGAAGATCGATGCCAAACGGCTGCCTGCAAAACCGAAGAGCAGCACACCAAAGACGTACGCACCGATCCCGAAGGAAGCTGCGCTGAACCGTCCAAAAGCAAGGCCAACCACGATGCCGGCCACAGTCCAGGTCCAACCTTTGGGCTTTGGCGGCTTCTCGGTTTTGAGAATCAAGCCCGCCATCATCGGAGAGAAGGTGAGGGCGTTGAAGGTGGAAATGGCGATAGCGAAGGCGATCGTGAGAGCGAACTGGCGGTAAATGATGCCGATGCCGCCTGGGTAGAAAGCCACCGGCACAAAAACGGCCATGAGCACCAGGGAGGTGGCAATCAGCGCGCCGATCAGCTCGCCCATACAAGCCAACGCCGCCTGACGGGGGCGCATCCCGCTCTCCAGGTTCTTCGCCACGGCCTCAATCACCACGATGGCGTCGTCCACCACCAAACCCGTGGCCAACACCAGACCGAGCAAGGTGAGCTGGTTGATCGAGAACCCAAAAGCCTTGATGAAGGCGAAGGTTCCAATCAGAGAAATGGGAATCGCAAGGCTCGGCACCACCGTGGCCCGCCAGTCCTGCAGGAAGAGGAACAGGATCACCAGCACCAGCACGATGGCCAAACCGAGGGCATCGGTCACGCCATCAACAGCGGACTCAATGAACTGACCAACGTTGTAGATCTCCGTGACCGTGATCCCAGGCGGCACCTGAGTGCGGAACTGATCCATCAGTGCCACCACAGCCTCGCTCACCTGCAGAGCATTGCTCTCAGGTGTCTGGTAGACGCCAACGGTGATGGCAGGGTGGTTCGCAATATCAACACCAGCAGTGGAATAGGTGTTGAAGCCGTAGGAGGCTTCACCTACATCCTTCAGGCGTAAGAGATTGCCGGCAGGTGACTTACCAACAATCAATTGATTGAGTTGCTCAACGGACACCAAATTGCCGTTGTCCTCCACCAGGATGGGGTAGGTGAACATCTGGTTACCACCAGCTGGGGGACCACCCACGAGGCCACCGATGGCCACCGAGTTCTGGCTGCGGACTGCCGTCACAACTTGATCAGCAGTGAGTTGGTTGGCCGTGAGCTTGTCGGGGTCAACGAACAACCAGAACGCCGGGTTGCTACCACCAAACAACGTGGCCTGTGCAACACCTGGGATGCGTTCAAGCTGGTAGTAAAGCTGCTCGTAAATCAGTCCGTTGATGTAAGAGCGGTCGAACTGCCCCTCGGTGGAGCTCACCTGGTAAGCGAGCAGAATCGATGGCGTTGTTTGCAACACCGACACACCGGTGCTGCTCACCTGCGATGGCAGCTGTGGCATCGCCAGGGACACGCGGTTCTGCACGTTCACCTGGTCGATATTGATATCGGTGTCTTCATCGAAGAAGATATTGACCGTGCTCGAGCCCGTATTAGTGCTCAGCGAGGAGATATAAGCCGAGCCAGGCACACCATTGATCTGCTGCTCAAGCACATTGGTGACAGCCTGCTCTGTGACCAGAGAATTGGCTCCGGCGTAGGTCGCCGTGACCTGAACCTGAGGCGGAGCAATATTGGGAAGGTTTTCAATCGGCAGCGTTGGGATGGCAATCAAGCCAACCAACACAATCAAGATGCTGCAAACGGTCGTGAGGACCGGACGCTTGATGAAATTATCGGAGAGTGACATATCTGATTACTCCTCAGTTGGCAGCCGCAGGGCCAATCTTCACGGGCAGGCCTGTGCGCAACAGGGCGGTATTGCTCACCACAATGCGCTCACCCTTCTGCAGACCTGAGATCAGCGGATAGCGATTGCCTTGAAGCTGGCCAAGCTGAACGGGGGTCTGCACCACGATCGGGGTTGCAGGCGGGAGCGCCTCCAACTTTTTCTTCGCGGCGTCCGGAAGCGTTGTGGATGCTTTGATCTTGGGAAGCGCCTGAGCCAGGCTGACGATCTTGTAGACGAAGGGCTGCTGGGCCTGCATCAGAACAGCGTTCACAGGCACCGACAACTGACGGCTACTACCCGTGATGATCCTGTTTTTCACGTATTGCCCCGTCTTCAATGCACCATTTGGGTTAGGAAACACCGCCTTCACCAGCACCGTGTTTGGCGAAGAAGAAGACCCACTCACGCCGAAGTAGGGGGAGATGAACACCACCTTTCCGTTGGCGGTTAACGGGGGATTCGTCTGCGTCGCGAGCCGAACCGGCTGCCCCATCTTGACGCTGAGCGCCTGGGTCGCCGGGACATCCATCAAGGTCCAGAGATTGGAATTATCAACAATCCCCGTAATCGCCTGACCTTGCCTCACATAATCGCCAATCTTGACAGTGTCGAGGTCGCCGATTTCTCCGTTAATCGGAGCCGTCACGTATTTGTATCCGAGCGTGGCGGCATTAGCCTTAACTTGGTCTCGGCTCTGAATCGCCTGAGTCACATAAAAATCACGATCGCGCGTTGAAACCGCTCCCTGATCATTCAAGAAGATGTAACGCTCGGCATTGAGCCGATCCTTGCGCGCTTCCGCTTGGGAGGCGTTCAGTTGAGCCGTCTGCTGCACGTTGTCGAGCACCAGAATCGGCTGCCCTGCCTTCACCTGCTGCCCCTGGCTCACCAGGATCTTCACCACACGGCCGTCGGTTTCAGGCCGCAGCGCCACATCCGTGGTGGAGCTGAGAACGCTGATCACATCAATCGAGGGATTGAAGTCGGCCTCGCCGATGCTCTCCACCTGCACCACCAACGGCGGCCGAGTCGGGGGCTTCGCTCCACACCCCACCAACAGGGCAATCAGTGGGAGGGGAGCCAGGTAGCGCCGCACGGTCCATTGACAGCAGAGCGCAAGTTACCGGATCTGCAGCGTTCTTTCATCGGATGATGGCTGCAGAACACAAGACGGCGTGAGCGATCTGTTCAGCCATCGCGGCGAGCAGCTGCGCCAGAACCTGGCCCCCTTGGCCGATCGGATGCGGCCCCGCACCCTGGACGACTTCCAGGGTCAGGAAGAGATTCTGGGGCCAGGTCGCCTGTTGCGCCGGGCCATCACGGCCGATCGCGTCGGCAATCTGATCCTCTACGGACCGCCCGGAGTGGGCAAAACCACCCTGGCGCGGATCATCGCCGCCACCACCCGCGCCCACTTCAGCAGCCTCAACGCTGTGTTGGCGGGGGTGAAAGATCTGCGCGCTGAAGTGGATGAAGCGCGCCGCCGGCTGGAGCAACACGGCCTGCGCAGCCTGCTGTTCATCGATGAGGTGCACCGCTTCAACAGCGCCCAGCAGGACGCCCTGCTGCCCTGGGTGGAGAACGGCACCGTGACGCTGATCGGCGCCACCACCGAGAACCCGTTCTTCGAGGTGAACAAAGCGCTGGTGAGCCGCTCGCGCCTATTCCGCCTCCAGCCACTCCTGCCCCGGCACCTGCACCAGCTGCTGCAGCGCGCCTTGAGCGACAGCGAGCACGGCTACGGCGACCGCCAGGTGGTGATCAGCCCTGAAGCCGCTGAGCATCTAGTGGATGTGGCCGGCGGCGATGCCCGCAGTCTGCTCAATGCCCTGGAGCTGGCGGTGGAAACCACCGAGCCCGATGAGCGCGGGGTGATCGCCATCGATCTGGCGATCGCCGAGGAATCGATCCAGCAGCGGGCGGTGCTCTACGACAAGCAGGGCGATGCCCACTTCGACACCATCAGCGCCTTCATCAAATCGCTGCGGGGCAGCGACCCTGATGCGGCGCTGTTCTGGTTGGCCCGCATGGTGGAGGCCGGAGAGAACCCTCGCTTCATCTTCCGGCGCATGCTCATCTCCGCCGGCGAAGACATCGGCCTGGCCGACCCGCAGGCGGTGGTGGTGGTGGAAGCCTGCGCCGCCGCCTTTGAGCGCGTGGGGCTGCCGGAAGGCCTCTACCCTCTGGCCCAGGCGGCCCTCTATCTGGCGAGCACCGAGAAGAGCAACAGCCTGCTCGGCTTCTTCGATGCCTTGAAAGCGGTGAAGGCCACCAGCCAGCAACAGGTGCCGGCCCATCTGCGCGATGCCAACCGCGATGGCAAAGCCTTCGGCGATGGCGTGGGCTACCGCTACCCGCATGCCTACGCGGAGCACTGGGTGGCGCAGCAATACCTACCCACAGCGCTGCAAGGGCAGCTCTATTGGCAACCGGGACAGCTGGGCTGGGAAGGCCAGCGCCGCCAGCAATTGCAGCAGCGGCGGGCCGCCCAACTGGCCGCCGCCGCGGAACACGAAGCCGAGCTCGGAGACGTGCTCACCAGCAGCCCCGAGGATCCTGCCCTGGAGCGCTGGTTGCAACGACAGCTCGGCAGCGAAGGGGAGCGGCTGGATCAGCTGCGCAGCCAGCTGTGGGATCAGGCCCACTGGCAGCGCCACGACAGGGTGCTGATCCTCGGGGCCCGTTCCCTGCTCTGGGCCCTGGATCCGCTGCAGCAGACCCCCGAAGGCGGCGTGGTGATTCAGGCCGCCAGCAACGCCGACAGCGAACGCCTTCAGGCCCAGCTGCGGGTGCTCGACAGCCTGAGGCAGCCACTCATCCTGTCGACACCCCTCGAGCAACTAGCCGGGGCCCTCGACGCTGACCTGACCTTCGAATGGATTGCCGCCCGCCATCCCTTCCGCAATCTCAACCACACCCAGCTCGAAGCGGCCATTGAGGCACTGCACCACTTGGCATCTCCCTCCGCCGAGCTGCGCTTGCTGTTCAGCCAACCGCAGCTCGGCCCGGCTGCGGCCCTGCTCAGCATCAACAACCTCCCAGACAATCTGAGCACCCTGCTGGAGCCGGCGCAGGCCAAGGAAGCGGGCTGGATGCAGCAGCAACCTGATCTGGAGCAGCTGAGCTCCCAGCTGGAGAAGCACGGCTGGACCCTGCAGTGGCAGCGCTGGATCGAACCGCTGGAGCTAAGCCTGAACGCCGGCCTGATTGAGCGTTGGCTTGGCGCAGACGCGACCTATCGCCGTGAGCTCAGCGGTGTGCTCAACGCGAGCCAGCTCAAAACCCTGGAGCAGGGGCTGACCTCTCTGATGGGACAGCGCCTGCCTCAGCAACTGCAACATCACAAACTCATCGCCCAACGCCGCGGCCCAGTGCATTGAGCCGTTGGCGCAGCGCTCGGGCGCTCCACAGCAAAACGGCCCCTGCCCGAGGGCAGAGGCCGCAAGCTCGACATCAACCTGACGATGTCAACCCATCGCCAGGTCGATCAGTCGATCACCAAAGGCCGCGGACAGCCGGAGCCGGCGCTGCAGCAGGGGCCTCAGCGGTGTAGGCCGCGATGCAGGCGGGGGTGTTCATGTACCAGCTCAGCAGCGATGTGGCGCGCTGGCTGTTGGAGGCGTCGCTCACATCGCACACCTTCATCGAGCCCTGCAGGCGCTGATCGGTGGGCAGGTTCGACATCATCCCGTAGCTCGAAAGCTTGCCGTCAGCCGAGTCGAGAATGATGGCGCTGCGCACCGCCTGGATGCTATTGGCCTGGCTGTAGTAGGGGGTGTAATTGTTGTCCTGAATGCTTGCAGTCAGGAACTGCTCACCCTTCTCGGAGTAGAGGAAACGGGCCACAGCGGCCACGTCCACGTCGTACTCCTTCTGCAGGCCCGCCTGCAGTTCATCGCGGGACCAACCCGAGAGATCCTTGAGATCCTTGGGCACGGTGTTGTCGATCACCTCAGTACCGCCCAGGGGCAGCAGGGTGTTGGAGCGCACGAAGCCCTGGCTAACGGCGCGAGCTGTCTGCGTGGGCAGTCCCTCTTGGATGAAGGTGGGAGCGCCATAGCGCACGCCAGCTTGATCAGAGTTGATGGTGGTGGGCCCTTGGGGGATGGCCTGGGCCGAGAGGCCTGCAAGCAGGACACCAGCGCCAGCCAAGGGGAGGAGAACCTTGCGCATGGTTGTGCAGAAGATGACTCTCCAGGTATGGCGAGCTGGTGGTCCGCCATGGACCTTCTGAAGGTTGATTTAAGAATCGGTTGTCAAATAACAAGATTCAGGGGTTCAGCCCTGGGCTCTGGTTCGCCGCGCCGGCAGCTCCAGGGGCTGCCAGCCATTCGGGCAGAGCAGCACGTCTCGGCGCAGGCGAAAGTCTCCGGGTTCACCGCGGCCGCTGCAGGCCATGCCTCTTGGCACGCTCTCCTCGGCCTGCACCCGGGCCACGTAGCGCTCATCCCCGCTGCGGGGGATCAACAGCAGTTGCACCATCTCCGGTTCCTCAGTGATGCGGGCCTCCATGTCTTCGGGCGGCTCCAGACCCAACACGTCGAGGTATCCGGTGAAGCTGCCCCAGAAGTAACGGGTGATCTCTCCACCTACGAACTGGCTCAACACAGCGGTGGCGCGGGAGCGCACATCCTGCTGGGCTTCCTGGCTGGCCAAATCAGCCAACACCCGATCGGTGGCCGCACCGGTGCGGGTGGCGGGTGGCGGCAACAACCGCAGCTGCACGAGCCCCGCCACGCCGAACAGGCTCAACAGCGTGAGCACACTGAATCGCAGGGCAATCGGCATGCGGCAGCCTGCCTAGGGCTGGGAACGGCCGGACGCTAGCCCCAGATTCCCTGCTCGGCTGCCTCACCCACCACGGCGCACAACCAGCCGTTACGCAGCTGGATCTGGCAGGCCGGTTGCCAACCCTGCTGAAGATGTTGCAGCTGTTGCAGGTTGGCGTTCCAGCACCAATGGCGCAGATCACTCGCCAAGCTGCTGCGCTGCCATTTGATCGCCGCTTCCTTACGCACCCAGCTCGCGAGCACCGCTGCCGGGCGTTCGGCCGCAGCAACGCTCTGCAGGTGCTGCCATTCCTGGGCGGGGAAGAAACGCCGGGCCAGCAGCTCCGCCTGAATCGGCCGCTGCTGCCATTCCAAATCCACACCGATCGGCCAAGGCGACCAGGCCAGCAAAAGCTGATCGCGGCTGTGGCTGAGGCTCACATGGCCAAAGCCCTCCGCCAGGATCGGCGCTTCGCCAGGCTGACTGTGCAAAGGGACCTCCTGGGCCTGGAGTTCCAGCAAGGCCGCTAACTGGCGGCGCAACAGACCCCGACTACGCAGGTAACGCGGCCGCCGCGGCGCTGGTAGCCGCTGCGCCCAGGCCTGCTCGCGATCAGACACCCACAACGCATCGGTGCCAGCGAGAGCGAGCAGCCACAGACGCGGTTGGCCAAGGTGATGCAGCTGTGCCGCGGTGCTCAGGGCTCCCCTTAGGCTCCCGCCATTCTGTTGAAGCCCTGCCATGGCTCTGCAAACCGGCGATGCCGCTCCCGCGTTCACCCTTCCCGACCAGGACGGCAATGCAGTGAGCCTGGCCAGTTTCAAGGGCCAGCGCGTGGTGATCTACTTCTATCCCAAGGACGACACCCCCGGCTGCACCAAGGAAGCCTGCAACTTCCGCGATCAATGGGCTGCCTTCAAGCAGCACAACATCGCCGTACTGGGCATCAGTAAAGACGGAGCGGTCAGCCACAGCAAGTTCATCAGCAAATACGAGCTGCCGTTCACCCTGCTCACCGACGCCGAGCCCTGCCCGGTGGCCGAAAGCTTTGGCAGCTATGGCCTCAAGAAGTTCATGGGCCGCGAATACATGGGGATGATGCGCCACACCTTCGTGGTGGATGCCGAAGGCAAGATCGAGAAGGCCTACACGAAAGTGAAAGCCGAAACCATGGCCGACGACATCCTGCGGGATCTGGGCCTGGCCTGAGGCCAACCCCTCAGGGCAGCAGCCCAACCGCCGGGAGCGCCGCCATGGCTTCCAAGGCCAGATCCGGCGCCCACACCGGCTTGAGCTGCTGCTCCTCCAACAACGGCATCAGCCCCGGCGCATCCCCACCGGTGAGCCAAAGGCTTGTCGGTGGGCTCTCGCGGCACGCCTGGCGCCACGCCTGCGCGATCGCCGCGGCCACCCCTCGCCGGCAGCCTTCGGCCATGGCGGACTCCGTGTGAATCGGCCAGGCTTCGCCCATCTCCGCCCCTGCAGCGTTCACCGCAGGCAGCTGGGCTGTTGATCCCGTGAGCGCTCGCAACTGGAGAGCCACACCCGCGCTGATCAAGCCACCGGCGAAGCCACCGTCGGCGCTCACCCGGGTCAGGCTCAAGGCCGTGCCGGCATCGGCCACCAACACCGCACTCCCCTGCTGCTGCCAGGCACGCCAGCCCACCAGGGCGCGATCGATGCCCAGCCAGGGCGGCAGCCCCTGCAGAGGCACATCCTCAAGGGCAATCCGCCGGGCGGAGCTAGATGCCAACCGCAGGGGCAACGCACCAACCGCAGCCCAGGCCTGCAAAGTTCCTGCGTCCGCCGGATCAAGGGAAGACGCTGGCGCGGTGTGCCAACAGCGCAACTCACCTGAACCGGCGTCCAGCTCGGCCCAGTGCCAGCGGCTGTTGCCGATCAGCAACAGCCGCCCCACCTCAGATGCCCTCGCCGGCCATCCCGGGCAAGTGAATACCGCATTCCTGCTTGAGGCCCCCAAAGCGGGTGGCACGGCCGCTGATGCCGCCATCGTCTGGCGCGCTGGAATGCCAGTCGCCCACGGTGGAATAGCCCTTCTCGAACAACGGGTGTTGAGGCAGCCCGTGTTCCTGCATGTAATAGAAGACGTCTTTGTTGGTCCAGGCGAGCAGGGGCCTCAGGGCCCAGCGGCCCCGCACCTCGGCCAGCGGTTGCATGGTGCTGCGGTGATCGGTCTGGCGGCCGCGCACCCCGCTGGCCCAGCAGCGCACCTGCAGGGCATCAAGAGCGCGATCGAGCGGTTCCACCTTGCGGATGCGGTGGTACGTCTCCATGTCTTCAACCTGGCCGGTCTCCCAGAGGCGGCCGTGCAGGGCCTCCATCCGGGCCGGGCTGATCTCCGCCTGCGCCACGTGCACCCGCAGATCCAGCAGCTCGATCAGGGTTTCGGCGTAGTGATAGGTCTCCGGTGGCAGATAGCCGGTATCCACCCAGATCACCGGCACCTTGCGATCCAGCTGGCTGATCAGATGCAGCGACACCGCCGCCTGAATGCCAAAACTGGTGGTGAGGCTGAACCCGTCGCCGAACTGCTCCACCCCCCAGCGCAGGCGCCCCAGGGCATCGCGCTGCTCCAGCTCACGGCAAGCCTGCTGGGCATCAATAGCCGGAGCGCTGATCGCCGAGGTGGTGGTCATCCCCCCATCCTCCAATGCCAGGGGGAATGGCTTCCGCCCCCACAGCTGCTGGTTAGGGTTCGCGCAACTCCCCCGACCCGTCGGAACCGTGCCACCAGCCGAGGCCGAACAGCAACCCGTTGTGGTGGTGGGAGGTGGCTTCGGAGGACTGAGCGCCGCCCTGCAGCTGGCGGCGGCCACGCCGTCGATGCCGGTGGTGCTGATCGAGCCCCAGGAACGCTTTTTGTTCCTGCCGCTGCTCTACGAACTGCTCAGCCATGAGCTCAGGCGCTGGGAAGTAGCCCCGCGCTATGGGGAGCTCCTGGCGGGGAAGGGTGTGGTGTGGCTGCAGGAACGGGTGACCCGCATCGACACCGAAACCCGCGAGCTGCACACCGACGCGGGCCAGGGGTTGTATTACGGGCAGTTGGTGCTCGCCACTGGCGGCAAACCATGCACTTACGGCATCCCCGGTGTGGCCGAGCACTGCATCGGTTTTCGCAGCCTCGCGGATGTGGATCAGCTGCAGCAGCTGGTGGAGCGTCTGCGGCAACAGCAACGCCCGCTGCAGCGGATCGTGATTGTGGGGGCCGGGGCCAGTGGTGTGGAGCTGGCCTGCAAGCTCGCCGACCTGCTGCAGGGAGCGGCGGTGATCGAACTGATCGAACAAGGGGAGGAGCTGCTACCAGGAGCGCGCTCGTTCAACCGCGATCAGGCGCGCGAAGCGCTGCTCAAACGCGATATCCGCCTGCGCACGGGCACCCGGGTCACGGCGGTGGGAGCGGCTTCCCTCAGCCTGCAGCGCGGTGATGGCACCAGCTTGGAAGAGCTCAGCTGCGATGGCGTGATCTGGACGGGCGGTGTGGTGGGCAGCGTGCCTGCGATCACACCGGCTCTAGAGCTAGACCCACGGGGGCGTCTCCACTGCGACCGGGAGCTGCGGGTGGTGAGTGCCCCGCACGTGTTTGCCATGGGGGATGCCGCCATCTGTCCTGATGCCAGCGGCGATAGTCATCCCGCCACGGCCCAGGTGGCTTACCAACAGGCCGCCTGCGTGGCAGCCAACGTGCAGCGCGATCGCCGCGGCGAGGAGCTCGAGCCGTTTATCTGGAACGATCTGGGCGAAATGCTGGGGCTGGGCATCGGCCAAGCCACGCTCACCGGCATGGGCATCACCCTGGCCGGCCCCGCGGCGTTCCAGCTGCGGCGCCTGGCTTACCTGGCCCGGATGCCGGGCCTGCAGCATCAGCTGCGCGTGGCCGGCGGCTGGCTGGCTGATTGGTTCTGACCGAGACCCACCCCGCCTTGCCGATGACCCACCAGCGCCGACCCGAGGGATTGCTGCTCGATGCGATGGGCACCCTGATCGGACTGCGGCGCTCGGTGGGCAGCACCTACGCCGCCTTTGCCGCCGAACACGGCGTGATCGTGGAAGCGGAGGCGATCAACGCTGTCTTCCCAAGACTGTTCCGAGCAGCGCCGCCGCTGGCCTTTCCGGGCTTGGAAGGCGACGCGTTGCTGGAAGCGGAGCAGGCTTGGTGGATCGAGCTGATTACGGCGTCCTTGAAGGCCTGCGGCCATGAGGAGCCTTTGCCAGCGGCCTTGGGGCCCGCCCTGTTCGAGCACTTCGCCACCGCTGAGCCCTGGCAGGTGTACGCCGATGTAGCCGAGCATCTCCAGCGCTGGCGTAGCGCTGGTCTGAAGCTGGCGGTGGTGAGCAATTTCGATCAGCGCCTGCACCGCCTCCTGGAGCACCTGGAGCTCTCGTCCTTGCTGGATGCGGTGGTGGTGTCGTCGCAGGTGGGTGCCGCCAAACCCGATCCGCTGCCCTTCCAACGGGCGCTGCAGCTGCTGAACCTCCCCGCTGAAGCGGCCTGGCACATCGGCGACAGCCCGGAGGATGAAGCGGGCGCCAAGGCCGCTGGAGTGCACTGCGTGCTGATCCAGAGACAACAGCCCGCCGGCACACCCGGCGGCGGAGTCGCTTGAAACAAACCGCCCTGCTGGGCCGCACCGCCGGCCTGCGCCCTGCCCAGTCCCGCCGGCTTGAGCGCCTCAGCCACCGCCGTCACCCGGAAACCTTCGGCGCCGACCTCCTCACCCTGCAGCGCCTGGCGGCCGAAAGCAGCGAGCTGGAACTGCCCCTCAGCCTGGTGGTCGATGGCCGCGGCCTTTGCCGGCTGCTGTGGGTGGGGCCGCTGGAGCAATCGGGGCGGCTGCTGGAGCGGCTGCCCGGCGGTCCCCGCCGCCAGGGCAGCGATCTGCGCCTGATCACCTGCGTGGGCCGCGCCAAGCAACTGGAGCCCCACGGCAGCGAAGCGGTGGTGGGGCTCGATCTCGATCCCCAGCTGTGGCTGCGCTTCGGGCAGCACCCGGAGGCGGGCGGCCACTGGCCCGCCGCTGCCTACCTCCCAGGTGGCGATCCAGCCCACCCCTGGCAGCAACAGGCCAACGAGGACCTAGCCGAGCTCTGCCAGTGGATCCCGCCGGAGCGCACGGCGGTGCAGCCCGTGGCCAAAGCCGGGGGGCTAGAGCAGGTGCTGTTGCTGGTGCTCAGCCCCGGCGACCCTGAGGCAGCCCGCCGCGAGATCGCCGAGCTGGAGGGTTTGGTGCGCAGCGCCGGATCGGTGCCGGTGGGGCTGGTGGTGCAACGCAAGGCCTCAGGCTCACCGCAGACCCTCTGGGGCGAAGGAAAACTGCGCGAAGCGGCCCTCGAAGCCAGGCGCCTGGGGGCCTCTCTGGTGGTGACCGACCGCGAACTCACCCCCGCCCAAGCCCGCAATCTCGAGCGGATCTTGGATCTGCCGGTGAGCGATCGCAGCGAGCTGATCCTCGACATCTTTGCCCAGCGGGCCGCCAGTGGTGCAGGACGGCTGCAGGTGGAGCTGGCGCAGCTGCGCTACCGCCTACCCCGGCTCGTGGGCCGCGGCCTGAGCCTCTCGCGCCAGGGGGGCGGAATAGGAACGCGCGGCCCCGGCGAAACGCAGCTGGAGAAGGATCGCCGCGCCATTGCCCGCCGCATCGACAAGCTCCAGCGCGACGTGCAGAAACTGCGGGAACACCGGGCCCGCCTACGCAGCAGCCGCCGTGGCCTGCCGCGGTTCGCCTTGGTGGGCTACACGAACGCTGGCAAAAGCTCCCTGCTCAATGCCCTGAGCAAGCCTGCCGCTGGCGAGGGGGTGCTGGCTGAAAACAAGCTCTTCGCCACCCTGGATCCCACCACCAGGCGCATCAGCCGGCCCGAGCCAAGCGGTGGTCCGCCGCAAACGCTGCTCCTCACCGACACGGTGGGCTTCATCCGCGCCCTGCCGCCGCCACTGGTGGAAGCATTCCGCTCCACCCTCGAAGAAACCCTGGAAGCGGATCAGCTGCTGCTGGTGGTGGATCTCTCCGATCCGGGCTGGCCAGAGCAGCTCAGCACCGTGCACTCGATCCTCGATGAACTGGGCAGCGACACTCCACGGCGGCTGATCGGCAACCAGATCGACCGCTGCCCCGCCGAAGCCGTGGCCCAGGCCAGAGCGCTCGACCCACTGGCCCTATTCATCTCGGCCACGGCTGGCCTCGGCCTGGAAAGCCTTCGCGACTGGCTGTTCAGCGAAACGCACACCAGCGATTGACGTCAGTCGATGGGCTGGCTATGTCAGCATCTGGCCCATTCCTCAACCCGGCTCCATGGCGCTCCAACTGGGCGACACCGTCCCCGATTTCACCCAGAACTCCCAGCTGGGTCCGATCAACCTCTACGACTTCGCTGGCGACAGCTGGGTGGTGCTCTTCTCCCACCCCGCCGACTACACCCCCGTGTGCACCACCGAGCTGGGTGAGGTGTCGCGCCTGCGCTCCGAGTGGGAGAAGCGCAACGTGAAAACCATCGCCCTGAGCGTGGACTCCGCCGAGAGCCATGGCGGCTGGATCTGCGACATCAACGAAACGCAGAACACCACGGTCGACTACCCGATCCTCGCCGATGAGGACAAGAAGGTGAGCGATCTCTACGGGATGATCCACCCGAACTCGCTCAACAACCTCACGGTGCGCTCGGTGTTCATCATCGACCCGAACAAAAAGCTGCGCCTGCAGATCACCTATCCCGCCAGCACCGGCCGGAACTTCCAGGAAATCCTGCGGGTGATCGACTCCCTGCAGCTCACCGACCACCACCAGGTGGCCACCCCGGTGAACTGGAAAGACGGCGACGACTGCGTCGTGGTGCCTTCGATCCCCACCGACGAAGCCCGCACCAAGTTCCCCAAGGGCGTGACCGAGATCAAGCCCTACCTGCGCATGACCCCGCAGCCCAACAAGTGAGCCACTGAGGCTCGCCCCAACCCTCAAGCCCCCGGAGAATGCCCGGGGGCTTTTTTTGTGGCCATGCGGGTGTTGGGTCTGATGAGCGGCACCAGCGCCGATGGCGTGGACGCGGTGCTGGCCAGCTTCGAAGGTCCACCGCGCCGCCCCCGCTGGCGCCTGCTCAGCCGCGCCGCCGTTCCCTACCCGAACGAGCTGCACAACCGCCTGATCGCCGCAGGCCAGGGGCAGCCGCTTGGCGCGGCCGATGTGCTGGAGCTGGGCGAGGCGCTCACCGAGATCCAGGCCGAGGCCGCGCGCGCCTGCGACCCCGACGGCCGCGCTGAATTGGTGGGCTGCCACGGCCAGACCCTCTGGCATCGGCCGCCTTCTGGCCAGCGCCGCGGCAGCAGCTGGCAACTGCTGCACGGACCGCTGCTCGCAGAGCTGTTGCAGCGGCCGGTGGTGTTCGATTTCCGCGCTGCCGATCTAGCCCTGGGCGGCCAGGGCGCGCCGCTGGTGCCTGCCGCCGATGCGGCTTTGCTGCCGGCCATTGGGGGCTGGCGCGGGCTGCTCAACCTGGGGGGCATCGCCAACCTCACGCTGCTCCCGCCTGCGGCAGGGCCCGATCGCGCCGCCGCCGTGCTCGGCTGGGATTGCGGCCCCGCGAACACCCTGCTGGATCTGGCCGTGGCCCACTTCAGCGGCGGATCCCAGCGCTTCGATGCCGGCGGCCAGTGGAGTGCCCAGGGGCAGGTGGATGAAGGGTTGCTGAGCCAGTGGCTGCAGGAGCCCTACCTGCAACAAACGCCACCGAAATCCACCGGGCGCGAACTCTTTGGCAGGCCTGATCTCGAGCGGAGACTCCAGCAGTTGAGCCAATCGGCTCAGAGCAGGGGGGAAGAACTAGAGCCTGCAAACGCTCTCGCCAGCCTGACCGCCTTCACAGCCGCCGTGGTGGCGCAGGATCTCAGCCGCAGCCCCGCCCTGGTGGAACTCCTGGTGGCCGGCGGTGGCGCCCGCAACACCCAGCTGATGCAAGAACTGCGCCGCCGCTGCCGCGGCCTGGAGCTGCGGCCCCTGGCTGAGCTGGGCATCGCCGACAGCGACCGGGAGGCCCTGGCCTTCGCCCTGCTGGCCTGGTGGCACCAGCTGGGCGTCTGCGGATCCCTGCCTTCGGTGACAGGAGCACGGCAGGCGGCGGTGTTGGGCCTGCTCGCTAAGCCAAGTCAACTTCCACCACGAAGCGCGGGCAGATCCAGCGGCCGTTCATAGGGTGAGGCAATCGGCCAGCAAGTTCATGAGCGCCGGCAACGCCCCCGCCCTTTACGAGCGCATTCGCAGCGATCAGCAGCTCACCCAGGAGCTGTTCCGCCAGGCGCTGCAGGATCCCTCAGGCGCCCTCGACCGCATCTGCAGCCTGGGCAGCGAGTGGGCCTTGCCCGTGAGCCGCGACGAGGTTAAAACCCACCTCAACAGCATCGACGACCCTGAAACCAAGCAGTGGCTGCTCAAGGCCAGGGGCGGCCTCTAAAGCCGAGCGCCGCGGCCGCTTATCGGTGCCCATCCAGCTGAAGAACAGCCAGTAGCTCACGATCGCCAGGCCGGCCGCCACCACCAGCGCCGCCACCTGCTCGAGCCGCTTCACCATGGCGCCAGCCTTTGCATGGATGGAAAACAGTCTGCAGGGCCGGACCTCCGAGGGGAGATGATGCAGATCAGAGCGGGCCATTGGTGCCCCCATCGGCATCGCCTTGCTTCGTCTCGAACGCGTCTCGAAGATCTATCCCACCGGTGAGGTGCTGCGGGATGTCACCTGGGAGGTGAAGGCGGGGGATCGCATCGGCCTGGTGGGCGTGAACGGCGCCGGTAAATCCACCCAGATGCGGATCATCGCCGGGATGGAGGAGCCCAGCAGCGGCCAGGTGGTGAAGCAGGGGGATCCCCGCATCGTTTACCTCCAGCAGGAATTTGATGTTGATCTGACCCGCAGCGTGCGCCAGGAGCTGTTCCAGGCCTTCGGCGAAGCCGCTGCGGTGCTCAATCGCCAGCGCGAGGTGGAGGAGGAGATGAGTTCGGAGAAGGCCGCCGAAGATCCCGATCACCTCGATGAGCTGATCCACGAGCTGGGCACATTGCAGAGCCGTTTCGAGAGCCTGCACGGCTACGAGCTCGATGCCCGTATCGACAAGTTGCTACCCACGATCGGCTTTACCCCGGAGGGAGCCGAGCAGCTGGTGGGCGACTACTCAGGCGGCTGGCAGATGCGCATCGCCCTGGGCAAGGTGCTGCTCCAGGAGCCCGACCTGCTGCTGCTCGACGAGCCCACCAACCACCTGGATGTGGAAACCATCCAATGGCTGGAGGACTACCTGATCAGCCAAACCTGCCCCCTGGTGGTGATCAGTCACGACCGGGCTTTTCTGGATCGGGTCTGCAACCAGATCGTTGAAACCGAGCGGGGTGTGTCCCGCTGCTACCTCGGCAATTACAGCCAACACCTGGAGCAGAAAGCGCTGGAGCGTGAGGCAGGCCAAGCCGCCTTTGAGCGCCAGCAGAAAGAACTCGCCACCCAGCAGGCCTACATCGACCGTTTCCGCGCCAGCGCCACCCGTTCCACCCAGGCGAAGAGCCGCGAAAAACTGCTCGAGAAGGTGGAGCGCATCGATGCACCGGTGGAGAGCGTGAGCGGACCGCGCTTCCAATTCCCGCCTGCGCCCCGCAGCGGCCGCTTGATCGCGGAGATCAAAGACCTCAGCCACAGCTACGGCGAGCAGATCCTTTTCCTTGGAACCAATCTGGAGGTGGAGCGGGGCGATCGCATTGCCTTCGTGGGCCCCAACGGCGCCGGCAAATCCACGCTTCTCCGGCTGGTGATGGGGATCGAAACGCCCGACGAAGGCAGCGCGAGCCTGGGCGAGCACAACGTGATTGCCGGCTACTTCGAGCAGAACCAAGCCGAAGCGCTCGATCTCAGCAAAACCGTGATCGACACGCTGTTTGAAGCGGTACCCGACTGGACGCAGACCCAGGTGCGCTCGCTGCTGGGCAGCTTCTGCTTCAGCAATGACGCCGTGTTCAAGGAGGTGGGCAAGCTCTCCGGCGGCGAGAAAGCACGGCTGGCCCTGGCCTTAATGCTGCTAATGCCCTGCAATCTGGTGGTGCTGGATGAGCCCACCAACCACCTCGACATCCCAGCCAAACAGATGCTGGAAGATGCCCTGATTGAGTACGACGGGGCCGTGCTTGTGGTGAGCCACGACCGCTACTTCATTTCGCGGGTGGCCAACAAGATTGTGGAAATCCGCGACGGCGAGCTGGTGCTCTATCGCGGCGACTACGCCTACTACCAGCAGAAGAAAGCCGAGGAAGCAGAAGCGCTGGCCGCAGCGCGCCAGGCGGCCGAGCAGGAAGCCAAACGCAAGGCCAATCGCGACAAACAAAAGGCCAAAACAGAGGCCCGTAAACAAAAGGCGGCCTGATCACTCAGCCGCTCCCAACAGCGTGCACCTAAGCCAGGGACAAACAACTTCACACTTCCCTAGGCAAGACGACTCATTCTTCTTGGCCGAGTCCCAAGTTGTTCATAGGGTGATAGTTCCCCTTGGAGCGGTCAGGCCATGAACATCCATCCCCAGGCGTTCAACCCCTCCATGGGAGCCGCTGGGTTCAGCGCAGCTCAACCCAGCGGAATCGGAGCCGCCGGCGATCCGGTCGACACCTACTTCGAATGCATCACCGCCTGCTCCGTCGATGACGGCGAGTGCGTCACGCAATGCGTGGAGGTGTTGCGCGAAGCCTCAGCCTGATCCCATCAGACTCGAGAGCTCAACGGGAGTGACCTGAAGGCGCAGGGTCTGGCCCTGGCGCTGCACCGTGAGCTCCATGGAGCGGCCCACACCGTTGCGCTCCACCAATTGGGTGAGTTGGGCAGGATCGCGCACCACTTGATCAGCGGCGGCGGTGATCACATCCCCAACCCGCAGGCCCGCGCGAGCGGCCGGGCCTGCGGGCATCACACTCCGCACCAGTGCACCTGTGGCCTGAGCACCGCTGCTGCTGCGCACGGCATCAAGGCCGACCCCAATCATGGCGTGGCTGACGCTGCCCTTACTCACCAGCTGCTGGGCAATGGAGCGGGCCCGGTTGATCGGAATGGCAAAGCCAAGGCCGGCGCCTGGCCCGGAGCGCACGAGGGTGTTGATCCCCACCACCGCACCGTCGGCATCGAGAAGCGGCCCTCCTGAATTCCCAGGATTGATCGCCGCATCGGTCTGAATCAGCTCCAACCGCTTATCGGTGATCCCAAGCTTGGCGGCATTGCGGTTGAGGCTGCTCACGATGCCGAGGGTCACCGTCTGATCCAGTCCGAACGGGTTACCCACGGCAATCACCCAATCACCCACCTGCAGGGCCTCGGAATTCCCCAGGGGTGCCACGGGCCAGGCGCCGCCGCCACCGAGCCGCACCACCGCCAGATCCGTCACCCGATCCGCCCCCACCACCGTTCCTTCCACGCGCCGGCCATCGCTGAGGCCCACCATCACGCGAGTGCTGCCTTCCACCACGTGGGCATTCGTGAGCAGCAGGCCGCTGGGGTCATAGATGAAGCCGCTGCCCTGGCCCCGCTCCGTGCGCTGGGAGGGCGGGATGGCGCCGCCGCCCTGGGGCAGACCGAAGAACTGCCGCAGCAGCGGATCCATGAACGGGAAGGAGGGCATCACCTGGCGTCCCGGCACCACCACGGTGCGCTCGGTGTCGATCGTGACCACAGCGGGGCCACTGCGACGCACCGCATCCGCCACAAACGACTGGCGAGACAGCACGGCGTTCGCGGCCGGCGACTGGGCCAGCACCGGCGGCAGGCCTGCCGCGCTCAAGGCCGTGACCAAGGCCAGCGGCAACACCCGGGAAGGCACCAGTGCCATGCGACCAAAACAATCGGATCTCGACCGTAAGCAGATTTCCCGGTCCGGCCAAGCCGACGCGCGCGGGTGATTTCCTCACCGCCATCCCTGACGACGACGCGACAGCCGCGCGATGATGTGTGGTGTTGAACGGTATGAACGCCATCCAGTACGCCCTGCCGGCATCCTCTCTATGAGCTCTGAGCTATTCGCCAAGCTGCTGCCGCTGGTCTACGGAGCGTGCTTCCTGGGATTGCTTTGGCAGGCTTTCCGGATCATGGGCCGCGGCTTTAGCGCCGTCCCGCGGCCCGGTGACCCGCCAAGCCGAGTGCCCCGCGGCGATCGCACCGGCCGGCTCACCATCCATCCGGAGCTCCTGGATGCCGATGGCCAACTCACCCGCGACGACTTACTCACGGTGCGATTCGGCGGCGATCAAGAGCAGCCCGCCTCACCGAACGACCCCAGCTGAACCCGCACGGGCCCATCAGCTGGTACAACCGTTGGGTGCTTGTGGACACAGCGGAGGCTGAGTGGAGCAAAGAACCCGGATCGTGGCTGCGGTGCTCAAGGCCATCAAGCTGCCCCCCCGCTTCCAGCTGAAGCTGGTGAAGGAAGACCCCGTTCGCCTGGAGCTGATCCTCACCCCTGCCTACGGCAAAGAACCCATCCTGGTGGGCCTGGTGGAATCGCAAGACCTGGTGGCCCGTCGTGATCGCGAGGGGCGAGTCCCCAGGGATCTTCAGGGCACATGGGACTGGACCGTGCGCCACGGCAAGGTGAGCACCGGGGGCTGGAACCCCTATCTCAAGGAAGCCCTGCAAACGATGTTTGAAACGGGTCTGCCGGCGATCGTGTACGAGGAAACCACCGGCGAGGTGTATCACCCGGTGGATGGGGCCCGGCACGTGCGCTAGGGCTGGCGCAAGCGCCACGGATCCCAGCTGATTACCCCCGTGTCCCTGCCGATTGAACCGCTGCTGCCCGAGCTGGTGCAGCGGCTCGCGGCGGGGAGCACCATGCTGCTGCAGGCCCCACCTGGGGCCGGCAAAACCACCCGCGTGCCGCTGGCCCTCTTAGAGGCCAGCGCAGGCAACGGGCGCATTCTCATGCTCGAGCCGCGGCGGCTGGCGGCCAAGGCCGCAGCAGAGCGCCTCGCGGCCGAGCTCGGAGAAGCGGTGGGCCAGCAGGTGGGCTACCGCGTGCGACTGGAGAGCCGCGTGTCGGTCGCCACGCGCATCGAGGTGCTCACCGACGGCCTGTTTCTGCGGCAGCTGCAAAGCGATCCAGGCCTGAACGGGGTGGCCTGCGTGATCTTCGATGAATTTCACGAACGCCGCTGTGAAGCGGATTTAGCCCTGGCCCTACTGCGGGAGGCCAGAGACCTGCTGATGCCGGAGCTGCGGCTCCTGGTGATGTCAGCCACCCTCAACCTGCAGCCGCTGGTGGAGCAACTACCAGAAGCGGTGCTGCTCAGCAGCGAGGGACGCAGTCATCCGGTGGCCATCAGCCATCAGGCGCCGCGGGAGCGGGAAGCGCTCCCCTTGCAGGTGATCCGCGCCCTCGAAGGGCACTGGCTCGACCAACGGGCCAACAACGAAACGGTGCTGGTGTTTTTGCCTGGCCAACGGCAGATTCAGCAAACCCAGGAGGCCATCGCCAAAACCAGCTGGGGTGCGGAGCTGGAGGTGTGTGCGCTGCACGGCAATCTGCCGCTCGCTGAGCAAAGCCGCGCCATCCGCCCCAGCCACCAGCCCGGCGGCAAGGTGGTCTTGGCCACGGCCATCGCCGAAAGCTCCCTCACCATCGAGGGGGTCACCCTGGTGATTGATAGCGGACTCAGTCGCCGCAGCCGCTTCGATCCGGTGAGCGGCATGGAGAGCCTGGTGACCGTGCCGGCCAGCCTGGCCAGTGCCGAGCAGCGAGCCGGTCGCGCCGGCCGACTGGGGCCCGGCCGGGCGCTGCGGCTCTGGAGCCCTGCCGAACAGCAACGCCGACCGGCCTTCGATCCACCCGCTGTGATGGAAGCAGACCCAGCCCCTCTGGTGCTGCAACTCGCCCAGTGGGGGGCTGGCTTGGGCGATGGGCTGCCCTGGCTGGAAGCCCCACCCAGGCCTCACCTACTGGAAGGCCAGGAGCTGCTCCGCCAGCTTGGAGCGCTCGATGCCAAGGGCACGCTCAATGATCACGGCCGTCAGATGGCCGCCCTGGGGGTGCATCCCCGGCTGGCTCACTTGCTGCTGCGGGCCCGAGAGCTGGGGGCCGTGGAACTGGGCTGCAGCCTGGCGGCGTTACTCGGTGAGCGCGATCCCCTGCGCCAAGAGGAGGCCGGCTGCGATCTGATGCGACGGCTCGATTGGCTGCGATCCTCTGGGCGCGACCCACGCCGGCAACAGCTCCGGCAACTCAAGCAGCAGCTGGAGCGCCAGCTAGCAGCCCTGAAAGCGGCCGCAGCTGCCACCTCACCTGCCATCCACCGCAGCGAGGAACACGCCATCGCCGCCGAACTGCTCGCCCATGCCTATCCGGAGCGGGTGGCGATCGAGCGCTCGCCGGGATCGGGCCGCTACCGCACCCGCAGCGGCCGTGGGGCCCTCCTGCACCCCAGCGATCCGCTGCTGGGCAGCCCTGCCCTGGCCATCGCCGCCGCCGATGCCGGCACGAGCGATGCCCGGATTCAGCTGGCGCTGGTGCTGCCCGCCGCCAGCCTCTCTGCTCTGGCCTTGGCGAACGGGCATGAACAGGAGCAGGTGAGCTGGGATCGCCAGCAACAACGCGTACGCGCCGAACGGGAGCTGCGGTTGGGAGCCCTGGTGCTCGAGCGGCGCCCCTGGCCCGATGCACCACCAGCTGCTTTGCGCTCAGCTCTGTTGGAGGGCTTGGACGCGTTGGGCATCGATGCTCTGCCCTGGGATCGCCCCAGCCGTCAGCTGCAGCAGCGCCTATGCCTGGCCCACCAACATCTCGGCGCTCCATGGCCCGACCGCAGCGATGCAGCCCTCAGCGCTGATCCTGAGCTCTGGCTGGCGGATCAACTCGATGGGATCCGCAGCAGCGCTGACCTGCAGAACCTCAATCTTCAAGAAGCGCTTTGGAGCGGGCTGGCCTGGGAGCTTCGAGACCAACTCCAACAACTGTTGCCGCCAACCCTGGCCATTCCCTCCGGCCGGCAAGCCAGCCTCGACTACAGCAGCGGTGAACCGGTCCTGGCGGTGAAACTCCAGGAGCTCTTCGGAGCCGCGACCACCCCAACGGTGCTCGGTGGACGTCTACCCATCACGGTTCACCTGCTTTCACCGGCAGGACGACCGGCCGCGATCACCCAGGATCTGGCCGGCTTTTGGAAGGGTTCCTATCAAGAGGTACGCAAAGAGCTCCGAGGCCGCTACCCGCGCCATCCCTGGCCAGACGATCCGGGCCACACGCCGGCAACTGCACTCACCACCAGGGCACTGCAGCGTCGTCAATCCCAGAGGTGATCAAAGCCAAAGTGCCGCAACCCTTCGGCGATGCCCGCACAGCCTTCTGCTGAAGCGAGATACACCGAGGGTAAACGGGGCAGGTGCGCAAGCAGTGCCGCTTCAGCGTTGGCCACCATCACCCCCTTCAGTCCGGTTTCAAACATCGCCAGATCGTTCAGCGTGTCGCCAGCAGTGACCACCTGGCCTAAATCCACCTCCAGCCACTCCAACAGGGTGAGCAGCGTGCTGCCCTTGTTCACGCCAGCCGGGAGGAGATCGAGGTAGCGGTTGTCTGAAACGAGGCAGTCCACACCATGGGCCTCCAACTGAGGGATCAAGTCATGGTCGAAACGCTGAGGGTCGACGTAATACGCCAAACGCCGCTCGGAATGGATGGGCTGGGACGTGAGCCCGGGCTGCCCCTGGAGCAGTGGCAGAAGCCGCTCCTCCAATCCACGCCAGCGCTCCTCAATGGGATCCACCGCCAACGGAACAGGCAGCAGCGACTGCCCACAGGCCACCGTGCAACCCACATCGCCGATCACCAAATGGGGTGCTGCCAAGCCAATCGGCTCGTCCTCGCGCAACACCCGGGCGATCGAGGCCAGATCGCGACCGGTTGAAAACACATGCAGCACCCGATGGCGCTCCTCCGCCAGCCAGCGATAGAAGCGCCGCCGCTCATCGGTGGCTCCGCCCAACAGCGTGCCATCCAGATCGGTCACCAGCACGAGCTCCGGCGCCTCGGGCAGGGGCGCCGACAGCTGACCCTGCAGCAACTGACGCGTCATTGCGCAAGCCAGCAAGTGGGGCCAACCGTATCGCCAGACACCGTCAAGCAACCCACATGTTTCGTTACAGTCCGGGCGTTCTCGTCAATCCGATGCCCGACACCACCTCTTCATCTGCTCGCTTCGGTTTTGTGAATTTCGCTGAAACCTGGAATGGTCGGCTGGCCATGCTGGGCTTCACCATTGGTCTGGCGACTGAGCTGCTCACCGGCCAAGGAATCCTGGGTCAGATCGGTCTCGGTTGATTGATCGCTACCGAATCAGAGCGATCAGCGCCCCTCCACAAAGGGGCGCTTTTTGATGGTTCAAACTGGCTAAACCAACCGCAGCTTGTGCTCCTCTGGCCCAGCTCTTTGCCAAAAACCGACGCGATGGTGCCCGCATGCTCAGCAGCGGGCTGGTGATCACCTGTGTCGGCTGGATTCGGTTGGATCACCCGGCGGGTCAGATCGTGGCCTTACTGGGCACCTTGATTTGCGTGTACTGGTGGAGCTGTTATCGGCGGCTCGAGCGCTGATCCACCACGCCTTCACGAACCCTTGAGCCATTGAGCAGCGAACTAGGCCTGCCGCGCTTCAGCGTGGCGGAACTCAACCAGGCAATCGGATCGCTCCTCGAGCGGGGCTTTGCGCCGAGGTTTCTGCTGGAGGCCACCGTGTCGAGGCCTCAGCTCAAGAAGGGGCATCTCTGGCTCACCCTGGTGGATGAGCAGGCATCCATCTCTGGGGTGGTGTGGGCCTCCCAGCTCAGCAAGCTCAGCTTTCAGCCCAGCGAGGGCGATGGTGTGCTGGTGGTTGGCAAGCTGAACTTCTGGACCAGCAGAGCCAGCCTCTGCGTTCAAATCCTTGACCTGCGGCCCAGCCTCAGCGCTGTGCTGCGCCAATTCGAGCGCGTTCGGGAGCTGTTGGACCCCGAAGGGTTGCTCGACGTTGAGCGCAAACGGCCTCTTCCGGCCATGCCCGGCGCCATCGCGCTGCTCACCAGCTCACCCAGCTCAGCTCTCGCAGACATGCTGCGAACAGCCAAGGAGCGTTGGCCCGCAACCCGTATCCATGTGGTCCCGATCCCGGTACAAGGCCCGGTCGAGGATCAAATTCGCGCCCGATTGGCTGAAGTGATCGAGCGATCAGGCCTGCTGGGCATCGAGGCCATCGTTCTGGCCCGCGGTGGCGGCAGCCGCGAAGACCTCGCTGTCTTTGATGGCGAGGATCTCGCGAGGGATCTCGCCGCTTGTCCACTACCGGTGGTCACCGGCTTGGGCCATGAAGACGACACCACCATTGCCGACCTGGTGGCTGATTACCGGGCGGCAACGCCAACGGCAGCCGTGGTCGCTCTGCTGCCAGACCGCCAGAGCCTCGCGTTGGCGCTGGGACAGCAGGAGGCCTTGCTCAAGCAAAGCCTTCGGCATCGGCTGCAAGCGGAGCGGCTGCGGCTGGATGCGAGCCGGGAACGACTGAAGCAGCTGCACCCGCGCGAGCTACTCGAGCGGGTTCGGCAACGACTGGACCAGCGCTTGGAACTACTGCAGGCACTCTCACCCAAGCGCCTGCTGGAGCGCGGTTTTGCATTGGTGCACCGCAGCGATGGCCAGTTGCTGCGTTCCATTCAGCAGGTGAACCCAGGTGACGCGCTTCAAGTGGTGCTGGTAGACGGCAGGATCGACAGCGTTGTGCAGCAGGTGAAGCGCGAAGGCGATGGCTGAAAGCAAACCCAAACGCAGTCGCACCCGGGCAACCAGCAACACCGCAGCGAGCGATCCGTCCACGGAGTGGCTAGCCGAAGTGCAGGGGCTCAGCTTCAACGAAGCCCGCACGGCGTTGGAGCTTGCGATGGCGAAGCTGCAATCGAGCGACCTGGAAGTGGAAGAGATGGCCAGCCTGTACCGACGCGCCGAGGCCTATGCGGAACGCTGCAGAGCAGTGCTCGAGAGCGTGGAGCAGGACGTGATCGAATGGGATACACCCGCCCGCTGAGGAAAATCGATGTCGCAGAGCAACGCTGTAAATCCTTGGTTGGCGTGGATCTATCTCGCTCTGGCGATTGCAGGCGGAGTACTGCCCTGGATGGCCAACATCGCCTTCATGCAGGAGTACGGATCGGCCTTTGATCTCAAGGTGTTCATCAACCTGGCCAATGCCAACCCAGCCGCCCAATCCCTATCCCGTGATCTCTTGGTGGGCGCTGCAGCGGTAACCACGTGGATGATCGTGGAAAGCAAACGGTTGGGAATGCGCCACCTCTGGCTAGTACTGCTGAGCTCGGTGACCATCGCCTTTGCGTTCGCGGCTCCCTTTTTTCTGTTCTTGCGCGAACGCCGTCTTGCTGAACTGGCTGGCACAACCAGCCCAAACAGCTGAGCTTCAGGGGTCTTCTGAAATGTCGCGCACCTGCACATCAATTACCGCACTGCTGGCTGGTTGATCAACCGGTTGTGATCGGCCCGAATCAGCCTGCGAAAGGGGTGTTCCGCAGCCAGGGCAGGTGCTGGCGCCGAAGCCAGGCGTACCACAGACGGCACAGGTGACCAAGCGGCGCTTGAACCATTGCCAGGCCAGAAAGCCGCCACCAGCCAAGACCAGCGGGCCAAACACCAGCAGCAGCGTCACACCCTCAAGAACGTCAACAAAAAGACGCGCCGTAAACCCTGGAGCGAGCAGCAACAGGGCAATGGCTGTGATCCAGAGCCAGGGGACCGGACGTTGCATCAGCTCGGCGCTGGGACACTGGATCCATCCTCACCACAGAAGCCCCTAAGCGACAGGGAGCGAACGTACGGATGCTTCACCATCACGGCGACGGCTCACCACCACACTCAATGCCATGCCGTAATACACAACAAGCGCTACCAACCAAACCCACAGGCTTAAGAGCAACACACCCCCGATCACGCCATACGCCTGAAAGCGATTGCCAAGCGACAAAAGACTGCGGCCCAACGCAGCATTGAGGGTGGTCAACGACACACCGATGAGGAGCGCTCCAGGAACAAGAGATTTTGCTGGGACACGGCGCGTCGGGAGGATGGCAATCAAGGCGTAAGCCAAGCTGCAGGAGATCAACAATGAGAGTCCAAAATCAACTACCCATGGCACCGGCGCCCACAACCGCAGCCACGAAGGCAGCCAGGATTGGAGCAGCAATCGCCAACTCCCCGGGCTCAGCAAGCGAAGGTTAGTTGTGACTTGATCAAGAACAACGAAAACGCCAATCAGCAACACCAACGCAAACGATTCAATCCGTGCACGAATAAAGCGCCGAACAGGCTGGCTCCAATGCACAATCGGCTGAAGGCAGGGCCGAAAACCCCACAAACGGTCGGCTCCGCGCTGCAGGCTGAGGTAAGCATTGGTGGAAGAAACCAATAGGAATAGGGCACCAACCACTCCAGCACCAGTGCCCTGACGAATCAGCTTCAACAGCGTGGTGCTCACGATGGGCACCACCGATTCCGGCAGCACTTGTTGCGCTAACTCCAACAGTTGGTCGGTCAGACCATCCACACGACCCAACACACGGCTGGCGACACCGAGAGCAATTAAGAGGATCGGGAAAAAAGACTGAAGCGTGTGATAAGCGAAGGCTGCACTGAGATCAACACAGTCTTCTCGATCCCAAAGCCGATAGGAGCGCCAAATCAAACGCATCAGCGACCGCCAGATCGGAGAGGTCTTGCGCTCGCTCATGCCAAGTCCTGGTCAGGCCGTTGACGACCTTCAATGATCCCGAGGATACCGTGCCAAAACGTTTGCATCTTGATCTCACCATCCAACTACAAACCAATCAGCGGCAAAGCCCTTGGCAGCAGACCCCCGCCGGCATCCAAGAAACGAACCAAGAAGCCAACCAACAAAAAAGCCACCCTTATGGGTGGCTTTCTCGTCTCCAGCTGTTGCGGTGATCAATTCACGCGGCAGCAGTTGGAGGATGGTGGAGCAAAGAATGTTTTACCTGGCATCGACCTATTTT
>JBJOMY010000006.1:0-110376 GCA_046052125.1 Cyanobacteriota bacterium
TCCCGGCTCTTTCGGTTCGTGGCGGCTTCTCAACCGCTGTTTGAACCTACAACACCGATCTCTCGGAGGTCTTCGGCTCCTGCTCAGCTCGCCTCGCGGCTCCCGAGCAGTCCAAAACCATAACACCGGTTACCGCTGGCGTGTCAAGCAGGCGACACGAGCGCGTCAGCCCAGGGCTTGAAGGTGGCCAACGTTTCCGCATCTCGGGCCGCCAACACAGGGAAGTTGGCCTGGGAGAGGTCTTCCCCTGGCTGCAGCTGGGATGGATCACGCTCCAGCCAGCGCACCGAGCAATTCAATTCCTGGAGCACCAGCCAGGCAGCGGCCAGGTCCCAAATCTTGGGTGTGGCCTCCAGGGCCGAGATCGTCTGCCCCATGCCCACGCTCACCAGATTGAGGCTGGCCACACCCAGGAGACGGATCTTTCCAGGAAAGCGCTGGTTGGGGAGCTTCTGAAGCACACCGATCGAGCGACTGCACAGGGATGCACACCCCGCCACTTGATTCCGGGCTGCCGGTGGCTGCAACTTGTTGTGCTTCCGCCAAGCACCCCCACCGCGAATCGCCACGATTCGCTGCCGCAGAGGCGGTACATCCAGCACCGCGAGCACCGGCACACCGTGTTCAAAACGAGCGAGGGAAATCGCCCAGTAAGGAATCCCTGCCGCGAAGTTGGTGGTTCCGTCCAGGGGATCCACAACCCAGTAGGCCTCGGAAGAGGGCACGCACTGGCTTCCCTCCTCGCTCAACACCCCTTCACCGGGATAGAGCTGGGCCAACCCCTCCACCAGAGCGGCATCGCTCCAGCGATCACAAGCAGTGATCAAGCTGCCATCGGCCTTGGCCTCAGAGTCGAGCTGCCCGAAGTCCTGGCGCTGCCGCTCGGCGACGCGATCGAGGAGCTGTCCGAGCGCGTCGAGTCCTTCAGGCATGCGAATGGGAGATGAGGTCATCCGAGCTCCACGGCAAGAACGCGATCCAGGCTTCGGCCCGTGTCTTCCCGGAACTGGCGCAGGTTCACGCCGTTAAGCAGAACAAGGGCCAGCACAGCAATCGCTGCTTCAAAGAGGAACACTGCGGCGTAGGCCAGGAACGGCGAATCCGCGGGGCTCAGCGATCGAGCTAAATCGAGCAGACCGCCACCGAGCACCTTGCCTGCTGCGCGTGAGTACGCCTGGGCAAGGCCCCACACCCCAACGAAGGTGCCAGCCACTTCCGGCAGGGTGAGGTCGAGCATCAACACCAGCGTGGCATTGGTGCCGATCCCAGTGGCCAGCCCGAACAGAAAAAGCACCACTTTCAGGGCCTGAGGCTGAGCGGTGAAGCCCACCAGGGCGATCAGGAGCAATGACGCAAGAATCAACTGACAGCCCAGGCGGGCACAGGCGAACTTGCCCAGCCGAGGCACCAACCAAAAACCCGCCAGCAGCAAACCGAGCAACGTACCGATCCCCCAGATGGCACTGAGAGAAGCGGTGGCCGCGATGGGCAGCCCGAATACTTCAGCCCCGTAGCTCTCGAGAATCGGATCCTGGAGAAACACCGCCAGGGTGAACGCCAGCAGAAAGCAGAAGAACACCAACACCTGGCGGCTGGAGGTGATCAAGCTCCAGGCTGCGATCAAGGTGATGGCATCGTCACGGTCAACAGCGCGGCTGAGCTGTTGGCGCTGCCCCGGCGACTCAATCCCCCAGGTAGCCACAAGCGTGAGGCCGAAAACCACCAGCGCAACTCGGGTCATGAAGGTGAGCAGCGCGGGTTCCAGCACTGCCGGGTCCGTTACACCGTCGATGCCGCGCAAGCAGACGGAGCTGGCGATGGCCCCCACCACGATGCCAACGGTGAGCAGGCACCAGATCAAACCCACAGCCCGCGGACGCTCCTGCTCGGTGGTGCTGTCGATCACCAGAGCCAGATAAGGGGTGGTGGCCAAAGAAACCGCCAGCCCGTAGCAAGCGGTGAGGCCGCACAACGCCGCCACCCCCAAAGCAATCGCCCAGCCGCCGCCAGCCTGCAGTGCAGCGTGCAAGCGAAAAATCAGCGGGATCAGCAGCACCGCAAGAGTGCAGAACAAGGCGGACCCAATCCAGATGTAGGGCGTGCGATGGCGTCCCGCCAGGGGATGAGCATCCGACACCTGTCCGAACAGGATTCGCGATGGAGCGACCAACTGCTCAAAGGCCAGGGCCACGCCGACAAGAAGGCCGGGGAAACCCAGCTCCGTGAGCATGACCCGATTGAGCAGACCCACGAAGATGACCGCCAAACAACCGACGCAGCCTTGAAAGAGGCCCAGTCGGAGCAGGCGGGGAAGAGGAAGAGTCAGCAGTCAGCGCTCAGCTGACTGCTGACGTTAAGACGGTTTGCGGGTCAGGACGCCGCCTTGGCGGGAATGGATGCCTGGCAGGCCGGCTGCAGCGGCTCCGGGGGAACGGGGATGTTCTCCATCGACTCGAGAACGGGCTTGGTGGCACCGAGGCTGGTGGCCTGGCAGACCGCCACCTGATCAAGACCGGTGCGACGACGCATCTCGGCAACATTAATGTTGTACTGAGCCAAGGCCTGTGCGTAGCGCACCTCGGCCTGGGTGAGGTCGCGCTGGTTATCCACCACTTCTCGCTGGGTGCTGACACCGGCCTGGAAGCGAAGACGAGCCAGCCGCAGGGATTCACGAGAGGAGAGCACCTCGCGGGATGTGGTTTGGATGTTGCGGTTGGCCTGGCGCAGTTGATAGAAGCTTTCCTCCACTTCAAAACGCAACCTGTCGCGGGTGTCGGCAAAGCGGAAGCTGTTTTCCTGTGCACGCTGCTTGGCCTGGCGGTACTGGGCCCGAGCGGCACCTCCATCAAAGATGTTCCAGCGGGCCTGAAGGCCGACGGAGTTCTCCACAGCCCAGCCAGTCCGTCCAGGCAGATCCACGATCACTTGCTCGCTGCCGTCGTAGCGGTAGCCGGTGAGGGTGTTGAAGATCGTCAGGAAGGGCTGAACCGCTCCAATCGCGCTATTGGCCTGGCTGTTGGCCGCTGAAATATCGAGCAGGGCGTTGTCGAGTTCTTCGCGGAAGGCATAGGCCGCCACCACGCTCTCCTGAAGCGATGCTGTCCAAACACCGAGGGGTTGGAGCTGCTCTTTGGCTGTGGGTGTGATGTTCTGAGGGAGGTCAAGCAGTCGGGCAAGATCACGCCGATTGATCGACTGATCTGCCAATGCATTGGTGAGAAGCTGCTGGTCGCGGGCCAGCTGAGTTTCGGCTTCGAGCACTTCCAGCTTCGTGGCCACACCAGCTTGGAAGCGGGCACGGGCATCACGAAGACTCACCAGCGAGGCCCTGACTGACTCCTGACCGATGCGGACTGTGTCGTCGCTCAGCTGAAGCTCGAAATAGGCCTGAGCAGCCTGAAGGCGCAGCTCGCGCAGAGCGATCAAATATTGATTCTTGGCCTTCTCAAACTGATCGCGAGCCGCAGCGATCTGAGGAACCCGCTGGGGATTGATCAGATCCCACTGGGCGGTGAGGGCACCACCCATATCCCAGCGACTGGTTGAGGTGTAGGACTTCTGCGTTGTGGTGGGTTGCCCCGGAATCGGACTGGCAACGGGCTGAGTTGTGCGCTGACTGCCGCCGGTGTAACTGGGAAAGCCGTCGGTTTGGACGCTCAGCGTGGGGTACCAGGCCGCGATCTGGGAGCGAAGGCTGCTCTGGGCTTGATCCACCTGGCTGGCGATGGCCTTGAGGCTGGGGTTGTTGACCTCAGCAAGGTTTTCAACATCCTTGAGCGAGAGCGGCCGCAGCTCAACGATGCGCACCTGCTCCGGCTTGTTGGGAAGGGCGAGCGTGGCTGGAGAGGCGAGCTTCTGCAGGCTCGGATCCAGCTTCGTGGAGGCTGGCGCCAACACGCTTGGATCAGACTTTGGCCTCGGGCCTTTGACCTGAGGGGCCAGGGGCAGTGGGGTCTGAACGGAGCTGGCGGTTTGATCCTGAGCAAAGCCGGTGCCCGAGATTGCCAGCAGACCGGAGCCAGCAGCTGCAAGCCAGGTCTTGAGGGGTCGCGCCACCGAAAATCTCTGCCCGTATAAAAGTCGTCTCGGGGAGCTTAGTCAGCTCAGCAAGCGAAGCCCAAGCAAGCGGCCACGATCTCATCTGCCCCACCCACCAGGGTCACAGGCACAGGCAACTGGGCCGCAACGGCTTCCAGCCGTTGATCATCGAGAAAGACAGGCTCACCCTGCCGCAGCATCACAGCAGGCAGCAGCAGTTCCTCACCAAGATCAGAGCTGGCCAGCCCGTCCAGCAGATCCGATCCTGTGAGCAAGCCGGTCACCACTTGCTCCTGGCCCCAGTAAGGGCTGGGGAGCCCGTGCATCAACAGCTCCAGTCCATCCACTGCATTCAGTCGATCCACAGCGGGCTGCAGCGCTTCAGCCACCAGCTGCCCCACCACCCAGCTCACCCGGCGAGGTTTGGGCAAGGCCGCCGGCAAATCGGCCGTGGCCTCATCCATCGCCTCCAGGAAGGCACGGATGCTGCCCACCCCATTGCCCTCCTGGGGCAGATCCTCGTAATCGTCGCGCGGAGGGAGCGGGTAGCCCGCCATCAGGTACCACTCATCAGAGAGCCAAGCGAAGCGGCTGCCAAGAGCTTCTTGAAAATGCTGCTGCAGTAGCTCCACCTGGGCAATCACCCGCTGGGCGCAGGCCCGATCCACTGGCACCAGCCCATCGCCCTCAGGGCGATAGCGGGTGAGGCCCACCGGCACGACAGCCGCCGAGAGCACCGCCGGCCATTCGCCTCCGGCAAAGCCGGCCAGATCTTGCAGGGTGCGCTCGAGAGCCGGGCCGTCGTTCAGACCGGGGCACACCACCACTTGGGCGTGGATCTGGAGTTCCCGCTGCTGGAACCACTGCAACTGCTCCATCAGCAGGCCGGCTCGGGGGTTCACCAGCAGACGCGAACGCAGCTCGGGCTCGGTGGCATGCACCGAAACGAACAGCGGTGAGAGGCGTTGCTCCTCGATGCGCTGCCAGTCGGCGGCCGTGAGGTTGGTGAGGGTGAGATAAGAGCCGTAGAGAAAGCTGAGGCGGTAGTCGTCGTCTTTGAGATAGAGGCTGCGGCGATGACCTGGCGGCTGCTGATCGATAAAGCAGAACGGGCAGTGGTTGTTGCACTGCTTGAGGCCATCGAACAGGGCTTCGCTGAAGGCCAGCCCCAGCCCCTCATCGGCATCCTTCTCCAGCTCCAGCACGTGGACCGTGCCATCGGGGTCCTGCACCTCCAGGGTGAGGTCCTCCGCTGTCACCAGGAACTGAAAGTCGATCAGATCACGGGGCCGAATGCCATTGATGCTCAACAGCCGATCTCCCGGCTGAATGCCCAGCTCATCGCCAATCGAATCCGGCTCGACCGCATCGACCAGAGCAGGCTGCGGCAACCGAACCTCGCTGGCATCCACCAGAGGAACACCCGCCGAAGGTTCCTTCCACACAGGCGCTGCCCGCTCGAGCTCTGCTGTTCAGTTTGGAGCTTCGGGCGACTTCAGCCGGGGTGATGGCCAACCCAGATCAGCAGTCCCACTCCAAAAAACAAGCGATAGCCCACAAACCACCAGGTGCTGTGGTTTTGCAGGAAGCGCAGCAACCAGGCAATCGCCAGCCAGGACACCAGGGCTGAGGAGGCAATCCCCACCAACAGCGGCAACACTCCTCCTGCCGCCGGATGGGCGAAGGCCTCCTTCAGCTCCACCAGGCCAGCCAGGGTGATGGCAGGAATCCCGAGCAGAAACGAAAAGCGTGCGGCATCCGCCCGGTTCCAGCCGTCAAACAAGGAGGCCGTGAGCGTGCTGCCCGAGCGGGACACGCCGGGGATCAGCGCCAAGGCCTGGGCGAGGCCCACCAGCACGCCATCGCGCACCTTCACCTGTTGCAGCAGGCGCCGACGCGTACCGATCTGCTCAGCCAGGGCGAGCAGCAGGGCCATCACGATCGACACCACGGCAATCGACTGAAGGCTGCGCAAAGGCGACTGGTCGAAATCGGGCACAAAGGCCTTGATGGCCAGACCCGCCAGCACGATCGGAATGGTGCCCAAGACAATGGCCAGCCCCAGGCGGGCCTCTGGGTCGTTCCACTCACGAGAGCGCAAGCCCGCGCTCACCCCCACCAGCACCTGGCGCAGGTCATGGCGGAAGAAGGCGATCACCGCAGCGATGCTGCCGAGCTGAATCACGGCGGTCACCGCCACACCCGGATCGCCCCAACCCATCAGCACAGGCACAACCTTTAGGTGCGCCGTACTGCTGATCGGAAGGAATTCGGTGAGCCCCTGCACCACCCCCAACACCAGAAAACGCCAGCAGGCTTCAAGCGCTCCGATCGAATCTTGCGGCGGCAGGGCAGCGAACACCGGGGCACAGGCAGCGGTGGATCGACCCTATGCGGATGAAGCAGCGGTGGCCAGAACCGGGAACACCGAACGGGTCCCCTAAGGTTGCACAACTTTCTTCACACGTTGGTGATCGGGGTTCCGCCCAGCCTGACGGTGGCCGCGTTGCCCCCCAACGCGTTGCGGCAGCCCAGCCGCCTGAGCAGCCGCTCTTCCGATGCCCCCGTGGCAGGCAGCTGGCAGCTGAGCCTGGCTGGGGCCTTGCTGGTGGCCCTGCCAGTGTTTCTGCAGGCCCCATGGGTGCGGCTTGCTCCCTTCAGCGCGGCCCTATTCACAGCCCCCTTGCTGCTTTTGGGCATTGCGCTAGCTCAGCATTCCAATCCGCGCCTGAGCACGGCCGGCACACTCCTGGTGGGCTTCAGCGGCAGCTGGTTGGGAGGCTGCCTCTTTTGGGGATGGTTCCGGCTGCATCCGCTCTGGCATCTGCCGATCGAAGCGTTTGCCCTGCCCCTCGCCCTCGGGGGCCTCAACGGCCGCTGGCGTCTCGCCGCCAGCTTTTATCTCGCATCCCTACTTGGCACAGCCTGCACCGATGGGGTGATGGCAATCACCGGTGTGATGCAGCACTGGACGGAGGTCTTGCTCGCTCCCGTTGATCAGGCGGCCGATCTTTTGCAGACGGCTGCACTGGGGGTGGTGCAACCGATTCCCCTGAGCGTGACGTTGCTGGCCGGTGCACTCCTGCTCAACCTCTGCCGCCGCTACTGGAATCACCCCGACCCCGCCTGGCGCCTGGCGGCTTCCGCCATCGCCACCACCCTTGCAGTGGATGGCCTGTTTCTCGGGGCATCCCTCTGGGCCCCTCAGCTCAGTGGTCTGATCTGAAGAACTGCAAAAGCCTGAGCGAAGCGCTCAGGAGCTTGAGCGTCTCACCTGTAGCTTTGCAAAGCTGCTTGGCAGCCCCTGTGATTCCCGTTCAGACGGAGTTCTCGATGAAACGGCTGGTTTCATGGCTCATGAGTGGCGTGCTGCTGGCCGGCCTGCTCTTCAGCCTGACGCTTGCACCCGCTGCCCAGGCCGCGGATCTGCGCAACGTGGCTGACGACAAGATCGCCGAGCGCGGCGACAAGGTTGACCTCAACAACTGCTCGGTTCGGCGCTTCCAGGCCTATCCCGGCATGTATCCCACCCTTGCCGGGAAGATCGTGCTCGGCGGTCCCTACAACAGTGTTGACGACCTGTTCAAGCTTGATCTGACCGATCGTCAGAAAGAGCTGGTGGAGAAGTACAAGGCCAACTTCACCGTGACCCCGGCCTCGATTGCCCTCAACGAAGGTGACGACCGCATCAACGACGGTCAGTACCGCTGATCAGCTGAGCTGATTCAACCCCAGGGATTTGAATATCCCCATCGGTTCAAGCCGTCGGGCCTTCCCGACGGCTTTTTTATTGCCGTTCAGGCCTCGGGCTCGATGGTTCAACTGCCCTCCAACTGGGATGTGATCGTGGTGGGGGGTGGTGCCGCAGGGCTGATGGCGGCCCTCGAGCTGCCAGCGGGGCTGAAGGTGTTGCTGCTCAGCAAAGACCATGCGCCGCGCTCCGCCAGCCGCTGGGCCCAGGGCGGCATTGCGGCGGTGACCCGAGCGGACGACAGCTTCACGAGCCATCGCGACGACACCCTGCGAGCCGGTGGTGGGCTCTGCGATCCCCCCGCCGTGGATCTCCTAGTGCAGGAAGCTCCCGCCTGCGTGGAGCGGCTGCTGGAGCTGGGGATGGACTTTGATCGCCAGGACGGCGCACTCAGCACCACCCTGGAAGCGGCCCACAGCCACCGGCGGGTGCTGCACGCCCAGGACCGAACCGGTGGCGCCCTGGTGGATGCATTGGAGCGGCAGGCGCTCCGCAGACCCTGGCTATTGCGGCTGCAGGGAGCGCTGGCCCTTCAACTGTGGATCCAGGACGGGCGCTGCTGCGGACTGCAGACCCTCCACGCGAGCACGGTGCGCTGGCTGAGCGCCAGGGCGGTGGTGTTGGCCACCGGCGGTGGCGGTCATCTCTACGCCAACACCACCAACCCTTCCCAAGCCAGTGGGGACGGCATCGCCATGGCCTGGGAGGCCGGCGCCGTGATCCGCGACCTGGAATTCGTGCAGTTTCACCCCACAGCGCTGATGCTGCCGGGCGCGCCGCATTTCCTGATCTCCGAGGCGGTGCGCGGCGAGGGGGCCCGCCTGGTGGATGCCCAGGGCTCAAGCCCCGTGGCTCATCTGCCTGAAGCGGATCTCGCCCCGCGCGATGCCGTGAGCCGTGCCCTGGTGCAATGCATGCGCGAGCAGCAGCTCGAGCATGTGTGGCTCGACCTACGCCCCGTGGGCCGGCCCAAGCTGGAGCAGCAGTTCCCCACCATCCTCGGGCGGTGCCGAGAGCTGGGGCTGGAGCCCACCACCACCCCAATCCCCGTGGCGCCGGCCGCCCACTACTGGATGGGCGGCGTGCGCACCACCAGTAACGCCGCCACCACCATCCCCGGTCTCTACGCCGTTGGAGAAGTGGCCAGCACCGGCGTGCATGGTGCCAACCGGCTGGCCAGCAATTCTTTGATGGAGTGCCTGGTGTTTGCACGGCAACTGCGAACCATCGACCTGCCCGCACCAGGAGCCGCCCTGAATGCATCGGAGCAGAGCCTGAGCGCCCTGCCGGTGCCCACGGGTGAGCAATTCAGGGCGATGGAGCGCAGGCTGCAGGAGCTGCGCCGACTCTGCTGGCAAGCGGCGGGCGTGGAGCGGCAGGCCAGCCCGTTGCGCCGCGCGCTGATCCAAACCCAACAGCTTCAGGAACCCCTCGGCGCCGATTGCTGGCTGCAAGCCACCAAGGAGCTCACGCCCGATCGATTCGCGGCCTTAGACACCACCGAAGCCGCCTGGATCACGCGTGCCCACGACCTCCAGCAGCGGCTGGTGGTGACCAAGCTGTTGCTGGAGGCCGCGCTCTTCCGCCAGGAGAGCCGCGGCGGACACTTCCGCGTCGATGCCCCGGCAGCGCAACCCTTCTGGCGCCGCCACACGGTGCAGCAGCGCTCTCACCCGATCGCCACCGAAGCCGTGGCAGCTGGTTAGTTCAGAGCCGGTCCCTTGTAACCAATCAGCTCAGCGAGCTTGGCCAAAGGCTTCACGCCGGAATCGAGCTGGCCCTTGATCTCCCAGGTGGGGTAGCCCTCGATCTTTTTGGCATCGCAGAGTTCCTTCTGGCTGCCCCTCCCATCCGGCGCACACTCGATCACGGTGAGCTTCTCGGTGGCTTCACGCCCGAACAGCTCCTTCTGCTCGTGGCAATGGGGGCACCAATAAGCGGTGTAGAGGCGAGCGCCTTGAGCCGTGAGCTGTTCAGCTAGAGCAATCGTGGCTGGTGTGCTCTCACTACGAACCGGTGGTGCCACACCTTTGCCGGTCTCTACCGCCGGCTGGCCCACCGAGGCAGCCCAACCCAGACCGATCACCGCCACCAGCAAGGCGGTGATCAGGCTGCGAAACACCAGCTGACCGCGATCCTCCCAATCGCCCCCAAACCAGCTGAGCACTAACAACGCCGCGCTGAGCGCAGCCGAAAGGATGCAGAACGGGCAGCAATCACGGATAGCAAACGCCATCACCCCGAGCAACACGGCGCTGAACACCGTCATGCCGGTGCTGAGCAGGGCCATGCCCCACCAGCTCAACGGCGCCAGCTTCTGGCGGGCTTCTCCCTGCAACACCAGAGGAACCACCGCCATCAGGAGCATGGCGGCATAGGCCAAAAAGCCAAACAGCGAGAGCGGCTGGCCGAGCAGGCTGCCCCAATCGCTCGAGAGCACTTTCTCGCAGCCATTGCAGCCGAAAAAGCCTTGACTGCTGCAGCTCAGCGCCCCGAGAACCCCCCATTTCTTCAACGTGATCGAACCGGTGTCGATCACACCGATCGTGGCCAGAACGGCCATCGCCACCCGGATCCACTTGCTGCCTGAATCGCCGCGGCGCCGCTGGCCTGCCAGGCGCTCACTGAGGCGGGAGGAGGTCACAGGGGCTGCTCACTGCTGGGCCGATTGTGGCAGGCGTAAGCGAGTGCGGGCAGCACCTCTCGGTAGGGTGAGCGATTGGCCTGCGCGCGGCCGCATCCCCATAACCGAATGAGCCAAACCGCCTCGCAACCCTCGACCCAAGGGCCAACCAAACCCACCGTGGCCTTCGCCCACCTGGGCTGCGAGAAAAACCGGGTGGACACCGAACACATGCTCGGTCTTCTGGCGCAGGCCGGCTACGGCGTGAGCGCCGATGAAGCAGACGCCAACGTGGTGGTGGTGAACACCTGCAGCTTCATTCAGGACGCCCGCGAAGAGTCGGTGCGCACCCTGGTGGAGCTGGCGGAACAGGGCAAGGAGCTGATCATTGCGGGCTGCCTGGCCCAGCATTTCCAAGACGAATTGCTGGAGAGCCTCCCCGAGGCCAAGGCGATCGTGGGGACCGGCGACTACCAGCACATCGTGAGCGTGCTGGAGCGGGTGGAGGCCGGCGAGCGCGTCAAGCAGGTGAGCGCCAACCCCACGTTTGTGGCCGACGAACACCTGCCCCGCTACCGCACCACCAGCGAGGCAATCGCCTATCTGAAGGTGGCCGAGGGCTGCGACTACCGCTGTGCCTTCTGCATCATTCCCCACCTGCGGGGCGACCAACGCTCCCGGCCGATCGAGAGCATCGTGGCCGAAGCCCAGCAGCTGGCCGCTCAGGGGGTGCAGGAGCTGGTGCTGATCAGCCAGATCACCACCAATTACGGCCTCGATCTGGCCGGCAAACCACAGCTGGCTGAACTGCTGCGGGCCCTCGGGGAGGTGGAAATCCCCTGGGTGCGCGTGCACTACGCCTATCCCACGGGCCTCACTGAAGCGGTGCTAGCGGCCTACCGCGAGGTGTCCAACGTGCTCCCATACCTCGACCTGCCGCTGCAGCACAGCCACCCCGAGGTGCTGCGGGCCATGAACCGTCCCTGGCAGGCCGACGTAACCGGTGGCGTGCTGCGCCGCATCCGTGAGCAACTGCCCGATGCGGTGCTGCGCACCACCTTCATCGTGGGATTCCCCGGGGAAACCGAGGAGCAGTTCCAGCATCTGCTCGATTTCGTGGCCGAGCAGCAGTTCGATCATGTGGGCGTGTTCACCTTCTCGCCTGAAGAGGGCACCCCTGCCGCCGACCTGCCGAATCAGGTGCCTGCCGAGATCGCTCAGGAGCGCAAAGACCGCCTGATGGCGCTGCAACAACCGATCGCCGCCGCCCGCAACGCCGCCTGGGTAGGCCGGATCGTGGATGTGCTGATCGAGCAGGAAAACCCCAGCACCGGCGAAATGATCGGCCGCTGCGCCCGCTTCGCCCCTGAAGTGGATGGTGAAGTGCGGGTGCAGCCCGGGGAAGGAGGCCTCTGCGCCGCCCCAGGAACCATGGTGCCGGTGCGCATCACCGCCGCCGACACCTACGACCTGATCGGTGAAGTAGTGGGGGCCCGGGCCATGGTGAGCGATGCCCTCGCTGCCCGACAGGCCGCGTCTTGATCGCATCTCTCGCTCAACTCCGGCGCCGGCTCACCCGGCATCAACGCACCACTTTTCTGCTCGCCTCCGGCATGAGCACCGCCGGTTCCTTTGCCGGGCTCACCGCCAAGGGCTGGCTGCTCATGGAAGGAGCGGGCAATCCCTTCTTGCTAGCGCTGCACTTCGCCCTGCTCACCCTGCCCACCCTGGTGGTGAGCGGGCCGGCCGGCGTGTTCACCGATCAGGTGGGCAGCGAACGGGTGCTGATTCGCGCCCAATGGGCCCTACTGGGGGCCGCGCTGCTCGGAGCGATCGCCATCCCGATCAGCAGTGGCGGCCAACAAGATGTGCTCCTGCTGCTCAGCACCTTGGGTATTGGCGTGGCCAGCGCCTATGAGCTCACCGCTCGCAATAAATACGTGGCCCTGCTGGTGGATGAGCCGGCGCAGCTCGGCCCCTATCTCGCCAGCTTTTCGGTGATCTTCAACGTGGGCAAGCTGGTGGGCCCACCCCTGGGCGGACTGCTGCTGGCCACCACCGGGCCCACCCTGGCCCTCAGCCTCGATGCAGCCACCTACCTGCTTCCGATCGGCACGCTGCTGTGGCTGATGGCCCCGGATCGAGAGCGTGAGCGCCGCAGCCAACGCGGCGCCAGTGCAAGCCTGGGCACGGCCTGGCGCGACTGCGGCCCTGCCCTGCGCCACGTGCTGCTCTTCACGGGCGTGGCCTGCCTGGTGGGGTTCTTCCATCCGGGCCTGGCGCCGCTGATGGCCCTGAAGCTGCTGGGGCCTAGCCCGATGGCTCTCGGCCTCTTCACCAGCGTGATCGCCTGCGGCAGCATCAGCGCCGGCGTGGTGTTGCAACGCAATGCCCAACCGCTGAGCCGCCGACCCGGCTTGCTGCTTGGCGGGAGCGTGTTGCTCACCGGCCTTGGTCAACTGGGCCTGGCGCTGCCTGCACCCCAGGCCTGGGGGTTGGCGATGGCCTTTGTGATCGGAGCCGGAACGGCGGCGCTGCTCTCTGGCACCAACCTGATCATCCAGGTGCATGCCCCACAGGTGCTGCGGGGGCGGATGGCTGGACTGGGACAGATCGCCTTCCTGGGAGGCGGAGGGATCAGCGGCTTGGTGGCCGCAGGCCTCACGGAGGCGCTGCCTGGAGGGTTGTGGAGTTGCTTTGCCCTGCTGGGGGTGTTGGGGGCAGGGCTGGGGCTGACGGAGCTGCTGCGTAAGGGGCGCACACGCCTGGCCTGAACGCCGCAGCTCCGACTGAAGCGATCAGATCAGCTTGATGCCGCGAAGCACAAAGGAAATGGCTGCTGCAGCCACCAGACCGCCACCCACCATGGCGAGATAAATCACGGGACCCATTGCTGCACGTGTTAGGAAATGCGATCCCATTACAGCAGAGCCCACCACAACCCACCGGCCCACTTAGGGTTGTCGAACCAACACCGGTTGTCGCCAACCCGGCGCGCCGTTGCTCAGATCCTGCGGATCGATCGATCACGGCATGCGCACTCTCCTGATCTACCCGGAGTTCCCCAAAACCTTCTGGAGCTACGAAAAGATCCTGGAGCTGGTGAACCGCAAAGTGCTCCTCCCCCCGCTGGGGATGGTGACGGTGGCCGCTCTGCTTCCCCAGCACTGGGAGATGAAGCTGGTGGACCGCAACGTGCGAGAGGTCACCGAAGCCGAATGGGCCTGGGCTGAGCTTGTGGTGATTTCGGGAATGATCGTGCAAAAGGCCGATATGGCCGAGCAGATCGCCCGCGCCAAGCAGCGGGGTTTGCCGGTGGCCGTGGGCGGCCCCTTTGCCAGCTCCACCCCGGATGCACCGGAACTCGATCTGGCTGATTTCAAGGTGCTTGATGAGGGTGAAATCACCCTGCCGATGTTCATCGAAGCCATCGAACGCGGCGAAGCCGGCGGACGCTTCTCCGCCAACGGCGACAAACCGGATGTGACGGGCACGCCGATCCCGCGCTTCGATCTGCTGGAGCTCGACGCTTACGACTCCATGAGCGTGCAGTTCTCGAGAGGCTGCCCGTTCCAGTGCGAGTTCTGCGACATCATCGTGCTCTACGGGCGCAAACCCCGCACCAAGACACCGGAGCAGCTCGTGGCTGAACTCCAGCGTCTCTACGACCTGGGCTGGCGTCGCGCCATCTTCCTAGTGGACGACAACTTCATCGGCAACAAGCGCAACGCCAAATTGCTGCTTCCAGCCATCAAGGAGTGGCAGATCGAGCGCGGATATCCCTTCAGCTTCACCACCGAAGCCTCCGTGGATTTGGCATCCGACGACGAGATGATGCGGATGATGGCCGAAGCCCGCTTTGAAGCGGTGTTTCTCGGTATCGAAACGCCGGATGAGGCCAGCCTTTCGGTGGCGGGTAAACACCAGAACACCCGCAGCTCCCTGGAAGAATCCGTGGATCGGATCACCAGCTACGGCATCCGTGTGATGGCGGGTTTCATCATCGGCTTCGATGGCGAGCAAACCGGAGCCGGCGATCGGATCGTGCGCTTCGTGAGCCGCACCGGCATCCCCGCCGCGATGATGGGCATGCTGCAGGCCCTGCCCAACACCGGGTTGTGGCACCGCCTAGAGAAAGAAGGGCGCCTGATTCAGGAGAAAGCCGACGCCAAAGGTGTGAATCAGACGAACCTGCTCAACTTCATCCCCACCCGGCCGATCCGCGATATCGCCAACGAATACGTGGATGCCTTCTGCCGGCTCTATGAACCGAACGCCTACATCGATCGCGTCACCCATTACTACGGGAAAGTGGGCGTTCCGCGCTGGAAGGAGTTCTTCAAGCCCGAAAACTCCGACAAACCGGCGCTGCCCGAATCCAGAGACATCAAGGCCCTGGCCACGGTGATCTGGCGGCAGGGCTTCAAGCGCAACACCCGCTTCCGCTTCTGGCGCTCATTGGCTCGCATCGCGCGGCGCAACCCAGCCAACTTCGAGCAGTTCGTGGTGACACTCGCCCACAACGAACACTTCCAGGAATACCGCGCTGTGGTGACACGGGAGATCGAAGAACAGCTGGCCTGCCTTCCTCCTGAGCCCCCGCCGGCACTGGCCGAGCCCTCGCGGGAACTGCAGCCGGTTTAGGCAGAGTTGGCTCTGCGTTGATCAGTCCTGGACGTAGGCGCTGCCACTCTCCAGGCACTGCTCGGCTTTTTGCAGCTCACGGCCCAGGTAGAGGGCGTGATCCAAACAGCTGATCGGGAATGGTCCCTCCCCTTCCGTGAGAGCCATGCCGAGCTCTTTAGCGGAGCGGGCTCGGTAGATCCGCAACGGTTCGCGGGGCCCGCTGCCTTTGCAGCTGATCACCTCACCGGTGTCGGGGTCTGTGGCCAGGCCCCGTTCATCAATCCCATTGCCGTAGTGCTCGGCGATCAGCTCGCCAGCATCGCGATCGAGCTTGATCAGGAAATACCCCGAGGGATCGAGAGCGATGAAGCGCTGCGAGAGCCGCTCATCCAGGGTTCGGCGCTGCTCGGCTGAAAAGCTCGTCATCGGCGGATGCTACGCCGCGGATTCCGTCAGCACTGGAGGCTTCGCGGTGAACGGCAACTCGGCATTGATCGCCTCGATCTCATGCAGCTGCTCGGCATTGGCCTCCGGCAGCCAGCGGCGCACGATTGCATCGAAGCGAGGGTGATACCAACGGTGCAGTGAGGCATGGGAGCGGGCCAGAAAACCGCGGCGGCGTTTGTGGCTACCCCCGGCACCGGGATCGAAGTGCTGGATGCCGCGCTGGATGGCCCATTCGATCGGGGCGTAGTAACAGACCTCGAAATGCAGATTCTCGATCTCCGCATCGCTGCCCCAATACCGGCCCCAGAGATGCGTGTCGGTGTGCACGCAGAGCGACATCGCCACAGGCTGTTCTGGATCACCGCGGTGGGCACTAAACAGCACGAGGTGCTGCCTGAGTTGAGCAGCGGCGTGATCAAAGAAAGCCTCGGTGAGGTATTTGCTTCCCCAGGGACCCCAGCGGGCGCAGTGCTGCTCATAGAAGCCGTGCATGCGAGTGATCAACGCCGCTGAGATGTCTTCACCCACAACGGCAGTGACCTGCAGGCCAGCCGCCTGCACGGCCTTGCGCTCCCGCTTGATGTTGCGGCGCTGGTTGGCATTGAAGCTGGCCAGGTAGGCATTGAAATCGCCGTAACCCTGGTTGCTCCAAAGGCTCTGTTGATTGAGCCAGGTGGCGCAACCCGCCGCCTCGGCCAGGGGCTGCCAAGCCGGATCCACGTAGAGGAAATTGCAGCTGAAGATCTGGTGCTCGCGGCAGAAGGCATCGATCAGCTCCAGCATCAGCGCCGTGAGCGCCGCCGCATCCTCACCAGGCGCGGTGAAAAAGCGATAGCCCACCACAGGGCTCACCGGGCTCATGCCAAGCAGTTTGGGGTAGTAGCGCTGACCGAGCTGCGCAGCCAACTGAGCGAACGACTGATCAAAGACGAATTCGCCGTAGCTATGCCCCTTGAGATACAGCGGAGCTGCAGCGATCAGTTGATCGCCCTGCCACAGGCCCAGATGGCAGGGCTGCCAGCCCTGCCTAGGCACCACACTTCCACTGCTCTCCAGCCCCACCAGCCAGGACCAGGAGTAGAAGGGGAGGGGTTCTGCCGAAACCAGGGCATGCCATTGCGCTTCGGGGATGTCCGCCATGGCGCGATGCCAGCGGGCCGTGAGCTCTGCCATCAACGCTGGAATGTGGCGATCAAGCTAGGCAAACCCGGCCTGGCAGCGTCGTTAGGGGGGTTCAGCCTGATCCTGGCAACGGCGCCCGCCCAGGCCAGCCTGCTAGCCCCGTTGCTCAACCTGATGCGGCCGCAGCTGGAAGCGCGCATCACCGCGGCCTGTCAGCAGTGGGCCAGCGGCGGCGACCCCAGCCTCCAGGAACGCATGGCGCCCCCGTGCCGGGCCCTAGCGGGCCCCACCAGCCGCTGCCTGATCGAGGAAACCGAGCGCAGCGGCCGCAGTTTCGGTGTGATGAGCGAGCTGCTGGCGGGGCGCTTTGGCGATGACAGCGAGGTGGTGGTGAAGCGCTGTGCCGGGCGCTTGCTGGGCCTGCCGGCCGACAGTTTCATGGACGTACCCATCCGCGATCTGGCCAAGCGTTTCAAGGCTGCCGCGGCCCCAGCGCTGAATCCCTGAAGCGCCGGTAGCGCAGCAGCAATTCCTCGCCCTCCAGACGGCGCTGCTCCAACAGCTGCCATTGGTTGGGCTCTAGAGCCACACCAGGCGGTAGCCAACTGTGGGGGCCGCCCAGGAGTTGCGGGCAGAGCGTGAGTTGCAGCTCATCCACACGCTGTTCCTGCAGCAGGGCCCCAGCCAACTCGGCCCCGCCGAGCAACACCAATCGCTGCAGGCCCCGAGCCCCGAGGGCGCTGATGGCTTCTGCCCAGGAATGCAGGGGCACAACGGCCTCAAAGCCCTCGGGCGCCTCGCTCAGCGATGGGCCCAGCAGCCAGCGCGTGAGGGGCTGGGAGAAAAAGCGCAACGGCGAATCGAAGCGGCCGGTGCGGCTCACCACCACAGCCGTGGGTTGGGCCGGGCGCCCCTGGCTGAGGCGCTGCTCCAGCAGATCCGGCTCGCGAATCAGGCAGGTAGTGCCATGCAGGCGCAGGGTGTTGGCGCCCAACAGAGCTGCATCAGCCCAGGCCAGCGCCTCCTCCAGAACACGCCGGTCGCCGCGGCCACCGATCTGGGCCGCCCCTCCGGAGGGCGGGGCAAGACGGCCATCCAGGCTGACCGCCAAGACCAGACGCAGCTCAGGCGCCGGCAAGGGCCTCAAGGGCCAGGGGCTGCATCCCAAGAGCCGGCACCTCGGCAAACACCTCAGCGGCGTTGTTCGGGCTTTCCTGCAGGCGCACCTTGTGCAGGCTGGCGCCGATGCCGGCGATGGGTGCACCGAGCAGATCGGCGATGTGCAGAGCGATGTTCTCCGCCGTGGGAACGGTGGTGGCGAAGTGAGCCACATCCTTGTTGAGGAAGGTGTGGTCGAAGGGCTCCACCACCAGATCGTCAACAAGAGCCTGAAGCGCATCCAGGTCGCAGACCATGCCGGTGCGGGGATCGATGGCACCGCGCACGGTGACCTCCAGCATGTAGTTGTGGCCGTGGCCATGGGGCCTGGCGCACTTGCCGTAAATGGCGTCGTTCTCCTCGCTGCTCAGCTCCGGCCGGGCCAGGCGGTGGGCCGCAGCGAAGTGGGTCTTGATCGTGAGGAACGCTTCCATGGAATCGCCGAGCACATCGGCCCAGAGCTTGTCGGTTTCGTAAAGACGCAGCCCCATCAGGGGCAGGTGTGGCTGGAGGCGACGCCAGATCGCCAGGGTGAGCGCTTCGGTGGTGGGCAGCACACCACCAGGCTCATTCAGATCAAACTCCGGCCAAGCTTCATTGAGGAAGCGGAAATCGAGCTGTCCGGTGACCTGCTCACGGATGGCATGTTTCACATCCGAAAGGTTGAGCACCATGCCATCCGCGTCGAGCGGGCCGCCCATGGCCACGATCAATTCGTAGTTGTGGCCGTGGCCGGGAGCGAGGCTGCAAGCGCCAAAGCGTGCTGCGTTCTCTTCAGGGCTCAGCTCCGGCAACCAGTACCGGTGGCTGGCGCTGAAGCAGGCCCGGCGCGTGATCACGCAGGGCCGTCCTCGGCCGTGGGCATGCGGTGCTGCAGGTTCGGCGGGCACCGGGCTCGCCGGAGGCGCCGCCACCAGGGGCGGAGTCATAGCTGCATGAAGCAAGGTTGCATCCTAGGAATGTGAACTGCTGCCCTGCCTCGACAGCTGATGACCCTTCCGCACGCACCGCTGCGCCAACGCCTGGAAGGGCTCAACCTCTACCTGGTGGGAATGATGGGCAGCGGCAAGAGCAGCGCCGGCCGCCATCTCGCCGAGCGGCTGGGCTACCGCTTTCTCGATGCGGACAGCAGCATTGAGCAGGTGGCCGGCCGGAGCATCCCGGAGCTCTTCGCCAGCGAGGGGGAAACCGGCTTCCGTGACTTGGAAGCAGCCGTGCTCAATCAGATCGCCAGCTGGCATTCGCTGGTGGTGGCCACCGGTGGCGGCGTAGTGACCCGACCGGAGAACTGGGGCCAACTGCAACAGGGGATGGTGATCTGGCTGGATGCCCCCGATGCCCTGCTGTTAGAGCGGCTCAGCGCCGACCCCACGCCGCGGCCGCTGATGCAAAGCGCCGATCCCGCTGCGCGCCTGGCGGAACTGATGACTCAACGCCGGCCGCTCTACGCCCAGGCCGACCTGCACATCGTTCAAGACGGACGCTCCGCCGACCAGGTGGCTGAGCAGGTTCTTGAGGCGCTGCCCGGGGTGCTCAAAGAACGCACCGCCGCCCCACAGCACCGCCTGCAGGTGCGCAACGAAGCCGGCGAGCTGAGCAACTCGATCAACTAACCCCTGGCCGGTGGCTCCAAACGGATAGCAAACCACTGCACCACCAGCCCCGGTTCCAGCTCGAGCTCACAGGCGGTTTCCAGCAGCCGCTGAGCTCTGGCCGCAGCATCCGGGAGATCGAGCAGATCGGCTGGAACCTGGCCAAGCCGCGCCAGCTGCTCTTCAAGCCATTGCTGAGTTTCAGCCGCGCTGAGCATCTCCTGAGGGCGCCCGGGCTCGAGCACCACATAGTGATCCAACTCACGAATCAGTGGATCAGACATGCAGCACCGCGGCATCGCCAGGATCAGGGCAGCCTGCCATGCCCCTTCTGCCACGGTGATCGCCCTCTTGAGGAGCTGCTGCTTGGCAGCGATGGTGCTGCTGATCAGCGCAGCACCCGCCCTGGCGGGCAGCTCAAGCGACCTGCTGGAACAGCGCATCGACACCTGGCCGGCCTGGAGCCTGCCGGCACCCCTGCCACGCCCTGGCCAGAAGGATCTCATCTACCCCGCCTGGTTTGCCGGCAGCTGGCAGGCCACCAACCACGACCCCAGCGGCAACGAGCCCGACCTCCACTACACCGTACGCTTCAACACCGACCCCAAGGGCCAGGTGGTGGGGGATCGGGCGTACAACGCCAGCGCCATCGGCCGGGCTCTCCTGGGGCCGCAACTGCTGGAGGTGCGCAATGACCCGCGCAATCCCAATCGGCAGCTGGCTGAACTGCGCGATGACCAGCAGCTGGAGTCCACCGTGGTGGGACGGCGCAGCAGCCAGGTCAGCGAGGGGGAGTTCCTGGCGGATGAACTGGCCCTGCAGGTGCTGCACGGCCCTGGCGATCCACGGGTGAGCCGGGTGGAAACACTGAGCCGCTATCGGCTGGTGGAGCCAGATCGCATCGAAGCTGAGCAGTGGCAAGTGAGCTACGGCTCACCGGCCCAGGGGCTGGCCGCCAAGGCCCAGCGCAGCTGGCAGGGACTGCTCGTGCTGACGCGCCTGGATTAGGGGCGCCCCACCTGAGCGCCAATGCGATCACGCCAGGCCCACAGCGGTGCCAACTGGGGATCATCCGCGAGCCCAGGCACGCCACGGCCGGCCAGGGGCGCGCCTGCACTGGAGGGGAACACCACCAAGGAGAGCTGGGCCACCACCGCTAGATCCGCCAGGCTCAAGCGATCACCCACCAAATAAGGCTGCTGCTGTACGAGTGCACACAGCTGATGGAGGTTGGAGCGCAGCTGCTCCATGCCGCCGTGATCGATCACCTGACCGAGACCGCTGAGCACACCGCCGGGCAAGGCCCCCACGAGGCTGCGCAGGGGGGCGGGGGTGGCATCGGGGAGCAAGCCACCGCGCAGCACTGGATCCGCGGCCGCCGCCTGCACCAGTGCCAGACGTGCTCCGGATGCCAGCGCCGTATCAGCCCAATCCTCAAGCAGCAGCACCTGCGCCCTCTGGACCGGATCGGCCGGCAGCAGGGCGGGATCCGGTTGCTTCGCCTCCAAATAAAGAGCGATCGCGCTGGAATCGGCGATCACCTCGGATCCATCCACCAGCACGGGCACCTGCCGCTGCCCCGAGAGGCGCACCAACTCCAGCTGGCCCAGCCCAGGGTTCACCTCCACCACGCTGTAGGCGAGCCCCTTGGCCGCCAGCACCAAACGCACCTTCTCGCAGAAGGCGGAGTGGCGGAACTGATGGAGCTCCAGCATCGGACCCTTTTCGCGGCAGAGTAGCCAGCACTCAACGGCCACTGACCCTGCACCAATGCGGGATTTCTTTCTCAACGTCACTCGCTATCCGCGCTATCTGATCGCCTTCGGCTTGGGCGTTGCCAATTCCGTGCTGGAACCCCTGGCCCAGCGGCGCAGCAACCCGGTCACCGCCGTGGCCCTGATCGGTGCACTCGTGAGCGGAATGCTGAGCCTGGGCCTGATCCTGCGTGCCATGGTGAGCACAGATGTGATCGCCTAGGCATGGCGCAGAGCAGGCGGGTTGAGCGGGTGGCGGCCTCGATCCGCCGTGAGGTGAGTGAGCTTCTGGTCAACGGGATCAAGGACGATCGCGTCAGCCTGGGGATGGTGAGCGTGACCAACGTGGAAGTGGCTGGCGATCTACAGCACTGCAAGATCTTTGTGAGCGTGTACGGCACGCCTGAGGTGCAGCAACAAGCGTTGGCAGGCCTGCGCTCGGCTGCGTCTTACGTGAAGGGTGAATTGAGCCGGCGCCTCAATATGCGCCGCACACCAGAAGTGATCTTCCACTTGGATCGCGGCATCGAGAAAGGCACATCGGTGCTTGGGTTGCTGAATCAGCTGGAACAACAGCGGCAGGAGCGCGGCGAGGTGCCAGAGGGCACAGGCCAGCTGGACGATGCCCTCGAGTGAACTGCGGCGTCTGATCGCCCGGCTGCTGGTGGTGCGCGGCAGCGGCCATGCCCGCGACAGCCAGCGCCGCTATCCCCGCTGGGAACTGACCAACGCCGAGCTGCGCTGCTTGCTGGAGGCCGGTGTGGGCGGCGTGATCCTGCTGGGGGGGAGTGCCGAAGAGCTGCGGCTGCGCTGCAGCCAGCTGCAGACCTGGACCTCTGAGCCCCTGCTGCTCTGCGCCGATGTGGAAGAAGGCGTGGGCCAGCGCTTTGAAGGAGCGAGCTGGCTGGTGCCGCCCCTGGCGATCGGCCGCCTGTATGGGCGCGACCCCCAGCGGGCCGAGCAACTGGCGCAGCAGTACGGGCGCTGCACCGGCCGCCAGGCCAGACACCTGGGCCTCAACTGGGTGCTCGGCCCCGTTTGCGATGTGAACAACAACCCCGCCAACCCGGTGATCAACGTGCGGGCCTGGGGTGAACACCCCGCCACCGCCGGAGCATTGGCGGCGGCTTTTGTGCGCGGCTGCCAGGACGAAGGGGTGCTGGCCTGTGCCAAGCACTTCCCCGGCCATGGCGACACCAGCAGCGATTCCCACCTGGAACTCCCGCAGATCCCCCACAACCGCACCCGCCTGGACGCGGTGGAATTGCCTCCGTTCAAGGCAGCGATTGCCGCAGATGTGGCCTCGGTGATGACGGCCCACCTGCAGCTGCCGGCCATGGATGCAGCAAGGCCGGCCACGCTCTCGCCGGCGGTGCTCACCGATCTCCTGCGCCGCGATCTGGGCTTCGCCGGGCTGGTGGTGACCGATGCCTTGGTGATGGAGGCCATCACCAACCACTACGGCGCCGGCGAAGCGGCGGTGCTCGCCTTCGAAGCCGGAGCGGATCTGATCCTGATGCCGGCTGATGCCGAGGCAGCGCTCGATGGCCTGGAGCAGGCGGTGCTGAGCGGGCGGATCAGCCGGGCGCGCCTGCAGGAGAGCCTCGATCGGCGGGAACACGCGCTGCAACGCTGCACCCCGAGCCGCAACGCCCCGCTGGATGCGGTGGTGGCTGAGCTGAGCACGCTGGTGACCCCAGAGGATCTTCAACTCGCGGCCGAGCTCGTAAGCCTCAGCCTCGAGCAACAGGGCGAAGGCTGCCTGCCGGACGGCCCGGGGCTCAATCTGATCCGCGTGGATACGCAACTGAATACGCCCCAGCTACCCGCCATGGCACCGGCGCTGCTGCGCCCGGCCGCACAGGGCTACCGGGCCCTGGTGCTCGACGGCCGTAGCCCAAGTCCCTGGTGCGATAACCGAGAATCTCCGCTGGCGCTGGATCGCCTGCCCCCCGGGCCGGTGCTCCTGCAGTTGCTGGTGCGCGGCAATCCGTTTCGCGGCAGCGCCGGTGGCGATGAGCCCTGGCCCCAGGTGGTGCGCCAGCTGTTGTCGGTGGGGCGACTGGCGGGTCTTGCGGTGTACGGCAGCCCCTACCTGTGGGAGCAGCTCAGGGTGCTGCTGCCGCCCGATCTCCCAGCCGCCTACAGCCCAGGCCAAATGCCTCAGGCCCAGGCCCTCTTGCTCTCTGCGCTGGGACTCGAGGCCGCCGCCCTCGAAGGTGGCTTCACCGATTAACGGTGCTCTCGCGCCACTGCACCTAGCCTCAGCCGGCCTGCCGCCGCGGCCCAGCCCATGCTCAGCCTCTCGATGATCGTTCGCGATGAAGCGGCGCAGATCGAGGACTGCCTGCGCTCAGTGCAGGGCTTCGTGGACGAGATGGTGGTGGTGGACACCGGCTCGATCGACAACACCATCGCCCTGGCCGAGGGGATGGGGGCACGGGTCGAGCAGATCCCCTGGCCGGGCGACTTCGCACCGGCTCGCAACCAGGCACTGGAGTTTCTCAGCGGTGATTGGGTGCTGGTGCTCGACGCCGATGAGCGGCTGCGGCCAGAGGCTGTGGCTCCACTACGGGCGCTGATGGCACAGCCCGATGTGCTGCTGATCAACCTGCTGCGCCATGAACGGGGCGCCGTGCAATCGCCGTACTCGAACGTGAGCCGATTGTTCCGCCGCCATCCGGCGATCCGCTGGAGCCGGGCCTACCACTCGATGGTGGACGACAGCGTGGCGGAGCTGCTGCGGCAGGAACCCCACTGGCGCATCGCTGATTGCTCCGAACCGGCCCTGATCCACGACGGCTACCGCCCAGAGCTGTTGGCCCAGGGCAATAAGCCTCAGCGACTGCGCGAAGCGATGGAAGCGGAGCTGAAGCAACGGCCCGGCAATCCCTATGCCTGCGCCAAGCTCGGCAGCCTGGATGTGGCCGAAGGCCATCTCGAGCGCGGGCTGACGTTGCTGCGCGAAGGGCTCTCGCAGTGCCCCGCCGATGCACACCCCGAGCGTTACGAGCTACTGCTGCATCTGGCCTTGGCGGAAGCCAGCCGCAATCCTGATGCCGCCCTGGAGCTTTACCGCCAGGCGCTGAACATCCCTCTGGCGCCGAGGCTCACCCTGGCGGCACGACTCAATCTGGCAGCGCTGCTGTTGCAACAGGGCCAAGCCCAGGAAGCGGAACAGCTCTGCCAAAGAGCCACAGCCGCAGCGCCGGAGATCGGACTGAGCTGGTACAACCTCGGCCTCACCCGCCGGCGCCTCGGCGACATCGCAGGAGCGCTGGAGGCCTACCGGGAAGCGCGGCGGCTCACCCCGGATCACGCTGAAACCCATCAGAACCTGGCGGTAGCGCTGCTACTGGGTGGCGACATCGACGGCGCCCGCAGCAGCTTCCGCCAAGCGATCCAGCTGCTCAGCCAACAGGGCCGCAGCCCGGAGGCCGAACGGCTGCGCCAGCAGGCTGGGGCGATGGTGAAACTAGAGGGCTGATCGGCGTGATCGAATCCACCACCGCCGCGCCAGCGCTGCCCCTTCAGGGCCGAACGATTGCCGTGACACGAGCTGAACAGCAGCTGGGGGTGACCAGGAGGCTGTTTGAGCAAGCCGGCGCCACGGTGCTGGATCTACCGGCCCTGGTGATCGGTCCACCGGATGAGTGGGGCCCCCTGGATGACGCCCTGGCCGAACTCGAAGACTTCCACTGGATTGTGCTCTCCAGCAGCAACGGGGTGGATGCCGTGGAGGAGCGGTTGCAGCGCCAGGGAGGCAGCTTGGCCGGGCGGCCCTGCAGCCTCAAGATCGCGGCGGTCGGCCGCAAGACAGCCGCACGGCTGGAAGCCCTGGGCGCACCGGCGGATTTCGTGCCACCGCAGTTTGTGGCCGACAGCCTGATCGATCACTTCCCCGTGTCGGGCTGGGGGCTGCGGCTCCTGCTGCCGCGGGTGCAGAGCGGCGGCCGAACCGTGCTGGCAGAAGCTTTCGGCGAAGCAGGTGCTCGGGTGGTGGAGGTGGCGGCCTATGAATCCCGCTGTCCAGACAGCCTGCCTGCCGCCACCGCCGCGGCCCTGGCAGAGGGCTCGGTGGATGCCATCACCTTCAGCAGCGGCAAAACCGTGCAACACACCGCTCAGCTGCTCGAGCAGCAGTTCGGCGCCAGCTGGCAGGAGCCGTTGCAAGGCTTGGCGCTGGTATCGATCGGGCCGCAAACCAGCCACACCTGCCAAGCGTTGCTGGGCCGAGTCGACGCCGAAGCCAACCCCCATGACCTCGACGGGCTCGTGGCGGCCTGCGCCAAAGCGCTGGCCAGCCGAGCGATCAGAGGCTGAACACCCGCCGCTGGCCGGCCTGGTTGAGCACGAGGCGGCCGCTGGCCACATCGATGCTGGTGACGCTCCAGTCCGATGGCAGCAAGGCAGGCAAACCCGATCCGGGGCAGACGCCACGGCGGCCAACGCAAACAGCGCCGCTCTGCTCTCCTACTTGCACGAGGGCCTGAGCCTGGCCGGCACTACGGATCACGCCCGTGAAACGCAGATCACCGGCCGGTGCCGCTCCGGCCTTAGAGCCTGGCTGGGGCAAGGGCGCAAAAGGATCCACGCGGCCGGTGGGCAGCGCTGCCACCACCTGCTGTGGCGTAGGCAAGGGCGTGAAGCCTGCCGTGGGCTGCGGTGCGCTGGTGGGTACGCCCGCAGCGGCCGCTGGCTTGGGCGGTGCTGGGGGCAGGCTGATGGTCTCGGGATCCGAGGACGAACCGCACCCCGCCACCGCTGGCACCAACAACGCGACCACCGCCAGAGCCGAGCTCAACCGCGGCCAGTACCGTCCTGTTTCAGACCTGCTGCTCGCCATACCCGCTCTGAACGAGATCGCGGAAGCGGTCCAGGTTGGCCTGGAGCTCCTTGGTCACGATCCCCCCCAGGATGGAGGGTTCCATCAGCGGTGCCAACACCCCCGGCAGCTCGTAGCTCACCGTGAGCTTCACGGCGGTGAGCTCAGGGCCCTGGGGATAGAAGCGCACGGCGCCTTTTGTTGGCAGGCCGCCCACGGATTCCCAATGCAGCTGCTGGGCCTCCACCCGCTGGGTGATGCGGGCCTTCCAGTGGAAGCGAAAGCCCTGGGCGGCCAGGGTCCAATCGGTGAGGTCGGGGTCGCCGGGTTCGGTCACCACCGATTCGATCCAGTTCATCCAGCGGGGCATGGCCTCGAGATCGCTCCACACCGCCCACACCCGCTCGGCCGAGGCCTTCACCTCCGTGGTGACGCTGTGTTCAAGCCAACGGCCCATGGGAATCAAGCGAGGGGGGTGATCCGGCTGGTGTGATCAGGCAACAGCCGCATTGGTGGCCAGCTCGGCCTTCCGACCCAGGATGGCGGCGGCGGCCAGTCGTCCACTCATGGTGGCGCCTTCCATCGAATCGATGTAGTCCTGCTTGGTGTAGCTGCCAGCCAGGAAGAAGTTGCCCACAGGCGTGGCCTGATCCGGGCGATAGGGCTCCATGCCCGGTGCTTCGCGGTAGAGCGACTGGGCCAACTTCACCACGTTGCTCCACACGAGCTTCAGGTTGCGAGCCGAGGGGAAGAGGCGCCGCACCTGCTCATCGGTGGCCGCAACGATCTCTTCGGTTTTCTTGGGAATCCAAGGATCACCGGGGGTGAGCACGCACTGCAGCAGCGAGCCCACGCCTTCCTTGCGGTAGTCCACCGGGCTGGCCAGGGCCAGGTCGGCGAAGCAGCTGAAGTCGGCGTCAGCGGTGTAGAGGAGGTTGTCGAGGCCGGCGGGGCGCTCCAGATCTCGGCGGGCGGCTTCTTCAAGGGCACCATCACCGAGTTCGGTGACCCAGCCGTCGTAGCGCAGCTGCACGGTGGCCACCGGCACGGCCTCGAGCTTGTAGAGGTTGTCGAACAGGGGCCAGCGGCGCCAGGCCTCGGGCACCATCCGCTGGATGCCGGGCACATCACAGGCCGCCAGGTAGGCATCGGCCTTCACCTCGAGTTCGCCATCGGGGGTACCGAGCTTGAGAGCACTCACCTGAGTGGAGGGCTGGCCATCGGCACCCGCTGCACCTTCTTCAAACACCACCTCGGTCACCCGGTGCCGCAGGTGAAGCTTGCCGCCGCGCTCCTGGATGTAATCGAGGATCGGGCCGGTGAGCCAGCGGTGCGGAGATCCCTTGAGCAGATTGAGCTTGGAGGCTTCGGTTTTCGCCGCGAACATCATGAAGATGGTGAGCATGCAGCGGGCCGAGATCGCCTCGCAGTCGATGAAGCCGAGGGCATAGGCAATCGGATTCCACATCCGCTTGATGCTCTGCTCACTGCCGCCGTGGCCGAGGAACCACTGCTGGAAGCTGATGCGATCAAGATCGCGGATCACCTTCATCGCCCCCTCGTAATCCACCAGGCCACGCACGATCGGGCTGGTGCCCAGCGCCAGGGCGTTGCGCAGCTTGTCGAGCCAGTCGAGCTGGGGGGTGGTGAAGAAGGCCTTGAGACCGTTGAAAGGGGCGCCCAGGGCAAAGCGGAAATCCAGCTCGCGCAGGTCGCCGCCGGCGTTCACAAAGAGATGGGTGTGGTCTTTAGGGAGCAGGTTGTCGATCGCCCCCACCTTGCGCAGCAGGGCGAAGAGGTTGGCGTAGTTGAAGAAGAACACGTGCAACCCCATCTCAATGTGGTTGCCGCCTTCATCCACCCAGCTGCCCACCTTGCCGCCCATGAACGGCCGGGCCTCATAGAGATCCACCTGATGGCCGTCATCCACCAGATCCACGGCAGCCGCAAGACCCGCCAATCCCGAACCCACGATGGCGACGCGCACCTGCTGCTCCCACTGAATGGGCACGACTCTATGGAGACGCCCATCACGGCGGCAGGTGTGGGTTGCGCTCCATACGATGGTGCGATCAGGCCAGGGCTTTCCGTATGACCAGCGATACCGCCACAGCCACGTCCACAGCCGAACCCGCGCAGGCCACCCACACCGGCCGCGACGGCAAGGGCATCCTGATCACCGAATCGGCCATGAAACAGCTGGCCACGTTGATCCCCGCCCAGGGTGAAGGGAAGGTGTTGCGGGTGGGTGTGCGCTCTGGCGGCTGCAGCGGCATGAGCTACACGATGGATTTCATCGATGCCTCCGAGATCCAGGGCGACGATGAGCGCTACATCTACGAACCGGCCGGCGCCCCCAGCTTCACGGTGGTGAGCGATCCCAAGAGTTTGCTCTACATCTATGGAATGCAGCTCGATTTCTCCAGCGCCCTGATCGGCGGCGGTTTCAACTTCACCAACCCCAACGCCACCCAGACCTGCGGCTGCGGCAGCTCGTTTGCGGTGTGAGCGATGGCGCCCCCACAGGCACAGCTGCAGGGCCTGCCCCTGATCCGTACCGACGCCGTTCCCGAGGACGTTGATCTAATCGTGCTCTTTGGCTCCCGGGCCAAAGGCACACACACCCCAGCCAGCGACTGGGATCTGGGGATCACATTCCGCCAGAAGTCCGATCAACCGCTGCGCCTGTTCGAGCTGGATGCACTGCTCTCCCCCCTAGTGGGCTGCTCCAGCGACTCCATCGATCTGGTGGATCTCGAGCACAGCACCTACCTGCTGCAGCGGGTGGTGACCGAGGAGGGTCGCCTGCTGTTTGAACGCAGGCCGGGGCTTTTTGTCAGCTTCTGCTCCCGAGCGATCCGCCAATGGGCCGACTGGTGCCGGCGCGAGCAGAAGCTCACCCGCGAGCGGGAGCTCACCCACGCATGAGCCCGCTTGAGCTGGCCGTGGTGCAGCGCAAGCTCACCCACCTCAAGGAGCTCCTCGAGCTGCTGCGCGGCGAGAGCACCACGCCCCTGACCGCCTATCTGCAGGATCGGCGCCAGCAACTGCTTGTGGAGCGGCTGCTGCACCTGAGCGTGGAGGCAGCGAGCGATCTGCTCGAACATCTGTTGGTGCAGGAGCTGAACAAGAAGCCTCAGACCTACGCCGACACGTTTTTACTAGCCGGCCAAAACGGGCTGATTCCGATGGAGCTGGCGCAACGGCTGATCCCTGCCGCTGGGCTACGCAATCGCCTGGTGCACGACTACGAGGCAATCGATCCCAGCCGTGTGCACGCCGCCATGTCGGTCGCACTGCAGGATTTAACGGAACTGCAGGAAGTCCTGATCGCCCGGGTGCGAACCTGAGCACAGGACCAGGCCCGCTGCCGCACCATGACCGACGCCGTCACTGAAGCTCCTTCGCTGTTTGAGCAGGCTCTGCAGCGCTACCAAGAAGGCGCACCGCTGCCGGAGGTGATCGACAGCTTTCTCACGATCACGCAGCAGGAGCCGCGGCTGTCGGCAGGCTGGACCTGCCTGGCTTGGCTGCAGCTGCTCGACAACCAGCCCCAGGCGGCGCTGCGCTCGGCCCGCAACGCCGTGAAGCTCAACCCCCAGGATCCTCAGGCCCGCATCAACCTCAGCCTGGCGATGCTCGAAACCAACGCCAAGGGCGTGCGCGAGCACATCGAGTGGGTGCTGCGGGTGCGCGTGATGGCCCCTGAGCTCGCCGAAGAGCTGGATGGCTCCATCGCCGATGGCCTGGCCCGCAGACCCGACTGGCAGGCGCTTCAGAAGGTGCAGGCTTGGCTGAAGGGTTGAGCCCGACCGCAAACCAGCAACCACCGATCCTGCTGCTGAGCAACGGGCACGGTGAAGACCTCAGCGGCGCGTTGATCGGCCAAGCCCTGCAACAGCGGGGCCTGGCGGTGGAAGCGCTGCCGCTGGTGGGCCATGGCCGTGCCTATGAGCAGGCCGGGATCACCATTCGCGGCCGCACGCGTGAGTACAGCACCGGCGGCCTGGGATACACCAGCGTGATCGGCCGCATCACCGAGGTGATCCAGGGGCAGGTGCTCTATCTCCTGGGACGCCTGCTGCTGCTGCTGCGGATCGCCCGCCGGTATCAGCTGATCCTGGTGGTGGGGGATGTGATCCCAGTGGTGGCGGCCTGGCTGAGCGGCAGGCCAACGGCCACCTACCTCGTGGCCTACTCCAGCCATTACGAAGGCCGGCTGCGGCTGCCCTGGCCCTGCGCACCCTGCCTCAAACAGCGGCGCACCCGTGCGATCTACAGCCGTGATGTGCTCACCGCCGGCGACCTGAGCAGCCAGCTGCTGCGGCCTGTGCGGTTCTTCGGCAACCCCTTCTTTGATGGGGCCCTGAGCGCCAGCGAACCGCTGGCGGGCTCGCCCCAGCAACGGCTGGGCCTGCTTCCGGGCAGTCGCCTGCCGGAAGCCCTCCACAACCTGGAACTGATGCTTCGGGTGCTCGAGCGCCTGCCCGAAGCGCTCCGGCCGCCCGAGCGCTTGGGCCTGCATGCCGCCCTGGTGGGCAAGCTCACCCCCCAGGAGGTGGCACCCCTGGCCAGCCGCCTGGGCTGGAAGCTGCAGCTCGAGAGCAGCGATCGCTGCAGCCTGCAGCGCGGCCCTCTGCGCCTTCAGCTGGAGTGGGGACGCTTTGCGGCGGTGGTGCAGCAATGCGATCTGTTGCTCTCGATGACCGGCACCGCAGCCGAGCAGTGTGTGGGGCTGGGCAAACCGGTGCTGCAGCTAGTGGGAGCCGGGCCTCAGTTCACCGCCAACTTCGCGGAAGCCCAACGGCGCCTGTTGGGCCCCGGTGTGGTGTGCGCAGAGGGCGCTGTGGGGAGTGATGAGCAGCTCGATGGCACCGCCGCGTTAACGGAGGTGCTGCTGGAGCGGCTGCTGCACGATTCCACCTGGCGCTCCGCCCTGCAACAACTGGGGCTCGAGCGGATCGGAGAGGGCGGTGGTGCCGCCAGGATGGCCTCCGATCTCCACGCCCTCCTGGATGGCTGAACCCACTGCCAGCAGCACCCTGCCCCTGGGCCGAAGGATCAAGGGCTGGATCGACGCCCTGCTGGTGGTGGATGTGTTTGTGGTGATCGCCGGGGCGATCTGGTTTGGCGTGGCCGTGATCTGCCACAGCCGCAAGATTGAGGCCCCGCTGGATTGGTTTCAGCGGCTCTGGGAGCCGCTGTTCACCCCAGCGATCGGCCTGCTGATGGGAGCCGCGATCCTGAGCGGTGTGCTCGGCTGGGCCATCAACTGGTGGCAGCGGCGAGCGCAGCGCTGAGCTCGGCATCACGGAAGCTGAACCCCTGCTCCTGCAAACGCCGGGGCAACACCTTCTGGCCTTCCAACACCACCTTGGCGCCATCACCGAGCAACAGCTGGAGCAGCGGGCCAGGCACGGGCAGCAGGCTCGGGCGCCCGAGGCAACGGCCCAGAGCCGCCGCGAAGGCCGCCATGCTGCAGGGATTGGGTGCCACGGCGTTGTAGGTGCCGCTGTAGCTGGGATCGGTCAGCGCGGTAGCGATCAGGGAGCAGAGATCCCGGCGGGAGATCCAGCTCATCCACTGCTGACCATCACCGATCGGCCCACCGAAGCCCAGGCGGAACACCGGCAGCATCTTCCCGAGCGCACCACCATCGGCGCCAAGCACGATGCCAATGCGCAGGATCACTACCCGGCAGAGGGCTTCAGCGCCACGGGCTTCCTTCTCCCAGGCCTCGCACAGCCGGCCCAGCACATCCGCACCAGCGGGGCTGGTTTCGGAAAACTCTTGGCTGGTGCTGGTGCCGTAGTAGCCAATGGCGGAGCCATTGATCAGCACGCCAGGGCGCTGATCTTGCGGAAGGGCCGCCATCGCCTGCACCAGGGCGTGGGTGGTGGAGATGCGGCTGCTGTTGAGCAGTTGCAGGTGCGGCGGGGTCCAACGCTTCTCGGCGATCGGCTCACCGGCCAAGTTCACCACCGCCTCGGCCGACGCCAGGGCTTGCCGGAGCTCAGTTCGCTGCCACGAGGCGGCTGCAGATGGATCAGCCTGCAGGCGCTGCAGTTGCGGGTGCTGCACTCCAGGGAGGGGCTGAGCGGCGCGGCTCACCAAGGTGAGGCTGTGACCGGCCTCAAGAAGGGTGGGCACCAGGGCACGGCCCACGAAGCCACTGCAACCCACCAACAGAATCCGCACGCGCTCAGCATCAGCTCTGCGGCCAACGCTAGGGATGGGAATGGCACCCAGGTGGCAGCGCTGGTGAGGAACCGAAGTTCACAACAGGGCTCTAGCCTGCCCCCAACACACCCGAAGTGCCATGGCTGAAACGCCCGCGGCAGCACCCGAAGCCGCCCCCAAAAGCCCGATCAAGAAGGGGAGCCTGGTGAAGGTGAACCGACAGGCCTACAACGCCAGCCTTGAAGCCCAGGCCAGCGATGGCGCGGCGCCCGACTATCTGTTCGACGGCCCGGCCGAGGTGTTGGTGATCAAGGGCGACTACGCCCAGCTGCGCTTCCGCCGCCCAGTGCCCGATGTGTGGCTGCGGGCGGACCAGCTGCAGGCGTTCTAGATCTCGAGCCGGCGACGCTCCTCATGCAAACGGCTGCGGCGCTGCTTGGCCTCACGCAGCATTTCGCGGCCGTCGCGCAGGTATCCGTCCACATAGCCCATGGTGTAGCGCTCCAGCTCGGTGAGCGCGTCCTGCACTTGGGATAGGCAGTGATAGAGGCTCAGGCTGAAGCCATGCGCTGAAGCAGGTGCAGCCAGGGAGCGGTAGAGCGCTTCCACCTTCTCCATCCGGGCCTGGCTTTGCTCGAGGAAGGCGCAGAAGCTTTCCATGAGCTCGTCGTCGTAAGGATCCGCGGAGAGGGCCCTCAGCTGGGCGGGGAAAGGATTGATCACCTGCGCCAGCAAACGATCAATCGGTGCGTACACCTGCTGCAGCCAGGCCACCAGCTGGGCATCACCGCGGGCTGCTTCGGCGGTGGCGGTGCGCGCCGCACGGCCGGCCGCAGCGGAACGTGCCGTTGTTGAGCGGGTTGGGTCAACGCGGCCGACTTGATACAGGCGATCGTGCTCAGCGCGGCGCTGGGCATCGCCGAGCACCTCCCAGGCTGCGTTGAGCTCGAGGATCCGATGCTCATCGCCACCAGCGTCCGGGTGGTGCTGTTTCACGAGAGCGCGGTACGCCGCCTTCAGCTCTGCGGCACTCGCTGAGCTGGCCACACCGAGCACCGTGTAGGGGTCGGGGGCGGACTGTGGCGAGATCACGCGCTCCGGCAGCGGCTGCAGACCATCTTCATCGTTGGACCATCGATGGCTGCGGAGGAACACAAAAAAGCCCCCCGCACAAGCGGGAGGCCAAGGAGTTTTGGTGTGTGAGTAAGCGCGAGGTGCGCGTGTGAGGAGTGCTTCAGATCCGAGGATCAGAAGCGGAAGGTGGTTTGCACCAGGTAGCCGAAGCTGTTGAAGGTGTTGCCGTTACCGGTGAATTCACCCTGGGGACGCGACAGCCAGAAGATGGCCGGGGTCACAGCGATGTTGTCGCTGACCTGGAACTTGTAGAACCATTCCCAGGCGTAGTTGCCATCGGCAGGGGTGTTATCAGTGCCGCCGGTCACAAAGGTGGGCTGACCCACAGCCATGCCGAGCACGTTGCCCTTCACGAAGGCATCCTTCCAGTTCAGACCCACCATCCAGGACTGGGTGGTGAGGTTCACATCGGTGGAATCGGTGCGGCTACCGCCCACATTGCTGGAGGTACCAATACCCCAACCAGCGCTGATGGAAGGCATCCAACCGCTCTGGAGAGGCTGCCAGTAGCCAGCCAGGTTGAAGGCGTTGGTGCCATTGTAGCCGGTCGACACGGCAGAGCGAGCGAAGGGGGTGCCGCCTACGCTCACGCCGCGGTTGTCATAGGTGTACAGACCGGTGAGGTTCCAGTTCTTGCCGGTGTAGGCCAGCTGAACAGAGCCGGAGGCAGCAGAGTTGCCGTTGGCGATACCACCAGCCTCGGGGCTGCCTACATCACCGTTGCCGGCCACGTAGTTAGCGCCAAAGCTGAAGCCTTTCTTACCTTCTTTCCACCAGAAACCAGCACCGGCACCGAGCACCTGGCTGTTGGCCTGAGGACCACCAGCGAACTGGAAGATCTTCAGGATCTTGTCACCGGTGTAGACCGAAGGCCACACGGCGAACATGTCGTCCTGACGGACCCGGGGGCCAGCCACGATTGTGACGTTCTTACCAACGGGGAACTTGTAGTAGAGGCGATTGATCGCTACGACATCGCCGCCGTCAGCATTGCCCAGGTTCTCCTGGAAAGCAGCGTCCAGCTGAGAGAGGCGGGTGGGTTCAGCACCAAAGGCAGAGTCGCTGAAGTTACCAGCGCGCAGCTGGGTACGGAGCAAATCCTTACCGGTGAAGCTGGTGTCGAAGTTCAGGCGAACGTCGTAGTTGAAGCTCAGCGCATTGCGCAGGGCGTACTCCTTACCAGCCGCGTTGGTGTAGGTGTTGTTGTCGGTGACCTGCGAACCACCAAAGGTCTGACCGCCCAGCACCCAGCGAGTGTCGGCGCGCAGTTTGGTGGTGGTGGAGAACTGGGTGGCTTCCAGCTCGCCCACTTTGGCCTCGAGGCCATCCACGCGACCCTTCAGAACGGCAAGTTCCTTTTCGAACTCGGCCATCAGGCGCTTCAGCTCGTCGGTCACTTCAGTGATCCGGTCGAGGCAAGCGTTCAGCAGTGCGGCCGCTTCATAGCGGGTCATCGCACGCTCACCGCGGTAGGTGCCGTTGGGGTAGCCAGCGACACAGCCGTAGCGCTCGATCAGGTTGCTCAGTGCCTGGTAAGCCCAGTCGGTGGGCTTCACATCGGAGAACTGGGTGATCGAAGTCACCTGCTCCTCAGAGCCGTACTGACTCACGCCAGCGATGTTCAGGTCAGCGGCAGATGCAGCCACAGGAGCCATCAGGCCCAGGGCAGCAGGTGCCAGAAGAAGCTTCTGGAACAGTTTCATGGTCCTCACACCAATTGAGGGAATCCCACAAGGGGATAAGTCAACTTATCGCGCCGCAATAGCGCGGCACCTCGCAACAGCTACGGGCGGGTGTAGCGCAGAGCACACCGCAGAAAAGCAATAAAAAACCCGCGACTGAAGCCGCGGGCAGAGAGAGGACAAACGAGGTGTGGTGAGGAGACCAATTCAGGGGAAACTCTGAGGTATGAGGAGAGAGTTTCCCGACCGGATTGGCTTTTAGATCAAGAGATCAGAACTTGAAGGTGGTCTTGATCAGGCCGCCGAAGTTGGTGACGGACTTGTCCTGGGACAGGCCCTTACCGACTTGACCATCAAGCTGGCTGAGGTAGAAGATCGCGGGGGTCACGCTGATGTTGTCGGTGACCTGGAACTTGTACCACCACTCCCAGGCGTAGTTGCCGTCGTTGGGGGTGTTGTTGGAGTTGTCGTTGTAGCGGGTCACGAAGGTGGCCTGACCAACGGCCATACCCAGGGCATTGCCCTTGATGAAGGCGTCATCCCACTGCAGACCCACGTACCAGGACTGGGACTGAGGACCGTCGAAACCGAAAGCATCATCCTGGCCGTTATAGCCGTTGATGCCCCAGCCGGTGCTGATGGAGGGAACCCAGCCGCTGGTGGAAGGCTGCCAGTAGCCGCTCACACCGAAGGAGTTGGTGCTGTTGGCAGCAGCGCCCAGGAACTGGTTCAGGATGGTGCCGTTACCAGAGGCAACGCCATTGCTGTAGTTGTAAGCAAAGGCGATACCAGCGTTATCGCCGGCGTAGCCGAGCTGAGCGGTGAAGGTCTCCTGGGATCCGGAGGTACCAATACCGCCGACTTCAGGTGCGCCCACGTCACCGTTAGCAGCCACGTAGTTGAGGCTGAAGCTGAAGCCGTTCTTCTCGTACCACACACCGGCACCTGCACCCAGGTTCAGGTTGTAGGTACCAGGAGCACCGGCGTAGGTGAAGATGTCGAGGACGGTGTCAGCGGGATACACGCTGGGCCACATGGCCAGCATGTCGTCCTGACGAACCTTGGCGCCCACGGTGACGGTGATGTTGTCACCAACAGGGAACTGATAGAAGAGGCGGTTGATGGCCACCACGTCGCCGCCATCAGCGTTGCCCATCTCTTCCTGGAAGGCCACTTCCAGGTTGTTCAGAGCAGAGACACCGCCCACTGCGCCATCGGTGCTGCCATAAGCAGTTGCACTACCGAAAGCGGAATCGGCAAAGTTACCGGCACGCAGAGTGGTGCGCAGCAGGTCCTTACCGGTGAAGCTGGTGTCGAAGTTCAGGCGAACGTCGTAGTTGAAGGTGGTTGCACCCTCATCAGCCTTGTAGGCGTTAGCGAGAGTGGTGTTGCTGCCGCCGAAGCTGTTAGCGCCGAGCACGAAGGTGGCGATGCCCTTCAGCTTGGTGGTGGTGGAGAACTGAGTGGCTTCCAGCTCACCCACTTTGGCCTCGAGGCCATCCACGCGGCCCTTCAGAACGGCGAGTTCCTTTTCGAACTCCTTCATCAGGCGCTTCAGCTCGTCGGTCACTTCGGTGATCCGGTCGAGGCAGGCGTTCAGCAGTGCGGCCGCTTCATAGCGGGTCATCGCACGCTCACCGCGGTAGGTGCCGTTGGGGTAGCCAGCGACGCAGCCGTAGCGCTCGATCAGGTTGCTCAGCGCCTGGTAAGCCCAGTCGGTGGGCTTCACATCGGAGAACTGGGTGATCGAAGTCACCTGCTCCTCAGAGCCGTACTGGCTGACGCCAGCGATGTTCAGGTCAGCGGCAGACGCAGCCACAGGAGCCATCAGGCCCAGGGCAGCAGGTGCCAGAAGAAGCTTCTGGAACAGTTTCATGGTCCTCACACCAAAAGAGGAATTGGGCGCAATGCGCCGTGTGGCCATCTTGCAGGCCATGCCAGAGGCAACACAGAGAACCTGTGCCACAAACCGCAATGGCATGTAGCGATCGATACCCGGAAGCTGCGCGGCCTCCTTCGCCCAGACTTGCCTTCTTCTCTCCGAGCGGCGGCTGCCCGTGTTGAAGCGATCGCCCTGGCTGTGGTGGCTGGTGCTCCTGGGGATCTGGCTGCTGGCCAGCGCCGCAGATCACACCTGGCTCCAGGTGGACCAGCGCCTGCCGGCCTGGGATCAGGCCGACTATCTCAATAGCGCCATTGATCACGGCCGAGCCCTGGGGCTGCTGCGCGGCGGCAGCTGGCCGGGCTGGCAAGGTCTGCTGGATCTCTCTCCCAAGATTCCGCCCCTCTCCTCGCTGGTGAGCGGCACGGTGATGGCGGTGACCGGTGAAGACGCCGATGCGGCCAGCTGGGCACTGAGCCTCTGGCATGGCTTGCTGCTGCTGGTGGTAGCCCTCTGGGGCCGGCAACTACTCACGCCGGGCTTTGGGCTGCTCGCGGCAACCCTGGTGGCCCTGGCGCCAGCGCTGAGCGGCCTGCGGGTGGATTTCACCCTCGACATGCCCCTCACCGCCAGCTGCAGCCTGGCCCTGTGGCTGCTCTGGCGCTGGCAGCGCCCGCTGCACGGCGGCCGCTGGAGCCAAGCCCTGGCCGCTGGGGCCGCCGTTGCCGCGGCCCTCTTGATCAAGCAGAGCGCCCTGCTCGTGCTGGCCTTACCAGCGCTTTGGAGCTTTGGCCAAGCCCAGGCGCTTCCGCGCAGGCGCTGGCAGGCCTGGGCCGCACTAGCGCTGGTGTTGGCCCTGCTGCTGCCCTGGCTGCATCACAACTGGATAACCACCTTGGGCGGCACGGAACGAGCCGTGATCACCTCCGGCGCCGATGAGGGCGATCCAGGCAGCCTCGATCCCCGGAGCCTGATCTGGTACCCGCGGCTCTGGGGCCAACAGCTGGGCGCCGCCACGCTGGCGGCTGGGCTGGCGGGCCTGGCCCTGTTGGGCTGGGAGCACCGCGGCCGCTGGCGGCAGCGCTGGCCCGCCGGCTGGGCCTGGCTGCTCGGTGTGGCGATCAGCGGCTGGCTCAGCACCAGCCTCAGCCCCAACAAAGACGAGCGCTACATCGCGCCAGTGCTTCCTTTATTAGTTCTGTTGCTCACGCGCGGCTGGTGGGCCCTGGGCAGCTGGATCGCCCAGCGCGGCGATGGGCGCTGGGCAGGGGGCGCCCTGGCGCTCGGATTAGCGAGCGCCGCTGGGATCAATGCCGGCGCCAGCCTCGCTCAGCTCGATCGCCAGCCCCCTTCGAGCGTGGTGGAGGCCATGGGCAGCCTGCGCCAGAGGGTGGGGAACGAACCCGCCACCCTGCTGATCACCGCCAGCAGCCCCGATCTCAACGAGCACACCCTCACGCTGTTGGGCCGCCAGCAAGGCGGGCAGATCCTGGTGCGGCGGCTGGGGCGCAACCCCGGCTCTCAGGAGCTGGCCCTGGATCAGGGCCGTTGGTGGCTAATCGCCAGCGGCGACCAGGGCACTACCCGTCCATCAGCTCGGGCCCTGAGCCGAGCCGTGCGCCGCGATGGCCGCTACGAGCGGGTGCAGATCTGGCCGTGGAGCAAGCAACGCCAGCTCGAGCTCTGGCGCCGTAAACCCTCCGCGCCTGAGCCCCAGAGCTTCCAGCAGGGCTTCATCCGCCTGGCGCGGGGGATGGAACAGGGCCCCCGCGGGTTGCAGTCCGTGTTTGCCGCCATCGGCCCCTGGCATCTGCTCGATCCCCGCTTCAGCTACCAGCAAGACGTGCAGCGCTGGGCCAACGCCCAACTGCAACGCAACCCGAGTGATCGCGATGCCCTCTGGAGCCTGGCCCTGGTGGCCGTGCTCCAAAACCGAGCCCAGCAGGCTGACCAGTGGTTTGCCCGGCTGGAGCAGGTGGAAGGCAGCGGCCACTGGGCTAGTGCCTACCGGAGCGTGGTGCAACTGGCGGGCTGGAACAGCTGCGGCGCGGCCCGCGTGGCTGAAACCACCAGCGCTGATCCCGCCACCGGCTCAGTGCTCACGGCCCTGCGCGACCTCAGCCGCAGCCTCTGCTTCGACCCGCGAGGCCCCGCGGCACTGCAGCGCAGCCTGCCCGCAGCCATCAACACCGTTAACAGCGGCCTCAAGCAACCGTGAACAAGCCACTCACCCCCGAGCAACGGGTCTGGCTGGCCGCCGGGGTGTTCACCCTGGTGGGCTGGATCCTGCAGTGGTGGAGGCTGCACAGCCTGGCGGCCACCATGGATCAGGGCATCCTGTTTCAGGTGCTCTGGAACGGCCTGAGCGGCCACCCGTTCGAAAGCACCCTCTCGTCGCAGCTCTCCACCAACGTGGTGCATGGGGGCGCTCTGCCGGCCATCGGCTATCACCGCCTGGGCCAACACTTCACACCCACTCTGGCGCTGTGGATCCCGCTGGTGGCGCTCCTGGGCAAGTGGGCGCTGCCGATGCTTCAGGTGGCCTTGATCGCAGCCGCCGGCCTGGTGCTGCACCGCATCGCCCGGCTGCGGCTGGAGCCGGATCTGGCCGCGATGATCGGCCTGGCCTTCTTCGGGGCCAACGCCGTGATCGGCCCTGCCCTGGGCAATTTCACCGATCTCAGCCAGCTGCCGCTGTGCGTGTTTGTGCTGCTGCTGGGATTGTTGGAGCGGCGCCTGGCCTTGATCCTTCCGGCGGCGCTGCTCCTACCGCTGATCCGGGAAGACACCGGTGTGGTGCTGGTGGGAATCGGCCTGTGGCTGTTGGTGCGTGATCGCAGCCGCTGGCCCCTGGCCGCAGCCCTGATCGCCTACGGCGGCGGCTGGGTTGTGCTGGTCACGAACGTGTTGATGCCGCTGTTCAGCCAGGACAACTCGCGGCGATTCATGGTGGAGAACTTCGGCCAATACCTGCAGGGGCAGGAACAGGCCAGCAGCCTCGAGGTGGCCGCGCTGGCCCTGCGTCAACCCTTGGTGCTGCTCCAGGAGCTGCTGAACCCGCCACGCCAAACGCTCCTCTATCTGGCCGGGCAGGGCCTGCCGCTGCTGTTCATCCCCTGGATCGCTCTCGACAGCTGGCTGCTGATGGGTTTGCCGCTGTTAGGGCTGCTCCTGGCCCAGGGATCGAACAATCCCCTTTCCATCAACATCCGCTACACCTATTTGGTGGTTCCTGGGTTGTTTGTAGGCGCCACGCTTTGGTGGCAGCGCCATCAACAACTGTTCGCCTCACGGCGTCTCAGGCGGGTGTGGGCTGGCTGCATTGTGCTCTCGCTGCTGTTCACCTTGGGCAGCAACCCCAATCGCAGCCTCTCCTGGCTCATGCCAGACAGCATCCAGCCGCTGGTTTATCGCAACCCGGCGCGGCAGTGGCAACACGCGCAGCAGGCCCATGCGGCCCTTGGACTGATCCCCGCTGATGCAAGCGTGGCTGCGGGCAGTCAGCTGATCCCCCACCTGGCGGCGCGGCAGGTTCTGGTGCGCTTCCCCGACCATCTGGGCTATCAAACCCGTGATGGCCAGGCCTTACCGGTGGACTGGATCGCCGTGGATCTCGACCACCAGATCCGCTACGCCAAGGCCTTCCCTCAGGAGCAAAAAGCGCTCAAGAAAACCATGCGGCTGCTGAACACCCTCAGCCGAAACGATTACCGCGTGCAGCAGGTGAGCGATGGCGTGGTGCTGCTGCAGCGCGACGGGGCTCTCAATCCCCAGGCTCAACAGCAGCTGGATCAGTTGCTGGAGACCGCGAAGCAGCGCTGAATGCCCAGTAGCGGGTGTGCAGAAACAGCCCCACCGACATCAGCACTTCGATGCCCTCCTGGTCGTTGCGAATGCGCTCGGCGTGGCTGATCCAGCTGAGATCGAAATAGGTGTAAAACAGCGCCACGATCAGGAAATAGAGGCTGTAGCGGCGGGCGGGCCAAGCCTCAATCCGCGGCATCCAACGCCAGCCGGCAAAGCCAAAGAACAAGCCCGCAGCGATAAACGACACGTGCAAGTAGTTCTGCACCGCCGGCAAGTTGTGGATATTGGTTTCCTTCTGGGCATTCACCTCACGCAACGCTTCCACACCCCAGCCATGGATGCGCTCACCCCAGCTGATCTCTTCTGAGGCCACATAGAACAGAAACAGCGTGAGCAACAGCCACGCCAGGAACTGCAGCGAACGCCACTGCCGGCGGCGCAGCCACAGCACCCGCAAACTGCAAACGCAGGAACCGGCATAGGCCGCAAACTGCAGCCACTCGGCCGGTCCGTCCTCGCCCGTGGTCCAGGCTTCGAACACCCCGAAGGGCAGGAAATACACCAGCCCGTAGAGCACCAGCATGTAAATCAGGGGTGCCAGATCCACCGCCGGGGTGAGGCTGCCCCAGGCGGTGTGGATCGTGCGCGGCTGCCGCTCCGTGCTCATGCAACGCCTCAACCTTTCCGGAACCTTAAGGCTGCGTTAACAGCGCAGATGCTTTGCTGATTCACAGCACTCGCGCCCGGTCGATCGGGCTTGCCGGATGACCAGCCCCCCGAGCGCCGCACCAACGCAGAGCCTCTGGGTAGTGGCCGCCTGCTTTAACGAGGCGGCAGGCATTCGGGCCTTCATTGCAGCGATCGAGGCGCTGGGGCTGGTGGAGCGGCTGCTACTGATCGACGACGGCTCCCGTGATCAGACCGCAGCGGTGGTGCGGGCCGAAATTGAAGCCAGGCGCGCCCACCCCCAGGCCCTCTCCCTCAGCCTGATCGAGCTCACCCGCAATTTCGGCAAGGAGGCGGCGATGCTCGCCGGCCTCGATCAGGCCCGCGACCGCTGCGACGCGGTGGTATTGATCGATGCCGACCTGCAACACCCCCCGGAGCTGATTCCCGAGATGGTGCGGCGCTGGCAGGAGGGGGCCGAGATGGTGACCGCCATCCGCAGCGCCGAGGATCAGGAATCACCCCTGAAGATCATCAGCGCAACGGGGTTTTATCGCCTGTTCAACCGCCTCACCGATTCGGTGCAACTGGTGGATGGTGCCGGCGATTTCCGCCTGCTCAGTCAGCCGGTGGTGCGGGCCCTCACCGACATGCGCGAAGGCACTCGCTTCTCCAAGGCGCTCTTTCCCTGGACCGGCTTTCGCAGCGTGGACATCAGCTACGACCGGCCCGAGCGCAGCAGTGGTGCCACCACCTGGAACATGCGCCGGCTGGTGAGCTACGCCCTCGATGGCATCTTCAGCTTCTCGGTTCTACCGCTGCGGATCTGGATCGGCGTGGGCACCGTGATCTCGCTGATCAGCCTGGTGTACGCCCTGGTGCTCGTGATCAGCACCCTGCAGCACGGCATCGATGTGCCTGGCTACGCCTCCTTGATCGTGGCGGTGCTGTTTCTGGGGGGCGTGCAGCTGATCGGGATCGGCATCCTCGGCGAATACATCGGCCGCATCTTTGAGGAGAGCAAGCGACGGCCGCCCTACCTGGTGCGCCGCATCAGCGCCTCGGCCTCCCGCTCCCGCCAAGGCGAGGCATAAAAACTGCGCGACAGCGGATAGGCGGCGAGCTCCGGTGCATCGGCTGGGCAGCCCTCAGCGGGATGGGCCAGCACCAGCCCGCCCCGCGCGCCAAGTCTCCGACTGGCCGCAGCCAGAACGGCTACGTCCATCAGGCCGGTGAACAGCACGCCAGAGAAGCCGCTATTGGTGGCGATGCCGCGGCGGGCGAGCTCCTGGGCCCGGCCACTGTTGAGCATCCGCAGCAGCAGCCATTTGATCGGGCCCAGGCTCCGCAAACTGCCCCACCAAGTCGCCAGCGGGATGCCTCGCCACAGCCAGGGCTCCTGCAAGGTGCGGATCCACACAGGCCTCAGCGCCGAAGGTAGCTCCCGCACTTGCTCCCAAACCAAGGGGGTCAGGTGCACATGCTGATGCCCATCCAAAGCCAGGGGCCGGCCAGGGAACAGCTCCTGAAAGCGCCGCACTTGGGCCTGAAGTTCACAGCTCAGCTGGCGAGCCAGCCGCCGCCGAAGCGACCACCAGGGCGGCAGGCAGCCGAGCAGCAGCAGGCGCCCAAAGCTCAAGGCCAATCGGCCCTCGGAATCCAGGAGATCAGGCACCTCCAAAGGATCCGTGGCAGGAAGCCCTTCACTGAGGCACAGATGCAGGGCCACCTCTAAGCCGGACCGAAGCGCGCAGGCTCCGGCAGCCGCCTCTGCCGCCGGAGCCGCCACCAACACGCTGGCGGAATCCAAGGCTCCGGCGTCATGGAGGCGCAGGATCGTGGCATTCACCGCCGGATGCAGGCCCAGGTCGTCGGCGTGAAAACGCAGGGGAGGCACCGCTGGATCGGGGTTGAGTTCGGCAGGGGCCGCCTGGCGCTCGCGGCGGCCACGGCTATGGCGCGCTGCCAAAGACCAAATCAGATAGTTGATGGCCGTGGGAGTGAACACCATCAGGGCGGTCCCTGCGGCGGTGAGCGCCCAGCGGCCCAGCAAGCCAGGCAACAGCAGACTCACCAACACATTGAGGCTGATCTGAATGAACAGCCAGCGCCGCGGAAAGGGTGCACCACCGGTGTGCTCCCGGAACGTGAATAGCGCATGGGCCAGATAGCCCCAACACGAGGCCAAGAGGAAGCCCGCGAGGTTGGCGAGAGCCAGCGACCACCCCCAGCGTTCACCCCCCAGCAGCACAAGCGCATGGATAGCGGCGGCCACCCCACCAACGCCGCCGTAACGGATCAGCTCAGCCAGCCTTGCCGGAACACCCACAGCCGCTCATGGCCAGCGCCGGCAGCCTATGGGAAGCTCGGCCTCTGAGCATCGATTCATGCAGGAGAGCCAAAGCCTTCCCCCGCGCAATCTCCTCCTCACCAGTGGGGTGATTGCGCTGCTGTTTTGGGCTTGCGCTGCAGCTCGGCATGCCCTGCTGCAAAGCAACGCCTACGACCTTGGCCTGTTCGACCAATGGATCTGGCTGCTGAGCCGCGGCCTACCGCCTCTCTCCTCGATGGAGGGGGTGCATTTGTTGGCCGATCACGGCGCCTGGATGCTCTACGGCGCAGCACTGCCCTATCGCCTGCTCGGGAGTGTGCAGTGGTTGCTCGCCAGCCAGGCCGCAGCATTGAGCTTCACTGCCCTGCCGCTGTGGTGGGTGGGCCGTCAGGCAGGCCTGAGTCCGCGGCTCTGCTGGCTGGTCTGCGGCCTGTGGTGGCTGCAGCCGGTGGTCTTCAACGCCAACCTCTTTGATTTTCACCCGGAGGTGTGGGTGATGCCGGCCCTGGCCGGCTGCTACTGGGCCAGCCGCGCCGAGCGGCCCTGGCTGTGGTTTGCCCTGCTGCTGCTGCTGCTCGGTAGCCGCGACGGGCTGGTGCTGGTGGTGGCGGGACTGGGCCTCGAGCAGGGGCTGCGCCGCCGTTGGATCTGGGCCGGCGCCGCCCTCGGCCTGGCGCTGGGGTGGCTCGCCCTGCTGAATCGCTGGCTCTATCCCCTGCTCAAGGGAAGCGATGCGGGCCCGAAGGCAGCGGGAGCTTTGTTTTCTTACCTGGGCGACAGCCTGGATGTGGTGCTGGTGAATCTGATCACCCGGCCGGATCTGGTGATCCAGCACGTGGATTGGGCCGGTGGGCTCGTGTATCTGCTGCTGATCAGCGTGGCCGTGGCGCCGTTCTGGAGAAAGTCCTCACTGCCAGTGCTGCTGGGGGCCCTGCCGCTGGTGCTCGTGAACGTGCTCTCGGAGGAGGCGCCGCAGCGCACGCTGGTGCATCACTACAGCCTGCCGGTGGCCGTGATTGTGGTGGTGGCGGCCATCGATGGCCTGGCGCTGCAGCCTCGACAGCCGGTGCCCTGGCGGCGCTTCGCCTGGAGTGCCCTCTGCTGGGCGGCCCTGGCCAAACCCTGGTTCTTCACCGGGCCCTATCTGGAGCGGGTGGATCAGCTGCCGGCCGTGCAGGAGGCCATCGCCGCCGTATCGGCCGAAGCGCGCCTGAGCACCACCAGCTATCTCGTGCCGCAGTTGAGCCAACGCAGCCAGGTGAGCTTTCCCCGCACCCGGCGCGACAAGACCCGCCTTGAGCAACTCGATGCGCTGCTGCTCAATCCGCGTGACCCCGGCTGGGGCTCCTCACGCCAGCGTCAACTGCAACTGCTGCGGCAGGCCCGAGCCGCCGGTTGGACCTGTCAGCGCTGGGACAATGGCCTCGAGCTCTGCCAGAAAAACGATGCCCCCGGAGAGCGCAGCTAATGCTGGCTCTCCGGGGGCTCTCGCCGGGTCCGCTATGGCGCGGAACCGATTGATCTAGGAATCAGGCGCCGTAATCAGCCGGCGTTCTCCGCGATCAGCAGACCCTGCATGGAACAACTGTGACTCACGTGCACCTCCTCCTTGGGGGATTGATGTCAACCGGCGATGCATTCGGCACCTGCGAAGCGCGAACGCTGCACAGAAGCCACATCACTGCTGACGGAACTCGCACACACTAACGAAAAAGCCCCGCCGGAGCGGGGCTTTTTGCAATCGAACCAGCGAAGGCGCGAGTTGGGCTGATCTCAGCCGACGCTCCAGACGCCACCGGCGATCTTCACCAGGGGAGACACGATGGTGGTGCCGGCGAGGAACCAGGCGAAAGCTGCGCCGCCGCAACCGCCGAGCCAGAAGCCGCTGGCGAACTCAGCCCAGCCAGCCTTGGTGAACAGATCGGCAGGGGGGTTGTCGATGGTGGCGTCAGCGGGCTGCACGTTGGGGCCGCGACCAGCGGTGCCGTAGATCGAGAGGCACACGGTGAGGATCGACACCAGACCCACAGCCGCCAGCAGACCGGCGGTGCTGGCGTATTCAGTGGCGCGCAGCGGGCCAGTGATGGCGAAGGGGCCGTAAAGGAAGAAGCCATGGGCCATTCCCACTTCCAAACCGCGACGGTTGGGGGAGAGGGAGGGGCGGTAGGCCGGCAGCGCGTTCAGAAAAGCGCGGCTGAAGTAGCTGCTGTTAACAGGGGTGGCCAGATTGCCGACGCAGGGGTCGGCGACAGGGGTCACGGTCATCGGTGCAATGAAGGTGGTTGGCTGAGATGAAGCGGCGACGGCTCAGTCGCGGGCTTCGATCACGTTGAACAGCAGGGCCATGGCCACCGCAGGACCCAGGATCCCGACAATGGGCACGAACACCGAGGGCATCCAGGCGGCGACGAAGTCTCCGGTCATCAGCGTGGGCCAATACAGCTACCGTTCGGCAGTGTAAGGAGCCCGTTCGGAACTGCTTTCAAGCGGCGGAAGGGGCGACATAAAAGTTCAGACCCATGACTCAGGCCCTCTCCGGAGCAGCAATCGCCGCCGTGATCGCGGCCTGCTGGCTGTTAGGCCGGCGGCGGCCCACGATCCTGAAATCCACCGATGCCTCAGCGGTGGCGGCACTCAACCGCAGCCGGATGGAACTGGTGCTCCCGAAGGACACCCAGGACTCAACGCCCGAAGCCGACGCTCCCGTCCTCGACTCTCGGGTTTTGCCCGCGCCCGCTGATCTGCGCGGCCGGCGGCAGCTGTTCGCCCAGCTGGAGCAGCAATTTCAAGCCGGTGGTGAGCAGCGGGTGCAGGCGCTGGCGGTGTGCAGCGCCTGGCGCCACCGCGATGCCCTACCGCTGATCCGCCGCGGCCTACGCGACAGCGACTGCCAGGTGGCGGCTCTCGCCGCTGAAGCCATGGCCCATTTCCGGGGCCGCAGCGCTGCAGCGCCTCAGCCTGCCCCCGCCAAAGCACCGCGCAACGTTTCGCGCACCCGGTAGATGGGCCGGCCCTGGCTCTCGTGATAGGTGCGCATCTGCAGCTCGGCCAGCAGGCCAAAGCAGAACAACTGCACCCCAGCGATTAAAGCGAGCACGGCCACCAACAGCAGCGGCCGATCACCGATCTCCGCCCCCATCAGCTTCTCCACCAGTAGGTAGGCGCTGAGCACCGCGCCCAGGGCGATCCCCACCAGGCCGCCGAAGCCGAACACGTACATCGGCCGGGTGAGGAAGCGCTTCATGAACCACACGGTGAGCAGATCCATCAGCACCCGGAAGGTGCGGTCGATGCCGTACTTGCTCTGCCCGAACTGGCGGGCGTTGTGGTTCACCTTCACCTCGCTGATCCGGGCTCCCTCGATGAAGGCCAGGGCCGGCAGGAAGCGATGCAGCTCGCCGTAGAGGTTCATGTCTTCCACCAGCTCGCGGCGATAAGCCTTGAGGGAACAGCCGTAGTCGTGCAGCTGCACACCCGTGACCCGGGCGATCAGACGGTTGGCGATCTTGCTCGGCAGCAGGCGGCTCACGGCGTTGTCCTGGCGTTGATGGCGCCAACCGCTCACCAGGTCGTAGCCCTGCTCCAGCTGCTCCAGCAGCATCGGGATATCAGCAGGATCGTTCTGCAGATCGCCATCGAGGGTCACGATCACCTCGCCGCGACTGGCATCGAAACCGGCCGACATTGCTGGGGTCTGGCCGTAATTGCGGCGCAGCAGCACCGCCACCAGCTCAGGCGTCTGGGCCGCCAATTGCTTCAACACCGCTGCGGTGCCATCGCTGGAGCCGTCGTCCACCAGCACCAGCTCAAACGGTCGCCCCAACGGCCGCAGGGCCGCCAGCAGCCGCTCCACCAACAGCGGCAGGCTCTCCTCCTCATTGAACAGAGGCACCACGATCGAGAGCTGCGGCGCAGCGAGGCAGTCGGCGCTAACGCTCACGGGATCGGGCTTCCACTGGCCAGAACCGTAGGTGAACGCACCCAAAAGCCGATTAAGGAAGGCTGCTGCCGTCGTGGCAACGCACCACCCGGCCGCCGCCGCGCAGCTCACGCCGGTAGTGCACGCCCACCGGATCCTGCAGCTGCAGATCCAGGCCATCGATGCCGATGCCATTGCGGCCGCACTCCCGGCCGGAGCTGTGGAGGTAGCGCCCTGCACCCACGTAGAGCCCCACATGGGTGCAGCGCTGCGGACGCCCGAAGAAGATCAGATCGCCGGGCCTGAGCAGGCTGTAGCAACCCGGCTGCACCGCCACCGGCTGGCAGAAGCGCTCCTGCTGGTAGGCATCGCGGGGAAGCCAGATGCCCGCACTGGCAAAAGCGGCCTGCACCAGGCCTGAGCAATCGAAATCGGGGCCGAGCGTTCCACCCCACAAATACTGATTGGGCTGCTGGCGTGCCCGCTCGGCAAAGGCGAGCACCGCGGGCAGCGCTCTGCTGATCTGCGCGGCATCGAGCAGCAAGGGCTGGGGGGGCCGGCAGGCGCGGGCGTGGCCCAAGAGCTGGCGGGGGTTCACCCAGCCGGGATAGCCGTCTTCCAGCAGCCGCACCCGCAAGCGTGAAGCGCCGGGCTGCAAGCCATCCACCACCGTGAAACAGCGGCCGGCAGCTGCCTGGGTGGCCAAGCCGGGACCAGACCAATGGCTGGTGAGATCTAGCGGAGCCGTGAGGCGCCAGCTGCTGCCGGGCTGAAGCAGCTCCAGCGCCACCGGTGTGCCCTCAGCCAACCTGCCTAATCTCGCCATTACCCCCTTTGGCTGCGATGGCGTTCTACTGCCCGGATGGGGCGATGGCCCAACAGCTGGAGGCCACCATCGCGGCGCTGGCGGCGGAAGGACGGCCCGGCCTCCACGAGCAGCTGTCGATCACCTGGCTGCGCTACGGCAGCTCCCTGATCGACAGCGCTTCCTCCCGCAGCGATCTGGCCAGCTTCTGGGCCGAGCCGCCCCGCGGCACCAGTTGGCAGGGGAGCCAGCCGCGCTATCCCGCCAGCGTGGTGAAGCTGCTGTATCTGGTAGCGGCTGAAGCCTGGCTGCAGCGCCAGCTCCTCGACGACACCGCGGAGCTGCGGCGTGCCCTGGCGGACATGATCCGCGACTCCAGCAACGACGCCACTGGGCTGGTGGTGGATCTGCTCACCGGCACCACCAGCGGCCCAGACCTCCCCGGCGAGGCCTTTGAGCGCTGGGCGCTGCAACGGCAGCTGGTGAACCAGTGGTGTGAGCAGCTGGCCTGGCCCGAGTGGAGCGGCGGCAATGCCTGCCAGAAAACCTGGGGCGACGGCCCCTACGGCCGGGAACGCGCCTTCTACGGCGCCGAGCTGGAGAACCGCAACCGCCTCAGCAGCGATTTCTGCGCCCGTTTGCTGCACGCGGTGATCGCCGGAGCGCTGGTGTCGCCGCCGGCATGCGGCCGCATGCGCGAGCTGCTGGCGCGCAGCCTCGATCCGGCGGAACGGGCTGCCGATCCGGAGAACCAGGTGGATGGCTTCCTCGGGGCCGCCCTACCGGCCGAGGCCAGGTTGTGGAGCAAGGCGGGCTGGATGAGCCAAGCCCGCCACGATGCGGCCTACATCGAAGCGGAAGGTCACCCCCCCACCCTGCTGGTGGTGTTCAGCGAGGGGCGCGCACGGGCTACCGATGAACAGCTCCTACCGGAGCTCTGTGCCCGCTTAATGGCCGAGCGCTGAACAGTACGCATCAAAAAGCCCCCTGTTCAGGGGGCTTTTTGATCAGGAATCACACCTGGAACGGAGAGGGAGGGATTCGAACCCTCGACAGAAGTTGCCTCCTGTAACTCCTTAGCAGGGAGCCGCTTTCAACCACTCAGCCACCTCTCCAGCGGCCAGCAGAGCTTATCAGCCGCCCGGCCGTGAGGCGGGCAGGCGCGGCAATCGATGCTTGAAACCGCAGAGGATCTCCCAGGGGATCGTGCCGCAGGGTTCACTCCAAGCCAGCGGATCAATGCGCTCGTCACCATCGCTCCCCAGCAATGTCACCACACTGCCCTGATCCAACTCCGGGGCATCGGTGGCATCGAGCACCAGCTGATCCATGGTGATCGCCCCCACCTGGGGAATGCGCCGGCCCTGATGCAGCACCTGCAACCGATTGGAGAGCAGGCGCGGCACGCCATCGGCGTAACCGATGCTCACCACCGCCAAGCGACTGGGACGCTGGGTGGTGAAGCGATGCCCGTAGCTCACGCCCACCCCGGCAGGCACCTCGCGGATCAGGCTCACCCGGGCCCGCACCTGCATGGCCGGCTGCAGCTCGAGGCCACCGCCGAGATGCGCGGCCGGGCGATGGCCGTAGAGGGCGAGGCCCACCCGCACCATGTCGTAGTGGAGCTGGGGGGTGCGCAGGGTGCCGGCGGAGTTGGCGAGGTGGCGACAGCCGCTGAGCAGGCCACCCAACTGCAGGGCGCTGAGCACCTCGTCAAAGCGCTGCTGCTGCTGGCGAGTAAGGGGATCTAAACCCGCACCCGGAGCATCGGCATCCGCCAGATGGGAGTACACGCCCGCCAGCTCCACCGCTTCCAGCGCGCCGATCGCCTCCACCAACCGCGGGCCGTCCTGCCAGGGGGCACCCAGCCGGGCCATGCCGGTGTCGAGCTTGAGCTGCACCGCCATCGGCCGGCCGCTGCCCGTGGCCAGGTTCTGGCAGAGCAGCGCCTCACGCATGCCGCTGAGGGTGGGCATCAACTGCCAGTGCAGGCAGGCCCGCAGTTCATCGGGCTGGGTGAGATTGCCCAGCACCAGCACCGGTTGGCGCAGACCGGCCTGGCGCAGCTCCACCCCCTCGTGCAGGGTGGCTACCCCGAAACAGCTGGCCCCACCTGCGGCGGCGGCGCGGGCCACCGGCACGGCTCCATGGCCATAGCCATCGGCCTTCACCACCGCCATCAGGCTGCAGCCAGCCGCCAGGGAACGCCTCAGGCTGCGGGCGTTGGCCTGCACCGCCGCTTCGCACACCTCAACCCAGGCCCGCTGGCGCGGGTGCGGCCAGGGTTCACCCGAGGGACTGATGGCGGGGGAGGCTTCTCTCATCCACCTGGAAGATCTGCAGAGCGTAAGCGGGACTGCACGACGCCACTGGACGTTCCCCCTAGCATGGCGAGCAAATCACGGGCTGCCAGGGGAACCACTCCCATGGGCCACGTTCTCGTTCTCAACGCCTCCTACGAGCCGCTGAACGTCACCAGCTGGCGGCGCGCCACGGTGATGGTGCTCAAGGGCAAGGCCGAAGGGCTGGAACATGCCACGGATCTGCAGCTGCGCCCCGGGCTGCATCGCCCCACGGTGATCCGGCTACGCCAGTTCGTGCGCGTGCCGTTCCGGGCGCTACCGCTGACGCGCCGCAACCTGTTCCATCGCGACGGCCATTGCTGCCAATACTGCGGCAGCCAGAGCGAGCGGCTCTCGATTGACCACGTGATCCCACGCAGCCGCGGCGGCGATCACAGCTGGGACAACGTGACCACCGCTTGCCTGCGCTGCAATGTTCACAAGGGCAATCGCACCCCGCGGGAAGCCGGGATGGTGCTGCTCCACCAACCCCGCCGCCCCCTGAGCGGACCGCTGTTTGAAGCCCAGCGTCAGATGGCCAGCGGCCAGCACAGCGAATGGGCGAAGTACGTGCAGGGCTGGGACGACAACGGCCTAGCCGCCGCCTGACGCCTGCTCCGCCAGTTCCTCGAGCTGGCGCCGCTGATCCGCCGACACGCAAGCGCCGATCAGTTCCGCCAGCTGCCCCTGCAGCACCGGCTCCAAGGAGAAGTTGCGGCCCAGGCGGTGATCGGTGGTGCGGTTGTCTTTGTAGTTGTAGGTGCGGATTTTCTCGCTGCGATCACCCGTGCCCACCTGAGCAAGGCGGGCGGAGCGTTCCTCGGCGTTGGCCGCCGCCAGCTCGCGCTCATACAGCTTGGCCCGCAGGATCTCCAGGGCCCGCTCGCGGTTTTGGAGCTGCGAGCGCTCCTGGGTGCAGAACACGCGGATGCCCGTGGGTTTGTGGAGCAGATCCACCGCGGTTTCCACCTTGTTCACGTTCTGGCCGCCGGCGCCACCGGAGCGGGCGGTGCTGATCTCGAGGTCGCCCGGATCGATCTGCACCTCCACCGGATCCGCCTCTGGCATCACCGCCACGGTGGCAGTGGAGGTGTGCACGCGTCCCTGGGATTCGGTGGCCGGCACCCGCTGCACGCGATGCACGCCAGCCTCAAACTTCAGCTGGCTGAACACACCCTCACCTTTGATCGCCAGGATCAGTTCCTTGTAACCGCCCAGCTCCGCCTCGGAGGCGCTCACCGGCATCACCTTCCAGCCCACACTCTGGGCGTAGCGCTCGTACATCCGCGCTAGATCGCCGGCCCACAAAGCCGCTTCATCCCCACCGGCACCAGCACGGATCTCCAGCATCACGCTGCGTTCATCGCGCGGATCGCGGGGCAGCAACGCGAGGGTGAGCTGCTCCTCGAGGGCGCCGATCCGGGCGGCCAACTCGGCCAGCTCCTCCTGAGCCAGGGCCTCGAGTTCGAGATCGCCGCGGCTTTCGCGCAACAGTTCCCGCGCCTGCTGCTCCTGGTGGCGCAGACGCTCCAACTCCGCATACCCCGTCACCAGGGGCTCGAGCCGCGCCCGCTCTCGGGCAATCGGTTCCAGCTGCGCCGGGTTGGCTGCCACATCGGGATCGGCGAGCTGACGCTCGAGGGTCTCGAAGGTGGTGCGGGCCGTTTCGAGGCGCTCGCTCAGGAAGGAAGCATCCATGGCGTCAGGGGAGCTGCATCAGGCAACGGTGGACGGGCAGCAAAAAGCCGGATGCCCAGGAGCATCCGGCTTGGGACGTAATGGGTTGCCTGAAGGCAGCCAATCAGGCTTTGGCTGCAGCGTCTTTGGTGTCGCTGCCCTGGGCATCGGAAGCACCGGCCATGCCGTACTTGCGCATGAAGCGGTCCACACGACCCTCGGTGTCGAGGATCTTCTGGGTGCCGGTATAGAAGGGATGGTTGCCACTCCACACATCCACGTGGAGTTCGGGCGAGGTGGAGCCGGTGGTCATCACCACCTCTCCATTGCAGATCACCTTGGCATCGGGATACCAGGTGGGATGGATTTCGGCCTTCGGCATAACGAATACAGAGCTGAGGTGCGGAAGCTGAATCAGCGCTTGGAGAACTGAGGAGCCTTACGGGCTTTCTTCAGGCCGTACTTACGACGCTCCTTGGCGCGGGGGTCGCGGCTGAGGTGACCTTCAGTCTTCAGGGGCTTGCGGTTCTCCGGGGAGAGCTCACACAGCGCACGCGCTGCACCCTGCTTGATGGCATCAGCCTGGCCGGTGAGACCGCCGCCGCGCACGTTCACGAGGATGTCGTACTCGCTGGCCAGACCCAGGGTCTGAAGAGGAGCAGTCACCGCCGCCATGTAAACGGGGTTGTAGTTCAGGTAGTTGTCACCGGGACGACCGTTGATGGTGACGGTGCCGGTGCCGGGGACCACACGCACGCGAGCAACGGCGGTCTTGCGGCGGCCAGTTCCCCAGTAAACGACTTTGTTGGTGCTCATTGGGCGGAAGCGGCGGGATCGAGGGCGAGGGCCTTGGGCTGCTGGGCGGCGTGGGGATGCTCAGCACCCTTGTACACCTTCAGCTTGCGGAACAGCTGACGACCGAGGGCGTTGTGGGGGAGCATGCCCTTCACAGCCTTCTCGATGATCCGCTCAGGAATGCGGGCCTGCAGCGCAGCGAAGCTCTCCGTCTTCATGCCGCCGGGACGGCCAGAGTGACGGCGATAGACCTTCTGGGTGAACTTGTTACCGCTCACCTTCACCTTGTCGGCATTGATCACGACGACGAAGTCGCCAGCGTCAATGTGAGGGGCGAAGTTGGGGTTGTTCTTACCCCGAAGCACCGATGCCACTTCGCTGGCGAGACGGCCGAGGGTCTGGTTCTCAGCATCCACCAGATACCACTGGCGACTGGAGGGATCCTGAGGGGGAACGAGAGTCTTGTTCATCGCACCGGCGGGCCGGATCGGTAAAGCTCCACTGCTCAGCGAGTGAGCAAGGGGCGGGACAGGGTGTCTGGACGGAAGGTCTGGACTGGGACGGCAGGGCGTCCGATCACTCGGACGACTGAAGCTCGTGGAGCGACCCTACCTCGCCGCCTGACCAGCCCCATCTCAGGAGCTTGTTCAAGCGCGGGGCGGGGAGTCTGAACACTCCAGCAAATACCGCGGTTGGCAATCATACCAGGCGGCTTCAGGGAACATGGGTTCCGGGTAGCCCACCCGCAGCAGGCAAAGCCCCTGCGGAGGCGCCGCCTCCTTCACCTCCTCACGGGCACCGCTGCGCCAGCGCCGGGCAAAGCTCTCGAGGCTGAGGCGCCTCTCCGCCACCGCCACCAGCTGCCCCATCACCAACCGCACCATGCCGTAGAGAAAGCCGCTGGCCTGCAATTCCACCTCGATGAGATCGCCGCGGCGTTCCACCTGCACCTCCTGCAGGGTGGTGCGGGAGTGGGAGCGGGCACTGCCTGCCCGCTCAAAGGCCGCGAAGTCGTGCTCCCCGAGCATGCCTTCCAGCGCCTCGCGCATCAGCCCTTCATCCAGCCTCAGCTGGTAGCGGTGCCAGCTCCAGGGGGCCAGAAACAGATTGGGAATCCGGGCGTTGTAGATGGTGTAGCGATAGCGCCGGTAGCTAGCGCTGAAGCAGGCGTGCCACTCGGCCGGCACCTCCACGCCCGCCCGAACGCGGATCGTGGGCGGAAGACGGCCATTGAGGGCCGCGGGCCAGCGCTGGGCAGGGATCGGCCCCATGGCATCGAAATGGGCCACCTGGCCGGCCGCATGCACGCCGGTATCGGTGCGTCCAGCGGCGTGCAGGCGCACCGGCCGGCCTGGATCCAGTGCCGCGATCGCCGCCTCCAGGGTCTCCTGCACGCTTGGATCCCGGGGCTGCCGCTGCCAGCCGCAGAAGCCAGAGCCGTCGTATTGCAGGCAGAGAGCAATGCGACGCGATCCAGGGGTGGCAACAGGGTGATCAGCCATGGCACAACGGCGCCCACAACAAAGCCGCGCCGGCCCTAAGGCCCTGCGCGGCAGGCTGCAACTGCAGGTGAACGATCAGACGAGCTCGATGATCGCCATCTCGGCGTGGTCACCGCGGCGGGGCACGGTGCGGATGATGCGGGTGTAACCGCCGTTGCGATCGCCGTAACGCTCCTGGGCCTTGTCGAACAGGGCGTGAACGAGCTGCTTGTCGTAGATGTAGCCGATGGCGCGGCGACGGGCAGCGAGGCTGCCGTCCTTGGCCAGGGTGATCATGCGCTCGGCTTCATCGCGCAGGGCCTTGGCACGGGCCTTGGTGGTGGTGAGGCGACCTTCGCGAATCAGCTGCGTGGTGAGGGCGCGCAGCATGGCTTTGCGTTGGTCGGCGGGGCGTCCCAGCTTGGGAACTCGGCACTGGTGGCGCATGACGGTTGCGGAGGGTAAGCGTTAACGGGTAGGGGGAAACTCGCGCTGAATCAGGCGCTGGTGCGGCTCTGGGGCAGGGAGATGCCGATGCGCTCAAGCGCCTCGATCACCTCATCGGCCGACTTGGAACCGAAGTTCTTGATCTCCAGCAGATCTTCGTAGCTGAAGCCCATCAGGTCGGACACGGAGTTGACCTGGGCGCGCTTGAGGCAGTTGTAAGCACGAACCGAGAGGTTGAGCTCCTCGAGAGGAATCTGCGCCTCGGCGGAGGGCTCGGGCTCCAGGCCGGGCTCATCCACCATGGTGAGGCTGGCCAGGGGCTGGAACAGCGCAATCAGCTGATTGGCTGCCTGGGCCATGGCGTCGTCAGGGGTGACCGAACCATCGGTTTCGATCTCCAGGCGCAGGCGCTCACGGGCCGAACCGCCTTCGCCCACAGCGGTTTCATCCACGCTGTAGTTCACGCGGCGCACGGGCATGAACACGGCGTCGATCTGCAGGAGATCGATGGCGCTGGTGTCTTCGGTGCGGCGATCCACAGGGCGATAGCCTACGCCGCGCTCTACATGCACCTCAAGCTCGAGGCTGTAGCCATCAGCCACGGTGGCGATCGGACGGTCGCCGTCGATCACGGTGACCTGCGAGGAGAACTGCAGGTCGGAGGCGGTCACGGTGCAAGGGCCGTTGGCCACCAGACGACCGATTTCCAGCTCGCGAGTGCGGCTGCTGACGGCGACGTCCTTGCAGTTGAGCAGGATGTCGAGAACGTCTTCACGCACACCGGGGACGGTGGCGTATTCGTGGTTCACGCCGGCGATGCGCACGGCGGTGATGGCGCTGCCCTCGAGGGCTCCCATCAGCACGCGGCGCAGGGAGTTGCCGAGGGTGATGGCCTGACCCCGCTCAAGGGGTCCGATCACAAAGACGCCGGTCTGGGAGCGGTCGTCGGCGATCTGGTGTTCAACCCGATCGATCTGATACTGCAACACGGTCTGAAGCTCGAAAGAAGAGGAGGAGCCCCCTCTGGGGCGAGGCAAGGCGTCGGATCAGACCCGGCGACGCTTGGAACGACGGCAGCCGTTGTGGGGCAGTGGGGTGACGTCGCGGATCAGGGTGATCTCCAGACCGGCCACCTGCAGGGCACGGATCGCCGTTTCACGGCCGGAACCAGGACCGCGCACCAGCACCTCGATCTGGCGCATCCCCTGCTCAAGGGCGCGACGGGCGGCTGCTTCTGCGGCGGTTTGGGCGGCGAAGGGGGTGCCTTTGCGGGCGCCCTTGAAACCACTGGCTCCAGCGGAGCTCCAGGAGATCACTTCACCGGCGGTGTCGGTGATCGAAACGATCGTGTTGTTGAAGGTGCTCTGAATGTGCGCCACACCGTTGGGCACATTGCGCTTCGTCTTCTTCGCGCCGGATTTCTTGGCGGGCTTGGCCATGGTTTAGAGCCCTGCAGGAGCAGGGAGGTGATCAGTGAACTGAGGGGGGCATCCTGGTGACGGCCGTTCCCTATGGGGAACGCTCGGCAGGAGCAATGGGGATGGCCGAAGGCCAGAAGCAGGTCAGGCCTTACTTCTTCTTACCGGCAACGGTCTTACGAGCGCCGCGGCGGGTACGGGCATTGGTGCGGGTGCGCTGACCACGCACGGGCAGGCCCACGCGATGGCGACGACCACGGACGCAGCCGATGTCTTGGAGGCGCTTCATCGCCATGCCCTCTTGGCGACGCAGGTCGCCTTCGAGGGTGTAGCCCTCAGCGGCGCCGCGCAGCTTCTGCACGTCGGCGTCGTCGAGGTCCTTGACGCGGGTATCAGGGTTAACCCCGGTTTTGGCCAGGATTTTCTTGGCCGTGGTCAGGCCAATCCCGTACACGTAGGTGAGGGCGATTTCGATCCTCTTGTCGCGAGGAATATCAACGCCGGCAATCCGAGCCACAGAAACTAACGATTGGGGTGAGCAGGGGAGAAGTTCTCAGGCGGCAGCGCACTGGCGGCGGCCCAGGAACTTGAAAGGTTTGGCCCTAGGGCCGTGGACAAGGCTCAGCCGGGGATCAACCCTGGCGCTGCTTGTGCTTGGGGTTGGCGCAGATCACCATCACCCGGCCGTGGCGACGAATCACACGGCACTTGTCGCACATTTTCTTGACCGAGGCACGCACCTTCATGGGAGCGGTCTCTCCAATTTTGCAAACGCTGACCCTACCACAGGGGTCAACCCAGCAAGCTGGCAATCCGCGCCCCGATCTCCTCGACCGTGCCAGCGGCTTCCACAGGCGCCAGCAGGTTGCGCTCGCGGTAGTAAGCGATCAGCGGCTCGGTCTGCTGGCGGTACACCTCAAGGCGATGGCGAATCACCTCCTCGTTGTCATCAGCGCGGCCGCGGGAGAGCAGACGCTGCACGAGCACGGCGTCGTCCAGCTCCATAAGCACAACCAGCTCAATCTGCTGGCCGAGCTCATCGAGCAGCTGGGCCAAGGCATCGGCCTGAGCCACGTTGCGGGGGAAGCCATCGAGCAGCCAGCCGCCGCTGTGGGCCTGAAGACGGCTGCGCACGATCGCCAGCACGAGGGCATCGCTCACGAGCTCGCCGCGCGCCATCACGGCCTCGGCTTCCTTGCCGAGCTCGCTGCCGGCGGCCACTTCGGCACGCAGCAGATCACCGGTGGAGAGGTGGAGCAGATTCTGAGTTTCGGCGAGTCGCTGGGCCTGGGTGCCCTTACCAGCCCCGGGGGGGCCGAGGAAGAGAAGACGTTGCTTCATGACGGAAACGCGTAACGGATGGGCGGTACGGGACGAACAATCAACCGATCAACAAGACCACAAGGGGGGCCAGGGTCACTGGCGCACCATGCCCTCGTAGCGCTGCGAGATCACGGCGGTTTGCAGCTGCTTAGCGGTTTGGATGGCCACACCCACCAGGATCAGCAGGCTGGTGGCGCCGAGGCCCTGGAAGGTTTTCACCTGCGTGGCCGACTCCACCGCCGAGGGAATGATTGCCACGGCCCCAAGGAAGAGGGCACCCAGCAGGGTCAGACGGTTCTGCACTCCGCTGAGGTAGCTGGCGGTGGCGGAGCCGGGGCGGACACCGGGGATGGCGACGCCGGTGCGCTTGAGGTTCGTGGCCACATCCACGGGGTTGATCGTGAGCGTGGCGTAGAAGAACGAGAAGCCGATGATCAGGCCGAAGAACAGCAGCGCATACACCCAGGGGGTGCCGCTGTTGGGGCTCAGGGCGGCCGCGATATTGATCAGCCAAGGCTGCTTGGTGATGTTGGCAATGGTGAGCGGCAGGAACACCACGGCCGAAGCAAAGATGATCGGCATCACGCCGCCGGCGTTGAGCTTGAGCGGCAGGTAGCTCTGGCGAGCCGAAAGGCTGGCGCCTCCCACTTGCCGCTTCGCACTCACGATGGGGATGCGGCGATTGCCTTCTTCCACACACACGATCCCAACGATCGTGACCAGGAACACCGCCACCAGCACCACGATGCCGCCAACAGTGCTGCGGTCGCCGCTCTGGGCCAGCTCGATCGTGGAGCCAAGGGCCCGGGGCAGGGTGGCCACGATGTTGAGGTAGATCACCAGGGAGGCGCCCTGGCCAATGCCCCGCTCGGTGATCACCTCACTGATCCACATCACCACCATCGAGCCGGTCACGAGCGCAACGGCGGTTTGCAGCACAAACACCAGCTCGGAGGTTCCGGCTATGGCGTAGGGCCGCAGGATCAGGGCAAACACCACGCTCTGCAGGATGCCCCAGCCGAGGGCCACATAGCGGGTGAACTGAGCGATCTTGCGCCGGCCGGCCTCACCCTCGTTCTTCTGGAGATCCTCCAGCTGCGGCAATGCCGAGGTGAGCAGCTGCAGGATGATCGAGGCGTTGATGAAGGGCAGAATTCCCAGACCGAACACACCGAGGGTGGAGATGCCACCGCCGGTGAAGATGTCGAGGAAGCCGATCAGCTGACCACCGCGGGCGATGAAGTCCTGGAAGGCCACCCGGTCGATTCCAGGCACGGGGATATAGATCCCCAGGCGCACCAGCAGCAACAGGCCCAGGGTGATCAACACCCGATTGCGCAGATCCTTGGCCTGGATCAGCTGCGTGAGGATTTCACCGGCACTGGGGTTGCGACCCCGGCTGACGAGCATGACGGGCGTGCGGAGGAGAAGAACAAAAAACCGCCTGGAGAAGCCGGGAGGCTCCGCCAGGCGGCACCGACGCTAATGGGTCGGGGTCAGAACCAAGCCGAGGCTCAGATCTCTTCGCAGGTGCCACCTGCAGCCTCGATTTTCTCGCGGGCGCTGGCGGTGAAGGCAGCGGCCTGAACGGTGAGCTTCACCTTCAGGTCGCCATTGCCGAGCACCTTCAGGGGGTGCTTGGGGCTGGTCACGAGGCCGTCCTTCACGAGGGTGTCGATATTGACGGTGCTGCCGGCCTTGAGGTCGGCGAGCTTGGCCACGTTGATCACCGTGTAGTTCTTGGGGTTGATCACGGTGAAGTGCTTGAGCTTCGGCACCCGGCGGTAGAGGGGCATCTGACCACCTTCGAAGCCGGGACGGGTGGGACGACCCGAGCGGGACTTCTGACCGCGCATACCGAAACCGCAGCTGGCGCCTTGGCCGGCGGCGATGCCGCGGCCCTTACGGAGCTTGCGGCGACGGGCTCCTTTCTGGGGAGCCAGGGACTGGAGATTGAGCGACGTCATGGCGGTCCTCAGGAGTAGATCTGCTCAAGGGAGATGCCACGCTCCTTGGCGGTCTCCTTGTGGGTGCGCAGGCCAGCCAGGGCATCCATGGCGGCGCGGGCGTTGTTGAGGGGGGTCTTCGAACCGAGGCGCTTGGCCAGCACGTTCTTGATGCCGGCGAGCTCCAGCACCGTGCGGATCGAACCACCCGCGATCACACCGGTACCCGGGGCGGCAGGACGGATCAGCACGCTGGCGGCGCCGTCGCGACCATTGCCCAGGGTGGGGATCGAAGAGTGACGGGTGAGAGGCACCTTCACCAGGTGCTTCTTGCCATCGGCCACGCCCTTGCGGACGGCGCCGATCACATCGCCGGCCTTGCCGACGCCCACGCCCACCTGGCCCTTCTCGTTGCCGACGACAACGATGGCCCGGAAGCTCATCTTCTTACCGCCTTTCACGGTCTTGGAGACGCGGCGAATCTGCACCACGCGCTCTTGCCATTCGGAGTCACGCTCCTGGCCACGGCGGTTGTCGCGGCCCCGGCCGCCGCCGCGGCGGTCGCCCTTGCCATCGCCACGGCCACCGCGACGCTCCTGCTGACCTTCGGCGGCAGCGGGAACATCAGCAGCGCCCGGAACGGCGTTGGACTGGATCTGGTCGTTGGTTTCGGTCATGGTGAGAGCAGGGATCAGAACTGAAGGCCCGCTTCCCGGGCGGCGTCAGCCAAGGCCTTAACGCGGCCGTGGTACAGGTTGCCGCCTCGATCGAAGACCACCTGTTGAATGCCCTTGGCAAGGGCACGCTTGGCGACCAACTGACCAACGGCGACGGAAGCATCGCAGGTGGCAGCGGCCGAGACGCTGGTGCGCAGCTCCTTATCGATGGTCGACGCAGAGCAGAGGGTGCTCTGGGCGTCGTCGTCGATGAGCTGTGCGTAGATGTGATTGTTGGAGCGGAACACGGCCAGGCGCGGACGCGCGGCAGTGCCGGTGAGATTGCGACGCAGACGCCGGTGGCGTTTCTGGGTCTGCTGCTTGCGGGACAGTGTGGACATGGCAGTACAGGGTAACGACGCTCAGGCAGACCTCATTTCTTACCGGTCTTACCGGCCTTGCGCAGGATGCGTTCGCCCTCGTACTTGATGCCCTTGCCCTTGTAGGGCTCAGGCGGACGAATGGCGCGAACCTTGGCTGCTTCGTTGCCCACCAGTTCCTTGTCGGCACCGGAAACGAGCACGGTGGTGTTGCCGTCAACGGCAAAGGTGACGCCATCGGGAGGCACCATTTCGACCTGGTGGCTGTAGCCAGCGCTCACCACCAGCTTTTTGCCCTGAACGGCAGCGCGGTAACCCACGCCAACGATCTCGAGCTTGCGGGTGTAACCCTTGCTCACCCCTTCGACCATGTTGGCGACGAGGGTGCGGCAGAGGCCGTGGCGCTCGCGGGAGCGGCGGTTGTCGCTGGCGGGGCTCACCACGAGGGTGGTGCCGTCCTGGGCGATGGTCACACCGTCAGGGAGAGTGCGGCTCAGTTCACCTTTGGGGCCTTTGACTTTGACGTCGAGGCCGCTGAGGGTGACAGTGACGCCGCCCGGCACGGGAATCGGCGCTTTACCAATACGAGACATGGATCAATCTCCCTGATCAGTAGACGTAAGCGAGCACTTCGCCGCCGACGCCCTGCTTGCGGGCATCGCGGTCGCTCATCACACCTTTGGAGGTGGAGATGATGGCCACGCCGAGACCGCCCAGCACCTTGGGCAGCTGGCGGGTGTTCTTGTAAATGCGCAGACCGGGCTTGCTCACGCGCTGCACGGTGCGAATCAGCGGCTGACGGTGCTTACCGCTGTACTTGAGTTCGAGCACAAGGTGCTTCTCAACGCCTTCACCGGCTTCGGTGATTTCGGAGATGAAGCCCTCCTGCTGCAGCACCCTGGCGATGCTGCGTGCCATGCGGGATGCAGGCACCTTGGTGGATTGGTGACGCTTCTCACTCGCATTGCGAATGCGGGTGAGCATGTCGGAAATTGGGTCGTGATTGGCCATGGTCGGGTCCGAAGAGGGCTCAGTTACTGCGGAACGGCATTCCCATCTCGCGGAGGAGGGCCCGGCCCTCTTCGTCGTTACGGGCAGTGGTCACGATGGTGATGTCCATGCCCCGGATGGCATCGATCTTGTCGAAGGAGATTTCAGGGAAAATGATCTGCTCCTTCACCCCAAGGGTGTAGTTGCCACGACCGTCAAAGCTCTTGTCGCTCACGCCGCGGAAGTCGCGGATGCGAGGCAGAGCCAGGTGGATCAGACGCTCGAGGAACGCATACATGCGGTCGCCACGCAGGGTGACGGCCACACCGATCGGCATGCCCTGACGGATCTTGAAGCCGGCGATGGCTTTCTTGGCGCGGGTCACCATCACTTTTTGACCAGTGATCGTGGCCAGCTCCTCGATGGAGGCCTCGAGGGCCTTGGCATTTTGGGCGGCTTCACCGAGGCCCCGGTTGACGGTCACTTTGACCAGCTTGGGGACTTCGTGGATGTTCGAGAGATTGAGATCCTTCAGCAGCTTGGGCTGGATCTTCTCCCGATAGTTCTGTTTAAGGGACATGACGGGGGACAGGGGTTGCGCTTCTGGACGTGGTCAGAAGGCGGACAAGGTTGATAGAGATGGAGATCAGTCGAGGATCTCGCCGGTTTTCTTGAGGCGGCGCTTCTTGGTGCCGTCTTTTTCCACCACGATCTCGACGCGGCTAGCCACGTTCTTGGAGGTGGAGTACAGCATCACGTTGGAGGCGTGCAGGGACGCTTCTTCAGTCACGATGCGGCCGGTCTCGCCCTCTTGGGTGGGCTTGACGTGGCGGGTGCGCAGGTTCACGCCCTGCACCACCACACGGTTTTCGTAGGGAAGGGTGCGCAGGACCTCGCCGGTCTTGCCCTTGTCCTTACCGCTGATCACCTGAACGGTGTCGCCCTTCTTGATGCGCATCTTGGTGCGCACCTGAACCTTGGCTTTAGGGGTGGCAGTCGCCATCTCAGATCACCTCCGGAGCGAGGGACACGATCTTGGTGAAGTTGCGGTCGCGCAGTTCGCGCGCCACGGGACCGAAGACGCGGGTGCCCTTGGGGTTGTTGTCGTTGCCGAGGATCACGGCAGCGTTGTCGTCGAAACGGATCGAGTTGCCGTTCACGCGACGCAGGGTGGCTTTGGTGCGCACCACCACAGCCTTCACCACATCGGACTTCTTCACGCCCATGTTGGGCATGGCGTCCTTCACGGCGGCCACGATCACATCGCCCACGTGGGCGTATCGACGGTTGGTGCCCAGCACGCGGATGCACTGGATGCGCTTGGCGCCGCTGTTATCAGCGACGTTGAGGAACGTTTCCTGTTGAATCATCGGGAGATCTCCTCAGCTGGCGCTGCTGGTGTTCAGCACCTCGGCCACGGCCCAGCGCTTGGTGCGGCTGAGGGGACGAGTTTCAGTGATGCGGACGCGGTCTCCCACCTTGCAGGTGTTCTCCTCATCGTGCGCCTTGTAGCGCTTGGTGCGGCTCACCGTCTTTTGATAGATGGGGTGAGGGAAGCGGTTCTCCACCGCCACCACCACGGTTTTGTCCATCTTGTCGCTGACGACGGTGCCGACCCTTTCCTTGGTTGCCATAACGGTTACTTAGGGGATCAGGAAGCGGCGGAGCGCTGGCGCTCCGTTTGCACCGTCAGCAGCTGGGCCAGCTTGATGCGGGCGGCCTTGAAGCGGTGCGGTTGCTCGAGACGGCGGGTGGCCTGCTCGAAGCGAAGGGTGAACAGCTCGCGACGGGTGTCGTCGATCTGAGTGGTGATGTCGCCGTCGGACAGCTTGCGCACCTCGGCGATGTCGGGACGTGCCATGGTCAGGACTCCACGGTGGTGGCCGCAACGGCAGCCTGGGCAGCTTCCTGATCCGCCAGGGACAGGAACTTGGTTTTCACGGGCAGCTTGTACTGCGCCAGGCGCATGGCCTCTTTGGCGATCTCGGGGGTGATATCGGCACCGCCCATCTCAAAAAGGATGCGGCCGGGCTTGATCACAGCTACCCAGAACTCAGGGTTGCCCTTACCGGAACCCATTCGGGTTTCGGCGGGGCGCATGGTCACCGGCTTGTCGGGGAAGATCCGGATCCAGATCTTTCCGCCCCGCTTGACGTAGCGGGTCATGGCACGACGACTGGCCTCAATCTGACGGGAGGTGATCCACCCGCACTCTTGGGCCTGCAGAGCGAACTCACCGAAGGCGATGGTGTTGCCACGGGTGGCGACACCGCGCATGCGGCCGCGCTGCTGCTTACGGAATTTGACGCGTCTTGGACTCAGCATGGTTCAGGCCTCCTGATCACTCTTCGTTCGAACGGTCTTCGAACTGTTGGGGCCGGCGGCTGGCACGGCGCTTCGGCGCAGCACCCACGGGCACCTTGTCCTGGCTACCGGGCAGCACTTCACCCTTGAACACCCACACCTTGATTCCCAGCACCCCGTAGGTGGTGGTGGCCACCTTGGTGGCGTAATCGATGTCGGCGCGGAGGGTGTGCAGAGGCACGCGGCCTTCGCGGGTCCACTCGGTGCGGGCGATCTCGGCGCCGTTGAGGCGGCCGCTCACCTGGAGCTTCATGCCAAGCACTCCGGCGCGCTGGGCACGCTGGATGGCCATGCGCATCACGCGGCGGAAGGCCACGCGCTTCTCGAGCTGTTGGGCGATGTACTCAGCCAGCAGGTAGGCATCGGCGTCGACGCGCTCCACTTCCACCACGTTGATCCGCACCTGACGGGCGGAGTCACCAATGGTTTTCTGGATACCGGCACGGAGGTCCTCGATGCCGCTGCCCTGACGGCCAACGAGCACACCGGGGCGAGCGGTTTTGAGTTCCACCTCGAGCTGATCAGCCTTGCGGGCGATCACCACGTCGCTGATGCCAGCGGCGCTGTACTTCTTGTGGATGAACTTGCGGATCCGATCGTCTTCTTGAAGAAGCGTCGGGTAGGTCTTGCTGGGGGCGTACCAGCGGGACCGGTGCTCCTGGGTGATCCCCAGGCGCAGGCCGGTTGGATGGATCTTGTGTCCCATCGGTCGGTGTCCTCGGGGGTCAGGCGGCAGGAGCCACAGCAATGCTGATGTGGCAGGTCTTTTTCTGGATCGCGTAGGCGCGACCCTGGGCGCGGGGACGAAAACGCTTCATCACCGGACCCATGTCCGCCGTAGCGGAGGAGATCACGAGAGAAGCGGGGTCGAGCCCCAGGTTGTGCTCGGCGTTGGCCACCGCACTGCGCAGCACCTTGGTGATCGGGCCGGTGGAGCGGTAGGGCATGAACTCGAGCATGATCAGCGCGTCGCGATAGCTGCGACCGCGGATCTGATCGAGCACCCGGCGCACCTTGGACACGGAGCCGCGGATGTAGCGACCGTGTGCCTGGGCAGTGGTGGATGTGGTGTTAGCCATGTCCTCAGCGGCCTCCTTTCTTGTCCTTGATGTGGCCGCGGAAGTTGCGCGTGGGCGCAAATTCCCCGAGCTTGTGGCCCACCATTTGCTCCGTCACGTAGACGGGCACGTGGGCCTTGCCGTTGTGCACGGCAATGGTGTGGCCGATCATCATCGGCAGGATGGTGGAAGCACGTGACCAGGTTTTGATCACGGACTTGTCATCGGCTGCGTTCTGCTTTTCAACCTTGCGCAGAAGGCTGTCGGCAATGAACGGACCTTTTTTGAGTGAGCGTCCCATAGCGGTTTAAACGAACAGCAAAGCGGTGAGTTGGATCACGAATCGCGTCCGCCGCGGCTCCGCTTGGAGGTGCGACGACGTTTCCGGAGCACAAACCGATTGCTGGGTTTGTTCCGCTTGCGGGTCTTGAGACCCAGGGCCGGTTTGCCCCAGGGGGTGACAGGGCCGGAGCGACCGATCGGAGCGCGACCCTCGCCACCACCGTGGGGGTGATCGCAGGGGTTCATCACGCTGCCTCGGACCTGCGGGCGACGACCCAGCCAGCGGCGACGACCGGCCTTACCCAGGCTGGTGTTGCGCACTTCAGAGTTGCCCACTTCGCCGAGGGTGGCGTAGCACTCACGGCGCACCAGGCGCACCTCGGTGGAGGGCAGCTTGAGGGCGACGTAATCGCCTTCTTTCGCCATCACCTGGGCACTGGCGCCAGCGGTGCGGACCATCTGGCCGCCGCGACCGGCATACAGCTCAACGCAGTGAACGCTGGAGCCGAGGGGGATCGCCGAGAGCGGCAGGGCGTTGCCGTCCTCGATCGGTGCATCGGGGCCCGACACCACGGTGGAGCCCACCGCCACACCAGCCGGAGCCAGGATGTAGCGCTTCTCGCCATCGGCGTAGAAGAGCAGCGCCAGACGGGCGTTGCGGTGCGGGTCGTAGTGAATGGCGGCCACCTTGGCGACCACACCGTGCTTATCGCGGCGGAAGTCGACCAGGCGGTAGAGGCGCTTGTGGCCACCGCCGCGGTGACGGCAGGTGATCACACCGCGGTTGTTGCGGCCTTTGCGCTGGTGCTTGGCCACCACCAGGCCCCGTTCGCGACCGCGGCCGGTGACTTCTGCGAAGTCGCTGGCGACACGGGTGCGGGTGCCGGGGGTGATGGGGCGGTACTTACGGATTCCCATGATTCGTTAAACCCCTCAGGCTTCAGGGAAGAGCTGGATGGCGTTGCCATCGGCAAGGCGCACCACGGCCTTCTTCACCTGGGCACGCTTGCCGGCGAAACGACCCACGCGACGAGTGCGACGCGGGGGATTCATGGTGCTCACACCAACGACCTTCACGTCGAACAGTTGCTCGACGGCAGCCTTGATGTCGGGCTTGGCAGCCCGGTGGTCCACCTCGAAGGTGTACTGGTTCTGTTCGATGGCCCGGGTGGCCTTCTCGGTGATCAGCGGCCGGCGGATCACATCCGCCAGACGACCGTTAAAACGTTCAGTCATCGCCGTAGACCTCCTGAATCTTCGCGAGCGCTTCCTCGCTCACCACCAGGGCGTTGGCGTGGAGCAGATCGAACACGTTGAGCTGATCAGCGGCGATCAGCTTCACCTTTTCAAGGTTGCGCACCGAGCGGCGCACCACCTCGCTGGGGGTATCCAGCACCACCAGCACCTTGGCGCCATCGGCGATGCCGAAGCGGCTCAGAGCAGCGGTGATTTCCTTGGTCTTGGGAGTATCCAGACCAGCGGCGAATCCCTTCACCACAGTGATGTCGCCAGCGCGGCTCATCAGAGCGGTGCGCAGAGCGAGACGACGCTCCTTGCGGTTCATCGCCAGGTTGTAGGTGCGGGGCTTAGGCCCGAACACCACGCCACCACCGGGACGGAGGGGGGTGCGGATCGAACCCTGACGGGCGCGACCGGTGCCCTTCTGCTTGTAGGGCTTGCGGCCGCCACCGGCCACCTCAGCACGGGTGAGGGTGCTGGCGGTGCCCTGACGGGCGTGGGCCAGCTGACGCACCACGGCGCGATGCACCAGGTCGTTAGCGGTCGTTTCCTTGGCGACCTTCAGCTCAAGGCTGGCCTTGCCGGCCTCCTTGCCCTGCCAGTCGCGAACAACACAGTTAGCCATTTCTGTCCTCCTCAGTTCGCGGCTTTAGCGCCCACCCGCTTGGCGGGGAGGATGTTCAGCAGGGCACCGGGCTTACCGGGTACCGAGCCTTTCACCACGAGCAGGTTGCGCTCGTGATCCACCTTCAGGATCACGAGGCCGCGGGTGGTGATTTGCTTGCCGCCGTAGCGACCAGCCATGCGCTTGCCGGGATAGACGCGGCCCGGGGTGGTGCCGGCGCCGGTGGAACCCGGTTCGCGGTGGTTCTTCGAACCGTGGGTCATGGGGCCGCGGCTGAAGCCGTGACGCTTCTGATAGCCAGCGAAACCACGACCAATGGTGTCGCCGCTCACATCGACCTTCTGGCCCGCCTCAAAGGCGGCCACGGTGATTGCGCTACCGAGCTCAAGACCGTCGACGGAATCGACGCGGTACTCCTTGAGGTGGCGCAGAGGCTCGCTGCCGGACTTGGCCAGGTGACCCTTGGCCGGCTTGTTAACGAGCTTCTCGCGGATGTCACCGAAGCCCAGCTGGACGGCGGTGTAGCCGTCGGTGCTGTCGGTTTTGAGTTGGGTGATACGGCAGGGACCCGCCTCGATCACGGTGACCGGGATGGATCTGCCTTCGTCGTCGAAGAACTGGGACATGCCCAGTTTCTTCCCAAGAATGCCGATGGACATAAGTAGGGAGAAACGCCAGCAGGACCACCACTCCTCTGGAGTGGCGTGGCTGAATCGGTTGCGCAGTTGGCCGGATCGGCTGGGCTGCGTCCGGAGCGAACCGGGGAGCAGCGCGGAGATTCGGTTGGGCTAGCAGCGTCGAAACAGCGTGGGCTGGGACTTGCTGGGGCAGAGGGAGCAGAGCTCACTCACCAGATTCAGCAGTTTCCCGGCAGCTCGTGAGAGCCGCACAGGCCCGGGAAGGCCACCACCACTGGTGACCTTTGTGCAGTGCGCTGGAGGCCCGGCTAGCGGACGGGCACAGTTGCAATTGCACAAGCAAAAATGGTATCTCAACGCCCGACACCCCCCTGATTCGGCGCCGTCCTGCCAGACTCGCCCTCAGCATTCAGCCCCTCCATGCCCCTGCTGCTCACCGGCCGCGGTTTCCGCCAGGAGCTCGAGCGGGCTGGGGCACTCGCGCTCTACGCGCCGCTTGAGGGAGGAGCCGAAACGCGTCTGCTGCGCCGGATGCGCGCTGCAGGCTATCGGGCACAGATCACCTCAGCCCGTGGCCTCGGCGATCCAGAAGCGTTTCTGCTCCAGCAACACGGCGTGCGGCCTCCCCACCTGGGGCACCAAAGCGTGGGCCGAGGTGCCGCCGTGGGCGAGGTGCAGATGGCAGCTCCCCAACTGGGACATCTATTTGACGGCGATGCACCGGTGCTGCTCTGGCTTCTGGAAGGCCAGGTGCTCTCCAAAGCTGAGCTCAGCTCCCTGCTGGAACTCACCAAGCGCGAACCCCGCCTGAAGCTCGTGGTGGAGCTGGGCGGTTCCCGGGCCCTGCGCTGGCAGCCTCTGGCTTCGGTGCTCGCCCAGGCCGCTTGAGCGCCAGCGCGGCTCCTGAAGCCGCGCTGGCGGCGGGCCGCTGGGTGAAGTTGATTTGCGGCGCGGGCAACCAGGATCTGGCCGCGATCGAAGACCTCTGCGCCGTGTACAGCCTTGCCGGCGTGCACTGCATCGATGTAGCGGCGGATGCGGCTGTGGCCTCCGCAGCCCGGCGCGGCATGGCCTGGGCCGAGGAACGGGGTGCGGAGCGGCCCTGGCTGATGCTCAGCCTCAGCGATGGAGCCGACCCCCACTTCCGCAAAGCGGCCTTTGATCCCGAGCGCTGCCCCCCCGATTGCCCGCGGCCCTGCCAGCGCGTGTGCCCGGCCCGGGCGATCGGTGCCAGCGGCGGCGTTCTGTCCGAGCGCTGCTACGGCTGCGGCCGCTGCCTACCCGCCTGCCCCCTGGGGCTGATTGAGGAGCAGCAGGTGCTCCTCAGCGCCGCTGCCGTGCCTGAGCTGCTGCAAGGGGTGCAGCCCGATGCCGTGGAGCTACACACCCAAGCCGGCCGGCAGAGCGCCTTCGCCGAACGGCTGCATCAAGTGCTGGCCAGCGGCGTGGCGCTCAAACGCCTGGCGGTGAGCTGTGGCCTGGAGCGCGGCGCCTGTGCCAAAGGCTCCCGCTCACAAGAGCTGAACAGCCCGTTGAGCACCCGTGAGCTGGCGGCTGAGCTGTGGCAGCGCTTCAGCGCCGTGCGCCAGGCCGGGCTGCGACCGCTCTGGCAGTTGGATGGCCGGCCGATGAGTGGCGATGTGGGTGCCGGCACCGCGCACTCAGCGGTGAAATTGCTGGAGGCGATCCGCCCCTGGGCCCCCCCTGGCCCCCTGCAGCTCGCGGGTGGCACCAATGCCACCACTGCAACGCTGCTGCGCCCCGACAGCGGAGCCGCCGGTGTGGCCTTTGGCGGCATGGCGCGCAACCTGCTGCAACCGCTGCTCCAGAGCGCCGAAGCGCGCCAACGAGCGCTACGCGATTGCCCGGATCTGCTCGATCAAGCGCTGAGCAGCGTTCAAGCCTTGCTGGCTCCCTGGCAGACGCGCTGATGGCTAGAACGCGTGTTCAGGAGTTACGGCCCGGCTGCCGGCTCCCCCCTCCGTGATGGTTTCCGCTCCGATCAGCCCCCAGCGCATCACCGACGATCTGGATCGCCTGCTGGAGGTGCTGCCTGATCCCGTGCGGGAAGCCCTGGCGCCCCCTGAGGCAAGGGAGCAACTGCTGGAGGTGGTGCTCGATTTGGGTCGCGTGCCCGAAGCGCGCTACCCCGGACGGGCCGTGAACCTGGGCGATGCGGTGGTGGAGCGCAGCGACCTGGCAGCGGTGGTGGAGCAACTGGGCGCCTTCGGCGGCGACAACCGCGCCGGCATCGAGCGCACCCTGCACCGCATCAGCGCCATCCGCAACCGCACCGGCACGATCGTGGGCCTCACCTGCCGGGTGGGGCGAGCCGTGTTCGGCACGGTGGCGATGGTGCGCGACCTCATGGATTCCGGCCAATCGCTGCTGCTGATGGGCCGCCCTGGCGTGGGCAAGACCACCGCCCTGCGCGAAATCGCTCGGGTGTTGGCCGATGAGCTGGGCAAACGGGTGGTGGTGATCGACACCAGCAATGAAATCGCCGGCGATGGCGACATCCCCCACCCCGCGATCGGCCGGGCCCGGCGCATGCAGGTGGCCCGGCCGGAGCTGCAGCACCAGGTGATGATCGAGGCGGTGGAAAACCACATGCCCGAGGTCATCGTGATCGATGAAATCGGCACCGAACTGGAGGCCCAGGCGGCCCGCACCATCGCCGAACGGGGCGTGATGCTGGTGGCCACGGCCCACGGGAATGAACTCGCCAACCTGGTGAAGAACCCCACCCTCAGCGATCTGGTGGGGGGCATCGAATCGGTGACGCTCGGCGATGAAGAAGCGCGGCGGCGCCGCAGCCAAAAAACGGTGCTGGAGCGAGCCGCTGAGCCCACCTTCCCGTTGGCGGTGGAAATGCACAGCCGGAACCGTTGGCTGGTGCATCGCGATGTGGCGCGCACAGTCGACCTGCTGCTGCGGGGCCAGCTGCCGCGGCCACAGGTGCGCGAACTCGATAGCGACGGGCGCCTGCACCTCCAGGAACCCGCCCCGCCTCAGGCCCTGATCAGCCGGCCGGAGCCACCGCGGGAGACACGACCACCCCAGCCGCGGCACCGCGCGTTGGCACCGGTGCCGCTTCCCGATCCGGTGAAGCCCACTGGCGCAGCCCCAAGCGAAGCCCCACCGGCGCCCCTGCTGCTCTTCGGCGTGGGCGTGAGCGAGCTGCTGCTGGAGCAGGCGATCCGCAGCCGCCGCCTGCCCGTGCAATGCGTGGACACCGTGGAGGAGGCCGATGTGGTGCTGGCCCTGCGGCAGCAACTGGGCCAGCAACCGGAGCTGCGCCGCCGGGCCCAACAAGCCGGGGTGCCGATCCTGGTGATCAAGGCCGACACCCTGCCCCAGGTGCAACGGGGCCTGGAGCGACTGCTTCAGCGGCGGGAGCCCGCCGAGACAGCGGAACCCAGCTCCAAACAGGGTGGCGTCGACGACGACCTGGCCGCTCTCGAAGAATGCCGGCTGGCTGTGGAGCAGCTGGTGCTGGCCCAAGGGCAGCCTGTGGAGCTCCTGCCCCGCAGTGAACGGGTGCGGCGGCTGCAGGCGGAGCTGGCTGCCCACTACCAGCTGGCGTCAGCGGAATTCGGCAGCGGGCGCCAGCAGAGGCTGCGGATTTTCCCGCGCTGAGGCTGTTTCAGCGGTGAGTTTCCGCCCTGACATTGACGAAGGTCGGCCCGCTGTGGGTAACTATCTGAGTGCTCGCACAGCGGTGCTTCGGCGCCTGATCTGAGCAGCTCGTTGGGCCGTCGCCAAGTGGTAAGGCAGCGGGTTTTGGTCCCGCCATTCCTAGGTTCGAATCCTAGCGGCCCAGTTTTCATCACCCCCACCAGCCATGGCTAACGCGCCACTGCTGGTGTTTGATTTCGACGGCGTGCTGGTCGACGGCATGGCCGAGTACTGGTGGAGCGCACGCCGCGCCGCCTTGAGCCTGCGCCCCGAGCGGCAGCTACCGGAGCAGGCACCAGCGGGCTTCAGCCAACTGCGGCCCCTCATCCACAAGGGCTGGGAGATGGTGCTGGCCGCCCTGGAGCTCTCCCGAGCTGACCTGGAACTCAGCGATTACATCGCCCATTACGACGACCATCTGCACACCGCCCTGAACCGCTGGCAACTCGCGCCGGCCGCCCTGCAGACCTGCCTGGAGCAGCTCCGCAGCGATGCGATCCGGGAAGCCCCCCAGGCCTGGCTGGCGCTGCATCGGCCCTACCCGGGGGTGATCGAACGCCTGCAGGCCCTCACGGCGGAGCGCACTCCCTGGCGGGTGCTCACCACCAAAGGCGGCAGCTTTGCCCGTGAGCTGCTTCAGGCGTATGGCCTCGAGCCCGAAGCCGTGGATGGCCATGAGCAGGGCAGCAAGCCCGAGGTGCTTCTGGAACTCAGCCGCAGCCAGCCACGACCGCTCTGGTTTATCGAAGATCGCCGGCCCACCCTGGAAAGCGTGCGCGACACAGCGGGGCTGGAGAAGGTGCGCTGCTTCCTGGTGTCGTGGGGCTACCTGGCACCGGGCGACCGGGTCGATCTACCGGAGGGCATCGCCCTGCTGAAGCCGGAGCAGTTCGCCCAGCCCCTGACACGCTGGCCCTGATCCGCTAGCGTACGCCTGTACTACAGCCAGGTTGAGCCGGCAGCGGTGAAACATCTGGCGCCTGCGGTGGCACTTCTTTTGATGAGGTCGCCCAGGATGAGTCCGGTTCCGCCGGCTCCCTGCACCGCGGCCTGCTCCCATCGCTGATTCGCAGACATGCCTGCCGACACCAAAGCAAGCGCCGCCTCCAACGGCAGCAACGCCCCCAGCACCACCAACCCCGAACGCGACAAGGCCCTGGGCCTGGTGCTCAATCAGATCGAGCGCAACTTCGGCAAGGGCTCGATCATGCGCCTGGGCGATGCGTCGCGAATGCGCATCGAAACCAGCCCCACGGGCGCCCTCACGCTAGATCTAGCCCTGGGCGGCGGCTACCCCAAGGGCCGCGTGGTGGAGATCTATGGCCCGGAGAGCTCGGGTAAAACCACGCTCACCCTGCATGCCATCGCCGAGGTGCAGCGCCGCGGTGGTGTGGCCGCCTTCGTGGACGCCGAGCATGCCCTCGATCCGGTGTATGCCGCGGCCCTCGGCGTGGACATTGAAAACCTGCTGGTCTCGCAGCCGGACACCGGCGAGATGGCTCTGGAGATCGTGGACCAGCTGGTGCGTTCCGCCGCGGTGGACATCGTGGTGGTCGACTCCGTGGCCGCTCTCACCCCCCGGGCGGAGATCGAAGGGGAGATGGGCGATCTGGCCGTGGGCAGTCAGGCGCGCCTGATGAGCCAGGCGATGCGCAAGATCACCGGCAATATCGGCAAATCAGGCTGCACGGTGATCTTCCTCAACCAGCTGCGCCAAAAGATCGGCGTGACCTACGGCAACCCGGAAACCACCACCGGCGGTAACGCGCTGAAGTTCTATGCCTCGGTGCGCCTCGACATCCGCCGCATCCAGACCCTCAAGCGCGGCACCGAGGAATACGGCATCCGCGCCAAGGTGAAGGTGGCCAAAAACAAAGTGGCGCCACCGTTCCGCATCGCCGAGTTCGACATCCTGTTTGGCCGTGGCATCAGCACCGTGGGCTGCCTGCTCGACCTGGCCGAAGAGAACGGCGTGGTGGTGCGTAAAGGCGCCTGGTACAGCTACGAGGGCGACAACATCGGCCAGGGCCGCGACAACACGATCACCTGGCTGGAGCAGAACCCGGAGCCCAAAGAGCGGATCGAGCTGCAGGTGCGCGAGAAGCTGAGCGAAACCAGCGACTCACTCAAGCCTGTGGCTGCCGCTGCCGCCCGCCTCGCGGCCGCCGGCTCGGCTGCAGCCACCAGCGACGAGGCCGTGCCCGCCGCCAGCTGATTCGTAGCCAGTAAAAAGCCCCCGCCTTGAGGCGGGGGCTTTTAGGAAAGTAAAATCGCTCTCAGGCCTTCAGAGCTGAAGAAGGGAGCGCCTCACGCGCATGCAAGGCAGAGGCAACGCGCTCGAGCTCCTGGATGGCTTCAGCGCCTTCAAACTTCACCAGCTCGTGGCCGTTGCGCGACTCGACCCAGCTGATGCCGTAGTCGGAGACCAGGAAACGAACCATGTGGCCGTCGCCGAGATCGGCCACAAACGAAGCACCGTGGCCGTCACGATCATCGCCGCACACGTAGCAAGTAGCGGCAAATCCCTGCTGCTGCAGACCATCAGCAAGAGCCCGCAGGCTCATCACCAGGTCTTCAACAACCGACCGGTAGTGCTCAGCAAGACGCGCAAACATGGGCGCAGAGCATTGGATGCGCCCACTCTAAGGTTTTCTTCAGGATTGCGTGAGTAGAAATACTCTTCCCTCCTGGCCGGTGCCGATTCGCGTTCAGCCGTCCGCGAGGCTCCACCAGCCTGCTGCAGGGCCGATGAAGCGCACGATCACCCAGAACAGCACCAGAGCGCCAATGCCGATCCAGGCTCCACGGGTGGTGAGCTGCACAAATTGCTCTCCCTGACGCTGGGTCAGCGGCAACCAGGGCGCCAGCCGAGGGGAGGTGTCAACGGGCTTCGCCTTGGCGGGTTTGGGGCGCGCAGGCAATCCCTGTTCAGCGCGGCGTTTGGCCTCTCCCATCGAGCCCGTTCACAACAGCAGCCCAGGGTAGTGGCCTTAATCAGGTCGCAAACGGGTCAGGGCTACCCAGGGCTGCAAGGCCTCAAGCACCGTGCGGCCCCAGCCGCGGCGGCGCATGCGCCCATCCAGCACCGCCAGGCGACCGCTGTTGCGGCGCACACCAGCCACGGCCAGCTGTAGCCGCTGCAGAGCATCCGGCAGCAGTAGCTCCCGGAACCAATCACGACCCTGAAGCCGCAAGGCGCCCACCCGGGCAGCTGTGAGCGGATCTTCCAGGCTGGCGATCGGCAGGGTGGCCGCCACCAATTGCGAAGGCAGCGGCAAGCGCGACTGATGCTCCAGCCACCAGCTCCAGCTGCAGCAGATCACGCCATTGCTCTCCGGTGCGGTGAGTTGATGCCCCACCCGCGAACCAAATTCGGCGGCCAAGCCACTGGTGAGGCTCAGCCGTAGATCCTCGTCGTCAAGCAGCACCACCGTGAGGCCGCTCTGGCCCAGCACCAACCGGCGGCATTGATCGAGCAGATGGGTGGCGTAGTGGGGTGCGTTGGGCAGGGGCTGACCCTGGGGGGCAAAAAGGGGCAGGGGGTCGAGCAATGGGGGATCGGCGAGGCTCAACTCCACCTGCGGGGTAAAGCCCAGCACCGGCCCCTGGGCCTGCAGCCAGGGACCCACCAGCACCACACCGCGCCCGTGCAACAGGCCAGGCAGTTCCGCCAGGGGCTGCAGTGGTTGGCGGTGCCACTGCCACTGCAGCAGCGTGGCGTTGATCTGGGCCCAGCTGGTCCAGCCATCCCCGGCGCTGGCCATCCATTGCGGCCACGGCTCCGGCAGCGGCCCGAGCACCGCCAGCAACTGACGCAGCGGTGCCTCCTCCTCGGGCGCAATGCCCACCTGCTGCAGCGGGCCGCAGGGGCGCGCCAACAGGCGACGACTCAGCCGCTCGTGCAGCTGCAGCAAGCTGGCCGAGGCAGCCGGAAGGCTGCGGCGCAGCTGCTCCCAATGGGCCGTGTCGATCACCACAGCGAGGGATTCCCTCAGCCGCGGCTCCAGCAGCTCCCCCTCAGGCACCACCAGCTGGTGATCGGCCAGGGTTCCATCACGCCAGGCCTGAACGAGCTGCTCATGCTGCAGCAACCAGAGCTGGCCCGCCGGCGGAGCCTGGGGACCCTCCCAGCAAGCGAGCCGCAGACCCACCGCCTCAAGCCGGGGTAGCTCCACCTGCAGCAAGCGCTGGCGCAGCGCCGCACTCACCACCATCGCCACCGGCTGCTCATGCAGTGCCAAGGGCACAAGCAACCCAAGCAACCAGCTGGGATCACTGCCGGGCGCCAGGCGCACGAGGGTTTGATCCGACCGCCGCAGGCTGCGGGCCACCAGCCGGCTCAAGGTGAGGTGGTGGGGCCAGCGGGCTTCACCGGCCTGTTGGAGCAAGGCCTTGAGTTGGTGGTGGGCCCGTGCTTCCAGCATCGTGAAATCGTAGGAAGCTGGCCTGAAGGCACTGTTCAGAGATGACATCCAGCCAAGGGCCGTCGTCCCCGGCCGTGAATGCCTTGAGCGGGCAAGCGGTGGGCATCGTGGGGCTCGGCCTGATCGGTGGATCGCTGGGGCTGGATCTGCAGGCCGCGGGTGTGGAGGTGCGTGCTCTGGTGCACCGCGACAGCACCGCCCAACGGGCCCGTGAGCGCCGGCTGGCCCAGCACATCGACACCGATCCCGGCGTCTTGGAGGGCTGTGGCCTGATCGTGCTGGCCCTGCCTCTGGATCGCCTCCTCGATCCACCGAACACCCTGCTGGCCGCGCTGCCGACCGATGCTGTGATCACCGATGTGGGATCCGTGAAGCAACCGGTGCTGGAGCGATGGGAGCCGCTGCACCGCCGCTTCGTGGCCAGCCACCCCATGGCGGGCACCGCAGAAGCCGGGGTGGAGGCCGGCATCCGGGGGTTATTCGCCGGACGGCCCTGGGTGGCCACACCAACCCCGGGCACTGATCCAATCGCCCTTGCCGCTGTAGAGGAGCTAGCCGCTCTGGTGCAGGCGCAATGGCTCACCTGCGAAGCCGCTGCCCATGACCAGGCCGTGGCTCTGATCTCCCATATGCCGGTGTTGGTGAGTGCGGCACTGCTGGAGGCGGCGGATCTGGGCGGCAGTGCCGCAGGAGCCGATGCCTTGGTGCGCCAGCTGGCCTCCAGCGGATTTGCCGACACCAGCCGCATCGGCGGCGGCAACCCGGAGCTCGGCACCCTGATGGCGCGTTGCAACCGAGACGCAGTGCGTGAAGCACTGCACAACTACCGCAACCAGCTCGAGCAGCTGGAAGCCCTGGTGGATCAGCAGCAGTGGCAGGAGCTGGAGGGGCGGCTGCAGCGCTGCCAGGCGCTGCGGCCCGATTTCCTGTGAAGCCGGCGGCTAAGACGCCAGCTGCAGGTTGCGGCCGGCAGCGGCGAGCAGCTGCCGGCAAGCGGTGAAGGCCGAGAGGCTCACCCCTGCAGTGCCTTCACCGGGGTAGATGGCATCACCGCAGAGCCAAAGGCCTGGCAGAGGAGTGCGGCTGGCCAGCCCAAAGGGACCGAAGCGGCTCGGGTGCTGCCCCAGACCACCGACGAACCCAAACGGCCGGCCCGTCCAACCAGCAAAGCCCCGCGGCGTGGCCAACTCCACGTGGAGGTAATCGGAAGCGTTCACGCCCAGCAATCGCTCCAGGCCGGCTTGGATCCCTGCCAAAGCCTCTTGCTTGCGCTGCTGGTAATCCAACTCCGCTAGGTCAAACCAGGGCCGGGCCGGCGTGAACACGCTGGCGATCACGGTGGCCTGCCCTGCAGGAGCGCGGCCATCGCCCTCCGCGCTGATCGACACGAACAGGTTGCCTGGCTCACTCCACTCGAGCTGGGCGTGCAGGCCCAGGTGCCGCGGCAGTCGCTCGCGGGCCACAGCTCCGTAAAGCACCAGGGCTCCGGAGGGGTCTGGAAACCCTGCGATCCGGCGGCCATAGGGCTCGGGCAAGGTCTCTCCCAGCAGCTCCGGCAACAGTTGGGGCGGCAGGGTGTTCACCACCTGCTTGGCCTCAAGCGCAAACGGCCGCTGGCCTGGTCCCACGCCCTCCAAGTGCCAACCCTTGCCGGCCGGGCGCAGCGCTTGCAGGCGGTGCCGAAGCCGCAGCCTCCCGCCGGCCTGCGCCAGCGCCTGCTCCAGCGCCTGGCTCAACTGCTGCATGGAACCGTGCAAGTGCCAGAGGCCCAGGGGCTCCTGCGCCATCGCCAGCACCGTGGCGCCGTAGAGGGCGGCTGTGCGATCGGCAGGCTCCTGGGAATAGAGCTTGAGCTGCAGATCCAGAAAGCGCCGGAGGCGCTGATCGGCGCCGCAGCGGGTGAGCTGCAACAGATCAGCGATGCTGGCGCCCACGAGCACACCACTGATCAACGTGGATGGATCCACCGCCCCAAGCAGCTGGCGGAGATCCCAGAGCGTGCGTGGGGGCAGCACAGGGTCACGGCCGGCGAAAGCCCAGTTGCTGCGATGGAGCCAGGCGCACAGCTGCCAGAAGCGCTCGCTGCCCGGGAACTGGCACTGGCGCTCCTGCTGCCAGCGCTGAGGGTCCCGCCAGAGGTGAATGGGCTCCGTTTCCCCTGCCAGCTGCACACTGCAGCCCGGATTGAGAGGGGTGGCCTCTGGCAGCGGCAGGTTGAAGTGATGGAAGAGGCGCTGGTGGATCCCGCCCGGCTCGAATCCCGCCACCTGGGTGGCGCCCACATCGAAGGTGTAAGGCCCGCGACGGAACGTGCCCGCGCAACCACCGCTCTGGCTGTGGGCCTCAAGCAGCTCCACATCCAGGCCCTCGGCGGCCAGCAGGGCTGCGGAAGTGAGGCCGGCGATGCCGCCTCCCACCACCGCCACATCACAACGGCTCAACATGCCGGCATGCTGGCAGCGCCTCAAGCGCCGGCGTGAGTCGGGAGTCGCCATGCAGCAGCCCGTGATGGCGCGCTGGCTCGCCCAGCAGGGGATGGAGCTGGTGAGCATGCAGCCCGTGGGTGGTGGCTGCATTCACCGCGCCTGGCAGCTGGAGCTGAGGAATGGATCCCGCCGCTTCGCCAAAACCAACCATGCATCCCTGCTGCCTGTCTTGGCAGCCGAAGCGGATGGTCTAGAGGCCCTGGCTGCCGCCGCCGAGACCGGAGCCGCCAGCGGCCCCACCCCCACCATTCCCCAGATGCTTGGGCTGGCGGAACTGGAGGGTGAGGCGGTGCTGCTGCTGAGCTGGCTGGAGTTGGGGCCCGGTAGCCCCCAGGGCTGGCAGGAGCTGGGAGCGGGCCTGGCCAGGCTGCATCGCGGCAGCCTCACGGCCGGTGAGCGCCGCTTCGGCTGGCCTTCCAACAACTTCATCGGTTCAGGACACCAAGCCAACAGCTGGCAGAGCAGCTGGGGAGCCTTCTGGCGCGACCAGCGACTGGGGGTCCAGCTACGGCAAGCCGAAGCGGCAGGGCGAGCACTCCCTCAGGCACAAAGGCTGTTGGAGCTGGTGCCCGAGTGGCTCAGCCAGCATCAACCCGACGCCTGCTTAGTGCATGGCGATCTGTGGAGCGGCAACGCATCCCTGCTCAGGGGGGGCGGTTCAGCCCTGTTCGATCCAGCGGTGTACCGGGGCGACCGCGAAGTGGATCTGGCCATGGCCCGATTGTTTGGTGGCTTTCCGGCCCCCTTCTTCGAGGGCTACACGCAGGAGTGGCCCCTGCCGGAGGACCACCGGAAGCGGGTGGATCTCTACAACCTGTATCACCTGCTCAATCACGCCAATCTCTTTGGCGGGAGCTACTGGCACCAAAGCGCCGCCAGCATCCAGGCACTGCTGCGCACCTGGGGCTGACGGCGCTCTGGGGAGGGATCCATCAGATCCCAACCTTTAGCCGAGGTATTCCTTGCGAAGGCTCTGAACTTTGGTGATCACGGCGGTGCGCTTGTCGCTGGTGGTGAGGTTCTGCCAGCTCCACTGACCGACCACCACAAGACCCAGCAGCTCGAGCAGACCAGGCACCACCGGCAGCAGGTTGATGGTGTCGATCACGCCCTTAATCAGCACCTGGGCAACGATCACCACCACCAGAACGCCAACGCCCTTGCCGATGCGGCCCATCTGGCTCCAATCGACCTTGTCGAGCGTTTCGTTCACCTTGCTGAGCACCTCGCTGTAGCGCTCGCTGAAGCTCACGCCGGCCTCTTCAGCCGCAGTGCTGGTCTGATCCTGGGGATCAGAGGTCTCGACGGTCATCAGAGGGAACGTGAATTATTGATTCGCCATAAGGTATCTGGGTGACTGCACCAACGCCAGCGCGCCTGCAGCTCGATGGGCATTGCCTGATCGTTCTGGAGCGCACGCTGCTGGCGGCGGCACCGGATGAAGGTTGCGCCCTGCTGATGGGGAGGCGCCAGGGTTCGAGCCTGTTGTTGCGGGCCATCTGGCCCTGCCGCAACAGCTGGCAGCCGGCTGAAGAACGGCCCCAGCGCTTTCGCCTCGACCCGCGCGAACAGCTGTTGGCGCAGCGCTGGGGCCGCAGCCGCGGGCTGCTGGTGATTGGCGCGGCCCACAGCCACCCGAGCAGCGAAGCCGTGCCATCCACCACCGACCGGCAGCTCTGCGTCGGCCCCACCTTGATGCTGATCCGCAGCGGCCTTCACCACGGCCTGCCCGCCCTGCGCGCCTGGTGGATTCCCGACAGCGCGGGGGATGAGGAACCGTCTGCCCGCCCCGCTGAACTGCCGATCGAACTGCTGCCCGAGGCGCCGCGGACCGAGCGTTTGGGAGAGTAGGGGGCTGGACAGCATTTCGCTCGCCCCATGCTTCCCCCCGACACCACCGGCATCGCGCTCAGCCCCGATGAGGTGGCCCGCTTTGCGCGCCACCTGATCCTGCCGGAGGTGGGCATGGAGGGGCAGAAGCGCCTCAAGGCCTCCTCGGTGCTGTGCGTGGGCACCGGCGGCCTTGGCTCACCGCTGCTGCTCTATCTGGCGGCCGCCGGCGTAGGCCGCATCGGCATCGTGGATTTCGATGTGGTGGATCACTCCAACCTGCAGCGGCAGGTGATCCACGGCACCAGCTGGGTGGGCAAGCCGAAGATCGAATCGGCCAAGGCGCGCATCCTCGAGATCAACCCCCACTGCCAGGTGGATCTCTACGAAACGGCGCTCACCAGCGAGAACGCCCTGGAGATCGTCCGCCCCTACGACATCGTCTGCGACGGCACCGACAACTTCCCCACCCGCTACCTGGTGAACGACGCCTGCGTGCTGCTGGGCAAGCCCAACGTGTACGGCTCGATCTTCCGGTTTGAGGGCCAGGCCACGGTGTTCAACCTCGACGCCGAAAGCCCCAACTACCGCGACCTGTTCCCCGAGCCACCGCCGCCGGGCATGGTTCCTTCCTGCGCCGAAGGCGGCGTGGTGGGCGTGCTGCCCGGAATCATCGGCGTAATCCAGGCCACCGAAGCCGTGAAGATCATCACCGGCATCGGCACCACCCTCAGCGGCCGCCTGCTGCTGTTTGATGCCCTGGGCATGAAGTTCCGCGAGCTCAAACTGCGGCCCAACCCCGAGCGCCCGGTGATCGACAAACTGATCGACTACCAGGAGTTCTGTGGCGTGGGGGGCACAGCCCCCGGGCAGGAAGAAGCCGGCGCCGTGGAGAGCATCAGCGTGAGCGAGCTGAAGACCCTGCTCGATGGCGACACCTCCGGGATGGTGCTGATCGACGTACGCAATCCGCCCGAAGCGGAGATCGCCGTGATCCCTGGCGCTGAGCTGATCCCCCTCGATCAGATCGAGAACGGCACCGCTGTGGAGCGGATCAAGCAACTTGCCGCCGGCAAAACGCTCTATGCCCACTGCAAACTGGGCGGCCGCAGCGCCAAGGCCCTGATCGCCCTGAAACGCCACGGCATCGAGGGCATCAACGTGGCCGGCGGCATCGACGCCTGGAGCCAGGACGTGGATCCGAGCGTGCCGCGCTACTGAGCGCGATCGATCAAGCCGCATGCGCCCGGGCTCAGACCCGGGCTTTTTGCTGGCAGCTCAGTAATCCACACCGCGCTTGAGATCCACGCCGCGCTCGGCGTAGTGCTTGTGGCACACCATCTCTGAGTGCACCGAAGCCAGATCGAAGTAGGCGGGTGGGTTCTTGCAGCGGCCCGTGAGGATCACCTCGGTTTCGGAGGGCTTGCGCAGCAGGGTCTGCACGATCGGCTCCACCGGCAGCAGCTCGAGATCCACGGTGGGGTTGATCTCATCGAGGATCACCGTTTTGTAGAGGCCGCTGGAGATGGCGGCGCGGGCGATCTCCCAGGCCCGCTCGGCTTCCACGTAATCGATCGGCTGCTGCTGGCCGCGCCACACGATCGCGTCGCGGCCGGAGCGCAGGTGATCCACCAGGTGGGGATAGCTCTCGCGCAGGGCAGCGATCGCCGCATCTTCGGTGTAACCGCTGCCGCCCTTGAGCCACTGCAGGATCAACACCCGATGGCTCTTGTCTTGGGAGATGCCGCGGCCGATGGCCTGGAGAGCCTTGCCTAGGGCGCTGGTGGATTTGCCCTTGCCCTCTCCGGTGTACACCTCGATGCCATCCAGGCCGGCCGCGGGCAGCTCATCGAGGCCGGGATCCAGCTCCGACACAGCATCGCGGCGGCGGTGAGCACGCATCTCCGAGTGGAGATCGGCGATCTGAACCAGGGAGCGGGGCGCACCACGGCCGGTCACGATCACCTCCATGCCAGCGGGCTTGGCCGCCAGGGTGCGCACCACCTCCTCGGTATCAAGCAGCCCCAGATCCAGCACCGGATTGAGCTCATCGAGCACCACCACCGAATAGAGCTCGCTGGCGATGGCGCCTTTGGCGATCGTCCAACCGCGCTGGGCCTCCTGGATGTCGACGCGGGTGACCTCGTTTGCGCCGAAAAACTCGCCACGGCCAGTGCGCACCTGATCGATCAGGTGGGGGAAGCCTTGTTGCAGCGCCTCGATGGCGGCGTCTTCGTCGTAGGAGCGGCCGGGGCCCTTGAGGAAACGCAGCAACAGCACCCGGGTCTGCTTCTGCTCGCAGATGCCCAAACCGATGGTGCGCAGCACCACCCCGAGGGCTGCCTGGCTCTTGCCCTTGCCGTCGCCGTCATACACATGCAGCTGGCCGTGGCTGCGCTCGCTGCTGCCGGCTGCTGTGCGAATGCCGATGCCCCGGCCCGTGCCGCGGCTGGTTGTGGTGGCGGAGGTTGCCTGCGGGGCCATGGCCAAGCCACTTACCGTCGGACTCTAACGACGGCTTCCGGAAGGCCATCGACCGCGGTTTGCAGCGCTGATGCCGGCACAGTCCAGCCTCCAACCCAGCGGCCTCCATCCCACGGTGGAGACCTTGGAGCCGGCCCTGCAGGCCGCCCTCACGGAGTTGCGCCGCTCCATCGCCGCACACCCTGCGGTGCTGGTGGCGTACTCCGGCGGCGTGGACAGCGCCCTGGTGGCGGCCATCGCCGCCGAGCAATTGGGGGAGCAGGCCATTGCCGTGACGGGCGTGTCGCCAGCGCTCGCCCCACACCTGCGCGAGGAAGCCCGGCAGCAAGCCGCCTGGATGGGCATCCGCCAACGCGAACTTCCCACCGCCGAACTCAACGACCCCGCCTACAGCAGCAATCCCAGCGATCGCTGCTACGCCTGCAAACGGGAACTCCACAGCCTGCTCGCCCAGCTCTTAGAGGAGAGCGACACGGCCGCTGCCGTGGTGCTCGATGGCGTGAACCACGACGATCTCGGCGATCACCGCCCTGGTATCCGCGCCGCTCAAGAGCGCGGCGTTCGTTCGCCTTTGGCGGATCTCGGCATCAGCAAAGCCGGCGTGCGCGGCATCTCCCGGGCCCTGGGCTTCCCCTGGTGGGATAAGCCTGCCCAGCCCTGCCTGGCCTCCCGCTTTCCCTACGGCGAAGCGATCAGCGCGGAGCGGCTCCAACGCGTGGCCAGCGGCGAAGCCTGGTTGCGGCAGCAGGGGTTTCGTGAGCTGCGGGTGCGCAGCCAGGGGGAATCGGCGCGCATTGAGCTGCCCCCCGATCAACTCACAGCCCTACTGGAGCCTGCGCTGCGAGAAGCCCTCGTAGCGGCCTTCCTGGATCTGGGCTTCACGGCGGTGAGCCTTGATCTAGAGGGGCTGGTGAGCGGCAAGCTCAACCGCGGGCTTCAGCGGCCAGACGCGTAAAAAAGCCCTCTCCTAGGCGGGAGAGGGCGAAGGGATCAGAACCCGAGGCCGATCAAGCGGCGGTGAGGGCGGGTTCGCGCTCAGCACCTGCCACCGACCCGGGGGTCTCGCGGCGGAAGCTCTTGAGCTTGTAGTTGCCGGCGTCGAGCTCCTCGCTGAGCACGATGCAGGCCCGCTCCGGCATGGTGTGGTCACCACAGGTGAACACATCCACAGCAGCGTAGCCCGATTCGGGCCAGGTGTGGATCGAGATATGGGATTCGGCCAATAGAGCCAGCCCCGTCACACCCTGGGGGTCGAACCGGTGGGTGATCAGATTCAGGAGAGTGGCGCCAGCACGCTTCGCAGCGGTGGTGATGGCGTTCCTGAGGAAAGCCTCGTCGTCGAGCTTGGCGGAATCGCAGTTGTACAGCTCGAGAATGCAGTGTTTACCCACCATCTCGGTGGCACTGGGTGCTTGGGGGCTCGCGGAGAACGTCTCAGCTCCGGTCCATCCCGGGTTGGGGTGGAGGCAGGCCGCTTGGGTCATCAGATCCCGGCAAAACAGCCGTTCACCTTACTGGCCAGTCAGCAGGCGCCCTGCCTCAACGGTCACCACCTGCGAGCGCTCGTGCCAGCCGCCACTGAACGCCCCCAGGTGGGTGGCACTCACCAGGCACTGGTGGCCCTCGCCCACGGCCTCCAGCAACAGCTGCTGACGGCCGGGATCCAGTTCAGCGAGCACGTCATCGAGCAGCAGCAGCGGCGGCTCTCCCCAGAGCTGGCGCACCAGCTCAAGCTCCGCCAACTTCAACGCGAGCACGAGGGTGCGCTGCTGGCCGGCGGATCCGTAGCGCCGCGCCGGCTGACCGCCCAGCTCGAGGGCCACCTCATCGCGGTGGGGGCCCACGCTGCACTGCCCCAGCCGCAGTTCCTCCGGGCGCTGCAGCCACAACTGCTCCAGCAGGGCATCACGCCAGGGCCCCTCGGCCTCCTCGCCCTCAAGCACGCTGCCGGGCTGGTAGCGCAATTGCAGCTGCTCCCTGCCCCCACTGAGCCGCTCCTGCCACACGGCCGCCAGGGGCTCCAGGCGGCCGAGCGCGCGAAGCCGGCGCCGATGCAAGCGGGTGCCGATCAACGCCATCTGCTGATCAAAGGCCTCCAGCAGGCCATCGAGCTGGCCTTGGCCCAGGCCGCGCCGCAGGAGCTGGGAGCGCTGGCGGAGCAGCCGCCCATAGCGGCTCAACAACTCGGCGTACACCGGCTCCAGCTGGAGCACCACCCGATCCAGCCACTGGCGCCGCAGCGCCGGCTCCCCGCGCACCAATTCGAGATCCAGGGCGCTGAAGCCCACGCAGCGCAGGGGGCCGATCAGCTCGTGCTGCCGCTCGAGCAGCTTGCCGTTGCGGCGGGCCAAGCGTCCGCCCTGGCGCCGCAACTCCAACTCCAAACGATCACCACCAGCGCTGTCAGCAGCCATCCAGCTCTGGCGCTCACCCCGGCGGATCAGATCCCGATCGGCGCTGCAGCGATGGGAGCGCAGGCTGCCGAGCAGCTCCACCGCCTCGAGCAGGTTGGATTTGCCCTCCCCGTTGCGGCCGATCACCAGCAGCCGCGGGGCCTCCAGCTCGAGGGTCAGCGCCTCGATATTGCGGAACTGGCGCAGCTCCAGGCGATGCAGCCGAATGGGTCTGGGGCGCTCTGACGGCTAAGGTAAGGCCCGTGAGGGGCTGCTCCCGTGAGGGCATGTAGCTCAGTTGGATAGAGCATCAGATTCCGGTTCTGAGTGTCGGGGGTTCGAGTCCCTCCATGCTCGTGGCTCAGGAAGCGGCACACCCTCGTGAGAGCCCTGCTTCGGCGGGGCTTTTTTGTGCGCCGGCGTCGTATCGCATCGCGATCGCTGGCGGAGGCTGGTTCAGAGGCTGAGGCCCATGGCCCGGATCCCGCCTGGATCCACCACAAAGCCATGGCGCTTGAGCGCTTCCTGAGCCATCGGCGTCGCCGCCACCGAGATGCTGCAGCCGCTCAACTCCCGCTTCAACCGGTGAAGCGTGGTGTACACCAGCACGATCATCAACTGCTCCTGCTGGGGGTCGGCAGGGTGAGCCGTGAGGTCCCAGAGATTGGCATTCAGGGCCAGGTCGCTGGTGACGCGCACAAATCCCACCAGCGCACCAGCGGGATTGCGAACACTGAGCTGCCAGGCGCTGCGCTGCAGGGCCGCCTCGATCCGCTCAAGCGGCCGCGCGGGATCACCGCAGGCCACCAACAGCGCATCAAGCTCCTGGGCAGAAGGCCATTGCTCGCTCGAGAGGCTGTAGCCGGCCGGCAGGGGTGGCGGCTGGGGCTGGGAGCGGAAGGGGATCAGCAGGGAATCCAGCACCACGAGCCCCCTCAGCCCGTGTTGCGCATGCCGGCGGCGATGCCATTGATGGTGAGCAGCGCTCCCCGCAGCAGTTCGCTGCGGCTGTAGGTGCGTCCATCGTCGCTAGCGGCCGCCTCGCTCATGGGGGGCTGGCGGTTCTGATCACGCAAGCGCCGCAGCAGCGCCACCTGCAGGTAGCCGAGGGGAATGATCGTGCGGTTGCGCAACTCCACCGAGAGCTGCAGACCAGGATCTCCATCGAGCAAGCGCTGGTGACCCGTGATCGCCAGCACTAGATCGCGGGTGAGCACAAATTCCTTGGCGATCACCGCAAAGATCGCTTCAAACGCATCCCGCAACTCCGGACGCCCCAGCGAGCGCACGTAGTGGTGGGCCAGATCGAGGTCCACCTTGGAGAGGGTCATCTCCACCTTGGAGATGAGCATGCGGAAGAAGGGCCAGCGCTGATAGAGCTGCTGGAACAGCTCCAGCTGAGCCGGATCGGCATCGAGCTCCTCCTGCAGGGCTGCGCCCACACCGAACCAGCTGGGGAGCAGGAAGCGGCTCTGGGTCCAGCCGAACACCCAGGGGATAGCGCGGAGGCTGGAGAGGTCTTTAGCCCCACTCTTACGGCGGGCGGGGCGGCTGGAGATCTGCAGCTTGCTGATCTCCTCGATCGGGGTGCACTGCTGGAAGAAGGCCACCAGATCGGGGTTGTCGTGCACCAGAGCGCGGTAGTGGCTGCGCGATGAGGCCGCCAAGCGCGCCATCAGCTCGTTCCAGCTGGGGGTGTCATCCACGTGGCTGGTGATCAGGCTGTTCTGAATCACAGCAGTGGACACCGTTTCCAGGTTGAACAGCGCCAGCTCGGGCAGGGAGTATTTGGAGGCCAGCACCTCGCCCTGCTCGGTGATCTTGATGCGGCCGTTGAGGGTGCCACTGGGCTGAGCCAGGATCGCCTGATAGGCCGGGCCGCCACCGCGACCCACCGAGCCGCCGCGGCCGTGGAAGATGCGCAGGGCCACGCCATGGCGGGTGGCGAGCTGCTGCAGGGCGATCTGGGCCTGGTGGATCTCCCAGTTGCTCGAGAGGAAGCCGGAATCCTTATTGCTGTCGGAGTAGCCGAGCATCAGCTCCTGCAGGGGCTTACCCGTGGGGCTGGTGCTGGCGATCAGCTGGCGATAGAAGGGCTCGCTGAACAGGCGCTCCATCACCGCCGGCGCGGCCTTGAGGTCTTCCACCGTTTCAAACAGCGGCACCACCAACAGGTTGGAGCGCTGGGCCATCGGATCCACCAGGCCGGCCTCCTTCGCCAGCACCAGCACCTCCAACAGATCAGACACCGTGTGACTCATCGAGATCACATAGGTGCGGCAGATGCGGCTGCCGAACTCCTGCTGAAGGCGGTGCACCACCCGCAGCACATCAAACGTTTCGGCCGTGGGAGCACTCCACTCCACTGAAGCCGGGATCAGGGGCCGGCGGGTTTGCAGTTCGGTGAACAGCCACTCCACCTTCTGCGCCTCATCCATCTCGGCGTAGGGGATGGGCAGCTGGAGATAGCGACTCAGTTCATCGAGGGCATCGCTGTGGCGCGTGCTCTCCTGGCGGATGTCGAGGCTGGCCAGACAGAAGGCGAAGGTGTGCACCTGGGCGATCAGGTTGTCCAGGGGCTCACAGCTCAGGCCTGTGCCCTGGAGGCTGTCGTTGATCAGCTCCAGATCGTTGCGGAACTCGGTGACCGTGGCGTAGTGCAGATCAGGGGCCGGAGCCGCCACCAGTGATCCCTGGCCGAAGGCCGGCAGGGCCGGGCGCGTTTCACCTGGGGATTCCCAGCCGGCACTAGCCAGCTGCTGATTGCGCTGATGAGTGAGCTTGAGGCGCTCCAGCACGTAGCTGAGCTTGAGGCGGTAAGGCTCCAGGCGGTAGCGGGCCGCGCGCTCCTCGTAGATCTCCGGGAAGCGCAGCCGATCCATCTCCAGCGACTCGAGCAACGGCGCGCTCACCTGGCTCCACTGCATCGAGATGCTGAGCTGATCGCGCAGATCAGCTACCGCCGCCAGATAGCGCTCAAGCATCAGCTGGCGCTGATAGCAAGCGGTACGCCAGGTGATGTCTGGTGTGACCGAGGGGTTGCCATCACGATCGGAGCCCACCCAGGAGCCGAAGGTGCAGAAGGCGTCGCTCGGTGGCGCCACATCCGGATAGCTGGCCGTGAGGGCGTTGCGGATGCGTTGGCGCAGCTGCGGCATCGCGCCGAAGAGCACCTGCTGGAAATAGTGGAGGGCGTAATCCACCTCATCCAGCACCGAAGGCTTGAACTGGTGCAGTTCATCGGTGCGCCACCACAGGCGGATCTCCTCCTCCAGCTGCAGCCTCAGGTTCTGGTGGTCGTTGAGATTGGAGGGCTGACTCTGCTGCAGCTGCTGGATCAGGGCCGCCACCCGCCGCTGCTTGTGGCGCACGGTGTGGCGAACGATCTCGGTGGGATGCGCCGTGAACACCAAGCGGATATCGAGCTCCTGCAGCAGCTGCTCGATCTGAGCGGGTGGCACCCCCAGGGAGCGAAGGCGGGTAAACAGCTCGCGGAACGTGGCCGGCTCGGTCTGGCTGGCGAGGGGCGGGACGAAGGGATCGTTGAGATCCTGGGGGTGGTGGGCCTGGAGGCTGGCGAGATAACTGTCTTCCTCGATGTGCTGCTCGAGGATGTTCACCAGCTGGAAATAGAGCGAGAAGGCCCTTGCAGCGGCGATCGCTTCCGCGAGATCCATCTCCCGGATCAGCTGCACGATCTCGGCAGTGGCCTGGGCCGAGGCGGCATCGGCGGCCGCACCATCCACGGTGCGGCTGAGATCCTTCAACCGCAGCAACCGCTCGGCCTGGTGCGGCGGGCATTCACTGCGCAGCACCGTCTGCCAGAGGTCTTCCACCAGCTCCAGCCGTTCATCCAGCAGGCGGGTGACCCGGGGCTCAGCCGCAACAGCAGAGGCGTCGTTGGCGGCGAGGGTGAGCCCCATGGAACGTGGCGAGGCGGACGTGCGGTCCATGATCATCCCAAAGCGGCCGCGTCATCTGTCGCAAGCAACGCCGTGAGCTGGAGTTCACTGCGCTCCATCTCGCGGGCGCCTTCGGCAATCAAGGCGCCAACAGCCGTGCCACCGGCATGGGATTCCAACCATTGCTGAGCCTGGTTGCCCTGCTGCAGCACGGTCTGCAGCGGGGCTAGCCAACGGTCCAAACCAAGCTCCTGAGTCAAAGGCGCCATGCCGTCCAGCTCGGCGGCCAGCCACTGGCGCGCCTGCACTGGCTCACCCGTGCGCCAGTGGCGAAGCACAGCATCCAGGCTGCTGCGGGCCGCGGCCTGGTCATTGGCATCGGCCAGCTCCGCCAGCTGCTCAAGGCTGAGCTGGCTGGCGCGCTGCGGATCGTGGAGCTCGGGCTCCCGCAACAACTGCTGAATGCGCGCCTCAGCGAAGGCGGTGACCGCCAGCAGCACCAATGGATCGGTGATCAGATCACAGATGCGGATCTCAAGGCGATTGAGATCGTGGGGGCGGTTATCACCGTTGGGCCGCACAGAGGTCCAGAGGTGACGCACGTTCTGCATCGTGCCGAGCTGGAGTTGTTGCTCCACCCAGTCGATGTAATGGCGGTGACTTTCAAACAGCGGCACCGCCAGGGGCGTGAGCGGGAACTGCAGCCAGCGCTGGGAATGGGCGCCTGTGCTGGCACCATCGAGGAAGGGTGAACTGGCGCTGATCGCCAGGAGCAGCGCCGCCTCAGAACGCACCAAACGGCAGGCGGCGAACAGCGCCTCCATATCGGTGAGACCCAGGTTGATATGCACGCTGGCCGTCACCACCCGGGTGCCGTAGGTGGCCTCGATGTAGCCGTGGTACGGGTTGTCGGGATTGGAGCGCTCAAACCGGTGGCTATCGCCGGTGCTGAGCGTGCTGCCGGGCAGAAGGGTGAGCTCGCGCCCCTGAAGCCAGTGGCGCAGGCGCCGCCGCGGCTCGAGCAGCAGCTCCAACTGCTCGCGGTACGACGCAGCCGGCGCCGTGGTGTATTCGAGATTGCGGCAGTCGGGCTCGGTCACGAACCCATCGAGAGCGGCGGCGGCCTCAGCGGAGCAGCCCACCACGGTGCCGTCAGCCCGGCCGGTGTAGAGCTCCACCTCAAAGCCCTTGAGCATCAGGGAGCCGCTCATGCCAGACACGCCAGTGCCTTGAGCATGCCGCGCGCCTTGTTGAGGGTTTCCTGGAACTCCGAAGCAGGCACCGAATCCGCCACCAGACCAGCTCCAGCCTGCACCTGCACCCGCCAGCCGCCTGCGGCCTCAGGCAGCACCACCATCGTGCGAATCGTGATGGCGGTGTTGAGTGCACCGCTGAGATCCATGGCGCCGTACACGCCCGAGTAGGGCCCGCGGGCATCGGGCTCCAGGGCGTTGATCAACTGCATGGCACGGATCTTGGGGGCACCGCTCACGGTGCCGGCGGGGAAGGAGGCCATCAGTAGATCCCACACGTCGCGCTGCGGATCGAGCAAACCCTCCACTTCGCTCACGATGTGCATCACATGCGAATAGCGCTCGATCACCATCAGCTCGCTCACACTCACGCTGCCGGGCTGGCAAACGCGACCGAGATCGTTGCGCCCCAGATCAACCAGCATCACGTGTTCAGCCCGCTCCTTGGGATCAGCGAGTAGATCCGCTTCCAGCGCCTGATCTTCCGCGGCATCGGCGCCCCGGGGCCGGGTGCCGGCGATGGGCCGCAGCGAGGCCTTCACCCGGCCGCTGCCATCAGCCATCGGCTCGGCTTTCACCATCACCTCAGGGCTAGAGCCGATCAGATGCCAGCCGCCGAAATTAAAGAACGCCATGTAGGGCGATGGATTCACCATGCGCAGGCTGCGGTAGAGCTCAAACGGCTCCCGCTGCACGTGGGTTTCCAGTCGCTGGCTGATCACCAGCTGAAACACATCACCAGCGGCAATGTGTTCCTTAGCGGTGAGCACCGCCGCCTCGAATTCCTCGCGGCTGCGGTTGCTGGTGGTGGGCAAATCCACGCTGGGCGATTCCTGCCAATCGAGCGGCGTCAGCCCCGGTGGCAGCGGCGCATGCATCCGCCGCTCCAGGCCATCCAGCCTCGCCAGGGCTGCGTCGTAGGCGGCGGAAGGATCAGCGCCGGCACTGCAGTCGGCGTAGGCAACGGCGGTGATCTGCCGCTTCACCTGATCGAACACCAGCAGGCTGTCGGCCAGCATCCAGCACCCATCAGGAGGCCCCTGGGGATCGGTGGGATGCACGGGAACGCTGGGCTCAATCCAGCGGATCAGTTCGTAGCCCCAGAAGCCAAACAGCTGCCCCACCGGCGGCAGGCCGGGAATGGTGGAGGCGCTGTAGGGCTGCAAGGCCTCACGCAGCAAATCAAAGGGGTTGCCCTGCAGCTGGTTGCGGCGACCATCGCGCCAACACTGTTCAGCGTGATCGCCACGCACGGTGAGCGTCCACAACGGATCGCTCACCACAAAGCTCCAGCGACCGATGCGCTCGCCGCCTTCCACCGATTCGAGCAGCACGCCGTGCTCGCTGCCAGCGCCCACTTTCAGCCAGGTGGTGAGCGGTGTTTCCAAATCCGCCGGCCAGGTGCGCCAGATGGGGATGTAGCTGCTGCCCGCCTCAGCCTGGGCCAGAACAGTGGCGCGGTCGGGAGATGGCATCACGTGGGGCGTGCAGGCAAAAAAAACGGGGCGCCTGGCCCCGCCTTTATAGAGGTTGATCGCCCTGCCTCAGGCTGTGGGGCAGGGGATGCAGCGATCAGGAATCGAAGGTGTTCTTGCCGGTGAACTTGATGCTGGCGGGGTTGCCGTTCTGGCCGATACGGCGAGCGTTGTGACCCACCATCACGCGACCTTCGTTCACTTTCTCGGGGAACACACCATCTTTGGGGTGCAGGAACTCGGTGTCGCCGCCGGGGAAGATCCGGTAGATCTTGTAATCCTCGATGCGGGGCTTGAACTTGGTGCGCAGCTGGGTGCCGAGGGCCAGGCACTGCTCTTTGCGGGCGAAATACATGATGTTTTCGCCCTCGTTCATGTGAGCGGCACCACCGGTGGGCAGCTCAAACGCCTGAACCTTGCTGCTGGTCCAGGTGATCGCGTACTTCTCTTCGGTTTCAGCGGCGTTGAGCAGACCGCCTGTGCTGCCGATGTACTTCGGGAGTTGACCGCTCAATGTCATGGCTGTTCCGGAGAGGGGAGTCGGCGGACCGCAGACCGTTTCGTCCGGAAGCTAGCACCGTGTTTTGGGCCCAACAGCCTGCAGCAGCAGGGTCTTCACACCAGTCAACAAACCCGGGCGATCAGCTGCTGGCCACAGGGAAAAAGACCGTGAGATCGTTGCCGGCTCGCTCGGCCAGGCGCCCCCCCAGGCTGTGGAACAGCCGCTGGGTGGCCTGACGGCTCAGCTGCAGGCTGCCAGTGCCGGGATTCCAGCTGAGCACTGGGCCCACCCGTTCCGCGCCGTCGGCTTCCCCCGGCTCGGCAAGCACGGCTTCGGTGGCACTGAAACGCAGCTTCAGGCGTGCTCCGGCGGGCCTGAGGCTGAGCTGCACCACCGCCCCCGCCGGCAATCCACGGCTGAAGCGATCCACCAGCCCGCCCAACACGGTTTCCAGACGAGCCGGATCGCTCAGCACAGGCGGCAGATCCGGGCTGAAGCTGAGCTCAATCGCCAGACTCCGGCGCAGCAGCTGCTGCCTCCAGGCCGGCTCCAACTGTTGCAACAGGCGGGCCAGGTCGGTGCGGGCCAGCGCCTGGGCCTCGCCCTGAGGCTGCCGCTGCAGTTCTGCCGCCAGGAAGATCAAGCCAAAGCGATCGATCTGCTCGCTGCACTCCCCATCGATCTGCTGCAGCCTCTGGCGCACCAGCTCGGGCAAATCGCTGCGGCGCAGGAGCGAACGGATCAAGGTGCGAATCGTGGCCAGCGGCGTGCGCACCTCATGGGTGAGGGCCTCCAACAGGGCCAGCTCACTACTGGGGCTGCTGGAGGCCCCACTCGCCGCCGCGGGGCTGCGATGCACCAGGGGCTGAAGCGTGAGGCTGGGGGCCATGGCCGCCAGGCGCTCCGCCAGCCGGGGCCAGAAGCGTTGAGCCAGCTGCTCATCACTCTGCAGCGGCCCCAGGGCCTGAATTGCCTGGCGCAGCCGCTGGCCCTGCTGGTGGTCGCTGCCCTGCAGGCGTTCATCCAGCAGGCTCAAGGCCGCTGAGAGGGTGGGTGGATCAAAGCGCACCACCAAGTGCCGCTGGCCGGGTTCCCCCAGCAACGCCATCGCCACCTGCAGGCGCGGCGTGATCAGCAGTAGCAGCGGGTCGGTGCCATCACCTTCCAACAGCGGCAACCGCTCAAAACCGCCGGCGGTGGCCGCGCCCCCGGCCGTCACCCCGGGCGGCAGCAGCGGCGCACTGGCCTGCAGCAAATCCCCCAGCTCCGGTGGCGCCCACACCCAGCCCTGAAGCTGTTGCAGCAAAGCCGGCTCGTAGAGGGCTGGCAGGGGTGCCGCCAGCCACACACCGTTCTGCACCCCCAGGGGCAACAAAAAGTCTTCTTGGAGCGTGGCCAAGGCGGCCCACCACTGGCGGCGCACGCTGTCGTCATCGCTGCAGCCAACCGGCACACCCTCAGCGAGCCGCTGGCGCAGCTGCTCGAGGCTCACCGGCGGCGGGGCCGTCACCAGCGGGTGACTCCCTGGCCGCCGCGGCGCGCCACCGAGGCGCACAAGCCCAGGGCGATGAAGTTCACCAACATCGCTGAGCGCCCGTAGCTGAGCCAGGGCAACGGAATGCCGGTAATCGGTCCGAGGCCGATGGTCATGTTGATGTTCACCACCACCTGGAACATCACCATCGCGCCCACGCCCACCACCACCAGCGACTCCACATCACTGCGGGCCTTGCCGGCGATCTGCAGCAACCGCCAGATCCACACCACAAAGCCCACCACCGCCAGCACCGAACCCACAAATCCCATCTCCTCGCCGAGGGCGCTGAAGATGAAATCGGTGTGCTGCTCGGGGATGAAGCGCAGCAGGGTGAGGTGCCCCTGCATCAAGCCGGTGCCAAACCAGCCACCGGAGCCGATGCCCACCGTGCTCTGCAGCAGGTGGTAACCGCCGCCGAGGGGGTCCTTGTTGGGATCTAGGAACAGCGTGAGGCGATCGCGCTGGTGGGGCTGGAGGAAGTTGTTCCACAGCCAGGGGGTGGCCACAGCGAAGAGCCCCTGCACCGCCAGCACCAGCGACAGGCCAGCGCGCTTCCAGGGCAGGCTCTTCCACGCCAGCACACCCATCGCCGGGATCCAGGCCAGCAGCAACCAGGGGAACACACCGGCCACGATCGCGGTGATCACCGGCGAGAGGAACAGCACCACCCAGCTGCCGGGCATCCCCGACCAAAACATCATCACCAGCAGCACGGAACCGAACACCAGCGAGGTGCCCAGATCGGGCTGCACGAGCACCAACAACCACGGGAAGCTGATGATCGCCACCGGCCGCACCAGATCCACCGGCCGCTCCACAGGATGCCTGGAGAGCACCCGCGCCAGCAGCAGGATCGCCCCCAACTTGGCGAACTCAGACGGCTGCACGTTGAAGCCGGCGATATTGATCCAGCTCTGGGCGCCGAGGGCACTCACGCCGATCACCCGCACCGCAATCAGGCTCGCCACCGTGACGCCATAGATCACCCAGGGCCAGCGGGTGATGCTCTCCACCGGGATGCGGGCGAGCACCAGAGCGATCCCCATGCCCACGGCAGCGGTAACCCAGTGCTGATACCAATCGGCGTAATCCGCCTGGCGCTGGGTGCTGGCGATCAGGATCCCCGCCACGAAGATCATCGCCAGGGGAATCCACCAGAGCAGCTTGTCGACGCGGTCGACCCAGCGGCGATGCCGCGAGCCCCCAGCCGCAAATACCGATCTGCGGCGCAGGCCCCAGAGCCCCAGCAGGGTCATGCGGCGGCCACCAGCGGCAGCCTGGCCGCGAGCTCACGGAAGGCCTGAGCTGTGAGCGAATCCGGCGCGCTCAACACCGCCGGGCGCCCGCCATCCCCGCCCTGCACCACCGCCAGCTCCATCGGCAGTTGGGCGAGCAGCGGCACCTCGCTCTCGCTGGCCAGCTGAGCGCCGCCACCGGCGCCAAACAGCTCGTAACGCTTCTCAGGAGCGTCGGGCGGGATGAAGGCCGTCATGTTCTCCACCACGCCCAGCACCGGCACGCCCAGCTGCTGGAACATCGCCAGACCCCGGCGGGCATCCTGCAGCGACACCATCTGCGGGGTGGTGACGATGATCACGCCAGCCATCGGCACCGCCTGGGCCAGGCTGAGCTGGGCATCGCCGGTGCCAGGGGGTAGATCCACCACGAGCACATCGCGCTCACCCCACTCCACCTGATAGAGGAATTGGCGAATGATGCCGTTGAGCATCGGCCCCCGCCAGATCACGGGCTGATGGGCATCGATCAACAGCCCCATCGACACCATCGCGATGCCGCAGCTCTCCAGGGGGGTGAGGATCTGCTCGTTGCCGCTGCCGCGCACCTGAGGGGTCTGGTCGGCCACCCCCAACATCGTGGGGGCGTTGGGTCCATAGATATCCGCATCGAGCAGACCCACCCGCAGGCCGGAGGCCGCCAGGGCGCAGGCCAGGTTCACGGCCACGGTGCTCTTGCCCACACCGCCCTTGCCGCTGCTCACGGCGATCACCTGCTTCACGCCAGGGATCGGCTGACGCTCCGGGCCGCCGCTGCCATGGCCGGCGGCGCCGATCGGCGCCTGTTGGTGGCCAGGAGCTGCAGCAGCAGGCGGCGCGAGCTCGATCTGCACATCCTCAATCCCACCGAGCTGCAGCAGCGCACCGCGGGCATCAGCGGCGATGCGATCGCGCTGGGCATTGGCGTAGCCAGGAAGGGCTAGCCGGAACACCACGCGGCTGTTCTGCACGCGCACCTGCTGAATCCACTGCAGCTCCAGCAGGCTGCGGCCGCTGCCGGCGTCGGTGAGGGGCTCGAGGGCGGCGAGGGCCTGGGCTAAGGCCTGATCTGCGCTGGCCATCGGGCTGGATGAAGGAATCGCGATCCTAGAAGCGGCCGCCGAGGGCGATCAGGGCCGCCAACGGCATCGCGGCATCGTGATCACGAACTCTCTCGAAGGCTTGTGCCGCGGCGGGTTGAGCTGAAAAGGTGTTGCGGTTGATTGGGCCCTTCCAGGGCGTTTGCACCGATGTTGAAGGGCCTGCTCTCACGAGCCAAAGCCAAACTGGGCAGCGCCCCCGCCAACGGTGCGGCTAGCCCGGCCCTGGAGGCTCCACCAGCGGATTCCCGTCAGCGGGCCAAGGCACTGCTGATGGGCCTGCAGGATTCGATCTGCGCCGGCCTCGAGCAGCTCGATGGCACCGGCCGCTTTCAAGAAGAGAGCTGGGTGCGTCCCGAGGGCGGCGGCGGCCGCTCCCGCGTGATGAAGGGAGGCCGCATCTTCGAGCAGGGAGGCGTGAATTTCTCGGAGGTGGAAGGCAGTGAGCTGCCGCCCTCGATCCTCAGCCAGCGCCCGGAAGCCAAGGGCCACCGCTGGTTCGCCACCGGCACCTCGATGGTGCTGCACCCCCGCAACCCCTATATCCCCACCGTTCACCTCAACTACCGCTACTTCGAAGCGGGCCCGGTGTGGTGGTTCGGCGGCGGCGCCGACCTCACCCCCTACTACCCCTTCCTCGAAGACGCCCAGCACTTCCACCGCACCCTTAAAGGCGCCTGCGACAGCGTGAACCCCGCCTTCTATGAGGTGTTCAAGCCCTGGTGCGACGAATACTTCTATTTGAAGCACCGCGATGAAACCCGCGGCGTGGGCGGCATCTTTTACGACTACCAAGATCCCCGCGGCGTTCTCTACAAAGGCCAGGCCCCCACTGGCCCCGCCGCCGCCGCCGGCCAGCGGGTGGGCCCCCAACCCCAGAGCTGGGATCAGCTGTTCGCCCTGGCCAGCGCCTGCGGCAACGCCTTCCTGCCCAGCTACGTGCCGATCGCCGAGAAGCGCCACAACACGCCCTATGGCGAGCGGGAGCGCCAGTTCCAGCTGTATCGCCGCGGCCGCTACGTGGAGTTCAACCTGGTGTTCGACCGCGGCACGATCTTCGGCCTGCAGACCAACGGCCGCACCGAGTCGATCCTGATGTCGCTGCCGCCGCTGGTGCGCTGGGAATACGGCTATCAGCCCGAGGCCGGCAGCCGCGAAGCGCTGCTCACCGAGCTGTTCACCAAGCCCCAGAACTGGCTGGGCGACGACTCACTGATCGCCCGCTGCCAGCCCCACGGGGCTGTGAACTGAGGCCGGCTGCGCGGCTGCAGCCGGCACCACCGGCTCAGCCACGCCCAGCTCCAGCGCGCTGACCACCCGCTCGCTGATGCTCGCCAAGGCCTGCTGGCGACTGGCTGGATTGCGCAGGGCCGTTTCCAATGGAGCTTCCAGCTTGCCGATCTCGAGCAGCGTGATGCCACGCCGCGGACCGCCAAGGCCCCCACGGAACTGCCTGGGATAACCGCCGAAGGCCACCGCCAGGCTTTCGTCAATCCTGGTGAGGGGGCGATGCAATGCAGGGATCACGCCTGAGCCCACCCCATCGGGGCCGTAGGCATCGAAATGAATCTCCAGGGCATAGCCGCCGCTGGCGGCGTGCTGCTTGCCCACGCTCCAGTTGGTGCGGGGATCATCGCCGTCGTGGATGGTGCGCAGGGGAGGTTCGTAGAACTGAATGGTGAGCCCGCGCTGCTGCCCGAGGGCCACCACCCGTTTCGCCACCTCCAGGTTCCAATAGAGCTCGTCGCGGATGCCGCGCTGCATCGGCTGCGCGCCGTACAGATCCACCGCTGCTCCGGAGGTGCCGGCACCGGCGATGCCCTGGGAATCGGCGTGACCGGCCATCACCAGGATCGGCACGTTCGCAGGCAGGGGCCGCAGGCCTACCCAGTCGCGCTGCAGGCGACTGCGCACGCCGGTGAGGGGATCGCTGCCTCCGCTGCGGGGGGCCGGAGCCTGAGCGGCGGCCGCAATGCCAACGGTGATCAGCAGGAAAGAGGCCAGCAGCACACTGCGGCGAAGACCAGGCACAGGGGCCATGCGTCAGAGCAGCGAGATCAGCGCACCACTCTGGCTTAGATCGGCGAGCTGAGCAGATTGCCGTCGCTGAACAACCCGAGGCGCGGCCCCAGCTCCTGCTCCAGGGCAATCAACTCGTCGCGGTGGGCGCGCAGGCGCAGGGCGCTGCCGGTGGCCTGATCGTGGCTGATCAGGCGCAGCTCCACCGATTCGGCGCGAGCAGCCCGGCGGCGGTAGATCACCCCCGCCAAGGGCCCCAGCCCGATCAACAGCAGCGGCCACCAGTGCAGTTGCGGCAAGAGTTGGCGTAGCACCAGCGCCAGACAGCCAGCTCCAACGCCACCCAGCAGCGACAGCAACAGCGCCAGAGCGCCACTGGCCTGCACCTGGCCGCGGAAGCGCAGCAGGCGCCGCTCGGGTTTGCTCTCCTCCTCCAGCCAGCCCCGCTGCTGCAGCCACTCGGCCATCACCGGCAACACCTCCAGAGGCGGCTTGGAGGAGCGCACCTCCACCACGGTGGTGCGGTCTTTACTGGCGGCCCGCAGGAAGAACACCAGGCCGACAGCCAGGAGCAGGGTGAGCAGCAGGGTGGAACCCAGAGCCGGTGGCATAAGCGCTGCCGTGTGTTGGCCACTCATTCTCCTCGAGCCAGTGCTGCCACGGCGGCATCAGAGCCTGGGCCGCCTGCCGGTGCTCCTCCAGTAGATGCAGCATGCGGCGCGGCCTGCCGCGACTCGGACAGCGCTGGGCGTAGCTGCTGATGGCGCCCTCGTGATCCAGGAAGTGAATGGCCTGCTGGAGCACCGTTTCCGAGAGCCTGAGCTTGGGATGGGCATCGCTGAGGTCGTGCATCAGCGCGGTGGGGTAGCTGTCGCGATCGAGCAGGCGCTCCAGGATCCAGCACACCGCTAGCTCCAGGCCCAGGTGCTGGATGGGGGGCTGCTCAAAGAACGCGCGAATGGCCGCCAGGCCGGAGGGCCCAGGGGCACGGAGGGATCGCATCACAGAAGAGCACCAGGCACTACAGATCTGTTAGCGCAATCTCATTTCGATTTTCAAGAGCGAAAGATGATCTTGGGTTTTGGGGTGGCTGGCCTGTGGTCCGCGACGATGGCCCAAGCTCCGCCCACCACCTTGACCAGCGCCTCCTCCACCAGCCCCTCCGTTCCCGCCGCCGGCTCCAGCCCCGCCCGCTTCGCTGTGCTCGATGGCGATCTCACGCCGGAGTGGCATGCGCTGCTCGGGGGATCGAGCGCCCTGGCGGTGGATACCGAGGCGATGGGACTCGTGCACGGGCGCGATCGCCTCTGCCTGGTGCAGATCAGCGATGAACACGACAACGTGTGCTGCATCCGCATCCTGAGGGGCCAGAGCGAAGCGCCGCTGCTCAAAGACCTGATGGAGCGCGCCGGCATCGTGAAGGTGTTCCACTTCGCCCGCTTTGATGTGGCCGCCCTCGGCGAGGGGCTGGGCATTCAAGTGAACCCGTTGTTCTGCACCAAGGTGGCCAGCCGCCTGGCCCGCACCTACACCAATCGCCACGGGCTGAAGGAGCTGGTGAACGAGCTCTGCAGCGTGGAACTCGATAAGGGCGCCCAGAGCAGCGACTGGGGCCGCGTTGAAGAGCTGAGCGATGCGCAGCTGGCCTATGCCGCCAACGATGTGCGCTATCTGCTGGCTGCTCGCGAGCGGCTGATTCAGATGCTCGTGCGGGAGGAGCGGCTCGCGTTGGCCGAGCGCAGCTTCCAGTGCATCCCGGTGATCGCCGAGCTCGATCGGGGCCGGTTCGGGGCGATCTTCGAGCACCGCTGCTGAGGCCAAGCGCCCAGGCAGCGGCCGGGCTCAGTCGTCGCCGAGGTAGTTGGCCTCCTCGGCCACGGCTTCCAGCAGCTCATCGAGCAGCTGGCGCGATTCATGGCCAACCCCCTCGGCCTCAAGCAGCAGGCGCTGGGCAATCAGCATCTTGCTGGGGGTGTCGCGCACGTCCTCGCGGGCTGCCACCAGATCCACCTTGCGGCGCGCGGCGGCGATGCTGATGCTCAAGGCGCTGGCCAGCCGACCGCAGGCGATCACGTAGTCCTTGTCCTGGGGAGCTGCCATGCGGACGGCGAAAGGCGTACCGCCATCATCCCGCCTGGGCTGCGGCCTCCAAGAGCCGGCGCTCCACAAACGCGGCCAGGGCCTCCGCACCACCGGGCGGCCCCATCCGCCGCCGACCAATCGAGCCCAGCTGAGCCCGCAACCGCGGCTCCTGCAGCAACACAGCCAGCCGCTCGGCCAGCTGCTGCGGTGTGCGGCACACCGCCACCGATCCCCCCAGCAGGCGGCTCTGGCGCCGGGCGAAGCCCAACTTGAACTGCGGGCCAGGCCCTGGCAGGGACAGGGCTGGCACCCCCAACCCCACCAACTGCTCGGTGGCCGTACCGGCCGCCGCCAAACCCACCTCGGCGCAGCCAGCCCAGGCGGCGAAGCGCCCCGGCCCCACCAGCAACAGCACGGCACCGCGCTGCCAGGCAGCGGCGGCCTCAACCCCAGGCGGCACCGCGGCGGCCTCGTAGCCCAAGCCTTCCAGCAACGGCGCCCACTCCGATGCAGCAGGCCTGGAACCACAGGGCGCAAGTACCAGCAGGGGCTCAGCGGCGCGGTGAAGCGCCAGGGCTTCCAGCAGCCGGCGCAGATTGCCCAGGGCCTCAGGCATGCGGCTGCCCCCCAAGAGCAGCAGGCAGCGGCGCGGCTTGAGATCCGCGGGTAGGGCCTGGGCCGTGAGCCCATCCATCATTGGATTGCCCGGCGCGAGGGCCGCCACGCCATGGCGGCGCAGGCCGCGGGCGGTGAGCGGATCACGCATGGCCACCAGCCGGCAACGGCGGCGCGCCATCAGCGCCCACTCCCAGGGATCCCATTCGCTGCCTTTGCAGCGGTGATAGCGATCCGCCAGAGCTGCCCGCCCCGGACCGCTGGCCCAGGTGTAGTCGCTCTTGGGGGTGCCGATGAAGCCGTAGGGGCCGCCGCTGCTCCAGGCGAGCAACAGCGGCAACAGATCACCCACCGCCAGCACCGGATCACCGCTGCGCCCCCAGCGCCGCACCAGCCGCCACTGGCGCCAGCTCAGGCCGAGCACGCCGGCCCACAGATCAGCGATCAGGCCTCGCAGGCTCTGATTGCTGAACCCACCGCTTGGCAAAGGCCGGCGCGGCCCCACGCGTTGCAACACTCCGGCCTGCTCAGCTGCGGCAAAAGCAGCCCCCTCCCCCACCAGAGGCAGCACGGCGATCTGCAGCTCTGGGCAACGGCGATGCAGTGCCTGCAACACGCGCAGAGCGATCAGGTCTTCCCCATGGCCGTTGCTCAGCACCAGCAAACGGCCGGGCATCCCGTGACTGATACGATCCGCCCTGGGAGTTTGCTCCCGCAAGGCGGCATGGCCAAGTGGTAAGGCAGAGGATTGCAAATCCTTTACCCCCAGTTCGAATCTGGGTGCCGCCTCTCGTTCAACACCAAACCCGGAAGCTTGAAGGCGCCGGGTTCAGTTCAAGGCGCTTCAACGCAGCTGGGCCTTGAGCGTCCATGGCGGGGAGCCGGCCTGATCGGGAGCGATGGCTTCGCAGTGCAGGGCTGCCGGATCGATCCGACACGTGCCTTGCACCGGCTTGGTTTCGGGGAGGCTCTGCGCCAGCCCCCGGCCATCAAATCGGACCAGGCTGAGGGTGCTCAAGCTGAGCTGGAGAGGCTGTTTGAGGCTGCAGGCCCCGTTGCGGCAACCCATGGGTTGCTGCCCCTGCGCCAGAGCACCCACCAGTGTGAACTGAATCAGGTCACCGCGCCCGGGGCCCTGCGCCTGCACGCTGAGGCGCAGCACCTCAGGGCTGCGTTGATCCAGTTGCACGGCTTGGCAGCGCAACACTGGGGCTGCGCCGTGCTCCACCGTGCAGCTGCGGGGCCGCTGCTGCCAGCGGCCAAAGGCTTCAGCCTGTGCGGGCAGCGGTACCACCGTGATCAGTAGCCCGGCCAGGGGCGCAGCCAGGGCGGCTGCCAGCGCCCCCTGACTGCGCAGAAACCCGCCCATGGCTAGTAACCGGAGTCGGCCACGCACATGCCGATACACACCAAACCATTGCTGGCGGTACGGCCGCAGTAACCGCAGAGCACGGGCTCCGGCTCCTGGCGCTCGGGCACCAGCTCGCATGGCGCTTCGGGCTGAACGGAGCCATCGGCAGCGGCCACCGCTGGAGTGGGCAGAGAATTCACCGCAGAGATGGCCCTGACTGGCTCGATCATGGCAAGCGGCAGCGGACAACCCGGGATCGGGGTGGGCACCTGGGCCTGGGGCAACCAGTTTCTCTGGGGCTATCAACCGGAACGCGACGACGACGCTCTGTCGGCCACCTTCAAGCGCTGCCTGGAGCAGGGGCTCACCTTTTTCGATACGGCCGACTCCTACGGCACCGGCCGGCTCAATGGCCGCAGTGAAGAACTGCTGGGCCGCTTCGCCATGGCCACCCCCGAGATCGAGCGCAAGCAGCTGTGCATTGCCACCAAACTCGCCCCCTTCCCGTGGCGCCTTGGCCGCAGGGGCTACGCCCGCGCCTTCGCAGCCTCCCAGCAGCGGCTCCAGGGCCAGATGAAACGGGTGCAACTGCACTGGAGCACGGCCCGTTACGCCCCCTGGCAGGAAGGGCCGCTGCTGGATGGCCTTGCCGATCTGGTGCGCAGCGGAGCCGTGGAGAGCCTGGGGGTCTCGAATGTGGGGCCCAAACGCCTGCGGCAGCTGCACCAGCGCCTGGCCGATCAGGGGGTAGCCCTCAAGAGCCTGCAGGTGCAGCTCTCCCTGCTGGCACCGCAACCCCTGGAACCAGGAGGGGTGGCAGCGGTGTGCCGAGAGCTCAACATCGAGCTGATCGCCTACAGCCCACTGGCCTTGGGGCTGCTCAGCCGCGCCGAGACCAGTGCCGCAGAGCCAGCGCAGCGCCCCCTCACCGGAACCCGCCGCAGCCTGTTCGCACGACTCGAGCCGCAGATCCAGGCCCTACGCCAAACCATGGCGGACATCGGCAACGGGCGCCCAGGAGGGCTGGCGGCCGTGGCGCTGAACTGGTGCCGTGCCCATGGGGCTATGCCCATTCCGGGGCTGCGCAGCAGCGCCCAGGTGGACGCCACCGCCGCCGCCCTCAGCTGGACGCTGAACGCCAGCGAGCGCGATGCCCTTGATCAGCTGGCGCAAGCCGCGGGTGCGGCGCGCATGCCAGCCAATCCCTTCCAGAGCGCCTGATCAGCCCTGCCCCATCTGAGGCGAAGGATCGGGCGTGAGCACCACCGGCATCCGCTCACGCTCCACAGCCACGGGTGCTTCCACAGGCCGGCTTAACGACACCAGCCGGGGGCGAGGGGGATCGAGAACGACAGGGGCCTCAGCAGGCTCTTCGGCCACATCAGGACCGTCATCACAGGCCGCCAACGCTTCCTGCAACAGCGAATCAAAAGTGGCGCCCGGCAGGCGGTGACGGGCAATCTCCAGAAAGGCCCGTGCCAGCGACTCACCAGCCGCAGCCTTCAGGGCGGGGTTGGAGCGGCGCTGCTCCTGCTCCTCTTCAACGGCGCGGATAAAGCGCTCGGTGACATCGCGCTTGGTGGCCGCACGAATCCGGGTTTCCTGCTCCTGCGGCGAGAGCTGCAGCTGCTGCTCCAGCTCTTCAAGGCGGCGGCTGATGCTCTCAAGCACCTCGCGGGCTTCTTTCCCCACGTGGGCCAGCTGACCGTCGGAGAGCCTGGGCAGATCGGCAACGAACACCTTGCCGTGATCCCGCAGGGTCAGGAACGTGGGACGCACACTGCTGCGGCTGGGATAGCTGTCGCGGGTGCGCACCGGCCGATTCGGGGGAATCGGACCAGCAGAACTGCGGCGACGAGTCACCCGTGTCGGGGTGTTTAAAAGCGAGCCGTTTAACGACATCTCAAACCTATGAAGAACTGAACCTATGAGCTGTGTTCTGCGTTGCTGCCGAGCCAGACAACGATTGGAACCCGTGGGCCTGCGCTCGAGGCAAGACCTGCAGCGACCGGCTGATCCGATGGGCTGCGATGCCCAGACCCTAACGGCCTGAAGCGGTTTCGCCGGCCTCGCGAGCCGAGCTGATGCAATTTGCCAGCAACCTGAACCGTCTTCAGTACGGCAATCCCGCCAGGGGGGCATTCGGTGCAGCCCCAGCCTCCACCGCACCGAGCAGCCAGGCCTGATGGCCCTGCTGACGGCACACCGCCAGGGCCGACTCCACCGCCGCCTCTGGCAGCACCAGGCAGAAACCCACCCCCAAATTGAAGGTGTTCCAGAGATCAGCCTCGGGCACCTCGCCGTTCTCCTGCAGCCAACGGAACAGGGCAGGGCGCTCCCAGCTGCCGGCATCAAGGCGGGCATGCACGCCCGCTGGCAGAGCCCGGGGCAGGTTTTCGGGAAGGCCGCCGCCGGTGATGTGGGCCATGCCGTGCAGCTCAACCCCGGCGCTCAGCAGGGCCTGCACGAGAGATACATAAAGAACAGTGGGCTCCAACAGGGCATCCAGCACCCCAGGGCCACCGGGGCTGAGGGTTGTGTCTGAGGTAACGCCGCGCATCTCAAGGATGCGGCGCACCAAGCTGAAGCCGTTGCTGTGCACACCACTGCTGGCCACCGCCACGATGCGATCGCCGGCCTGCACCCGCGCCGGATCAATCAGCTCGTCTTCCTCCACCACCGCCACGCAAAAGCCCGCCAGGTCGTAGCGACCAGGGCCATAGAAACCGGGCATCTCGGCGGTTTCACCCCCCAGCAGGGCACAACCGCTGCGGCGACAGCCATCGGCAATGCCCTCCACCACCTCAGCCATCGCCTCGGGACTGAGCTTGCCGGTGGCGATGTAATCAAGGAAAAACAGCGGTTGAGCGCCGCTGGTGATCACATCGTTCACGCACATCGCCACCAGGTCGATGCCAACGCTGTGATGCCGGCCATGGGCCTGGGCCAGCTCCAGCTTGGTGCCCACCCCATCCGTACCCGACACCAGCAGAGGCTTGCGCATGCCCTGGGGCAACCGGCAAAGGCCACCAAAGCCCCCTAGCCCACCGAGCACTTCCGGCCTGCGGGTCGACTCCACACTCGAGCGGATGCGCTCCACGAAGGCGCGGCCGGCCTCCACATCAACGCCTGCAGTGCGGTAGTCCATGCCAGCAACCACTCACGAGTTGTCTTGATCCTGCCCCGGCACAGGCCAGCCGCCACACCCTCCGCCAGCCCAACCTGGGGCCAACAGCGCGATTGGCACACGCTGCAATCAGCTGCGCTTATCAAGGCAATCAGTCCATGTGATCAAACCAGCCCCTTGCAAGTCTCCAGATCCCTGCGCTAGCCCTCGATCCGCGATTTGATCGCAAATCCTGATCAATCAAGCACCAACAGTTCCTGACCTAATCCGCAAAGCACTGCCAGTAACTTTGCGTCGTCGTCAATTCCCGATAGGAACTCTGCCAGCACTTCGTTTCAGAAACCGCTTGCAAATTCTGCTCGCACGCTTCTGAAAACGCTCTTGAGGCTGACGGGCCACACCTTTTTCCAGTGGCTGCTGCGTTGATCGCGGCGAGTTTCGCTTGTTATGCGTCGCTTGTTTCTCCTTGGTGGTTCGGCCCTGCTGCTCTCCGGCAGCACTGGCATCACCCCGGCCTTCGCCACCACTGGCCGTGTCGCTGCTGCCGACAGCAGCGCCTCCCTCGAACTGGCTATCCGGAACGCGGATCCCAGCCCCGAGGCGGCCACTAGCCCAGACGAGCCCCTGCTCAAGCCAGCCGTTCCGGCGCTGCCCATCGCCACACCCCCTCAGCAGCCCCGGATCAAATCGGTGAGCCAAGGTCAAGCCAGTTGGTACGGCCCTGGATTCTTCGGCAACCGCACCGCCAGTGGTGAAGTGCTCCGCCCGGGCACCCTCACTGCCGCGCACCGCTCCCTGCCCTTCGGCACTCAGGTGCGCGTCACCAACATCGGCAACGGTCGCAGCGCCATCGTGCGGATCAACGACCGCGGTCCCTTTCACGGCCACCGCGTGATCGATCTGGCCCATGGCGCCGCCAACCAGCTGGGACTCATCTCCAGCGGCACCGCAAACGTGAAGCTGGAAGTGCTCCAATAACTCGCTGCCTCAATCGAGATCAACAGCCCACTGGTCACTGGCCGGTGGGCTTTTTGCTGACCAGGCCGGGCCGGTAGGGTCGGCCTGAATCCGGAGAGCCCGTGCGCCTGCTGCGCAGTTGCACCGAATTGCAGGAGTGGCGCCGGGCTCAGGGCTCCGCGCCCGTGCACTTCGTGCCCACCATGGGCGCCCTGCATCAAGGCCACTGCAGCCTGATCGAGCAGGCACGCCAGCCAACCAACTGGGCCCGAGCGGCGGTGCTGGTGAGCGTGTTCGTGAACCCGCTGCAATTCGGACCCAGCGAAGACTTCGAGCGCTACCCCCGCAACCTGCAACAGGATGCACAGCTGGCGGAAGCGGCCGGCGCCGATGCGCTGTTCGCGCCGGGCGTGGACGACCTCTATCCCGAAGGGGAAAGCAACCTCACCCGGGTTGTCCCCCCGCAATCCCTGCAGGCGGGGCTGTGCGGACGGCACAGGCCGGGCCATTTCAATGGCGTGGCCACCGTGGTGGTGCGGCTGCTCGGGCTGATCCGCCCCAGCCACATGCTGCTGGGCGAAAAAGACTGGCAACAGCTCACGATCCTCAGGCGCGTTGTCCGCGACCTGGGGTTGCCCGTGCAGGTGATCGGCTGCCGCACCCTGCGGGAAGCCGACGGCCTGGCCATGAGCTCACGCAACCGCTACCTGGATGCGGCCCAGCGCCAGCAGGCCGCGGCGCTTCCCCAGGCTCTGCACGCGGCTGCGGCGGCAGGGATTCAGCCAGAGCAGGCGGCGGCACCACTCCTGGCGGAGGTGGAACAGCAGCTGGAGCAGGCCGGGCTGGTGGTCGACTATGTAGAAGCGGTGTGTGCGCACACGCTGCAGCCCAAGGCCCAGCTCACGGGCCTCACCCTGCTAGCCGCCGCCGCCCATTGCGGCCCCAGCCGCCTGATCGATCACGTTTTTCTGATGAGCCGAGCCCCGATCGTTGCCATCGACGGCCCCGCCGGAGCCGGCAAAAGCACGGTGACCCGCGCCTTTGCCGAGCGGCTGGGGCTGATCTATCTCGACACCGGCGCCATGTACCGGGCCGTGACCTGGCTGGTGCAGCAGAGCGGTGTGGATCCTGCCGATGGCACCGCGGTTGCTCCGCTGCTGAATGACCTCGATCTGCAGCTGAGCACAGCTGCCGCTGGCAGCCAGCGGGTGTTGGTGAACGGCCACGATGTGACCGAAGCGATCCGCTCACCGGAGGTGACGGCGCAGGTGTCGGTGGTGGCTGCCCACGGCTGCGTGCGCGAAGCCCTCACCTGCCAGCAGCAGGCCATGGGCGAGCGCGGCGGCTTGGTGGCGGAAGGCCGCGACATTGGCACCGCTGTGTTTCCGGACGCCGAGCTCAAGGTGTTTCTCACCGCCACCACGGCGGAGCGGGCCCGGCGGCGGGCCCTGGATCTGGAGCAACGGGGCTTCCCTGTGCCGGCCCTGCAGGAGCTGGAGGCCCAGATCGCCGAGCGCGACCACCTCGATTCCACCCGTGACGTGGCCCCGCTCACCCAGGCCGCTGATGCCGTGGAGCTGATCACCGATGGCCTGAGCATCGACGCGGTGATTGATCAGCTGGTGCAGCTCTTCCGCGAGCGCGTTCCCCACGATGCCTGGCCGGAGCCGGGGGCTTAAGGGCGCCGGCCGCTCTCCTGGAGCAGGCTCTCAAGCAGGCCGGCACAGGCATCGTCGAGCAGATCGAGCACATGCTCAAAGCCCTGCTCTCCGCCGTAATAAGGGTCGGGAACGTGCGTGGCGCTGTGCTGGCGGCAGTAACTGGTCATCGGCTCAACCCGAGCCAGCCCCGGACGGTTGCCGAGCTCACGCCCTAGGGCCTTCACGTTGCGGAGGTTGTCGTCATCCATGGTGAGGATGCGATCGAAGCTGGTGAAATCAGCCAGCTCGATCTGACGGGCGCGGCTGGGCAGATGAATGCCGCGTCGCTCAGCGGCGGCTCGCATGCGGCGATCCGCTGGGTTGCCCACATGCCAGCCGCCGGTGCCAGCGCTATCCACCACAAACTGATCCTCCAGGCCCTCGCGAGCGATGAGGTGCAGAAACACCCCCTCCGCCGCTGGTGAGCGGCAGATATTGCCCAGGCAAACAAACAAGATCCGCTGCTCAGCCATGGCTCACCCCCAGGCGCTGCAGGGCGAGGGCCGCGCGCAGGCTCACCACCGGTGCCTCCTCAGTGGGGTTGCAGCGCAGCGATTGCAAGGCCTCATGCAGGCGGCGCTGGGGGCAAACGTCGGCGGCGAGATCAGGATGCACCGCTGGCGCCAGCAGCTCCAGGCCAACCGCCACCGCATAACGCACCACCCATTCACCATCGCGGCAGCCATCCACCAGCGCCGTGAGGCAGCGCTCGGCCATGGCGCGTCGCGGTTCCGGCTCCAACCCCTCCAGCCGCAGTTGTCCAAGGCCCCGTGCCGCCGCACGGCGCACACTCGGGCCGATGTCTTTGCCGAGGGCATCTTCCAGCACCTCAAAGCCGCGCACATCGCCGATACCCGCCAGGGCACGCACCGCCCAGGCACGCGCGCCGTAGTTGTAGCCATCGATGTTGGTGAGGATCGTGTCCACCGCGGGCTCACCGATGGCGATCAACCCATCCACCGCCGCCACGGCAGCACCGGGGTTGTTGAAACCGAGCACCTCCACCAGGCAGGCGGCGCCATCGGGATGAGCAGCAGCGGCGAGGGCCTGGGTGGCCTGCAGCAAACCCAAGGCGGTGTCGGCCTGCCGCACCGCATCCACCAGATCCTGAACGGGGAGAGTGGTCACAGCAGGGCATCCATGGCGTCGAGCACCGCCACGGTGGCGGGATCTGGGGTGAGCGCTGAGGGCGTAGTGGTTTGAGGAGCAGCGCTGGAGGACTGCTCCACCAGCCCGCGCAGGGCAATCAACTTGAGGCTGTTCTCCGCCAGGGTGGCAGCGATCGGTTCGAGGGCCTGCCGCCAACCGGCGGCGCCCAGATCCATCAAGGCGGCGCGCCGCACCTGGAGCTGTTGGTGTTGCAGGAGAGCCACAAGCTGGTCGCCCCAGCGGGCATCACCCGTGAGCTGAAGCAACGCCCGGCAGGCGGCACTGCGGATGAGGGGCCGTTCGTGCTGCACAAAGGGCTCGATCACAGCCACCACCTCCTGGCGGCCGTCTCCGATTTCACCGAGAGCCTCCAACAGCGCCTCACACGGTTCCTGGAGGCGCGGCGTTCCGGGTTGTTGCGCGCCGGCCACGGCCGGTCCGCTGGCCAGACGCTGGCGCAGGGGCTCCACCGCTTCCGAAGCCCGCAACTCGCCGAGGGCACGGGCGGCTGCCTCCCTCAAGCCGTGGTCGTCGTCCTGGAGGGTGGCGAGCAGGTCGGGGATGGCGGCCTGGGCCGGCACGCCAAGCTTGCCGAGGGCACGGGCGGCATTGCGGGCTACGGCGTTTTCCTCCACACCCGCACCGGGATCGCGGGGCCTGCGCAGACGCAAGGCCTCCTGGAGCAGCGGCACCGCATCGGGATGGCTGCTGCGATTGCGGCCGAGCCACCAGGCGGCGTAGTACTGAGCGGAGGGATCGTCGCTGAGACGCAGACGCCGCAGCGCCTCCTCTTCACTGATCGGATCTCCGTTGCCAGGGATCGGCTGATCGGCAACGCCGGCGACCATTGCACCTTCAGAGATTGGGAACGATGCTGCCATCGCCCCAGGCCAATCGGGGAGGCCACGCAACAAAAAAGCCTCCCTTTCGGGAGGCTCGCTCGCAACCAGCGGTTGCTCTCAGCGTCTGAAATCAGACCAGAGCGGCAATCGCGTAGTCGATGTAGTTGTTGGCAATCACGCCAGCGTCGCCGC
>JBJOMY010000007.1:0-80447 GCA_046052125.1 Cyanobacteriota bacterium
TCCCGGCTCTTTCGGTTCGTGGCGGCTTCTCAACCGCTGTTTGAACCTACAACACCGATCTCTCGGAGGTCTTCGGCTCCTGCTCAGCTCGCCTCGCGGCTCCCGAGCAGTCCAAAACCATAACACCACTCCCGGCAACAGTGTCAACCCCTACAGAAGAGCTGACGAAACCAGGCGCCATATCTAGGGTTCGGGCACGTCAGACCCGAGGCTGGGCGAGGGATGGCCAAGCAATTCAGCCAGGAGAGGCTGCGCGTTCGGCCCAGCTCCCAGGAAGAAGCGGTGGTGAGCGCCGCCAATGCTCACTTTGAGCGGACCCTGATCCGCATGCGCGGCGAACTGGTGGGTTCGATTGCCGCACTCAGCCATCCAGGCGGCGAAGACGCAGCCCTGAACTACGACGAGGTGTTCCTGCGGGACAACGTGCCCGTGATGTTGCTGCTGCTGGTGCAGGGACGCTTCGCCATCGTGCGCAACTTCCTGGAAACCTGCCTGGAGCTACAAAGCAGCGCCTACCAGACGCGGGGCGTATTTCCCACCAGCTTTGTGGAGCAGAACGGTGTGCTGGTGGCCGACTACGGCCAGCGCTCCATCGGGCGAATCACCTCGGTGGATGCCAGCCTCTGGTGGCCAGTGCTCTGCTGGCTCTACGTGCGCCGCAGCCGCGACTGGGACTTCGCCTGCAGCCAGCGGGTGCAACGCGGTGTGCAGCTCCTCCTTGATCTGGTGCTGCACCCCACCTTTGAAGGCACCCCAGTGCTGTTCGTTCCCGATTGCGCCTTCATGATCGATCGCCCCATGGACGTGTGGGGTGCACCGCTGGAAATCGAAGTGCTGCTCTACGGCTGTTTGGGCAGCTGTTGCCAGCTGATGGATCTGGCCCAACAAAGCCATAACAGCCGCCTACTGGAACAACGGCTGGTGCTCACCCGCGAGTGGAAACACGAGCTGCGGCGCTACCTGCTCAAGCACTACTGGGTCACCAGCAAAACGATGCAGGTGCTGCGGCGGAGGCCCACCGAGCAATACGGGGAAACGCAGGCCCTCAACGAATTCAATGTGCAGCCCCAGGTGATTCCGCCCTGGCTGCAGGACTGGCTGGAGGATCGCGGCGGCTACCTGATCGGCAACATGCGCACCGGCAGGCCCGATTTCCGCTTCTACAGCCTCGGGAATTGCCTGGCCTGCCTGTTTGAGCTGATCACCGCCCCTCAACAACGGGCCCTGTTTCGCTTGGTGCTACACAACCGCGAGCACCTCATGGCCCAGATGCCGATGCGCATCTGTCACCCACCCCTGGAAGGCCAGCAATGGAGTGAGAAAACGGGCTCCGATCCCAAAAACTGGCCCTGGAGTTACCACAACGGCGGCCATTGGCCGAGCCTGCTCTGGTATCTGGGCGGAGCGCTGCTGTTGCACGAACAGCGCTATCCCCAGGCCGATGTGCTGCTGATGGGCCAGATGCGGGCCATGCTCGAGGAGTGCTACTGGATGCAGCTGAACCAACTACCGCGCCAGCAGTGGGCGGAGTATTTCGATGGACCCACCGGCACCTGGGTGGGACAACAGGCCCGCACCTATCAAACCTGGACCATCGTGGGCTTTCTGCTGCTGCACCACTTGCTGCGGGTGACCCCTGCCGACGTGAGCGTGCTCGACATCAACCGCTCCTGAGCAACCAGAGCAAACAGGCACAAAAAAACCCAGCCTTGCGACTGGGTGAAAGAAAGACATCCGTACTTCGGATCAGAACAGGCCCAGGGTCAGGGACTTGTCGATGGGCAGAGCGGCGCCAATACCGAGGTAGATCGCAAAGGCGGTGCCGAACAGGAACACCGACATCGCCACAGGACGGCGGAAGGGGTTCTGGAACTTGTTGAAGCTCTCGATGAAGGGAACCAGCATCAGACCCAGAGGGATCATGGTCTGCAGGGCGATACCCAGAAGCTTGTTGGGAACCACCCGCAAGATCTGGAATACCGGGTAGAGGTACCACTCGGGGAGAATCTCCAGCGGAGTGGCGAAGGGGTCAGCCTTGTCGCCCAGCATGGCGGGGTCGAGCACAGCAAGACCAACCAGGCAAGCGATCGTCCCCAGGATCACCACCGGGAAGATGTAGAGCAGGTCGTTGGGCCAGGCAGGCTCGCCGTAATAGTTGTGGCCCATGCCCTTGGCCAGCTTGGCCCGCAGCTTGGGATCGCTGAGATCTGGCTTCTTGAGAACGTGCATGAGGGTGACCGGGGAGTTGGTCGATGGTTGTCCCAGTGAAGAAAGGCTAGGAACCGCCCTGGGGTTAGCGGATCAGCGAAGTAGGGGGATCGGCGGGATCGCAACAATGCGAAACCACCGATCGACAGGGATTCAGAGGGGACCGGAGATGCCTTGCTTCCGGATCATCAGGAAGTGGATCAGCATGAACACGGCCAGCAGCCAGGGCATCACAAAGGTGTGCAGGCTGTAGAAGCGAGTGAGGGTCGACTGACCAACGCTCTCGCCGCCGCGGAGGAGTTCCACCATGAAGTCGCCCACCACGGGTACAGCTGCAGGAACGCCGGACACGATCTTCACGGCCCAGTAGCCGAGCTGATCCCAGGGGAGGGAATAGCCGGTGACGCCGAAGGACACGGTGATCACGGCCATGGTGACGCCGGTGATCCAGGTGAGCTCACGGGGGCGCTTGAAACCACCGGTGAGATACACGCGGAACACGTGCAGGATCAGCATCAGCACCATCATCGAGGCGCTCCAGCGGTGCACGGAGCGGATCAGCCAGCCGAAGCTGACATCGGTCATCAGGTACTGAACCGAGGCGTAGGCCTCAGCCACGGTCGGCTTGTAATAGAAGGTCATCGCGAAACCAGTCGCGAACTGAACCAGGAAGCAGACCAGGGTGATGCCACCCAGGCAATAGAAGATGTTGACGTGGGGCGGCACGTACTTGGACGCGACGTCGTCGACGATTTCCTGGATGTCCAGGCGCTCGTTGAACCAGTCGTAGACGGGCGAGGACTTTCCGCCAGAGGCGGGGGAGGAATTCGCCATGCAGCGAGAGGGTTTGGTTGGCAGAGTCTACCGATCGCCTCCGACTGCCCGTGAGCGCTGCACAGCCTTTGACAGTTGGAGCACGACTGGTTCGCCAGCTCACGGCCCTAGGGCTGAGCGCCCTGCTGCTGGTGATGGGCAGCCCGCCTGCGCCAGCCCTCGCCCTCAACGACGGGCAGCAGCTGGTGGTGGAGAGCTGGCGGCTCGTGAACCAGAGCTATGTGGATCCCGAGCGCTTCGACACCATTCATTGGAAGCGGCTGCGCCAGAAAGCGCTGGAGCGCCCCATCCAAACCAGTGCCGATGCCTACGACGCCATCGAGTGGATGTTGGCCCCCATTGGCGACCCCTACACGCGGCTGCTACGGCCAGCTGATTTCACGGCCCTCAAAGCCAGCACCCAGGGAAGCGTGAGTGGGGTGGGGCTGCAGCTGGGCATCCGCCAGGACGACACCGCTGTGGTGGTGATCGCTCCACTGGAAGGCTCCCCCGCCGCCGAAGCAGGCATCAGCAGTGGTGCTGAGGTGCTGCGTGTGGATGGAGTGCCCACAGCCGAGCTGGGCCTGGAGAGCACCGCCGCCAGGCTGCGCGGCCCGATCGGCACCTCTGTATTGCTGGAGATCCGCCCACAGGAGGGCCGAGCGCGGGAAGTGGAATTGCGCAGGCGACAGGTGGATCTGCTGCCGGTGCGCAGCCGCCTGATCGAACGCGATGGCCACAAGCTCGGCTACCTGCGGATCACCCAGTTCGCCGAGACCGTGCCCCAGGACGTGGCCAAAGCGCTGCAAACCCTTGAGCAACAGGGCATGGAGGGCCTACTCCTCGATCTACGCAATAACTCCGGCGGCTTGGTGAGCGCCGGCGTGGCGGTGGCCGATGCCTTCCTGGATGCGGCACCGATCGTGGAGACGCGCAACCGCGAAGGCTTCAGTGATCCGCAGCAGGCCAATCGCGGGCAGCTATACAGCGGCCCCATGCTCACGCTGGTGAACAGCGGCACCGCCAGCGCCAGCGAGATCCTGGCCGGAGCTCTGCAGGACGACGGGCGCTCTGCGCTGCTGGGGAGTCGCACCTTTGGCAAAGGCCTGATCCAAACCTTGATTGGCCTGGGGGGCGACGGCAGCGGCCTGGCGGTGACCGTGGCCCGCTACGTAACCCCGAGCGGCCGGGACATTCAGAACCTCGGCATCGAGCCGGACCAGCTGCTGCCCGCGCCTGAACCGCTGGACCCCGGTGGCGCCGGCGATGGCTGGCTGGACGCCGCTCTGGGCAGCCTTGAGCGACAGCTCAGCGGACCGCAGGCATGAGCTCACGCACATATCACGACCCCCTGCATGGGGCGATCCGCCTGGATCGGAATCAGCCGGCCGAGGCCCTGGCGATCCAGCTGATCGATACGCCTCCCTTCCAGCGTTTGCGGAGGATCCGCCAGCTGGGACCGGCCTATCTCACCTTTCATGGCGCCGAATCCAGCCGCTTCACCCACTCGCTGGGGGTGCTGCAGCTCGCCAGGCGCGCCCTGGCTGAGCTGTGCCGGCGCGAACCGAGGCTCGAACAGGAGGCGGGTGTGCTCTACGCCGCAGCCCTGCTGCACGATGTGGGGCACGGCCCCCTCAGCCACTCCGGCGAGGAAATGTATGGCCTGCACCATGAACAGTGGTCGGCCCGGCTGATCCGCGAACACCCCAGCCTGCGCGACCCCCTGGAGGCGATGGCCCCCGGCAGTGCCGAGCGGGTGGCGGATCTGCTCGAGCACGGGCGCTACCGCAATGGAGCGATCAAGGCCCTGGTGAGCAGCCAGCTGGATTGCGACCGGCTCGACTACCTGCTGCGCGATAGCTACAGCACCGGCACCAGCTACGGGCAGCTCGACCTGGAGCGGATCCTGGCCAGCCTCACCCTGGCCCCCGATGGGCAGCTCGCGCTCCATCCCAAGGGCCTGATGGCGGTGGAGCACTACCTGGTGGTGCGCAACCTGATGTATCGCAGCGTCTACAACCACCGCCTCAACGTGGTGTGCAACTGGCTGCTCACCAGGAGCATCGCCGTGGCACGGCAGCTCGGCCCGGAGCAGGTGTGGGCTGACGCCGTGATGCAGCGCTGGCTCTGGCATCCCGATGCCCTCAGCCTCGACGACTTCCTCGGCAACGACGACCACCGCACCGGCTATCACCTGCAGCGCTGGCGTGAAGAGGGGCCGGCCGATCTCCAGGAGCTCTGCACCCGGCTCCTCGATCGGCGCCTGCTGCGGGCCAGCAATGTGAGCCAGCTCAGCAACGGCCGCCGGCTGGAGCTGCTAGCGCTGGCGCGGCGCCTAAGCGAACAGGCAGGATTAAAGCCTGATCTCTGCTGCGGCTTACAGAGCCAGCAGAACCGCGGCTATCACCCCTATCGCGGCGGACTGCGCCTGTGGGATGGCCAACAGCTCACCGCCCTGGAGCAGCGTTCAGCTCTGGTGCAGAGCCTCAGCGCCGCCACTGAAAGCGCCTGGCTGATTCATCCGCCAGAGATCACCGTTCCGCTGCGGCAAGAGCTGGCGATGGAGATCAGCGCGGAAGCTCCTTAAGTTGCCTGCCATGCACTCCAGCCCCCGCCACCTGCGGCTCATGGCCGAGGCCCGCAGCAGCGCCTCGCCGCTTGAAGAAGTCACCGCCTGGCTGAACAGCCACCAGGACAAGGGCCCGGTGTGGCTGTTCTGCGGGGATCGGATCCTCAACCTGCCGGAGCTCCGCAGGATTGAAGCGAAGCTGGCTGGTGCGGGGGCTCGGCTCGAACGGGTGGTGGCGCAAAAACCGCTCGGATTGGTGGCCGCTGCAAACCTCGGCCTAGAAACAGTTCTCGAGCACAGCAGCGCGGCAACTCCGAACCCAGCGCCTCCCTCAACAGCGCTCACCGTTCATCGCGGCACGCTGCGCTCCGGCGATCACCTCGACGTGGAAGGTTCGCTGCTGATCCTGGGTGATGTGAATCCCGGAGCACGGGTGAGCGCCGGGGGCGATGTGCGTGTGTGGGGCCGGCTGCGGGGTGTGGCCCATGCCGGGGTGGGAGGCAATCGCGAGGCGCGGATCGTGGCGCTGCAACTGCGCCCCGTGCAGTTGCGGATCGCCGATGCGGTGGCGCGCGGGCCTGAAGACCTGCCGCCGCCTGGCTTCTGCGAGCAGGCTGTGCTGTCGCAGGGGGCGATCAGCATCGAACCGGCGGCGCCCCAATGGCCGGATGAACGCGGCGGCGCCCTCAGCGGTTAACGAGACCGAACGCCCCCATCAATCCAGCCACCGCCATGAACCAGAGCGGTGAAATCTTGGTGCGCAGCATCAGCACACACACCACCAGCGACACCGCATAAGCAGGGGTGTCGTGATCCGAAATCCGCAGGATTTTCAGACCCACAGCAAACAGGATGCCCAGGGTGATTGGCCCCAGCCCCCGCTCGAAAGCCACGCGCCAGGGGCTGTGGTTGAGACGGTTCCAGCTGAGGGCTGCCGCCACCATCACCAGCGTGGAGGGCAAAAGGATCGCGAGTTCTGCCACCACCCCGCTCAGCACACCCCAAAGAGGGCCTTCCTTCACGGCGGCCGCCATGCCGAGCAGGCCCACGATCATCGAGCTCGGCCCCGGTGCCGCCTCGGCGATGGCATAGATGTCGGCGAACTGGCGGGAGCTCAGCCAGCAGTATTGATCCACCGCCATGTGGTGGTACTCGTTGAGGAGGGTGTTCCCGCCCCCAAGCGAAAACAACGACAGGCTGAGGAAATCCCAGATCACGCCCAGCAGGCTGCGCCAATCGCTGAGCCGCACCGCCTGGCACAGCGCTTCACTGGTGGTGGTGATGGCTAAGGCAGCGGGGCTCATGGCTTGCCGCCCCTGGGCCAGTACCAGGCCATCGCCAGCGGACCGGCCACCAGCACCAGCGGCACCAGGCGCACATGGAACACGCTCATGGCCATGAAGCTCGCCCCGGCCAGCAGCATCGCCGCTGGATCGCGGCTGTAGGCGCCGGCGATCTTGAACCCCATCGAGAGAGCCATCCCGGCTGAGGCGGTGATCACACCAGCCAACACGCGATCCACCGCCAGGGTCTCGTGCAGGTAGTAGTAGCCGAGGCCCAGCAGCATCAACAGGCTGAACGGCAGCAGCAGGATTCCGCTCAGGGCCGCGATGGCACCGGTTAAGCCGCGAAAGCGACTACCGATGTACACCGCCATGTTGATCTGATTGGGCCCAGGGAAGAGCCGAGCCACCGTGAGCCCGGTGATGAACTCTTCTTTGTTCATCCACTGGCGCTCCTCCACCACGATGCGCTCACTCCAGGCCGATAAGCCACCCCCGAAGGAGGAGAGCGCCACCTGCTGCATGCCCAGAAACAGCTGAAGGTGAGTGGGTTGAGCCGCTGGTTCCGGCATCAGTTGTGCACGAAGTGGGGATCCGGAGGCAGTTCTCCGTTCTCGTGGTAGCGGGGATCGAGGGGATCGGGAGCGCTGTATTTCTTCGAGGACTGCCAATCGGCCTCAAAGATGGCCTCCAAGCGCTGGATCACGGTGGGGCAATCGATCTCAATGCCCAGCTCGCGGCGCACATCGAAGGCGCTGCGGTCGATATTCATCGAGCCAGTCATGGCCGCCTTGCCATCCACAAGGATCAACTTGGCGTGCAACTTGAGGTGCTTCTGGCGGCGGATCTTCACGTCAAAGAGCTCCATCACCCGCAGGGAGCTGAAGGTGTCATACACGTCCCAATCGCTGAGGCCGTGCTTGCCGCCGCAAAGAACTCGCACCTTCACGCCTCGTTCCCGGGCCGCCACGATCCGCTCGAGGATCACGGCATCCACAAACTTGGGGTGCTGGATCCAGAGGGTTTTGCGGGCCACATCGATCACCCGGGCCATCTGCCCGCGGCTGTGGGCGTTGCTCCACACCAGCCCCACATCCAGGCGCGGCTCAAAAAAGCTGCGGTGCCAATCAGCCTCAAAGCCCGCCCGCACCTGCTCGATCACCACGGGGTCGTGGGTGATCACGCCGTAGTCGCGGGTTTCGGTGAAGTACTTCTCAGAGAGGTTGAACGTGGCGATCAGGGCTGCATGCCCATCGATCACCATCGATTTCTCGTGGGTGACCGGAAAGCATTCGCTGGTCCACACCACCTCGATGCCGCGGCTCTGGAGCAGGGCGAAGGCCTCATCGTTCCAGCGATCGCCGCCGGAGGTGTGGGGGTTGAGCATCACCCGCACGCGCACGCCCCGCTCTCGGGCTCGGAACAACGCCTGCTCGATCTGCTCGCTCTGCAGCTTGAACTGCTTCAGCAGCAATTCCTCCCGGGACTGATCGATCAGCTCCACTACCGAAGCGCCGCCGTCATCGGGCATGACAAGCAGGCGCTGGCTGCTGCTGATGCCGCTCATGAACACGCGAAACACGGGGTTGCGGCCGTTCTAAAGGGTCACCCGCGTGATGCCCAGTGAGGCGAACACAGGGCCAAGCCGGGAAATGGCCTTAACGTGCCTCGATTCCAGACCGTGCCCGTGACCACATCGGGAAGCCGTTCCATCCTGATCTGCTCAGGGAAAGGAGGCGTGGGAAAGACCACGCTCACCGCCAACCTGGGCATCGCCTTGGCCCGCCAGGGCGTGCGCACCGCCGTGCTCGACGCTGATTTCGGCCTGCGCAACCTCGATCTGCTGCTCGGGCTGGAAAACCGGATCGTGTACACCGCCCAGGAGGTGCTCTCGGGCAACTGCCGCCTGGATCAGGCCCTGGTGAAGCACAAGCAGGAGCCCAACCTGGCGCTGCTGCCGGCTGGCAATCCGCGCATGCTCGAGTGGCTCAAGCCCGAAGACATGCAAACGATCGTGGGCATGCTGCGCGAGAGCTTCGACGTGGTGCTGATCGACTGCCCTGCCGGCATCGAAGACGGCTTCAAGAACGCAGCTGGCGCCGCTGAAGAGGCGATCGTGATCACCACCCCGGAAGTGTCCGCAGTGCGGGACGCTGACCGGGTGATCGGCCTGCTCAACACCCGTGGCATCAAGCCGATCCAGCTGGTGCTCAATCGGGTGCGGCCAAAAATGATGGCCAACCAGGAGATGCTGGCCGTCGACGATGTGACCGACATCCTGGCGCTGCCGCTGCTGGGGCTCGTTCTGGAGGACGAGCAGGTGATCGTGAGCACCAACCGCGGAGAGCCGCTCACCCTCAACGGCAGCAGCTCTCCGGCCGCTCAGGCTTACAACAACATCGCCCGGCGCGTCTGCGGTGAAGACGTGCCCTTAATCGATCCCGCCAAGGTGCGGCGCGGATTGCGGGCCAAGATCGGCCGCCTGATGCACACCAAGATCTTCTGAGCCGATGACCCTGCGCGATTTCGTTAACAAGCTGCTCGGTCGTCAACCCGCCAGCGCCACCACCGCCAAGCAGCGGCTGCAGTTGGTGCTAGCCCACGACCGCAGCGACCTCAACCCAGAGCTGCTCGAGCAGATGCGACGCGAGATCCTCGAAGTGGTGAGCCGCTACGTGGAAATCGACATCGAAGAAGGCGATGTGAGCCTGGAAACCGAAGACCGCGTCACCGCCCTGGTGGCCAACCTGCCCATCCGCCGCACCAAGTCTCTGCCTGTGGCAGAGGAGGGCGATCCCGTGTGGAGCGCCACCCAAGCCTGAGGGGAATGCTCAGGGCATCCCTGCCCATTGCGTCATGTCCTCTCTGCTCCTCCGAGGTGTCACACCGGCTGAAGGTCAGGTGTTGCGCCAGCTTGTCCGCGGCCTGAGCAATCGCTCGATCGCGGCTGAGCTCGTTCTGAGCCACCGCACGGTGGAAAGCCACATCTCCCGCCTGCTGGCCAAGACCGGCTGCAGAAGCCGCACTCAGCTGCTGCTCTGGGCTCTGGCCGAGCGATAAGCTCTGCGGCGAAGGTCAAGCCTTCGTGCCGGCTTAGCTCAGTGGTAGAGCAGCGCTTTTGTAAAGCGAAGGCCATCGGTTCAAATCCGTTAGCCGGCTTCTCATCCCAAATCCCTTGCAGCGCAGTGCTGGCAGGGGGTTTTGCCTCTTGGCTCTCCCACTTGGAGTGACCTGGGTTGGTTTGCGGGTTGATCAATAGGTTGGTTACTGGCCAGGAAGTGCCGTTCAGCGCTTTGAAGGCCTACGCCTTCTCTCAACAGGTAGAAGGCCAACTGAGATGGCGCAGTAGAGGAGAGGCATAATCGGTGTCTACGGGCCCGTGGAAGAAATGGGTCGGCAGTCTCTCCACAGAGCATCCGAGGCGGCGTAAGAGGTGAGCGGAGGAGCCGAGAGAGGGGAGGAGCCAAAGGAGTCGTGGGAGCAGCGTGCCCAGACCGTGCCTGCAAAGCTGTAAGGGGCTTGAAGTCAGCTGTTCGCGGTGCGCCGGTGACGTGGACCCCAAAAACTGAACCAGCCCTTATGAGAGCTTCCCAAACGGCCAGACTTGGCCAGGAGAAGCCCCATGAAGCGCAAGCGCCACACACCCGAACAGATCATCCGCAAGCTGCGCACTGCTGAGCAGCTCCTCAATCAGGGCCAGACGGTGGCCGATGTCTGCCGTGCTCTGGAGGTATTGCCATGTAAGGCCACACAGCTCTCTGGGAGGCAGAACTCCCCATGAGGTCTACACTGAAATTGAACCCTGTTCCTCCCGTCTGGAGTTAACGATTTCAGGTGCCTGAACCGTCCAATAAAAGGCACCCACCTCAAAGTGAGACCTCTCCTCATAGTCACCGCAGCAGGGACGTCACCGTTTTGGCCGCTACCGTTGCTGGTCTTTCATACGCAAACATCTTGGAACAGGCCTGAAATTTCGGCACAAATTTCGGAAGGTCCTCCCCCAACCGTCAGTGCTCGATTCCCCCCGTTAGGGGGGAATCGGTTTGGTCCTTTCTGATTTACTTGCTGGGTCAACTTGCTTCAGGGTGTGAGTAGGCCTCGACCATTTGGCTAAGCGCCTTTACCAAACGGGCTGGGCGCCCTAGCCTCTTCCTTGAGTCCTTCTCTGATTCTTCCGAGAGTGCGTCTTCGGCTTTGGATCACTAGGCTTGGTAGCACTTTGCCTAATGGCTCTAGAAAGCAACCCTGAGTCCTCCTCCATAGCCGAACTGACTGCCGTTTGATTCAAGTTCATAGCTCACCGTTAGATAGAGAGAAGCGTTCTTGGCAACTTGCAGGTCAAATCCACCAGCCACGGCAAAGGCATTGGCTCCTCCATTTTCACCTTGGGTAGTGAAAGAGCCTGCGGCTGGTGCCTCAACGAAGCTTGAAGTGAGTGCCTTGTTGCTACTGGTATTGGCTAGAGCGTCCACCTGATAGGCGACTGCGAGTCTTGGCGTGATGCTCTGCACTTTATTTTTACTCAAGGCAATCGGGCTAGTTGTGAACTCCATCCCCAGAGTTCCCACCAGACTATTGGCTGTATTGCCGTTAACACGGAGGTTTAAGGCTCCACCACCAGATTCCGTAAATCCACTCTGCTGGTAGCCACCCCAGGCTAGACCAGCAAAGGGCTTGAGCAGCATCGGCAATTTCGTTTTACCTGCTTTGATGGGGATGTCATAGGCGGCGTTGATGGCAGCGGTGTAACCGTTGGCAGAGGTATTTCCATTAATTGTTGAACCATTACCGATATAGGCGACATTCCGGCTGCCACCCATATCAAAGTTGCTGTAGCCAAGCAAAGCCTTGATGTTCCAGCGTTCAGCCGGTTTATAGACGGCATAGAGCGCACCCCCATTGACATCCGAGCTGACATTCGCCGAGGTCAGGCGCATGTCAGAAAGATTGGATGTGCCATAGCCGTAGGCAGCACCAACACTCCACTGCTTGGAAGGCTTGTACTCGAGACCATAGAAGGATGAAAAGATGCCCGAGTTATAAGAGGACAGTCCATTCTGACCTCTGATGCTGCTTGTGGCATTATTAGCCTTAGCAAAGACGCAAACTGGGCGTTTCGGGGTTTTGCCTTTCTTAGTCTCGGGGGCATTGATGATCCAGCCATTGCCTTGGCAGTTGCCAGCTTGTGAAAACAGGAGCTCTCGCTGACGTTTCAGAGTTGAAAGGCCAACAGCCTGGTAAGCGGAATACGGTTCCGGTGATAGTGAATCAATCGCCGCTGTGAGCTGACTGCCGGAAGTCAGGGCTAATAACTGGGAGGTGGCGGTCAGGAAATCACTCGTGATACTGGCTGCGGCTGCTTGCCCTGTCGTGAAGCCCGTCGTACCAATCGCCGTACCTGTGGCATTGAGACCAGTTGTAGTTCCCGATTGGTTGCCAGCCGCCGTAGCTAGGGATGAGAACACATTGTCAAAGGCACCAGCAGTGGCCAATTGGTTCCGCTGACCCTTACCTAAACTAGAAACAGCTGATGCGGTAGCCCCAGAGCCATTTTTGGGTTGCCACTGGACATCAAAGGTTGCGGCATTGCCGTCCACTTCTTGAACCAGGTTGGTACCAGAATTCAACAGCGCACTAGTTACACCAGATTGATCCAAGGTGAGGCTGCTGCTGGTCGCAAAGTTGTTGCTAGCAGTAATGAGTTGATAATCGATGTTTGGCCAGGGACTACCACCGCCATAGGGAATCAGCTTGGCGGTACCAGTGAAGTTGGTGACATTCCCGGTAACGCTGACTTTGTCGTTCTGGGGTCCTTGGATTTCGGCATCAAGGGTACCGCCATTGAGGTTCAGACCAGCCACTCTGACCATGCCGATCGAATTGCCAGGGGCAAGTTTGGCACCAGAGACAAGGTTGGTTTGAGGCAGGCTGCCAGTACCGCCAATTGTTCCACCCGAATTGACCGTTAATCCAGAGGACGAAGCAATTGAGCCGTTGACAGAAAGAGTAGCACCGTCAGCAACGGTTGTTGAACCGGTGTAGGTGCTGGTGCCTAAAAGCGCGATCTTACCTCCCACGCCGCTGTTAGTGAAGTTGATATCTCCGCTGCCTCCAAAGACCCCCGATAGCGCAGCCTCGTTGCCATTTTGGTCAATGCTGTTCACCGACGCGCCTAATGATGTATACAAAGACCAATTGCTAGCGTAGGTGCCGGACGAATCGACAACGACGGTGCCTCCAGCGAGTGTCTGCCCCCAGGGACTAGAGATTGGTGTGGTCATCCCGGAATCGAGAACCCTTGATATCAGCAGCTGAACGTTTGTGGTTCCATAATTGATGGCGTATCGGTAACCCAACGGAAGTGTTGCATCAATGGTTGCAAATACACCGGAAATGGCCTGGCCAGCAATCAATGTGTATGGATTGGTGACGTCAAACCCTTCTCCCGAGAAGGCCAGATCAAGAGTTCCTCCTAAATTAATATTCCCTGTGGCGACTATACGATCTGCGGATGAAGAGTTTACCTCGAAGCTGCTTATCGCACCGCCATCCAACGTTAAGCTTCCTAGGACATTGATCGTACCGATGGAATTTCCTGGGGCAATTTGACCTCCTGCTTGAACTGTGGTGGATGGGAGGCTGCCGGTACCGCCAATTGTTCCACCCGAATTGACCGTTAACCCAGAGGACGAAGCAATTGAGCCGTTGACAGAAAGAGTAGCGCCGTCAGCAACGGTTGTTGAACCGGTGTAGGTGCTAATCGCAGTCAACACCGCCGAACCTGCATTTGAAAAAATTATATTTCCAGCCTGGCCAGAAACCAAGTCCGAAAATGCTCCATTAAAAATGGAACTATTTCCACCCAGATTCATTCTGTTGGATGGCTCAGTCCCAAGTGACCAGTTCTGGCTGTACTGTCCAGAACTACTTACGAGAAGCGTGCCACCCGCGAAGGCTGTTGTATTTGAGCTGGCAATGTCGGTTGTTGTCCCAGTGCCCATTCCGCGAAAAGATACAACCAAGTCCCAGTTGTTTGGCGTCGAGCTGGCAGTTAAGCTCCACCCATATGACCCGAGTGAATATTCTGTATCCTCGTTCGTAATGTTGGGTGCTCCCACGCCTGTTAGAACATTGATGTACCTATTGGCTTCCAGAACTGAGGTTGAATCTACCCCAAAAGCCATAGATCCTGACGACCAGGCCACTGCCAGCCTTCCGAAGTTCGTGGTTGACCGCACTACGATGTTGTACGTACCTGGCAAGGCTCCGTAATATGTCAGCGGGCTATTTCCACCCTGTAAGTTGGCCAGAGTGCTGATATTCGCGTTTTCTGTTAGGCGAATGCCATAGGTGGATCCGCTGCCACCAGTTCCGCCAAGGATTGTTCCTAGATTTGTAATTGCAGTTGTCCCGCTGCTTAGTTTGACCCCATCCCCGCTCGATGCATATCCGTACATGTAGCCTGTCCCACCACCAGATGAGCCGCCCGTTATCGAGCCATTGAAGCCGTTGACAATTGAATTAGTACCCCCATTCAGAGAGATGCCTGCATCGCCATTCCCGCCTCGTGAGGAATACATCATGTAGGACATATAGCCCCCATACAAATCAGCCGAATAACCTGATTGTCCGTTGGGCATGCCATTGCCGCCCATGCCACCACCGCCGCCGAAACCATTATTCCCTCCAGAGCCGCCTTGGCCTCCTGTTATCGATCCTGTGTTATTGATAACTATGGCAGAGCCAGATACGCCAGGCCCGCCATCGCCACCATTGCCACCTCCGCCTCCGTTCCCTCCATTCCCACCATTTCCGCCCGCGCCTTGGTACATATATCCGTACCCGTAGTAGCAGCCGGGATCCAAAAAATCACAAGGGTCAGGCCAAGCGCCACTGCCGCCACTTCCGCCATCCCCACCCCTGCCACCAGTGCCGCCATAGCCTCCCATTCCTCCAATTATGGATCCAGAATTTGTGATGGTTATGTTTACTCCTGTCTGGCCAGCTCCTCCAGTGCTGCCATTCCCGCCAGTACCGCCATAACTTCCTGTACCTCCGTCACCGCCTCTGCCACCATTGAGGGAGAAAATGCCATATGCACCATTAGCACCATTGCTACCCCTGACACCCGTTGCGCCGTTTTGTCCCGAGGCTCCAGACAATGCAGAAGTATTAATTATCTGTGCAGATGCGCTGGAATCTCCGATGATCTCCCCAGCTAGTAAAAAAAACAGCAGGAATCCGAATCTGCCTAGAAAGAGGGGCCGCAGGGACGATTGATTGGGCGCGGTCATTGGGAGATAAATTTCTTTTATTTTAAAGGCTTTTTCTGTCGACAAATCCGGAATAAATCTATAGGGACTTTTGACGTGGACCCCGGAGAACGATCCAGGGTGAATGAGAGTCCCCATCCGGCCAGACTGGGCCAGGTACTTCACCATGAAACGCACCAGGCATACGGCGGAGCAGATCATCCGCAAGCTCAAAACTGCCGAGCAGCTGATCGCCCAGGGCAAGACCGTCGTCGACGTCTGCCGAGTGATCGAGGTGAAGCAGCCGACGTATCACCGTTGGCGGCAGCAATACGGCGGGATGCAAGCCGAGGAGGCCAAACGGCTGACTCAGCTGGAGAAGGAGAACGCCCGGCTCAAAAGGCTTTTGGCGGAAGCCGAGTTGGAGAAGGCGATGCTCAAAGACCTTGCCGAGGGAAACTTCTGAGCCCGGAACGCAGGCGCAGGGCCGTCACGCTCCTGCAGGAGCGTTACCGGGCATCTGAGCGGTTGGCTTGCCGTGTGGTGGGTCAACATCGCAGCACCCAGCGCCATCCGGCCAAGGTCGTCTCGATCGAGGAGGGAAAGCTGCGTCATCGTCTCCGCGAGATTGCAGCTGAGCACATTCGCTGGGGCCGGCGGATGGCCTACCGCCTCCTCAGACGAGAGGGCTGGAGCGTGAACCACAAACGGGTGCAACGGCTCTGGCGGGAGGAGGGCCTGCAGCGCCCCATCTCCAGGAAGCGCAAGCGGGCCAGGCCAGCCGACGGCTCAGTGCGGCGTCACCGGGCTGAACATCCCCACCAGGTGTGGGCCATGGATATCCAGTTCGATGCCACAGCCGACGGCCGCAGACTCAAATTCCTGAACGTGATCGACGAGCACAGCCGCCTCTGTCTGGCCATCCGCGTCGGTAGGCGCTGCAAGGCCAAGGACGTAGTAGCCGTGCTGGAAAAGCTGACCAGCATCTATCCGGCGCCGACGTTCATCCGGTCTGACAACGGGCCGGAATTCATCGCCCAGGCACTACAGAACTGGTGCGAGGCCAGCGACACCACCAGCACGGCCTACATCGAGCCGGGATCCCCATGGGAGAACGGTTTCGCTGAGTCGTTCAACGGACGATTCCGGGATGAGTTCCTCAACACCGAGCTGTTCACCACTGCTCCCGAGGCTCAACTCCTGGCTGATCGCTGGCGCTGGGAGTACAACACATTTAGGCCGCACTCGGCGCTCCAGGGGCGTACGCCCCTGGAGGTAGCTCAACAAGGAGCTGCAGCATGACCACGACCACCCACTCTCATAAGCACTGGACCGATAAAGGGGGTCACGTCAGGGCACTCACCAAGGTGGTGCTCGCCAGCAGCAGTCCATAAGCCACGCTGCGGCGCCAACTGTGGGCAACGGCAAACAGCGGCGTGGCTGCACGACCTGGATCAAGGGGAACCAGCCGGGCCTGCAACAGGATCGTGAATCCACCCGAAAGCAACACAGCACCGGCAAGCCGGATCAGATCAGCGACCGCTGGGGCGCCCGTGAAGGGACTGTTGGTGATCAGCAAACAGAGACTGACCACCAACAGCCAGTACACCTGCTGCAACTGCCAGCGGGCACTCACCCCCAAAGCGAAGGCAGTGAGCGCGATCACGCCGGTGGCCCTGAGCGGATCGCTCTGAGTGAGGGCGGCGGGGATCGAGAGCAGGGCCAGCCCCGCCACGCCAAGTAAGGCCTGACGCCAACCCAGGCGCACACACACCACAAGCGCTGCGAGGCTCGCCAGGCAGAGCAGGCCAGCGGCCCTAGGAATGCCGCACTGGTGGGCGATCTGATCGGCCGCCAGCAGCGACACAATCGCTACCGCCGCCTGAATCAAGAAACGAAGGCGCTGGTTCAGGGCTGGGGATCGCCATCTCAACTGCCCATGATTTCACCAAGAGCCGGGGTGAAGGGATCCTGGAGAATCGGGCACTCCATACCGATATTGATACGCAGTTCGATCAGGCCCTGCTGCAGATGAAACAAAGAGGGGACGCATCGCGGCGCTGATCGGCCCAATAAAAAAGCCCCCTTTCGGGGGCTTAGCGAACACAGCTGGTGGCCAGCAATCAAAGAGCGTTGCCCCGGGGCAGAACCTCTTCAGGGAAGACGAAGTTTTCGTGCGGCTGGTCAGCCGGTGCCATCCAGGCACGCAGACCTTCGTTCAGAAGAATGTTCTTCGTGTAGAAGGTCTCGAACTCGGGGTCCTCAGCAGCGCGGATTTCCTGCGACACGAAGTCGTAGGCACGCAGGTTGAGGGCCAGGCCGATGATGCCGATGCTGCTGGTCCACAGACCCATCACCGGCACGAACAGCATGAAGAAGTGCAGCCAGCGCTTGTTGGAGAAGGCGATCCCGAAGATCTGGCTCCAGAAGCGGTTGGCGGTGACCATCGAATAGGTCTCTTCTTCCTGGGTGGGTTCGAACGCCTTGAAGGTGTTCGCCTGGTCGGAGTCTTCGAACAGGGTGTTCTCCACCGTGGCGCCGTGGATGGCGCAGAGCAGAGCACCACCGAGGATGCCGGCCACGCCCATCATGTGGAAGGGGTTCAGCGTCCAGTTGTGGAAGCCCTGCAGGAAGAGCAGGAAGCGGAAGATCGCTGCCACACCGAAGCTGGGAGCAAAGAACCAGCTGCTCTGGCCGAGGGGGTACATCAGGAAGACACTGACGAACACCGCGATCGGGCCGGAGAAGGCGATGGCGTTGTAGGGGCGAATGCCCACCAGGCGGGCGATCTCGAACTGACGCAGCATGAAGCCGATCAGGGAGAAGGCACCGTGCAGGGCCACGAAGGTCCACAGGCCGCCGAGCTGGCACCAGCGCACGAAGTCGCCCTGTGCCTCAGGACCCCAGAGGAGCAGGAGGGAATGGCCCATGGCATCCGCCGGGCTGCTCACCGCAGCGGTGAGGAAGTTGCAGCCCTCCAGGTAGGAGCTGGCAATGCCGTGGGTGTACCAGGAAGTGACAAAGGTGGTGCCGGTCAGCCAGCCACCCAGCGCCAGGTAGGCGGTGGGGAACAGGAGCAGACCCGACCACCCGACAAAAACGAAGCGGTCGCGCTTGAGCCAGTCATCGAGGACGTCGAACCATCCCCGCTGCGGCGCGCGCCCTACAGCGATCGTCATGAGAGCGGCTTCATGAAGCGTTACATCGCCACTGTACGGGGAACCGGGGGAGCATGGCGGGTTCCCCGACTCAATAGGTAAAAGCTCCTAGTGAGCGCCTGGACCGGCGCTAATTCGCCAAAGTGGAGCCTGGCCGAAATCCCCGACGTGTTCGTTGTTGAGCTCTCCCTCAAGCTGAGCCCCATGCCCGTTGCCGTGCAGCGCAAGGAGCAGTCGGCCGCTGACGCGCTCTATCAACAGGTGAAGCAGGCCATGGAGAGCGGCCAACCTCGCCTGCTCGAGCTCACCTGCGAAAAGGAGGAGAGCAAGCGGGTGACACTGCTGACCAGCGAGGTGGTGGCCGTGCAGACCTACGAGAAATCCGCCATGGGCGGCGGCAGCAAGCGACCCGGCTTCAGCTTCGATGGCTGAGGCCAGCAGCCCCCGGCTCACGGTGGATCAGCTGGGCTTTGCCTGGCCCACCGGACACAGCGCTCTCAATCACTGCAGCTTCACCATCCCCACACCGGGGCTTTGGATGCTGGTGGGTGGCAATGGCAGTGGCAAGAGCACCCTGCTGCGCCTGATTGCCGGCCTACTCAGTCCCAGTCGCGGTCGACTGTGGTGCCCGCTCAAAGCGGCCCTGGTGTTTCAAAACCCCGACCATCAGCTGTTGCTGCCGAGCTGCGGCAGCGAGATCGAGCTCGCCCTGCCCGCCACCACGCCTGCCGAGCAGCGACTGGAGCAGGTGGAGCAGGCTCTCCACCAGGTGGGGCTCTCCGGATTCCGGCAACGGCCGATCCACAGCCTGAGCGGCGGCCAGAAACAGCGCCTGGCGATCGCCGGGGCACTGGCCAGCAAGGCTCAGCTGCTCCTGCTCGATGAGCCCACGGCCCTGCTGGATGAGACCAGCCAACTGGACGTGCTGCAGCTGATCCGCGCCCTTTGCGATCGCCCAGAGGACCCGATCACGGCGCTCTGGATCACGCACCGCCTCGAGGAACTGCGCTGGTGCAACGGCGCTGCCCTGATGGAACGGGGGAGCGTGGGGCCCTGGCAGCGCGGCGAGGTGATGGAACGGAAGCTCAGCCCCCTTGCCGGCGGGAAGGCCTGAGGGGTAAGTTCTTCAGGCACCCGTCAGGGCCGCATTCCTCGGTAGCTCAGCGGTAGAGCGATCGACTGTTAATCGATTGGTCGCAGGTTCGAATCCCGCCCGGGGAGCTTTTTCACCCCAGCCTCCCGGCTGGGGTTTTTTCTTGCCTCGACAAACGCAGCAATCAGGCAGCCGCTTCGCATCAATCGCCGCCAAATTGCAACACCACAAACGGAAGAAAACCTGTAAATCCGACTCAATGATCAGATCAAGCTGAGACGAAGAAGCCAGGCACTGCAAGCGTTCCCGGTGATTTTTCCTTCATTGGAGCATCCGCCGAAGTTCTGCAGATCCTCAACTTTGCAGGGAGAATGTGCCCAACGTACAGCGGACTAACCCCGCAGCGTCTGCACTCCAGCCCCGGAGCCCGACCATGAAGCCCTGCATCTTGCTGATCGAAGACGACGGCGACATGCGCGAGCTGGTGGCCGGCCACCTCGAGCACAGCGGCTTTGATGTGCAACGCGCCGAAGACGGCATCAAGGGCCAGGCCCTAGCGCTGCAGTACACCCCCGATCTGATCCTGCTGGATCTGATGCTGCCCAAGGTGGATGGCCTCACCCTCTGCCAGCGCCTGCGGCGGGATGAGCGCACCACGGGCATCCCAATCCTGATGCTCACCGCCCTGGGAAGCACCAAAGACAAGGTGAGTGGCTTCAACTCCGGCGCCGACGACTACTTGGCGAAGCCCTTTGATCTGGAAGAGCTGCTCGTGCGGATCAAGGCGCTGCTGCGCCGCAGCGACCGTGCTCCGCTCTCCACCAAGCACAACGAAATCCTCAGCTACGGGGCCCTCACCCTTGTGCCGGAGCGCTTTGAGGCGATCTGGTTCGACGAGCCGGTGCGGCTGACCCACCTGGAGTTCGAGCTGTTGCACTGCTTGCTGCAGCGCCATGGCCAGACCGTGGCTCCCTCGCTGATCCTCAAAGAGGTGTGGGGCTACGAGCCGGACGACGACATCGAGACGATCCGGGTGCACATCCGCCACCTGCGCACCAAGCTCGAACCCGATCCCCGCAAACCGCGCTTCATCAAAACCGTGTACGGGGCGGGCTACTGCCTTGAGCTGCCCACCGGCAATCAGGAAGCGGAACTTGCCCAGTTGGTGCACAACGCTCGCGAAACCCGCCGCAGCGCTGCTTAGCCCTCAACGGCACCACTGAGCTCCAGCAAGGCCACTTCCCAGGCCAAACGAGGCTGCACGTAGGCGCGCAGCTGGCGCCTGAGGGTTTCAAAGCGATGCTGCTGGGCGGGATCGATGCGCTGACGCCACAGGCGCAGCTGCCACCAATCGAGCAACCAAAGCTGCTGCTCCACCTCGAGGGCCTCACAAAGGTCGCGAGCCAGGCTGAGGGCCTCCACCGGACTCACGGAGCGCTGGGCTTCTCCCACCAACTCCGCGCAGCGCTGGGCCAGCCCATCGGGCAACGCTTGCCACTGCTGCCGCTGCTCCAGCAGCGCACCGGGTGAACCGGCGGCCAGCTCCACCAGCTCCGGCGGATCAGAACCTTGGGGTTGCTCCGGCTGCTCAGCAAGCACTTGCTTCAGCTGATCCGGCGTGAGCCGGGAGAAGGGAATGGACTGGCAGCGGGAGCGAATCGTGCTGAGCAAGCGATCCGGGGCTGCACTCAGCAGGATCAACAGCCCATCACCAGGCTCCTCCAGGGTTTTGAGCAAGGCGTTGGCCGCACCCTCCGCCATCGCCTCCACCGCTTCGATCACCACCAGACAACGACTGGCCTCCACCGGCCGGCGCCCCAGAAACTGCGACACCGCACGCACCTGCTCGAGACGCAGCTGGGGTGGTGCTTTGCGGCTGATGCCAGCCGCGGCCGCTTGCGATGCGGGCACCAACTGCCCCTTCTCGCTGTAGGTGGGCTCCACCCAGAGCAGATCGGGATGGTTGCCCTCCTGGAGGCGGCGGCGGACTGAGGCCGATCCAGCAGGCCCGGCAATCACCCCCTCAAGGAAACGGCGCGCCGTGATCGATCGGCCCACCCCATCGGGCCCGCAGAACAGATAGGCGGGGGCCAGACGCTGCTGCTCCAAGGCCGCCAACAGCAACCCCGTGGCCTGCCCCTGACCCACCAACCCCGCAAACAGCGGTTCAGTCATGGGGAGCGCAGCAGCCAGCAATGGCACGCTGCAGTTCAGCGCTCACCAGCTCAACCGGCTGGCCGGCATCGAAGCGCTGCCAGCCGGGCTGGGCCGCCAGCGCGGAAAACCCAGCGCAGACCCGCGCCAGAAAGGCCTCACCACTGGCCTCGATCCGATCAGCAACCCGGTGACCTCGGCGCCGCAGGGAGTCCTGCAGGGGCAGGTCGAGCAGCAGGGTGAGATCGGGCTCGAGCCCTCGGCAGGCAATCCGGCTGAGCTGATCGATCAACTCCAGCGATAAGCCGCGGCCGTAGCCCTGATAGGCAGCGGTGGAGCCGTGGAAGCGATCGCTGAGCACCCAATGGCCGGCCTCCAGAGCCGGACGAATCCGCTCCTGGACGTGCTGAGCGCGATCAGCGGCATAGAGCAGGAGCTCAGCGGTGCTGCATGGCTCAGCTGCACCGGGCGGATGCAACAGCAGCTGGCGCAAGGCGAGGCCGAGTTCGGTGCCACCGGGCTCACGGGTCACCAACAGCTCCGCACCGGCGGGCATCAGGCCACTGGCCGGCAACCAATGCCGCAACCGCTCGATCTGCGTGGTCTTGCCACAGCCATCGATGCCTTCCAGAACAAAAAAACGTCCGCGCTCAGTCATCACGCCCCAGCAACAGGGCGTTCACCACCACCGTGATTGAACTAGAGGCCATCAACAGCGCTGCCAGGGGAGGGGAGAGCACAACGCCAAAGCCTGGCAGCAGAACACCAGCAGCGATGGGCAGCACCACCAGGTTGTAGCCAAAGGCCCAGGCCAGGTTCTGCCTCACCTTGGCCATGATCCGGCGCGCCAGGCCCAGCGCCTGCGGAATGGCCATCAGCTGATCGCCCAGCACCACCAGATCGGCTGTATCCATGGCGATCTGGGTGCCGGTACCCACCGCGATGCCCAGATCGGCCGCTGCCAGGGCCGGCGCATCGTTGATCCCATCGCCCACCATCGCCACCGGTGCGTGGGCGCGAGCCTGCTGCAGCCGCTCAAGCTTCTGCTGCGGGAGAAGCTCCCAGACCAGTTGATCGGGGCGCAGGCCGAGCGTGCGGCCAAGGCGCTGCACCGGGCCCTGGCGGTCGCCGCTGAGCACCGCAAGGCTGAATCCCATGGCGCCAAGGGCTGCCAGAGCCGCTTGCGCATCAGGGCGCAGGGGATCGTCAATCGCAAGCAGGGCCAGCAAACGCCCTTCGCCGGCCAGAGCCACCACCGTGGCGCCATGGCTCTCCTGCTCCTGCAACCAGGTCTGCTGTTCCGGCTGAAGGGGTGTGCCCTCAGCTACCACCCAAGCGAGGCGGCCCAGGCGGCAGCGACCGAACCCGGGAACATCGCCCTCAAGGCCATCACCAGCGAAGGTCTGAGCCTCCTGCACCGCCAGCAGCGGCAAGTCGAGCTCCTGGGCGCGCTGGAGCAGCGCGTGGGCCAGGGGGTGGCGGGTGTCTGCTTCCAAGCTGGCCGCCACGTGCACAACAACCTCCGGACTGAGCCCGGGCTGCGATGCATGAATCCCCACAAGGCTGGGGCGACCCAGCGTGAGGGTGCCGGTTTTATCGAAAAACACGGCACGCAAACCAGCCGCGGCCTCAATCACATCGCCACCGCGAAACAGGATGCCGGCCTTGGCCGCCAACCCCGTCCCGACGCTGATCGCAGCCGGCGTGGCCAACCCCAACGCACAGGGACAGGCCACCACCAGCACGGCGATGCTCAGCTGCAGCCCGAGCACAAAGGGCGTTTCCGCTCCCATCCCCAGGCTCTGATGCCCTCCATGGGCATGGGCCGAGGGAGCAGCGGCAAGCACCTGGGGCCAGAGCTGGGCGCCCACAAGCCACCAAAACAGCAGGGTGGCCAGGGCAAACAGCATCACGGCCACGCTGAAACGACCTGCCACTCGGTCGGTGAGTCCCTGAATCGGCCCCTTGCGGGATTGGGCCTGCTCCACCAAGGCAATGATCCGCGCCACGGCGCTGTCGCGGCCGGCCCGCAGCACCTCCAGCACGAGCGGTGCCTGCAGGTTGAGACTGCCGGCGGCTAGCTCAGCACCAATCCCCACCTCGAGTGGCAAGGGTTCGCCAGTGAGGCTCGACACATCCAGGCTGGAGGCCCCCTCGAGCACGCGGCTATCCACGGGGACGCGATCCCCCGGCAGCAGCCGCAGGCGATCGCCTGGCCTCAGCGCACCCACACGCACAGGCCGGGTTGTGGCCTCTGGGCCCTCCCCCACGAGCAGCAATGCCTCATCGGGCTGCAGCAGGGCCAGATCCTGCAGGGCCCGACCGGTCCGGAAGCGGGCCCGCTCCTCAAGGAAGCGCCCCAGCAACACGAAGCCCAGCAGCATCACCGGCTCGTTGAAGAAGCACTGCCAACCCACCGCGGGCCAGATCAGGGCCACGAGGCTCGCGGCATAGGCGCTGGCCATCCCCAGGCCCACCAGGGTGTCCATCCCCGGGGCACCAGCGAAGGCCGATCGCCAGCCGCGCACAAGAATCGGGCGCCCCGGCAGGGCCAGGGCCAAGGTGGCCACCACGGCATGCACCCAGATCTGGGCAAGCCAGGGCAGCGGCAGCTGACCCACCTCAGCCAGATGCCCTGCAGCTGAAACGAGCAGCAGCAACAACGCCACCAGCAGCTGCCGCCAGCGCTCCCACCAACTGAGCCGCTGCTGGCGAATCAGCGGAGAATCGGGGCTCTGCTCCTCACGGCGGTGGGCCTGATAGCCCATCCCAGCGAGAGCTTCAATCAACGTCTGGGCCGGATCAGTGGCCAGCTGGGCGGCAAGGTCCGGGTCAAGCCCCACCCAGGCGGTGCGATTCAGCAGGCTCACGCTGGCCTGACGCACGCCGGGCTGCGCCAACAAGCGCTGCTCCACGGCTCGCACGCAGCCACCGCATTTCATTCCTTCCACATCCAGCAGCAGGGCAGCCACGGGCTGCGGAGCCTGGTTAATGCCGCTGCTCACGGATTCGCGGGTGAGTGGCTACAGGCTAGGGAGTGCGAACAGCTCAAGCAGCCGCCACCGCAGGCAGGTGAGGATGGGCCCACGAAGCTCCGCGAACCGCCGTGCCCCGCTCTCAGCGCAACGACAACTTCATCGACAAGAGCTTCACGGTGATGGCGGACCTGATTCTCAAGGTGCTGCCCACCAACCAACGGGCGAAAGAAGCGTTTGCGTACTACCGCGATGGCATGAGTGCCCAGGCCGATGGCGAGTACGCCGAAGCCCTCGATAACTACGCCGAAGCGCTGAAGCTCGAAGAAGACCCCAACGACCGCGCCTTCATCCTCTACAACATGGCGCTGGTGTACGCCAGCAACGGTGAGCACGAGAAGGCCCTCGAGCAGTACGGCCAGGCCCTTGATCTCAACAGCAAGATGCCGCAAGCCCTGAACAACATGGCGGTGATTCACCACCACCTGGGCTCCCTCGCCGAAGAGCAGGGCGACAGCGACCTGGCTGATCGCCACTTCGATCAGGCCGCTGATCTCTGGACCAAGGCGATCCGCCTGGCCCCGAACAACTACATCGAGGCTCAGAACTGGCTGAAGACCAGCGGCCGCGGCAGCGTCGATGTGTACTTCTGAGGCAAGGCCAGCGCTTTAGGCGTTGAGCAAACGCTGGATTCAGGCGCGATCGTCGGCCGGGTTCACGCCCAGCGCCGCCACCAGCGCTTCGGCGACGCCGCCGGCCTCGAGCAGCTGAAGATCCAGGCCTGCAGCCAGCCGTCCCAGGCCACTGCCCTTGGGCACCACGGCCCGGCGGAAGCCGAGGCGCGCCGATTCCTGCAGGCGCTGCTCCAGCTGGGCCACCGGGCGCAGCTGCCCGCCCAGGCCCAGCTCACCGATCAACACCGTGCCCGGCGGCAGGGTGAGATCGCGGTAGCTGGCCACCACGGCCGCGGCCACTCCCAGATCCGCCGCCGGTTCCTCCACCTCAAGTCCACCCGCCACCGCCAGATAGCAATCGAAGCGTGAGAGGGGCAGGCCCAAATGCTTCTCCAGCACAGCCAAGATCTGGTGAAGCCGGTTGGTGCCAATGCCCGTGGCCGTGCGACGCGGGCTCGCGTAGCTGGTGGTGCTCACCAGGGCCTGCAGCTCCACCACCAAAGGGCGTGTGCCTTCGCAGGCCACGATCGTGGCGGTGCCGGCGCTGGGCTCATCGCTGCCCAGGAACAGCTCACTGGGGTTGAGCACCTGGGCCAGGCCCTGGCCGCGCATCTCAAACACGCCCAGCTCATGGGTGGCACCAAAGCGGTTCTTCACCGCCCGCAGCAGCCTGTGGCTAGCGAAGCGGTCCCCCTCAAAGGTGAGCACCGCATCCACCAGGTGCTCCAGCACCTTCGGCCCAGCGAGCATGCCTTCTTTGGTCACGTGGCCCACCAGCAGCAGGGCCGTGTCCTGGCGCTTGGCGATGCGGGCTAGGGCAGCCGCGCACTCCCGCACCTGGGCCACCGAGCCCGGAGCGCTGCCCAGCTCGCCGTCGTGCAACGCCTGGATGCTGTCGATCACCGCCACGGCCGGGCGCAGCGCCTCCAGCTCCTGCAGCACCAACTCCAGATCGGTTTCAGCCAGCAACTGCAGGCCAGGACCGCCGGGCGCAGCATCCGCCGGCAACGGCGCGAGCTCCCCCTGCTCCTCCGCCAGGCGGCGCCAGCGCAACTTCACCTGCTGAGCTGATTCCTCAGCGCTCACATAGAGCACGGAATGGCGGGCCGCCATGGCCTGGGCGCTCTGCAAGAGCAGGGTGCTCTTGCCAATGCCCGGATCCCCGCCGAGCAACACCAGCGAGCCGGGCACCAAACCGCCACCCAGCACGCGATCCAGCTCGCCGTAGCCACTGCAGAGCCGCTGCAGGGGGCGATCCCCCACCGCCGCGATCGGCTCGGAGCGGCGCGGCGCGGCCGGGATGGCGGCTTCCGCTGGGGCAGCCACCGGACGGCGGCGGCGGTTGTCGGTGGGGGCAGCGCTCTGCTCCACCAGGGTGTTCCAGTTGCCGCAGCCGGAGCAGCGACCAAAAAACTGACGGCTCTGCGCTCCGCAGCTCTGGCAGACGTAGAGGCTGGTGGCGCGGGCCAAAACGGTGTATGAAGAAAGGTGGCTACCGCAGAACCCGGAGGCCTGCCGACCTTTTCAGTAGGTCGAACTACTTAACCCGTCCACAGCGAGTGGCGCAATGACGGCCTCAACCGCCACACCTTCCTCCTCCGCCAAGGAAACCATCCTGGTGGTCGACGATGAAGCAAGCATCCGCCGCATCCTCGAGACCCGCCTCTCGATGATCGGCTACCAGGTGGTGACCGCCTGCGACGGCCAGGAAGCGATCGAAGCCTTCCGTCAGTGCAACCCCGATCTGGTGGTGCTCGACGTGATGATGCCCAAGCTCGATGGCTACGGCGTCTGCCAGGAGCTGCGCAAGGAATCCGATGTGCCGATCGTGATGCTCACGGCCCTCGGCGATGTGGCTGACCGCATCACCGGCCTGGAGCTCGGTGCCGACGATTACGTCGTGAAGCCGTTCAGCCCCAAGGAGCTAGAGGCCCGCATCCGCTGCGTGCTGCGCCGGGTGGAGAAAGACAGCGTGGCCGGCATCCCCAACTCCGGCGTGATCCGGGTGGGTGAGCTGCGCATCGACACCAACAAACGCCAGGTGTACCGCGGTGAGGAGCGCATCCGGCTCACCGGGATGGAGTTCAGCCTTCTGGAACTCCTGGTGGGCCGCAGCGGCGAACCCTTCAGCCGCGGCGAGATCCTCAAGGAGGTGTGGGGCTACACGCCGGAGCGGCATGTGGACACCCGGGTGGTGGATGTTCATATCTCCCGCCTGCGCTCCAAACTGGAGGACGATCCGGCCAACCCTGAGCTGATCCTCACGGCACGGGGCACCGGTTATCTGTTCCAACGCATCGTTGACGCTGTTGCCTCCGAAGCCCTCTGACGCCCCAGGCCACGGTTCCGGCAATCGCCGGGGGCGTCCCCGCGCCATTCGGCGGCTGGAGATCTGGTATCGCCGCAATGCGGCGGTGACCAGCTTGGTGGGCACAGCAACGGCAACGGCCAATGCAGCAGCCACAGCCGCCAATGCGGCGGGATCCGTGGCGGGATCGGCGGCCGGTGCAGCCGCTGGCGCTGCGGCCGGGGCGGCCAACATGGTGCTGCAGCCGCTGGTGTTCGATCCCCTGCGCCGGCTGCAACGGGGTGTGGGAGGTAGCGAAGGAACGCCGATCAACGACGCCGAGCGGCTCTGGGTGGCCGTGGATGGCATGGGCGGCGACTACGCCCCGGGGCCAATCCTCGAGGGCTGTCTGCGGGCGGTGCGCCTGCTGCCTTTGCGGGTGAAGTTTGTGGCCGAGGCCAGCGCGGTGGAAGCGGCGGTGGCCGAGTTGAACCTCACGGAGGAGCTCGAGGCCGCCCAACAGGAAGGCCTGCTGGAGCTGGTGCCCAGCGGCGTGTCGGTGGGCATGGATGAAGAAGCCACCGTGGTGCGCAAAAAGCGCGACGCCAGCATCAACCTGGCCATGGATCTGGTGAAGGCGGGCGAGGCCACCGCCGTGTATTCAGCCGGCAACTCCGGGGCGGTGATGGCATCAGCGATCTTCCGCTTGGGTCGCCTCAAGGGGATCGATCGCCCCGCCATTGGAGCTCTCTTTCCCACCAAGGACCCCGAGCAGCAGGTGCTGGTGCTGGATGTGGGCGCCAACATGGATGCCAAGCCCGCCTACCTGCACCAGTGGGCCCTGCTGGGCAACATCTACAGCCGCGATGTGCTTCAGGTGGCAAAGCCCCGCGTTGGCCTACTCAACATCGGCGAAGAGGAGTGCAAGGGCAACGACCTAGCCCTGCGCACCTATCCCCTGATGGCGGAAGAAACGCGCTTCACCTTCGCCGGGAACTGCGAAGGCCGCGATGTGCTCTCCGGTGAATTCGATGTGGTGGTGTGCGACGGCTTCACCGGCAACGTGCTGCTGAAGTTCCTGGAGAGCGTGGGCAGCGTGCTGCTGGATGTGCTCAAGGCCGAGCTACCCCGGGGCCGCCGCGGCAAGGTGGGCTCCGCCTTCTTGATGAGCAACCTGCGCCGCATCAAGAAGCGCCTCGACCACGCGGAACACGGCGGTGCACTGCTGCTGGGCGTGAACGGCGTGTGCGTGATCGGCCATGGCAGCAGCAAGGCCCTCTCAGTGGTGAGCGCATTGCGCATCGCCCACTCCGCCGCCAACCACGGGGTGATGGATGACCTGCAGCAGCTGAGCAGCGGCGCCGAGGCCGCCATTGCCTGTGGTTGACTGAGCCCACCGTTGGGTTGAACGGGTGGGGCTCGGCCAGACAAGCAGCATCGGCCACCCGATCGGGATGGCCCTGGTGGGCTGCGGCAGTGCCGTGCCGGCGATCAGCGTCAGCAACCAACAGCTGAGCGAGCGGGTCGACACCAGCGACGAATGGATCCGCACGCGGACAGGGATCGGCGCACGCCGCATCTGTGCCGCCGATGAACCCCTCACCGTGCTGGCCAGCCGCGCCGCCCAGGCCGCCCTCGACCACGCCGGCTGGGCCGCCGAGGATCTGGACCTGATCCTGATGGCCACCTCCAGCCCCGACGATCTCTTCGGCACGGCACCGCGGGTGCAAGGCGCCATCGGGGCTCGCAACGCTGTGGCCTTCGACCTCACCGCGGCCTGCAGCGGTTTTCTGTTTGCCCTGATCACCGCGGGGCAATACCTGCGCAGCGGTGCCATGCGCCGCGCCCTCGTGATCGGCGCCGATCAACTGAGCCGCTGGGTGGACTGGGACGACCGCACCACCTGTGTGCTGTTCGGCGATGGTGCCGCCGCGGTGGCGGTGGAAGCCTGCCCGGATGAGCAGAACGGCCTGCTGGGCTTCCGCATGCACTCCGATGGCAGCCGCAACGGCTGTCTCACCCTGGCCCAGACCGACAGCCATACCGATGTGTTGGGGGGCGTGAGCGCCCAGGTGGGCGGTTTCGCCCCGCTGCGCATGAACGGCCAAGAGGTGTACAAATTCGCCGTGCGCGAGGTGCCGGCCGTACTCAAAGAACTGCTCGAGAGCACGGGAACGCCCGCCTCGGATCTCAACTGGCTGCTGCTGCACCAGGCCAACCAGCGCATCCTTGATGCCGTGGCCGATCGCTTCGCGATTCCCCATGAGCGGGTGCTCAGCAACCTGGCCAGCTACGGCAATACCTCCGCCGCCACCATCCCGCTGATGCTCGATGAAGCGGTGAAGGATGGCCGCGTTAAAGCGGGTGATCTGATCGCCAGCAGCGGCTTCGGCGCCGGCCTCAGTTGGGGTGGGGCGCTGCTGCGCTGGGCCGGACCTCAGGGCTGACCTGCGGGCTGGCTTAGCTCCCGCCGCGTAATGTCCCCCCCGACAGTGCAACGCGAGCGGCCATGGGTATCGCCTGGGTGTTTCCCGGACAGGGCTCACAAAAGCTGGGCATAGCAGCCGGCGTGCTCGAGCTTCCCGGCGCGAAGGAGCGCTTCGCCGCTGCCTCCGAGCTGCTGGGCCGCGACCTGCTGGCCATCTGCGCTGGCGAAGCAGCCGGTGAACTGAGCGATCTCAACGACACCCGCAACACCCAGCCGGCCCTGTTCGTGATCGAAAGCCTGCTGGTGGATGGCCTGCGCGCCCAGGGACGCCAGGCGGATCGGGTGGCAGGCCACAGCCTCGGCGAGTTGGTGGCGCTCTATGCCGCCGGTGTGTTCGACGTGGAGACGGGTTTAAAGCTGATGAAGACCCGCAGCGAGCTGATGGCAGCCGCCGGTGGTGGCGCCATGACCGCTGTGATGGGATTTGATCGCGGCGAACTCGATCAATTGGTGGCTGCCACCGACGGCGTGGTGATCGCCAACGACAACAGCAGCGCCCAGGTGGTGCTCTCGGGCTCACCCGAGGCTGTGGCCACCGTGAGCGGTGCCCTCAAGTGCAAACGAGCCATCCCCCTGGCCGTGAGCGGCGCCTTCCACTCTCCGTTCATGCAGCAGGCCGCTGAAGCCTTTGCTGCTGAGCTGGAGGCCGTGCCCTTTGCCGATGCCAGCATCCCCGTGCAGAGCAACACCGATCCGAGCCCCGAAACCAGCGGTGCGGCCCTGAAGGCCCGGCTGAAAAGCCAGATGACCACCGGCGTGCGCTGGCGCGAAACCATGGAGCGCTTCAGCAGCGACAGCATCGACACCGCCGTGGAGATCGGCCCGGGCAACGTGCTCAGCGGCCTGATCAAGCGCAGCTGCGAGGGAATCACCACCGCCCAGATCAGCAGCGCCGCCGATCTCGGCCTGTGAACAAGCCCGTGCAGGCGATGAAACGGGCCCTGCGGCGGCGCCGCAAACCGGCTGAGCCACCGGCGCTGCTGCGCACACCGCGCCCGAGCCTCACCTACCGGCTGGTGAGCTACCTGCTGGTGTTCCCGATCTACCGGCTGCTCTTCCGCGGCCGCACCGCCGGCAACGCCAACGTGCCCCAAGAGGGTGCCCTGGTGGTGGTGGCCAACCACGGATCCCACCTCGATCCCCCACTTCTGGGTCACGCTCTGGGCCGCCCGGTGGCCTTCATGGCCAAGGCGGAACTGTTTCGAATCCCCGTGCTCGGGCCGATCATCCGCGCCTGCGGCGCCTACCCCGTGGCCCGCGGCGCCAGCGATCGAGAAGCGATCCGCACCGCCACCGACCGGCTCGAGCAGGGCTGGGCCACCGGCGTGTTCATTGATGGCACCCGCCAGGCCGATGGCCGGGTGAACAACCCCCAGCCGGGCGCCGCCCTATTGGCAGCCCGCGCCGGGGTGCCGCTGCTGCCCGTGGCGATCATCAACAGCCACCGAGCCCTCGGCACCGGATCCAAACAGCCGCGGCTGGTGCCTGTGCACATCCGCATCGGCACGCCCATCCCGCCACCGGCCTCCCGCAAACGGGCCGACCTCGATGCCGCCACCGCGGCCTGCCAGGCCCAGATCAACGCCCTGCTGGAGCAGGGACTGATCAGCGGCCCGGCGCTTGCTCCAGCAGCGGAGCGAACCGCGCTGCCGCCCAGCTCCTGAGATCACGGCCCGTGAGCACCCAAAGGGCGGCCCGGGCGCCATCGCCCCAGATCTTGCGCCAACCCTCCGGCTGACAGCGCTCACCGCAAGTCACGGCCACAGGCGTGAGGCCGATGCCGCGGCTGCCTGCCACCAGCCGCCCCACGAGCATCGCCCGCTCCATGTGGTCGCTGCTCGTCACCAAGAGCACATGGCGCACCTTGGCGCGCTTGAGCTCGTCCACGATCGAGGTGAAGTTGGTGAGCGTGTCGGTGGCGCGGTAATCGAGCTGAACCCTTCCGGCATCAAGGCCCTGGCGGCCGAACAGCCAGTGGGCATATTCGGGATTGCTGCCTCCGCTCACCAGCACCGGCAAGCCGTCGCGGCGAGCCAGCTCGCCGGCCACGCGCTCGCGCTCCACATCACCGCCGAGCACCAGGATCATTTGAGGCGGCGGCAACGGGGGCTGCCAGAGCCCCCGCGACAGCACCACCAGACCACCGGCCGCCAAGAGCGCCAGCAACCAGCGGCCCCGGCTGGGCCGCCGGCGCGGCGAACGCGTCTTGGGGCGCGGGCGCCGGCGAGGCGTCTGGCGCTGAGTGGGAACCGAGCGGCGGCGGACCGGCTCAGCCATCACAAGCCCTCCACCGGACTAGTGGGGTAGAGGGGAAGCACCGGTGCCCAGGGGCCTTCCAGCCCCGCCGCATGGGCCAATTGCCCAAGCTCGAGCAGCTGCAGGGCGTCAGCCTCAGGATCCACCAGCGCTGCTTCCCTGGGATCGCTGCCACCCCAGGCTTCTTGGGCGGGGATCAGCCTGGGCTGCTCCAGCTCTGCAACACCGCCTAACGCGCGGGGATCGACGCCGTAACAACCCACCACGCTGCCGCGCCGGGGCAGCACCTGCTCGAGCCAGATCCGCTCACAGCCGGCCATGGCGGCGCCGGGTGCCACCAGCCGCCGCGCCATCAACAAAAAGCTGCTGAAGCCATGCAGAGGAATCTGCAGCTGCTGCGCCAGGGTGCGGGCGAACACCACCGTGAGCCGGGTGCCGGTGAAACCACCCGGGCCAGTCGCCACCACCAAACGCCCGATCTGCGGCCAGTGCTCGGCGGGCAGCAGCTGTTCCACGCAGGGGAGCAGTTCATTGGACAGGCGGCGGCCCAAAAGGAAACTCGCCACCTGAGCAGACGCGCCAGACGGGCCAAGGGGCTGCAGAGCCACGCCAAGGGTCTCGCTCGAGCTGTGCAGAGCCAGCAACAGGGGCTCAGCACTCATGTGGGCACCACCTGATCAGGGCAGAGCCGCTGCCAGCGGCCGCGATCGAGGGCAAAACTGCCGCAGCTGCGTACATCCCACTCCACGCCCACCTGATCACCAGGCAGATCGAGCACCTGCACATGAATCCTGGGCTGCTCGGGCACGAAGACGGGGGCATCGCTGAGATGGGGCACCCCATGCTGACGCTCCACCGCGTGGTAGGCCTGGCACTGGTCGACCCAGCGGCAATCCACGCAGATGCACATGCCCGGCGCCGCAGCGGAAAGGGCCATTGTGACCCCTGCTCTGGCAGCGCAACTGGCCTGGCAGCGGCTGCAGCCCGAAGGCTGGCCCCTGCCCCGCCAGGCCTTTCCCGAGGGGTCCGCATTGGTGGGTGGAGCCGTGCGGGATGCGCTCCTGAATCGCCTGGGCCCAGCTCCTGATCTGGATCTGGTGGTGGAGGGTGATGCCATCGCGCTCTGCCGCCAGCTCAGCCGCCGCCATGGGGGCACGGCCGTGGTGCTGGATGGCGAACGCTCGATCGCTCGGCTGGTGATCCAAGGCTGGAGCGTGGATGTGGCCCGCCGGGAAGGCACGAGCTTGGAAGCCGATCTGCATCGGCGCGATTACACGGTCAACGCCATGGCCCTGCCGCTGGCGGAACCCTCTCAGCTGGTGGATCCCCTTCAGGGCCTTACGCATCTCGGCCAGGGCGTGCTGGTGGCTGTGGCAGAGCGCAACCTGCTGGACGACCCGCTGCGGCTGCTGCGGGGCTTGAGGCTGGCGTCCGAACTCGGCTTTGAGCTCGATTCCCAGACACTGAGCTGGGTGGAACAGCACCACCAGACCATGGCAACAGTGGCGGGAGAGCGGGTGCTGGCGGAGCTGGAGAAACTGGCGGCGGCCCCCAGCGGCGAACAGGAGCTGGCGTTGTGTCTGCACCTGGGCCTGCTCAACCCATGGCGCCAAACCATTGCTGCCCAGGAGGAAGACACCGGCGCCACCCTGCTCAGCCGCTGCAGTGAACCTTCAGCCCTAGCGCTGGGGCTGAGCCAGGCCGAACAGGCCCAGGCGCTGCCGCTGGCTCGCCTGGCAGCCGCCCTCGATGGGCCCTCGCTGCAGCACTTGCGCAGCAGCCGCAAACTGCAGCAGCGGCTGAACGTGCTGCGGCGCTGGCAGCAACAGCTGGGAGCCACCGTCCCCTGGACAGCGGCCGAAGCATTGCCAGAGGGCGAACGACTCCAACTGCACCGCGAGCTGGAAGCGGATCTGCCGGCGCTGCTGCTGGGCTGGCCTGAGACAGTCGCTCAGCCCTGGCTGGAGCGTTGGCGCCACAGCGACGACCCGCTCTTTCACCCGAGGCCTGCAATCGATGGCAGCAGCCTGCAGCGGGAGCTGGGGATCCCGGCCTCACCCGCCCTGGGCCAGCTGCTCCTGCATCTGATGCAGGAGCAAGCGTTTGGTCGCCTGCAAGGCCGCAGCGATGCACTGCAGATCGCCAGAAATTGGCTCAGATCAACTGAGCGCTGTAGCGAAAGGGCACCGCGGCGTGATTAACTTCCTACGCAAAGGCGTTTAAGACGACCTGATTCGCGCCAGTTCGGACGCTGAGATCTCGCCAGTTCGGTTAACAGCCTTGAAACGCTCTTCCCTAGTACTGCAATCGCAGTGCTCTGTTGAAGTGCAGGCTTCGGCCAACTGCGTGATTGCCGCCCGATAGGCCAGAACACGTTTTTCCATCTCTTCCCTCTCCCTTTTCCCATGAGCGTTCGTTTGTACGTTGGCAACCTGCCCCAGAGCTTTGATGCCAAAGAGCTCGACGCTCTGTTCACCAGCGTGGGTGAGGGCATCCGTTTCAAGGCGGTGCAAGACCGTGAGACCGGCGCTGGCCGCGGTTTCGGCTTCGCCAACGTGGACGACGAGAAAGTGGCTGATGCTGTGATCGAGCAGCTCAACGGCCGTGAGTTCGGCGGCAACGCGCTGCGCATCGAACGCTCCGAGCGCCGCGATGAGCGCCGCGGCAACGATCGCCGTCCCGGCGGTGCACCGGGCACCCCGGCTGTAGCCCGCAAGGCTGTCAACAAGGTGGTGCACCGCGACACCGTTGAGGAAGGCGCACCCGATCCCCGCTGGGCCGGCGAACTGGCCAAGCTCAAGGGCCTGCTCGACAACCAAAAGGCGGCGGTTTGAAGCAGTGATGCAGGAGCTGTGCTGGACCTGGCGCGGCTTCAGCATCAGCTACTGCCACATCAATGCAATGGCCAACGGCTCTCCTTCTGGGAGGGCCGTTCTTTGTATCCATGGGTTCGGAGCCTCCAAAGGGCACTGGCGCCACAACCTGGGGCCGCTATCGCAGGACACATCGGTTTATGCAATTGATCTGCTGGGCTTTGGTCACAGCAGCAAACCGATCTCCTGCCTCAGCGGTGAAGCCGAGATCCCTGGAGGTGTGCGCTACTGCTTTGATCTATGGGCCGAGCAGATCCGGGATTTCTGCATCGACGTGATCGGCATCGATGCCAAGTGCGAGCTGCAGCTGATTGGTAATTCCATCGGCGGCGTGGTGGCCCTCAACGCCACCCGCCTGCTGGAAACCAGCGGCCACGCTCCCAAGCAAGTGATTTTGATCGACTGCGCCCAACGGGAACTCGATCTCAAACGCCTGAACGAGCAGCCCTGGGCAGCTCAGATCGGCAGGCCCCTGCTGATGGCCGTGGTGCGCCAACGCTGGCTGATCCGCAGCCTCTTTCAGATCCTCGCGCGGCGCCCATTTGTGCGCAGCGTGCTCAAACAGGCCTACCCCAGCGGACAGAACGTTGATGACGAGCTGGTGGACCTGTTGGTGGGTCCCAGCCGAGAGCCTGGCGCCACCGAGAGCTTCCGGGGCTTCGTGAATCTGTTTGATGACTGGCTGGCCCCGCAACTGCTGGCCCAGATCCAGACACCTGTTCGTTTGTTGTGGGGCGAAGCGGATCCGTGGGAGCCAGCGCCAGAAGCCCGGCGCTGGGCCCAAAACTACAGCTGCATCCAGGAGCTGCAAGTACTCCCAGGGCTGGGCCATTGCCCCCACGACGAAGGCCCTGAGCAGGTGAACCCAATCCTGCTGGCGTGGCTCCAGCTGGCTTGGAGCTGATCAAGCAGGTTGGCGCCTAAGTCAGCGGGCCTGAGCGATCACAAACGAGCGCGGCAAATCGAGAAACTTGCCGGATGTGGGCACATAGGCGCGGTTGTTGAACACGTCGTAATCGAGTTCTTCGATTACATCCAGGATGCCCCGATACAGCCGCAGCGATGCCCACACAGGCCAGCGGGCATCGGGCGCAAGCCAGCGCACACCCGCTTCTGAGCGGGCAAACCACTCGCGGGCGCGGGCCACTTGGAAACGCATCAATTCGCGCCAGCTGTCATTGAGCGTGCCGGCCAGCAGCTCCCCTTCGCTGTAGCCGAAACGGGCAAGATCTTCCTGGGGGAGATAGATGCGGCCGCGGCCGCGATCTTCGCCCACATCGCGCAGGATGTTGGTGAGCTGATTGGCGATGCCAAGGGCCACGGCCGCTTCGCTGGTGTCGGGCGGATCACTCCAAGGGGCTGAGGTGTAAGCCGGATCGATCCCCATCACTTCCTGCGTCATCAGGCCAACCGTGCCGGCCACGCGGTAGCAGTAGAGCTCGAGCTGAGCGAAGTCGGCATAGCGATGGGTATGGAGATCCATGCGCATGCCCTCGATCATGTCGAGGTAGGGCTGAAGCGGCTGGGGATAGCGCTCGAGCGTGTCAAGCATCACCCGATCAAGACCATCGCGCACCTTGCCTGCAAACAGCTCACGGGTGCGCTCTTCCCAGGCATCCAACCGCGCCGCCAACTCATCCACCGGTCTGGCCTGGGCCTCCGGGCTGTCCATCAGCTCATCGGTGCGGCGACACCACACGTAGATGGCCCAGATGGCGCGGCGCTTGGCCGGCGGCATCAGCAGGGTGCCGAGATAAAAGGTTTTGGCCCATTCCGCCGTTTCCCGGCGACAAGCCTCGTAGGCCTCCTCAAGGGAGGGCAGCGAGGTGGGCGAGGAAGGGGCTGCAACCACAGGCTTCAGACAGCCACTGCGGCAGGCGCAGAGGCAGATCCTTTGACGCGGGGGGAGCTGGCCACCGCCTCAGCACAGAGTTTGCCGCTGAGCACGGCACCTTCCATCGAGGCCAGGTAGCGCTGCATGGTGTAGTCGCCCGCCAGGAAGAAGTTGGCGATTGGAGAGGTTTGATCTGGGCGGAGCTGCTGGCAACCGGGCACGGTCTTGTACACCGAAAGCGGTGTTTTCACCACAATGGCTTTGCGCAGAGTGGCCTGGTTGTCGCCGGTGAAGTGCATCGGGAAGAGGCGCTTCAACTCCTCCATCGTGGCGGCCACGATGTCGTCATCGGAGCGACCAATCCAGTCTTTGGCCGGTGCGAACACCAGCTCGAGCATGGAGCGCTCTGGGTCTTCGTATTCCTTGCAGGTGTTGCTCATGTCGGCATACACGCTGAGCAGAGGACTGCGGCTGAACAGCAGGTGATCGATCTCGGTGAGCTTGCGATCAAACCAGAGGTGAATGTTGATCACCGGCACACCATTGAGGCCGTCGAGCTTCTTGAAGTAAGGCATCTCCTTCCAGGGCTCCGGCAGCAGAAGTTTGAACGGATCGACCGGCAGGGCGCTCACGTAGGCATCGGCCTGGAGGGTGAAGCCCTCCTTACCCTTGATGCCACCGATGCGGAAGCCATTCACGGTTCCATCGGCGTTGAGTTCGATCTCGCGCAGCGGCGAATCGAGGTGCACCTCGCCGCCGCGCTCGGTGACGTAATCCACGATCGGCTGGCACAGACGCTGAGGCGGATTGCCATCGAGGAAGGCCATCTTGGAACCGTCGCCCTCCTGCAGGAAGCGGTTGAGGGCGGTGAGCACCACGGTGCTGGAGATTTCATCGGGATCGATGAAATTCAACGCCTTGGCCATGGCGATGAACACCTCGTCGTTCACCCGCTCCGGGATGTTGTGGAGGCGTAGCCACTCCGTCCAGGAGTACTTGTCGCACTCCTCCACGTACTGCTGACCTCGCAGCATGGCGGGAACCAGGCCCATGCCGAAGGAGATTTTCTCCGGCCAGGTGAGCATGTCGTTGTTGCCGAGAATCGCGGCCACACCGTTGAAGGGAGCCGGGATGTCGGGGAAATCAAAGCGGCTGTAAGTACCAGGCGTTTCCTTCTGGTTGAAAATCATTGAGTGGCTCTTCCACTGGAGCCTGTCCTCGATGTTCAGCTCTTTGAAGAGCTGGCGCATGTTGCGGTACGCACCAAAGAAGATGTGCAGACCGGTCTCATACCAATCACCGTCTTCGTCCTGCCAGGCGGCCACCTTGCCGCCGAGCACGTCGCGGGCTTCGACCACCACCGGGGTGTGACCGGCGTCGCAGAGGTACTTGGCGCAGGCCAGACCGGCCAGACCAGCACCGGCGATTGCGACGCGCATGAAAACCCCTGAATCAGCAAACAACCTTAAAGGCGGCCGCTTCACCCCCGCTTGACCGGCAGCGGCTGGCGGTTTCTAAAGTCATGCAAGCCGGCCATTGGGTCTGCCGGCCTGTGCTGCCCTCCGCTCCACCATGGCCGACACGCTGATCAAATCCACCACCCGCCACGTGCGGATCTTCACGGCGCGTGTGGAGAACGGCCAGCTGGTGACCGATCCCCATCAGCTCACCCTCGATCTCGACCCCGACAACGAATTTCTCTGGGACAACGCCAGCCAGGAGGCGGTGCAGCAGCGCTTCCGCGAACTGGTGGATGCCCATGCCGGCCAAGACCTCAACGACTACACCCTGCGGCGCATCGGCTCCGAGCTGGAGGGCAAGATCCGTGAGCTGCTGCAAGCCGGCCAGCTCCGCTACAACCCGGATTGCCGGGTGCTGAATTACTCCATGGGCCTGCCCCAGGCTCCCCAGAGCGCATGACCCGATCACGCAGCGGCCGCGGCTACGACGACGATCGCTACGGCTACGCCGATGAGCGCCGGAGTCGTGATCCGCGGGGCCGCGATGCCTACGACATTCCCCGGCGTGGCGGTGGCGGGCGGCCCGGTGGGCCCGGTTCAGGTGGTGGGCCCGGCGGTGGCGGCGGCGGTTTTCAGTTCAACGTGGCGAGTATTGCGGTGCTCGCCGGCGTGATGGTGGTGGGCATTGGCATTGGCACCGGCATCTCCAGCACCACCCAGGGCGACCAAGGCAACATCGCCAGCTCGCAGCAGCTCGATATGGCGGTGCCCGATCCCGAGTTCTGCCGGCAGTGGGGTGCCAGTGCCTTCGTGATGGACATCGAGCTCTACACGACGATGAACCCCAGCACCAGCTTCGTGACCCAGCCCTCGCTCAAACCGGGCTGCGTGATCAGGCGGGAAAACTGGAGTGTGCTCCAGAAGGAAGGAGCGGTGACCGCTGAGCAGATGCGCCAGTGCAAGCAGCGCATGAACACCTTTGCCTACATCGGTTCGGTGAAGGACAAGCCTGTAGTGCGCTGCGTCTACCAGACCGACACCAGCGAGAACAAGTTCCTCACCAAGGGCATCGCTGACGACACCGTGGGCATCACCCCAGAAGCCGATCAGTTCTGATCAGCAGCTCCAGCCTCTGAGCCAGCCGGGGGCACCTGGTTCTGGAGCAGGGGCCGGCGCAGAGGGCTATCAGGGCTGGCAAACACCGGTAGCACCTCCTTGCGGAACGCATCCGCAGCGCGCGAGCAGTAGCGGGATGGGTGGCTGATCAGCTTCAGCTGCCGCCGCACAGACAGATCAGCCAAGGCCGGACGGTGCAGGCTGCCGGCGGCCAGCTCCCGCTCGATCGACACCACCGGCAGGAACGCCGCGCCCAGGCCGCTCTGCACCGCGTTCTTGATGGCCTCAAACGAGTTGAGCTCCATCTCAATCTTCAGCCGCGATACATCCAGGCCCGATCTCGCCAACAGCTGGTCAACCATCTTGCGGGTGGTCGACTGGGCATCGAGGCAAACAAAGCCGAGGCGATAGAGATCGTCTTTGTTCAGTTCAGGCAGCCGGGCCAGGGGATGTTTGGTGGGCAGCACCAGAGCCAGCTCATCGCTGGCGTAGGGCACCACCTGCAGCAGATCGTTGAGCTCGCTGGGCAGCTCACCGCCAATGATCGCCAGGTCGATCTGACCATTGGCCACACTCCAGCCCGTGCGGCGGGTGCTGTGCACCTGCAGCTGCACGGCCACATCGGGATATTTCTGGCGGAACAGCCCGATCATCCGAGGCATCAAATAGGTGCCCGTGGTCTGGCTCGCCCCCACCACCAGCGAGCCGCCCTTGAGGTTGTGGAGATCGTCGAGGGCGCGGCAGGCCTCCTGGCATTGGCTCAGGATCCGATCGCAGTAGCTGAGCAGCAGATGCCCCGCTTCGGTGAGCTGGGCCTTGCGGCCGCCCCGATCGAACAGCGACACATTCAGCTGCTTCTCCAGGTTCTGGATCTGCAGGCTCACCGCCGGCTGGGTGACGTACAGGCTGTCGGCCGCTTTCTTAAAGCTGCCCTCGCTGGCAATCGCCCGCAGGATGCGCAGCTGATCGAGGGTGAAGGGCAGATCAGCCATTGCTCTGGAGAATCCAGCGTCGCCCCAAGGCGCAGCGGCAGTCGTTGCTGAACTCTAGGGGCAGGAAGCCTGCTCCTGGTCTGGCGGCATCAATCGTCAGAATCGAAAGCCCTCTTGCCGCAGCAACCCGAGATGCCCAGCTCACCGCACCACAGCAGCTGGGTGATGTTGGCGCTGTTGCTGGGCTTTGCCGTACTCCACAGCGGCGGTGCTTCCCTGCGCTATTGGGGTGTGGAGCGGATTGGCGAACGGGCCTGGCGGCTGCTGTTTGCGGCGGTGAGCATCCCCTCGGCGGTGGTGGTGATCGGCTATTTCCTCGCCCACCGCTACGACGGCCTGCGCCTTTGGAACCTGCAGGAGCAGCCCTGGATCATCCCGGTGGTGTGGGTGGGCACCGCCATCAGCTTTCTCTTTCTCTATCCAGCCACTTACAACCTGCTGGAGATCCCGGCCGTGCTCAAGCCGCAGGTGCGGATGTACGCCACCGGGATCATCCGCATCAGCCGCCATCCCCAGGCGATCGGCCAGATCCTCTGGTGCTGCACCCATCTGCTCTGGATCGGCAGCAGCTTCATGGTGGCCACCTGTGCGGGCTTGATCGCCCATCACTTGTTTGCCATCTGGAATGGCGATCGGCGCCTCAGCAATCGCTTCGGCGCTGCTTTTGAGGAACTCAAGGCGAACACCTCGGTGATCCCGTTCCAAGCGGTGATCGACGGACGCCAGCAGCTCCAGCTCAGCGAATTTCTGCGGCCCGCCCAGCTGGGAATCGTGATCGCGGTGGGCGTGTTCTGGTGGGCCCACCGCTTCATTGGCACCGGAGCCGTGGCCTTCAGCCGCACGGGGCTGGCCCACTGGCTGGGGTAGCTGCGCAGGAAAGCGCCCTGAGGGCTGCCTACACTCGCCCTGACTGCTCCACCGCCGGATGCCCTCGCCTGCCGAACTCGCCTGGCTGATCCCGGTCTTGCCCTTGGTGGGGGCTGCACTGGTGGGTTTGGGCCTGATCAGCTTCAACCGCACCGTGAATCGGTTGCGAAAACCGGTGGCGCTGCTGCTGATCACCAGCGTGGGAGCGGCCGCCGTTCTCAGCTACGCCGTGTTGGCGCAGCAGCTGGCGGGGGCAGGCCCCACCGAAGTGTTGTTCAACTGGGCTAGCGCCGGCGCGTTCACCCTTGAGATGGGTTTCCGGGTGGACGCCCTGGGCGCCGTGATGCTGGCCCTGGTGACCACCATCGCCGTGCTGGTGATGGTGTACTCCGACGGCTACATGGCCCACGACAAGGGCTACGTGCGCTTTTTCACCTACCTGGCCCTGTTCAGCAGCTCGATGCTGGGCCTGGTGATCAGTCCCAACCTCCTGCAGATCTACGTGTTTTGGGAGCTGGTGGGCATGTGCTCCTACCTGCTCGTGGGCTTCTGGTACGACCGCGATGGCGCCGCCAACGCCGCCCAGAAGGCCTTTGTGGTGAACCGAGTGGGCGACTTCGGCCTGCTGCTGGGCATGCTCGGCCTGTTCTGGGCCACCGGCAGTTTTGGCTTTGAGCAGGTGGGCACAGGCCTGCAAGCCGCGATTGCCAATGGCAGCGTGTCGAACGGCATCGCTGTACTGCTCTGTCTGCTGGTGTTCATGGGGCCGATGGCGAAATCTGCCCAGTTCCCGCTTCACGTGTGGCTGCCCGATGCCATGGAGGGCCCCACACCGATCTCAGCCCTGATTCACGCCGCCACGATGGTGGCGGCCGGCGTGTTCCTGGTGGCCCGGCTCCAACCCGTCTACGTGCCCTTCCCTGAAGTGCAGGTGGTGGTGGCCGTGATCGGCACGATCACGCTGTTCCTGGGGGCCTCGATCGCCCTCACCCAGATGGATCTCAAGAAGGGCCTGGCCTACAGCACCGTGAGCCAGCTCGGCTACATGATGCTGGCCATGGGCTGCGGCGCCCCGGTGGCCGGCATGTTCCACCTGGTGACCCACGCCTTCTTCAAGGCGATGCTCTTCCTGGGCTCCGGCTCGGTGATCCACGCCATGGAAGAGGTGGTGGGCCACGAACCGGTGCTCGCCCAGGACATGCGCCTGATGGGCGGCCTGCGCAAACACATGCCGATCACCAGCAGCACCTTCTTCATCGGCTGCCTGGCGATCAGCGGCATCCCGCCCCTGGCGGGCTTCTGGAGCAAGGACGAGATCCTCGGCCAAGCCTTCGGCAGCTTCCCGGTGCTGTGGGTGGCCGGCTTCATCACCGCCGGCATGACTGCCTTCTACATGTTCCGGCTCTACTTCCTCACCTTCGAGGGCAGCTTCCGGGGCAACGACAAAGCGATGCAGGCCCAGCTGATGGCCGCCGCAGGCAAAGGATCCGACGACCACGGCGATGACCATGGTCATGCCCACGCCGATCACCCCCACGAATCCGGCTGGCAGATGGCCATGCCTCTGGCGGTCCTGGCAGTGCCCTCAGCCCTGGTGGGTCTGTTGGGTGTGCCCTGGAACAGCCGCTTCGGCACCCTCCTCGATCCCCATGAAGCCGCCGAGGTGGCCGAACACTTCAGCTGGGGTGAATTCCTGCCCCTGGCCGGCGCTTCCGTTGGCATCTCCCTAGTTGGCATCACCGTGGCCGTGCTGGCCTACGCCCTGCGCAAGATCGATCTGGGCACCGCCGTCGCGGCGCGCTTCCCCACGATCAATGCCTTCCTGGCCAACAAGTGGTACCTCGATGCCATCAACGACAAGCTGTTCGTGCAGGGCAGCCGCAAGCTGGCCCGCTCGGTGCTCGAGGTCGACTCCAAGGTGGTGGACGGCGTGGTAAACCTCACCGGCCTGGTGACCCTCGGCAGCGGCGAAGGCCTCAAATACTTCGAAACCGGCCGCGCCCAGTTCTATGCCCTGATCGTGTTCGGCGGGGTGATCGCACTTGTGGTGCTGTTCGGAGCACTCGGTTGATGGTCTGAGGCGTTGCCCTTTCGCCGGCTGCCGCTCGCGCTGCGCGCGGCGGATGCCGGCTGCAGGGCAACGCCTCAGACCCTCCGCAGGCGGGTGCTGGCGCGAGGATGTGAGCCTCATGGGTCACGAAGCCGCCAGCGCCCGGCGGCCTCAGCCTGGTGAGGCTCTTTGGCAACAACTCCTGGTGGCGGGTGTGTGTCCGCGGGGCGATGTCCGCCCCCAGCGGTGATCGCCCCGCGGACACACACCCCAGCCACAACGCTCTGTGTGACATCCGCCACGCCATCGATGCAGCAGCGGAAGTGATTTCTACACTCCGCCCAGAGCCGTTGCCCCTCTGTGCACCTGGATGTCGCCACGTTCCTGGCCACCACCGCAGGCCAGGGCAGCAGCACTGCCTTTCCGTGGCTGAGCGCCTCGATCCTGTTCCCGATCGGCGCCGCGCTCTGCATTCCGTTTGTGCCCGATGAGGGTGATGGCAAGAAGGTGCGCTGGTTCGCCCTTGGCATCGCCCTGATCACCTTCCTGCTCACGGTGGGGGCCTACCTCACGGGCTACGACCCCAGCAACCCGGATCTGCAGCTGGTGGAGAAGGTGAGCTGGCTCCCGGATCTGGGGCTGGCCTGGTCGGTAGGGGCCGACGGTATCTCGATGCCACTGATCCTGCTCACCAGCTTCATCACCGCCCTGGCCGTGCTCGCCGCCTGGCCGGTGAGCTTCAAGCCAAAGCTGTTCTATTTCCTGTTGCTGGCGATGGACGGCGGCCAGATCGCCGTATTCGCCGTCCAGGACATGCTCCTGTTCTTCCTGGCCTGGGAGCTGGAACTCCTCCCGGTCTATCTGCTGCTGGCCATCTGGGGCGGCAAAAAACGCCAGTACGCCGCCACCAAATTCATCCTCTACACGGCCGGCAGCTCGCTGTTCATCCTGCTGGCGGGCCTGGCCATGGCCTTCTATGGCGGCCACATCAGCTTCGACTACAGCGAGCTGATGGCCAAGGGCTTCCCGGTGAAGTTCCAGTTGCTGGCTTACGCGGGGCTGTTGATCGCCTTTGGGGTGAAGTTGCCGATCGTGCCGCTGCACACCTGGCTACCGGACGCCCACGGCGAAGCCACCGCTCCGGTGCACATGCTGCTGGCGGGCATCCTGCTGAAGATGGGCGGCTACGCCCTGCTGCGCTTCAACTGCCAGATCCTTCCCGATGCCCATGCGGTGTTTGCGCCGCTCTTGGTGGTGCTGGGGGTGGTGAACATCATTTACGCCGCGCTCACCTCCTTTGCGCAGCGCAACCTCAAACGCAAGATCGCCTACAGCTCGATCAGCCACATGGGCTTCGTGTTGATCGGCATCGGCAGCTTCAGCGCCCTGGGCTCCAGTGGCGCCATGCTCCAGATGATCAGCCACGGCCTGATCGGCGCTTCGCTGTTCTTCCTGGTGGGGGCCACCTACGACCGCACCCACACCCTCCAGCTCGATGAGATGGGGGGCGTGGGCCAGAAGATGCGCAAGATGTTTGCCCTCTGGACGGTCTGCTCGCTTGCCTCACTCGCCCTGCCGGGGATGAGTGGTTTTGTGAGTGAGCTGATGGTGTTTGTGGGCTTCGCCACCGATGACGCCTACACCCTGCCGTTCCGGGTGGCCGTGGATGGCTTGGCGGCAATTGGCGTGATCCTCACGCCGATCTACCTGCTCTCGATGCTGCGGGAGATCTTCTACGGCCAGGAAAAAGCGGAGCTCGTGGGGCACACCAACCTGGTGGATGCCGAGCCGCGCGAGATCTACATCATTGGCTGCCTGCTGGTGCCGATCATCGGCATCGGCCTCTACCCCCGCCTGATGACCGACAGCTACAAGGCCTCGATGGAGGTGCTGGTGGCACGCGATGAAAGCGCCATGAAAGCGATGAACGCTCCGGCGGGGGCGGGCCTGATTCGCCAGGCTCCCTTGAGAGCGCCGGCTCTGGCTGGGTAACAAAGCTTTCAGGCTCTCGCCCCAGCGTTGAACATCGCCGATCGAGCTTCGTAATCTCGGGCTCCAGGATTCCGCACCAACCGATCGATGAAGCAGCTGAACTTCCTGCTGATCTTCAGCTTCGGCCTCGCCATGGTGATGTTCACGCTGGAGAACACCGCCGCCACCACGGTTCAGTTCCTGCCCGGGCTGAGTGCCACCCTGCCGCTTGCAGCCCTACTGCTGCTCGTGGGTGGCATCGGCGCGACCGCCGCCTGGGTGTTTGCCGTGTGGACCGGTGTGGTGAAGCGGGTGGAAAGCCAAGTGGATCCCGGTGAGATGGAAGCGCAGCAGGTGCGCATCCGCGAGCTTGAACAAGACGTGCAGCGCTACCGAGCCACCGTGGATGCTCAGCTGGGGCTATTGCCGGCAGCCGGAGAGAGTTCAGCCCAGAGCGAAGCCGCCTGAAATCCAGCTCTGGCCTGGCTTTTCAGGCTCATAGCCGATAAGGTCGGACGAGTTCAGGCGGATCCGTGGCCACAGATGGCGCCAGGCTGGCCATCCGCCTGTTGCAGGACGCCGCGGAACGAGGCGAACTGGACCCCTGGGATGTGGACGTGATCGCCGTTGTGGACGGCTTTCTCGACCAATTGCGCCAACGGATTGAAGTGCCCAGGCTCGTAGCCGCCATGGGCCGGGGCGGCAGCTACGAACAAGACCTCGCCGAAACCAGCGAGGCCTTCCTGGCCGCTTCGATGCTGGTGAGCCTGAAGGCGGAGGTGCTGGAGGCACAAACCTTCCCGCCGGAGCCCCTCGCCGAGGACGACTTCAGCTTCGACTTCGATGCCGAAGGGCAGGGCTGGCTGCTCAGCCCCGGCGTGGAACTGCCCAGGCGCCCGGAGCGGCATCTGCTGCGGCGGCCTGTGGCGCCGCCGCCCCTGCAACGCCCGGTGACCCTGGGGGAACTGATCCGCCAGCTGGAGGACATCGCCGAGCGCCTTGAGCAGGACGAGGTGCAGCGCAGCAAGCGCCAACGCAGCAAGCGCTACAGCGATCGGGCGGTGATCGAGCAGGTGGCAGCCCTGGCCCACCGCGAGAAGCTGCCGGAAACCACCGCCGCCCTCAGTCAGTTCCTGCTGCAGTGGCCCCAATCTCTGGAGTGGACCTGCTTCGAAGGCCTCGTGCAGGAGTGGCGGGCCGTTGCCCCGGCCGATCTGGATAGCGATCGGGTGGGGGTGTTCTGGGCTCTGTTGTTTCTCTGCTCCCAGGGAAAGGTGGAGCTGGAGCAGCAGGGGGGATTGTTTGGGCCGTTGCAGCTCAAGCGGCTGCTCGATGAGCGTGAGAGCGTGCAGTTGCCCCTGCCTGCAGAACTGGGGTCAGCTCGGGGGCCGGCTCGAGAGCCGCTTGCGGCCTAGTCGTGGTGCGTAAGGTGGCTGGACTCACCGAAAGCAGACAGCGCCGATGAAGGCGATGATCCTGGCGGCCGGTAAGGGGACCCGGGTGCGACCGATCACCCACATCGTCCCCAAACCGATGATTCCCATCCTTCAGAAACCCGTGATGGAGTTTCTGCTGGAGCTGCTGCGGGAACACGGCTTCACCGAAATCATGGTGAATGTCTCCCACTTGGCTGAGGAGATTGAGAACTACTTTCGCGATGGCCAGCGCTTCGGCGTGGAAATCGCTTACAGCTTTGAAGGCCGCATCGAAGACGGCCAGCTGATCGGTGATGCCCTCGGATCCGCCGGCGGACTGAAGAAGATCCAAACCTTCCAGCGCTTCTTCGACGACACCTTCGTGGTGCTCTGCGGCGATGCCCTGATCGATCTCGATCTGAGCGAAGCGGTGCGGCGCCACAAGGCCAAAGGGGCCATGGCCAGCCTGATCACCAAGCGCGTGCCGCGCGATCAGGTGAGCAGCTATGGCGTGGTGGTGACCGATGCCGACGGCCGGGTGCGCTCCTTCCAGGAGAAGCCGGCGGTGGATGAAGCCGCTAGCGACATGATCAACACCGGCATCTACATCTTCGAGCCCGAGGTGCTCGATTATGTGCCGGAGGGCGTGCCCTTCGACATCGGTTCGGATCTGTTTCCGCGCCTGGTGGCCGACGATGCCGCCTTCTACGCCCTGCCGATGGAATTCGAATGGGTGGATATCGGCAAAGTGCCCGATTACTGGCAGGCGATCCGCAGCGTGCTGCAGGGCCAGGTGCGGCAGGTGCAGATCCCCGGCAAGGAGGTGCGCCCGGGCATCTACGCCGGCCTCAATGTGGCCGCTAACTGGGACAAGATCAATGTGCAGGGCCCCATCTACGTGGGCGGCATGAGCCGCATCGAAGACGGCGCCACGATCATTGGCCCGGCAATGATTGGCCCCAGCTGCCACATCTGCGAGGGCGCCACGATCGATAACTCGATCATCTTCGATTACTCCAGGATTGGCCCAGGCGTGCGGCTGGTGGAGAAGCTGGTGTTCGGCCGCTACTGCGTGGACCGCAATGGTGACCACTTCGACCTGCAGGAAGCAGCGCTCGACTGGCTGATCACCGATGTGCGCCGCCAGGATCACGTGAGCCCCTCACCGCAGCAGAAAGCCATGGCCGAACTACTCGGCACCGATCTGGCGATCAGCAACGCGAGCTGATTCCAGCGCGCTCCAGGATCAGGGGAATGCGTTCCTCGGCTTTCACCGCCATCAGGTGCACGCCCTGGGCAATGCCCGCGTAAGCAGCCACCTGCTCAGCGGCGATGCTGATGCCCTCATCGGCGGGATTGGCAGCCGCCGCCAGCCTGTCGACGATCGTTTGTGGGATGTTCGCGCCTGGCACCACGCGGTTGATGAAGGCGGCATTTTTGGCCGACTTGAGCAGAAACACCCCGGCCAGCACCGGCAGGCCCAAAGGGCCGGTGATCTCACCCACAAAGCGCCGCAGGCACTCGCTGTCCATCACCATCTGGGTTTGAAGGAAGCGTGCGCCGGCTTGATGCTTGCGGGCGATCCGGCTCTTGAGGCCACTCCAGCTGGGGCTCTGGGGATCGGCGGCGGCACCGGGGAACAGAGCCGTCGGCCCATCGGGCAAGGCACCCTGCACAGGATCCACGCCCTGATTGAACGCCTGCAGCTGCTGCAACAGCCGCACGGATTCGAGCTCATTCACCGGCCGGGCCCCAGGCTGATCACCCGCCCGCACCGGATCACCAGTGAGGCAAAGCACGTTGCGGATTCCAAGGGCATGGGCGCCAAGCAGATCGGCTTGCAGGCCAATGCGATTGCGATCGCGGCAGGCCAGCTGCCACACAGGCTCAATCCCCTCATCGAGCAACAGACGGCAGACCGCCAGGCTGCTCATCCGCATCACGGCACGGCTGCCATCGGTGACATTCACCGCATGCACCAGGCCTTTGAGGGCGCGGGCGTGGGAGAGGGTGCCGCTGGCATCCCCTCCCCGTGGCGGCATCACCTCGGCTGTGATGGCAAGCGAGCCCACCTCCAGTGCCTGCTGCAGCCCCAAAACGCCTTGGTTCAGATGCTGGCCATCATCGGCCACAGCCCTGTCCGCACAGCGCCACTCTCCCTAGAGTGAGGCCTCGGCCGGCGGGCGTGGATGGATCTCTCGGAGCGCGAACTGGAGATCATCGATCTGGTGGCTCAGGGGCTCACCAACCAGGAAATCGGCGAGCGGCTGATGATCAGCAAGCGCACGGTGGATAACCACGTGAGCAATGTGTTCACCAAAACGGGCGCCAAAAACCGGGTGGCCCTGCTGAACTGGGCCATGGATCACGGCAAGATCTGCCGGGACGGCTTCAACTGCTGCAACCTGCCTCAGGAGGGCGGGGCCGGCTGAGCGCCAGAACGCTGCGTGATTTGCTCCCGCGCCAGGCTCGGCTCATGCACCAGGGGCTCCAGGCTGAAGCTGCCCTCCGCCAGAGCAAAGAGCTCGGCATAGGCCAGGCAGTCGGCCAGGTCGCGGCCGCTGAAACGCAACAACCCTTGCTGGTCGTAGAGCCCCAGCACCAGCCGCCCTCAAATCCTTAAAAGAATCCTAAGCCTGTGGAACGCTGAGCTTTGCCAGCCAGGGCGCCTGCTCGGCCATTGACCAGTGCTGAAACGGGTGCTGGGCAAGCGCTGCATTGCTGAACACACCCAGGCCCGTGATCTCACAGCCACACCATGGCGGGATGGCCACCGCCGCCTGCTCATGCTCCAGCTCCACTTCAGCGATCACCAGCGGTGCGTTCTCCGCTTCAAACACATCGAGAACCCACTCACCGCCAGGAAGATCCAGCCCAAAGCGAGCCTTGATCAGCCTGGCTTCGCTGCGCTCGAGTAGGGCCTCAGCATCGAGGGGTGGGATCGCGTATTCGAACTCATGGCGGGCAATGCCGGCCGCGGGATATTTGAGCGTGATCCAGGCAGAACCGGCGCCATCGCTGCGTACCCTCAGGGTGAGACCGTCCGCCGAGCCAGCCAGATAGCCCTGCTGCAGGCTTCGGCTCCAGGACACGTGCGGCCTCCAGCCATCGCCAGCCACGAGAAAACGCCGCTCGATCTCCAGGGCCATGGAATCCTTCGCGAATGAGAGGGGTAAGGCTCAGTTGGGGGAGGGTTCTGCAGCCGTGAGGCTGCCGGCCCAGTGCAGTTTGCGACTGAGGGTGCGGTAGTACGAGGGGTTTTGCTCGAGCAGCACCATCAGGGCGTGGTGCGGCGAGCGGCGCACATCGCAGCGATCGCCAGGCTCCAGCACGGTGGCGTGGGCGCCGTCGTTCCAGAGGCGCACCCGCCGGCTCACCTCACCCAGGGGCCACACCGCCAGCTGCGCCCGCGGCGGCACCACAACCGGCCGGCTGGAGAGGCTCATCGGGCAGATCGGATTCACCACGATCGCCTCCACCCCCGGGTGCAGGATCGGACCACCGGCCGCCATGGAATACCCCGTGGAGCCCGTGGCTGTGGAAATGATCAGCCCATCGCCACGGTATTGATCCACCACCTCACCATCGATTTCCAGCTCGAGCACGCAGGTGGGCGACACCTCATCGAGGCCAGGCCGGAAATAGAAATCATTGAGGGCCACATACACCGCGTCGCTGCGATCGGTGCTGGCCTCCAGCATCATGCGGCGCTCGAGCGCAAAGCGATCGTCGCGTAAGCGCTCCCACAGATCACTCTCGCCATCAGGGCCAGCGCCCTGGCTCAACAGCTTGCGCTCATGGGTGAGAAAGCCAAAGTGCCCGCCCACGTTGAAACACAAGATCGGTACCCCAAGAGGCGCCAGATGACGGGCCGCTCCGAGCACGGTGCCATCACCACCCAGCACGACCGCCAGATCCGGCGGACCACCTTCGTCGGCCAGTAAACCCGGAAACGGATTGGCCGTGGCGCCACTCATGGCTACGGCCACCTTCACCCCTTGCTCCCGCAAGGTTTCTGCACTGCGACGGGCCTGGCGCAAGGCTGCCTGACTGGCAGCCCTGTGAATCAACCAAACAGTCTCAAGGCGCATGGCACGCGGGCAGTGCCCCCAGCCTGCCTACCAACGCAGCAAATTGAAGCGCTCCATGTCGACCGTCTCACGGTTGCGGTAGAGCGAGAGCAGGATCGCCAGACCCACAGCGGCCTCAGCAGCCGCCACGGTGATCACAAAGATGGTGAACACCTGGCCGCGGATCAGCTGACCATCGAGGTAGCTGGAGAAGGCCATCAGATTGATGTTCACGGCGTTGAGCATCAATTCAATGCTCATCAGCACCCGCACGGCGTTGCGGCTGTTGATCAAACCCCAGACACCTGTGCAGAACAGGATCGCCGCGAGAGCCAGGTAGGCCTGCAGGGGAACAGTGGTGGGCAGCTCGAGGTTCATCAGTTGGTTTTCTCCAGCAGCAGAGGAGTGCGGGATTTTTCGATCAGGCCCTGATCAGCGGGCTCGCCGGTGGAGATGTCGGACGTCATCACATCGCGGCGGGCCAGCACGATCGCACCGATCATGGCCATCAGCAGCAGCACCGAGGCCAGCTCGAACGGCAAGAGGTAATCGCTGAAGAGGTGCTCACCGATGCGGATCGTGGCTTCCTCACCCACCGGCTCAGGACCGGGGGTGGCCCAAGGGGTGGTGAAGGCGACCCGCAACAGCAGCGTGAACAAACCGGCGCAAACCGCACCGGAGAGCAGGCGCCGCAGCCCCAAGCCGGGGATCGCCGAAAGATCTTCCTTCTTGTTCACGAGCATGATCGCGAACAGGATCAGCACGTTCACCGCGCCCACGTAGACGAGCACCTGAGCCGCGGCCACGAAACTGGCATTGAGCAGCAGGTAGAGACCCGCCACCGACAGGAACACCCCGCCAAGCAGAAAGGCGGAATACACGATGTTGGGCAGGAGCACCACACCGAGGGCACCGATGGCTACCACAGCCGAAAGCACCGTGAAGCAGATCAGCTGCGTGGAGGAGGCAATGGTCATCAGGCGTTCTCCTCGCTAGCGGCAGGGGCAGTTTGGCTCTTAGCCGGCTCAGGCTTGGGCAGAGTTTCCAGCACCTGGGCGGGCAGCTGACCGGCCCGCGGGCGCTTGGGATCCACGCCGTGAGGGTCGAGCTCGCCTTTGGGCAGATAGGCCAGCTCGCGCAGGGGGATCACCGCGGGATCGCTGGTGACGCTCGTGGGCAGACGTCCGAGGGCGATGTTGTCGTAGTTGAGGCTGTGGCGATCGAAGGCGGCCAGCTCGTACTCCTCAGTCATCGAGAGGCAGTTGGTGGGGCAGTACTCCACGCAGTTGCCGCAGAAGATGCACACCCCGAAATCGATCGAGTAGTTGCGCAGCTCCTTCTTCTTGGTGGCTTTGTTCATGACCCAATCCACCACAGGCAGGTTGATCGGGCACACCCGCACACACACCTCGCAGGCGATGCACTTATCGAACTCGTAGTGAATCCGCCCCCTGTAGCGCTCCGAGGGGATCAGCTTCTCGTAGGGGTACTGAACCGTGATCGGGCGGCGGCGCAGGTGGTCGAAGGTGACCGACAACCCCTGGGTCAGGTAGTTGGCTGCACCCACGGCATCGCGGGTGTAGTCACCGACTTTTTTGAGGAACCCGAACATGAACAGGCGAGCAGGGGCGGAGACGCCGGCACCATGATGGCCCGGCCTGAAGGAAGGCTGGGGATCAGCCGCCGAAGAAGGCGGGGAAGGCGAGCTTGAGGCCGGCCGTCACCAGCAGGTTCACCAGAGCGATCGGCAACAGGAACTTCCAGCCCAGATCCAGGAGCTGGTCGATGCGCACCCGGGGCACGGTCCAGCGGAGCAGGATCGCGAAGAACACCAGCAGGTAGGCCTTGAGCACGGTCATCACGATGCCGGTGGTGGCCGTGATCACCTGCACCAGCGGTGCATCGATGGGCTGGCCGGTGAGGTTCACCACCCACTCCACCGGCAGGGGGAAGCCCCAACCGCCGAGGTAGAGCACCGCCACCAGCAGGGCGGAGAGCACCAGGTTGATGTAGCTGCCCAGATAGAAGAGGGCGAACTTCATGCCGGCGTACTCGGTCTGGTAGCCGGCCACCAGCTCTTCTTCAGCCTCAGGAAGGTCGAAGGGGAGGCGCTCGCACTCAGCCAGGGCGCAGATCCAGAAGATGGCGAAGCCCACAGGCTGGCGCCAGATGTTCCAGCTGAGGATGCCGGCGCCGGTCTGCTGATTAACGATGTCGACAGTGCTGAGCGAGTTGCTCATCATCACGACGGCGAGCACCGCCAGGGCCAAAGGGATCTCGTAGGAGATCGACTGAGCAGCTGCGCGCAGACCGCCGAGCAAGGAATATTTGTTGTTCGAGGCGTAGCCGGCCATCAGCAGGCCAATGGGCTGGATGCTGCTGAGGGAGATCCAGAGGAAGATCCCAACACCCACATTGCTGATGAGCAGGTTCTGGCCGAAGGGCACCACGAGCCAGCTGAGGATCACCGGCACCAGCACGAGCACCGGGCCGAGCGTGAACAGCAGGCCATCGGCGCGGGCCGGGATCACATCCTCCTTAAAGAGGAGCTTCATGCCATCAGCCAGGGGCTGAAGGATGCCCAGGGCGCCGGCGTATTCAGGACCGATGCGCTGCTGCACGGCAGCGGAGATCTTGCGCTCCAGCCACACGTTCACCAGCACACCCACGACCGCTGCCACCAGCACCAGCAGCATCGGCAGAGGAAGCCAAAGCAGGTGCGCAGCGCCCGGCGAGAGCCCCAGACCCTGCAGGAGGTCGGTGAAGCTCGCCTCCAGGTCGAGGCCGGCGCTCACGACAGCGGGATTGGCAAACACCATGGGTGGCCTGTGGATGGGGGCAACTTAAGCGGCCGCAGCCGCACTCGGGTCAGCGGGCTTGAAGCGGTGCCCAGGCGCGGGCCTCCGAACCGGTGTAGATCTGCGTGGGGCGGAAGATGCGATTGGCCCCGAGCTGCTCCTTCCAGTGGGCCAGCCAGCCGGCGGTGCGGGCAATGGCAAAGATCGGAGTGAACAGATCCACCGGGATGCCGAGCTTGCGGTACACAAGCCCGGAATAGAAGTCCACGTTGGGGTAGATGCCCTTGGGGCCGAGGCGCACGGCTGCGGCTTCTTCGAGCTTGCGGGCCAGGTCGTAGAGGGGATCGTGGCCGAACTGATCGAAGAGCTGCTCCGCGAGCTTCTGCAGGATCACAGCGCGCGGATCCTTCACCTTGTATTCGCGGTGGCCGAAGCCCATGATCTTGCGCTTCTCGGCGATGGCCTGATCGAGCCAGGGCTCCACCTGATCAGCGCTGCCGATGCTGTCGAGCATCTCGAGCACATCCTCATTGGCACCGCCATGCAACGGACCCGCAAGCGTGCCCACGGCCGAAGCCACCACCGCATAGGGATCGGTGAGGGTGCTGGCGGTGACGCGGGCGCTGAAGGTGCTGGCGTTGAGGCTGTGCTCGGCGTGCAGGATCAAGCAGGCATCAAAGATGCGGGCCGCCAGGGGATCGGGCTCCCGCTCAGTGAGCATGTAGAGGAAGTTGGCCGCATAGGCCAGATCGTCGCGGGGCTGAATCGGATCCTGGCCTTTGCGGATCAGCTGAAATGCCGCCACCATCGTGGGGATCTTGGCGATCAGGCGCACCACCGCGGAAACGATGTATTCCGGGTTATCGAGAGCGCGGCGGGAATAGAAGAGCCCTAGGGAGGCGGCGCTGGCCTGCAGCGCATCCATCGGGTGCCCCTGGGAGGGGAAGCTCTTCATCATGTCGCGGATGCGGAAGCTCACCCGCCGGTGCATCTGCACCTCATGCTCAAACTCCTGCAACTGGGCTGCAGTGGGCAGCTCTCCCCAGATCAGGAGATAAGCGGTTTCCAGGAAGGTGCTGTGTTGCGCCAGCTCCTCAACGCTGTAGCCGCGGTAGGTGAGCAGCCCGCGCTGGCCATCGATATCGCAGACGGCGGACTGGGTGGCCGGCACCCCTTCCAAACCAGGCCGATACACCGGGGCCGCCGTTGCCGCGATCGCATCAGCTCCCGCTGCCCTCACCATCGCTGCAACCAGCACATCTGATTGGCAACCTAAGGCCGCTGCTCGCGCGGTTCGGTGCCATCAGCCACCGGATGACTGGCTTTCGCGCCGGCCCAGCAGCACCCGCGGCGGCAGCAGCAACTCCAGCCGGGCACTACCGAGCAACCCCGCCTGGGGCGGCTTGGACCACTGCAACAGCACCACCCCAGCTTTCTTGAGGTGCAGGGCTTCAGGCGCCATCGCCATCGGCACACCGATCAACAGGGCCGCGAGGGTGCTGAGGTCTGGTTCGTGGCCCACCAGCGCCAGCCGGCGCCAGGCCGGCCGCGGTGAAACCGCCCCGAGCCAGCGCTCCAAAAGAGGCAACGGATCGGCCAGGGGAGCCAGGGCTGCCGCCAACTCGAGCTCCGGGGCCAAACCCGCCTCCACGGCGAGCTCAGCCGTCTGCCGGGCACGCACCAGGGGGCTGCTCAACACCAGATCGCAGCTGAGCTCCAGATCCACCAGGGCCTGAAGCTGGGCCATGGTGCGCTCCCGCCCCTCGGGGGTGAGGCTGCGCTGGGCATCTTCCAATCCCTCGGCCCGCTCCTCCGCGATGCCGTGGCGCAGCAGCAGCAATTCCCGCTTGCGAGAGGCCATGGCTTCAGCCCTTCAGCTGCAGCTGGGCCCGCAGCCGCAGGGCGCGGGCGGAGGGGCCATCACCCTCCAGGCTCAGGGCTGCCCCATCCACCAAGGGAGTGAGCGAACTGCTGGAGAGGGCGCTGATCAGCCGCCAGGGCTGCCAACCCGCCAGCAGCTGCTGGGCCGTGGAGGCGTCCATGGCCCATTGGAAGGGGGCCTCTGGGGTTCCCAACGATTCCAGTTGGTCCAGACGCTGATCGGAACCGTGGTGGCCCTCGTCCTGCTGATTGAGCACCGCCAGCCCCTGTCCCCACCAAGCCCAGCTGTTTTGCAGCGTGCGCGCCCCTGCCAACTGGGCCTGCAGCTGATCGGGATTGCCCTTCACCGGCTTCGACTCCAAACGAGTCCAGGCCTGAAGCGCAAGGCCACGGCTCTGCAGCGGCGAGCTGCTGTAGCCCTCAGCCGACAGGGAGGCATCGAGGGCATCGAGGGGCGGTTGTTGAGCCGTTGTGCCAAGCAGCCAGCCATCGCGCGACTGCGCCCACAGCAGCGGGCCATGATCCGCCGCCGCCACCAGAGCAGGCAGGGCACCGGGCATGCGATTGAGGGCCTGACGCAGCAGGGGGGAGAGCAGCTCGCCCCAGGGATTCGGGTCAGCCTCCAGCACCTGAGCTGGATCGCTCAGTAGAGCGAGGCTAGTGGCGGACACCTGAAGCTGCTTCTGCAAAGCCTGCGGTGGCGCGGGCAACGCAGGAAGCCCCTGACGCAACTGTGTGATGGCATCCAGCTGCAAGCCACGGCCCGAGGGGGCGACCGCCGCCACCAGCTCAATCGCGGGCGACTCCGCATCGGCATCTCCAGAGCTGGTGGCGGCCGGGAGACCCAACCACTGCTCCATGGCCTGCGGACGGGCGGTGAGCAGGGCCACACCTCGGCCGAGACGATCCACGGCCTGCTGCAGCGGAACGCTGGCGGCCTGATTCAGTTCATCAATCTGGGACACGTCGAGGGCCTGCTCGAGAACGCCTCGACCTGAGGCGATCAGCACCAACTCGTCGTTGATCAACGCTGTGGCCAGCGGCTGCGGCTCCTGCCCCAGCAGGGCGCCACGACCACTGATCAGCCCCATGCCGCGATAGCTGCTGATCTGCAGATCAGTGCCAGCCAGGCTGCGGCTCTGCCAGAACCGCTGGAGAAAACGGCGCGCACCCTCACTATCGCGGCTGCGCAGAGCCAGCACCCAACCGGGGGGCTCCTGCGCCGCCGGAGGGGTGAGCAAAGCAAAACTGCTTTCGCGCCCCAGCCAAGGAGCCAACTCACTGGCGTAGTCGAGCCCGGCGGCAGCAAAGGCGCCATCACGCAGACGATCCGCGGCTGCCGCGGCCTCTCGGCGCTGGCGCGGCGCCGCCACGGCGCGTGCGTAGGCAGCAGGCTGCTCAGGCGAGAGCAACCAGTGCACGCTCAGGGGCGCCGTGCGGGGCACAAAGCGGGCCGCCAGGGGCAAGGCGAGGCGCTGGTTCTGCAACCCCAGCGGACTGTGCTGCAGGAGCAACCACCAGCCCGCGGCTCCCAAGCTCAGCAAGGCCACGGCCGCCGCCAACACTGCCGCCAGGAAGGGGCGGGCCTTCATGGGTTGCCTGCAGGACTGGCCTCATCTTTATGCATGGGGGCAGTGTTTGGCACCCTGAGCAGCCCTAGCTTCTGGCGATGAGCACACCCACACCCCTCAGCGCCCACCAACTGCACCAGCGCCTCGAAGCCGGTGAGCCGTTGCAGCTCGTGGATGTGCGCGAGTCAATGGAACTGGAGCTGGCGCGGCTCAACGCGCCTGTGGTTCACCTACCGCTGAGCGAATCGGAGCGGTGGATCCCCTCCCTGCGGGAGCAGCTCGATGCCGAACGGGATGTGGTGGTGCTGTGCCACGCCGGCATCCGCAGCTGGCAATTCGGCTGCTGGCTGATGGAGGCCCAGGGCTTCCCACGGGTGTGGAACCTGCAGGGCGGCATCGACGCTTGGAGCGCCGAGGTTGATCCGAGCGTGCCGCGCTACTGAGCCGCAACCGCCCCTACGATCCCCGCACCTCTCGCACCAGGCGCGTTTCCGTGCAGCCGTTGCCCCGCCGGCAAGAGCAGGTGCTGCAGGCCACCGTGCGCCACTACGTGGACACCACCGAGCCGGTGGGCAGCAAAACCCTGGTGCAGCGCTTCGGGCTGGAGGCGAGCCCGGCCACGATCCGCTCGGCGATGGGCGCCCTCGAACAGCGGGGTCTACTCACCCAGCCCCACACCTCCGCCGGCCGGGTGCCGAGCCCGCTGGGCTACCGGCACTTCGTGAACTGCTTATTACCGGCCCCCGGCGCGGCAGCCGGGCAGCTGCAGCGGGAACTGATGGGCTTGAGCCTGCAGTGGGCCGCCCTCGACGACCTCCTGCTGCACCTGGCCCGCCGGCTCGCGGATCTCACCGGTCTGCTGAGCCTGATCACCCGGCCGCAGCGCCTCACCCCCGGGCTACAAACCGTGCGTCTGGTGCCCAGCGGCGATCGCCTGCTGGTGTTTCTGGTGGATGGAGGGGCCTGCGCCACGAGCCTCAACCTGCGCCTGCCGCATGGCAGCGCGCACAACCTGCCCGCCCTGGAACGCTGGGTGAGCGATCAGCTGGCCCAGGGAGCTATCAACTGGCAGAGCCTGCCGCCGCAGCTCCAGGGCTGCGGTGATTTGCTGCGCCAGGGGCTGATCAGCCACCACCAGGCCAGCGCCAGCCAACCCAGCAGCGCCGTCACCCTCGGCCTGGGCGGTTTGCTGAGCCAGCCGGAATTCCAACGCAGTGAAAGTCTGCGGCCGCTGCTGCAGTTGGTGGAACAGGAGCCGCAGCGGGTGTTGCAGGCGGATCAGGTGAGTCCGCTCGGGGGCGTGTGGATCGGTGCCGAGCACCCGGATCCGGCACTGCACCAATGCGCGGTGGTGCAGTCGCGCTACGACACCGCCACTGGCGGTTCGGGCCAGGTGGCCCTGATCGGACCAATGCGGATGCCCTATGCCACAGCCCGCTCAGCCGTGCAGGCGGTGGCCAACACGCTGGAACGGCTGCTGAGCTGAGCTTCAGCCGCCGAGGGCGCTGCCGAGCTTGTCGGCCACGGTGTTCACATCCTTATCGCCGCGGCCGGAGAGGTTGAGCACCACCTCGGTGCCAGGGGCGAGGGTGGGGCAAAGCTTCTCGAGCCAGGCGAAGGCGTGGGCCGTTTCCAGGGCGGGGATGATGCCCTCGAGGCGACAGAGCAGCTGCAGGGCATCGAGGGCCTCGGCATCGGTGACGGCGCCGTATTCGGCCCGGCCGATGGTTTTGAGATAGCTGTGCTCAGGACCCACGCCGGGGTAATCGAGGCCGGCACTGATCGAATGGGCTTCCTGCACTTGGCCCTCGCTGTCCTGCAGCAGCAGGCTCATGGCGCCGTGCAGCACGCCAACGCGGCCTTCCGTGATCGTGGCGGCATGGCGACCGGTGGCCACGCCGTCACCGGCGGCCTCCACACCCACCAGGCGCACGTTGGTGTCCTGCACAAAGGGATGGAACAGGCCCATGGCATTGGAGCCGCCACCCACGCAGGCCACGAGCACATCGGGATTGCGGCCGAAGGCCTCATGGCACTGGCGCTTGGTTTCCTCACCGATCACGGCGTGGAAATCGCGCACCAGCATCGGGAACGGGTGCGGTCCCGCCACCGAGCCGAGGATGTAGTGGGTGCTCTCCACGTTGGTCACCCAGTCGCGGATCGCTTCGCTGGTGGCGTCCTTGAGGGTGGCAGTGCCGGCGGTCACGGGCTGCACCGTGGCACCGAGCAGGCGCATCCGGAACACGTTGAGGGCCTGGCGGCGCATGTCCTCAGCGCCCATATAAACGACGCACTCCAGGCCGAAGCGGGCACACACGGTGGCGGTGGCCACGCCGTGTTGACCGGCGCCGGTTTCAGCAATGATCCGCTTCTTGCCCATCCGCAGGGCCAGCAACGCCTGGCCGAGGGCGTTGTTGATCTTGTGGGCACCGGTGTGGTTGAGGTCTTCGCGCTTCAGCCAGATGCGCGGCCCACCCTCGGCGCGGCGGTAGTGCTCCGTGAGTCGCTCGGCCTCATACAAAGGATTGGGGCGCCCCACATAGGTGCGCAGGAGCTGGTTGAGCCGATCGGTGAAGGCGGGATCCTTCCAGGCTTCCGCCGCGGCCTGCTCGAGCTCAGCCAAGGCCGGGATCAGAGTTTCCGGCACGTATTGACCGCCGAACTGGCCGTAGCGGCCGAGGCTGTTCGGCCTAGCAGCCAGCTCCAGGGCCGCGGGGTCAACCTGGGGAGCGCTGCTGGTCACCGGAGCCTGGGGCGGAGTCACTGCAGCGTAGGAACTGGCGGTGGCGGCAGGACGGGCCAGCCAGCCGGCTCGTCAAAACGCACCATCTCCAGCTGCAGAGGAGGCATCTCCATCGAGCGAGACGGCGCTGTCCAACCCGTGCGCTGAACTGGGTGTAGCGAACAACCAAGCAATGGCCAAGGGCGGCTGGCAGGAATTCAGCAGGCCGGAGAGCCTGCAGCGAGGGATGCCAGCGTCGGACCCCACCCCGAAAAACCAGCAGCGCGTGCGGGTGCAACGCACCAAAGCTGGCAAGGGCGGAAAGATGGTGACGGCGATCACCGGTCTAGAAGCAGCTGAAGCCGAGCTGAAGGCCCTGCTAAAGCAGCTCAAGGCCGCAGCCGGCACCGGCGGCACCGTGAAAGACGGGGTGATTGAACTGCAGGGCGATCAGGTAGCGCCTGCGCTCGCTGCACTCGAGAAGGCGGGCTACAAACCAAAACAGGCCGGAGGTTGAGGCATTGCTGAAACCCTCCCTCGGCCTGCTCCTGGCGGGCAGCCTGCTGAGTGGTCCTCAGGCGGCGCTTGCTGAAACCAGCAAGGACTGCCAAACCGCTCTGGCAGCAGCAGCGCAGCAGCAAAGCGATCTGCTGCAGCGCGCACCAGAGTTGGCTGTGCTGATGCTGGGCGAAATCCACACCAGCAGCGCCGACCATGAGTGGCAGCTGCGCACCCTCGAGCGGTTGAGCTTGCAACGCCAACTGGTGCTCGGACTCGAGATGATTCCGGCAGCCCGGCAACCTGTTCTCAACCGCTTCAACAACGGTGAGATCGATCTGGCGACCTTGCCGAAGGAGGTGGACTGGGCATCGGTCTGGGGCCATGACCCTGAGCTGTATGCACCCTTGCTGCGCTGGGCTCGCTTGAAACGAGTGCCCCTACTGGCCCTGAATGCCGAGCCTGCGCTTGTTCGGCAGGTGAGACAAGGCGGGTTGGCGGCGCTTTCACCGGCTCAGCTCCAAAGAATCGACCAACCAGCACCGGCCAGCCAGGCCTATCGCCAACGGTTGACCATCAGCTGGCGAGTGCACCAACCCCCGGGGGATTCACACAGCAACGCTGCAGACCTGGAGCGCTTCATCGATAGCCAAGTGCTGCGTGACCGCGTGATGGCCAAGCGACTCCTGGCTGCTCATCGCCTGAATCCCCAGCCGTTGCTGGTGGCCCTCATCGGGGCGGGGCACATGGAAGGGAACGATGGCGTTCCCCAACAGCTCCAGCAGCTCGGCCTCAAACAACAACTCGCCCTCAAGCGCCCCCTTCTGCCGGATGGCTGCGTTCCACCCCCGAGTGGTGCACGTTTAGGTGCCTTCCTGGAAAGCGATCCGTCCGGGGTCTGGGTGCGCCAGGTAGCGCCTGGGTCTGCAGCCGCGGCGGCAGGGCTGCGACCAGGCGATCGAATCCTTGAACTGAACGGACAGAGTGTTCAACGGGCCGGCCAGGTGATCCGTGGGGTGCGGCTCCATCCCGATGGCGTTCAGCTGCGATTGACCATCGAACGCAAAGGCCAGCGCATCCAGTTGGACCTGCAGCTGCCCGCCTCGAACGAACCGGCGATTGCCGCCAGGGACAATGGCGCCAACGTCTAGCGCCCTGATGACCACGACCCCCTCCTACGGCGAACTCACCACCAAAGGCGCCTCGACCAACATCGCCTGGCACCACGCCTCCGTGGATCGGGCGGCACGGGCAGAGCAGCGGGGCCATCGCAGCGCGATTCTGTGGTTCACCGGCCTGAGCGGCTCGGGCAAGAGCACCCTGGCCAACGCCGTGAACCAGGCCCTGTTCGAGCGGGGGCTGGCCTGCTACGTGCTCGATGGCGACAACATCCGCCACGGCCTCTGCAAAGACCTCGGCTTCTCTGATGCCGACCGCGAAGAAAACATCCGCCGCATCGGTGAGGTGAGCAAGCTCTTCCTCGATGCCGGCGTGGTGGTGCTCACCGCCTTCGTGTCGCCCTTCAAAGCCGATCGCGACCGTGCCCGCGCTCTGGTGGCTGCCGGTGATTTCGTGGAGATTCACTGCGCCGCCGACCTAGCCGTGTGCGAAGAGCGCGACACCAAAGGCCTCTACGCCAAGGCCCGCGCCGGCGAGATCAAGGAATTCACCGGGATCTCCAGCCCCTATGAGGCCCCCGAGGCGCCCGAGCTGAAGGTGGACACCGGCAGCCAGACCCTCGAGCAGAGCGTGGAGCAGGTGCTCGCCTACCTGAGCGCTGAGGGCGTTATTCCCCAGCAGGGCTGAGGCCAGAGCTGCTCGGTGATGCCTGGCCCAGTCCCCGCTGCTGGGCCCAGGCATCGAGAAAGGTCTTCAGGCAGCTGGCCACCGGCACCGCCAGCAACAAACCGAGCAGGTCACCGAATCCCATCAGGTTGCCCACCCGTGCTCCTACGGGGAGCGACACCAATAGCCAGGCGGGTTGAAGCCCCACGATGCTGCCCATCAGCCGCGGCTGAATCACCTGATCCACCAGCTGGCCCACCGTGATCGCTGCAGCCAACACCTCGAGGGCCGTGCGCGGATCATCCAGAGCCAGCAACACGCTCACCAACACGATCGTGACCGCGCTGGCGTAAGGCACCAAGGTGGTGAAGCCGATGGCGACGGCAAACAGCACCCCATAGGGGATGCCGAGCAACGTGAACACCACGATCTGCAGCACGCTGAGGATCAAAGCCAACAGCACCTGTCCGGCGAAGTAGCCCCGGAAGGTGCGATTGAGCGTGGTGGTGACCAGGTCGCGAACGCCGTCCGGCAGCCAGCGGGCCAGACCCGCCACGATCCGATCGCCGCCCAGCAGCAGGAAGACCGCCAGCACCGTGACGATCACGGTGTTCACCGTGATGCCCACCGTGGCTCCAAGGATGCCAAGCAGGCGCTGGCTCAACTGACTGGCCAGCTGACTGGCCCGGGTGAACAGGGTGCTGCTGAGATCGGTGAATTCCGTTGGCAGGCCGCGATCCGCCGCCCAGGCCTCAAGGCGATCCAACCAGGCCTCGCCCTCCACCAGCCAGCCAGGCAGGGCGCTCACCAATTCACCCAGCTGCTCGATCAAGCGGGGCACCAGCCAGAGCGCCGACAGCACCAGCAGCCCGAAGCCAAGGCCCACCACTGCCAACACCGCCAGGAGCCGCGGCAAGCCCCGATCCGCCAGCCAACGGGTGGGCAGATCCAGCAAAAAGGCGATCAAAGCGGCCGCCAGGAACAGGGCCGGAAAGGGCGCCAGCGGCAGGAGCAGCTTCTGCAGCACCCATAAGTTGAGTCCAAGCAAGGGCAGCGCCAAGCTCAGCTGCAGCCACAGGGGCAGAACGAGGCGCTCGAGCATTCGCAGCCCGCTAGATCAGCTCTGAACCTTCAGCTTGGCGGCACCAGCGCTGGCCTGCCACCAGAACGAGAGCCAGCAGACGATCCCAAGGAACTTGGCCCCTTCTTCGTAGAGCTGAAGGGTGGTGTAGGGCACCGGAATCAACTCCTGGAGCAGGTCGAGCAACACCGATAGGCCCAAAAGCGCCACCGCCAGGATGAAACTGCCTCCCCCAAGGGCAAGCACCTGCTGGCGAAAGCGAAACAGGATCAGCAGCGCGAACACCGCATACAGCCCATACAAAAAGCTGGAGCCGATGTAGCGGTCGTGCAGGAGGAACATGTCGTCCAAGCAGAGCAGCAGGGAAAAGCCACCACCACAGAGCAGCAGCTGCCGTTCCCGGCCGCGCACCCCACCCACCCGGGCCAGCGCCGTGAACAAGGCGATCGCTGCCGCTGAGATCCAAAGCAGGTAGCCGAGGTTGGACAGGAAGCCAACGCCCAACGGCGTATCGCAACTCTGCGCCAGATCTCGGATCACGAGCTGGGAATTCACCCCCGCAGCGCTACTCAGCGCCAGCGCCAGCAGGTACACGACCAGAGCAGGCAGCAAGCCCACCAGCACAGTCCGCACGACAGGACGGTTCGGCATCAGCCCGCGCAAATGACTGGATCCAGCGAAGCAGATCCCGCCCAGCGCCGCCTCACATCTGGGCCAGATAAGCGGCGCTGCCTAACTCCAGTAGGCGTTGATCCTTCGCCACCACCTGATCATGCAGGCCCTGGCGATAAGCCTGAACGCGCCCGGCCAGATCTGAATCAGCCGTGGCCAGGATCTGGGCGGCCAGCAGCCCGGCGTTGGCACCGGTACCGATCGCCACGGTGGCCACGGGGATGCCGGCGGGCATCTGCACGATCGAGTGCAACGAGTCCACGCCGGAGAGGGCGCGGGTTTGCACGGGTACGCCGATCACCGGCAGGGTGGTGAGCGAGGCCACCATGCCCGGCAGATGGGCGGCGCCGCCGGCGCCGGCAATGATCACCTTGAAACCGCGGTCGGCGGCCTGCTGGGCAAACGCCACCATTTCGAGGGGCGTGCGATGGGCCGAGAGCACCCGCACCTCGGTGGCCACGCCGAAGTTCTGCAGCATCTCCACCGCAGGCTGCATGGTGGGCAGATCGGAATCGCTGCCCATCACCACAGCAACGAGCGGTGCGGGGGCGGACAGATCAGACATCAGTGAAAGCCTGCGAAGCCGGCGAGGATGGCATTCTCACGCCCTGCCGCCCGATGCGCTGGCTCAGCTCCGTTCGCCTGCCAGCTATCGACGGCCTGTGGCGGATCGGCGTGGATGGAGAGGAGCGCATCACTGCGGTGCACCCCTTGCCCCCCGGCAGCAGCTCCGCCGGTGAGGATTGGAACTGCGACTGGCTCAGTCCGATGGGGGTGGACCTGCAGATCAACGGCGGTCTTGGGCTGGCCTTCCCCGAGCTGAGCTCCAGCGATCTGCCCAACCTGCTGGAGTTACTGGAGCTGCTGTGGCGCGATGGCGTGGAGGCGATCGCCCCCACCCTGGTGACCTGCGGCGTAGCGGAACTGCGCCAGGCACTGGGGGTGCTGCGCGAGGCGAGGGCGCTACACCAGCCGGGGCGCTGCCAGCTACTGGGGGCCCATCTGGAGGGGCCCTTCCTGGCAGAGGCGCGGCGGGGGGCCCATCCGCGCCAGCACCTGGCGGCACCGAGCCTGGAGGCGCTCAACAGCCGCATCGGCGGCTTCGAGCAGGAGATCAGCCTGGTGACCCTGGCCCCTGAACTCGATGGTGCCGATGCCGTGATCGAGGCCTTGCTGCAGCTGGGCATCCAGGTGAGCCTTGGCCACAGCGAAGCCAATGAAGCCCAGGCCAGCGCAGCCTTTGAAAGCGGCGTGGGGATGATCACTCACGCCTTCAACGCCATGGCCGGGCTGCACCACCGGGCCCCCGGGCCCATCGCCGCGGCCGCCCTACGAGGCGATGTGGCCCTGGGGCTGATCGCCGACGGCGTGCATGTGGCGCCGTCGATGGCGGTGCTGTTGCAGCGGTTGATGCCCAATCAGGTGGTGCTGGTGAGCGATGCCCTCGCCCCCTATGGCCTGGCCGATGGCGTGCACCGCTGGGATGAACGGGCGCTGATCGTGGAGAAGGGCAGCTGCCGGCTGGAGGACGGCACCCTGGCCGGGGTGACCCTGCCTCTGCTCGAGGCCGTGCGGCGCCTGGCCAGCTGGAGCGGCAAAGCAGGCCAGGCCATTGCGGCAGCCACGCTGCTGCCGCGACGCGTACTGGGCGAGCAGCGCGGGAGTCAGGAACTGCTCTTGGGCCGACCGCTGGCCCACTGCCTGCGCTGGAGCGGCCCGGCTCAGGATCTGCGCTGGCAACGGGCGGCCTGAATAGGATCCGCGCTTCTCTCTCCACGCCCCAGGCCCGAGCCGATGCCCGCCGAGCAGCTTCTCAACAGCACCGAGGCCCAGAAAGCCGCCGAGAAGCAGGAGGTGAAGGGCTACTTCGAAACCACAGGCTTCGATCGCTGGAACCGCATCTACAGCGATTCCGACGACGTGAACAAGGTGCAGCGCAATATCCGCATCGGCCACCAAAAAACGGTGGACAACGTGCTTGCCTGGCTGCAGGAGCAAGGCAACCTGGCCGGCCGCAGCTTCTGCGATGCCGGCTGCGGCGTGGGCAGCCTCACCCTGCCCCTGGCCCAGCTCGGAGCTGGCTCGATCGCTGCCTCCGACCTCTCCGCCGCGATGGTGCAGGAGGCCGAGCGGCGGGCGAACGAGGCCGGCGTGCAGAAGGGCCAAATCAGCTTCCTGGCCTCCGATCTGGAGAGCCTCAGCGGCCGCTTCAACACCGTGGTTTGCCTGGACGTGTTCATTCACTACCCCCAGCAGCCAGCCGAGGAGATGGTGCGGCACCTGGCCTCGATGGCCGAACAGCATCTGATCGTGAGCTTCGCCCCCTACACGCCGCTGTTGGCGCTGCTCAAAGGCATTGGCCAGCTCTTCCCGGGCCCCAGCAAAACCACCCGCGCTTACACCCTGAAGGAGGCAGGCATCGTGAAGGCGGCCGAGGAAGCGGGCTTCGTGCTCAAGCGCCGCAGCCTCAACAAGGCTCCCTTCTATTTCTCTCGCTTGCTGGCGTTCGAAAAGGCCTGAAGCAGTGGAGCCCTCCCAGCTGCTGATTCCGGCGCTGCTGGGAGCCGGAGCCATCGCCTCCGGCCTTGCTCGCCGTCATCAGGTCCGCCAATTGAGCCACCTGCTGGATGCCCGCAGCACCAGCGTGGCCGAGCTGCTGGATCTGCAGCGCACCGTGGCCGAGCAGATGGGCGCCGGCTCCTTCAGCGAGCGGGTGAAGCTCTCGGGAGAGATCGTGTGCAACGAGCCGCTCACGGCCCCATGGAGCGGTGAGCCGTGCATTGCCTTCAGGCAGAGCACCACAGCCCTGCTGGAGGTGAGGGAGGAACGCACCAGCAGCGACAAGGAAGGCAACACGACAACCGACGTGTACTGGGAACGCCGGGAGGACACCATCAGCACCCTCGAGCGCCGCTGCAGCTTTGAACTACGTCAGGGTCAGCAGAGCCTGAGGCTGGATCCTGAGGGCGCGGAACTTGAGCTTGAACCGGTGTTCAGCGAGATGAGCCCCGCCAGCAACCCAGACACCTTCAACACGCGCCAGTTGGGCATCCGCCGCGAGGAAGCGGTGCTCCGCCCCACGGGCATGGCCTTTGTGGTGGCCGAGTGCAGCGATGCCAGCGGCACCCTCACCCTGCAGGCCCCCAGCGAGCAGGGGATGTTCGTGGTGCGTCGCGGCAGTGAAGCTGAATTCAGTCGCAACATCCGACGCTGGCGACGGGTCTGGACTGTGAGCACCTGGGTGTTGACGCTTGCCGCAGCGCTAAGCGGGCTGCTGATCGCGCTGTAACGACGCAAGCTGGAAGAGCAGTGATCTCCTGAACCAGGTCGCCCATGTTCAAACAACTGCTTGCGTTGATGGGCTGCATCGGCCTGGCCCTGGTGCCAACAACCGCTCAAGCCTGGGAGCCTGGGGATGACTGGCAAGACAGCCAGTGCCGCACCACCCGCGATGAAGGGGGAAACAGCGTGGAGGTGTGCCAAGCCATCTATGACGGCAACAAGGTGTATCTCGGTGCTTATTGGAATGACGGCTCCGAAGTGGTGGGTCCCTGCTCCACCGAAGACCCTGAGCCGATCGAGTACAAGGGCATGACGAAGTCCGAAGCCCGCACCTGGGTGAAGACCTACTGCCCCTGAACGGTGAGCGCCTCTGGCAGCGCCGCTTCGAGTTGCAGAACACCCCCAACTGGCGGCTGGAGTTCCAGGCGATGGGCATGCAGCCGATAGCCCCCTGCTCCCGGGAGTGACCCCGAATCAGCGAGGCCTCCGGCGCGATAGAGCGGATCACCGAGCAACGGTGCACCGATGGCGGCCGTGTGGATGCGGATCTGATGGGGGCGGCCTGTGGCAATCGCCACCTCCACCAAACAAGCCTCCGCGCGGCGTTCCAGCAGGGTGATGGTGCTGAGGGAGGGCAGGGCGGCAGGGTCGCCGGGTTCTGCTGCGCACCAGATCTGACCGAGTAAGGGGTGCGCCCGTCTGCCGATCGCAGCCGTGATCGCTCGTGTCTCCCCCAGCCGCCACTCGGATGGGAGCGGCTGGCAAAGCGCGCGGTAAAGCTTGCGACAGGCGCGATGGGGAGCAGCATCAGCCGCTCCACTGGTGCTCTCCCGCAACTGAGCGCTGAGCCAGGCGCGGGTTTGGCTGCGGCGGGCGCACACCAGCAAACCGGAGGTGAAGCGTCCGAGCCGATGCACCGGCCGGGGCCGACCAGCCATGGCGCAGATCCGCCCAGCCGTCACCCAGCCCTGCAGCTGGGCCAAGAGCGTGTGGCTGAGAAACCCTCCGGCCGGCAGCACTGGAAGGCCGCTGGGCTTGTTGAGCACCAGCAGATCGCCATCGTCAAACACGATCGAGCGCTCGCTGAGCACCGGCACGGCCGCCTCCTGCCAGGGGGGCCGATGCCACAGCAAACGATCACCGGCTGCGAGCGCTGCATCGGCCCGGAGCTGCTGGCCGTTGCACCAGATCTCGCCGGCGGCGAGCCGCTCGATCCAAGTGGACTGATCGGAATGGGCGTAACGCCCGGCATAAAAACCAGCGATGCTGGCGGCCGGTTCGCTCACGCGATCGCGATAGGCATGGCCGGCATTCAGCGCAGCCGGCAGCCAGGACTCGCCAGCAACCTGCTCGCTACTCAACCAGCCCGTTCTCGAGGGCGTAGCGCACCAATTCGGTGCGGCTGGCGGTGCCGGTTTTGGTGAACAGGCGGCTCACGTATTTCTCCACGTTGCGAATGGAGGTTTCCAGGCGGCGGGCAATCTCCTTGTTCATCATTCCCTCCGCCACCAGCTGGAGCACCGAAGCCTCACGCGGGGTGAACTCATGTTTGACGCCTCCGGGAGCCTTCTTGCTACCGCCGGTGGCCAGCAGGGAGCGGATCTCGGTGATCTGCTTGGCCATCTGGCCGATATCGGCATCGGCGAAACGGGCGGCCTCCTGCAGCAAGCGCTCCTGGCGGCGCACCACGTTGTGCACCCGGGCCACCAGCTCATCGGGATCGAAGGGCTTGGGGATGTAGTCGTCGCAGCCGGCCTGGAAGCCCTCGATGCGATCGGCCGTCATCCCCTTGGCGGTGAGGAAAATCACCGGGGTGCCGCCGAGGCGCTCGTCGTCGCGCAGTTTGCGCAGCAGCCCATAGCCATCGAGGCGGGGCATCATCACGTCGCTGATCACCACATCGGGCAGCAGCTCCTGGGCCTTGGTCCAGCCGTCTTCACCGTCGACGGCGGTGGTCACCTGGAAGCCCTCGTCTTCCAGGTAGGCCTGCACGGCGGTGCGCAGGCCGGGTTCGTCATCCACCAACAGCAGCCGCGCCGGGGGCTGGGGCACCGCTTCCGGGGCCTGGGTTTCAGGTTCGAGGTTCATGGGCGCAATCTATCGAGGGTTGCCAGGAAGCACCTGCTGCTGCTCCCGCAGCAAGCCCGAGTAGCCAAGCTTCCGGGCCAGGGCCTGGAGAGTGGCGGGGTCCTTGCCGGCCTGCTCCGGGACACAGGCGGCCCACCAGATCTGGTGATCCAGGCGGTTGGCGTCGTTGATCGACCCACCAGGGTTGAGCTCTTTGATGAGGAGGCTGCTGCCCTTGCGCGTCAGCCGCATCGGCGCATCCGGGCTGCAACGCAGGGTGTCGATCGCCAGCTGCACCCCCGTCGGGGATTCCACCCACACCACGATCGTGCGGGCCGTTGGATCGCGCGGATCGGGCTTCACACCATGCACGCCGATGGCGAAGCCGCCTTCCATGGTGCTCCACTCGCGCAGCAGCACCAGATCAGCGGGCCGCTGCTCGTTGGACGCCCGATGCGGGTTGCTGGGGTCGGGGGCACCGAGGGAGGTTTGAGCAGCGGCGGGGAGCGTAAGCATGGCCACAGCCAGCAGCAGCTTCAGTGATCGAGCAGCCATAACGCTCAGCGGTGGCAGGGAGCTTGCCAGCATGGTGTCCATGCCGTCCCCTGTCATCTACCTCGACCATCAAGCCACCAGTCCCTGCAGAGCGGAGGTTCTGGCGGCGATGGAACCGTGGTGGCGGGAGTCTGGGGCCAATCCCAGCAGCCGGCTCCACCGACCGGGGCTTCAGGCTGCCGCCGCGATCGAGCTAGCCCGCGAACAGATCGCCCAGGCCCTGGGGGGCTCCGGAGGCCGGTTGGTGTTCACCAGCGGTGCTACGGAAGCCAACAATCTCGCTCTCAAAGGCCTGGCGGAGGCTGAACTGGAATCAGGCGGTGGGCGACGCCATCTGATCACCGTCTGCACCGAGCATCGATCCGTGCTCGATCCCCTGCGCCACCTCAGCCGCCATGGCTTCGAGCTGACGGAACTTCCGGTGCACGCCGATGGGCTGGTGGATCTGGAGGAGCTGGAGGCCGCTCTGCGAGCCGACACGCTGCTGGTGAGCGTGATGGCTGCCAACAACGAGATCGGGGTCATCCAGCCGATCGCGGCCATGGCCAACCTCTGCAGGCGCCGTGCTGTGGCGCTGCACTGCGATGCCGCCCAGGCTCTGGGCCACATCCCTCTGGATGCGGCTGAGCTCGGCGTGCAGCTGCTCAGCCTCAGCGCCCACAAGCTCGGGGGCCCGATGGGCATCGGCGGTATTTGGATCGCGGATGGCATCCGCATCGCACCGCAACTGCATGGCGGCAGCCATGAGGGGGGATCGCGGGCCGGCACCCCAGCACTCCCTCTGATTGTTGGCTTCCAGAAAGCCCTGGAGCTAGCCCTTCAGGAGCAACCCGAGCGGTTACACCAGCTCACAGTCCTGCGTGATGCGTTGTGGCATGGCATCCGCGACCTGGGCGGCATCGTTTGCAATGGGGCCGGCACACCACGGCTGGCCCACAACCTCAACATCTGGGTGGACGGCGTGGATGGCGTCGAACTGCACAGGCAACTGCGCCGGCATCTCGCCGTGAGCAGTGGATCCGCGTGCAGCAACGGTGAACCCTCCCACGTGCTGCAGGCGCTGGGGCTGAGCCGTCAGCAGGCGGCTGCCGCTGTTCGCTTCAGCCTCGGCCCCGAGAGCACGGCTGCGGATGTTGAGCGCGCCATCGACGTGTTCTGCACAACCGTGCAGGCCCTACGGCGTTAAGCCGTTTTGCGCGCTGACGCACGGGGCTTGCGCTCCCGGGGCTTGGACGATTTAGAGGCCTTGGTGGATGGCGTCTCCGTTGCCTGAACGAGACTGACGGGAGGCACGGGCGACTGCACCTGAGCGATCCGCGACAGCACCCGCTGCTGGGCTGTTTCAGAGAACAGGAATGTCCCGACGTGACCAAGAGCAAAGCGCTTGGAAAGGAACACTTTGCCGCCGAGATCACGCCAACGATTGCAGAACATCCAGTCTTCACTCATGTAAACGTCATGCCCTGGCACCAGGCCGCAATCGAAGTAGGCGTAGAGGAAGGGATTCAATGAAGGATCCAGGCCGCAGTCATCGGTGTATTTAAGATGGGGATTGGCCTCCGCCAGCCGCACAAACACCTCCCTCCGAATCAGCAGAAACCCTGTACCCAATCGCAACACCTCCACCTTGCCATCATCTTGGAAACCACCAGGGCAGGGATTGATGACGTAATCAACAGGCAGGCTTTTCTTGGGGTAACCACCACCAATAACATCCACATTCTCCTGCAACAGAGTCAGCACATCAGACGGCTCAAAGAGAATGTCCGAGTCGATGAACATCAGATGCGTGGCCAGCGGGTTCGCCATCGCCCGGGCCACCAGAGCATTGCGACCGCGGGGAATCAGGCTCTCATTCACCAAGGTGTCAAGAGTCCAGTCGACCCCCCAGTCGCGGGCTTGAACCGTGAACCGAACAAAACTGGTGAACGTGGCTTCAGAAATCTGCCCCCCGTAACAAGGAATCAGAAAATGAACGTGGGGAACAGCAGCGCCATAAACCATTTTGAGTTACAGATGCGCTCAGTGCGGTCCCGGGAATCTAGGCGAAAAACCCCAAAAAACTGATAGGGTCGCCGACCGAAACAGCCCTTCACGCAGCAGTCAGCATGACCTTTGCGCGCCGCTTTCGTCGCCGCCTGTCGGCTCCTCTGCTGCTCCTGATCACGTCGGCCTCGTCAGTGCCGTTGGCCATGCCGGCTCACGCTCTCGACGATGCAGCCCTGGCACGGAAACTCGCCTCGATTCCCGTGCTCCTGCCCACGGACACGGCAGGCAAACCGGTGCTGATCGATCGTCCCGTGGGGGGCAAGAGCACGCCGGTTCTGTTCGGCGCTTTCTCACCCGAAGCCGCTGAGGCGCTCCAACAACAGATCATTCAGCCGCAGCTCAAGGCGAAGGCCGCCAGCATCCAATTCAGGGCCACCAACCTGGTGGATTTCGAAGCCGTGCTGCTGGATTCACGTAAACAGCAACCTGCTGTTGTGCGCGCTTACATCCCCGATCCCCTGCAGGAGTCAGCTGTGGTGCCGATGCTGATCGAACAGGGGGCCAAACCCGAGGAGGCGCGCCAACTTGCACGCAGCCAACCGGTGATCTTCTGCCCGGACCCGTTGGTTCAGGTCAACGTCAAACGCGACAAACTCAACACCACCACAGTGCCCTGCGGCCTGGATTTCCGCGAGATGGCGCTGTTTGTGCTCGGACCTCGCCTCAAAGATCGCCGCCCCGGCCTGGTGGGCTTACCGCTGGAGCGGATGGTGACGCTGATGCGCACGCTAAAGGGAAGCGAAGGCGACCATCTCACCATCACCCCATCGCCATCGATGCAGGCGCTGCTGAACCGGCTGGCCAGCAGCAACACCACTCCCGCATCGCCAGCAACCAAGAAGCCCTAGGGCATCAGGCAGCGATTGGCTCCTCAACCTGGGTCAGGGGCTCAACGCCCTGGACGTCAAGCTCCTGCTTGATCAGCGTCACATAAGTTTGTTGAGCCGCTTGAAGGTTGCGCAAACGAAACTGCAGCTCGTTCTGCTCCTGACTGCAGCGCAGGAGGTCGTTGATCATCGCCGTCACGGTTTCGGGAAGGCTGTCGATGGCGTAGGTCACACCGTCGATGTTGAACAACGGACGCTCTGCCGCACTGTCCAGCACCTCAAGAGTTCTCGGATCGGGGCTCTCACCGGTCACATCGGTCTCGAGCTCGGCCTCGAAATGGTCGTCGGACATACCAGGGACCTCCCCAACAGTGCGGTGAACTTAAGCCCATTTCCCAGCGGCGCCGCACAAGCCGCAGCGGGGGGGGCATCAGAAAGGCGAACAAATTCCGAAGAGCCCTTTCTTTTTCATACGGCAATGCAAAAATGGCGCACCTTTCCGTCGTAAGTGCGCCAAAACCGCGCTGCTCTGGGTCTCCTGCCTGCCTTCCTGCTCCTGAGCGGGACGGCAACCTCCGTGCTGGCACAGACCCAGAACATCGGCACCAGCAGCGGCACTTACACCTCTCCGAGCTCTCAGCCCTTCGTCTACGGCCAGGGCAACAACGGCAGCACACCCAGCTACAACCCCTGGGGTAATGGCCGCACCGGTGGCACCGGCGGCAGCGGCCCGACGATCACCTACAGCCTGATCAACGGCTCCTCCATCGGGACAACAGCCGGAGCCAGCTCCGCCGGCGGACGCGGCGGCAACGGCGGCACCAGTGCCGGTGATGGTGGTGATGGCGGATCCGGTGGGTCCCCGGGGAACGTCACGGTCACCATTACCTCCGGCACGAACATCAGCGCCAGCTCGCTGGTGAATGGCGGCTATACGAGCGTTCTTGGAGCCATTGCCAGCGTCAGCGCTGGTAATGGCGGCGATGGCGCCAATGCCGGACTGGTGAGTGGTGGTTCCGGCGGTGTCGGAGGTAGCTCCGCCGGCCAGACGGCCCAGCTGAACACCCAGGGCGGCAGCTCCATCAGCGCCACCAGCACCTCGGGCTCCTACGGCGCCATCGGCCTGCTGTCGCAAGCCACCGGGGGGATCGGTGGCGATGGCGGCAGCGGCACCTTTGGTGGCGGTGGCAGCGGTGGCAGCGGCGGTTTCTCCGGCACCGCCTCGGTCAACAATGCCGGCAACATCACCGTTACCTCCAGTGGCGGCGCTGGTGGCGCCGGCATCCTGGTTCAGTCGGTGGGCGGCCAGGGCGGCTCCTCTGGCAGCGGCGGCATCATCTCCTTCGGCAACCTCGGGGGCACCGGCGGTAATGCCGGCACGGTGAACGTGGTGAACTCCGGAAACATCACCGTGAGCGGTAACGGGGTGTTTGGCATCAACGCCCAAAGCGTGGGCGGCGGCGGCGGTGCTGTGGCTCCCAGCATTTCCCTAGCCAACCTTGGTTCCTCCGAGGGCGGCGGCGGCGGTGCCGGCGGCAGTGCCACCGTAACCATGAGCGGCGGCAGCATCCGCACCAATGGCTCCAATGCCATAGGCATCATTGTTCAGTCGATTGGCGGCGGCGGCGGCGCCATCGGCAGCAGTGCCGCTGCGATCAATCTGGGCGGCTCATCCTCGGGTGGCTTCGGCGGCAATGCCGGTAGCGCCACGCTGAACTTCAGCGGCGGAAGCGTCACCACTGGTAGCGCCACCGTTGGCACGCTCTCCAGCGGCATCCTGGTGCAGAGCATCGGCGGCGGCGGCGGCAGTGCCGGCACGAGCTATGGCCTGATCTCTTTTGGCGCATCCGGTGGCAACGGAGGCAACGGAGGTACTGCCACTGCTTATCTCAGCAGCGGCAGTGTCACCACCTACCAGGATTTCGCCCCCGGTATCACCGTGCAGAGCATCGGTGGCGGTGGTGGCAATGGCGGCAATGCTTCATCAGCCGGCGTGGGCGTATCGGTGGCCGTGGGCGGCACCGGTGCCGCTGGCGGCGTCGGCGGCACGGCTCAGGTCTTTGCTCCATCGCTGAACAGTGTTCCGATCACCATCAACACCTCCGGCAACAGTTCGCCAGGCCTGTTGGTGCAAAGCATTGGTGGCGGTGGCGGCAATGGCGGCAGCTCCACCAGCGCCTCCGTTGGCATTGCCAGTGCCTCAATCGCCGTGGGCGGCAGCGGCGGCAGCGGTGCAACCGCCGGCAAAGTCACAGTTGGAACGTCGAGCGTCCCTCTCTATATCAATGTCACCACCCAAGGAGCTAGCTCGCCCGGCATCAGCCTGATGTCGGTTGGCGGGGGCGGCGGCAGCGGCGGTGCCAGCGGGTCGCTGGCCGGCGGCGCCGCGGGCAGCTTCAGCCTCGGCATCGGTGGCACCGGCGGTACCGGCGCCAACTCTGGCGTCGTCTACGCCAACATCGCCGGCAACATCACAACCAGCGGCTTCCAGTCACCCGGCATCTATGCCGCCAGCATCGGTGGCGGTGGAGGCAGCGGCGGCGCCAGCATGAGCCTGAGTGCCGGGGGGGTTGTCGCCGCCTCCCCATCGGTTGGAGGCAGCGGCGGTGCGGCTGGTAACGCCAACACCGTCAGCGTCACCTACAGCGGCAACATCGTCACCGCCGGCGATTACTCACCCGGTGTGAGCATCAACAGCATCGGTGGCGGTGGTGGCAGTGGCGGTAGTTCGCTATCGGCCTCCGCCAGCGGGGGCGTGAGCATGTCAGTTGCCGTTGGAGGCCAAGGGAGCGGTGGTGGCTATGGCTCCAGCGCGACCGGTTCGATCAGCGGCAACATCACCACAACGGGGGCTTACTCACCGGGCATTTTCATCCAGAGCATCGGTGGCGGTGGCGGCAGCGGTGGTTCGGCCGTCACAGGCAGCATGAGCATCAACCCGGTGGCATCCGGTGCGATTGGGGTTGGCCTCGGCGGCAGTGCCGGTGGTGGTGGCAACGGCGGGGCCGTGACCCTCACCTACAACGGCGGATCGATCAGCACTACTGGCGACTTCTCCCTCGGCATCCTCGCTCAGAGTGTGGGTGGTGGTGGTGGCCAAGGCGGCATCAGCACCAGTGGTTCAGTGGCGGTCTCCGGGGGAGCCTCCGTGAGTGGTGCCGTAGCCATGGGTGGCAGCGGCGGCAATGGTGGCAATGCCTCCAGCGTGTCGGTCACCGCGTCCGGAAACGTGCTCTCCACCTCGGGCAACGTGGCCCCGGGCATCCTGGCCCAGAGCATCGGCGGTGGTGGTGGCAGCGGTGGCTCCAGCCTCACCCTCCAGGGCTCGGCCGGAGGGGCCGCAGGCGTCAACCTCGGGGGCTCCACCGGCGGCACGGGCGGCGCCGGTGGCAATGCCTCCTCAGTCAGTCTCACCTCCTCGTTCACCACGATCCTCACCACGGGCAATTACTCCCCAGGACTCCTGGCCCAGAGCATTGGTGGTGGTGGTGGTGGTGGTGGCTCTTCAGCCTCCCTCAGCGCGTCAGGGGGCGGCACGGCGGGCGTGAATGCAGTGGCCACTGTGGGTGGCGCCGGCAGTTCCGGCGGTTCCGCTGGCAGTGTCACGCTCAACTCGTCGAGCAACATCTCGACCAGCGGCTACAACTCCTACGGAATCTTTGCCCAGAGCGTGGGCGGCGGTGGCGGCAGCGGCGGCAGCGCTGCGAGCGTGAGTCTCTCGGGTGGTGGCAGCGCTGCCATTTCCGCAGGGGCCACGATCGGTGGTTCCGGGGCCGGCGGGGGTTCAGCCGGAACCGTCACGGTGACCTCCACCGGCTCCAGCATCCAAACGACAGGCAACTCAGCAACTGGGATCCTCGCCCAGAGCATTGGCGGTGGTGGTGGCAATGGCGGCAGCGCCAGCACGATCAGCGCCACCGCCTCAGGCGGTGCCTCGGTGAACGCCAACCTCACCATGGGAGGCCAGGGAGGCGGCGGGGGCAATGCCGGTCAGGTGTCGGTCACCAGCTACAGCTCGATCACCACGACAGGCAATTCCTCCTACGGCATCTACGCGCAATCGGTGGGCGGTGGTGGTGGCAGCGGCGGCATGAGCACCAACATGCAGGCCGGCATTGCCGCCAGTGGTGCCGTGAACGTGGGGGTCACCATGGGAGGGGCCGGCGGCGGCGGCGGCAGCGGCGGTGCTGTGCAGGTGAACTCCTACGGAAATCTGATCAGCACAAGTGGTTACAACGCCGCTGGCATCTACGCCCAATCACTGGGCGGCGGCGGCGGTAGCGGCGGCCAGTCGAACAGTTTCAGCCTGGCGGCCAGCGGCTCCGGCAGCGTGAACGCCAATGCCCAGATCGGCGGCAGTGGAGGTGGTGGCGGTAGCGGTAGCACCGTGACCATCTACAGCACCAGTTCGATCATCACGAGCGGAAATTCCGCCTACGGAATCTTCGCCCAGAGCGTGGGCGGCGGTGGTGGCAACGGGGGTGGAACCCTCAGCGGCCAGCTGGCTGCTGGCGCGGGCCCCACGGTGAATGCCGGCGTCAGCCTCGGAGGCAGTGGCGGTGGTGGCGGCAGCGGCGGCGCTGTGAGCGTGACTTCGCTCGGGAACAGCATCACCACAACGGGTGACCAGGCAACCGGCATCCTGGCCCAGAGCATCGGTGGTGGTGGTGGCGCTGGCGGCAGCACCATCAGTCTTCAGGGCGCCGGTGGCACAGCACCGGCCGTGAACGCGGGAGTGAGCATCGGTGGCAGCGGTGGCAGTGGCGGTGCCGCCGGTTCGGTGACGGTGATGAGCGAAAGCATCATCAACACCTCCGGCAATTCGGCGTACGGCATCTTTGCCCAAAGTGTGGGTGGCGGCGGCGGCAGCGGCGGCAGCACCATCAGCGGCCAGATCGCTCTCTCCACCGGTGCAACCGCCAGCGTGGGTGTGAACCTCGGTGGAGCCGGCGGCTCCGGCAACACCGCAGGCAACGTGAGCGTGACCTCCAAGGGAGCCTCGATCACCACCCGCGGCAACAACGCAGCAGCCATCTACGCCCAAAGCATCGGCGGCGGTGGCGGCAGTGGCGGCCAAGCCTCAAGCTTCAGCCTCAGCGGCTCGACGGGTGGGCCATCCATCACCGCCAATGCCAACGTTGGCGGCAACGGTGGTAGTGGCGGTTCTGGCGGCAACGTCACGATCGTGAACAGCTCCACGATCAGCACCGGCTCCGTCGTCGACGGTGTGGTCTATGGCGTTAACTCCTTCGGTTTGTTTGCCCAGAGCGTGGGAGGCTCCGGGGGATTCGGCGGCAGCACCCTCACCGGACAGCTCAGCGCAAGCAACGCCTCCCCCAGTGTGAATGCCGGGGTGTCGATCGGGGGCTCCGGCGGCAGTGGCAATTCCGGCGGGTCGGTGAGCATCACCTCGACGGATGCCTCGATCACCACCCTCGGCGACTACGCCGCTGGCATCTTCGCCCAGTCGGTGGGTGGAGGAGGTGGCGCCGGCGGCAGCACCCTCAGCATTCAGGGATCGGGCTCTTCCTCCGGCACCACCGTGAATGGTGGTGTGAGCTTGGGCGGTGCGGGCGGCAGCGGCAGCAACGGTGGCACGGTCACCGTGACCAGCAACTCCAACATCTCCACCGGTTACGACCTTGGCAATGGCGTTATCAGCGGCGCCTACGCCTACGGCATCTTTGCCCAAAGCATCGGTGGCGGTGGTGGCAGCGGTGGGTCCACCAAGTCGTACACCGGAACGGTCTCCTCCTCAGGCCAACCCATCACCCTGGGCGCCTCCGTCGGTGGCAGTGGCGGCAGCGGCGGCAGCGCCTCAACGGTGACCGTCTACGCCAGCGGGAACATCACCACCCGGGGCTACGCCGCCACAGGCCTCTTGGCCCAGAGCATTGGCGGCGGCGGCGGCGCCGGCGGCTCCACCAGCTCCATGTCGCTCAACGCATCCCAAAGCGGCAGCAAGGTTCAGGGCAGCATCGACATCAGCATCGGCGGCAGCGGCGGCAGCGGCGGCAACGCCGGCAAGGTGGTGGTGCAGCCCTACCAGCAGGGACAGGCGCTCACCATCACCACGTTCGGCGACCAAGCCCATGGGCTCTATGCCCAGAGCGTGGGTGGCGGTGGCGGCCAGGGTGGCAGCAGCCAGAACAGCTCCACCAACAAATCCGATTCGAAATACAGCTTTGGCGGCTCCGCCACCGTGGGCGGCGGCGGCGGCCAGGGCGGCACCGGCAATGCGGTGCTGATCGGCACCAACCAGCGCAAGCCCCTGCTGGTCGAGATCGAAACCCAAGGTGATAATGCCTACGGCCTGTTTGCCCAAAGTGTGGGCGGCGGCGGCGGCAGCGGCGGTAGCTCTTCCAGTGAAACCTCCGGTGGAGCCCTCTCCGCCAGCTTCAGCTTTGGCGGCAGTGGCGGCTATGGCGGCAGCGCCGGCAGTGTCAAGGTTTACGCCAGCGGCAACATCATCACCAGCGGCAACAACTCCGCTGGCCTCACTGCTCAATCCATCGGCGGCGGCGGTGGTGCCGGCGGCAGCAGCACCAGCGTGAGCCAAGCCGACAGCTCCCAGTCGGCCAATGCCAGCTTCAACTTCGGTGCCAGCGCCAGTGTGGGCGGCAGCGGCGGTGGCGGCGGCAATGGCGGCCGGGTGGTCGTGAGCTATGCGGGCAACATCGCCACCTTCGGCGCCTTTGGATCGCCGGGGATGCTGATCCAATCGGTGGGTGGCGGCGGTGGTGCGGGCGGCAGCTCCACCAGCAGCGCCAGCTCCGGATCCGGCAGCACCCTTGGGGCGTCGGTGTCGATGGCCTTCGGCGGCAGTGGTGGCAACGGTGGACGCGGCGGCAACGTCAGCTTCCTCAGCAACGGCAACCTCAACATCTCCACCGTTGGCGAGAACTCGCCAGGTGCCCTGATTCAGAGCATCGGTGGTGGTGGCGGAGCCGGTGGCGCTGTGAGCAGCGTGGCCACGACCACCGGCAATGCCAGTTTCAGCTTCGGGGGCTCTGCCAGCGTGGGCGGCTCGGGTGGTGGCGGTGGCAGCGGTGGCGCTGTTGTCTTCGGCAAGAACGCCAAAAAAGCGGTTCCGATCAGCATCAGCACCGAGGGCATCAGCTCCCCAGGCCTGCTGGTTCAGAGCGTGGGCGGCGGCGGCGGCCAGGGTGGTCGTTCCCTCAGTAACGCCTCAGCCGGCAACCTTTCGGTGTCGTTCGGGATGGGCGGCAGCGGCGGCAACGGTGGCAGTGGCGGCGCGGTCACCTTCAACGCCCTTGGCACCGTTCAAACCCTGGGTGAACTGGCTCACGGCATCGTCGTGCAGTCGTTGGGCGGCGGTGGCGGTCAGGGCGGCTCCGTTGTGAGCGGTGCTTCGGCGGCGGCCGAGTCGGCCAATTCCTCCTTCTCCTTCGGGGCATCGGCCGGAGTTTCCGGAAGCGGCGGCGGTGGCGGCAGCGGCGGCACGGTGCAGGCCTTGATGTCGGGACAAATCACCACCCAAGGTGATGGAGCCATCGGCTTCTTCGCTCAGTCCGTTGGTGGTGGTGGTGGTTCCGCCGGGTCAGTCACCAGCACAACCTCGACCGGTGGTAACTCCTCAATCGCCGGTTCGGCCACCTTCTCCATGGGTGCCAGTGGCGGTGATGGTGGGGCCGGCGGGAATGTGTCGCTGATCGTTCCCTCTCAACTCACCGTCATCACCGGAAACCTCACTGCAGGTACCGGCACTGGCGCTCACGGCATCCTCCTCCAGTCCATCGGTGGCGGTGGCGGTCAAGGCGGTTCCATCCTCTCCGGCAAC
>JBJOMY010000008.1:0-56173 GCA_046052125.1 Cyanobacteriota bacterium
GATATTTGGGGGGTAGCCCCCTGAGAAAATAGGTCGATGCCAGGTAAAACATTCTTTGCTCCACCATCCTCCAACTGCTGCCGCGTGAATTGATCACCGCAACAGCTGGAGACGAGAAAGCCACCCAATCGGGTGGCTTTTTTGTTGGCTTGGCTTCCAGTGGAGATGGTGAGATCAAGAACGTCTTGGATGCGCTCTTGATCTCATCAGTGAATCAAATCACCTCAGCTGCGATGCACGTGCACCTGTTGCCATTGTCCTGAGAGGCGTTGCCAGATGCGGGTTTCGCAGCAGCTGGCGGTGATTGGCTCACCATTCACCAGCCGTTGAGTGAGGCGGGTGTAGCTGAGCACGACGGCATCATCACTGAGCCAACGGAGATGAGGACGCGCCATGGTCACCGTGACGGGTGTGGACGGAGCATCGCCTGCGGGTAGGTCGAAGTAGTACCGGTGAAACGGCAGGCCTTCCACAAGGTGCCCATTCGTTTCTCCCTCGAAGCAGCTCAATTCTTGGGAGCAGTGCTTGGCATATGCCGCCCAATCACCACATACCACGCTCTCCAGCATCGTCTGATTGACGCTGAGAATCTCCTGATCACGCACGCTGAGAGTCATCGGCTGGATCGAGCTCGCTGTAATCACTGATTCTCTCAAACCTTCCGCACTCACGGGCTGGGTTGCCTTCTCGATCGCTGAACAGCACCGCCATTCCAATGGCATCGGCAGCCTCTAGTTCGGCGATGGCATCGCTGATGAACAGCACGTTGTGCGGCGCCACCTGCATCTGTTGAGCAATCGCTGTGTAGCTCTCAGCGTCTTGCTTCGCTCCAATTCGTGTGTCAAACCAATGGCTGAACAGTGCTTGAAGATCGCCGGCCTGGCAGTGGCCATACAGCAATTGCTGCGCGGGCACTGAGCCTGATGAATACACGGCGAGCGTCAAGCCACGCTGATGCCAGCGTTTTAGCGCTGCGGGTACGTCATCAAAGAGCGGTGCCACAAGCTCGCCACGGTTGTATCCGGATCGCCAGATTCTCCCCTGCAGATCCTTCAAGGCTGTGAGCTTGATGTCTCGGTCGATCAGGCCTTGGAGATACGGCGCCACATCGGTGATCTGTCTGACTGCTTTGAGTTCTTTGCGCTGTTGAATGGCTTCTGGCTGTGTGTCTTGACTCCAGGCCTGGTCGGTTTGCCGCACCAGTTCCTGAATTTCAGTATCTCCTGCATTCGCTTCTAGGAAGCTGAATAGGGCTTTCCGGGCATACGGAAAGAGCATCTCAGAGACGAAGGTCACCGGGCAGGTGGTGCCTTCGATGTCGAGGAGAACGTGCGTAATCGTCATGCCCAGGATCAGATGGATTTGGGGCTGTGCATGAGTGCATCTAGGAGCAACCTGCGCCAGCGCTGCTCCAAGAGGAACTCCAGGATTTCCAGGTGGCGCAGTGCTGACCCTAGGTTTCGCCCCCAGGCATACAAACCATGGCCAGCGATCAAGACGCCATGCGGTGCTCCGGGGAGCAAGGGGCGAGCTCGTTGGGCCAGCGCCGGTAGGTCTTGATCATTCCCCAGCACGGGAATGTGCACACTGCAGGCATGGGTTTTGATGCCATCCAGCCCTTTGAGCATCTCCAGATCTTTCAGTTCAAGAGTTGTGTGCTGAACGGTGTCGGTTGAGTCGGCTCGTTCCATTGCCCACTGGGAGAGCAACGTGCCTGCTTGGGAATGCGTGTGCAGAACGGCGCCAGCGCTGCAGGTGTGCACGATCTCCAAGTGCAGAGCTGTTTCGGCGCTGGCGTTGCCTCGCCCAGCGATCACTTGGGCAGCCCCATCCACTTCAATCAAATCGCGGGGTGCGACGGAGCCCTTGTCCACGCCGCTCGGTGCCATGAGCAGCTTGAGCGGTTCGCGCTCAAGCACGCAGCTGAAGTTTCCGCCGGTGCCATCGCACCAGCCCCGCTGGTGAATGCCAGCCATGGCCTTGCTCAGGGCTGAGGCCAGGGCTGTGGTGTTCGCGTTTGCCACGGTTCCCTCAGCACAACCACCATCAGTCAGCTTGGCAGTTGGGGCACCAGTGGCTGCTCCGCCCGCCCAACTTTTCGCGGCGAATGGGGGTGCCGCACACCCGGCATGGTTCGCCGCTGCGCCGGTACACCCAGGCTGCGTTTCCGTAGTTGCCGTTCGTGCCGGTCAGATCGCGGAAATCGCTGAAGGTGGTTCCGCCGGCGCCGATGCTCGTGGTGAGCACATCCACCAACGCCGCATGGAGCTGCTCGAGCTGGTTCAGCTTCAAGCTGCCGCTTGGGGTCTGGGGCGCGATCCTGCTCATGAACAGGGACTCATCGGCATAGATGTTGCCCACGCCGGCCACCAGCGCCTGATCGAGCAGGGCCGTTTTGATCGATCGGCGTGAGCCCGCCAGCCGTTGGGCCAGATGCTCCGGCGTGAAGGCATCGCTGAATGGTTCAGGCCCAAGCCGGCGTAGGCCGGTCATCACCGTTTCCAGGGCTTCGCCGGGCGGAACCCACCACATCTCGCCGAAGCTGCGGAGGTCAACGAAGCGCAGTTCCTCCCCCTGGGGATTCCAGAAGCGCACGCGGGTGTGGCGGCAGGGCTCCTTGGGCGTGCTCATCCAGAGGAATTGCCCGGTCATGCGCAGGTGCACCCCCCAATGCCCCGCATCAACGCCACCACGCTCGAGGGTGGCCATCAGATATTTGCCGCGGCGCAGCCAACCTGTGACGTGACACCCCTCAAGTGCACTGCAGAACAGTTCCGGCAGTGGTGGTGCGGCGATCGCCCGGGCCCGCAGCACCTCCACCCTGGCGATCTCAAAGCCGGTGGTTTGCTGCTGCAGCCCGCGCCGCACCGTTTCCACTTCCGGCAGTTCGGGCACGTGCAGGTTCAGGGCTTTGAGGCCTCAGATTGCCATGGGCCGCGGTTTGGGCGTGGCTAACTCAACGCCCACTCCTCAACAACAAAACCCCGGCCTAACGACAGGCCGGGGTGATGCGCTTTGGTCAGAACAGGAAAAGGATCAGGCCTTTTCCAGTTCGCTCTCGGCGAAGTTGTTGGTGTTGATGCCGCCTTCGGAGCCGCTTACGCCGTTGTAATTGACCTTCTCGAAGCGCACCACCACGGGGTAGCGGATGCCGGAGGTGTCGATCGAGGCGACGGTGCCGACTTCGTTGAACCAGTAGGACTCAGGACGCTTGATGCGCACCTTGTCGCCGCGGGAGATGGCCATCGCTGCGCAGGGAAAGGGGTGGCTGTCAGACGGAATGTACCCGCGTCGGGCGGGTCTTCTCACCGGCCGTCACGAAACGTGGCACCATCGACCCTTCCTGAGCGCATCCCAATGGCCGAGGCCCCGTCTTTCAGCCTCGATCTGCCGGATCCCGAGAGCGACAGCATCAGCTCGATGGAGTTCCTGGCCCGTATCGAGGAGGCCTGGGCCATCTGTGACCGCTTCGACCTGCAGACCGAGATCTGGCGGGGTCGCATCCTGCGGGCGGTGCGGGATCGGGAGCGCCGAGGCGGCGAGGGCCGTGGGGCCGGCTTCCTGCAGTGGCTCAGAGAGCAGGAGATCAGCAAGACCCGGGCCTACGCCCTGATCCAGTTGGCGGAATCGGCGGATCAGATGCTCGGTGAGGGGGTGCTGGAGGAAACCAGCGTGAACAACTTCTCCAAGCGTGCCTTCATGGAAACGGCCCAGGCCGACCCTGAGGTGCAGCTGATGATCGGTGAGGCTGCCAACGACGGCCAGCAGATCACCCGCAAGCAGGTGCGGCAGCTCACCGACGAGTTCACCGCCGCCACCAGCCCCTTGCTGCCCGAGGAAATTCGCCAGCGCACTGCCGAAAACTTGCTCCCCCCGAGAGCTGTGGCGCCGCTAGTGAAGGAGCTCGCCAAGCTCCCGGATGCGCAGCAGGAAGACCTGCGGAAGGTGTTGCGCGATGAACCGGAACTCGATCGGGTGAAGGATGTGACCAGTACCGCCCGCTGGCTGAGCAAGGCGGCCGAAGCCGGGCTTGCGGTGCGTGCTTTTCAACAGGGCGAACTCGATCTGGACAAAGCGATGCAGGAGGCGCTGCGCCTCGATGCCCTCGGTCTGCTGGCCGATGCGGTGGGTCAGGCTCAGGCCTTGGAATCCGCCGTGCTCAAGCTCCACACCAGTTGGCGCCGGCTCAATGGCCTGCAGGAGCGGTTGTGGGTGGAGAGCGGCAGCAGCACCCCCCACCTGCGGGAGTTGCTCACAGCGCTGCAGAGCCTGAGCGGCAACACCATGCGCGTGTCGCTCGGGGAGCTGGCCGGCGGCAAACGGGTGCGGCTCCAGCTGGTGGAGGAGGCGCCGGATCAACTGGAGGCACCGGCGATTCCGGTGATGGCCCAGCCCGGTTGAGGCGGGTGTGATGGCGGATCCGCTGGCGCAGGCCCTCGAACAGCATTTCGGCTGGAGCAGCTTCCGGCCTGGCCAGCGGCCGGTGGTGGAGGCGATGCTCTCGGGCCGCGACTGCCTGGCGGTCTTGCCCACTGGTGCGGGCAAATCGCTCTGTTATCAGCTCCCGGCCCTGGTGCGCGGCGGTCTGGTGATCGTGATCTCACCGCTGGTGGCCCTGATGCAGGACCAGGTGCTGCACCTGCAGCGGCGGGGCATCCCTGCGGCCTGCCTGCATCGCGGTCTGGATCCCGCCCGGCGGCGCGATCTGATCGAGCGGGTGCGCAGCAATCGCTTGCGGCTGATCTATCTGGCGCCAGAGCGGCTGCAGGTGGAGGCCACGCGGCAGTTGCTGGAAGACATCAACGACCAGGGCCAGCTGGTGGGTGTGGCCATTGACGAAGCCCACTGCATCAGTGCCTGGGGCCACGACTTCCGCCCTGATTACCGGCGCCTGGGGCAGCTGCGGCGGCTCTGCCCGGGGGTGCCCCTGGTGGCCCTCAGCGCCACTGCGGCTCCGCGGGTGCGGGCCGATCTGATCCGGTTGCTGGAGCTGCGGCGGCCGTTGATTCAGGTGCGCTCTGCCCGGCGCGACAACCTCTCCTATGCGATGCGCCGGCGTCCGGCCGACCCGATGCCCGAGGTGCTGGAGGCGCTGGCGGCAGCTCGAGGCGCCAAGTTGATTTATGCCCGCACCCGCCGCTCGGTGGAGAGCTGGGCGAAGCGGCTCAGTGATGCGGGCGTGGAGGCCATTGCGTATCACGCCGGGATGGATCCGGAGAGCCGCAGCCTCGCCCTCGCGCACTTCCAGGAGCATGCGGCTCCCGTGCTCGTGGCCACGGTGGCCTTTGGGATGGGGGTGGATCGGCCGGATGTGGGCTTGGTGCTCCACCTGGATCTGCCCGCCAGCGCCGAGGGCTATCTGCAGGAATCGGGCCGCGCCGGGCGCGATGGTTTGCCCGCCCGCTGCTTGGTGCTCTTCGACCCAGACGATCGCACCAGCCTGGCCTGGGCTATCCGCGCTTCCGCTGAAGACGGGGCCGATGCTCAGGAGAAGCAGCGGGTGGAGCTGGCCCAGCAGCAGCTGCGGCGGATGGAAGCGGTGGCCGAGGGCGGCGCTTGCCGGGAGCAGGCCTTGCTGCTGACCGTGGGTGAGTTGGTGCCGCCTTGCGGCCGCTGCGATCGCTGCACTGAGCAGCCGTCGCTAAGGGATTGGTCGGAGCAGGCGGCCGAGGTGCTGGCGGTCTTGGAGCAGCGCGGCGGTGTGGATCTGCGCAGCCTTGGCGAGGATCTGGCTAAGGCCGAAGGCGAGGAGGTGGAGCGCTGGCGCTGGCTGGCCCGCCGCCTGGTTCAGGAGAATCTCATCGCTGAAAGCGACGACGGCAGCCAGAGGCTTTGGTTGCGCCCAGCGGGTCGCCGCTTCCTGCAGCAACCCTGGACGCTGCGCCTGGCGGCCTGATCAGCCGCCCTTGGCGGTGCAGAGATCGTTGATCAGCTTGTGCTCAAAGTCGCTCTGGGGTGCATCCCAGGTTTTCCAGGTGCCCGATTGCCCGGTGGCATTGAGGCGCTTGGCGCCGCAGTTGATGGCTAGATACAGCGGCTGCCCATCGCTGTTGAGGCTGGGGGCCACATAGCTGCCGCCCATGGGCTGCCAGTTGGCCCAATCCACCTGCAGGGGGCCGTAGTTGCGCCAATCGGGCGATGAAGGCTTGCCGGGCTTGGCTGCGGCGGTGGTTGCAGCGGGCTTGGTCGTTGCCACCGGTTTGGCGGCCACTGGCTGCGCAGCGGGTTTAGGCTCGGGCTTGGGTTCTGCTTTGGGTTGCGGCTGTGGCTGCGCCGCCACCACGGGCTTCGGTTCGGGTTTCGGTTCCGGCTTCACTGCCGCGGTGACGGCCGGCTGAACAGCGGGCTGTGCTGCGGGTTTCGACGTGGGCTGGGCAGCCACAGGTTGGGCTTGGGGGGCTGGCTTGGCCGCTGGTTGCGGGGCCGGCTTGGCGGCAGGTTTGGCCGCCGGTTTCGCAGCAACGGTTTGCGGCTTGGCAGCGGGTTTCGCCGCAGGCTTGGCGGCTGGCTTGGGGGTACCGCGCAGCTTGAGGGTGCGGCCCACTTCCACCTGGTTGGGATCGCTGATGTTGTTGATGGCGATCAGTGACTGGGTGGAGATGCCGTAGCGCTGGGCGATCACCGAGAGGCTTTCGCCGCTCTGCACCTTGTGCTGGGTGGCGGTTTTGTTCACCGCTGGCTTCGCGGCTGCGGTGGTGCGGGTCACGGGCACCTTGATGCGGCTGCCGGCCCAGAGATCCTGGGTGCTGCGCAGGTTGTTGAGCTCCATCAGGCGCTGCACCGAGGTGCCATAGCGATCGGCCAGCTCCGAGAGAGTTTCACCGGGCTTCACGGTGTAGTTGGCCTGCACTGTGGTGGTGCCGCTGGCGCTGCTCGCCGAGCCGCCGCCAGCGCTGGGCACCTGAATGCGGCTACCGGCCCAGAGGTCTTGGGGGCTGCGCAGGCCGTTGAGCTGCATCAGGCGCTGCACCGAGGTGCCGTAGCGATCGGCGATCTCGGAGAGGGTTTCGCCTGGTTTCACGGTGTAGTTGCCGCGTCCGCCACCACCGCCGCTGGCACTTCCGCCGCCGCCAGGCACCTGGATCCGGCTGCCGGCCCAGAGATCCTGGGGACTGCGCAGGTTGTTGAGCTGCATCAGCCGTTGCACCGAGGTGCCGTAGCGCTCGGCGATTTCGGAGAGGGTTTCTCCGGGCTTCACCACCACCTCGCCGGCTAGGCCAGGCAGCGGCAGCAGCAGGGCCAGGGCAAGGACTGCAGCGGAGCGGCGGCGCATGGGGCGTGGGCGTTCGGCTGCAGGCACCATACGGGCATCGGCCGGGGACGCCAGTGTCTCTTCGATAAGCCCTGGCAATGATTGAAGGCCGCTGCAGCAGCCCGATCGATCAGCCCAGTAGGCGCCGGATCAGCGGCAATTTGCCCGCATAGGGCGGATAGCGGAAGGGGAGATCGAGGCTGAACGGTCGCCGCAGCACGCTGCGCTCGTGGGAGAAGGTGCGGAAGCCTGCTTCGCCGTGGTAGCTGCCCATGCCGCTGCTGCCCACACCGCCGAAGGGCAGCTCCGGCACGCCCACGTGCATCACCACATCGTTGAAACACACCCCACCCGAACTGGTGCGCTCCAGGATCTGCTCCTGGGCGCTGCGATGTTTAGAGAACAAATAGAGAGCCAGTGGTTTGGGGCGCTGGTTGATCCGTTCAATCGCCTCGTTGAGCCCGCTCACCCGCAGCACCGGAAGCAGTGGGCCGAACAACTCCTCCTGCATCAGGGGATCATCCAGGCTTTCCACTCGGATCAGGGTGGGGGCGATGCGGCGGCGCTCCGGATCGCTCTGCCCGCCCCAGAGCAGCTGGCCGCGGCTGCGGGCTCCCTCGAGCAGTTGGTTGAGGCGCTGGAACTGGGCTCCATTCACCACGCTGCCCAGATCGGCCGACTGCAGCGGGTCGTCGCCAAAGCAGGCCTGGATGCGCTCGCTCAGCCGCTGCACCAGGGCGGGCTCGATCGCCTCCTCCACCAGCAGGTAATCCGGGGCGATGCAGGTTTGCCCTGCATTGAGGGCCTTGCCCCACACCAGGCGGCGAGCGCTCACCTCCAGATCGGCATCGCCAAGCACCACCGCTGGGCTCTTGCCCCCCAGCTCGAGGGTCACCGGCGTGAGGTGGCGTGCGGCCGCTTCCATCACGAGCCGGCCGACGCGCTCCCCACCGGTGAAAAAGATGTGGTCGAACTGCTCCTGCAGCAAGGCCTGGGCGACGGCTCCATCGCCCTCCACCACCTGCACCGTGGTGGGTGGGAAGGCGGAGCCGATCAGCTTGGCGATCAGGGCGCTGGTGGCCGGTGCGTGTTCCGAGGGTTTGAGCACGGCGGTGTTGCCCGCGGCCAGGGCGCTCACCAGGGGCTGGATGGTGAGCGAGAACGGGTAATTCCAAGGCCCGATCACGAGCACGCAGCCCAGTGGTTCGCGGATCACCTGGGCCTGGCCGGGCAGCAGGCTCGCTGGCACCGCCACCTTGCGGGGGGCCATCCAGCGGCGCAGCTGCTTGCGCACCAGCTGAATTTCCTGCTGTACCGCCACCAGCTCGAAGTAAGCCTCCACCGGCGGCTTGCCCAGATCGGCGCCGAGAGCGTCCAACACGGCATCGCGGTGCTCGTTCACCGCTTGCTCCAGCCGCTGCAACTGCTCCAGCCGCCAGGCGAGCGAGCGGGTTTCAGCCGCGGTAACGGCCTGCCGCATGGCGGCGATCGGGGTGGACAGCTGCATCAACGGTGCGATCAGCCCAGCCAGTCCAGCTGGGGGTTGTGCAGCGCATGCTGGCGGTAGGCCTGGCGCAACGTGGTGATCAGGGCGGCCATGGCGGGTTGGTGTTCCAGGTCGAGCCGCAGCACGATCACGTCCACCCCGCTGGGGCTGCGCAGCAGCGGCCGCTCCACCAGGGCGTCGGGCAGTGGAGTGGGCGTCTTGGCTTGGCTGATCACCGCCAGATCGAGCACGCGATCCTGGAGTAGCTGATGCACCCGCTGGTGATCGCTGCAGCGCTGGAGCAGGCCGGCGGGCAGGGCCGGGTGCGCGCCGTTGCCATCAAGACCAACACTGCCGCTGGCTAGCCAGCGAGGCTCGGGCGGCGCACTTTGAAGGCGCAGCCACTGCGACGACAACCGCAGGCCCTGGAGCAGGCTTTGATTGGAGCGGGCCCCGTAGAGACCGTTGGTGTGTTTGCGGAACTCCAGCCCCAGCCGCCCACTCACCTGCCGGTAGATGCGGGAGATCGAGCTCTGATCGCGCTGGATGATCTGGGCCACGGCGCTGGTGCTGGGGGCAATCTCCAGCAGGTCCAGAACGGGTAATCCATCCAACAGGATGTCCGCCACCAGCAACGCGTAGACCTATGCAAAATCTGCATCTGGTGGCCGCTGAGGCTCAATCCCCAGTGGTGGGTAGGTCTGGCTGGGTCAAGGCCGGAAAGCGCAGGCGAAGCAATGCCCCTCCCCGTTCGCTCACGCCGCACTCGAGCGTGCCCTGGTGGTTCTCCATGGTGGTGCGCACCACAAAAAGGCCAAGGCCGCTGCCGCTGGCCTTGGTGGTGAGCAGGGGCGTTTCATCGAGGGCTTCTTGGGGAAGTCCGGGGCCGTTGTCCTCCACCGATAACAACCAGTGGTTGGCCTCGCGCCTGAGGCTGACGCCGATCCACGGATCAGTGGGGCCCTGCTCGGCCAGGGCTTCGGCGGCATTACGCAGCAGGTTCACGATCGCGATCTGAATCTGCACGGCATCGCCTTCGATCCAGGCGGGCTCGCGCAGGCGATCGAGCTCGCTGCTCTCCACCAGCATCCGGCTCACCGGGCCGGTGCTGCGGGCATAGAGCAGAGCGCTCTGGGCCACATCGCGCAGATCGAGGCGCTGATGCTCGGTTTGCACGTTGCGCAGCAGCGCGCGCATCTTTTCGATCGTGAGCACCACGCGATCGGTTTCGGTGCGGATGCTCTGCAGCTGGTCGCGCCATGCCTCAGGGAGGGGAGGGCCGCCATCGCGTTGGCTGCGCTCCAGCAAGAGCTGGCTGTTGAGCAGCAGCACGCTCAGCGGTTGGTTGATTTCATGGGCGATGGCAGCGGCCTGAAGGCTGCTGCGCAGCTTGTCTTTGAGCAGGCTGAGGGTCTGGGCGTCGCGGAAGCGCTCGCGCTCCTGGGCCTCCTGCACGTTGGCGGTGAGGCGGTTGTAGCGCTCCACCAGCTCGGCGATGGCGCCATCGAGGGCGAGCAGCTCCTCGCCGGCTGTCGTGGTGAGCCCACTGCTGAAGTGCAGGTCGCCGCTGGCGGTCCCGTTGGTAGCGGTGAGGCTTCTTCCCAGTTGACGGGAGGCGGATTCCAGCTGCCTGAGCGGCTCGAGCAGGGCGCGGATCTGGCGGTTGATCAGCAGCACTGCTCCGGTGAGGGCGGCCGCGGCGGCGAGCAGTGCGAGCAGGCTGGTGCGCTCTGCGGCGGCGCTGCTGGGATTTGTGGCCAGGGCTGTGAGCAGGATCCAGTTGAGCCCTTCCTCCTGGCCCCAGGGGTTGGCCTGAAGCGTGTAGGTGTTGCCGTTCACACTCACCCGCCGTGGGCTGCGGGCTTCACCCCAGGCGTTGGCTTGATGTTGCAAGCCGCCCTTGACCCCAGAAACAAACAACGTGTGGCTGAGGGCCTGAGCGAGGGGATGGTTGAGGCTGCGCAAGTTGGCGCGCCGCACCACGCCCTTGTTGCGTTGCAGGGTGAGATCCGCCTTGGAGCAGGCCACCAGATCGCCGCTGGGCTCAACGATCACGGCCAGCCCTTGGCGCTCTTGCCACACGCCCTGGAGCCAGCTGCTCAGTTGGCTGAGCACCATGTCCACCCCCACCACGCCAAGCAGGCGGCGATTGGGGCCGAACACCGGCGCGTTGTAGGAGATCGAGAACACCTCGGGCTGGTCTTCCCAGGGGTAGATCGAGCTCCAGGTGGCTTTGCCGGCTTGGGCCGTTTCCACATACCAGGCTTCCTCGTGGGTGCTGGTCATCCCAGGAATGCGTTCGAGCAGCTTGCCCCGCTCTCCCGTGGGGCTCATGGCGTAGATGGCCATCGAGCCCCTGCCGCTGCGCGGGGTGTCTTCGTTGAGCAGCAGTTCACCCTCGGCGGTGCGCTCCATGCCCACAAAGGCGCCATCGCTGCTGCCGAAGTTGATGTAGTCCACCGGGAACACCTGCATCTGGTTCCAGAACCGCTCGCTCAGGGCACTCACGTCACGCTCACGGCCCGGCACTCGACGCAGCCAGTGGAGATTGAGTTCGTTGATCCAGATCGGGTAGCTGAGCTTGTTGGAGAGGCGAATCGAGAGATCCACCACTGAGGCGTTCTGGCGATAGGCCTCACCGAGCTCGAGGCCGCTGCGGCGCCCGAGGCTGTAGCTGAGCAGGCTGAAGCCCCCCGTTACCAAAATCAGCTGCAGCGCACTCACCAGGGCCAGCCGATTAGCGAGCCGTTTGGGTAGCCGGAGGCTCAGGGTGCGGCGCATCAATCAGGGCTCGTCCTGGTGGAGATTGCCGAGCAGGGAGGCATGGCGCACCAGTTCAGCCCCACTCATGCCCAGCTTCTGGGCGATGGCCTTGCGGTGGGTTTCCACGGTGGCGATGGAGAGGCTGGCGCTCCGGGCGATCTCCTTGTTGCTGAGCCCTTGGCCGATCAGGTTGAAGATCTCTCGCTGCCGTGGGGTGAGCGGCTCGCCAGCGGAGGGCAGGCAGCGCTCGAGCACGCTGTGCAGCTGAGCGAAAGCGGCCGTTTTATCCACCACACCCACGATCCAAGGCTGGAGGGCTGCCGGGCAGACAAAGCTGCTGGCCTGGCCAGAGAGCACCACCACCTTGGCGTTGGGGTTCGTTTCGGCCAGGGCCTCAGCCACCACCAGGCCGTCGCCATCCGGTAGCGCCAGATCCAGGATCAGCAGATCCGGAGGCTGATCGCCGTTGCAGAGCACCAAGGCCTCGGCCTTGGTGGTGGCGACGGCGCGAACCTCCAGACCGGGCAGCGCTTCGAGCATCGAGCGCAGCAGCTGCAGGAACATCACCTGGTCTTCCACGATCAGGCATTGCAGGGCTCGCGGATGACTGGCGGGCAGTGGCGCAGGCATCTGGTGTAGATGCGGCTGACATCGGCCAACATCCTGCCGATGTCAGCGATGGCCACAACATCGTTAGCGAGGTAATTGATAACCCGTTTGAAAGCCCTTGACGAGACTTGAACTCGTGACCTCTCCCTTACCAAGGGAGTGCTCTACCGCTGAGCTACAAGGGCATGTGGAAGGTGGGCCGGGCTGGATTTGAACCAGCGTAGGCAGAGCCAGCGGATTTACAGTCCGCCCCCATTAACCACTCGGGCACCGACCCGAACCACACCCCAAGAACTTACCAGCCGGCGGGTCTGCCCCTGGCTCCTCTCCTTACGATCACGGCAGTGGAGGCCGATCAACGGCGCTGGCGATGCGGGTGCTGCTGCTCAACGGGCCGAATCTGAATTTGCTGGGGTTACGGGAGCCGGGCCTCTATGGCGCCGACACCCTCGAGGCGATCGAGGCGGAGCTCGGCCGCCAGGCCGCTGGGCTCGGCGTGGAGCTGGAGTGCTTTCAGAGCAACCACGAGGGAGCCCTGGTGGATCGCATCCACGCCGCCCGCGGCCAAGTGGACGGCATCTTGATCAATGCGGGTGCCTTCACCCACACCTCGATTGCCCTGCGCGATGCCCTGCTCGGCGTGGCGATTCCTTATGTGGAGCTGCACCTGAGCAATGTGCATGCCCGCGAAGCCTTCCGCCACCACTCCTATTTGGCCGATAAAGCGCTGGGGGTGATCTGTGGCTTCGGGCCAGGCAGCTACGGCCTGGCGTTGCAGGGCCTGGTGATGCGCCTGCGCCAGGAGCCAGCGGCATGACAGCGCTGTTGGAGAACCCCACGGCCCGGGTGAAGTGGCTCGCGGCGCCGAGCAGTGCCAGTTGGCTCGAGCAAGCCAATGCCCGGCCCGATCTGGTGTTGATCGATCACGCCCACTGCGAGCGCAAAGCGGCTGGTGTGGCTCTGCAGCTGATGTTCCGCTACCCCTCCGATGAAGGGCTTGCGGCGCTAGTGAGCCCATTGGCGCGGGAAGAGCTCGAGCATTTCGAGCTGGTGTTGCAGCTGCTGCAGCGGCGGGGCATTCCTCTGCGGCCCCTGCCGGCTCCTGGCTATGGCGCCACCCTCACGGCTGCGGTGCGCAAGGGCGAGCGCGAGCGCAGGCTGGATTCGTTTCTGGTGGCTGGCTTGATCGAAGCCCGCAGCCATGAACGGATGGCTCTGCTGGCGGCCCATAGCCCTGATCAAGAGCTCCGCGCTCTTTACGGCGAACTGCTGGCAAGTGAGGCGCGTCACTTTGGGCTGTATTGGTGCCTGTGTGAAGAGCGTTTCGGGCGCGAAGCCACGGTGGAGCGCTTGGAGGCGTTGGCGGCGGTCGAGGTGCAGGCGCTCACGGGTGAATTGGCCCAAGCGGATGGTGTGCGCATGCACTCGGTGGGTGTGGTGCTGCCCTGAAGATTGGCTTGGTTTTGGGTTTCACTCCACCGTCACGTTCACGCCACGATTCGGGGGTGGTGGGAGTGAAAGTTCCCGCATGCTCAGTGGCCCATACAGGCTGAGGAGAGCCTGTTTGTATTGGGATTCGCTGATCACTTCCTCATCCACAAGCTGGCGCAGATTCTCCATGCGGGTGCGGATCATCGCGTCTTTCAGGAGCGGCTGGCAGCTGAAGGTACTGTTGCTACGGGCCAATGGAATGTTCAGGCTGAGCATGGCCAGTAATGAGCTCTGATTGCCGATCGTGGCGTTGCCATTCGATTGAGCCACGCTGATGCTGTTGCCCCATTGATCGGGATAGGCACCGGCGGAGAGGCTGAGGTTGGGTAGGGCGCCGGCATCGGCGTTGCAACGCACGTTGCCGAGATCAATCGAGACCCGAGATCCCTGGGGGAATTGCTGGTTGGGGGACAGATAGATCTGGCCTATGGCTGCCTGCGGGCTGAGGCAGAAACAGAGCGCCAACGTGAGCAGATCCTTGCGTGAACAAGGCCCTGCAGCGAGGTTCCGCATACATAAAACGATGGTTGATCTTGCGCCACGCTGTAAGCAATCACGCGGCTGGCCCCTGGACCGAGACGGAACACGGAAGGCCGAAGCCGGATCAAGGCCTCGGCTTCGGCTGGGGGCAGGGGTGTGAGCTCAGCGGTGCTGCGCCCCTGCACCTGCCGCACCCGAAACACCTGCAGTTCCACCCGTTGCAGGCGATCGCTGGTGTTGCTCACCTGGAGCACGCCCCGGCGTTGCTCCAGCAGAAGGGGCGAGAGTCCCAGGGCCTGGGCATGGCTGGCTGTCAGCAGCGCCACGGCCCCGAGGCAGCCCGCCAGCGCTTTAGCGGTTTGCATCATCGGTGCAGGTCACCGTGGCAACGGCGTTGTAGGTGCCATTGGCGAACTTGTTGCCGTTGCTAGTGGTGCTGAAACGCACGTGCAGATTGGTGCTCGGCAGATTGCCATCGCTGCCGAGATTCAAGCTCTGGGCGGCGCTGCTGTAGGAGCCATTGCCGAGCTTCACTTCACTCGTGGTGGCAGCTGTCCCGCCTGACAATTTGGGTGGATCCACGATCACCGTGCCAGCTGAAGTGAGGTTGCTCACCACGGCAATGGTGCCTGGTGTCTGCGTGCCACTGAATGTGCCCGAGAGACTGGAATCGGAGGTGATCAGGCCCCGCTTCTTCTCCACCGCCAGCGATCCGCCAGTTGTGGTGATATCGCAGAAATTGCTCACCACCGTGGGGCTGAAATCCACGGTTTGGCTAGCGCCGATGGTGGCGGCGATGCTCGTGGTGGGCAGGAGCGCAATGCTCAGCAGCGCGGCATGGCCGATGCGCTGGCGAGGTGTGATCGAGGAAGGCACGCCAATGGATCAGAGACAGGCCGAGTGTTGTCAGCTCGGCGCAATCCGTTGGCCGGATCACCGGATCTGCTGAGGGCTTGAGCAGCTGTTCAGCGTCCGTGCAGCGTTTTTCAGTCCAGCAGCGGGAATTGTTCGGCGATGGCATCGCCCGTGAACTGGGCCACCCAGCCCTCGGGGTTATCGAAGAAGCGAATGGCGCAGAACTGGGGTGCGCTGCCCATGTCGAACCAATGCTTGGTGCCGGCGGGAACGCTGATCCAGTCGTCGGCCTCACAGAGCACCTGCAGCACCTCCTCGCCGATGTGCAGGCAGAACAACCCTTTCCCTTCCACGAAGAAGCGCACTTCGTCTTCGCCGTGGGTGTGCTCGGCCAGGAATTTGCGGCGCAAGGCGTCCCGATCGGGGTGATCGGGTGCCATCCGGATCGCATCCACGGTGGGGTAGCGGCCGCTGTCTTGCACCCGGGCAATCTCGGGGGCGTAGGCCGCCAGCACCTGCTCGGGCCCTGCTCCCACCGGCAGCTCAGCCCGGGCTGGCCAGCGCTCGAAGCCGATGCCCCGTTGCGCCAATTCGCTGGCGATCAGGGCGGGATCGTTGCTGGCGAACTGGGGCAGGGGTTGGCGGCTGGGCGAGGCCGCAAAGATCTGCAGATGACTCATCGGGTCATGCCGCGCACCCCTTCACCCTAGAAAGGCGCGATCCGGTAATTGCTCGTTTGGCCCAGCCCGTGCCCCAGCTCACCCTGGTGGGGGTTGGCCCCGGAGATCCGGAGCTGCTCACCGTGGCGGCGGTGAACGCGATCGAGGCGGCGTCGGTGGTGGCCTATCCGGTGGCGCGGCTGGATGCCGATGGCATGGCGGCTCGCATCGCAGCCCCCTGGATCGGTGCGCAGCAGCGCCGCCTGCCGCTCCTGTTTCCGATGGTGGCTGAGGCTGAGCCCCGCCGAGAGGCCTGGCATTGCGCCGCCGATGCCCTGGCCGCTGAGCTGGCGGCTGGTGAAGCGGTGGTGTTGCTGTGTGAGGGCGATAGCTCCCTCTACGCCAGCTGCTCCTACGTGCTCCTGGCTCTGGCGCAGCGCCATCCGGCTTGCGCCGTGCGGGTGATTCCAGGGATCACTGCAGTGGCGGCGGCAGCCGCGGCGGCTTCGAGCGCCGGGCAGCCCTGGCCGCTGGCCCTGCAGCAGGAACCCTTGCTGATTCGTCCCACCCCCGAAACGCGTGCTGAGTTCGAAGTGTTGCTGGAGCAGGCGGCGGCCTCGGGCACCGTGCTTGCCCTGCTCAAACTTGGCCATCGCTGGAGCTGGGTGCAGCCGCTATTGGCGGAGCGCGGGTTGCTGGGCCAGGCGTTGTTCGCCCAGAGGGTGGGCTGGCCCGATCAGCTGGTGGCGCCCGCAGCGGTGGTCAGCCCGGCTGAGCAGCCCTACTTTTCACTCTTATTGATCCGTCAGGGCTGGCCGGCGGTGTTGCCCTGATGGAGGAGCGCCTGTGACGGCAATCGATTGGTTTTCCCTGCTCCATCCGGTGCTGGTGATCCTTTTTGTGTACCCGGTGGTGGGGGCCACGATTCGGCTGGGAATTCTGGTGCGCGAGAAGCGCCTCGGCATCACCCAGCAGCCGGCGCTGGTGCCGCGCGAACACTCCGATCACGGGCGCTGGTTCACCGCCTCTGTGGTGGTGGCCGTGTTGATCGCCCTCGTGTACTCCTTCATCAGCCGGGCGGTGGAGCCCGGCGCAGCCTTCGCCGGAGGCCTGCCGCGCCTGAGCTCCTTGATGTTGGTGGCGGCCGGCACGCTCGTGGCCTTGTTGGCGCTGCTCAAGGTGAAGCAGCCATCGCTGCGCGCCAGCTTCACTTTGCTCACCTGGGCGGGGCTGTTGGGGCTGGGCTCCCAGCCTGAGATCTGGCGCCTCTCAGATAACCCCTTCAGCGCCTCCTTCTGGAGCTCCCACTACTGGAGTGGGGTGCTGCTCACCGGCCTGTTGCTGTTCAACCTGGCGGCGCGGCCGGAGATCACCCGCCACCTGCGTTGGCGTCGCCTGCACGTGGCCTCCAATCTGCTGATCATGGTGTTGTTGGCGGTGCAGGCCATCACCGGCAGCCGTGATCTCTTGGAGATTCCGCTCAGCTGGCAGAAGCCGGCGATCTACCGCTGTGATTTCCAGAACCGCACCTGTCCGGAGCCGGCGGCGGCTCCAGCTGCTGCGGCACCAGGCTCAGGCGCGGCCGTTGCCCCCAGCCTGGGCTGATCAGCCGCCGTAGCAGCGCTCTGAACGCGCGCCACTCCGGTGGCGCCAAGCGCTCGGGCCAGGCGCCCGGGCGGCCATAGAGCCAGCCCTGGAAGCGCTCCTTGGCAGCAGAGCCTTCGGCGGGCCAGGCCCAGCGCAGCAATTGGTTCTCGTCCAGCTGGGGTTGCAGGGCCAGCGGCGGCAGATCTGCGTTGGGCGCCCGCAGCTGCAGCTGCTCCAACCAGTGGCCAGCCGGCAGTGCAACTGGATTCTCCAGGGCTGCTCCGCCTTCGCTCAGGGCGCAAACCTGAACCGGCCACTCGATGGGCAAGCCGGCTGGATCGCGGGCCATCAACGTGGCCGGTAAGCGAATCGCCAGCCAGGGGGTGGGATCGCCGGCGGCCGGATCTCGGCAAGCCCGAAGCGCCACCAGGAGTCCGAGGAGCGTGAGTGCACCCCACAGCAGTCCGAGCCAGCCACCGGCACTGCCGCCCTGGCTGAGGTTGCCAAGGATCCAGATCAGATTGAGGCCATTGAGCACCAGCAACACCACCAGAGGTGCCGCCAACACCGGTGCGATCGCAGCGCTGCTGCGCATGCGGTGCTTGGGGGTGATCCGAAACGGTTGCACCTTTCCCCACAGGCTCGCCAGCACCGTGGCCGCCAGGGGCACCGCCAGGGCCCAGCCGGGCAGATCCGCCAGGAGGGCATGGCGGCTGCCGCGGTTGAGCCAGCCCACGCTGAGCAACAGGGCGATCCACAGGGGCAGCAGCAGTTCGATCACGGCTTGGCCCGTGAGCCTCACGGGCATCACATCCAGCCAGCCGATGCAGAGCGGCATCAGCAACAGGAGTAGCCGCGGCACGGTGTTGAACCAGTGCAGCGCGCCTTCCAGATAGGCCAGGCGCTGGCCCCAGCTCAGCCCTTTCAGCCGTAGCGGCCCTTGGCGGAGGCGGAGCGCTTGCAGGGTGCCCGAGGCCCAGCGCTGCCGCTGCCGCACGAAATCGAGCATGGTTTCGGCCGCGAGGCCGGCGCTCAGCTTTTCCCCCAGATAGCGCAGCTTCCAGCCGCGCGAAGTGAGCACCATGCCCGTCACCAGGTCTTCCGAGATCGCCTGCTCCACAAAGCCGCCCACCTCCTCCAGAGCGCTGCGGCGCACCAGGAAGCTGGTGCCGGCGCACACCACCGCCTCCCAGCTGCTGCGCACCGGTTCGATCCAGCGGTAAAAGCTCTCCTCATCGGGTAGCAGCCAGGCCTCCATCGCCAGGTTGCGCATCACTGGATCGGCATTAAGAAAGTGCTGCGGGGTTTGCACCAGCGCCACCTGCGGATCGAGCAGCAGGCCGATCGTGCGCTCGAGAAAGTGCCGCTGGGGCACGAAATCCGCATCGAACACCGCCACCAGCTCGCCATCGCTCAGGGCCAGGCCGGCGTTGAGGTTGCCGGCCTTGGCGTGCTGGCGCTCGGGGCGGTGGTGGTAGCGGTAGCCGTAGCGGGCGGCGAGAGCGGCCACTTCAGGGCGGCCGGCGTCATCGAGCACCCAGAGGCGCCGCCGGGAGTAGCTCAGCTGGTCGCAGGCCAGCAGGCAGCGCTCGAGCACAGGGAGTGGTTCACCGCAGGTGGGGATCAGCACATCCACCCAGGGCTGCCAATCACTGGCCAGCCAGCGCCTCTGGGCGGCATCGGCCTCGGCTCGGCCATCGCTGAAGCGCCGCCAGGCCAGGAGCAGGGGCAGCAAACCGGTGAGGAGAAGCCACCCCTCAGCGAGCAGCAACACCACGCTCAAGCTCGCAGCCAGGGGTGTGGCGAGGTTGAGGCTGAAGGCCACCCGCCAGTGCAGGTAGCGCAGGGCGAGCAGCGCCAAAAGCAGCAGCAGGCTGCGGCGCATCCACAGCGGGCACTGGGCTTCGGGGCGCTGGCTGAGCCACAGGGGCCAGAGCAGGACCAGCCAGGGGAGCCACAGCTCCGCGTTCATCCCAGCTGGGCCGCGGCGGCCTCAAGCAACGCTAGGGCGGCTGACGGGGTGGGAGCGCGCATCAGAGCATGGCGCAGCTGCGGGGCACCGGCGAAGCCGGTGCAGGTCCAGCTCATGTGTTTGCGGGCGATCAGCAGGCCGTGGTCGCCGCGGGCGGCCACCAGGGCTCGCAGTTGTTCGCTGGCCAGCTGGATCCGCTCCAGGGCGCCGGGGCTGGGCGGGATCGGGCGGCCGCTGAGGGCGGCATCGATCTGGCCCACCAGCCAGGGGGCGCCCATGGTGCCGCGCCCCACCATCACGCCATCGACGCCGGTGCGCTCCAGGCAGGCCAGCGCATCCTCGGGACTGTTCACATCGCCGTTGGCGATCACCGGGATGGTGAGGGCCGCTTTCACTGCAGCGATGGCGCTCCAGTCGGCCTGCCCCTTGAAGCCCTGCTCGCGGGTGCGGCCATGCAGGGTGAGCAGCTCGGCGCCGGCGCTCTCCAGTTGCCGGCACCAGCTCACCGGATCGAGCGTGCTACCGCACCAGCCCAGGCGCGTTTTCACCGTGACCGGCACCGTCACGGCCGCGGCTACCGCTTCCACGATGCGAGCCGCCAGGTCGGGGTCGCGGATCAAACCGCTGCCGCCGCCCTTTTTGGCGATCTTCTTCACCGGGCAGCCCATGTTGATATCGATCAAATAGGCGCCGGCCGCCTCGGCCCGCCGGGCGGCATCCGCCATGGCGGCCGGCCGGTGATCAAACAGCTGCACCCCGATCGGCCCAGGCTCGCTGGCGAGCTCCTCCACCTTGATCAGGCCGTGGCCCAGCTCGAGGCTGGTGGCGTTAACCATCTCGGTGAACAGCAGCGCATCAGGTGCCCAGCGCCGCACCAGGCCGCGGAAGATGCGATCGCTCACCCCCGCCAGGGGCGACTGCAGCACCCGGCAGCGCAGCGCCCGGGGGGTGCCGCGCCCGCTGAGTTGCAACGCATTCAGCTGCAACCGGGTGGAGGAGGCGGTGATCATGGTGCGTTGATTGTCGGACTCCATGCCGATGCCTCCTGCAGAAGCCACCGCCACGCCTGCGGGCTACCCCCTGAGCCGGGCGCTGCTGGAGGCGGTGCTCGCCGATCGCACCAGCGACCGTTTCGTGTGTGAACTGATCTGGCCGCGCCTGGGTTACGAGCCAGACGGCTCCGGCGTCTGGAGCGCGGGCCCGGCCACAGAGGCCAGCTGGCGGGAGTCGTTTCCGATTGAACCGCAGTTCATCGCCCTGCGCCCTCCCTCGGTGGCGCTGACCCGCTCGATTCCCAAGGAGCACAAGCAACTGCTGAAGGAGCAACTCGGCTTCGGGGGTTACCGGATCGGTGAGCTCTATCCGCGCCGCACTCGCCGTGCCACGGCGGTGAACTGGCTCTTGGCCCACCTGGCCCAGCGGGGTGAGCCGCTGCCTGAGAGCGGCCCGCTGCCCGAATTGCGCGAGCAGCCCGTCGATCCGGTGGCGGGCCACCCGGGCGATTTGCCGGTGAGTTGAGGCATCGCCAACCTCAGGGCATCAGGTTGGTGATGCGCATCGGTTGATCCAGGGACATGGTTTTGATCTGTCCACCTGCCAGGGGCAGCTGATCAAACCTCAGGCTGCGCAGGTCGGGGTTGTCATAGGTCTGGATGTAGTAAACGAGGTTTTTCATGTCGGCCACCACCGTCCACTCGGTGATTTCGTAGCTCGCGGATGTGTTGGCGCCGCCGTAGGCGCTACCCACCGGAAGATTGATGCTTCCGGGTGGCAGATCGAATTGCCCCAGGATGCGAAAGGCGGTTCCCACCTGCTGCTGCGTGCTCAGATTGGTGGGTGCGAAGCGGGCGAAGGTGAAGGCTTGCACGAAGCGTGAGGAGGAGAGGAAATCTCCTGGCAATCCATAAAAGCCTTCGCCGGAGCTGGAGGCAGGCAAGGCCGTCCCGCCCACCTTGAGGGTGGGAGCAGGATTGTTGCTCATGTTGGCGGCATTACCCACACTCGCCAGCTGGAAGGCCAAGGGTGGATTGTTGGTGTAAACGCCCGTGGGGTTGTCCTTCAGTTGCAAGGCGCCGTCGATGTATTCCACCGAGAGCGAGCGCCCCTGGTTGTCATGCAGGGTCATGTGAATCCCCACAGTGCCGCCGAAGGACCCCAGCGGCGCTCCATTCACGAGCACCTTCGGTAGCCCGGCCTTGACCTCGTCCAATGTGCCGAACTGACTGAGGACGTAGGTGAGCATTTGCCAGCTCACGATCGAGTTGCGCGCCTGAGCGGCAGAAACGTTCTGGTACTTCGCCCAGCCTGGGAAATTCAAGAGGCCACCAGAGAGCCCCTTTTCATTCATGCCGTCGACCACCATGTCGAGGCCGAAAGCATTCAGGCCAGCCACGGCATAGCGCGTGGTCCACGGTTTGCCGCTCCCGGCCTTGCCGTTAGGGCCAACACCAACCATCTTCGTGCCGCGCTGGATCAGGATCGCCTTGCTTTGCATGGGCATCCCGAATTCCATCGTGCGGCCGTAGACGCGCCCGTTGTCATTCCCCTTCAAGGTGAAGCTTGTGCAGGCCTGGCTAGTGCCCGTTTGCAGGGCAGAGAGAGCCAAGGCCATCAGGGCCGCTTGGGCGCGCTTGAGCATGGTTGGCCGAACAGGAATGAGTACCTGATGTCTAGCGACTTCAGGTTTGGATGGTTACGGGTGTACCCACGGGGGTGTTTTCAAACAGCCAGCGGGCATGGGGGCTGGGGATGCGGATGCAGCCATGGCTGCGGGGCACCCCGAAGGGTTCGCCGGCGGCCTCCTGCCAGGGGGCGCCATGCATGCAGATGGCGCCGTTCTCGGTGATGCACATCGCCCAGGGCACGCCAGGCGCCACATAGCCACGCCCTTGCATGGTCACCGTGCGGTGTTTGGTGAACACCTGGGCGCTGCCGGTGGGCGTGGGTGAGGAGGCCTTGCCGGTGCTCACCAACACCGTGCGCACCAGCTCCTGATTGGGGTTGTACACATACAGCTTCTGGTCGGACAGGTCGACCACGATCGATGCGATCAGCTCGAGCATGGGGGCAGCCGCCGCAGGGGGCGGGGCTCAGAACACCCATGCCCTAGCGAGACTCAGTGCGTCGCAAAGCGCGACCCATGGAAAGATTTCGGCTTCGGCTGGCCTGTAGGGTCAAGTCACGACAGTTGTTGTGATACCCGCTTGGCTCTGCCAGTCGTTGCGATTATTGGCCGCCCCAATGTGGGCAAATCCACCCTGGTGAATCGTCTCTGCAAGAGCCGCGAGGCGATCGTGCACGACGAGCCCGGTGTGACCCGCGATCGCACCTATCAAGACGGCTACTGGCGCGATCGCCATTTCCGCGTGGTGGATACCGGTGGTCTGGTGTTCGACGACGACAGCGAATTCCTGCCGGAGATCCGCGAGCAGGCCAACCTGGCGCTCTCCGAGGCCTCCGTGGCGGTGGTGATCGCCGATGGCCAGCAAGGGCTCACGGCGGCGGATGAATCGATCGCTGAATGGCTGCGCGGCCACAACGTGCCGGTGTTGTTGGCGGTGAACAAATGCGAGTCGCCGGAGGCTGGCCTCTCGATGGCGGCGGAGTTCTGGAGCCTCGGCCTGGGTGAGCCTTATCCGATTTCCGCCATCCACGGCGCTGGCACCGGCGACCTGCTCGACAAGCTGGTGGATCACCTGCCGCCCACCGAGGAGCTCACGGGCGAGGACCCGATTCAGCTGGCGATTGTGGGTCGGCCCAACGTGGGCAAATCCAGTCTGCTGAATGCCATCTGCGGCGAGAAGCGGGCGATCGTGAGCCCAATCCGCGGCACCACCCGCGACACGATCGACACCACGATTGAGCGCGAGGGCCACACCTGGAAGATCCTCGACACCGCCGGCATCCGCCGCAAGCGCTCGGTGAGCTACGGCCCTGAGTTTTTCGGGATCAACCGCAGCTTCAAGGCGATCGAGCGCTCCGATGTGTGCGTGCTGGTGATTGATGCCCTCGATGGCGTCACCGAGCAGGATCAGCGCCTGGCGGGCCGCATCGAAGAAGACGGCCGCGCCTGCGTGGTGGTGGTGAATAAGTGGGATGCGATCGAGAAGGATTCGCACACCATGCCGGCGATGGAAAAGGAGCTGCGCGCCAAGCTGTACTTCCTCGATTGGGCACCGATGCTGTTCACCTCGGCCCTGAGCGGCCAGCGGGTGCAGAGCATCTTTGCGGTGGCCGCGGTGGCGGTGGAGCAACACCGCCGCCGGGTGAGCACCTCAGTAGTGAATGAAGTGCTGCAGGAGGCCGTGAGCTGGCGCTCGCCACCCACCAGCCGCGGCGGTCGCCAGGGCCGCATCTATTACGGAACCCAGGTGGCCGTGCGGCCGCCCAGCTTCACCCTGTTCGTGAACGATCCCAAGCTCTTCGGCGACACCTACCGTCGCTACGTGGAACGGCAGATCCGTGAAGGCCTGGGTTTTGAAGGTTCTCCCCTCAAGCTGTTCTGGCGCGGCAAGCAGCAGCGCGATGCCGAGAAGGATCTGGCGCGGCAGCAGGCCCGCGGCCGCTGAGGCTGTGCGCATGGAGCCTTCGGCGATTCGGGCCTGATGGATTGGTTGCGGCAGATCCCCATCGGCCAATACGTCGATGGCACCGGCAGCTGGCTGCGGGAGCTTGACCCGCGCCTGAAGCTGGCCTGGACGCTGGCTTTCCTGCTCACGCCGATCCTGGCTGGGCCCTGGTGGCGGCTGGCCCTGGTGGGCTTACTGCTGTTGATCACGGCGTTGAGCGGTTTGCCCTGGCGGATCTGGCGCCGCACCCTGCCCTTGCTGTTAGCCCTCTCGCTGCTGGTGGGGATGCTCGCCACCCTGCTTCCGGCTGGTGCGGCGTCGGGCGGTCAGCGCAATCGCCCGCCCCAGGAGCTGCGCCTCGCCCCCAGCGATCTCGGCCAGCGCTGGGAGTTGCTCCGCTGGGGCCCGATTCAGCTGGGCCCTGTGCCCTTAGGGCCGCTGGTGATCACCCGGCGTTCTGCGGAGCTCGGGCTGAACAGCGCCACGCTGCTGTTCACCGTGATTCACAGCGCCAACCTGTTGCTGCTCACCACGCCCCCGGAAGCGTTGGTGTGGGGGCTCAGCTGGTGCCTCATGCCCCTGGCGCGGCTGGGGGTGCCGGTGGAGCGCCTGGGCTTCACGTTGCTGCTCTCGTTGCGGTTTCTGCCGCTGGTGCAGGAAGAGTTTCAGAACCTGCTGCGTTCGGTAGCCACCCGTTCCGTGAACCTGCGCCAGCTGGGGTTGCAGGGTTCGCTGGCGCTGGTGTTGGCCCTGGGTGAACGGTTGCTGGCGAATGTGTTGCTGCGGGCCGAGCAAGGGGCCGATGCGTTGCTGGCTCGGGGCGGGCGCTGGATCGCTCCGGCTCAGTTATTGCGCGACCCGCTGCCCAGGCGGCCTCTGCAATGGTTTGGCGCTGTGGGGGTGCTGGTGTTGCTCGGTTTGCGTTGGAGGTACGGTGACCTCTGATTTGGTCGGCGACGGTACAGACCGCGTGAGCGCTTCGTGAGCACAGAGCGTTATCTCAACCACCCCACCTTTGGCTTGCTCTACCGCGTGGCAGAGGCTGGAGAGGGGCGCGATCTCTACGTGACGCTCTATGCCCAACGGATCTTTTTTGTGGTCACCCTGCAGGAGCGCGGTGCGCAATTTGAGGTGATTCCGTTGATGGATGCCCGGCATCTGGCCGAGCAGAACCTGGCCCGTGCCCGCCGCGAGGGGCCTGAGGCCCACACCCGCTGGCGTCAGCTGTTCGATAAAACGTTTATTTGATCCTCAGCCGTGAGTGAGTCAGCGGCAGCCCGCCTGGAGGCCATCCGCGCCCAGCTGCCACCGGCCTGCAACCTGCTGGCGGTGAGCAAGGGGCAGCCCGCCGCCGCGATTCGCGAGCTCGCCGAGCTGGGGCAGCGCAGTTTCGGGGAAAGTCGCCTCCAGGAGGCCACGAGCAAGCAGGCGGAGCTGGCGGATCTCGGCCCCCTCGATTGGCACTTCATCGGCCATCTGCAGGCCAATAAGGTGCGGCCAGTGCTCAAGCAATTCGCCTGGGTGCACTCGGTGGATTCGTTGGCGCTGGCCCAGCGGGTGGCCCGGATCGCCGTGGAGGAGGCGCTGAATCCGCGCGTGTTTCTGCAGGTGAAGCTGCGGCCTGACCCCAGCAAGGGTGGTTTTGAGCCTGAGGAGCTGCGGCGCGTGTGGCCCGAGCTGCGGGCCCTGGAGGGGCTGCAGCTGGTGGGGCTGATGACCATGGCTCCGCTCGGACTCCAGTTGCCGGAACGCCAGAGCCTGTTTGCAGACTGCGCCGAGCTGGCCAGGGAGCTGCAACTGGAGCAGCTCTCGATGGGGATGAGCGGCGATTGGAGGGAGGCCGCGGTGGCCGGCAGCAGCTGGGTGCGGATTGGATCCGCTCTTTTTGGCCCGAAACCCTTGTCAGTGCCGGTGCGGGACGCTATCTAGGCTTATTGCCAAAGACCGAGGTTCCACGGTGTCGTTGCTCTCCCGCCTGCGTGCTGTTGTCTCCGGTGACGACTACCTCGATGGCTATGACGACGATCTCGATTACGACCACGGTGATGTGCCGGAAACCGGCAGCACCATTCCGTCAGGCGCTCTAGCGCTCACCAGCGATTTCGACAGCGTTGATCCGTTTGCGGGCAGCAACGTGATCGGCATGCCCGGGATTTCCTCCTCGGCCGCTGAGGTGACGCTGATGGAGCCCCGCAGCTTCGATGAGATGCCCCGCGCCATCCAGGCCCTGCGCGAGCGCAAGACCGTGATTCTCAACCTCACGATGATGGAGCCGGATCAGGCTCAGCGCGCCGTGGATTTTGTGGCCGGTGGCACCTTCGCGATCGACGGTCACCAGGAGCGCGTGGGCGAAAGCATCTTCCTGTTCGCCCCCAGCTGCGTCACCGTGACCACCGCTGCAGCGGAAGAGCCTTCCTCCCCCACGGTGGTGTCCCGCGAGGTGAGCCAGGAGCCTGAGGCTGCACCGGCTCCCGCCTGGGGCCGCGAAACCTACGGCGCTAGCGTCGGCTGAGCCACGCCTTGCTCCCTTGAGCAGCTTTTCCCCCAGCACCTTCGGGGTGATCGGCCTGGGCCGCATGGCCCAGGCCTTGCTGTTTCCACTGGTGGAGAGCGGCCTGGTGCCGGCGGCAGGCGTGCGGGCCGCTGTGGCCAGCCAGGCCTCAGCCCAACGCCTGGCGCAGCAACGCCCCGATCTGCAGATCGGTCTCGATGCGGCTCCGGCCTGGGGGGCGGAGGTGGTGCTGCTCGCGGTGAAGCCGCAGCAGCTGGAGGCTGTGGCGGCGGCGGTCCCTGCTCCGGCGGCGGTCCCTGCTCCGGCGGCGGCCGGCGAACAGGCACCCCTGCTGATTTCAGTGTTGGCTGGGGTCACCGTGGCCCGGCTGCAGCGGCTGTTCCCCGGCCGGCGCATTGTGCGGGCGGTGCCCAACACGCCCTGTCTGGTGCGGGCGGGTCTCACCGGCCTGGCCTGGGGGGATGGCGTGGCGGCTGAGCAACGGGCTTGGGTGCAGCAGCTGTTTGCCCAGGTGGGCGAGGTGCTCGAGCTGCCTGAATCGCAGCTGGATGCCTTTCTGGCCCTCACCTCATCGGGGCCAGCCTTTGTGGCGCTGGTGGCGGAGGCGATGGCCGATGGCGCGGTGGCCGCAGGCTTGCCCCGGCAGCAGGCCCACCACCTGGCCCACCGCACCTTGGCGGGTACGGCGGCATTGCTTCAGGAGCAGCAGCTCCATCCAGCCCAGCTCAAAGACATGGTGAGCAGCCCCGGCGGCACCACCATCGCCGGGATCCGCGCCCTGGAGAGCGGCGGATTGCGGGCGGCCCTCATGGAGGCGGTGGTGGCTGCGGCCGAACGCAGCCGACAGCTGGGCTGAAGACAGAAGTCCTCAGTCTGCGTATTATTGCGTTAATACGCCTGGTGTTGGCGGCGATGCGAACCGTCTCTGTCCGTCTGGATGATGCCAGTGAGGCTCGGCTGGATGGTCTCTGCCAGCAGCTCGGCCTCTCGCAGACCGATGTGCTGAAGGCTGGTCTGGAGCTGTTGCAGCATCAGCGCCAGAGCCCGGCGGCGTTGGCGGAGTCGCTCGATTTGGAGGGGTGTTTTTCTAGTGGAGATCCTGCGCATGGCCGTGAGCATGCCGATCGCATCCGTCAGAAGCTGCGCCGGCAGCACCAGGCGCAGCGATGAGCGCTTCGGCTCTGAGCTGCCCCGTGCTCGTGGACACCGGTCCGCTGGTGGCGTGGCTGGATCGCAGTGATCAGGATCATCGGCTCTGCAGCCGATTCTTTGCCCAGGCGGGCGGTCCGTTGCTCTCCACCTGGCCGGTGCTCACCGAGGTCTGCCATCTCGTGCCGCCCGATGTGGCGCCTCGCTTCCTCGAGTGGGTTCAGATCGGCGGGATGCAGCTGGCAGAGCTGCCCGCCGCCGCCCTGCTGAGCATCGGCCCCTGGATGCGGCAATACGGCGATCTGCCGATGGATCTGGCAGACGCCTCACTGCTCTGGCTGGCGCATCAGAGCGGTATACGCCGCATCGCCACGCTCGATCGCCGCGATTTTGGCATTTACCGACTGCCTGGCGGTGACGTTCTCAACAACGTGCTCGACGCAGCCTCCTAGCCGTTCAGGCTTTCTTCTGGCCGATGCGCGGCTCGGTGCCCGCCAACAGCCGCTGGATGTTGGTGCGGTGGCGCCAGATCACGAGCACAGCGGTGAGCACCGCCAGGCTGAGGTAGGCCGGCCGCAGCTCAGTGCCGTTCTGGGCGAAGTAGCCGAGCATCAACAGCGGCAGGCTCAGCGCCGCGATCACGCTCGAGAGCGACACGATCTTGCTCAGGCTGAGCACCGCCAGAAACACGCCGAAGCAGGCCAGCCCCACCGGCCAGGCCAGGCCGAGCAGCATGCCCAGGCCCGTGGCCACGGCCTTGCCGCCGCGTCCGCCGAGCCACACGGGCCAGATGTGCCCCGCCAGGGCCGCTAGGCCGGCGGCCACCACCCACCAGTCGCTTTCCGGGGTGATGCCTAGGGGCTGCAGCAATCCTTTGGCAAGCAGCACCGCTGCGGTGCCCTTGAGCACATCCACCAGAAACACCACCAGGGCCGGCGCCTTGCCGAACTGGCGAAGCACGTTGGTGGCGCCGGTGGAGCCGGAGCCCAGGGTGCGGATGTCGACGCCCTTAAGCCAGCGCCCAGCCAGGTAGCCGCTCGGAATCGAGCCCAGCAGGTAGCCCGCCAGCAGGCAGAACAGCGGATTTTGCAGCAGCGGGTTCACAGCAGGTCGTCTTCGAGGGCGAGTTCGGTGGCGCTGCCCGCAAAGGCCAGCCACACCGGGAATTGAAGGATCGCGATGTCCACGGCGCTTTCCGCCGCATCCACCACGATGAAGGGCAGCTCCCCGCGCTCTTCGAGCCGGTCGGCCCGCTCGATCAGAGCATCGGGGCGCTCGAACAGCACGATGCCGCTGTTGGGGCCGAAGTCTTCGCGGCTGAGGCCGAGGCAATCCTGCAGGCCGCGGCGCCACTCGCCCAGCCGTTCGGGCGTTCCCGCCAGCACCAGCGTTTGAAAGCGCTCGCCATAGAGATCCCCCAGAATCGACACGGCCGCGGCGGTGATCAGGGCGTTGCGGTTGCGGCTGCCGCTGCTGGGCTGGGCGCCGCGACCGCCCTGATTGAGGAACCAGTCCTCGAGCAGGGCCGCGCCGGAGGGCTCCAGGCTGCGGCGCAGTTTCCAGGGATCGGCGTAGAAATCCGGTTGTCCCTGGAACTGCTGCAGCTGCTCGCGAATCAGCGCTTCATCGGCGCTGAACAGGCCCGCCGCCGCCGGAGCGGCCACGGCCCCGCCGCCGCTGCTCGCCGCCTGCTCGGCTGCGGCCTGATCCAGCGGTGAGGGCTGCACCACCAGCGGCTGCACCACTAACTCCATCTGCTCGGCGGCCACGGCTAGCTCCTGCAGCGCCCCCACCAGGTAGTCCTGGAAGCCTTTCACCCGCCGGGCGATCGAATCCGATTGGCCCGCGAAGCTGCTGCTGATCTCCTTCTGCAGCTGATCGCGGCGGCTGCTCAGCTCGCTGATCTCGGTTTCCAGGGCGTCGCGCTGTTGCTGGAGTTCCCGCAGGGCGAGGGCCTGCCAATCGGCGCTGGGCTGGGGGGCTTGGGGTTGGGCGTCGTCGCTCATGGCTGGGCGCTCACGTGGCGGTTGAGCTGTTCGCGCAGGCTGGTGGCATCAAACAACACCGGCAGAAAGTGAATGCTCTTCTGTTCACGGAAATAGAACAGCACCGGGATTGGGCCCCAGAAGAGCGTCCAATTGAGCCATTCGCTGTAGGGAAAGCGCCGCAGCACCGTGTTGCCCCGCCAAACAAGCAGTGCATCGGCGCTGAACTGCAGGCGCAGGATCTGGCTCTGGATCAGCAGAAACAGGCCGAACAGGCTCACCACCAACGCCATCCACACATTCAGCAGCAGCGCGGCGAGCCCCAAGGCCACCACCGCCAGCGGTAGCCACGGGCGCGGCGCCAGGATCACGCCCTGGCCGGGATCAGGCAGGGAGGCTTCCGTCTGGGTCATTCGCCGAACAGCAACTGGGTGAGCACCACGTCCATCAGCGACACGGTGACCAGAATCATCACAACGGCGCCGGTGGTGCTGGTGCCCACTTCCTTCGGGCCGCCGCGGGTGGTGAGGCCCCAGCCGCAGGAGATCACAGCGATCTGCAGCCCGAACACCACCGCCTTGAGCAGCATCGAGGGCAGGTCCGATGGATCCATCCAGGTGCGCACGGAGTTCCAGAACACCGATGGCGGGATTTGATACAGGAGGGTGCTGCTCACCTGACCCGACCACATCGCCACGGCGAAGAAGGCCAGGCATTGCACCGGCGTCATGATCACCATCGCCAGTACCCGCGGCACCACCAGGTACTGCACCGGATCGGTGCGCAGCATGGTGATCGCATCGATCTGCTCGGTGACCTTCATCGTGCCGAGCTGCGCCGCATAGGCCGTGGCCACCTTGCCCGTGACCAGGGTGGCGGTGAGGATCGGTGCAATCTCCCGGGCCAGACCCAGGGCGAGGATCCCGCCCACGGTGGATCCCGCCCCCTGTTTCACCAGCTCGGAGGCGGCCTGGATGTTGAACACGGTGCCGGCGGCGAGGCCGGTGATGATCACGATCAGGAAGCTGCCGGGGCCTGCTTCCATCAGCTCGGCCATCAAGTCGTTGATCCCCACCCGCCCCTGAGCGAGGGCGGCCAGGGCCTGACCGCCGATCAGGCAGCTCTCGCCGAGGCGGGTGAGCCAGCGGGGGCGGAGCCAGGAGGGAAGGCGGCGGCGTGACATCAGAGACATGGCTTTGGGCTCAGCCGGCGCTGGGGAGATGTTGCAGGTGCAGGCCCTTATCGGGCCAGCGGCGCATCACCACCAGCCCCAACACCACCAGCACTGCGGGAATGATGCCCATGCACAGCCGGATCGCCACCAGGGCGCTATCGGGTTGCACCATGCCGCGCGACGCCACATAGCCGCTGAAGCTCATCAGGTTGCCGAAGAAGAAGAGGGCAAAGCTGATGCAGATCTTCTGGGTGAACACCATCCAGGCGCTGTACTGGCCTGCGGGCTTTTCGGGGTCGGCATCGATGGCGTCGGGCAGGAGGGCCCAGGGGATCAAGTAGGCGGTGGAGGCGCCGATGCCCACCAGCAGGATCGTGGCCACCAGCAGCGAGAGGCGCAGCCCATTGCCCAGGGATCCCAGCGGGGCAATGGCCGAATCCAGTGGCGCCAGCACCATGGCGCTCAGGCAGCCGGCCACCCAGAGGCCGCTGCCCCACACCAGGGCCCGAATCCGCCCTTGGCGGTGGGACACACTCGTCCACAACTGCAGGCCCACCAGGGTGCTGATCTGGAAGGGCAGCAGGATCCAGTTGCTCCAGCCCTCCGGCACCCGCATCACCACGGGCAAGAAGATCAGTGCGGCGGTTTGCATGATCTGCAGGGCGCACCAGAGCAGCAGGTAGAGGCCGAGCACCCGCATGAAGCGGCCGTTGTTGCGCACCCGCTGCAGCAGGCGCCGGGTGGTGCCCCGTTCCGCTTGCGGTTGCTGGCAATGGCGCGCCGAAGGGGCGATGCCCCAGGCGCAGAGCAGGGTGCACACCGTGATGATCAGCCCGGAGAACACGCCCACCCGCCAGTAGCTCAGGGGGTTCTGGTGATCGCGCAGCAGCACGGCACCGAGCACGATGCCCACCAGGCCGGCGGTGATCGAGCCGGTGAAGCGGGCCATGTTGAGCCGGGTGCGCAGCGTCACCTTCGAGGTGAGCTCGGCGGCCAGGGCTGCGTAGGGCAGGTTGACGCAGGTGTAGAGGCTGTTGGCCACCACGGAGATGGCCACGAACACCCAGAAGCGCACCCAGATGCTTCCGGGGGGCAGCCACCACATCAGGGCCATCGCTACCCCGAGCGGCAGGGCGCTGCCCACAAGCCAGGGCAGGCGCGGCCCCCAGCGGCTGCGGGTTTTGTCGCTGAGCCAGCCCACCAGGGGGTCGTTCACGGCATCCCAGAGCCGGGCCAGCATCAGCACCAGGCCCGCCATCCAGGCCGGGAGGCCGGCAGCCGCCGTATAGAAGATGAACAGGTAGAAGCCGATCAGCGATGCGGCCATGCCCGTGCCGGCATCGCCGAGGCCATAGGCCACGAGCAGGCGCAGGCGGCTGGCTCCCCTGAGGCTGTCCGCGTCGAAGGTGGCCGCTGGGGCGTCAGATGAGGCAGCGGACAAGGACGCTGTTCCGAACGCAGGTCATAATGCTGCAACCGGCGTGAAATCCAGAGCACGCCAGGTCCAGCAACAGGCGCATGGTGCGTTTGTACTGCTGCGGGCTTAGTTTAGTGGTAAAACCTCAGCCTTCCAAGCTGATGATGCGGGTTCGATTCCCGCAGCCCGCTTTCCATTCTTCCTGTGAGCTCACGCTCAAGGTGCGATCGGCTAAGGCTGGATCAGAGCTGATGGCCGTGCATCAGGGGCTGCGCCACCAGCAACACCAGGCTGCGGCTGCCCATCGGGATGGTGTCGCCCCCCACCACCTGCGGTTGCGCGGGTAGGTCGTCTCCCGGGAGCTGGTGGGTGTCGATCACCCGGTGCCAACCGCTCTCGCAGTTGGGGATCTCGAAGCTGAGATCTTCGTAGTAGGCGTTCATCCCGCACCAGAGCAGCGGGCCCCGTTCCTTGTCGTTGAGGCTCCAGGCCAGGGTGTGCGACCAGTTGGCCCAGTCCGGCTGGCCCAGCTTCACGCCATCCCACTGGCGCAGCAGGTGCCCGGGCTGATCGAAGCGCAGCGCCTTGCCGGCTTCGGCGTGGGGGATTTCGGGATTGAGCAGATCCGCCAGGTGATGGCGCAGGTGAATCAGCCGCCGCACGAACAGGCGCAGCGCCTGGTCGTCGGGGTCGGGCTGCCAGTGCATCCAGCCCAGGGGGTTGTCCTGACACCAAGCGTTGTTGTTGCCCCCCTGGCTGCGGCGCACCTCATCGCCCATCAGCAGCATCGGCACGCCCGGGCAGAGCAACAGGCTGCTGAGCATGTTCCGAAGTTGGCGGTTGCGCAGTGCTGCCACCTCTGGATCACTGCAGGGTCCTTCGGCGCCGTGATTCCAGTTGTTGTTGTGGTTGTCGCCGTCGCGGTTGTCTTCGCCGTTGGCCAGGTTGTGCTTCTGGCTGTAGCTCACCAGATCCGCGAGGGTGAAGCCGTCGTGGGCGGTGAGAAAGGTGATGCTGCGGCCGAGTAGGGCCGGGATGCCTCCGAACAGATCCGGGCTGCCGGCGATGCGCTGCCCCATCGGCCAGCAACTCTTCTCATCGCCTTTCCAGAAGCGGCGCACGTCGTCGCGGAAGCGGCCGTTCCAGGCGCCGATGCGTTTGGCGGGGAAATCGGCGAGGCGATACAGGCCGCCGCAGTCCCACGGTTCGCTCACGAGTTTGAGATCGGCGAGTTCCGGGTCGGCTTCGATCTCCTCAAACAACGGCGGATGATCCAGCGGGGTGAGTTCCTCGCCGCGGCTGAGGGCGATGCCCAGATCGAAGCGGAAGCCATCCACCCCCAGCTCCAGCGCCCAGCAGCGCATTGATTCGAGGATCAGGCGGCGCGCATGGGGCCTGTTGGCGGCAATCGAATTGCCGCAGCCGCTCACATCGAGGTAATCCCCCTTGGCGTTCTGGTGGTAGTAGTTGCGGTCGTCGATGCCGCGCCAGCTGAGGGTGGGCCCGGCCTGGTTGCCCTCGCAGGTGTGGTTGTACACCACATCCACCAGCACTTCGAGCCCCGCCTGGTGGCAGGCCGTGACCAGCTGGCGCACCTGGTGGCGAATCTGCAGCGGATCGTCTCCCTGCTGGTAGGCGTGGTGCGGCGCCATCCAGCTGAGGGGGCTGTACCCCCAGTAGTTGAGGCGGCCGGCGGGGGCATCGTGGGGGTCGAAGGCCATCACCGGCAGGAGCTCCACCGTGGTGATGCCCAGCTCCTTGAGATAGGGGATCGCCTCAATCAGCCCCAGATAGGTGCCGCGCGCCGGTTCACTCACCGGGCTGCCGTGGCCGCGGCTGAAGCCACCCACATGCAGTTCGTAAATCACCGTGCGCTGCCAGCTGTGGCGGGGCCGGGGAGCGGCGCGGAAATCGAAGCGATCGCGCTCGGTCACCACGCCTTTCAGGCAGCTGGCGGTGTTCGGCATGGCGCCGACGGCGTCCACGCGCCGGTAGACATCCCAACCCGTGATCGCACGGGCGCAGGGATCGAGCAGCAATTTCGAGGGGTTGAAGCCGTGGCGACCCGGCTGCAGGGGGCCGAACACCCGGTAGGCGTAGCAGCAGCCAATGCCGATGCCCTCCACCTCCACATGCCAGATGTCGCCGGAGCGGTGGCGATGATCCAGCTCCACCACCTGCTCCGGTTCAGGCGCGTTGCCGCTGGCAAACAGCAGCAGCTCCACCCGCGTCGCCATCGGGGCGGCCAGGGCGAAATTCACGCCTTGATCGGTGGCAAGCGACCCGAGGGGCCACGGTTGTCCCAGTCGGATCGTGCGCAACGGATCCTGGAGGCCTCTGCCACAAGCTAGGTGTTGTTCGTGGGTTCTGACCCCGCATGTCACGGCTCCAAGCACAACCCTCGGCGGCCGGGCGCCCGCCCAAGCCGGTGCGCGAGGGGCTGTGGCTGTTTGCCCCCAGCCGCGACAGCCAGGGGGGCAGTGCCTGGTGGCTGGAGCAGCCGTGCGGTGGCGGTGTACTGATCGATTGCCCCGCCTTCAACGAGGCCAACCTGGCGTTTCTGCAGGCGCAGCCCTCGGGCCGGATCGTGCTCACCGGCCGCGAGGGCCATGGCCGGCTGCGGCGTTTTCAGGAGGCGCTCGGCTGGCCGGTGCACGTGCAGGAGCAGGAGGCCTACTTGCTGCCCGGCGCGCAGCAGCTGATCCCCTTCGCCGCCGAAGCCGAGCTCGATCCCGGGCTCCGTCTGCTCTGGACCCCCGGCCCCACCCCGGGGGCGGCCGTGCTGCTGGCGGAGGGGCTGCCCGAGCTGGAGTCGGTCTTGTTCTGCGGGCGGTTGCTCAGTCCGGTGGCCCCCGGGGAGGTGGCGCCCCTGCGCACCCGCCGTAGTTTTCACTGGGGCCGCTGGCTGCGCAGCCTCGAGCGGTTGCGGGCCTGGCTACCGGCGGATCAGCCCCAGTGGCTGGCCAGCGGTGCCGGTCTCGGGGCCCTCAGGGGTGAGGCGCTGGTGCCTGCGGCGCGGCGCGTGATCGATCAGCTCAACCTTGAGGAGTTGGCCGATCAGGCCGCCGTTTAAGCGGGCCGTTGGGGGGTGGTTGTAGGGAGCCGTTGGCCGGCGAATGGCCGCAAAAGTGGCAAAACCTTGACTGCAAAAGGAGTCCGATGGTTGCCGGCTCTTGCCAACCCCCATACCATTGGCGCGCTGAAACCAGTGGCGGTCGGTGTTCCCGAGCCGCCCGGCTGCTACTGACCCAGAGGCTTTCCCACTCCGATGAACAAAGCTGATCTCGTCAACCTCGTTGCTGCTCGCACCGAGCTGACCAAGACCGACGTAGCCCAAGTGGTTGATGCCGCTATCGACACCATCATCGATTCGGTGGTGGAAGGTAAGAAGGTGTCGATCCTGGGCTTCGGTTCCTTCGAGCCCCGCGAGCGCTCCGCCCGTCAGGGTCTGAACCCCAAGACCGGCGACAAGATCAAGATTCCCGCCAAGCGCGTGCCTGCCTTCACCGCCGGCAAGCTGTTCAAGGACCGCGTTCAGGGCTGATCCCCGAAGTGCTCTTTGAGCTTCTGTAGGCGGCCCTAGGGCCGCCTTTTTTGCGGGATGCTGAACGGCGCTCTTCGCTCTGCCGGCTTCGTGTTGCCCGAGCACCTGCAGCAGCAGCTCCGGCCCCAGGCCGGCCTGCGCGGGCGCTATGCGCCGTCGCCCACGGGTCGGCTACACCTCGGCAACCTGCGCACGGCGCTGATCTCGTGGTGGATCACGCGGCTGCAGGGCGGCGAATGGCTCCTGCGCATCGACGATCTCGATACCTCGCGCAACCGCAGCGGAGCCGAGGAGTCGATCCTGGCCGACCTGCGCTGGTTGGGGCTGGATTGGGATGGCCCCGTGATCCGTCAGAGCGAGCGGCGCGGCCTTTACGCCTCGGTGCTCTCGGCCCTGCGCCGCAGCGGGCGGCTGTACCCATGCCGCTGCAGTCGCCGTTTGCTGGCCGATATCTCCGCTCCCCATGGCGCCTCACCGGTGTATCCGGGTTTCTGCCGGGAGCGCGGGCGAGGCTGGGGGCCTGAGCAGGGGCGACTGCCCAGCTGGCGGCTGCGGCTAAGGGATGGATGCCTGAGTTGGCCGGAGGAACTGGCCGAGTGCGGCCGTCTCGACGCCCACAGCGAGGTGGGGGATGTGGTGTTGCGCCGGGCCGATGGCTTTCTCGCGTATCACCTGGCCACCGCTGTGGATGAGCTGGCCCTGGGCATCTCCGATGTAGTGCGCGGCAGCGATCTGTGGGCGGCTACGGCGCCGCAGGTGGCGGTGATGGCGGAGCTGGGCGCTGCCCCACCGCGCTATTGGCATCTGCCGCTCTGGTGCGATGCGGAGGGCCAGCGCCTCTCCAAGCGCGATGGAGGGCTTGGCCTGGCAGCGCTCCAGCAGCAGGGCCTCGATGGCCCGGCGGTGCTGGGGCTGATGGCCGCCAGCCTGGGGTTGGTGCCTGAAGGCACGAGGCTGAACCTCAGCGAGCTGCAGCAGAGCTTCAGCCTTGAGCAGCTGCGCGCCGCCTTGCGCCCCTGAAGCCGCATGGCGCCTCAGAGACTTAACAAAGGCTTCGGGATCAAAGGGGTGAAAACTCCCCAGAGTGATCGCACGCAGCGCGATCAACACATGAGCGGATCTTCACCCCGGCCCACCGCCCACCAGGGCGACGCGGAGAGCACCTGCAGCTGCTGCGGTGGCAGCGGCGTGCTCCGCATTGATTCATCGGCGTATCGCACCTGCCTGGAGTGCCTCGGGCAGGGACAGAAGCCCCGCTTTGAAACGGTGTTCGGCTTGCCGGATCCGCTGGCACCTCCTCTGTCCCAGCCCCTGGCTCCGCCGCTGGCCGAGCCCGCCAGGCGCTTGAGAAAGGGCTTCCGCGGCGATCTCAGCGCTTGGACTTCTGGCGCCAGATGAAGAAGGTGGCCGTGGCTACCACCACCAGCAGTGGGGCCGCGGTGAGCAGCAGCAGTGCAACGGCGGTCCAGTCGGTGTACATCGCTGTCAGGCGCTCAGGCAGGCGCCATCATCTCAGTGCACCCCGCGTGGCGTCCATGACCCGATGGCTTGTTGTGCTGCTGCTGATCGCCGGCGCCCTGCCTGCCAGCGCCGGGGTGGAGTTCACCGATTGCCAGCCGGCCAGTGGCGGTGGGGTTACCTGCGATACCAGGCCCACGGGCAACACCCTGATGGACGACGAAGCGGCCCGCTACGGCCTCTTCGATGAAGCGAGCCCTGGCTGGTCGGAGTACGACCCCTACGAGGGCTACGACGACATGTTCGGTGGCAACTGGACCTGAATCAGGCCAGCGCTCGGATCCCCTGGTAGGCCAGGAAGCTCACCAGCCAGGCCAGCAGCAAAGACCATGCCACGCTCAGCACAGTGAATCCCAGCTGCTTCGACTCACTGCGGATCACCGCCACCGTGGAGAGGCAAGGCGTGTAGAGCAGGGTGAACAACATGAAGCTGATCGCCTGCGGCACGCTCACATCGGCGGCCATGGCTTGGCCCAGAGCAGCCGGATCCGCCTGGCCGTAGATCACCGCCAGGCCCCCGAGCACGATCTCCTTGGCGATGAAGCCAAACAGCAGGGCCACCGCGAGCTTCGGGTTGATGCCGATCGGAGCGAGCAGGGGCTGCATCCAGGCGCCCAGCTGGCCGGCGAGGCTGGAGCTCGAGGCCGGTTCAACCCCCACGGGCAGGTTGTTGAGCAGCCACACCGCCACCACCCCAAAAATGATGAAGCGGCGCGACCACAGCCAGAAGTGCTTCACCTCGCTCCAGGCGCGGGTGATCATCTGGCCCGCCGTGGGTAGCCGGTAGGGGGGCAGTTCCAGCACCAGCGGCTCTTCGTTGGGGAAGCGGCCGCGAAACACCAGGGCCGTGAGCATCGCCGCCAGGAAACTGGTGAGGTAGAGGCCGAAGATCACCAGGCCCCCCTGGCGGGCCGGGAAGAACACCGCCGCCATGAACAGGAACACGTTCAGGCGGGCTGAGCAGAGCGAGAAGGGAATGATCAGCATCGAGAGCAGCCGCAGGCCTCGATCGCGCATCACCCGGGTGCCCAGGATCGCCGGCACATTGCAGCCGAAGCCCATCAGCGAGAGCACGAAGCTGCGGCCATCGAGCCCGAGCCGTTCCATGAAGGCGTCCATGAGGTAGGCCGCCCGCGAGAGGTAGCCGCTGTCTTCCACCACGCCCATGGCCAGAAAAAACAGGGCGATCACTGGCAGGAAGGCCATCACCGTGCCCAGGCCTTGATACAGGCCCTCCAGCAGGAATCCCTGCAGCAGGCTTGGCAGGGGAGCCAGGAGCGGTTTGAGCGCCAGTTGGCCGAACTGGTCGAGCAGGCCGGCCAGGCCTTCCTGCACCGGCACACCGATCGCATAGATGGCCTGGAACATCAGGGCCATCGCCAGGAAAAACAGCGGTAGGCCCAGCAGGGGGTGCAGCAGCACCGCATCCAGACGCCGGGTGCGCTGATCACGCCAGCGGCCAGGCAGGGTGACGCTCCGCTCCACGAGCGCGGCCATGGCGGCATCGAGCTCCGCATCCACGGCGGCCAACCTCGGCTCGAGCTGCTGCACCGCCGCCGCCTGCTCCTCCGAGGCCTCGAGTTGGTGCACCAAGCTGTGCTTGAGGCTGTCGATCCCTTGGCGGTATTTGGCGCTGAGCAGTTGCACCGGCAGCTCCAGGCCTGAACTCAGCGCTTCGGTGTTGATTCGAACCCCGAAGCGGCTGGCCTCATCGGCCATGTTGAGCAGCACCAGCGCCGGTAGGCCCAGGCGTTGCACCTGCAGCGCCAGCCGCAGCTGCCGATCGAGCTGGCTGGCGTTGAGTACCACCAGCACCAGATCCACCGGCGTGCGTTCCAGGAAGCGGCGCACCACCGCTTCGTCTTCGCTGTGGCCGCGCAGGTCGTAGATGCCTGGCAGATCCACGAGCTGGAGCGTTCGGCCCGAGAGCTCCAGGCCCGCCTGCATCAGTTCAACAGTGAGGCCAGGCCAGTTGCCGATATGGGCGTGGTGGCCGGTGAGCCGGTTGAACAGGGTCGACTTGCCCGTGTTGGGCATGCCGATCACGGCGATGGTGCTCACGCGGCGAGGCTCACGCGGGCGGCATCACGCCGGCGGAGCATCAGTTCGGTCATGCCCACACGCACGTGCACCGGCCCCGACCACCAGCCGCGCCGCAGCACCTGCACGACTTGTCCAGGGCGCAGTCCAAGGGCCTCGAGGCGCTGTCGCAGGCCGGCATCCGCTGCCAGGTCCGAAACCGTGGCCGTAGAGCCAGGAGGGAGATCCACCAGCCGGGACGCTGCGCCCATGAACGACTCGCTATTGCGAATGAGTTGCAATATCTTATGCCCTTGCGCGGCTGCCTCTTCGGCTGGGGCTGGTTACGTTGAAGTTGTCACGCGCTGCGGTGGACGCCGGTGCTGCACTTTTGGTCGCCCCATCTCGATCCGGCCCATCCGCAGGACTGCACGCAGCCCGAGCGTTACGTGATCCAGGTGCAAGCCAGCGGTGGTTTTTTGGCGATCGGCAGCGATGGTCAATCGCTGATGGAGGTGCCTAAGCCGCAGCTGGCTCACCTCTTCCATGTCCACGAAGCGGCGTTGCGGGCGGCCAAAGAGCTCAATGCCGAGGGGCGCGGCCCGGTGGATGTGGTGAAAATCGAGCTGGATGTGCCCTGAGGGCCAGGCTCCGTAGGATCCGCGCCAGCCTGCCGCCCCTGTGCCCGCCCGGATGGAGCTCACCTACCGCCCCCGCCGCCTGCGCCGTTCCCCTGCTCTGCGGGCGATGGTGCGGGAAACCTCGCTCAGCGCCGCCGACTTCATCTATCCGCTGTTCGTGCATGAGGGCGCCACGAATGAGCCGATCGGCGCCATGCCCGGCTGTCAGCGCTGGAGCTTGGAGGGGCTGGTGCAGGAGGTGGGCCGCGCCTGGGATCTGGGCATCCGCTGCGTGGTGCTGTTCCCCAAGGTGGCCGATGGCCTCAAAACCGAAGACGGCGCTGAGTGCTTCAACGAGGGCGGTCTGATCCCCCGCGCCATCCGCCGGCTCAAGGAGGTGCATCCTGGTATGGCGATCATGACCGACGTGGCCCTCGATCCCTACTCCTGCGACGGCCACGACGGCATCGTGAGCGATGAGGGCGTGGTGCTCAACGATGAGACCGTGGCGATCCTCTGCAAGCAGGCCGTGGCCCAGGCCCGCGCCGGCGCGGATCTGATCGGCCCCAGCGACATGATGGATGGCCGCGTTGGCGCGATCCGTGAAGCCCTCGATGAAGAGGGTTTTGAGCACGTGGGGATCATCAGCTACACGGCCAAATACGCCTCCGCCTATTACGGCCCCTTCCGCGAGGCTCTTGATTCAGCACCCCGCGCGGCGGCCAGCAAGCCGATCCCCAAGGACAAATCCACCTATCAGATGGATCCGGCCAACGCCCGCGAAGCGATCACCGAAGCCCAGCTCGATGAGCAGGAAGGGGCCGACATCATGATGGTGAAGCCAGGCTTGGCCTACCTCGACATCATTCATCGCCTGCGCGAGGAGAGCGAGCTGCCGATTGCTGCTTACAACGTGAGCGGCGAATACGCGATGGTGAAGGCGGCCGCCGAGAAGGGCTGGATCGATGAGCGGGCCGTGGTGCTCGAAACCTTGCTCTGCTTTAAGCGGGCTGGCGCTGATCTGATCCTCACGTATCACGCCTGTGATGCGGCTCAGTGGTTGCGCGAGGGTTGAGGCCAGCCGCAGTTGGTGCGATCCTCCGGGGGCTCCGGCAGCATCCGTGACCCCCGATGGCCCGCTATCTCCTCCTCTGGGTTCACGGCCCCTGGATCGCTGCCTCGCTGATGGTGATCCTGGCCTTCCGCTTGCTGTTGGCTGAAGACTTCAGCCTGCACGGCCACGGCTGGGGTTTGCTGGGCAGCGCCTCGATCTGCTTCTCGATCGGCTGCGTCTGCAAGGTGTCGTGGGTGTTGGCTCAGCTCAACCGCCGCCGCAGCGCCGCTGAGCAACAGCTCGAACACCTGGTGCTGCATTGACTGCCACCGGTATGAGCCGCTCCACCGTTCTGCTGATCATCGGCATCCCTTGGGCCACGGCGGTGGCGGTGCTGTTGATGGTGACCAAGATCCATGCCTTCAGCGGCCGGGTGCACTGGGGGCTGCTGGGCAGCGCCTGCATCTGTTTCTCGATTGGCTGCCTGGCGCGCACCAGCGTGGGTCTGCATGACATGGCCCAGCGGGCCAAGCGTGAGAGCGCGGCGGCGATGGATCGGCCGGCGTCCTGATGGGTTGGCGTTCGCTGCTGCGGGCGGCTGCTGGGCTGGGGGCTGGTTGTTGGCTGTCGGCGGCTGCGGCGGCGCCAGGGGGCACGTCGGTGCCCGTATCACCAGGGTTGTTGCGCTCCCTGGCGGCGTTTGAGTGTGATCTGTTTGAGCTGGATGGAGCCCTGAGACCCCGGCCCGTGAGCGCTGCGCTGCCCTTCAGCCTCTCCGATCCCGCCTTTCAGCCTCCCGATCCAGCGGCGGTGCCTACCACGGTGGCGGCGGCGGATCAGCCCCAGGAGCGCCTGCTCAGCCTGCCCCAGGCCCTGGCGGTGGCGGTGGCCAATAATCCCGAGCTGGCGGAGCGGCGGGCTCGTATCGCCGAGATGCGCGGCTTGAAGCGCTCGGTGCAGGGGCGGTTCTGGCCGCGGCTGGGCCTCAACCTGGGCGGCTCCTTCGCCCAGCGCAGCGACTACAACCTGGTGCTCCAGGACAACGCTGGGATCTACCCGGCGGTGACGGTGCCTCCAGCGCCAAACCCAAAGTCGGCTTTCCTGGTGGCGGAGAACGGTTGGAACCGAATCCAGGCCAACCAGGGCAGCACCTGGGGCAGCCTGGATTTGGACTGGGAACTGATCAGTTTTGAGCGCGGCGCTGCCTTGGCGGAGCAGGATCAGCGCCTCAAGGCCAGCCTCGAGCAGTACGGGGATGCCTTGCGCCTGTTGCAGCTTCAGGTGAGTGAGGCCTACTACGGCCTGCAGTTGGCGGATCAGTTGTTGCGGATCCGCCAGGCCGTGGTGCGCAACGACACCCTGGTGCGCGATCAGGTGGCGGCTCTCAAGGGTTCAGGCTTGGTGCCGCGGCTCGATCTGCTGCGGGCGGAAGCGGCGCTGCAGCAAAGCCGCTTCCGGCAGGACCAGGCCGATGCCCTCCGCTTGAGCCGTCGCCAGGCCCTCACCAATCTGCTCAATGTGGCCTTCACAACGCTGCTGCGGGCCCGCACGGATGTGGCGCTGCAGCCCCCCTGGCCCTTGCCGCTCGATGCCACCTTGGTGGCGGGTCTGCGGGATAACCCGGCCCTCGATCAGCTCTCGGCGGAGCGCCAGGCCCTGTTGCGTCAGGCCGATCGGCGCCAGGCCCAGTTGCTGCCCAAATTGGAGCTGTTTGCCGCCGGTGGCGGGGGCGCCGATCTGCTCACCAAGCCAGTGATCGATCTCAACGGCTGCTGCTCGTCGATGAACACACCGCAGCTCTCCACCCAGAGCGCGGATTGGGTGGCTGGGTTGCGGCTGCACTGGCGCTTGTTCGATGCCGGTGTGTCGGGAGGAGAAGCCCAGGCCAGCCGGGCCGCTGCCGAGGCGGTGTTACAGCGCTTGGCACGCCAGCGCAACCAGATTCGCCAGGAGTTGGAGTCGGCCTTCTACGACTATCGCGCTTCGTTGAGTCAGCTGGCGGCGGCGGAGGCGTCGTATCAGGCTTCACGGGAAGCCTTTCGGGATGCCCGCGCCCGCTACGAGCTGGGGCTGGCCGACTACACCGATGTGAGCGAGTCGATCCTGTTGCTCACGCGCGCGATGGAGGGGATCGCCGAATCCACCACCCTCGCCAACGTGAGCTACGCGCGGATGTTGCGTCAGCTGCAGCCGGTGCCTCGGCAGCCGGAGCGCGAGCCGAGCTTGCCGCTCACCCTGTCGGTTGATCCGGTTCCTCAGGGGTCGTCGCGCCTTCAGCCCTGAGGCGCCGCTGCTCCAGCCGTGAGCGCAGGGCCAGGCTGCGCCAGGTGAGCAGTACCAGCAGGGCGATGAACCAGAACCACACCTCGGGGGCATTGCTCTGGAGCAGCACCGCCAGAAGCACCACCTCCAGGGCCAGAAAGGGCCATTCGCGCTTCATGGCAGGGTTCCCTCCTGGCGGCGGCTGGGCTGATCCTGCTGCAGATCGAGTTGGGGGGTGCGGTAGGTGCCGGTGAGGTCCCGCAACACCGGCAGCAGATAGCTCACCGGTGTTCGCCATTCCACGTAGGCGTGTGCCTTGAGGGTGAGCCCTTCGCGGATCGGGAACACGCTGCTGCCCTTGGAGAGGGTCCAGCGGTACCCGTCGTCGCTGCGGCGGCCGGGGAGGAGATCGATTTCGGTGCGGATCACCGGGCCGCTGGCCACCAGCGATTGGGCCAGCGGTGGGTTGCCCATGGTGGTGTTGATGTCTTCCGGGGTGGCGGGCAGCAGGCTCACCCGCTCCACCACTCCCTGGATGCCGCCGAAACGGCCGCGCTGCTGCCAGTCGGGCACCACTTCGATGCCCTGGTTGTGCTGCAGGCGCCGGGCATCGGCGGGGTGGAAGTAGGCGATGGCCCGCAGCGGGGTGTTGTTCTGCCCCGTGGCGCTGGCCGATCCGAGGGTGCCGAGGCGCTGGCCCGGTTTCACCGTCTGACCGCGGATCACCTGCAGGTCGAGCACGCTGCCATCGCGCTTGGCCGTGAGGTGGCCCTGGTATTTGAGTTTGGCCTCGGTCACCCGCACTTCGCGGCGGGTGTTATCGATGCGGAAGCGCCGTTGCTGCTGCTCGGTGTCGATGTCGAGCTTCACCTTGGTGTAAGCGCTGATCACATCCTTTTCACGGATGGCGAGCTCATCGAGCTCCACCTGCAGCTGGGTGTTGCGATCGGAGGTGCTCACCACCTCCTGCGACAGCGGTGCCACCACCTCGGTGCGGGCCAGATGGGCGAAATCGGCCACCTTCTGGGCATAGGTGATCTGCAGGCTGCGCACCCGCTGGCGCTCCCGCTGCAGTTTGCGTAGGGCTGTATCGCGCACCTCCCGGGCGGCCTGCAGGCGGATGGCGTCGCGGCGGTTGAGGTCGGTGTTGATCTGCACCAGTTCGCGCAGGTCGCGTTGTTGCTGCTCGAGCTGCTTTTCCAGGGCCGGCTGATCGAGCACCATCAGCAGCTGGCCCTGGCGCACCACATCGCCCACCTTCACCTTCAGCTCGCGGATCTGGCCTTCGGCCCGGCTGTCGAGGATGGTGGCGCCGCCGGGCACGATCACCACACCGGTGCCCACCACCTCGGTGGGCACCGGCCAGAACAGGGCCCAGAGCGCGGTGAGGCTGCCCACGCTGATCAGGCTGAGCAGCACTTGGCCTTCAGGGTCGCCGGCCTGGCGCTGCCCCCAGCCCCGCAGAGCCTGCAGTGATGGCTTCAGGTTCACGGCAGGCCGTCCTCTCGCACCATGATTCCTGCCGGTCCTCCGCGATGGGTGGCAGCGTTGACAATGGAAGGATCGTCGATCAGGTCCATGTCCGCCAGCCACCGACTCGGCCATGTCGCCCTGCGGGTGCAGGACATGGATCGTGCCAAACGCTTCTACCTGGGGCTCGGCCTGCAGCTCACCTGGGATGCCGATGACTGGTGCTACGTGCAGTGGCCCGCCACCGGGGAGGGCATTGCCCTGTTGAGCCCCAGTTACCGGGCGGCTGGGCCCCACTTCGCCTTCCACTTCAACGACCGCGCTGAGGTGGACCGGATCCGCGAGCAGCTGGTGGAGCAGGGTCACAGCTGCGGGCCGGTGCACGATCACCGCGACGGCACCGCCTCCTTTTATATGCAGGATCCGGAGGGCAACTGGCTGGAGATGCTCTACGAGCCGGCCGGTGGCATCCCCTCCAACACCGGCGCCGAACCGATCGCGGTGTTTCCGGCGTGACGGCTGCCCCGCCCACCGCATCGCAGGCTGAGCTCGCGCCTGGCACGTCTCCGGCGATTGCTCTTGCCGGCCCTCCGGGTCCGGATCTCCAGGGAGATCCCATTGCTGAGGCGCCTGCAACGGCGCACCAGCCCCAGGCGGCAACCCCGTTCAGTGGCATTCAGCGCGAGGCGCTTGAGCTGCTCGAGTGGGGGCGCTTGGGCGAGCACGTGGCCGGCTTCGCCAGCACTACGGCTGGCCGCCGGCTCTGCCGTGAGCTGCCCCTGGCCCCCAGCCTGGAGGCCAGCCGCCAGCTTCTGGAGCAAACCACTGAACTGCTCGCCCTTGATGGGGTGCTCGAGGGGGGGCTCAGTTTTCAGGGGGTGGCGGATCTGAGCCGCACCGTGCAGCTCTGCGCCAAGGGCGGGGTGGCCTCCGCCGATGAGCTGCTCGATGTGGCCACCACCTTGGCGGCGGCGCGGCGACTGCGCCGTCAGATCGATGATCCCGAGCTGCGGCCGATCACCACGGCGTTGGTGGATGAGCTGCGCACCCTGCCGGAGCTGGAGCAGCGCCTGCGCTTCTGCATCGAGGACGGCGGCCGTGTGGCGGATCGGGCCAGCCCGCCCCTGGCCCAGTTGCGCCGCCAGATCGGTGCCGCTCGCCAGGAGCGCCGTGATCGGCTGAACGACTTGCTTCGCCGCTACGCCGCCCTGCTCCAGGACAGCGTGATCTCGGAGCGCAATGGGCGGCCGGTGCTGGCGGTGAAGGCCGGCGCCGCCAGCCAGTTGCCGGGCCTGGTGCACGACAGCTCCGCCTCGGGCAGCACGGTGTTCATTGAGCCCCAGGCGGTGGTTCCCCAGGGGAACCGGCTGCGCCAACTGGAGGGCGAGGAACGGGAGGCCGAGCGCGCGGTGCTTCTCGAGCTCAGCGGCCTGGTGGGAGAGGAGCAACCGGCCCTCGAGCACCTGCAGCGGGTGTTGCTGCTGCTCGATTGCGCGTTGGCGCGAGCCCGCTACAGCGCCTGGCTGGGGGCGGTGCGCCCCGAACTCGACGCCGATCCGCTGGCGCCGCTGCAGCTGGAGGGTCTGCGCCATCCGCTGCTGCTCTGGCAGGAGTGGCGGGAGGCGGCTCGGGCGGTGGTGCCCGTCACCGTGCGGGTGCAGGAAGGGCTGCGGGTGGTGGCGATCACCGGCCCCAACACCGGCGGCAAGACCGTGACCCTCAAGAGCGTGGGCTTGGCGGCCTTGATGGCCCGAGCCGGTTTGTTCCTGCCCTGCAGCGGCAGTCCGCGCCTGCCCTGGTGCGCCCAGGTGTTGGCCGACATCGGCGATGAGCAGTCGCTGCAGCAGAACCTCTCCACCTTCAGCGGCCACGTGCGCCGCATCGCCCGCATCCTGGAGGCGCTGCCTCCGGCTGGTGCGGATCTGGCCAGCGCGTCTGGTGCCTCGCTGGTGCTGCTGGATGAGGTGGGTGCGGGCACCGATCCCACCGAGGGCACAGCTTTGGCGATTGCCCTGCTCAAGCAGTTGGCGGAGCGGGCCCGGCTCACCATTGCCACTACCCACTTCGGTGAGCTCAAAGCCCTCAAATATGACGACCCCCGCTTCGAGAACGCCTCCGTGGCGTTCGACGTGGAAACCCTCTCGCCGACCTACCACCTGCAGTGGGGGATCCCCGGGCGCAGCAACGCCCTGGCCATCGCCACGCGGCTGGGGCTGGACACCGCGGTGTTGGCCGATGCCCAGGCGCTGTTGGCGCCCCGCGGCGAAGGGGAGGTGAACCAGGTGATCGCTGGTTTGGAAAATCAGCGGCAGCGCCAACAGGAGGCGGCGGAGGAGGCGGCGGCCCTGTTGGCGCGCACCGAACTGCTGCACGAGGAGCTGCTTCAGCGCTGGCAGCAACAGAAGGAGCAGAGCGCTGAACTGCAGGAGCAACGCCGCCAGGAGCTGGAGCGTTCGATCCGCGACGGCCAGAAGGAGGTGCGCCGGATCATCCGCCGCCTGCGCCAGGGCCGCGATGTGGACACCACCAGTCTCGGTGAAACGGCGCGCCGGGCCGGTCAGCGGCTGAAGAAGCTCGAGCAGCAGCACCAGCCCCAGCCGGAGCGCCGCGACCACAAGGGATGGCGACCCGCCGTAGGCGATCGGGTGCGGGTGCTATCGCTTGGCAAGGCCGGCGAAGTGTTGGCTCTCTCTGCCGATGGCCGCGAGCTCACGGTGCGCTGCGGCGTGATGCGGCTCAACCTGGAGCTCTCCGCCATTGAGGGGCTCAACGGCGAGAAGCCGGCGCCGCCCGAGGCCACCGTGAAGGTGCGCAGCCGCACCCCCATCGGCAGCCGCAGCCCCGATGTGCGCACCGAGCGCAACACCGTGGATGTGCGCGGTATGCGCGTGCATGAAGCCGAGGCGGCCGTGGAGGAACGGCTGCGCAGTGCCAGTGGCCCCCTTTGGGTGATTCACGGCATCGGCACCGGCAAGCTCAAGCGTGGCCTGCGCGAGTGGTTGGCAACGGTTCCTTATGTGGAGCGCGTCAGCGACGCCGAGCAGGGAGACGGCGGCCAGGGCTGCAGTGTGATCTGGCCGAAGTAAGTGGCCAAACCCCTCAGCTCAGCGCCGGTAGCACTGGCTCACGGCTCGAGGCGACGAGCGGCTCGGGCCTTGGGATCGCCTCGCCAGCCTGGTCAAATAACCGCCAACCCTGGGGATCCACCTCCAGATGCACGCTCTGGCCGGGCACTAGCGCCTGATCCGGCTCGGCCCGCAGCTGCACCAGGTGATCGCCCTCCTGCAGGCGGGCGGTGAGCAGCTGTTCGTTGCCGAGGCCCTCCACGTGGCACACCTCGGCCGGCAGGTTGCGGTTGGTGGCGGGCGCGACTTTGAGGTGTTCGGCCCGCAGACCGCCGTTCAGCTCCTCGCTGCCGCCGCGGGCCTGCCACTGCAGCAGTGCTTCGGCCATGGGGCCTTCGGGGATGAAGCGGCGGCTGCCCAGTTGCAGCTGGCCCTGGCCTGCGCTGCGCACGGGCAGCAGGTTCATCGGCGGGCTGCCGATGAATTGCGCCACAAAGAGGTTGCTAGGCCACTGGTAGAGCTCGCTGGGGGTGCCCAGCTGTTGCAGGTGCCCGCGGTTGAGCACAGCGATGCGGTGGCCCATGGTCATCGCCTCCACCTGGTCGTGGGTCACGTAGACGGTGGTGGTGCCCAGGCGCCGCTGCAGTTCCACGATCTGGGCGCGGGTGCCCGTGCGCAGCTTGGCGTCGAGGTTGCTGAGGGGTTCATCCATCAGGAACACCGCTGGCTGGCGGGCGATGGCTCGGCCCAGGGCCACCCGTTGCTTCTGGCCGCCGGAGAGCTCCTTGGGCAAGCGATCGAGCAGCTGGTCGAGCTCGAGCGTGGCCGCCACCTCTTGAATGCGCGACTCGATGCGCGTTTCGCGGCTGGAGGGAATCTGGAGCGGCTTGGGCAGGCCGCGGCTCGCGCGGTGCAGGCTGTCCTTCAGTTGCTGCACTGCGCTGCGCCGGCGCTGGCGGCGCAACCCGAAGCCGATGTTGTCGGCCACCGTGAGGTGGGGATAGAGCGCGTAGCTCTGAAACACCATCGCCACATCCCGCTGGGCGGGCCGCAGCCCGGTGACACAGCGATCCCCCACAAAAATGTCACCGCCGCTGGGGGCCTCCAGGCCCGCTAGCAGGCGCAGCAGCGTGCTCTTGCCGCAGCCCGAGGGGCCCACGAGCACCAGAAATTCGCCATCGGCGATCTGCAGATCCACCTGGCGGAGCACCTCCACCGGCGCACTGCCGCGCCGGGGTGGATAGGTCTTGCTGACCTGCTGGAAGCGAACCTCTGCCAAGACCAGGCCACACGGCGGCCCGATCCTAGGGTTGGTCAAATGCAGTTCATTGATCAGGCCCGGATCGCCGTGCGGGCTGGCCGCGGCGGCGACGGTATCGCGGCCTTCCGCCGAGAAAAATATGTGCCGGCAGGCGGGCCCTCCGGCGGGGATGGCGGCCGCGGCGGTGATGTGTGGCTGGAGGCGGATCCCAACCTTCAGACCCTGCTCGACTTCAAGTACAAGCGTCTGTTCGAGGCGGTGGATGGTCGCCGCGGTGGCCCGAACAAAAGCACCGGGGCCAGCGGCGACGGCCTCACGATCAAGGTGCCCTGCGGTACGGAGGTGAGGGATCGGCGCACCGGCATCCTGCTGGGCGATCTCACCGAGAAGGGTCAGAGGCTGTTGGTGGCCCTGGGTGGCCGTGGCGGCCTTGGCAACGCCCACTACCTGAGCAACCGCAATCGCGCCCCCGAGAAGTTCACCGAGGGGCGCGACGGCGAGGAATGGACTCTGCAGCTCGAGCTCAAGTTGCTGGCGGAGGTGGGGATCATCGGTTTGCCCAACGCCGGCAAGAGCACGCTGATCTCGGTGCTCTCAGCGGCGCGGCCCAAGATCGCCGATTACCCCTTCACCACCCTGGTGCCCAACCTGGGCGTGGTGCGCCGGCCCACCGGCGACGGCACCGTGTTTGCCGATATCCCCGGCCTGATCGCTGGTGCAGCGCAGGGGGCCGGCCTCGGCCACGATTTCCTGCGCCACATTCAGCGCACGCGCCTGCTGATCCATCTGGTGGATGCCAGCTCTGATGACGTGGTGCGCGATCTGCAGGTGGTGCAGCAGGAGCTCTCGGCCTACGGCAACGGGCTCGATGAACGGCCCTGCCTGGTGGCGCTCAACAAAACCGAGCTGCTGCTCGATGACGAGCTCGAGGAGAGGATTCAGCAGGCCAGCGACCATTGCGGCCAACCTGTACTGGCGATCTCCGCCGCCACATCAAGCAATCTGGACAAACTGCTGGCGGCCACCTGGAAAGAGCTCGGAATCTGAAGCTCATTCCAGGTTGGCGCCGCGGCTGAGCAATGCGCTCAACAACGACTCAGTCGTCGTAGACCAGGCACTCGGGGGCGTCGGGGTTGAGGTCGCAGAACACCTCGAGAGGAGTGGGGTCCTTCTTCTCTTCGGGGTGGTGCGCCTTGTACTCCTCAAGATCCTTCACCTCTTCCTCGAGGTGACGAACCTTGCCCTGATCGCCGGCAGCGCGGGCCGCTTCGATCTCGGTTTTGTCCTTCGCGATGTGCTCGTCGATCGTGGTCATGGAGGAGGCCGGAAGTGCTCGGCCGCTCGACGTCGTGCACACCATACGGGCTGTAAGCCCAGGCGGGAGACCTTTGTGGTGGGCTTCTGATTTCGGCCTGTTGCCGGCGTTTGCGGCGCTATCGCCGTGCTGTTGCTAGGGAGAGGGCACCAGGCTCCCGGGGCCATGACACGCATCCGCCAACGCCGCGATCGTCACTTCATCGACGACCACGGCCGCCTCTATTGGATCAACGGCCCGGAGCATCACTGCTATCTCTCTGAGCAACGGCAGTGGCGCACCGGCCTGAGCTTTGAGGAGGTGCTCGAGTGGAAGCAGTGCGCCCCCAGCGGCCTGGTGAGCCAGCGCTTCGCCTCCCTGCAGGCAGCCTGCGAGGCCTTCGAGCACCAGCAGGTGCAGTGGTCGCTGGATCTCTACCTGCGGCGGATGGGGGATGAGATGGCGATCCAGCGCGGCGTGGACGACTACAAGCCCACGGCGCTCAAGGACGAGGAAGCCCGCACCGGTTGCCTGCGGCGTCAGCCCTGGCTCGGCGCGGAACCCACGCCCGCGCCCCGCTGCGAGCTAACGGCCCGGCCGGCTTCCTGCCGTCCGGCGCTTCAAGAGCTGCCCCACCAGCTGCGCCGACGCCGCAGCAGCGCCCTTAACCAGCCAGTTCGCTGAGCTCCAGCCAGCGCTCCTCGCCCCGGGCGATGCGCTCCAGCAGTGATGAGAGCTCTTCGCTCAGGGCCTCGAGGGCGGCGTAATCGCTGCCGGCGGCGGCCATCTGCGCCTCTAGGGCGCTGCGCTGCTCCTCCCAGCGGGGCAGGTCGGCATCGAGCTGCTCCAGTTCGCGGGTTTCTTTGAAGCTGCGGCGGCGCGCCTTGGCGGGAGGGGGCGTTGCCTCGGCGGTGGCGGGTGGCTCAGCGATGGCCTTGGCCGAGGCGGCCGGGCTCGCGTTGGCGGCTGAGGGTTGTCGTTCGAGATAGCTGCTGTAGTTGCCCTCGAAGCGCTCGAGCTGGCCGTCTTCAAAGCAGAACAGCCGATCCACGGTGCGATCGAGGAAGTAGCGGTCGTGGGACACCACCACGACGCAACCGCGGAAGTCTTCGAGGAAGTCCTCGAGCACCGTGAGGGTCTGCACGTCGAGATCGTTGGTGGGCTCATCGAGCAGCAGCACGTTCGGCGCTTCGATCAGGAGCCGGCAGAGGTGCAGGCGCCGGCGCTCCCCGCCGGAGAGCTTGGCCACGGGCTGGTGTTGCTGCGCCGGCGGGAAGAGGAAGCGCTCCAGCAGCTGGGAGGCGCTGAGGGTGGAGCCCTCCAGTTCCACCGTGCTCGCGGCTTCTTTCACCACATCGATCACCTTGCGCTGGCGGCCGGCCGCATCGGTGCCATCGAGCACGTGGTGGCTGTGTTGATCGAAATAGGCCAACTTCACGGTGCTGCCCAGCTCGATCCGGCCGGCCTGGGCCTGGCGCCGGCCGGCGATCAGATCGAGCAGGGTGGATTTACCGGAGCCGTTGGGGCCGATGATCCCCACCCGGTCTTCAGGGCTGAAGTCGTAGCTGAACTCGCGCAGCAGCGGTTGGGCTCCGCTGGCCTGGTGGGCATCGGTGGCCCACACGCTGAGGGCCTCGGCCTCGATCGCCCGTTTGCCCAGGCGCCGCTGATTGGTGGCGAGGCTCAGCTGCCCCTTCTGCTGCCGCTTGGGCTGCTCCTGCATCGCCTCGATCCGCTGGATCCGGGCCTTCTGCTTGGTGCTGCGGGCCTTCGGGCCGCGCTTGAGCCACTCCAACTCCCGCCGCAGCACGTTGCGCAGCTTGGCTTCGCTCGCCGCCTCGGAGGCTTCTTCTTCGGCCTTGCGGGCCAGGTAGTAGGCGTAGTTGCCGCTGTAGCTGCGGGCCTCGCCGCGATCCACCTCCACGATCCGGTTGGTCACCTGATCGAGCACGTAGCGGTCGTGGGTGATCAGCACCAGGGCGCCGCGGAAGCGCTGCAGGTAGCCCTGCAACCACTGGATGCAGTCGGCATCGAGGTGGTTGGTGGGCTCATCGAGCAGCAGCACATCCGGATCGGCCACCAGGGCCGCCGCCAGGGCCAGGCGTTTGCGGTAGCCGCCCGAGAGGTCGCCCACACGGCGCTGGGTGTCGCCGATGCCCAGCCGCTGCAGCACTTCGCGGATCTGCTGCTCCAGGTCCCAGGCCTGGCTCTGATCCATGCGGGCGTTGAGGTCGCTGAGCTCCGCCAGGAGGGCGCTGTCGTCGCTGCCCTGGGCGTGGGCGGAGGCCAGCGCATTGCTCACGGCGGTGTAGCGCTGCAGCAGCTGCATTTTTTCGCCGCTGCCCTCAAACACCTGCTCGAGCACGGTGCGCTGCGGATCCATTTCCGGCTCCTGGCTCACCAGCACGATCCGCGCCTGGGGCAACACGCGCCGCTCCCCTGAACCCGGAGGCTCCAAGCCCGCCAGCACATGCAACAAGGTGGATTTGCCAGCGCCGTTGGGTCCGATCAGCCCGAGCCGCTCCCGCTCGCCCACATGCAGGCTGAGGCCGTCAAACAGGGTGCGGATGCCGAAGTCCTTGCGGACATCCACCAGGCTGATCAAGCTCACGAACCGGGCTGCTTCCGCTGAGCTTCCAGATAAGCAAACACGCTTTTATCCCCCACATCGGCTGCGGCGGGCATGGGGAATTTGCGCAGGGTGAGCACGAGCAGCAGCGCCGCCTCCAGCCCCATCAGCGTGGCTGTCGCCGTGGCCGGCAACACACCGCTGAGGGCGCCCAGGAGGGCCACCGGCAGCAGCAGGGTCACGCCGATCGCCTCTGGCCTGCGGAAGCAGAAGAACTCCTTGAAGCCGATGCCGGCCAGGGCAGCGAAGAAGGGGCCGATCGCCCAGATCCAGCGCGGATCAGCGGCCACGGTTTCAGCCATGGCGCTTGGGCCCGAGCGGATTGCCAGGGCCACGAAACCCAGGCTGCCGATCAGCCAAAAGAGTTGGAGGGCGCGGTGCAACGGGCGCAGGTAAATGTGAATCCAGCGCAGGGCCAGGCCCACCCCGATCACCAGCGGCAGCAGCCAGGGCCAGAGCCACTCGCCCCCCAGCTGACGCCACTGCAGCAGTAGCGCCAGTTGCGCCACCGCGGCGGTGAGCAAGGCCAGCCGATAGCCGAGCACCTCGCGCTCGTCGCCGGCCGTGATGCTGTACGGCCCGTACACCCCTTCAAAGCTGGTCATGGCTGCAGCCGGCCCTGCACCAGTGTGGCCAGCTCCGGACCCGCCGGCACGATCCCCGAGGGATGGAGGGGGAAGAGCGCCCCAAAGTAGTCGCTGCGCCAGGCCTGATCGCAGCAGGTGCCCGCCACTCCCGGCAAGTTGAAGAAGCGCTGGCGCCACTGCCACAGCGCCGGGAACTGCCAAAGGGGCCGGCGCGACACGCCAAACAGGGGCGCGTACACCAGCTCCAAGCGGATCAGGGTGGGGAACAACTGCACGTCCGCCAGGCTGGGGGCCGCTCCTGCCAGCCAGGGCCTGGTGTTTGGCTCGCTCAGGGCTGATTCCGCTGCATCCAGAGCGGCGAACAGTGCGGCTTCGGCCCGGTCGTACGCCGCCTGGGTGCGGGCAAAGCCGCAGCGATACACGCCATCGTTCACCGCTCCTTGAAACAGCTCGCGCCAGCGGGTAATCGCCGCGCTTTTCTCCACCGGAGCCAGATCCGCGCTGCCGGAGGGGGCGGGCCACTGGTTGAGCAGCTCGATCAGCCGAGCGCTCTCTCCCAACACCACCTGCCCGCTGCGGCGATGCACCAACACCGGCACGGTGGCTCGTTGTTGGGCAGGGGCCCCGGAGCGCCGGTAGAGCTCCTGGAGGGTGGTGCAGCCCAGAAAGGGTGTGGGGAAGCGCCAGCGGCCCGCCTTGGGATCGGGCTCCACCACCACCAGCTCGATCGAAGACTGCAGTTGCCGCAGGGTCCACACCAGCCAGGCCCGATGAGCCCAGGGGCAGCTTCGCCCCACGATCAGCACGTGGGCGCCTGGCTCGGCGGCATCGCTGGGGAGGGGTGGTAGCTCGGTGAAGGCGGCCTCGGGCCGGGTGTAGTTGCCCTCGGCATCCGCTGGGCCCAGGCCCCCCATCAGTTGGAGCCACTGCCAGTGCCAGCCGGCGCGGGCTGTGGCCACCATCGCCGGGGGAATCGCCATGGCCGCTCTCGCTGGATTGTTGCCAGGCTGGCGCAAGAACCAACAGGGATCCAGCGGATGGGGCAGGGCCGAGTGCTGGTGGTGGCCGCCACCCATGGCAATGAGCGCAACGCCCCCTGGTTGATGGAGCACTGGCGCCAGCAGCCCCAGCTCCTCGCTGCGGCCGGCCTGGAGTTGCAGCTGGAGATCGGCAATCCCAAAGCTTTTGCCGCCAACCGCCGCTACATCGATCGCGACCTCAATCGCTGCTTCGATCCGGAGCTGCTCGCTGATGCCTCCCGCCAGGAGCTGGAAATCCAGCGCGCCCGCGATCTACTGGCCGCCTTCGGACCCAATGGCGCTCACCCCTGCACCGTGGCTCTTGATCTACACAGCACCACCAGTGCCATGGGTAACTCAATGGTGGTGTATGGCCGCCGTCCGGCGGATTTGGCGCTGGCGGCTGGGATCCAGGCGCGCCTGGGTTTGCCGGTGTATCTGCACGAAGCCGACGCTGCCCAGACCGGTTTTTTGGTGGAGCGCTGGCCCTCAGGCCTGGTGATCGAGGTTGGACCGGTGCCCCAGGGGCTGGTGAGCGCCACGATCTGCCGGCAGACCCAGCTGGCCGTGGAGGCCGCCTGCGACACCCTGGCGGCCGCGGCAGCCGGCCGGTTGCACTTGCCCCAGGGGCTGCAGGTGCATCTCCATCAAGCGAGCCTGGATCTGCCGCGCCGCAGCGATGGCACTCCCCTGGCGGCGTTGCATCCACAGCGCCAGCACCGCGATTGGCAACCGCTTCAGAGCGGGGATCCGCTCTTCTGGCAGCCCGATGGGGGTGGGGAGCGTTATGCGCCTGAGAGGTTGCCGCTGAGCGCCGAGGCGCGGTGGCCGGTGTTTATCAACGAGGCGGCCTACGGGGAGAAGGGCATCGCCTTGAGCCTCTGCCGGCGCGAGCGATGGTCCTGTGAACGCTCATGGGCAGAGGCTCTGGAGCAGCTGCTTCAGCGCAGTGGGCCGTTGTAAACGAGTTGGCTCACGGTGCGGCCATCGGGGCTGATCAGGATCTCGGTGGTGAGCGTGGGGGGCTTGCCCAGTTGCTGCCAGCCAGGTGTCCCGCCGTTGAAGCGGAACAGGAAGCCTTGGCTGTTGGTTTGCGCCAGGCAGCTGCCGCCACCACCGCCCGAGCTGAACATGCAGGCCGCCGGCATGTAGACGCTCAGGCCACCGTTGAGCTTCACGGCGGTGTTGCGGGCCAGGTTCAGGGCCCGTTGGCGGGCCGGTGCCAGCTGCTGCAGCTGATCGATGCGCTCGAGGGTCTGGTCAACCCCCTGGGCGCGGGAGCTGGATGGTGCAAGGGCCAGGCCGCAGAGGAGCAAACCGGCGATGGAGGCGAGGCGTTTCATATGAATAGATGTGGGTGGGCTCAACCGCAGGCCCAGGTGCCTTGTTCTTTGGTGCAGGGCAGGTCGCTGCTGGTGCCGTCGGCCCAATAGATACGCAGGCGATCGTCGGCGCTGCCCATGCGGAAGGTGAGCGATTTGACCGGGCCGGCGGGCGGTTTACCGGCTCGATCGGCGGCGTCGCTGGCGGCGGGCTTGGCCTGGCGCTGCTCCAGTTGTTGCATCCGCAGCTCGAGGCGATCGAGCCGTTCGCTTTCGGCGGATGGACCGCGCTGGCAGCCCACCAGCAGCAGAGCGGCGGCCAGGGAAACAGCGGGGAGGCGCATGGCCTGGGCGGTGAAAGGCCTCTCCTAGCAGTGTTTTCAGGGAAAGGCCAGTTGGGTGATCAGCTCGGCTGATGCCACCGATAAGCACCGCTAGCGCCCACTCCGGCCTTAAGCGTGTGTCACACGGCGCAAACATCCGTTACATTGGGATCTGGCAGGGCGGGTATCCCCCTGTCCTTCCTTCTCGCCCAGCGACAGATCCTCTG
>JBJOMY010000009.1:0-53175 GCA_046052125.1 Cyanobacteriota bacterium
GGTTCACGGAATCCATACGCTTGTTGCTCTCGGCCACCATGGCGGAGAGAGCATCAATTTGACCTGCGTTCAGGAATTCGCCGCGGGCATCAGCCTGAGCAACGACCTTGGTGAAGGCGTCGAACATTGATTAGCTCCTGTTCTCGACGTGAGTCGGGGAGAGGGGGATGAGGGGGCCAAACCGAGGAGCTGGCCGAAACCGCCTCATCGCCTGGCCCGGTCATTGTTGGACAAGCTGATGACTCCCATCAGCAGCACTTAACAAACGGTCATCTGAAGGGGCAAAAGGCTTGCAGCGCAACGGTTCTCGGAGATGAGAACAGCCCCAAAACAAGCTGCCAAGACCTCGCTGCGCTACCGCCTGGTAGCAGCCGCCACTGCAACGCCACAAAAAAGCCCCCTCCTGGGAGGGGGCCGGGATCAAAAGCCGTTGTGGAACTCGACTATGCGTCGATTCCGCCGCTCACGCTCACGCCGGTGATCTTGCCGCCCATGCGCTGAACCAGACGCATGGTCTCGTTCATGCGGGTGTAGGGCACATTCATCACCACATCGGCGGTGCGGGAATAGTCGTTGTTGGCCAAACCGGTGACCGTGAACGACACCTGGCGGTCATTGCTGAAGCTGGTGCCGCGGTTGCCTGCAGAAACCTTCATCGGAGCTACGGGGTAACAGGGAGCGAAGGATCCGGTCAGTTGACCGGAGTGATGCTGGCGATCCGGCCGCCTTCGCGGTGGATCTGCTGCTGGTACTCCAGCAGTTTGTTGAAGGGAATGAAGCGCACGCGATTGCTGCGCTTGTGCAGGCGGTAGTTGTTGAAACCGGTGATTTCCACACGGAAGGTGCGGCCCTCTTCGCCGGCACCCACGCCCTGACGGGTCACGCCATCGGTGCCCACCTTGCGGAAGACATTGCCCTTGGCGATGGGGCTCACCACCGGCACCGGCAGCTCAGCGTGCACTGAGGGGTTGAGGCGCGACTGGTTCTTGGTGATGTCGCCCTTCACAGAGGCGGCGGCACCGCGAGCCAGCTGCAGCATGTAGGAGAACTGCAGGCCCTGCTGACCCACCGAGTAGTTCCAGCCGTGCAGGTAGGGAACACCCTCTTCACCGAAGCGCTCTTGATACTCAGCGCTATCGAGATAGGAATCGATCTCCGCATCAAAACCCTGCTCCTGCAGGATCGTGAAGTGGTGGAGCATCTCGGCTTTGTTCTGGGGAGCGCGGCCCAGCAGATGCTTGAAGTTGAGCTCGATGAAGCGGTAGGGGTTGGTGCTCTCGAAGAACTTCTTGCGATAGAGACCACTCTTGGCCACCTGACGCACAAACTCACGCACGCTGAGGTAGCCGCGCTTGAACAGCGACTCAGGACCTTCCAGACGCTCGCTGGCCATCACGTACTGATTGCCGAGCACCTGCTGATACACAGCGCGGATGAGCGCAACCTTGTCGCCTGAAGAACCGGTGGTCCAGTTCTCGTTGACGCGGTTGTTGGCATAACGCTCGATGCCCAGATAGGCAGCGTTGGCGAGGGTCATGGGGCTACGGGAGGCGGGCTTTGGACGGCTTGCTTGGGAGGGCGTGCCTGAAAAGGAAGACGCACCGAACGGCTACCAGCGCAGTTGGTGCCTGAGCCGGATCCTATGGGTGCCGATTGGCATCCTTCGAGGCCTTTCAGAAACGTTACAAAAATCAGCCCTGGCGGCCGCGCTCAGGGCCGATACCATCCGGCCAAATCCTTTTCGGCTACAGGCATGTCTGCCAGCGCATCCCCTGCCAACGGATCGTTGCAACTCAGGCTCAGCGAGCAGCTGCAGGCCCTGAGCCTGGTGGGCGAAACCCTCACCCTGCGCCTGCTGGAACTGGAGGAGCGGCTGGCAGGCCTCGAGGCTCAACTGGAGGGCCTGCATCAACAGCAGAGCAGCTCCGCCTCCAGCGAATCCACCGATGTGCTGGCCGCCACGGAAGAGCGCATCGCCCGGCTGGAAGACCTCCTCAATGAGCAGTCCCCAGCTCGGCAGCCTCAAGGGCTGAGCTCCAGCGCCACGGTGCATCCCCTGCATCGGCCCAACGCTGAAGCTGTTGTGGAGGCGGACGAGTTCAACGAACCCGAGCTGGAGCTGCACCCCTTCCCGGAGGAAGAGGAACAGCCCTTTATGGATGAGCTCAGCGCTTGAACGCAGCGCCTAATCAGTGCGCCTGAGCTCAGCCGGCGGAACCGGTGCCGAGCATGGCGCCTGCGGAGGTGAGCAGCACCCGCAGCACTTCCAGGCCACCGATCGCAGCCAGGGCCAGCCAGATCGTTTGCGCCAGCTTGGGGGGCTGACCGCCCACCCAGGCGGGCGACATCTGACCGCCACTGAACTGGGCGCCACCACCGGCGAAGGGGTTGGCAGGCGCGCGGCGGGCGCTGATGTCACGCCAGTAGGCGCTGTAGCGGGGAGCCTGCTGGTTGAAGGGGAGTTGCGGCTTGGCGTGACCCACCAGCACCCGTGAGCGCTGATAGGGAATGGTGTCGAGCCCGAAGTTGTCGAGATACTCATCGGAGCTGAGCAGGGCATCCACGAAACCCTCCAGCCCCTGGTTGGCGATCACGATCGACCAGGCGATGCGCTCCTGATCACCGTGCACCTCGCGGCCGAGCACGCGGCCCACGATCTGCTCCACCACCCGGTAATTGCTGTTGCAGCGGTAGAACCCCTCACGGAACTTGCGTGAGAGCAACAGCCCACGCACAAAATCGCGGGCGGTGAGATCACCGTTGCGGAATTGCATCTCCAGCATCGGCTCGCGATCCACCTTGAAGGCGTGGAAGAAGATCTGGCGATAGGCACGCTCGATCCGCTCGTCCACGTCCACCTGGGTGCGGGGAGCTTCATCGGTGCCGATGCTGAAGTTGTTCACCCGGGCGTTCTGGGTGATCGGCTTGGTGGCCAGCAACGGAAGGGCCATGGCAAGGGAAAAACCAGCGCCGAAGTTATCGATGGCGCCCCGCTCAGGATCACGCGGAGCCCAAGCCCTCACACAGCTTTACCTCGCTGCTGCGTCAACGCCGCCGCTCAATCAGGCCGCCAACCAGTGCGCCGGGAGTTCGTGGCTGTAATCGTGGGTGCGCTCGAATTCAAACGGACCCGCCAGCGATCCCCACAGCTGTTCATGGGTGGCTGGATCGTGACCGCGATCAATGGTGCGCATGCCGCGGCCACTCAGCTCAAAGCTGCTCACCAGATAAGACAGCGCTCCTTTGCGCTCCACCATGCACTTGCAGCCCGGCTCCACCTCACCGATGAAGCCATCGCTGGTTTCACGCACCACATAGGCGCAGCCCTCGAGGGGCTTGAGATCAGCGGCGGTGATCAGCGCCCGCTTGGCTGCATCATCCACGGCGCCCCAGAAACGCTGCTCATCGGCGATGGCCTGATTGGTGATGAGCAGCTCCGAACCCCGCTGCTCAGCCCGCAGCACCCGCAGCCGGTAGGGGGCCGCCGGGTTGATGGCATACGACTGATCCAGTAGCAGCGAGCCCGGCTCCAGCTGAGGCAGGGGCCGGAACTTCACCAGGATGTGGGCGTACAGCGGCGGATTGTCGAAAGCCTGCTGCTGATTGCTGAAACCAGCGCTCAACTGGCGCAGCAGACGAGCGAGGGGGCTGGACATCGCTGAATGCAGGAGATGCGCCGGATCCTATGGGGCGGATCAGAGCCCCAGCAGACGGATGCGGAAATCAGCCACTTGATCCGCCATGGCGGGGTTGCTGAGCATGAACGGGTGATCCGCGCAGGCCTCGAGCGCCTGCTGCTTCTTCTCGGCGCTGCTCAAGCTGGCGGCATCAGCGCGGCCAAGCAGCTGCTGCCAAGCGGCATCGAACACCATGGCGAAGCTGTCGGCGTTATCGAACAGCTGGCCAGCCTTCTCAGGAATCCGAATCGGCATGGTGGCTGGGTTGCCGGAGGTTGAAAGCGCTGATCCGCGCCTTTGCAATGCCAGGACCCAGATTTGAACTGGGGACACGGCGATTTTCAATCGCCTGCTCTACCAACTGAGCTATCCCGGCCCGTCGCCGTAGCGACCTGCGGATCTTAGATCACGGCGGGAAAGCGATGCCGCCCGGGAGCTGGGGTTCGGGCCAGCGCCAGCAGCCCCTGCACCGCATGACCAGCCGTGGCGAGGGCGTCAGCGGCGGCGCAGGCGGTGGCACCGGTGGTGAGGATGTCGTCCACCAGCCACAGGGGCCGAGGCGCTGGATCTCGGCAGGCGAGAGCAGCGAAAGCCTTGTGGAGGTTTGAGCGGCGCAGGCTGCGGCCCAGATGGTGCTGCCCCAGCGTGGGACGGGTGCGCCAGAGCAGTGCTGGAGCCAGCTCGGCCGCCCCTCCGGAAGCGGCCACCAAAGCCTGTGCCACCAGCAGGGGCAATGGATTACCGGCTCGCTTCCAGCTGGGCACCGGCACCACCAGGGCCCCGGACAACACCGAAGCGCAGCAGCTGTGCAGCCGTGTGCCGAGGGCCGTGATCAACGCCGGATCAACCGTTGGGCGTTGCCGCAGCAACAGCGCCCGCAGCGAGCCGGCGTAGGGAGCCAGGGCACACCAGAGCAGTGGCTGATCCCCCTGCAGTCCGCCCTCCGGCAGGGCGAGTTGCCCATGGCAGCGCTTGCAGAAATCACCGACGCCCGCCTCGATCGGACCACTGCAGGCGCGGCAACGGGCTGCACTGATGAGATCGAGCGTCTGGCGCCAGAGGAAGAACCACATGGCCGATGGGCTGCTTCCAAGAGCATTCCCCGCGGCCCCTGGCTACAGCCTTCAGGTCTGGGGCATCGCCCGGAGCATCGCAACCAGGGTGCGATGGGCGTCTTCGCTGTCGCTGAGGGTGTGATCGAAGGCCACATCCAGGCGTTGGCCGTCCACATCAAGCTCCATCGCCTCCGGGCGCACGGCCACCATCCGCGCCTGCTGTGGAGCCTCCACACCGCCGTAGTGGCGGGCGTAGGCCAACACCGCCTCGGCGTGGTCGTCGTTCATGTGCTTGCAGATGCGCTCGCTGACGGCACTGGTGAGGGGATCGGCGGCCATGGGTGGTGTGGCAGGGGAAGTGGGCCCGATTCTGGGGGCTCAGGCCACACCGAAGCGCTGCCAGAGCAGCAAGGCCAACCGCACACCGGAAAAGCCCACATAGCCGGCGAGCACCACGAACAGCGCCATGGCCAACCAATCACGCAGGCGGGAGTTCATCGTGCGGCCACAGCGGAGATGGCCAGTCTGGCCATACCAAGAGCAGCGCTGCACTGAGGGCGGTTGAGCACAGGTCGCTCCAAAACACGCTGGCGAATCGCGCGCCATTGCGGATTGCGGGCACCGCCGCCAAGGCTGATCACCCGCTGCACCGGAGGCGCACCGAGCTGCTGCAGGCGCTGCCAGCCCGCCAGCTCAATCGCTGCCAGCCCTTCGAGCAGCGCTTGGAGATACAGGGCATCACTCACCGGCCGAGGCTCGAGCACCGGCGCCAGCGCCGGATCATCCACCGGGAACCGCTCGCCGGACCTGGGCAGGGGCCGCAGCTGCAAGCCACTACTGCGGCGTGGATCGATCTGGCGGCTGAGCTCCATCAATTGGGCATCCGTGAAGAAGCGGCGCAGCACGCCAGCCCCGGCATTGGAAGCGCCGCCCACCAGCCACCGCCCCGCCACCCGCTGACAACTCACTCCCGGGCCCTGCAGTGGCTGATCGCTGAATTGCTTGAGCACCAAGGTGGTGCCAAGCACGGTCACGCCGTCGCCCGGCTGCAGATCAGCCGCCAAGGCAGCGGCGCTGGCATCGGTGGTGCCCGCCACCACCGCGCAATCCAGGGGTAGCTCCAGTAAGGCGGCGGCGGCAGGGCTGAGCGGGCCGAGCACTTGGCCCGAGGCACAGATCTGCGGCAGCGCGGCGCTCCAGCGCTGCTCCGCCAGGCGGCCCATCCAGGCGCCCTGGTGCTGATCCCAGCCCAGGCGGAGATTGTTGCCCTCCTCGCCCCAGCGCCAGTCGCCCAGCAGCCAACCCATCAGCCAGTCGGCCTGATGGCGCAGCCACCAGGGGCCCGCTTCGGGGCGCTGGCGAGCCTGCTCCAGCAAGCGAAGCGCCCGAGCCAGACTTCCGCTGGCACTAGCGGCGGGCGTCTGCGCCCAGGCTTCACCCACCAGAGCCGCCGCCGCTTCAGCCCATTCAGGGCAGGCCAGGTGATACGGCAGCGCCCGGGCCAAGGCGCCCGAGCCCAGACCGCCATCCGGGCGGCAGAGCAGCAGGGTGCCGGAGGTGCCATCGATGGCGATGGCGGCCACCGCCGCCCTGAGATCGCCGGGCAACTCACTGCACAAGGCACGCAACCCATCGCGCCAGCCGCAGGGATCTTCAAACGCCGCGGGGTAGTTGGCGCTGAGCTCCGCCTGAAGCTGGCCGGCGGCATTCACCACCGCCAGCCGCAGGCCGCTTGTGCCTAGGTCAATGCCTAGGCCGAGCCGTTCAGGCAGCAACGCGGCTGGCGGTGGCCTGCTTCAGGGTTGCGGCGATCGCCTCCACGTTCTCCCAGGGGAGGTTGAGGTCGCTGCGGCCGAAGTGGCCGTAGGCGGCCACATCTTGGTAGAAGCGGCCACCGCGCTGCTGGGGCAGCTGGCGCAGGCCGAAGGTTTCGATGATCGCGCCGGGGCGCAGATCGAAATGCTCCTGCACCAGGGCGGTGAGATCGGCGTTGCTGATGGCGCCGGTGCCGAAGCTCTCCACCAGGATGCTCACCGGCTTGGCCACGCCGATGGCGTAGCTCAGCTGTACCTCAGCCTTGCGGGCCAGGCCAGCGGCCACGAGGGCTTTGGCCACATAACGGGCGGCGTAGGCGGCGGAGCGGTCCACCTTGGTGGGATCTTTGCCGGAGAAGGCACCGCCACCGTGGCGGGCGTAGCCGCCGTAGGTGTCCACAATGATCTTGCGGCCGGTGAGGCCGGCATCGCCCTGGGGGCCGCCCACCACGAACTTGCCGGTGGGGTTCACCAGGAAGCGGGTGCTGTCTTTGGCGGGCTTGAGGCTCAGATCAGCAGTCGCAGGCTCCACCACGTGCTGCCAGAGATCGGCGGAGATGCGCTCGCGCAGGGCCTTCTCCTCGGAGATGCCGTCAATTTCAGCGGTGTGCTGGGTGGAGATCAGGATCGTGTCGATCGCCACGGGCTGGTCGTTTTCGTAGACCACGCTCACCTGGGTTTTGCCATCGGGCAGCAGATAGCCGAGGGTGCCGTTGTGGCGCACTTCCGCCAGGCGCCGCGCCAGGCGGTGGGCCAGGCTGATCGGCAGCGGCATCAGCTCCGGCGTTTCATCGCAGGCATAGCCGAACATGATGCCCTGATCCCCCGCGCCTACCAGATCGAGGGGATCACCGGCGTGGTCATCAGCCTCATTCACCCCCTGGGCGATATCAGGCGACTGTTGATCCAGGGCCACGAGCACCGCGCAGCTGTTGGCATCGAAGCCACCGGCGCGGGCGCCGCTGTAGCCGATCTTGTCGATCACACCGCGCACCAGGGTGTTGAAATCGACCCGCGCGGTGGTGGTGACCTCACCGGTGATCAGGCAGAGACCAGTGTTCACCACGGTTTCGCAGGCCACCCGGGAAGCAGGATCCTGGGCGAGCAGTGCGTCGAGCACGGCATCGCTCACCTGATCACAGATCTTGTCGGGGTGACCTTCGGTCACCGATTCCGAGGTGAACACGTAGCGCGATGGCGCCCCGGCGGTGCTGCTCATTCGCTCAGCGGGTAGGCAAATAGCTCACCACCCTACGGGCCCGAGAGGCTGAGCTCACTCCAGCTGTGGATCAGCGGATGGGGCTCCGCCAACGGCGGTGGGCTGCTCCAAGCCGCGGTGTAGCCCAGGGCCAGCTGATGGGGAATCCCCGCCGCCACCGCCATGCGCAGATCGCTGTTGGCGTCGCCGATCAGAGCGCAGCGCGATGGGCGCACGCCCAACTGCTCGCACAGGCCATGCACCGCAGCCGGATCCGGTTTGCGGGGGCGATGCTCGGCGCTCCACAAACCAGCAAAGAAGGCCCCGAGCTGATGACTGGCCAGGAAATGCTCGATGCCGGCCATGTCGTCATTGCTGATCACGGCGCACACCACCCCGGCGGCTTGGAGTTGCTGCAGCCAATGGCGCAGCCCCTCGGTGGTGGTGCTGGTGGCAGCGGCCTGATCCGCGGCGCGGCGCGCATCGAGCTGATCGGCCTCCAGAAACACCCGCTCACTTAGGGCCAAGGCTTCGGGCCAGCCCATGCCCACCTGCACCAGAGCGGTGGCGGTGGCGATCAGGTTGTGATCACGGCTAGCCACCGCCGTGATGCCCGCCGGACAGATCGCCTCTGAACGCAGGCCGTAGGCCCGCTCCAACAGCGGCTGCAACTCGAGCCGAGCCGCTGGCTCAAGGGCCGGTGCTGCCTGCTCAAGGCAAAGAAAAACCCTGGCCTTGGCCAGGGTGAGGAGCTGGGGCTCACTGATGCTGAGGGTGCCGTCCTTGTCGAACAGCACCGCATCCACATCGCCAAGCACCGTGCCGCGTAATTGCAGGCACACCATGAGGGATCAGTCGAGGGTGACGCCCATGGGCTCGTTGTCTTCGGCCTGCTCGAGCAGCATCTGCTTGTAGCGGGCGGCCATCTCCTCGGCCTTTTCGAACACCTTCTGGGGGTCGGTGAGCATGTCGCCCGGTTCGGGCTCGAGGGCCTTGGTGGAGAGGGAGATGCGACCGCGCTCGGCGTCGAGGTCGATGATCATCACCTTCATCTGGTCGTTCACGTTGAGCACCGTGTGCGGTGTCTCGATGTGCTCGTGACTGATCTCGGAGATGTGCAGCAGGCCGCTCACACCACCGATATCGATGAAGGCGCCGTAGGGCTTGATGCCGCGGACGGTACCGATCACCACTTCGCCCACTTCCAGGCGGTTCATCTTGCGCTCCACCAGCGCACGGCGATGGCTGAGCACCAGGCGGTTGCGCTCTTCATCCACCTCAAGGAACTTGAGGGGCAGGAAGTCGGCCACCAGCTCTTCCTTGGGCTTGCGGGTGCTGATGTGGCTGCCGGGGATGAAGCCGCGCAGGCCTTCCACGCGCACCAGTGCACCACCACGGTTGGTGGCGAACACTTCGCTGTAGATGGTGGCGTCTTCCTTCTGCAGCTGACGCACGCGCTCCCAAGCGCGCTGGTATTCGATGCGGCGGATCGAAAGGGTGAGCTGACCGTCTTCGTTCTCCTCGCTGAGGATGAAGAATTCGCGCTCCTCGCCGGGCTCGAGCACATCGCTGATGCTCTCCACCCGGTTGATCGACACCTCCTGCATGGGCATGAAGGCGGCGGTCTTGGCGCCGATGTCGATCATCGAACCCTTGGGCTCGATGGCGAACACGGTGCCTTTCACCACGTCGCCAGGCTTGAAGTTGTAGTCGTACTTGCTGAGCAGTGACGCGAACTCATCCAGGGTGAAACCCACGCCATCGAGATCGCGGCCGGCGTTGCGGCTGCTGGAGTCGTCGGCGCTGGGCACCTCTTCCGGAATGCCGAACTCGAGATCGGCAGCCGCTTCAGCGGCGAAGTCCTGATCTACGGCGAGCTCCTGCTCGCTGGCTGTGAGATCGGAAGGGGTCACGGTCATGGAGAGTTGGCGGCCTGCCGGCGGCAGTACGAGAGGACCCCAAACGCCGCCCGCCAGCGGACAAAGGGGAATCTCACACTATACAAACCGCTGAGACAGCCCCCTCAGCCCACAACGGCCAAACGCTTGCTGCCGTTGCGGCGGGTCAATCCGTCCCGAAGACCTTCCAGGGTGGCGACAAAATCGCTCACGCTCTGGAACTGGCGATACACCGAGGCAAAGCGCACGTAAGCCACATCGCTCATGCCTGCGAGCTGCTGCAGCACCAGCTCACCGATCTCGCTACTGGCCACCTCACGGCCGCTGCGGCCCTGAAGCTGGAGCTCCAGCTCATCCACAACGGATTCGAGGCGGCTGGGCTCCAAACCCGTTTTCTCGCAGGCGCGCAGCAAACCGTGCAGCAGCTTGCTGCGGTTAAACGCTTCACGGCTGCCGTTGCGCTTCACCACCGTGATTGGCACTGTTTCCACCCGTTCGTAGGTGGTGAAGCGAAATTCACAGTGCAAACATTCGCGGCGCCGCCTCACACTGCGGCCCGTATCAGCGGAACGCGATTCAAGAACGCGGCTATCAGTGTGCTGGCACGAGGGGCACTGCATTGGCCCGAAAGTCCGCGGAAGTGTGAAGCAAGTGTAGACAGCTTTCGTCCACTTGAGAAGGGAGTAGCCGCCGAGGGTTTCAGATCGTGATCGCTCGAAAACGGCGCCACAACGTGAGACTCGACCTCCACAGAGAGCCGCAAGACAACAAAAACCCCCGCATCAGCGGGGGTTCGATCACTCAGACGCCTGAGCCAATCACTTACCGATCTTCGGGGGATCGCGGAAGGCGATCGCGAAGAACAGGGTGGAGATGGCGAACGCCAGGATGAGGATGTAAGCGAAGCTTTCCATGGAAGAACCTCCTGGCGATCAGCTGAGGGTAGTACCGGCGGGAGGCACGTAGCCCTCCGGCAGACGGCGGGTGGAACGGTCGCCCAGTTTCTGGAACAGACCAAACTCCACTTGTTCACCGAGATCAGGATCGATACCGGCGAACACATCGCGGTAGAGGGTGCGAGCACCGTGCCAGATGTGACCGAAGAAGAAGAGCAACGCGAAGCAGGCGTGGCCGAAGGTGAACCAGCCGCGGGGTGAGCTGCGGAAGGTGCCGTCGGAGTGGTAGGTCTCGCGATCGAATTCGAACGCTTCACCGAGCTGTGCCTTGCGGGCGAGACGCTTCACATCGGCGGGGTCGGTGAAGGTCTGACCGTTGAGAGCGCCGCCGTAAACGGTGGCGGTCACGCCTGTCTGCTCGAAGGAGTACTTCGCTTCAGCGCGGCGGAAGGGGATGTCGGCGCGAACGATGCCCTGGCCGTCTTCAAGAACCACAGGGAAGTTCTCGAAGAAGTTGGGCAGGCGACGCACTTCCAGATCACGACCTTCCTTATCGGTGAAGGAGATGTGACCCAGCCAGCCGGTGGGCAGGCCATCACCATTCACCATCGGACCAACGCGGAACAGACCACCCTTGGCAGGGCTGTTGCCCACGTAGTCGTAGAAGGCGAGCTTCTCAGGAATCGTGGCGAAGGCCTGTTCCTTGGTGGCACCGTTGTCGAGTGCGGTCTGCACACGGCGGTTGATCTCGGTCTTGAAGTAGCCCTGGTCCCACTGATAGCGGGTGGGGCCGAACAGCTCAACCGGAGTGGCAGCCGCGCCGTACCACATGGTTCCGGCCACGACGAAGGCAGCGAAGAACACGGCAGCGATGGCGCTGGAGAGCACCGTTTCGATGTTGCCCATGCGCAGAGCCTTGTAGAGGCGCTCCGGCGGGCGAGTGGTGATGTGGAAGATGCCGGCGATGATGCCGACGATGCCTGCAGCGATGTGGTGGGCAACGATGCCGCCCGGGTTGAAGGGGTTGAACCCTTCAGGACCCCAGGAGGGCTGCACCGGCTCTAGGTGACCGGTGATGCCGTAGGGGTCAGACACCCACATTCCGGGGCCAAACACACCTGTGAGGTGGAAGGCACCGAAGCCGAAGCAAGCGAGGCCAGCGAGCAGCAGGTGGATCCCGAAGATCTTGGGAAGATCGAGGGCGGGCTCACCGGTGCGGGGGTCCTGCCAGATCTCCAGATCCCAGTAGGTCCAGTGCCAGATGGCAGCGAGGAACAGCAGGCCGCTGAGAATGATGTGAGCAGCTGCCACACCTTCGAAGCTCCAGAAGCCGGGATCAACACCGGTTTCACCGGTGATGCTCCAGCCGCCCCAGCTGCCCGTCACTCCCAGACGGGCCATGAAAGGCATCACAAACATGCCCTGGCGCCACATCGGGTTGAGCACCGGGTCGGAGGGATCGAAGATGGCCAGCTCGTAGAGCGCCATGGAGCCGGCCCAGCCAGCTACCAGAGCGGTGTGCATGAGGTGCACGGCCAACAGTCGGCCCGGGTCGTTGATCACGACCGTGTGCACCCGATACCAGGGCAATCCCATGGGGGTTAGGTCCGGGGAAACAATCAGCCGCCCGCGCCGGAGAACCGGTCGGCGGTTGGCAACACGATCAAGCTCAGCCAGCCGAAACCGGCGGATACTCAATCCGTGTTGGCGATGGTAAGGGGTTTGCGCGGCTCTCTGATTCGATTGCGGCACAGCTGAAACGTGCCGTGATGGGGCCAGCCCCGGCACCACTCCCCTGAGCCGCAGGCGGCGGTTACAAAACGCAACCCTCACCCTCACAATGGAGGAGTTGCCGGGGGATCCCATGCCCGTGATTCGGTTTGTGCGCGAAGGTCGCGACGTGGAGTGCTACCCGGGTGAAAACCTGCGGGAGGTAGCCCTGCGGGAGGGCATCGCGCTGTACGGCCTGAAGGGCCAGCTGGGCAACTGCGGTGGCTGCGGCCAATGCATCACCTGCTTTGTGGATGTGGTGGGCGAAAGCAGCCCCGGCAGCCTCAGTGGCCGCACCGCTGTTGAAGACCAGAAGCTGCGCCGCCGGCCCCAAACCTGGCGTCTGGCCTGTCAGGCGCTGGTGCAGCAATCCGTGCTGGTGCTCACCAAACCCCAGACCGGGCTCGGTGATGCCGAGCAAAAGATCGCCCAGGCCAAGGCGGAGCCGCTGCCTGCCGGCCCCACCGCCTGGCCCGTGGACGAGAGCCTCATCGAAGACGAGGAGGGCGAAACCACTACGAGCGATGAAGAGGCCTGATCGGCGCCTGAAGGCGGTGATACCGTCATCGCGCTGAAGGCTTTTGCAATGGAAACCAACGATCTCGGCTTCGTCGCCAGTCTGATGTTCGTGCTGGTTCCAACCGTGTTTCTGCTAGTGCTGTACATCCAGACCAGCAGCCGCCAGGGTTGAATCCCGGGCCTCTGCCCAACCAGCTCCATTCATTGAAAAATCCCCGGAGCAGCGATCGGCAGCTCCGGGGATTTTTTGCTGCGCTGCGCCGAGCGCAGCAGCAGTTCAGGCTCAACTGCGCCCTTCAGGCTCCCGCACCAGCAACACGGGCGCAGGGGCGTGCACGCGGATGTAGTCGCTCACTGAAGAGCCGAGCAAACGATCGATATCCACCAGGCCACGGGCCACCAGCGGCCGGCGATCCTGGGAGGCGATCACCAGCAGATCCGCCTTCTCCTCCTCCGCCACCTGGCACACCCCGCGACCGATGTCGCCCGTGCGGTGGATGGCCTTCATCTCCACGCCAAAGCTGCGGGCGCGCTGCACCGCTTTGTCCAGCACTTCATCGGCAGGGGTCTTACCGCCGCGGGAGGGGGTGATGTCCTGCCGGCTGATGTGGATGCCCGTGAGGCTGCCACCGGGGATGTCACGCACCAGTTCACAGGCCAGACGCAGGGCGTCATCGCCCACGCCGGTGCCATCGACAGCCACCATCACGCGGTTCACGTGGCGCACGTAGAGGTCGTCGCGCACCAGCAGCATCGGCCGCGTGGAGAGCTGAAACACGTATTGGCTGGCGCTGTTGCTCAGGATCGACTGCAGCCGACCCAGACCGCGCGAACCCATCACGATCAGGTCGGCGTTGAGCTCATCGGCCACCTTCAACACTGTTTGCTTGGTGTCGCCCTGGCGAATGATCGTGTTCACATCGGCTGGGTTGAGGCCGAGGCGCTGCACGGCCTCGGCCACGATCCCGGCCGCTTTCTGGGAGTGTTCCGCGTAGTTCTCGCCCGCCTGCTCCGACACCACATGCAGCAGGTTGATGCGGGCCTGCCGCATGGCCGGGATGTCGCGCAGCATGCGCACCATCTCTTCAACGTGGCCCTTGCCGGAATCGGCGATCAGAAGGTTGCGGAACACAGCCGTTGCAACGCGCTGGGGCAGCCTATGGCTGATCTGCTGTGGCGGACCAACCGCGAGTAACACCGTGACGGAGCAACAACAGCAACAGCCTTGGCGCCTGCAGAGGCGCGTGCTGCCCCAGCACACCGATCACGCCGGGGTGATGTGGCACGGCGCTTATTTGAGCTGGCTGGAGGAAGCCCGGGTGGAGGCGCTGAGCGCGGCGGGCCTGGCCTATGCCGACCTCTCCGGCCAGGGGCTGGAGCTGCCCGTGGTGAACCTCACGATCGATTACCGCCAGGCCCTGCTCCACGGCGAACAGGTGAGCGTGCACAGCTGGGTGCTGCCGCGCAGCGGCGTGAAGCTGCCCTGGCGCAGCCAATTTGTGAAGGCCGATGGCAGCGTGGCTGCCGAAGCGCGCGTGGAGTTGGTGCTCGTGGACCTCTCCGCCGGAGCAGGCCAGCGCAAGCTGCTGCGCCGATTACCACCCGAGCTGATCAGCGCGATCGAACGGCTGCAGCAGGGCGCAGCCTGAGACCCAGCACTCTCGCTATAGTACAGGCGAACTAGTGGAGTGGTTGTGGGGGAGTTGTTGTGCGCGCCCTTTGCGGCACCGACCAGTCCGCGCCGGCGGACGCAGCGCTCCCGCGCAGAGCGGAAGGCTCGCCAGCGCCGTGGCCACGACCCATCGGTGGAGCACAAGCGCCTGTGGCGTCTGGTGTGGTCGGGCTGCCCCGGCATTGGCTGGCAACGGCATGAGCGCCTGGATGCCATGTTCGGCAGCCTGGAGCTGGCGTGGCTCGCCAGCGAAGCGGAACTCAGCCATGCCCTGGGGGGGCACACCCGCCTCAGCCCGCGGGAGCTCGAGGGGATCCACCGCTATCGCAGTGAACATGGAGAGCTGCCGATCCACCAGCCGCCCAACCAAAGCCAACGGCGCCAGTGGGCTCCGCCAGGGCTGCTGCTCCCCGACGACGACGCCTTCCCGCCGGCATTGCTGGAGCTGGAACGGCCGCCGTTGCAGCTGTTCTGGCGTGGGCGGGGCTCGCTGTGGCCCGCACTCTGGGAAAGCCAAGCGGTGGCGGTGGTGGGCACCCGCCGGCCCTCCAGGCATGGCAGCACCATGGCTCGGATGATCGGCCGCGCCCTGGCGGAGGCGGGTTGGCCCGTGGTGAGCGGCCTGGCTGAAGGCATTGATGCCGCCGCTCATCAGGGGTGCCTGGAAGCGGGCGGGCAGCCGGTGGGCGTGTTGGGCACGCCGCTGAATCGGGTCTACCCACGCCATCACACGGAACTGCAGGGGGCCGTTGCTGAGCGTGGCCTGTTGATTAGTGAGCTGGCGGAGGGCACCCCAGGGCGAGCGGGGCATTTCGCGCTGCGCAATCGGCTGCAGGTGGGGCTGGCTCAGGCGGTGGTGCTGGTGGAGTGTCCGCTGGCAAGTGGGGCTCTGCACTCAGCCCAGTTGGCCTGGGAGCTGGGCCTGCCGGTGTGGGTGGTGCCAGCGGATGCGGCACGGGTGAGTGCGGCGGGCAGCAATCGCTGGCTCAGCCAGGGGGGTACGCCGCTGCTCAGCCCGACGGATCTGATCAACAGCCTGGGGGCGGGGCCCCTGCGGCCGAGGTCCCAGGAGCAGGACACTCCAGCGCACGCCACCCTGCTACAGCGAGAAGCGGCGCTGCTCGGAGCGCTTGGGGCTGGAGCCTCCCTCGATCAACTCTGCGATCGCTTGCGCATCAACCCCGGCTCCCTGAGCGAACGGCTGCTGCGGCTGGAGCTAGCGGGCGTGTTGCGCAGCGAGCCAGGGCTGTGGTGGCGGCCCTGCTGAACCCACCGCTTCCTAACGTTGGACCATGGTGAGCAACTTGGCCGCAGCTGAGCTCCTGGCGTGGCGCCGCGAGCAACTGCAAGCCGGTGGCGAAGCCAGTGCATTGGATTGGCTGCTCGATCTGGAAGGCGGCCTTTCTTGGCAAACCCTGCAACAGCTCTGGCTCCACCCGGAGCGATCGGTGGAGCTAGCAGCCCCCCTCAGCCGGCTCGAGCAGCTTTGGCAGCAACACCTTCAAAGCAAAACACCACTGCAATACCTCGTGGGCCGTTGCCCGTGGCGTGATCTCGAACTGGCCGTGCAACCAGGGGCCTTGATTCCCAGGCAGGAAACAGAGCTGCTGGTGGATCTGGCCTTGGCGCTGATCGAGCCCCACGAAAGCGGAACCCCTCTGCGCTGGGCGGATCTGGGCACCGGATCCGGTTGCCTCGCCCTGGCACTGGCCCGAACCTGGCCTGGGAGCGAAGGCTGGGCTGTGGATCAATCAGCCGATGCCCTGGCATTGGCGAAGCGCAATCTGGGTGGGGATCCCCTGGGGCAGTCCGTGCAACTACGCCAGGGCAGCTGGTGGGAGCCCCTGGGTGATTGCTTGGGAAGCCTGAATCTGGTGGTGTCAAACCCGCCCTACATCCCCACCGACGTGTGGCAAACGCTGGATCCGCAGGTGCGCGATCACGAGCCTGAGCTGGCGCTCCACGGCGGCAGCGACGGACTGGATGCGATCCGAGCAATCGCCCATGGAGCCGCAGCAGCACTCGCTCCAGGGGGGTGGCTGCTGCTCGAGCATCACCACGATCAAAGCGAGGCAGCTGTGGCGTTACTGCGCCAAAGCGGGCTCAGCAACGCTGCGGCCCACTTCGATCTGGAAGGAGTGAAACGCTTCGCCTGCGCCCAACGCCCAAGCTGAGCTCTCGCCTTCACTGCAACCCTTCAGCCAGCCATGCCCCCTGCCTGCAGCCCCAGCGAACTCGCCGAGAAACTGCAGGCCGGTGAGGCCGCGATCTTCCCCACCGACACCCTCCCGGCCCTGGCCACCCAGCCGGCATCAGCCAATTTGCTCTGGACGCTGAAGCAGCGCCCTCGGAACAAACCGGTGATCCTGATGGCCGCGGAGATCGAACCCTTATGGGCCTGCCTCGGCCTGCCAATCGAAGCGGCTTGGCAGGAGCTGGCTGAGCGCTACTGGCCTGGAGCTCTCACGCTGGTGCTTCCCGCCAAGGGCGAATGGCTCGAGCTCCTAAACCCTGGCGGCACAACGCTGGGCCTGCGCATTCCCAGCAGCGATGAGGCGCGGGAACTGCTGCAGCTCAGCGGACCCCTGGCCACCACTAGCGCCAACCGTTCAGGAGACCCTGCTTGCCTGAATCACCAGGAAGCCGCCCTGCGCTTTCCAGAAGTGGCGCAACTGGGGCCGGTGCCCTGGCCAGCCCCATCCGGGCAGGGCAGCACCGTGATCGAGTGGGAGCCCAACGGCCACTGGAAACTGCTTCGCACCGGTGCTGTGATGCCCGCAAATCTCAACTGCAGCTCATTAGCCGAGTGACGGCTCTGATCCTGCTGCTCGCCTTATTGCTGGGCTTGAACCAGTGGCTACTGGAGCCGGCTGTGCACGCGCTCACGCAACTGCTCGAATTGAAGGTTCTGCCGTGGTTCGTGGTGGGCATAGCCGCCTGGCTGCTGGCTGGCCGCACAGAGCAACGCTGAGCCAAAAAAAGCCCCCGGCTTGGGCCGGAGGCTGAAGACGTCCCTCGAAGAGGGCAAGGGTGATGGGGAGGCGGCTGATGGATCAGCCGCGCTGCATCAGCCGAACTTGCCTGAGGTGGAGGCGATCAGGAAGGCGGCGTAGGTCACGAAGTAGCCCACGGTGAAGTGAGCCAGACCAACCACACGGGCCTGAACGATCGAGAGAGCCACAGGCTTGTCGCGCCAGCCCACCAGGTTGGCGAGCGGAGTGCGCTGGTGAGCCCAGACGATGGTCTCGATCAGTTCCTGCCAGTAACCGCGCCAGGAGATCAGGAACATGAAGCCGGTGGCCCAGATCAGGTGACCGAACAGGAACATCCAGGCCCAGACGGCGAGGTTGTTGCTGCCATACGGGTTGTAACCGTTGATCAGCTGAGAGGAGTTGAGCCACAGATAGTCGCGGAACCAGCCCATCAGATAGGTGCTGGATTCGTTGAACTGAGCCACGTTGCCCTGCCAGATGGCGAGGTGCTTCCAGTGCCAGTAGAAGGTGAGCCAACCCACGGTGTTCAGGGCCCAGAAGACAGCCAGATAGAAGGCGTCCCAGGCACTGATGTCGCAGGTGCCGCCACGGCCGGGGCCGTCGCAGGGGAAGGAGTAACCGAAGTCCTTCTTGTCGGGCATCAGCTTGGAGCCACGGGCATCCAGAGCACCCTTCACCAGGATCAGGGTGGTGGTGTGCAGACCCAGAGCGATGGCGTGGTGAACCAGGAAGTCACCAGGGCCGATCTGCAGGAACAGATCGTTGCCGCCGTCGTTGATGGCATCCATCCAACCGCCCATGTAGGCAGCGCTGGCATTGCTAGCGGCGCTAGCACCATTGGAAAGGAGCACATCGAAGCCGTACATGGCCTTGCCGGAGGCAGCCTGCACGAACTGGGCGAACACGGGCTCCACCAGGATCTGCTTCTCGGGGGTACCGAAGGCAACAACCACGTCGTTGTGGACGTAGAGGCCGAGGGTGTGGAAACCGAGGAACAGGGAGACCCAGCTCAGGTGGCTGATGATCGCTTCTTTGTGCTCGAGCATCCGAGCAAGAACGTTGTTCTTGTTGGCCTCGGGGTCGTAATCACGGATGAAGAAGATCGCACCGTGAGCGAAGGCACCGCACATCAGGAAGATGGCGATGTACTGGTGGTGGGTGTAGAGGGCAGCTTGTGTCGTGTAGTCCTTCGCGATGAACGCGTAGGACGGCATCGAATACATGTGCTGCGCCACCAGGCTGGTCACAACGCCCAGGGAAGCCAGGGCCAGACCGAGCTGGAAGTGGAGCGAGTTGTTGATGGTGTCGTAGAGACCCTTGTGGCCAGCGCCGAGGTCACCAGGGGTGCCCTTGGGCGGGTTGTGGGCTTCGAGGATCTCGCGGATCGAGTGGCCGATACCGAAGTTGGTCCGGTACATGTGGCCGGCGATCACAAACAGACAGCCGATCGCCAGGTGGTGATGGGCAATGTCGGTGAGCCAGAGAGCCTCACTCTGAGGGTGGAAACCACCCAGGAAGGTGAGGATCGCGGTGCCTGCGCCTTCTGAAGTACCGAACACCTGATAGGCGGTGTCGGGGTTCGCGGCGTAAACGCCCCAGTTACCGGTGAAGAACGGAGCCAGACCGGCGGGGTGAGGCAGCACGTTGAGGAAGTTGTCCCAACCCACGTGCTGACCGCGGGATTCAGGAATCGCCACGTGCACGAGGTGACCGGCCCAAGCGATGGAGCTGAAGCCGAACAGCACCGCGAGGTGGTGGTTCAGGCGGGATTCAGCGTTCTTGAACCAGGCCAGGGAAGGCCGGAACTTGGGCTGCAGGTGCAGCCAGCCAGCGAACAGAGCCCAGGCCGACAGGATCATCATGAAGATGGAACCCTGATACAGCTCGGCGTTGGTGCGCATGCCGATGGTGTACCACCAGTGGTACACGCCGGAGTACGCAATGTTCACCGGGGAGGAGGCGCCAGCCTGGGTGAAGGCTGTGATGGCGCCCTGGCCGAAGTGGGGATCCCAGATCGCGTGAGCTATGGGACGGACATGCAGAGGATCGGCGACCCACTGCTCGAAGTTGCCCTGCCAGGCGACGTGGAACAGGTTGCCCGAAACCCAGAGGCCGATGATCGCGAGGTGACCGAAATGGGTGGAGAAAAGCTTTTGGTAAAGCTTTTCCTCCGTCATTCCGTCATGGCTCTCGAAGTCGTGAGCCGTGGCGATCCCGTACCAAATACGACGGGTTGTCGGGTCCTGTGCCAGACCCTGGCTGAACGAAGGAAATTTCGTTGCCATTGGGAAAGGTCAGGAGAGGTCAGCCGACCGCAATGATGCGGGCCAGGAAGAACGACCAGGTGGTCGCGATGCCGCCCAGCAGATAGTGGGCAACACCGACGGCACGACCCTGGGTGATGGAGAGCGCCCGCGGCTGAATGGCGGGAGCAACCTTCAGCTTGTTGTGAGCCCAGACGATGGACTCAATCAGCTCTTGCCAGTAGCCACGGCCACTGAACAGGAACATCAGGCTGAACGCCCAGACGAAGTGGGCACCCAGGAACATCAGACCGTAGGCACTGGTGGCAGAGCCATAGCTGTTGATCACCTGTGCGGCCTGAGCCCACAGGAAGTCACGCAGCCAGCCGTTGATCGTGATGGCGCTGTTGGCGAAGTTGCCGTTGGTGATGTGAGACACGGTTCCGTCAGCGTTGACGGTGCCCCACACGTCGCTCTGCATCTTCCAGGAGAAGTGGAAGATGACGATCGACAGGGAGTTGTACATCCAGAACAGGCCCAGGAACACGTGGTCCCAAGCCGACACCTGGCAGGTACCGCCACGGCCGGGGCCGTCGCAGGGGAAGCGGAAGCCGAGGTTCGCCTTATCGGGAACCAGGCGGCTGCTGCGGGCATACAGAACGCCCTTCAGCAGGATCAGCACCGTCACGTGAATAGTGAAGGCGTGAATGTGGTGGACCATGAAGTCGGCCGTTCCCAGGGGGATCGGACCGGCGGCCACCTTGCCACCCACAGCCACCACGGTGCCGTTGAACACTTCGCTCACGCCGGCGAGGGCGTTGGGAGCGGTGCTACCGGCAGCAGCGGCGTGCAGACCCTGGATCCACTGCGCGAAGACGGGCTTCAGAGCAATGGCGGAGTCGCTGAACATGTCCTGGGGACGGCCCAGAGCACGCATGGTGTCGTTGTGGATGTAGAGGCCGAAGCTGTGGAAGCCCAGCCAGATGCACACCCAGTTGAGGTGGGAGATCAGGGCATCGCGAGCCTTGAGCACCCGGTCGAGCACGTTGTCCACGTGCTTGGCGGGGTCGTAGTCGCGGATCATCGCGATGGCGGCGTGGGCGCCGGCACCAACGATCAGGAAGCCACCGATCCAGGTGTGGTGGGTGAAGATCGACAGCTGGGTCGGGTAGTCGATGCCGATGTAGGGATACGGAGGCATCGCATACATGTGCTGAGCCACGATGATGCTCAGCGAACCCATCAGAGCCAGGTTCACAGCCAGCTGGGCGTGCCAGCTGGTGGTCATGAACTCGTAGAGACCGTCATGACCATTGGAGGCGGGGAACAGCAGGGGGTCGCCCTTCTGGCCCTCGAGGATCTCCTTGATGCTGTGACCGATGCCCCAGTTGGTCCGGTACATGTGACCGGCCACGATGAACAGCACCGCAATCGCCAGGTGGTGGTGAGCGATATCGCTCATCCACAGGCTGCCGGTTACAGGATTCAGACCACCTTTAAAGGTGAGGAAATCGCTGTAAGCGGCCCAGTTGCCAGTGAAGAAGGCATTGATGCCTGCACCGAAACCAGGGAACAGCTGGGCGATGAGGTCCTGATTCAGGAACTCGTGGGGGAGGGGGATGTCGGCGTAGGTGGCGATGGTCTTGCCGTTGAGCGCCAGCGGCTTGCCGGCGTCGATGGCATCCATCAGCGCAGTCGTGGGCAGGGACACATGGATCAGGTGTCCAGCCCAGGACAGGGAGCCCAGACCAAGCAGACCGGCCAGATGGTGGTTGAGCATCGACTCAACGTTCTGGAACCACTCGAGCTTGGGAGCTGCCTTGTGGTAGTGGAAAACGCCGGCGTTGAGCATGAGGCCAGCCATCACCAGAGCGCCGATGGCCAGTGCCATCAGCTGGGTGGTGTTGGTGATGCCCCAGGCCCGCCACACATGGAAGAGGCCGGAGGTGATCTGAATGCCGTGGAAGCCGGCACCCACATCGCCATTGAGGATTTCTTGGCCGAACACGGGCCAAACCACCTGCGCACTGGGTTTCACGTGCGTGGGGTCGGCCAGCCAGCCGGTGTAGTTGGAGAAGCGGGCGCCGTGGAAGAAGGCACCGCTCAGCCAAATGAAGATGACGGCCAGGTGACCGAAGTGGGCCGAAAAGATCTTCCGGCTGACCTCTTCGAGATCACTGGTGTGGCTGTCGAAGTCGTGAGCGTTGGCGTGGAGGTTCCAAACCCACGTGGTGGTTTTGGGACCTTTGGCGAGGCTGCGATCGAAATGGCCGGGCTTACCGAACAGTTCGAAGGTGGCCGGGTTGTTCACCCGGTCGACCTGGGCTTTCGCCGTTTTCCCACGCTCTGGTGGGCTGATGGTCATCGAGACGTTCCTCGAGGGACGGGATCGAGGTGGAGGTCCACCCTTCCGGTCTGCAGCGCCGGACGAGCCGGCAGGAGCTGACCAGTGGAGCCACGGACGCAGCGGCAAAGCCGCGTTCGCCCATGGGCGCCAGACGGAAGAGAAGGCTCAGCCGAAGCCGAAACCCCTTTTCGTGACTGGAGCTTGGGCCCCAGAAAGGGGACCGCTGGCGGAAGTATAAAAGTGAATTCCAAGCCCTTTGACCCGTCAGTTACAAAGGTTCAATCCGGAACCGGGCCAGTCAGGGACTGAGCTCTCGCGGAAGAAAACCATCAGCGAAAAAACGCGAGTTTGCGGGATTTAAATACTCATCCAGCAGTAATTAATACCGCGTTCTTGATAGCAATCAACACTTGCAGGGCCTGTTGTTGTGCGCAACGCTGCAGAATGTGGTGAACAGCTCCACCCGAGCATCAGGAGGAAACGGCATGCTGGCGGCACCGCGGCGGGCTTTTGTGGCCCTGGTGCTGGTGGTTCTCACTCTGGTGAGTGGGGGCTGCGTCAGCAAATCAAGGTCGGCCCCAGCCTCGGGCGCTGCAGCAACCCTGCCCGCCTCGGCCCCTTCAGGCGCCCTGCAGGAAGTGGCACCGCCCGGTGCGGTGCAACAACTCAATGAGCGACTCAACGAACGCTCCCCCCAGGTGCGGGTGCTCGGCCCAGCCGATAACGCTCTATTGCCGGCTGGGCCCTGGACGCTTCAACTGCAGGTGAGCGACTGGCCCCTGGCTGATGCCGGCGACCTGGGGCTCGGCCCCCACCTGGTGGTGCAACTCGACGACCAGGAGCCACTGCGCATCAGCAGCCGAGACGCTGCCGCCAACATCGCCATGCCCGATCTGCGGCCGGGCAGCCACCGGGTCACCGTGTATGCCGCCAGGCCCTGGGGCGAAGCCGTGAAGGCTCCTGGAGCCAGTGCCCAGATCCGCATCCACCGTGTGGCCCGAAACGCCGCCGAGCTGCCCAGCAGCGGCAGTGCTCAGCTGATCGCCGCTAGCCCCGATGCCCTGCAACAGGTGGAGCCGGTGCTGGTGGACTGGCTGCTACTGGATGCCCCCCTGCAGAACCTGCGTGGTGATGACGCCCGCTGGCGCCTGCGGATCAGCGTGAATGGCGACAGCTTCCTGGTGGACCGCCAAACACCTCTGTGGCTGAAAGGGTTCAAGCGAGGCAGCAATGCCGTGCAGCTGGAATTGCTCGATGGCCGCGGTGACCCGCTGAACCCACCGTTTAACAGTGTGGTGCGCGAGGTGGTGATCGGATCGGGCAGCAGACCAGCCTGGTTGAAGCCCAGCCTTTCGGCAGCGGAGCTCGCGCGCCTGGCAGGCGAGCAGCCAGCCCCGGAACCCCTCAGCGCACCAGAACCTGCGCCAGTGGCGGCCCCTGCAGCCGAGCCTCCTGCGCCCGCCGTGCCATCAGCGGAACCCGAAGCCGCACCTGAGCAGGCGGCGAGCCCTAAGCCGGAAGCCACCCCAGCCGCTCCGCTCGACGAGCCCCCAGTGGAAGCGGACAGCGCCACCTCTGATGAAGCAGCCGTTGCGGCAGCGCCGATCGCACCGGCGCTGGAACCGGCACCGGAACCGGAAGACACCCACTCTCCGGCAACCGAACCCGCTAGCGAGCCACCAGCAGCTGAACCCACTCCGGCCGATCCCGCCCCCATCGCCGCCAGCGAGCGGCTCGCCCCCCAAACCCGACTCAGCGGATCGGCACGCGAGCAGGTGAATGCCGATGGCTCCCTGCAACAACCACCCTCCCGGGGTCCACTAGCTGGGCTGCGGGAGAAGCTGGGGGGATGAGTGAACGCCTGAGCTGGGGCTTTGCCCTCAGTACCGCCTCCTTTCCTGTCCTGCGTCAGCTGCTGGACCGGGGAGTCATCGATCGGATCGCCAGTCCAGCCGATGGGAAGTGCTGGGAGTCCGGCGATCTGCAACGCCTGCTTGAGAGCGAATGGCCGCGCAGCCGAGCCTTCGTGGCGGTGGGAGCCTGCGGTGCGATCACCCGGTTGATTGCACCGCTGCTCAGCGATAAACACCAGGATCCCGCGGTGGTGGTGGTGGATGCGCAGGGGCGCCATGCGATCCCGCTCCTGGGGGGGCACGCCGCCGGCGCCGACCAGCTGGCCATCGCAGTAGCAGCCCTTCTTGGCGGCGAAGCGGTGCTCACCGGCGGATCAGCCAGCAGCGGCCGCCTTGCCCTCGATAGCTTCGGTGCGGCCTGGGGCTGGCGCCGCGGCTCAGGCGACTGGGATCAGCTGATGAAAACCGCTGCCCGCGGTGAGCCCATCGAGCTCGAGCACCACGCCGGCAGCCCGCGCTGGCAACAGTTGCAGGGCTTGCCCAGCTCGAGCGCCGGTGGATCCCACCTGAGCGTTGGCGTCGAACGCAGCGATCACTGCCGCTGGCATCCGCCGGCCCTTTGGGTAGGGATGGGCTGCGAACGCGGCACCAGCCTCGAGCTGCTGCGGCGGGCGCTCCAGCAAGGGCTTGCGGCTGCAGGGCTGGCGATCGAGGCCGTGGCTGGCCTGGCCAGTGCCGATCGCAAAGCCGATGAGCCAGCCCTGTTGCAACTGGCCGAGGAACACGGCTGGCCCCTGCGCTGTTTCAGCAGCGCAGAGCTGAGGACCGTGGCTGTTCCCAACCCCTCAGACGTGGTGGAGGCGGAGCTGGGCACCGCCAGCGTGGCCGAAGCTGCTGCGCTGCTGGCCTGCGGACCCCGAGCGCGCCTTCGGGTGGAGAAACAGATCGAACGGGCCGCCACAGCTGAGCAGGGCGCCGCCACCATCGCCGTCGCGCAAGCCGCTCAGCAATGGGCCCCCCAGCGAGGCACGCTGCACCTGATCGGCAGCGGACCGGGCAGCCTGGCGCTGCTCACCCCCGATGCCCGCGCAGCCCTGGCGGAGAGCAGCGTGTGGGTGGGCTACGGCCTCTATCTGGATTTGCTCGAGCCCCTGCGCCGGCCCGATCAATTACGCAGTGATGGCCAGCTCACCCAGGAGCGTGAGCGCTGCCGCGAAGCGCTGGAGCTGGCCTGCCAGGGGCTCACGGTGGCCCTGGTGTCGTCGGGGGATAGCGGCATTTACGGCATGGCCGGCCTGGCCCTGGAGCAATGGATGGCCCTGGCGGAGCAGGATCGGCCCGCCTTCCAGGTGCACCCGGGGATTTCCGCGCTCCAGCTGGCGGCGGCACGGGCCGGCGCACCGCTGATGCACGATTTCTGCACCGTGAGCCTGAGCGATCGCCTCACCCCGTGGGAGGTGATCGAGCGGCGGCTGCAGGCTGCAGCGGCCGGCGATTTCGTGGTGGCGCTCTACAACCCGCGCTCCAAGGGGCGCGATTGGCAGCTGGGCCGGGCGCAGGAGCTGCTTCTCGCTGAGCGGGCGCCCCACACGCCGGTGGTTCTGGCTCGCCAACTGGGCCGCGAAGAGGAAGCCGTGAGCCTGCACGAACTGTCAACGCTGCCGCTCGAGCAGGTGGACATGCTCACCCTGGTGCTAATTGGCAACAGCAGCAGCCGAGTAGAAGGCGGCCGGATGGTGACCCCGCGGGGCTACCCGGGCGCCGAGCTCAGCTGAAAGTCGGGATGACAGGATTCGAACCTGCGGCCCCTTCGTCCCGAACGAAGTGCGCTACCAAGCTGCGCTACATCCCGATGCCGGGAGTGTAGGAGATGGCCGCCCGGCCAGGGTTCTGGGGGCCTGAGCCCCGCTGCTCCGGTTTCTAGAGTTGCAGGCTGATCTGCGCCTGCGGGCGGAAGTGGCGCTGTGCTCAAACCCGACTGGCTGCGTGTGAAAGCTCCACAGCGGGAGCGGATCGGCGAGGTGGCCGATCTGCTGCTGGATCTCAAGCTCAACACGGTGTGTCAGGAGGCCAGCTGCCCCAACATCGGCGAGTGCTTCGCCGGCGGCACCGCCACCTTTTTGATCATGGGGCCGGGCTGCACCCGCGCCTGTCCCTATTGCGACATCGACTTCGACAAAAGCGTTCGCGCCCTCGACCCCACCGAGCCCGAACGGCTGGGCGAAGCGGTGGCCCGCCTCGGGCTGAAGCACGTGGTGATCACCTCGGTGAACCGCGACGACCTGGCCGATGGCGGGGCGAGCCAGTTTGTGGCCTGCATCGAGCAGGTCAAGCAGCGCTCACCACTCACCACGATCGAGCTGCTGATCCCGGATTTCTGCGGCAACTGGGAGGCCCTGGCCGTGGTGATGGACGCCGCACCCCATGTGCTGAACCACAACATCGAAACCGTGCCGCGGCTCTACAAAAAAGCGCGGCCCCAGGGGATCTACGAGCGTTCGCTGGAGCTGCTGCAGCGGGTGCGCCAGGGCTGGCCCAAGGCCTACAGCAAGTCCGGCCTGATGGTGGGTCTGGGGGAAAGCGATGCCGAGGTGCTGGAGGTGTTGGCCGATCTGCGCCGCCATCAGGTGGACATCGTGACCATCGGCCAATACCTCTCGCCCGGGCCCAAACACCTGCCGGTGGATCGCTTCGTGACGCCGGAGCAATTTGAGGCTTTCCGGCGCCACGGCGAGGAGGAGCTGGGGTTCCTGCAAGTGGTGAGCACACCGCTCACCCGCAGCAGCTATCACGCCGGCGAGGTGCAGCGGCTGATGGCCCAACACCCCCGCTAGGGCTCGAGCAGGAATTCCGATTCCAGAGCGCAGGCTTCCACCGCCAGCGGGCCAGCGGCCAGCTCATCGATGCGGGCGTTCACCAGGCTCACGGGAGCCGGAAGCTGAGCGCAGTGCTCGAGGAAGGCCACCGCCATCTGGCGGGCAAACAGCTGCTGGATCTGCTGAGCGAACTCGGGAGGCATGGCTGCCGGTGCGGTTGCAAGCAAGCTATGCAGCCCAGTGAGGGAGAGAGATCGGGCCAACCGAACCCGCCGGTGGGGCGAACCGACCGGCGGGAGCGTGAACCGAACCGAAGCGCCGGCTAACCGATCAGGCCGCCACCGCCTCGCGCTCAGCCAGGCCCACATTGGCCTTTTCGCTGGGGGGCACCAGCAGCTTGAAGCGCGCCTTCCAGGTGCTCCAATCGGCCAGGATCGCCGCGGCCTTGCTGCTGCCGGTGACCTCGAGGTGGGCCTCCAGCAGCGGCTTGAGCAGCGCTTCCTGCTCGGGGGTGGTGAGCTCACAGATCGCCACGATCTCGGGATTCACCCGCTCGCGCAGGCCGCCTGTCTCATCGAGCAGGAAGGCCACACCACCGGTCATGCCGGCGGCCACGTTGCGGCCGGTGCTGCCCAGCACCACCACCACACCGCCGGTCATGTATTCGCAGCAGTGATCGCCGGCGCCTTCCACAACGGTGCGGGCACCGCTGTTGCGCACCGCAAAACGCTCGCCGGCGCGGCCCAGGGCGAACAGCTCACCACCGGTGGCGCCGTAGAGGCAGGTGTTGCCCAAGATCACCTGGCTGCCGGGATCACGGCCACCGGCCGGGGGCACCACGCTGATGCGGCCGCCATTGATGCCCTTGCCCACGTAGTCGTTGGCTTCGCCCACCAGGCGCACGTTCATGCCCTGCACGGTGAACGCGCCGAAGCTCTGGCCGGCGGCACCTTCGTAAGTGAGATCCAGCTGGCCCTGGAAGCCAGTGTTGCCATGGCGGGCAGCGATCTCACCACCGAGTCGGGCGCAAACGCTGCGATCGGTGTTGATGATTGGCAGGGTGCGGGCCAGGCGGCCGTGGCCCTCGATCGCGGCCACCAGCTCGGCATCAGCCAGCAGTTGGTCTTCCAGGATGGGGCCGTTGCCGTGGGCTTCGGCGTCGTGCTGGAGCCAACTGCGATCGGCCGCCTGCGGAATGGGATCGAGCAGGCAGGAGAGATCGATCGCTTTGGTTTTCGCCAGCTGCACGGCTCGGGGCTGGAGCAGCTCGGTGCGGCCGATCAGATCCTCGAGATGCGCCACGCCAAGCACGCTCAGCAACTGACGCACCTCTTCCGCCACGAACAGGAAGAAGTTCACCACGTGCTCGGGAATGCCGGTGAAGCGCTTGCGCAGCGCTTCCTTCTGAGTGGCCACACCCACCGGGCAGTTATTGGTGTGGCAAACGCGGGCCATGATGCAGCCCTCGGCGATCATCGCGATCGAGCCGAAGCCGTATTCCTCAGCGCCGAGCAGGGCGGCGATGATCACGTCCCAGCCGGTCTTGAGGCCGCCATCGGCGCGCAGCAGCACGCGATCACGCAGGCCGTTTTCCAGCAGCGCCCGGTGCACTTCGGTGAGGCCGAGCTCCCAGGGGCCGCCGGCGTGCTTGATCGAGCTCAGCGGTGAGGCGCCGGTACCGCCGTCGTGGCCGGAGATCTGAATCACATCGGCGTTGGCCTTGGCCACACCGGCGGCGATGGTGCCGATGCCGATTTCAGCCACCAGCTTCACGCTCACCTTGGCGGCGGGGTGCACCTGGTGGAGGTCGTGGATCAGCTGGGCCAGATCCTCAATCGAATAGATGTCGTGGTGGGGTGGCGGTGAGATCAGCGCCACGCCGGGCTTGCTGTTGCGCAGCCAGGCGATGTAGGGATCCACCTTCGGGCCGGGCAGCTGACCGCCTTCGCCGGGCTTGGCCCCTTGGGCGACCTTGATCTCCAGCTGCTTACCGCTGCGCAGGTATTCGGGGGTCACCCCGAAGCGACCTGAAGCGATCTGCTTGATCGCGGAGCAGGCGGTGTCGCCGTTGCGCAGGCCCTTGATCGTGGGCAGGGTGGCGGAGTGGCCCTCGCCATCCACATCGCTGAGGGTGTGGAAGCGGGCCGGATCCTCACCGCCCTCGCCGCTGTTGCTCTTGCCGCCAATGCGGTTCATCGCCACGGCCAGCACCTCGTGGGCTTCGCGCGAGAGGGCGCCGAGGCTCATGCCGCCGGTGCAGAAGCGGGAGCAGATGCTCTCCACGCTCTCCACCTGATCGAGGGGCAGAGGAGCGGTGGCGGGCTTGAGCTCCAGAAGATCGCGCAGGGCCGTGACCGGGCGGTTCTCCAGCAGGGTTTTGTAGGTGGAGAAGTGGTCGTAGCCGGGGCCAGCCTCAACAGCCGCGTGGAGGGCCTTGGCCATCTCCGGGCTGTTGAGGTGGTATTCGCCACCGGTGCGGTATTGCACAAAGCCCATGAACTCGAGCTTGGTGCGGTTGAGCTCGGGGAAGGCCTTGGCGTGGAAGCTCAGGGTTTCGCTGGCCAGCTCGCTCAAGCTCAGGCCGGCCACCCGACTGGTGGTGCCCTTGAAGGCCAGCTCGATCAGGTCGGCACCGATGCCGATCGCCTCAAAGATCTGGGCGCCGTGGTAACTGGCGAGCAGCGAGATCCCGATCTTGGACAGGATCTTGCGCAGGCCGTCTTCCAAGGCCTTGCGCACGTTGGCCTGCACCAGATCAGCGGTGAGGGCGGGCAACTTGCCGCGCTCGATGTTGGTTTGCACCTTGGGCTGCGCCAGCCAGTGGCGCGCCGTTTCCCAGGTGAGCCAGGGACATACGGCGCTGGCACCGAAACCGATCAGGCAGGCCAGGTGATGGGTACTCCAGCACTGGGCCGTATCGGCCACCAGGGAGGTCTGCAGACGCAGGCCGAGGTTGAGCAGGTGGTGGTGCACCGCACCCACCGCCAGCAGCGGCGGGATGTAAGTGGTGGTGGCGGTGATGCCCCGATCCGAGAGCACCAGGATCTGGCTGCCGCCGCGCACGGCGGCTTCAGCCTCAGCCTTGAGCTTCTCCACAGCAGCCGCAAGGCCCGAGGGCCCATCGGTGATCGGCATCAGGGTGGAGAGGGTGCTGCAGGCAATGCCCTGCTGCGCCACGGCGGCCAGCTCCGCCTCATTGAGGATGGGGCTGTCGAGATGCAGCGCGGCAGCGGCTGAGGCTTGGGGCTGCAGCGGTGAGCCGCGCTTGCCCAGATGCATCTCCAGGCTCATCACCAGCTTTTCCCGCAGCGGATCGATCGGCGGGTTGGTGACCTGCGCGAAACGCTGCTTGAAGTAGTCGTAGAGCAGGTGCGGCTTCTCGGAGAGCACCGCCAAGGGGATGTCGTCACCCATGCAGTAGGTGGGCTCCTTGCCAGCACCGGCCATGTCTTCGATCACCAGATCGAAGTCTTCAGCGGTGAAACCAAACGCTGTTTGCAGCTGCAGCAGCTCCAGATCGCCGAGGTTGCGCTCCTGGGCCCAAGGCTGGGCCGTGAGGTTGCGGCGATGCTCAGCCAACCACTGGCCATAGGGGTGGCGCGACGCCACTTCCTGCTTCACCTCCCAGTTGTGCAGCAGGCGGCCGTTCTCCAGATCCACGGCCAGCATCTGGCCGGGGCCGAGGCGGCCCTTCTCGATGATGCGGCTCTCCTCGAGCTCCACCACACCGGTTTCCGAGCCCATCACCACGAAGCCGTCGCTGGTGATGCAGTAGCGAGCTGGGCGCAGGCCATTGCGATCGAGGGTGGCGCCCACGCTGCGGCCATCGGCGAACACGAGCAGCGCCGGGCCGTCCCAGGGCTCCTGGGTGCAGGCGGAATATTCGTAGAAGGCCTGGATCTCCGGCTTATCGGCCAGCTCGGGCTGGTCGCGGAAGGCCTCCGGCACCAGGGTGAGCAGGCTCTCGGTGATCGGGCGGCCGCTGCGCACCAGCAGCTCAAGGGTGGCGTCGAGGTTGGCGGAATCACTGAAGGCCGGGTTCACCACCGGCTTGAGGTCGGCGGCGGCATCGCCCCACACCGCATCGAGATCAGCCTCGGAGGCGCGGGCCCAGTTGAGGTTGCCCAGCAGGGTGTTGATCTCGCCGTTGTGGCCGAGCAGGCGCATCGGCTGGGCCAGGGGCCAGCGGGGCAGGGTGTTGGTGCTGAAGCGGCGGTGATACACCGCGAAGCTCACGGCGAAGCGCTCATCGCGCAGGTCGCCATAAAACGCGGAGAGCACCTCCGAGCGCACCATTCCCTTGTAAACAACGGTGCGACCGCTCAGGGAAGCGAAATAGAGGTCGCTGGGGCCGGCGCCCCAGGCGGCGCGAGCCCGATCGCCGCACCTGCGGCGCAGACGGAAAAGCAGAGCTTCGAGCGCATCACCAGCCTCAGGGGCACCGATCAGCCACTGTTCGATCGCGGGCGCCGTGCCGCGAGCGAGTGGGCCGAGCACTGCGGGGGCCACCGGCACCTGGCGCCAGCCCAGGCTGCTGAGGCCCAGCTTGGCGGCTTCCTCGGCGCAGAAAACCTTGGCCTGCTCGCGGCGAACCGCATCGGCCGGCAGAAACACCATGCCCAGGCCGCGGGGGCCGGCGCTGGCAGCCGCTGCTTCAGGCCACACAGCATCCAGATAGCTCCAGGGAATGCCGCAGAGCACGCCGGCACCGTCGCCGGAATCACCATCGCCGCCGCAACCACCGCGGTGCTCCATGCAATCGAGGCCGCGCAGGGCCTGACGCAGCACCCAGTGGCTGGCCTCACCCTTCAGGCTGGCCAGAAAACCCACACCGCAGGCATCCTTCTCGCCGGCCACCGCCGCCGGGGCGGGGCTATCGCGATGGGGCCATTCGGGGCGAGAAAACTGCGACATAACCCGGCGACAACCTTGTACGAGTTGATCCAGCGCTAGAGCGAACCAACCACCTACAGATCGGGGGGCACCAGCGGTGCCGACTTCCAATGGGGCAGCTGGCGGATCTGCACACGAGGTACACCGCAACCACCGCCGAAGCCCTGGCTCGCCCGGCCTGAGGCCGCGCTGCGAACTGATGATCCTAAGAGCTGAACTCCCCTGGGCGGACCTGGATGCGCTCGCTAGCGTGGCCGGGCCCGCCGCCACTCATGGATGGCCCCCCTGACGGCGCTGGCAGCCCTGCTTCCAGGCATCCCCCTCACCCCGCCACCGCCGCCGCCCGAAGTCGTGGCGCCTGTGGTTGCGCCGCGACAACGGCCGTTCAGCACCGCCCGAAGCCAGGGCAGCGTGGTGAGCGTGAACGGCCAGCGCCAGCAAGCCCTCTGGCTCGTCGAGCAAGGGGAGTTGTGGCTCCCCTTAGAGGTGCTGGAAGGGCAGCTGGGCGTGAGCCGCAGCAACGCTGCCAGCGGCATCGAGCTCGAGTGGTTTGGCCGCAAGGCCGTGGTGCCCCCTGCGCGCCAGCGCAGCCTTGACGATGAAGTGGCGGTGCCGGTGAGCGCGCTGCTCGAAGCCGTGGGCGTGTCCGTGCGCCCCCAGGGCAAGGAGCTGGAACTGCAGCTGCCCGCTCGCCCACTGCAGGCGATCCGATGGAAAGACCAAGGCATCAGCGGCCGGCGTGTGGTGCTCGATCTCAGCGCCCCAGCGCTGGTGCGCAGCGGCGACGGACGACTCTTGATCGGCACCGAGGCCACGGGGCCGCAGCTGGAGCAGCTGAACCAACTGGGGCTCAGGCCCAGCCAAAGCCAGGGATGGCTCACCCTGCAGCTGCCCGAGGCGGGGGAGCGGCTGAGTCTGGGCAGCCCCTGGCGCCTGGTGCTCGATCTACCGGCAGCCGAAGGCAGCGCCAGCGCGCCGACGGCACCCGCCCCAGAGCGCGATCCACGGCTGCTGGCCTTGCAGAACCAGGGTCTGCAGCTGGAGCGGCGCATCAGCCGGATCGGCTCGCGGCAGGTGTTGATCAACAGCGTCCGCCTGGATCCGCGCGCCGTGCCGCTGGAGCTCAGGCCCCTCAACCGCAGCGATGGCATGCAGGGGCTCAGCAGCCTCAGTCAGTTGGCCCGTCAGGAGGAGGCGCTGATCGCGATCAACGGCGGCTACTTCAATCGTGTGAACCGCCTACCACTGGGGGCGATGCGCGAGCAGGGGCGCTGGCTGTCGGGCCCGATCCTCAACCGCGGCGTTGCCGGCTGGAGCGCGGGTGAGCTGCCAACCTTCGATCGACTGATGCTGATCGAATCGGTGTCCGACCGCAGCGGCCAGCGCTGGCCGATCGCGAGCGTGAACAGCGGCTACGTGCAGAAGGGGCTGGCGCGCTACACCGCCGACTGGGGCCCGCGCTACCAACCGATCACCGGCAGCGAGATGGCTGTGCTGCTGCGCAACGGCACGGTGAGCGAACGCTTCGAAGCAGGGCAGCTCAGCGCCGGGGTGGCGCTGCGACCCGGCGAACAATTGATCGTGGCCCGCGGTGGCGTGAACGTGCCTTGGCAACCAGGCGAGGCACTGAGCCTGGAGAGCAAGCCCAGCAGTGGCGTTGGCCAGAAAGCCAACGTGCTGGGCGGGGGGCCACTGCTGTTGAAAGACGGCCAGGTGGTGCTCAATGGCGCCGCCGAGGGCTTCAGTTCGGGCTTCATCGCGCAGGCCGCCCCGCGCACGGTGGTTGGCAGCGATGGCCGCCAGCTGTGGCTGATCACCCTGCAAGGGGTGAACAACGCCGGACCCACACTGCTGGAAACAGCCCTGCTGATGCGCCAGGAAGGATTGGTAGACGCCTTGAACCTCGATGGCGGCAGCTCAACGGGCCTGGTGCTCGCGGATGTGCACACGGTGAAGGGCCGCGGAGTGGCGGCAGCGGTGCACAACGGGCTCGGCCTGGTGCCCCGAGACGGGTCTCCAGGCCAACGGGCCATGGCAGCAGGCCCGCGCTGAGCGGATCAACCCCTGACACACTGGGCCGATCGCGCCGATCACACGTCATGCCGAAGGGCCACAGCCTGCGCCTCACCGCAGCGGCCGCTGCCGAACTCGGGCGGCAGGCAGCGGTGGCCGGGACCCCCGGGATGATGCATCTCGACCTGGTGGACGGCAGCTGCGAGCGCTGGGTGATCCGCATCCGCCCGGGGCACCTCTCGGGGGTGCCGGTGGCCCGTGCCGACGGCATCACCCTGTTCTCTCCAGGAGAGCAATGCGAGCGCCTCGGGGCGCTTGAGCTCGACTACCGCGGTGATCTGAGCGGCGGCGGCTTCCTGGTGCGGGCCGGCCGCGAGCTGCGGATCTGCGCCTGCGGCGCTGCCTTCAGCCCCAGCGACGAGGCGGCCGGGGTGGGGGTGCAGGCGACAAAGTAATGTGGCGGATTGTCGTAACGGTCGGCCTTCCGACCTCCCTTACCGGCCCTCGATGCCCACGATTCAGCAGCTGATCCGCAGCGAGCGGCAGCGCCTTACCCGCAAGACCAAGTCGCCTGCCCTCCGCGCCTGCCCTGAGCGCCGTGGTGTGTGCACCCGCGTGTACACCTCCACTCCGAAGAAGCCGAACTCGGCTCTGCGGAAGGTTGCCCGTGTGCGTCTCACCTCCGGTTTCGAGGTCACGGCCTACATCCCCGGGATCGGCCACAACCTCCAGGAGCACTCCGTGGTGATGATCCGCGGCGGTCGTGTCAAAGACCTGCCCGGCGTTCGCTACCACATCATCCGCGGCACCCTCGACACCGCCGGTGTGAAGGATCGCCGTCAGTCGCGCTCCAAGTACGGCGCCAAGACGCCCAAGGATTGATCTCCTCCCAGCCGTTTCCTGACTTCCACTCCCCAGGTTTATGTCCCGCCGCAACGCCGCCGAGAAGCGCCCGATTCTTCCGGATCCTCAGTTCAACAGCCGTCTGGCCACGATGATCGTGGCGCGGCTGATGAAGCACGGCAAGAAATCCACTGCTCAGCGGATCCTGTCTGATGCCTTCTCACTGATCGGCGAGCGCACCGGCGCGAACCCCCTGGAAGTGTTCGAAACTGCCGTGAAGAACGCCACTCCCCTGGTGGAAGTCCGCGCTCGTCGCGTTGGTGGCGCCACCTATCAGGTGCCGATGGAAGTGCGTCAGGAACGCGGCACCGCCATGGCGCTGCGCTGGCTGGTGAACTTCTCCCGCGCCCGTAACGGCCGCAGCATGGCTCAGAAACTGGCTGGTGAACTGATGGACGCCGCCAACGAAGCTGGCAGCGCTGTTCGCAAGCGCGAAGAGACCCACAAGATGGCCGAAGCCAACAAGGCCTTCGCTCACTACCGCTACTAAATCGCAGCGATTGCAGGGCCTGGGCGGCCCTGCACCAGAACGGGTCGGCAGAGCCGGCTTGTAGAGTGACGCCCTCTTTTTTTGTTGATTACACCCTCCGGAGATCTGCCCCGTGGCTCGCGCCTATCCCCTAGAACGCGTAAGAAATATTGGCATTGCCGCGCACATTGATGCTGGCAAAACCACCACCACTGAACGCATCCTGTTCTATTCGGGTGTGGTTCACAAGATCGGTGAGGTGCACGATGGCGCCGCTGTAACCGATTGGATGGCCCAGGAGCGCGAGCGGGGCATCACCATCACGGCTGCGGCCATTTCCACCAGCTGGAAAGATCACCGCATCAACATCATTGATACGCCGGGCCACGTGGACTTCACCATCGAGGTGGAGCGTTCCATGCGCGTGCTCGACGGTGTGATCGCCGTGTTCTGCGCCGTGGGTGGCGTGCAGCCCCAGTCGGAAACGGTGTGGCGTCAGGCGGATCGCTACAGCGTTCCCCGCATGGTGTTCGTCAACAAGATGGACCGCACCGGCGCCGACTTCCTGAAGGTGTACGGGCAGATCAAGGATCGCCTGAAAGCCAACGCGGTTCCCATTCAGCTGCCGATCGGCGCTGAAGGCGAGCTCAGCGGCATCATCGACCTGGTGAAGAACCGCGCCTTCATCTACAAAGATGATCTCGGCAAGGAGATCGAAGAGGCCGACGTGCCGGCCGACATGAAGGATCTCGTGGATGAGTGGCGCGCCACTCTGATGGAGACCATTGCTGAAACCGATGAGGCTCTGATCGAGAAATTCCTTGAGGAAGGTGAACTCACCGAAGAGGAACTGCACAAAGGCATCCGTGAAGGTGTGCTGAAGCACGGCCTAGTGCCGATGCTCTGCGGCTCCGCCTTCAAGAACAAGGGCGTTCAGCTGCTGCTCGACGCCGTGGTGGATTACCTGCCCGCTCCGGTGGATGTGCCCCCGATCCAGGGTCTGCTCCCCGATGGCAGCGAAGCGGCCCGTCCTGCCGACGACAGCGCTCCCTTCAGCGCACTGGCCTTCAAGGTGATGGCCGATCCCTTCGGCAAGCTCACCTTTGTGCGCATCTATTCCGGTGTGCTGCAGAAGGGCAGCTACGTGCTCAACTCCACCAAGGACAAGAAAGAGCGCATTTCCCGCCTGATCGTGCTGAAAGCCGACGATCGCGAGGAAGTGGACGAGCTGCGCGCTGGTGACCTCGGTGCTGTTCTGGGCCTGAAGGACACCACCACCGGGGACACCCTGTGCGTCGACACCGATCCCATCATTCTGGAATCGCTCTACATCCCGGAGCCCGTGATCTCCGTGGCGGTCGAGCCGAAGACCAAGGGCGATATGGAGAAACTCTCCAAAGCTCTGCAATCGCTGTCCGAAGAAGATCCCACCTTCCGGGTTCGCACGGATCCGGAAACCAGCCAGACCGTGATCGCCGGCATGGGCGAACTCCACCTGGAAATCCTGGTGGACCGCATGCTTCGCGAATTCAAGGTGGAAGCCAACATCGGCGCACCTCAGGTGTCCTACCGGGAAACCATTCGCGGTAGCGCCAAGGGTGAAGGCAAGTTCGCTCGTCAAACCGGCGGCAAGGGCCAATACGGCCACGTGGTGATCGAAATGGAGCCCGGCGAGCCGGGTTCCGGGTTCGAATTCGTCAACAAAATTGTTGGCGGTGTCGTGCCGAAGGAATACATCGGTCCGGCCGAAGCCGGCATGAAGGAAACCTGCCAATCCGGTGTGATTGCAGGCTTCCCGATGATCGATGTGAAGGTCACCATGGTCGACGGGTCTTACCATGATGTGGACTCGTCGGAGATGGCGTTCAAGATCGCCGGATCCATGGCCTTCAAGGACGGCGTCAAGAAGTGCAACCCCGTGCTGCTTGAACCGATGATGAAGGTCGAGGTGGAGGTTCCCGAGGATTACCTCGGTTCCGTTATCGGCGACCTCTCATCCCGCCGTGGACAGGTCGAGGGCCAATCCGTGGAAAGCGGACAGTCCAAGGTCCAGTCCAAGGTGCCTCTGGCCGAGATGTTCGGCTACGCCACCCAGCTCCGATCCATGACCCAGGGTCGGGGTATCTTCTCGATGGAATTCAGCCATTACGAGGAAATTCCTCGCAATGTGGCAGAAGCCATCATCTCCAAGAATCAGGGCAATTCCTGATCTTTCCCATACCCATTTACCCCCCGATTCTTTTTCATCATGGCTCGCGAGAAGTTCGAAAGGAATAAGCCCCACGTCAACATCGGCACCATCGGCCACGTTGACCACGGCAAGACCACCCTCACTGCCGCCATCACCAACGTGCTGGCCAAGAAGGGTCAGGCCAAAGCCCAGGCTTACGACCAGATCGACGGTGCTCCTGAAGAGCGTGAGCGCGGTATCACCATCAACACCGCTCACGTTGAGTACGAAACCGACGGTCGTCACTACGCCCACGTGGACTGCCCCGGCCACGCGGACTACGTGAAGAACATGATCACCGGTGCCGCCCAGATGGACGGCGCGATCCTCGTGGTGGCTGCCACCGACGGCCCCATGGCCCAGACCAAGGAGCACATCCTGCTGGCCAAGCAGGTGGGCGTGCCCGCTCTGGTGGTGGCACTGAACAAGTGCGACATGGTGGACGACGAGGAGATCCTCGAGCTGGTGGAACTGGAAGTGCGCGAGCTGCTGAGCAGCTACGACTTCCCCGGTGATGACATCCCCGTTGTGAAGGTGTCCGGCCTCAAGGCCCTCGAGGGCGACGCCGAGTGGGAAGGCCGCATCAACGAACTGATGGAAGCCGTTGACTCCGGCATCCCCGAGCCCGAGCGCGAAATCGACAAGCCCTTCCTGATGGCTGTTGAAGACGTGTTCTCGATCACCGGTCGCGGCACCGTGGCCACCGGCCGTATCGAGCGCGGAAAGGTGAAGGTGGGCGAAACCGTCCAGATCGTGGGTATCAAGGACACCCGCGAAACCACCGTCACCGGTGTGGAAATGTTCCGCAAGCTGCTCGACGAGGGCATGGCTGGCGACAACGTGGGTCTGCTGCTCCGCGGCGTGCAGAAGGAAGACATCGAGCGCGGCATGGTGCTGGTGAAGCCCAACTCCATCAAGCCCCACACCAAGTTCGAAGGTGAGGTGTACGTGCTGAAGAAGGAAGAAGGCGGCCGCCACACTCCCTTCTTCGCTGGCTACCGCCCGCAGTTCTACATCCGTACAACTGACGTGACCGGCCAAATCACCGCCTTCACCGCCGACGACGGCTCCAACGTGGAAATGGTGATGCCCGGCGACCGCATCAAGATGACCGGCGAGCTGATCTGCCCCGTCGCCATCGAGCAGGGCATGCGCTTCGCTATCCGCGAAGGCGGCCGCACCATCGGTGCCGGCGTGGTCTCCAAGATCATCGAGTGATCCTGAAGCGGCTTCTGCCGTGATTTAGGTTTCGGGATGGAGAGCTGCCGTTCGGCATCACTCTCCATCCCTTCCGCACCTCGACAATCCAGCTTCAACCTCCCAGCTGCCTCGAGCTGCTCGAGTGCCGCTCCTTGCTGAACTCTCCCGCCTGATCCATGTCCACCGCTATCGCTCAGCAGAAGATCCGCATCCGCTTGAAGGCGTTTGACCGCCGCATGCTGGATCTGTCCTGCGAAAAAATCATTGAAACGGCTGATCACACCGCTGCAACAGCGATCGGCCCGATCCCCCTGCCCACCAAGCGCAAGATCTATTGCGTGCTGCGCTCGCCCCACGTGGACAAGGACTCCCGGGAGCACTTCGAGACCCGCACCCACCGCCGCATCATCGATATCTACAGCCCTTCGGCGAAAACCATCGATGCCCTGATGAAGCTCGACCTTCCCAGTGGCGTGGACATCGAGGTGAAGCTCTGATCCGCTGAGCTCATTGAGAGAACAGCCCATCGCCCGCCCTCTGGCGGGCTTTTTTATTGCCCAGCTCTAGAGCACGAGGGCAGCAACGCGCTGCCTAGGATTCTGGCTACGACGATGTTCTGCCACGTGACGCAACTGGCTGTGCGCGAACTGCCACTGTTCCCGTTGCCGGATGTGGTGCTGTTCCCCCAGGAAGTGCTGCCCCTGCACATCTTTGAGCCGCGCTACCGGATGATGCTGCGCACGGTGCTCGAAACCGATCGCCGCTTCGGGATCGTGCGCTGGGATCCCCAGGAAGGACGGATGGCGGATGTGGGCTGCTGCGCTGAGATCCTGCAGTGCCAGACCCAATCCGACGATCGCAGCAACATCGTGACCCTGGGCCAGCAGCGTTTTCGCGTGCTGGAAGTGGTGCGCGAGGCCCCATTCAAAGTGGGTCTGGTGAGCTGGATTGAAGACGAGCATCCCGAGAGCCCAGACCGGCTCAGCGATCTCTCCAGCCAAGTGGGTCAAGCCCTGAAAGATGTGGTGGAACTCACCGGCAAGCTGATGGGCAAACCCACCAGCCTCCCCACCGACTTGCCCGATCTGCCGCGGGAATTGTCGTTCTGGATCGGATCACACCTGGGCGGCCCTGTGGCCGATCAACAGCAAACCCTGCTGGAGATCACCGATACCGAAGAGCGGCTGCGGCAGGAATTCGAACTGCTCGATGAAACCAGGCGCCAATTAGCGGCTCGCACCGTGCTGCAGGACACGCTGCGCGACATGGATGACTCCAGCGCCGGCGAGGAGCGCTGATCCGCCGATGCTTGTGTTTGCTGCGCTCTCGCCGCTGGCGGGTGGATTGATGTTGGCGGCCGCACTGCTTGCGGCACTGCTGCTGCTTGGGCTCTGGGTGTGGTCGTGGCGCGATCGCGCCTTTGAGAGCACCGCGAGCGTGGCGGATGCCTACGACCGCTGGACCGATGACCAGCTGCTGGAGCGGCTCTGGGGGGAGCACGTACACCTGGGCCACTACGGCAACCCACCGCGGCAGCGCGATTTCCGCCGCGCCAAAGAAGACTTCGTGCACGAACTGGTGCGCTGGAGCGGCCTCGATCAACTGCCCAGCGGCAGCCGCGTGCTCGACGTGGGCTGCGGAATCGGCGGCAGCGCCCGCATCCTGGCGCGCGATTACGGCCTGGATGTGCTCGGAATCAGCATCAGCCCTGGCCAGATCCGCCGCGCTCAGGAGCTCACACCCGAGGGCCTCAGCTGCCGGTTCGCCGTGATGGATGCTCTGGCCCTGGAGCTTCCCGATCAGAGCTTCGATGCCGTGTGGAGCGTGGAAGCAGGCCCGCACATGCCCGACAAGCAGCGCTACGCCGATGAACTGCTGCGGGTGCTCAAGCCTGGCGGCCGTCTTGCCGTGGCCGACTGGAATCGCCGCGACCCAGGCGTGCGCCCCCTCAATCGCCTCGAGCGCTGGGTGATGCACCAACTGCTGGTGCAGTGGGCCCACCCCGAATTCGCCAGCATCCCTGGGTTCCAGGCCAACCTCGAGCAAAGCCGCTGGGGCAGCGGGCTTCGGGTTGAAACCGGCGACTGGAGCCGCCAGACCCTTCCCTCCTGGATCGACTCCATCCTGGAAGGTCTGCGCCGGCCAGGGGCGGTGCTGGGCCTGGGCCCGAGGGCTGTGCTGATGGGCCTGCGCGAAACCCCCACCCTGCTGCTGATGCACTGGGGTTTTGACACCGGAATGATGCAGTTCGGCGTGTTTCGGGCCCGCAAACCCGGCGGCTAGGCCGCTTCGAGCTGCGTGATCGGATAGGCGCCGAACACCGCCAGGTGCTCGCACAATGGCTTGAGCTCCTCAAGGGCCTGCTGCAGCGGCGCTTGGCCCTGGGGCAACTCAAGATCCACAAAGAAGATGTATTCGCCCATCTCCCGCTTCGAGGGGCGCGACTCAATGCGGGTCATGTTGAGCTCGCGGTGGGCGAAGCAGGCGAGCGCCTCCAGCAACGCTCCAGGCTGGTTGGCGTGCAGTGAGAACGCCAGACTGGCCAAAGGGCCCTCCAAGCTGCGCTCGCCCTGACGCAACAGCAGAAAGCGCGTGCAATTCCCGGCCACATCGTTGATCGGATAAGCCAGCACCTCAAGGCCGTGCTCCTCTGCAGCCTGCAAGGAGGCGATGGCGGCGCGGAAGCGGCTGCCAGCCACCATCCGGGCCGCATCGGCAGTGGAACTGGTGGGAAGCTGCAGCGCGGCGGGCAACTGGTCGCCAAGCCACTGGCTGCATTGGGCCAGGGCCTGGGGGTGGGAGAGCACCTCACTCACACCCGTGATCGGGCCACTACCCAGCAGGGCATGACGGATTGGCAGCACCAAAGCCCGCGCCACCCGCAGCTCGGGATGCTCCCAGAGCGCATCCATGCAGGCGGTCACGCCGCCCTCCACGGAGTTCTCCACCGGCACTACAGCCGCTTCGCAACGACCCTCCGCCAGAGCTTTCACCACAGCGCGGATGCCCACCTGGGGCAGCAGCTCGGGCGCCTCGATCGCCTCCAGGTCACACAACCGGATCGCTGCCTGCTCCCCGTAGGTACCGGCAGGACCAAGAAATGCAATGCGCATAGAAGCGGGGCAGGCCGTGCTGGATAGGATCATGGCGCCCCGGCAGACGAGCAATGCCCCTGGCCTTCAGCGCCAGTCAAGCTTTGCAGCTGTCGGTGAAACAGCACGCCGATCAATTGCCCGACTACCTCAATGACGAGGAACGGGTGATTGGAGCCCTGCTCGATCCCAAACAGCTTGAGAACCTCGGCGGTGGCCGCTACCGCTACACCGTCACGCGGCTGCAGGTGTTCCAGCTGCAGATCCAACCGGTGGTGGAGCTGGTGGCCCGGCGGAGCGCCAACCGAATCGAGCTCGAAGCGGTGGACTGCCAGCTGGAGGGCCTCGGCATCGTGGACGATTTTCAACTCACGCTCGAGTCCTGGTTGGAGAGCAGCCCTGAGGGAGTGCACGGCGAGGCCGCCTTGGCGGTGAACGTCAGTCAGCCGAGCCTGCTCAAACTGATCCCAGTGAAGGTGCTGGAGGCCACCGGGCGATCCCTGTTGGCGGGCATCCTGTTGGGCATCAAAACCCGGGTGCAACAACAGCTGCTCAACGATTTCGAGGCCTGGTGCCTCGCGCCTGCGGGCCGCTAAGCGGGCAGCACGTTGCGGAGAAAGGAGCGCCGATGCAGCGGCGTGGCGCCCTGCTCCAGCAGCGCCTGGCGATGAAACGCCGTTCCATAGCCAGCGTGGCGCTCCAACCCATAAACGGGGTAACGCTCCGCCAGCCGAGTGATCAACGCATCGCGAGCCTGCTTGGCCAACACACTGGCCGCTGCAATCTCGAGATGCTCACTGTCGCCGCGCACCACGGTGCGCTGGGTCCCGCTCCACAAGCGCAGAGGCAGCACGCCATCCACCAGCACCAGGGCTGGGGCCGGGCCGGGTAGACGCTGCAGAGCCCGCAGCATCGCGCGTTCAGTGGCCGTGCGAATGCCCAACTGATCGATCTCACGAGCTGAGGCCTGGCCCAAGGCCCAGGCCTCAGCGTGCTGCTGAATCAAGGGCACCAGCTGGGCGCGTCGCCTCGACGTGAGCTTCTTGCTATCGGTGAGTCCCGCTGTCGCCAGCGCGGCGTGGGCAGAAGCCGGCAGCACAACAGCCCCTGCGAATACGGGGCCGAACCAACAGCCGCGGCCCACCTCATCGATGCCGGCGGTGCGCAGTTGGCCCCGATCGCTCACTCCGCTGCAGAAGAGCGGCGGCGGCGGCGGCGGGGCTCGGAGGACTCCTCCTCAACGGGTTCAGCGGCAGCCGCTGCGGCAACAGAAGCAGAGTCGTCGACCAGGGGCAACACGGCTACTGCAGCTGATGCAGCGGCCGCCGGGGCAGCGTTGCGGCCACGGCTGCGCACACGGCGCCCCTGGGCCGCTTCCGGCTCAGGTGATGCCGTGACCAACTCAAGACCGCTCTCGGGAAGCACCGGAACGGTGGGGAAGGTTTCCACCGGCAAGGGCGTGATTTCCACGGTGACCGGCAGGGGCTCAGCAACAGGGACGCTGCCATAGCCATTGCCATTGCCCGGAGCGGCTCCCGATGCGGGGGCGGGGGCAGGATTGGAGCCGCGGCCACGGCGGCGGCGACGCGGACCAGCGGCCGCCAGCTGCTGGCGGGCCTCCTCGAGCACTGCTTCGGCATCCTCGCCAGGGCGCACCACCCGCACCACCAGGTTGTCGGCGGTGGGGACAGGCTCAAGCAGCAGGGCTGGATTCAAGCCCAGCCAGCCGTACACGAGCTCGTGCTCCGCATCCATGGGAACAGCCACGAGCTCCGGCTCGGGCCTGCGGGAGCTGGGCTCTGCCGCCGCCGTGGCCGCCTCGTGGGAGAGACCCGGGACGCTGGTAACGGCGGTGCTTTCGTCGTAGCTGCTGAACTCAGCGGACTCGGCGCCGCCACGGCCACCACGGCCACCGCGGCGGCGGCGACCGCCACCACCCGCTTCTGCACTCGCCGGGCTGTACACCTCGGCCCGGGCCGAAGCAGCCGATCGCACCAGACCAGGCGCGGCAGCGAGGGGCTGGAGGCTGTCTTTGCCGGGCAGCACCGCCACGTGGCCCAAGCCGCCACAGCTGGGGCAGGCCCGACCGAACAGTTCGTAGATGTTCTGGCCCTGGCGCTTGCGGGTGAGCTCCACCAGGCCCAATTCGCTGATCTGGGCGATCTGCGGACGCGCCGAATCGGGGCGCATGGCAGCTGTGAAGTGTTCCAGCAGCTGCAGCTGATCGCGGCGCGACTCCATATCAATGAAGTCGATGATCACCACACCACCGATGTTGCGCAGCTTGAGCTGACGTGCGATCTCGGTGGCGGCTTCGTAGTTGGTCCAAAGCACGGTTTCCCGGGCATTGGCGGAGCGGGTGAACGAGCCCGAGTTCACGTCGATCACCGTGAGCGCCTCGGTGGGCTCGATGATCACGTAACCGCCGGAAGGCAGATCAACGCGCGGCTTGAGGGCATCGCGGATCGCGGCGTTCACCTTGAAGGCTTCCAGGATCTCGCCGGAGTCGAGGTGTTGCTCCACCTGCACCTGGCCTTGGTCCTGACCCAGGAAGGCATTCACCCGGCCGACACCATCGGCGCTATCGAGCACGATCCGGGTCACCTCGGGGGAGAAGTGATCCCGGAGGATGCGATGAATGAAGTCTTCGTCGCGGTTGAGCAGCACCGGCGGCGATGCGGTTTCTGCCGCGGTCTGGATCGCCTCCCACTGGCGCAGCAGCGCTTCAAGGTCGTCGATGAGCAGCTCTTCGCTCACCCCTTCGGCCTCGGTGCGAATCAGCAGCCCAGCACCGGGAGGCTTGATCAGCACGCCGAGAGCCCGCAGACGATTGCGCTCGCTTTCCGCGTTAATCCGGCGGGAGATGTTCACCCCCTGGCCGTGGGGCTGAAGGATCAGGAAACGGCCCGGCAGCGTTAGGTTGCCGGTGAGGCGGGGGCCTTTGGTGCCGGTGGGCTCCTTCATCACCTGCACCAGCACCTTCTGGCGCGGCTCCAGCAATTCGGTGATCCCGAGCGTGCCCTTTCTGAGGCGCAGTGGCCCCAGATCAGTGACATGAATAAAGCCGTTCTTCTCGCCTTCGCCGATATTTACGAATGCGGCATCAATCCCGGGCAACACGTTTTCAACGGTGCCGAGGTAGACGTCGCCGATCTGGTAGCGGCCCTGGGCCACCACCAATTCATCCACACGGTCATCGGTGAGCACTGCGGCGATCCGCAGCTGCTCGGCGATGACGATCTGCTGAGGCATGGAAGGTCAGGAGAGGACCTGCAGAAGGCAGGTCGGGGATGGAGAAATGGACTGGCGCTCTGCGCCTTGCACACCGTTCAGACAGCTCACCCGACATCGCCGATGCAGGGGAAGAACTGAAACAGCCGTGCTCAAAAAATTCAGTGGAAACGCCGGGAATGACAGCGGCGAGCGGCCTGGGGCCGATTGGGTTGAAGGCCGATGGCCCTAATGGAGCGGGGCCAGAGGCCCAATGAAACCGGGATCCTGATCTGATCGGAACCCGTCTGAACGGCGCCGCAGCGGGCAGCTTTCAGGAAGAGAGGTTCGAGAAAACTGCTGCGGGAACAAACGAGCGAGCTGAGCTGAGAAGCTGAGCCGGATCGAAGTTCAACCGTTAGAGCGAAGCTAGCACGGTCGTTTTCAGGGATTGGAGCTCTGCTGTAGCTGCAACGATTCCCTGCGCAGGCTCACCATCTCCAGCTCAACGGCCAGCCGCTCAGCGAACCAATGCTGCAGCTGCTCTGGCCGCAAGCTGCGGCCGGCCGGATCCACTTCAGCGCTGTAACGCAGGCGCACGTTGCCTGGCTCAGGAGCGGCTGACCACTCCAGGCTCTGGAGGTAAGGGCGACAGTCGCGCTGGCGCGGCCGTCCCTTCTTATCCGTGTCCTGCCAGATCCAGCTGTCGCTGGCGAGCAGCGCATCCACGGCCCCCTGCCAGGCCTCATCCGGCAGCAGGTCAGCCACCGGACGCAGCTGCAACTGCCAGCAGGCACCCACCAATTCCTGCGAGAGGCTCGGCCCAGACACCGGCACCGCCTGCACCTGCTGCAGGGCAAAACCGCTGGGCAGCTGAGGCTGCAAACGCTCCAGTGCCGCTGCGGGGTCGATCTCGTGGATGAACTCAATATCCATCCACTCCCCATCGGCCTCGGCACCCAGCGGCAGCGCCAGGGCGAACTGCACCCGCGGCAGGGGATGGAAACCACCGGTGAAGCTCACCGGCAGGCCGCTGCGCCGCAAGGCCCGCTCCATCAAGCGCACCAGATCCAGGTGACTCAGCAGGGCCAGCGAACCGGTTTTGCTGAAGCGGAACCGCAACCGCGCCACCCGCTCACTGGCCGGAGCCCGCTGGGGCCGCTGCTCCGGAATCGCTGGCGGCGGCACCACCACGTTGTGGCCAAGCTCAGGGCCGCACACCCCACAGCTGCTGCAACCGTCGAAGGAACAGTCGGGCACCACGGCGGCCGCCAGGGCCTGGCGCAGGTCGTCCGCCAGCCAGCCCTTGTCAACTCCGGAATCGATGTGGTCCCACGGCAAAGGCTGGCTGCAGAACACCGCCAAATCATCGGGATCCATGCCCTCGACGGCACTCCACTCACCCAGCTCCAACTCCCGGTAGCGGCCGCCCAGGCCGGCGGCTTCGATCGCAGATGTCCAGGCCTCGTAGGTGCGATCGGCCGCTTCAAACCAGGCATCGAGGCCAGCACCAGCCCGCCAAGCGGCTTCGATCACCGGGGCCAGGCGGCGATCGCCGCGGCCCACGAAGTCCTCCATCGCGGAGAGGCGCACATCGGTGTAATTGGTTTTGATGCCGCGCATCCGCCGCAGCGCATCGCGCAGCAGCTGCTGGCGCCGCTGGAATTCCGCCGTGCTCACGCTGTGCCACTGGAAAGGCGTGTGCGGCTTGGGCGTGAAATTGCTGATCGTGAGGTTCAGCTCCAACCGCCCCAGATCGCGGCACTGCTGTTGCAACTGCCAGCAGGTATCGGCGATGCCGAGCACATCGGCATCGGTTTCACCCGGCAGGCCGATCATGAAATAGAGCTTGATCTTGCGGTAACCGCTCTCCATGGCGGTGCGAATCCCCCGCAGCAGCTCGGCATCGGTGAGGCCCTTGTTCACGATGTCGCGCAGGCGTTGGGTGCCCGCCTCCGGCGCGAAGGTGAGGCCCGCCTTGCGGGTGCCGCCAAGGATGTGGGCGATGTTGCTGTCGAAGCGATCCACCCGCTGGCTGGGCAGGGTGAGGCTCACGTTCTTATCGGCCAGGCGGTTGCGCAGCTCCACGCCCACCGCCGGCAGAGCGAGGTAATCGGAGCAGCTGAGCGAGAGCAGCGAGAAATCGGAATAGCCGGTGCGCTCCATGCCGGTTTCGATCGCCTCGATCACCGCCTCGGGTTCCACATCGCGGGCGGGGCGGGTGAGCATGCCGGGCTGGCAGAAGCGGCAACCGCGGGTGCAGCCGCGGCGGATCTCCACCGTGAGCCGGTCGTGCACCGTTTCGATGTGGGGCACCAACCCCATGGCGTAGTGGGGCATCGGCGTGGCGGTGCGCCGCAGCACCCGCGCCGGGATGCCCTGCACCAGCGGCATCTGGGTGATGCCATCGGGGCCGGGGCCGTAGAGCGAGGGCACGTAGACCCCAGGCACCTGGGCCAGATCGATCAGCAGCTCGCGGCGGCTCAGCCCGGCCGCCTTGGCTTCGGCCACCACCAGGCCGATCTCAGGCAGCACTTCCTCGCCATCGCCCAGCACCACAAAATCGAAGAAGGCCGCGAACGGCTCGGGGTTGCTGGTGGCGGTAGGGCCGCCGGCAAAGATGAGCGGCGGCGCCGCCGGATCCGCCAAGGGCAGATCGCCGCGATCTGAGGCGCGGATCGGGATCTGCGCCAACTCCAGCATCGAGAGGATGTTGGTGGCACCGAGCTCGTAGCTGAGCGAGAAGCCGAGGATGTCGAAAGCGGGCAGCGGCCGGCGGCTCTCCACCGCGAAGAGAGCCTCGCCTCGCTCCCGCAGCCGCTCCGCCAGATCAGGCCCCGGCAGATAGCTGCGGTCACACAGCTGACCCGGAACGCTGTTGAGGATCGAATAGAGAATGATGTGGCCGGTATTGCTCGAGCCCACCTCGTAGATCTCGGGGTAGGTGAGCGCCCAGCGAACGCCGGCCGCCGGCCAGGCCTGATCCCAGTCGCGCGGCTGCACCCCCAGCTCATTGCCGAGGTAACGGCCCGGCTTGGCGATGGTGCGGTCCACTAGGGCCGCGAAATCCACGGGCGCATCGCCTGGCGCACCGACCGGCTGAACTGGAGCAACGGTCACGGCGGCGACGGCAGCGCTGAATCGATCGTATGCAGCAGCGCGATGCGCATGCTCACCCCAACTGGCCACCGCCGCATAGGACAATCGCGCCCAGTACCCAGGGGCCCGCGCGGCCCATACGCGACATGGCCCAGGTCAACGGCAACTACCTCAAGCTCAAGGCGGGCTATCTGTTCCCCGAGATCGCCCGGCGGGTGAAGGCCTTCAGCGAGGCCAACCCCAGTGCGCCGATCATCCGCCTGGGCATCGGCGATGTAACTGAACCGCTGCCCGAGGCCTGCCGCACAGCGATGAAGGCTGCCGTTGATGAGATGGGCACCCGCGAAGGCTTCCATGGCTATGGCCCGGAGCAGGGTTATCTGTGGCTGCGTGAGGCGATCGCCGAGCACGATTTCCAGGCCCGCGGCTGCCAGATCTCCGCTGAAGAGATCTTCGTGTCGGACGGCTCGAAGTGCGACAGCGCCAACATCCTCGACATCCTCGGCGCCGGCAATCGCATCGCTGTGACCGACCCGGTGTACCCGGTGTATGTGGACAGCAACGTGATGGCGGGCCGCACCGGCGATGCTGATGACGCCGGCCAGTACGGCGGCCTCACCTACCTGCCGATCAGCGCCGAGAACGGCTTCACCGCGCAGATCCCCACAGAAAAGGTGGATCTGATCTACCTCTGCTTCCCGAACAACCCCACCGGTGCGGTGGCCAGCAAGGAGCAGCTCAAGGCCTGGGTGGACTACGCCCGCGCCAACGGCTCGCTGATCCTGTTTGACGCCGCCTACGAGGCCTTCATCCAGGACCCCTCGCTGCCCCACTCGATCTATGAAATCGAGGGTGCCCGTGAGTGCGCGATCGAGTTCCGCTCCTTCTCCAAGAACGCCGGCTTCACCGGCACCCGCTGCGCCCTCACCGTGGTGCCCCGTGGCCTGATGGGCACCGCGGCCAACGGCGAACGAGTGGAGCTGTGGGGCCTGTGGAACCGCCGCCAGTGCACCAAGTTCAACGGCGTGAGCTACATCGTGCAGCGCGGCGCCGAGGCCGTGTATTCCCCTGAAGGCCAGGCCCAGGTGAAGGGCTTGATTGCCTTCTATATGGAGAACGCCGCGATCATCCGCCGCGAACTGAGCGCCGCTGGGCTGCAGGTGTACGGCGGCGAACAGGCTCCTTACGTGTGGATCAAAACCCCCGCGGGCGTGGATTCCTGGGGCTTCTTTGATCTGCTGCTGAGCCAGGCCAACGTGGTGGGCACCCCCGGCAGCGGCTTCGGCGCCGCCGGCGAGGGCTACTTCCGCCTCTCGGCCTTCAACAGCCGCGAGAACGTGCTCGAAGCGATGCGCCGCATTCAGGCCGCTCTGGCCCCGGCGGCCGCTGCAGCCTGATCGGCTGCCTAAAGTCCGCTGTCGTCATGCCGGAGCTGGTCAGGATGATCCGATCAACTCAGTCGCCGGGCCGCGAGAGCGGTGGCGCCGCCGTGATGGAGAAGGCACCGGAGCGAGTGCGCAAGCCCTCGCCCCGCTACAAGGTGCTGCTTCACAACGACCCGGTGAACACCATGGAATACGTGGTGACCACCCTGCGGCAGGTGGTGCCGAGCCTGAGCGAACAGGACGCCATCGCCGTGATGCTGGAAGCCCACAACACCGGCGTTGGCCTGGTGATCGTGTGCGACATCGAGCCGGCCGAGTTTTACAGCGAAACGCTCAAGGCCAAGGGCCTCAGCAGCACGATCGAGCCCGAAACCTGATGGAAGGCCCCAGCAGCGCACGGCTGCACTGGTGGGGCACGCTGCTCTACCCGGCCGCACTGGTGGCGGTGTTTCTGGGCTGCCAAGTGCTGCTCAAGCTGGCAGGGGTTCCGCGTGGCACGGAGGCCAGCCTGGCGGCACTTCCCGCGGTAGCCGCTCTGCTGCTGAGCCTGCCGCTGCGCCTGCGCCGCAGCTGGGGGGAACGCCAACCGTGGCAGCGACTCGGGGTCACAGGGCCTACCCCGGCAGTGTTCAAGGCCTTGGTGCGAGGTGCCCTGAAGGCCGCCGGGCTGCTGGCGCTAGTGATCGCGGCCCTGATCCTGGTGGGTGGATTGAGCTGGACACCACGGCTCACAGCCGGCCTGCTGCTCAATGCCGCCGCCCTTGGTCTGGGGGTGGGCTTCGCGGAAGAACTGCTGTTCCGCGGCTGGCTCCTGGGGGAGCTGAACCTGCTGATCGGCAAGCAGCGGGCTCTGTGGCTGCAGGCGGCGTTGTTCAGCCTGGTGCACACCCGTTTCAACCTGCCGCCACTGCAACTGCTGGGCCTGTTGATCGGGTTACTGCTGCTGGGGCTGGCCCTCGGCCTGCAAAGGCGAGCCGATGGCGGCCTGCTCTGGGGCGCGATCGGATTGCACGGCGGCCTGGTGGCGGGCTGGTTTCTGCTGCATCAGGGCCTGGCCACGATCAGCCCCTCAGCTCCAGCCTGGCTGATGGGACCCGACAACCCCATCGGTGGTTTGGTGGGATGGCTCGGACTGGTGCTGCTCCTGCTGGTGCGGCGGCGCTGGTGGGCAACACCAACGAGCGGCCCTGACCTCGGTTGATCAGCGCGTCGCGGTCGCTAAAGCGGCGCGGCCTTCCACCGGAGCATGCAACGCCTCCTCAAGAGGAGCCAAGCCGTAGTCGCGCTCGAGCAGATCCATCACCGTGCGACCGAAGTCGGCGGGGTTGCGCTCGAATGCCTCCAGGCAGATGCGGCCAAAGGTGCTGCCCATCGGCTCGGGGTTCCAGAGCAGTTGGCGAGCGGTCCAGGGGAGCATGCTCATCGGGTTGTAGCCCGGCTTGATCAGGCCCTGATCGAAGCCGTATTGCTCCAGGTGGGTGTGGGGCTGCAGGCCGATGAAGAAGATCGCCGGCTCCACCTTGTCGGCACCGAAGATGCGCTCGAGCTCCCGGTGGTACGCCACGGTCTGGCGGATCGTCTCCGGACGCTCGTCGATCACGTTGAACGAGTAGTTCACCGACACGTGCTCGCGGAAGCCGGCGCGGGCCAGCAGGCGGCAGTTCTCGAGCACGGTGCGCAGGTTGTAGCCCATGCGCATCTTGCGCACGAGCTCCTGGGAGCCGGAGGTGATGCCGATCTCGAAATAGTCCATGCCGGTGGCCACCATCAGCTCCGCCAGCTCGGCATCGAGGTTGTCGGCGCGGATGTAGGCGGCCCAGCGGATGTCGTTCCAGCCTTGGGCCTGCACCGCCCGCAACAGCTCCTTGGCGTCGTCGATATAGCGGCGGGCCGGAATGAACTGGGCATCGGTGAACCAGAAACCGCGTACACCCTTGGCGTAGAGCTGGCGCATCTCGGCGATCACCTCCTCCACGGGGTTCACGCGCACCGCCTTGCCTTCCACCACCGTGTACACGCAGTAGCAGCAGTTGTGGGGGCAGCCGCGCTTGGTCTGCACGCCCACGTAGAAGTCGCCGCCGTCGAGATACCAATCGAGCTGGGGCCAGATCGAGGCGATGTAGGCGTAGTTGCAGGCGGTTTTCTCCATACCCGCCGGCTGCTCGTGGATCAGGCCGGGGCGGGGCGGTTCACCCGCAATGAAGCAACGCTCGCCGTCGAGGGATTCACCGCGGATCAGCTTCTCCAGTAGCGGTTCGCCCTCCCCCACAGACACCACGGTGCCGCGGGGCAATTTGCGGCCGAGCTGTTCGTAGAACACACTCACAGCACCGCCACCGAGCACGGCCCGAGCAGCGGGCTTGAAGCGACGGGCCGTCCGCAGACCACGGCGCACCAGGCGAAGGTTGCGCCAGAGCTCGCCATAGAACGAGCCCATCAGCCGCAGGCCGCCAAAGGCACCGCGCAACCGTTTGATCGGATTGCGGGCGTAGAACACCTCAAAGGAGTTCTGCAGCGGATTGCCGCCGCGCCCATCCACCGGGGCATAGATCTGAATGTCGCGCCAGGAGAACACCAGCAGCGAGGGCTGGAACCGCTCGATCTCCTGCTTCAGCACATCCTCCACATCCAGCAGCGGCACCGCCGCCAGATCAAGGATGCGCTGCTCGAGCTGCGGAAACTGTTTGTGGATGTGATCGGCCAGGTACACCGGGCCGATCGGGAAGATGGGATTGCAGGGCAGGCGCACCAGCAGCACCCGCTGTTCCTCCAACGAGGCTTGTCGCACAGTGAGTCAGGTGTGGGGCGCGTTGGCCTGGGCCGGTGCGGACGCTAACAACCGCGCCCGCTGCTCCACGCGTTGGCGCAGAGCTCGCGGCAGAAACGACCACCACCGGCGATGCACACAGGTGCGCGGCTCCAGGCGCCAGCCGTGTTGCGCCAACAGCTGCCTGAGAACCTCCGGCGTTGGCTGCGGGTAAGCCGGATTGATCACATCCAAACAATCGATGCCGCCCAGATCGCTGATGCCCGCATCGAGCGCACGGGGCAGCTGCTCCAGAGGCCAGAGATTGGGAGGCGTCTGCAGATGGACCTCCGGCGGCAGCAGCTGGCGGGCCATGGCGATGGCCTCAAGCAGATCGCTCTGTTCCGTTGCGCTGAGGGGGCGGGCGGCATCGCCATCGGGCCGCCAGGGCTGAAGGATCACCTCCTGGAGATGCCCCCAGCGCCGTTGCTGATCCGCCAGCAGGAGCAATGCCTGCTCTCGCTGCGCCATGGTTTCGCCCACCCCGAGCAACAGGCCCGTGGTGAACGGAATCCCCAGCCGGCCGGCCTGCTGCAGCTGGGTGAGGCGCACCTCCAGGCTCTTGCTGGGGGCGCGGCGGTGCAGGGCGTCATAGGCAGGCCCCACACCCTCGAGCATCAGCCCCATCGAGGGATTCAGCCGCCCGAGTGCCGCCATCTCGCGCAGAGACAGGGGGCCAGCATTGGTGTGCGGTAGGCGCCCCTCAGCCAAAGCCAGTGCACTGAGGGCCAGCAGTCGCGCAAACCAGGCAGAACGCTGGGGCGATCCGGGGGCCACTTCACCGCTAAGCAGCAGCACCTCCGCTGCCGCAGGCCGCGCCGACAGCTGCTCAGCCGCCTCTGCGAGCGACAACGGCGTTGCCTGATCCAGTGGCAAACGGAAGCTGCAGTAGCCGCAGTCGTTGAAGCAACCCCGCGTGGGAACGAGCGTGACGCTCGGACTCCAGGTAACGAGATCCCGCGCCGGCACGCGTCTCACAAGCTGCGCTGATCAGTGAGATAAGCACCGCTAGCGCCCACTCCGGCCTTAAGCGTGTGTCACACGGCGCAAACATCCGTTACATTGGGATCTGGCAGGGCGGGTATCCCCCTGTCCTTCCTTCTCGCCCAGCGACAGATCCTCTG
>JBJOMY010000010.1:0-38073 GCA_046052125.1 Cyanobacteriota bacterium
CAGTTCCTAAACGTTTCAGTTGTCCAGGTGCTCCTTAAACTCCGCCCTCTCAGGCTCGGCTCTCGGATCTGCGGCCTCGCGACCGCCTCTTGAACCTACATCACCGGTCTCCCGGCTCTTTCGGTTCCCGCTCTTGGCCTTGCGGCTTGCGAGCGGATTCAAAACCTACCAGAGCGACTGACCCTCTGAGCCGGATCAGTCAGCAGAGGGGTCCTCGGCTGGGCCAAGCGCCATCTCCAGGCTCGAGAGGAGCAGCGAGAGCGCCGCAGCGCGGCTCAGATCCGGGCCGCACACCTGCGACAACCACTGCTCCGCCAACACCTCCAGATCGGTGAAGAGCGCCTGACCGGCCAGGAGCCGCTGCATCACCTGATCCACCTGGGCGGCATCGAGCTCCGGCAACGGGCCGACCACATAGCGGCGACCGTCATCACCGATGTAGGTGAGATTGCCCTCGGCATCGAAGACCGGAACGGCATGGGGGGTGATGGGCTGCTCCTCCATGGCTTCCGCTCGCATTGCTTCAGCGTTAGCGCTGCCAGCTCCAGGCGGCAACCGCTGCCAGGGTGTGGCAGCGCTGCAGCTCCTGCTCGAACTGGTGCCCTGCCTCCTCGGGGGCCTTTGGCTGGGACGGCGACTGCCAGATCTGCCGGAAAGGATCGCGCCGGCGCTCATGCGCTGGGGTGTCCCGCTCAGCCTCGTAGGGCTGCTCTTGAAAGGGGGACTGAACAGCGGCACCCTCCAGGCCGCCCTGTTCAGCCTGGTGCTCACCAGCGCGGGGCTCTTGGTGACGCGCCAATGGCCACAGCTGCGGCGTGCCCTACCGGCCCGCAGCCTGCAGCTGGGAGCGGTGGTGGACAACACCGCCTACTTCGGGCTGCCCGTGGCCATCGCGCTCCTGCCCGCCGCCGCGCTCAGTTTCAGCATCACCTACGACCTGGTGGGCACCCTGGTGACCTGGAGCGTCGGGCCGCTTCTGCTCAGCGGCCAAAGGAGCCGGCCGGAGCAGTGGCTGCGGCAGCTCCTGAGCACACCGGTGTGTCAGGCCGTTGTGATTGCGGGGCCATTACTGATCTCGCCATGGAGCGCCACCATCGCCGCGCCGCTCTGGTGATCAAAGCATTTTGAGCTGGTCCGCGCTCTTGCGCGATGCCCTCGTCCTCCAGGCCGGAGCACCCACGACCATGTCGGTGTTGCTGCTTGCGGAGGCCAGCCAGCAAAAAGGCCGGGAGTCGATCCCGGCCGCGCAGTTGGTGCTCTGGAGCACCTTGCTGGCACTGATCAGCGTGCCCCTGTGGTGGTGGGTGCTGAATCAGCCCGCTCTTCAGCCGACGGTGGCCATGTGACGCATCAGGTCAATGCACTTGCAGCTGTAGCCCCACTCGTTGTCGTACCAGGACACGAGCTTCATGAAGGTGTCGGTGAGGGCGATGCCGGCGCCGGCGTCAAACACAGAGGTGCAGCTCTCGCCGAGGAAGTCGTTGGAGACCACATCGTCTTCGGTGTAGCCGAGGATTCCGGCGAGCTCCCCTTCAGAGGCTGCCTTCATCGCCGCCTTCACCTGCTCGTAGGTGGCGGGCTTGGCCAGGTTCACGGTGAGGTCCACAACCGAGACATCCGGAGTGGGCACGCGGAAGGCCATGCCGGTGAGCTTGCCGTTGAGCTCAGGGATCACCCGGCCCACCGCCTTGGCGGCACCAGTGGAGCTAGGGATGATGTTCTGACCAGCGCCGCGGCCACCGCGCCAATCCTTCACCGAAGGACCATCCACCGTTTTCTGGGTGGCGGTGGTGGCGTGCACCGTGGTCATCAGACCGTTCACGATGCCGAAGTTGTCGTGCAGCACCTTGGCCATCGGGGCCAGGCAGTTGGTGGTGCAGCTGGCGTTGGACACGATCTGCTGACCGGCGTAGCTCTTGTGGTTCACGCCCATCACAAAGATGGGGGTGTCGTCCTTAGAGGGGGCGCTCATCACCACCCGCTTGGCGCCGGCGTTGATGTGGGCGCGAGCGGCCTCGTCGGTGAGGAAAAAGCCCGTGCTCTCGAGCACGTAGTCGGCGCCGACGGCACCCCAATTCAGGTTGTTGGGATCGCGCTCAGCGGTGATGCGGATGGCCTTGCCATTCACCACCAGTTGGCCGTTCTCCACTCGCACATCACCCTGGAAGCGTCCATGGGTGGAGTCGTAGCGGAGCATGTAGGAGAGGTACTCCACATCAATCAGGTCGTTGATGCCCACGACCTCCACATCCGGCAGGCTCACGGCGCGGCGGAAGGCAAGGCGACCAATCCGGCCAAAACCGTTAATGCCGACGCGGATGCTCATCGGGGAACTCCCTAACTGAACGCAACTAAGAAGCGCTCACCATACGGGCAAGACCTCAGACGGGCAGAGCCCCATCGCGGTCGGAGCGGAAGCGCAACTCCAGATCAGGCAAGCGGGCTGCCGCCAGATCCAGCAATTGATGGAACACCGCCAGGGTCTTGGGGGCACCCTGCCCCATCGGCTCACGGCTCATCAGCACCAGCTCCAGCAACGGCCCCTCCGCCTTGGCCTGCACATCAGCGAACAACTGCATCCGCAACTGTTCATGGCCGCCCCGCAAGAGCGCACTGAAATGCGCCGGTGTGCGGTGATCCACTTCAGCGTGCATCGCATCGAGCACCGGCTGCAGGCCATCGATCAAGGCCGCGGGCGCTGCTGCTCCCCTGGGCTTGAACACGGTGAGAAAACGGGCCATGGCGCTCAGCCCTCCTTCTGGCCAGCTTCGAACTGATCGCTGAGCAGCCGCCGCTGGTATTCCGCCGCCAGGGCATTGAGATGCGCTTCAGCCGCCTCCACCATCTCCTCATCGATCTGGTCAAAGGCGCGCCCCTCCGGCACCGCCATGCCCAGCACCAACGCCAGGGCATCAAACAACCGCACCTGATCGTTCTGCCAGGCCTGGTAGTCGCCGGCCAGGTCAGCGAGGTCCTGCTCCTCCAGCTCCCCGCGCTCCACATCGGTGCGCAGGTTCTGGATCTGCCCCAGCCGCGCCGACGTCACCAGGGCATGGGCCGCCGCCAGCGCCGCCAGCGCATCACAGGCCTCACGCTTGAGCACGGTGAGATCGCGGCTGCGCACAGCCTTCTCGATCGAGAGGGGCGGACGCACTCCGGGCAGCTGGGTCATCGCCGCAGGCTGCCGCGGCTCAGGCGGCAGGGTGATGCGGGCTGGCGCTGGGGGTAAGGGCTGAGGCGGTTTCAGCGCAGCGCCCCAGCGCATGAGGGTGTCAGCCAGCCGCGTGCGCCATCCCCGCCTGGACATCACCTGCTCACGCCACTGCACTCAATCTGACTCCAAACGGCCCCCGCAGACGGAGGGAAAGCCGAAGAATCAGCTGCTGGCCGCTGAGCCCAGAGCCTGCAGCAACGACACCAAGCCAAAGACCAAGAACAGCCCGCCACTGAGGCGATACAGGAGCCGTTCATCCACGCGGCCTCCGATCCATTGACCGGCGCCCACCGCCAGCCACGTGACCAGCGCATGGCCAGCGAGGCTGCCCGCGAGCAAGCCAACGAAGCTGAACACCGCGGCAGGAGCGGTGGCGAGCACGATCGTGGCGAACTGGGTGCGATCCCCCAGCTCCGCCACGAACACCAGCGCAAACGATTCCCAGATCACAGCCCAGGTGCCGGCTGCAGCCTGCCTGCGTTCGGCGGCCTTCACCGCCTCCTCGGCCTCATCCGCTTCCTCTTGAGCGGCAGCCGCCCCCAAACCTTGCGCGTCGATCAGCAGCTTGATGCCGAATCCCAGGAACAGCAGCGCCGCCAACCAGGGCACCAGGCTCTGAGGCAGCAGCTCCCGCAGGCCGTAACCCACCCCCAGCGAGAGCAGGGTGACCACCGCCAGGGCTGCAAAAGCGCCGACAAACACCAGCCTGGCGCTGTGGCGCACCGCCAGGATCAGGGCCATAAAGAAGGTCTTGTCGCCCAGTTCAGCCAGGGTGATGGCTGTGAGGCTCGAGCCAAAGGCCGCCAGGCCCGGATCCGAGGGAAGAGAAGGGGGCATGCCTGATCGCGAGGACAGCCGAGCTGGGTCGGCCGTCACTTCTAGAGTGGACCCTCGGCAGATCGGCTGAGCGTGGCCACCTCCATTCAGCAACACGCAATTGCTCCCGGCGTTGTGCTGCGCGGGGATGGGGCCTGGCAGGAGGCCCTGCCCGCCATCGCCCAAATCAGCCAACAACCGTTTCTGTTGGGGCGCAGTGCCGCCACCCTCGCCCTGCGCGAGCAGCTGGCAGCCGATCTGAGCGCCCGCGGGCTTGCGGTGCAGGGCGGTGCGTTAGCCCACGATTGCTGCGAGCTGGATCTGGAGCGGCTGAGCCGGCAGATCACAGCCGCTGGCTGCGACGCCGTTTTGGCGGCTGGTGGCGGCAAGGTGCTTGACGCCGGCAAGCTGCTCGCCCATCGCCTCCAGCTTCCCTGCATCACGGTGCCCACCAGTGCGGCCACCTGTGCCGGTTGGACCGCTCTGGCCAACATCTATTCAGAGGAGGGAGCCTTTCGGGGCGATGTCGCCCTCGATCGCTGCCCCGAGCTGCTGGTGTTCGACCACCAACTGGTGCGTCAAGCCCCAGCTCACACCCTCGCCAGCGGCATCGCTGATGCCATGGCGAAGTGGTACGAGGCTTCCGTGAGCAGTGGGGCCAGCAGCGATGGGCTGGTGCAGCAGGCAGTGCAGATGGCGCGGGTGCTGCGGGACCAACTGCTGCTCGATTCCCGCGAAGCCACCAAGAATCCTGGCAGTGAGGCCTGGGTGCGGGTGGCGGAAGCCTGCGGCCTCACCGCCGGCCTGATCGGGGGCATCGGCGGTGCCCGCTGCCGCACGGTGGCCGCCCATGCCGTGCACAACGGCCTCACCCAGTTGGAGGCCAGCCATGGCCGCCTGCATGGCGAGAAGGTGGGCTTTGGGATCCTGGTGCAGCTGCGGCTCGAAGAGGTGATCGGCGGCAATCGCCTCGCCGGTCAGGCCCGGAGGCAATTGCTCCCCTTCTTCCTAGAGCTCGGACTGCCCGTGAGCCTGGAGGATCTGGGCCTGGCTCAAGCCAGCCTCAGCGACCTGCAGCAGGTGGCCTCTTTCGCCTGTCGCCCCGGCTCCGATCTGCACCATCTGCCCTTCCCGGTGGGCCCCAGCGATCTCCTGGCGGCCCTGGTGAGCAGCACCACCACGAGCGAAGCGCTGCTGCCCGCTCCCCAGGGCTGAGCAGGCATGGCGAACACAACCGATCTAGAGCCGCAGCAGCTGTTGGCGCACGCCGCCGATCACCTGCTCGATCCAGATGGCCGTGCCTTGGCCGCTGCGGTGCAGTGGTGGTCGCTCCCCGGCCTAGACGCAGGCCCCTGGCCGGTGGCGGTGATCGGAGCCGGCCCGCCCGTGCTGGCACTGCATGGCTTCGACAGCTCCCATCTGGAATACCGGCGGCTCGCACCGCTGTTAGCCGGCAGTCATCAGCTGTTCATCCCCGATCTGTTCGGCTTCGGCTTTTGCCCGCGGCCGCTGGAGGCCAGCTACGGCCCTGAAGCCGTGCTCGATCACCTCGAGCGTGTGCTGGCAGAGGTGTTGCAGCGCAGCGGCGCGGCCCAGGTGGGCTTGATCGGTGCCTCCATGGGCGGATCGGTGGCCGTGGAACTGGCCCGGCGCTGCCCGGAGCAGATCGAGCGCTTGCTGTTGCTGGCGCCGGCGGGGCTCACCGGCAAACCGATGCCCGTACCCGCTCCGCTCAATCAAATGGGCGCCCGCTTCCTGGGGCTACCGGCGATCCGCCGCGGCCTGTGCCGCTCGGCCTTTGCCATGCCGGATCGGGACGTGGGGCCCGCTGAACTGGAAATCGCCTCGCTGCATCTGCGCTGCCCCAACTGGGCCGGTGCCCTGGCGGCCTTTGCCGGCAGCGGTGGCTTTGCCGGCTGCGGCGATCCTTTGCCTCCTCAGCCGCTGGAGGTGCTTTGGGGCGTGAACGATCGCATCCTGCGACCACCGCAGAAGCGCGCCGCCCAAAGTCTGTTAGGAGAACGCATCACCGAGCTGGAATGCTGCGGGCATCTGCCCCACATCGACCAGCCCACCACCGTGGCTCGCATTTGGCATGGCTGACGACGCTGATTCGCAACGCTCCAGCCCCGTGCTTCAACTGCTGGCCAGCGGCCTGCAGTTCTGGATCCGCCAGCAATGCGAAGCGGTGGAGAGCTTGGAGCTGCAACTGCATGGCTCCGGGCTCGGGCTGCTGCGCGGCCGCTTGGAGGGTGTGAGCCTGGTGGCGCGGCGGGTGGTGTTCAGCTCCCTGGAAATCGAAATGGTGGAGCTGCGCAGCGATGCGATTCAGGTGCAGGTGGGCAACCTGCTGCGCGGAAAGGCGGTGCAACTGGATCATCCCTTTCAAATCGAGGGGTATGCAGCCTTCTCGGGCCCCGGCTTGAGCCGCTCCTTCTGCACCCCCCACTGGAGACCCCTCGGCGATCAGATCGTGGATGCCCTGCTAGGCCTCACCCCCCTGCAGAAACTGACCATCGAACGGGATCGCCTCGTGCTTCAGGCCCAGGAGCGGCGCTGCGAAACCACCCCCAGCGCGGTGGATGGCGGCCTGCAGCTCTGCACCAACAACGAAGGGCCTTGTTTCGCCCTGCCCGCTGATCCGAACATCAGCATCCGCGAGGCCAACCTCGAGGGCGGGCTGCTGCAGCTGCACGGCACGGCCCGCGTTTCGCCCTAGCGGATTAGCGGCAGGAGCAGGGTCACCACGGTGAAAAACACCGCCGGGGTGAAGAGATAGCTATCGATGCGATCGAGGATCCCGCCGTGGCCCGGCAAGAGATCACCGGAATCCTTCACGCCGGCATCGCGCTTCATCATCGATTCGGTGAGATCGCCCACCAGGGCAAACAGCGCCACCACCACACCCAAGAGCGCCCCCACGGCCCAACCCCAGTTCCAGCCGAGCAGCTCGGCGAACACGGCCCCGAGCAGCCCGGCGCAGCCCACACCACCCAGGGCCCCTTCCACGGTTTTGCCTGGGGAGATCGGCGAGAGGGGGCGGCGGCCATAGCGCCGGCCGATCACGTAGGAACCAATGTCGGTGGCCACGATCAGGAAGCAGGCCATCAGCATCAGCACCATCCCCGAATTGAGATGGGGCCAATGGCCGCTCCAGGCGCTCAACCGCGGTGCCAGGGCCGGGTCGGTGAGATCGCGCAAGCGGATCCAGTAGCTCGGCAGAAAGCCCAGATAAAAGAGGGCAAAAATCGAGGCTGCAATGTCGGCGATGCTGCCGGTGAGCGGCTGCAGCAGCAGCCATCCGCAGATCGCCGCTCCGGAGAGGGGCAACACGGCGGCCGCAAGATCCGTGGCAAAACCCACGGCCTGGGCATCACTGCCATGGGCCCACTGGGTGGTGATCAACAGCAGTTGGACCAACACCAGCGTGGTTTTGCTGGCGGGGCGGATGCCCTTGAAGCGAGCCAGCCGGAAGTACTCCAGGAGGCCCAGGTGCACCATCACCCCCAGAGCGAGGGTGAACCACCAGCCGCCGAGCACCACCACCACAAACCCGAACGCGCCCACGGCGTAGCCGCTCAGCAGGCGCTGCGGCGAGGTGCGGGTGCGCGGGGTCGGGATCAAGGGCGTTCGGCAGCGATCAGGAACAACGGCTCTGCGGCCGCCAGCCTGGCCTGGCTGCCGCGGCGCTGCATGCGGTGCACCGTGGCCTGCACCACCTGCAGATCCCGCGCTTCAAGGCGACTGAGGGTGTCGGTGGCATCCACCAATCCCTCCAGGCTGGCGGTGCTGATCACCAAACGGCCCGCAGGAACCAGGGCCTCCCACACCAGATCAAGCACCTCCCGGAGGGGCCGGCCCACCTCCAGCAGCACGCGATCCGGTTGCGGCGGCAATTGCGCCAGCCCCTCCGGAGCATCGCCGGCATGAATGTGCAGGTTGTCGATGCCGAAGCGCTGGCGGTTACGCCGCAGCAACTCCACCGCCTCGGGATCACGCTCGAGGGTATGCACCTGGCCGGCAGGCATCAGCCGGGCGATCTCCAAGGCCAAGGCACCGGTGCCGCCGCCCACATCCCACACGAGCGAATCGTGGCGCGGTCGCAGATGGGAGAGCAGCATGACCCGCTGCTCCATCGGGGTGGGGCTGAAGCCAGGGGCATCGGCAAAGGCCGCATCGGGCAGCCCGGGCGTTACGAAGTCCCACTGGAAGGGGCCATCGCCTGGCGAGCCCATCCGCTTCTCAACCGGCCACAACGCTCACCGTATCAGCGATCTGACCAGGCCAAAGCCTGTGTTGCTGCTGCAGCCATTCAGCGCGCTGCGCATCGATGCGCTCCCCTGGAATCAGCAGCGGGATCCCTGGGGGGTAGGGGCAGAGCGGTTCGGCGGCCAGTCGACCGGCCGCTGCGGCCAGGGACACCCGCTCGTGCGGCGCTCGCCAGGCCTGCGTAAGCGGCATTTCTGGTTCAGCGAGCGGCGGGATCGGTGCTGGCGAGAAGGGAGCCAAGGCCGCGCCGCCCAGGGCTCGCTGCAACTGCTGCAGGCGGCGGGGCAACAGCCGCAGCAGGCCCCGCGGTGGCGCCAGCCCCAGGCAAAAGCTGAGGCAACCGGGCTCCGGCAGCTCCGCAATCACGCCTCGCTCCATCAACCAGGCATCGGCATCGAGACCATTGATCCCCAGGGCGGCGGTGTGAAGGCAGAGGCGCAGGGGATCCTGGTTGGCCAGCAGCGGGAATCCCAGCTGCTCCAGCCGCCGCTGCAGCGCCACGCCGGTATCGATGGCCGCTCCTAAACGGCGGCGGCCAGCGGCGCTGTGCAAATCGCTGAGGGCCGCCGCCGCCGAGGCCAGCAACAGGGCGCTGGGACTAGAGGTTTGCAACCAGAGCAAAGCCCGCTCGATCGCGGCGCTACGAGCCTCAACCACGGCCGGCTCTGGGCCCCGCGCCTGCACCAGCACCGCGCTCTGGGCCAAGCCACCAGCCGCCTTCTGGAGAGACTGCACCACCAGATCAGCACCACAGGCCAAACCAGCCTTCGGCAAGCGCGGATCCAAGCCCAGATGGGCACCGTGAGCCTCATCCAGCAACACGGGCAGCCCGCGGCGATGCACCGCAGCGATCAGGCCAGGCAGATCTGCCGCCAGGCCCTGATAGCTGGGGGAGACCAGCACCACCGCCGCCAAGGGCCCTCCAGCCAGGGCGGCATCCAGATGCCGGGCCAGCGTCTCGGCTGTGGGTGGCATCCACTGCCCGGTAGCAGGATCAAACGGAAGATCGAAGAGCACCGGCCGCAGCTGTCCGAGCACGCAGCCATGCAGCAGGGAGCGATGCAGGTTGCGGGGCAGCAACACCCGATCACCCGGCTGGGCCAAAGCCAACAGCGCCACCTGCAGCAACCCGCTGGCCCCATTGACGCCGAACCAGCAGCGATCGGCGCCAAGCAACGCGGCGGCAGCGGATTGGGCCTCAGCCACGGCCCCCTCCATCTCCAGAGGGCCACCGATCTCCGGCAACTCAGGTAGATCCCAGCGACCCGGTGGCTGGCGCAGCAGGCGCCGCAGCTCCGGGGCCAACGCACGGCCCCGGCCGTGGGCCGGAAGATGCAGGGGCAGTGGGGGCGGCCCCGCCAGCAGGCGCTCCAGCAGAGCCATGGCCCCTCGGGCGTTCTCCCTAGAGTTTGATCCTCTCCTGCCGCGGCCGATTTTGAGCAGCCCCGCCCATCGATACGACCCAGGGGCTGATCTGCGCTGGCTACTGCTGCGTCCCTGGCAGTTGATCGGTCGGCTCACGGTGCTGCTCAGCCAGCTGCTCTCCTTGGCGTTGGTGCTCGTCATCCAGGGCGGCAGTAACGATCCAAAGGTTCAACAGCGCCTGGGCAAGCGCATCTTCACCACCCTCACCAACCTGGGGCCCTGTTTCATCAAGCTCGGCCAGGCCCTCTCCACCCGCCCTGATCTGGTGCGGCGTGACTGGCTCGATGAGCTCACCAAGCTCCAGGACAACCTGCCGGCCTTCCCCCACGCCATCGCGCTCCGCACGATCGAGGACGAGCTCGGGGCACCGGTGGAGCAGCTCTTTGAGGAGTTCCCTGATCACCCCGTCGCGGCCGCGAGCCTGGGACAGGTGTACCGGGCCAAGCCGGTGGGCGGCTCCTGGGTGGCGGTGAAAGTGCAGCGCCCCAAGCTCACCGAACAATTGCGCCGCGACATGGTGCTGATTCGCCTGTTGGGGGTGATCACAGCGCCGCTGCTCCCCCTCAACCTGGGCTTCGGGCTCGGCGACATCATTGATGAGTTCGGCCGATCCCTGTTCGAAGAGATCGACTACCGCCGCGAGGCCGATAACGCCGAACGCTTCGCGCGGCTGTTCGCCAACAACCCGGCCGTGATCGTGCCGCGGGTGGACCGCAGCCTCTCCGCCCAACGGGTGATCACCACCACCTGGATCAACGGCACCAAGCTGCAGCAACGCCAGGAACTGGAGGCCCAACGCCTGGATCCGGCCTCGCTGATTCGCACCGGTGTGATCTCCGGCCTGCAGCAGCTGCTGGAATTCGGCTACTTCCACGCCGATCCCCACCCCGGCAACCTCTTTGCCCTGCCTGGCAAGACCGGTGCCATGGGCCATCTGGCCTATGTGGATTTCGGAATGATGGATTCGATCAGCGACAGCGATCGCCTCACCCTCACAGGCGCCGTCGTTCACCTGATCAACCGCGACTTCGCTGCCCTGGCGCAGGACTTTGTTGCTCTGGGTTTTCTGAATCCCAGTACAGACCTGTCCCCGATCGTGCCGGCCCTGGAAGAGGTGCTCGGTGGTGCCCTGGGCGACAACGTGGGCTCCTTCAACTTCAAGGCGATCACCGATCGCTTCTCGGAGTTGATGTATGCCTACCCCTTCCGGGTGCCGGCGCGTTTTGCGCTGATCATCCGGGCGGTGGTGAGCCAGGAGGGTCTGGCGCTGCGGCTGGATCCGAGCTTCCGGATCATTCGCGTGGCCTACCCCTACGTGGCCCGCCGCTTGCTGGCGGGCGACACCGCTGAGATGCGCGAAAAATTGCTCGAGGTTCTGTTTGATCGCGAGGGGCGGCTGCAGCTCGAGCGCCTGGAAAACCTCCTGGCGGTGGTGGAGAACGACGAAGGTTCAGTTGGGCCAGAACTGCTGCCCGTTGCGGGTGCGGGTCTGAAGCTGCTGCTGGGCCAGGAGGGCCGCAGCCTGCGCCAGCGCCTGCTGCTCACCCTGGTGCGCGACGACCGTCTGAACACCGAAGACATTCGCGGCCTGTTTGAGCTATTGGGGCGCACTTTTGCTCCGCAGCGACTGGCGCGGCGCATGCGCGATCAATTGCTGACCCGGCTGAACCCCCTGGCCGCTTAGGGTCGGCGCCACCTGAGCGCAGAGCGATGTCACTGGCCCCGATCAACCTGAGCGAAGCCGCCCAGGACATGGCCAGCGGCGATTACGGCGATCTGGATGCCCAGGAGATCTTCCTGGAATTCGCGCCCTATCTGCAGCCGCCCTACGTGCTGGCGGGCATCGGCCTGGCGATGGGCGTGCTCTGCGGGCTCACCTTCGCCCGCCTGGTGCAGGAGAAGCTCAACGGCTGGAAGAAAGACCGCCTGGCCCTGCTGCCCCTCGGCTGCTTTGAAACCAACCTGAGCTACAGCGGCATCATCATCGGCATCACGCTGTTCATCGGCGGCAGCCTGCAGATCTTCGGTTTCGCGGCCGGTGCCGCGCTACTGGTGGCGCTGCTGCTGTCACTGGCCACGGCCGGCGCCCTCTGGGTGCAGCTCGAGCGGCTGATGACCCAGGTGGAGAACGGCACGTTCAGCGCTGTCGACTTCGACAACTTCGACCAGTTCTTCTAAGGCTCAGGCCGCCAGATAGGCGCCCATCTCCCGGGAGAGACGGCGCATCTCTTCGTGGGCGCGGCGCTCGAGGCTGCGGGCCCGGTCGCGGCTCATCTCCAGCTCGCGGGCAATCGAACTGAGGCTCATCGGCTCCTCGATGCCAATGCCATAGCGCATCTTGAGCACGCGGCACTGCAGGTCCGGCAGCTGCTCGAGCAAGCACTGCATGTCGCTGCGCAGGCACTCCCCATCCACCAGCTCCTCGGGTTGAGTGCCTTCCGCTGCCAGCAGATCGAGCAGTTCGGTGTCGTCGCCATCGCCCACCTTGGTTTCCAGGCTCACCGGCTGGCGGGCGCGGCAGAGCAGGTCTTTCACCTCCTCCTCCGGCAGTTCCACAAACTCCGCAAGCTCCGTGACGGTGGGGGTGCGGCCCAGTTCCTGGCTCAGTTCCCGCTGGCCCTTCTTGAGCTTGTTCAGCGTTTCGGTGATGTGGATCGGCAGCCGGATCGTGCGGCTCTTTTCGGCAATCGCCCGGGTGATGCCCTGGCGGATCCACCAATAGGCGTAGGTGGAGAACTTGTAACCGCGGGTGGGATCGAACTTCTCAACACCCCGCACCAGGCCGATCGTGCCTTCCTGGATCAGGTCCAGGAGTTCCATATTCCGCTTGGTGTATTTCTTCGCCACGCTCACCACCAAGCGAAGGTTGGCCGCCACCATCCGCTCCTTGGCGCGCTGGCCGCTGCGCAACCGCTTCTTGAGCTGTTGGGGGGTGATGCCTGCCGCCTCGGCGAGCTCTTCATCGGTGGGATCGGTCCCACTGGCGCGGATCCTCAGCTCTTCGCGCTGCTCCTCGATCAGCATCAACTCCTGCACCTGGCGACCCAGGGTGATCTCCTGCTCATGGGAGAGCAGAGGCACCCGGCCAATGTCCCGCAGATAGGAGCGCACCAGATCGGTGCCGCCAACGAAGGCGGCTGCATCGCGATCGGAACGAAGCACCGGAAGCGAAGGCATGCGGCGAAGGGGTTTACGAAACTCAGGTGTTTCGTAAACCTATCACCTTTCCACGGGGTCAGAATGCGGTCAGCAAGGCCCGCTCCATGCCGGAGGAACGGCTTCAGAAGCTCATCGCGGCCGCGGGGCTCGGGTCTCGCCGTCAGGCCGAAACGCTGCTGAGGGCGGGCCGAATCAGCGTGAATGGACGCGTGGCTCTGCTCGGTGAGCGGGCCGATCCTGAGCGCGATGCCATCAGCCTCGATGGCAAGCCCCTACGACCCGCGGCCCCGCCGCTGGTGCTGCTGCTCAACAAACCACCGGGCGTGATGAGCAGCTGCAGCGATCCGGAGGGCAGGCCGATCGTGCTCGACCTCCTGCCACCGGAGCTGGCCCACGGCCAGGGACTGCACCCGGTGGGACGCCTGGATTTCCATAGTCGTGGCGCCCTACTGCTGAGCAACAACGGTGCGCTCACCCTGCAGCTCACCCACCCACGCTTCCAACACAGCAAGACCTACCGGATCTGGGTGCGCGGCCAGCCCAGCCGCGAGGTGCTCGATCGCTGGGCGCGCGGCGTTCCCCTCGACGGCAGCCCAAGCCAGCCCGTCACGCTCCACCGATTGGAGCAACAGGGGGATGCCACCCAGCTGCAGCTGGTGATGCATGAGGGGCGCAACCGCCAGATCCGCCGCACGGCTGAGCTGCTCGGGCATCCGGTGCTCGATCTGCAACGGGTAGCAATCGGCTCGATTGAACTGGGATCCCTGCCAGAAGGTCGCTGGCGGCGCCTGGATCGCCAAGAATGGCCCGAGCAGAACTCCAGGCCTTAATGCCCAGGCTTGCCTCAAGCATCTCCAGCCTCGGCCGCCTGTTCCGTCGCGGGGCTCTGCAGCAGAACGGCAGCGCCGGCGATGGCAGCCCGCAGGAGGATCCACTGCTCTCGATGGGCCGGCGGCTGCGACAGGAACGGGAAGCCCGTGGCCTGAATCTGCGCCAGATGGCCCTGGAAACCCGGATCAGCACCCCGGTGCTCGAAGCGCTGGAGCGGGGCTGGCGCGATCGCTTGCCGGAGGCGGCCTATCTACGCACGATGCTGCCCCTGATCGAGCAGCGCCTGGAGCTTCCTGCCGGGAGCCTCGATCTAGCCCTTCCCCCGCAGAGCCAGCAACCGGGGCAGCGGGGAGCCGGTGGTGGCTTCCTGAAACGGTTCACCCCGGGCTCCATCGATGTGTTCAGCACCTGGCAGGGCGGCCTGCTCTACGGCGGCATCTGCCTGGGGCTGATCTACGCCCTGAACCTCCAACAGCGCCAACTCGCCGCAGCCAACCTGCTGAGCCTCAAGCCGGTTGCCCCCCTGCCGGCGGCGGAACAGGCCAAACCCGCCAACCCGGGCACCACCCTGCTCAGCGCCTACCCCGAGCTGCGTCCGCTACAGCAGGCGAGCCGCGGCCTGGGCCGCAGCGCCTTGAGCAAGCTCAACACCACAGCCGCTGAGGCGCCGCAGAACGGCGTGCTCGAGCTCAACTTGAGCCAGGCCAGCAGCATCGAGCTCCAGAGCGAGAGCGGTCAGCGCTCCCAACTCAACGGTGCCAAGGGGCAGCTGGTGTGGCAGCTCAACACCCCTCTGCAGCTGAGCATCAGCCCAGCCCCCAAAGCTGGCGAGGTGCTCTGGAATGGCACCCCTCTGCCTAGCACCAACCAACAACCCGGCCGCTTCCGGCTCCCACTGGCCAAAGCCCAGCCGCTCAACGCTGGTAACGCTGCGCCATCTCCCCAAACCCCTTGATCGGCCCCGCGAGCTGAGCGAGCTCGCCGCTGACACGCCAGCTCCAGTTGCCCTCGCTGGTGCCCGGAGTGTTGAAGCGCGCTTCATCGCCGAGTTGGAGCAGATCCTGCAAGGGCACCACGGCCCAGTCAGCACAGCTAGCTAAGGCCAGCTCCAGGAGCTGCCAACCGGGGGCATGCACCGGTCCGAGCAGCTCCTGCACCTGATGCCGCTCCCCATCGCTGAGCTGCTGCCACCAGCCAATGCAGGTGGCGTTGTCGTGGGTGCCGGTGTACACACACCAGTTACTGCCTTGGTAGTTCGCGGGCAGGTAGGCATTCTTGGGATCGCTGTCGAAGGCGAACTGCAGGATCTTCATGCCCGGTAGGCCATAGCGATCCCGCAGGGCCTCCACAGCGGGGGTGATCACCCCAAGGTCTTCCGCGATCAAGGGAAGGGGCTGCCCTGGGTAGCAGCGGCTCAGCTTGCGCAGCAGGCTCCCCCCCGGAGAGGGGCGCCAGCGGCCGTGCTCAGCGGTGCGATCCACGCCAGGAACGCACCAGGCCGCCTCCAGGGCACGAAAATGATCAAGCCGGAGCAGATCCACCAGGCTCAGCTGGCGCTGCAGGCGCCGAATCCACCAGCGGAAGCGGGTGAGCCGGTGCAGCGGCCAGCGGTACACCGGCGTCCCCCAGAGCTGGCCGGTGGCGGAGAAGTAGTCGGGCGGGACCCCGCTCTGCTGGCTGAGGCTGCCATCGGCCTGCACGGAGAACAGGTGGCGGTGGCTCCAGACATCGGCGCTGTCATGGGCCACATAGAAGGGCACATCTCCAATCACCTGAATGCCCCGGCGGCGGGCGTGATCGAGCAGCTGCTGCCACTGCTCCTGCAGCTGCCACTGCACCAGAGCCTCCTGAAGCAAGGCGTCATGGGCCTCGCGATCAAGGGCCTGCAACGCCGAGTGCTGCCGGCGGGCCAGGGGAGCGGGCCACTGCCACCAGGGCTGGGCGCCATGGCGCTGGCGCAACACCCAGTAGCGGCAGTGATCCACGAGCCAGCGGCTCTGCTCTTGGCGCCAAAGGGCAAAACGCTCGCGCTGCTCTGGGCTCCACTCGGGGTAACGCCGCAGCAGCGCTTCAGCGAGAGCCTGGGCACGCCGATCCGCGAGAGCCGGATCCAGCCGACTCGGATCAGCGCCGGCGGGAAGAGCGTCGCGATCCAGCGGCTGCAGCAAGCCCTCACCCACCAATTGGTCGGCATCAAGCAGCCAGGCATTCAGCGCGAAGCTGCTCGGGGAGCTGTAGGGCGAGCCGAGCGAATCGGGTGGCGCCAAAGGCAGCAGTTGCCAGGCCTTGATGCCGTGATCAGCCAGGAGATCCAGCCAGCTGTGGGCCACGGCACCAAAGCTGCCGCAGGCCGCGCTGCCGGGCAGAGCCGTGGGATGAAGCAGGACGCCGGCCCTTCGCATCAATCCGGGAGCCGATAACGGCTAATGATCCGGCGTGCAAAGGCCGGGATGTGCTCTTCCACCTTGTCAGGATGATTCCGGCGCAGCCACACCGCATTGCGGGTGAAGTGGGAATCGATCGAGAAGCGGCCGTATTCCAGGCCCTTCGGGCCAAAACGCTCCACGAAGAAGCCGATCAGATTCGCCACCCAGATCGGCAGCTTCACCGCCTTGTCGTAGGCCTCGATGCCCTGCTGGACCGCAGCCTGGCGCTGGCCGCTGCTGCTCACGGGCGCCACATCCAGTTCCGCCTCCACCAGATCAAGCAGCTGCTGACCTTTGGGGTTGCGCACCGTGAGCCATTGGCGCCCGAATGTCGCCCCCATGTAGCCCACCACCAGATCGGCACCGGCGTTGGTGTAGTCGAAGCAGCTCAGGCAGCTGGGGGCAAACACATCCTTGAGCTTCGGGGTGTCGAGCCCGAAGAAGGGCACCGTTTCCTCGCGGCCATCGCTGTGGCGGAAGTGGATGCGGAAGTCCTGCATGAACTCGTAGTGCACCACCGTGTCCGGTGAGCTCACCGTGCTCTCAAGGAACGTCTGCAGGCCTTGGCGCGACACGTTGTCCACGCAGGGGAGGCCCAGCACGAACAGCTCATCGAGCGGCAGGGTGGGCTGCACGGCGCGCAGCGCCTGGATCTGGCAGCCCACGCCGATCGCCAACAGCTTCTTGATGCCGCTGCCGGGCAGCTGCTCAAGCACCTCCAGATTTGGCGAGAGAGTGGGCTTATTCACCCGGGCGCTGAGCACCTCTTCGGGGGTGCGGGCCAGCCGCGGCACAGGCGTAAAGCGATCCTCCTCGCTCTGGCCCACGCACAGCACTGCATCCACCAGACCGGTTTCCAGCGCCCGCACACCGATCCGGCTCACGATGCCGGTCCACTGGGCTCCATCGATCGGCTGTTGCAGGCGGGCGGTGAGCATCCGCTGCTGCACACCGAAGTAGAGCTCGTCGTCGTTGTCGAGATCGCGGCTGCGGCCATGGGCGGCCGCTTCCATAGCGTCGAAACGCTGGTGGAGGAAGGCGCAGCTGTCCTTCACGTAGGCCACCCAGCGGCTGTCGCAGAGGCCGCACTGGCTGCAGAGATCCTTGGCGGGATAGGTGCTGCCCTTGGCCAGCGGCCTGGCGCGCTCATGGGGCGCAACGGCGCCGGAGGAGGAAGCGGCGGAAGTCAACGGAGCCGAACCGGCATGGGGTCTGGCGTCACAACCTATCGAGCGTGATCCGCGGCAGGGCGGCAAACGCGCACAGCTCGGTCAAAGTGGAGCGATTGTTGATGGCTCTCCCGCCTTGGCTCCCGCCCAGCCACGCCCGCAGCGCCGCACCCGCGAACGGGCCGCCCTTCGCCTGCTGGCCGCCGGCTTGGGCCTGGCCACGAGCCTGGCCTTGCTGGGAGTGATCTGGCCGGAAAGCGATCGGGCCGTGCGCGAGCAGGGGCCACCGACGGCCTCCGACCTGGCGGAACAGCCCAATCGGCCGATCAGCGTGCTGCTGATCGGCTCCGATGCGGATCGACCTGGCCCAGCCAACAGCGATGCCCTGCTCTTGGTGCAGGTGAATCCCGAAGGGCCGCTGCAGCTACTGAGCCTGCCGGTGGAAACGGCCGTGAAGCTGCCGGGCGACAAGCAACCCGTCGCCCTAGGCAGCCTCTACAAGCGCGGCGGCCCAGCTCTGGTGGCCGGCGCTACTGCCCAGCTGGTGGGTCTGCCCCAGGGCCAGCCCGATCGCTATGTGGTGATGCCCCGGGCCGCCCTACGCGATCTGGTGGATGGGCTCGGCCGGATCGAGCTCTCCCCCGACCGCAGCATGCGCTATTTGGACAAAACCCAGAACTACCGAATCCAGCTCGAGGGCGGTCTGCAAGTGCTGGATGGTCAACAGGTGGAGCAGCTGTTGCGCTTCCGCGATGAAGCCAACGGCGAAGAACGGCGCCGCGACCGCCAGCAGATGGCGGTGGAGAGCGTGCTCAAACAGATGGGACAGCGCCAACAGCTGCAGCAACTGCCGGCCCTGCTCAATCAGCTCCAACAACAGGTGGAGACCAACCTCACCCAGAACGAAGCGCTGAGCCTGTTGGCCGCAGCGCTACGGCCGGGCGAGCGGCTGGAGTTCCGCACGCTGCCGCTGCGTCCGCCCCTGAAGCCAGGCAGCCCGCTCAGGCAACTGGATGCTCAGGCGCAGCGGTCCTGGCCGAACTGAGCTGCCAGCGCGCCAACAGATTCAGGCGCAACGCCGCCCGGGCCTGAGCGGGATCCATTGAGACAGGTGCCTCCTCCACGGGCAGGCACCCCAACCAGGGAAGACCATCGAGCCGCCGCTGCTCGGGTTGCCAGGGCTCTCCGAGCTGCAGCAGCCCCACCAGCGGCACGGCATCGGCGTTAAGCAGCGAGGCGTAGGCGCGGGCAGGGCCCGCTGCTGCCAGGGCCGCAGGCAGCTGCACCACAACGGGCTGACGCCAGGCCCCAAGCGCTTCGCTCCAGCAACCCGGCCGCTCCAGGGCAGCACCGGGATCCACAGCCAGGGAGAGCAACCAACCGCCCGGCTCCTGCGCCAGGCCAGCCAACGCGGCGTTGGGATCGGCCTGCAGCTCTGCGCTGCAGGCCAGCAAACGCAGCCCAAGCAGATCAGCCAGGCGCTGACCTTCAGCCGCACTCACCCCCCCTGGCGCCACAAGCACCAGCCCCGCGGAAGGCCAGGCAGGCCGGGTGCTCGGACCGGAACAAGGGGAGGAGGTCATCAGCAATGTGAAGCCAGGGAACCGGGTGGCTTCTACGATCGGGGTTCAACCGTTCGCGCCAGCGGCCGCCGTGACCAGTTTCCTGACCGCAGAACGGGTCGATCAGGCGCAGGCGGCCCATGACACCCGCAGGCTGCGGCTGTTCAGCGGCACGGCCAACCAAGCCCTGGCCAGGGAAATTGGCGCCTACCTCGGCGTCCCCGATGGCCCGCGGGTGATCAAACGCTTTGCCGACGGCGAGCTCTACATCCAGATCCAGGAATCCATCCGCGGCTGCGATGTGTTCCTGATCCAGCCCACCTGCGCTCCGGTGAACGATCACCTGATGGAGCTGCTGGTGATGGTGGATGCCTGCAAACGGGCCTCGGCCCGGCAGATCACCGCGGTGATCCCCTACTACGGCTACGCCCGCGCCGATCGCAAAACGGCGGGCCGTGAATCAATCACGGCGAAGTTGGTGGCCAACCTGCTGGCGGTGTCAGGGGTGGATCGGGTGCTGGCGATGGACCTGCACTCCGCCCAGATCCAGGGCTATTTCGACATCCCCTGTGACCACATCTACGGTTCACCGGTGCTGGTCGACTATCTAGCCGGGCGTGACTTCGGCGATGTGGTGGTGGTGTCGCCCGATGTGGGCGGTGTGGCCCGCGCCCGCGCCTTCGCCAAACGCCTCAATGACGCCCCCCTGGCGATCATCGATAAGCGCCGCTCCGGCCACAACGTGGCTGAGAGCCTCACCGTGATCGGCGATGTAGCCGGCAAGACGGCCATCCTGATCGACGACATGATCGATACCGGGGGCACGATCTGCGCCGGTGCACGGCTGCTGCGGGAGAACGGCGCCACCCGCGTGCTGGCCTGCGCCACCCATCCAGTGTTCTCGGGGCCCGCGATCGAGCGCCTCTCCGCGCCCGGGCTGTTTGAGGAGGTGATCGTGACCAATTCGATCCCCATGGCAGAGGAGCGCCGCTTCCCGCAACTGCAGGTGCTGTCGGTGGCCAACATGCTCGGCGAAGCCATCTGGCGCATCCATGAAGAAAGCTCCGTGAGCTCGATGTTCCGGTGAGCAACGGCCAAACGCGGCGTTGGATCGCCGCAGCGCTGCTCACCCTTTCAGCCCTGCTGCCTGCTGCCACCAGGGCTGAACAGCGCCGCATCGGGGTGTGGCTCACCAACAGTCCGAGCCCGCTCTATTACGAGCCGGGGCGCCTCGATCGGGCCGTCGCCGAACTGGCGAGCGCCGGCTTCAACACGCTCTACCCCAATGTGTGGAGCCGGGGCACCACCTTTCACCGCAGCCGCTGGGCGCCGATCGAGCCGGCCCTACTGCAGGCCAACAGCCGCCACGACCCCATCTGCCACATGACCAGCGCCGCCCACAGGCGCGGGCTGCGGGTGATCCCCTGGTTTGAGTACGGCCTGATGGAGCCCGCCGATGCCGCGGTGGTGCGGCAAAACCCGGAGTGGGTGCTGCAGAAACGCGATGGCAGCAGTGCTGTGCTGATGCACGGCAAGGAGATGGTGTGGCTGAATCCCGCACACCCCGGCGTGCGTGAACGCTTTCTCGGGCTGATCGGGGAGATCGTGCAGCGCTGCAAGGTGGACGGCATCCAGCTCGACGATCACTTCGCCTGGCCGGTGGAACTCGGTTACGACCCCTTCACCCGCGCTCTCTACGAACGGGAACAGGGAGCTCAACCGCCCGATAACCACACCGATCGCACCTGGATGAGTTGGCGACGCCGGCAGCTCAGCGGCCTACTGCGTGAGCTGCGCGCCACCTTGAAGCGCAGCAGCCAGGGCAGCCCCTACGTGAGCCTGTCACCCGGCCCCTTTCGCTTTGCTTACAACCAGTGGCTGCAGGACTGGGAGCTCTGGGCCCTCGGCGGGCTAATCGATGAGCTGGTGGTGCAGAACTACGCCTATTCGCTCCAGGGGTTCGAGCGCGATCTGCAGCAGCCGGCGCTCGTGAAGGCCAGCGGCTGGGGCATCCCCGTGGAGATCGGCATCCTCTCGGGCTTCGGCGGACGCACCACCCCCATGGCCAGCCTGAGCGAGAAGGTGCGGCTGGCGGCCGCGCGCGGCCACGGCGTGATTTATTTCTACTGGGAAGGACTCTGGGGAGCCCATGCCGGAGCTGAGGGGGGCGCCGTGCGCCGGGCCAGCCTGAAAGAACTACACAAAGGACTGAAATCCACACTTGATAGCGATCATTAGATTTCAAATCCCAGCGAGGAAGAGCGAGGGCGAGAAGCGCTTCTATCATTATCCGCTTATTGGATTTACGGATTAGCGAGAGATAGTAGACAGCATTTGGTTAGAATAATCCAATTACGTTTATGGTTATGACCAGGCTTCGCAGAATTGCTTCACTTAGTGCCGGAGCGAGCTTGCACATCGGCCTTTGGTGCGTTGCAACGCCTGCAGACGCCGCTACATGCATTGGAGGCTATACAGATCCACCCAACCCAGGCGATCCCTATGCAGTTAACTACCTTTCCGGAAATGACAACAGCATACAAGCAGATCCATCTCCAGGAACAAACAATACAGCTTGTGGTTCAGGAGCAATAGCCGCAGGCGTCATACCTGGAAACGAAAACACAGCGATTGGCACGAATGCAAAAGCTGGGAACTCCAATCCAAGCGCAACTGTAACTGGTTCCGCAAACACAGCACTAGGAGCCAACTCGAAAGCTGGCCTCAACTCAACAACAAACAACAACATCGCGATTGGCACCGGCAGCAACGCTGATGGCGGCAACGCCATCGCGATTGGCACCAATGCAAGCGCCACCTTCGCGAATTCCATGGCCCTTGGCTCTGGTGCGACGGTGACCCGTGCCAATCAGATCGTGGTGGGCACGGCCAGCAACTCCTACACCTTGCCTGGCCTGGCTAGCGGTGGCAGTTTCGTAGGCACCACCAACCAAAGCGGTGAAATCCAGTTTGTCACGGTTGATTCCACCGGCAACCTCGGCACGAACAACTTCTCGCCAACAGCGATCAATAACAGCATTAGCAGCATCAACGACAACATCAGCACGCTGAATTCATCGTTGACAGCAACCAACAGTCGCCTCAGCAGCGCTGAAAAACGGATCACCAACGTGGAGAACCGTCTCGACACAGCCGAGAGTTCTCTCAAAACGATGAATAGCCAAATTGAGAATGTAGGCGCTCTGGCAGCAGCCCTCTCCTCGATCCCCAACCTCACATCCGACAACAAAACCTATGGCTGCGGGATCGGCACCGGCGGCTACGGCAGCGGTTGGGCCGGTGCCGCCGGTTGCACGGGCAAGGTGGGCTCCAATGTCTGGCTGAACGGCGCAATTGCCTTCACCGGTGCTAACTCAACGCCATGGGGCTCCACCAGTTCGGTGGCTGGGCGTGTAGGTGTGTTTCTGCAATGGGGCGGACCCAAACAGTAGAGACACCCCAGCAGCTCACCGATGTCGATCGCCACGCAACGTCTGATCCTGGCTCTGCCTGCCCTCCTCTGGCCTTGGCTCACCATCAGTGCAATCGCCCAGACGGGAGCCACCATCAACGAACAGACCCTGCGTTTGCGCTTCGTGTCTGAATGCATGGGGGCATCCAGCGATACAGCCACACTCAGCTTTTGCAATTGCTCCTTTAGCAAATTGATCGCTCGCTACGGTTTCAAAAGCGTGCTGCAGCAGGATGCGATTGTGAGAGCCAGTAATGCCAAAGATCTTGTTCAGCTTGCCCGTCTTGCCTGGGAGCCTGAATTCCGTAGCTGCCGCACCCCGTAGGATCGCTTCGAGCAAGCCACGCAGCCGGATGGGGCGATCCATCCTGGCGGCGTGTATCGCGCTCTTGCTCTGCTGCGTGGGTAGCAAGGCGATCAGCGCACCTGAGGATCCGGATCTCACCAAGGCGCGAACACAGTTTGAAGCTGGGGATATCGTTGGCGCCATTGAACTCTGGAGTGGAAGGCTCATCCGCCAACCCGACCATCAATCAGCACGCTTTAATCGTGCCCAGGCTTACTTGGTGCTGGAGCAACATCAACTCGCCCTGGATGATCTCCAACAACTGCTATCGATTCAGCAAGGTCGGCCGATCGCAGAGGCCTACATCATGCGTGGCGTAGCGCTCACAGGGCTAGGCCGCCATCAGCAAGCCCTCGAGGATTTTGATACGGCCTGGCGGCTGGGCAAGAGCCCGACAGCACTCGCAAACAAAGCGATGACGCTCAACAGCCTGGGGCGACGATCTGAGGCTTATGCCCTGATGGAGCAGTTGGTGCAGATCGAAGCGAGCACGGCGAATTTCTTGAATCTCGCCAGCCTGCAAAAAAGCCAAGGCAACCCCGCAGCCTGCATTCAAACCACCAGCAGCATCATCCGCAGCACACCAACCCATGCACAGGCCTATGCCTTGCGTGGCCTCTGCAAAGAACAGCAGGGCCAATCGGAATCAGCCTTGGCTGATCTTTTGCGCAGCCAGTCGCTAGCCCCCCATCAACCGGACACACTGCTGGCGATCGGAACCATCCTACGAAAACGCGGCAAGCAGGAAGAAGGCACGCAGTGGATCCTCAAGGCCGCCAGCCTGTATTTGATCGACCGCAAACCCATTGAGCACAAGAATGCCCTGCAGGCCGCGCAGGCCACCAACCAAAACCCGAAGCACTAAAGCTTCTGCAAGCTATCCCAGAACGGAAGGATCTGCTGCGTGAAGATGGCAATCACAGGCCGCTGGCGCAACACAACATTGGCATTAATCGACATCCCCGAGCGAAGAATCAAATCGCGCCCCTTATAGCGGAGAGCGCTGCGATTGAGATCAACAGTAACGGGGAAACGAAAGAAGTTGTAGGTTTGATCAGGGGCCAGCACATCCGAACCGATCGACTGAACACGCCCCTTGAGTTCACCGAACTCGTTGTAAGGAAAAGCATCAACCCGCACATTCACCAGCTGTCCATTGCGTACAAAACCAATATCACGATTGGACACAAAGATGCGAGCCACCAGATGATCGGTTGGCACGATCTTGAGGATCGGCACCTCGCTCTCCACCACAAAGCCAGGGGCTGTGGGCTTCAGGTCGAACACCAAACCGTTCACCGGCGACTTGATCTCCTGATATTTCAACGTGAGCTCAGCCTCACTGATCTGGCTGGATAGCTCTGCCAATTGCTTTTCGCTCTCCTCCACCTTGGAGGAGAAGTCGATGCGGGTCATGGCCTCTGTGTTGGCGAGCTTCGACCTCGCCTCATCCAAGGCTTCACGGCTGCGATTGAGGTTGGAGCTCAGGCTGCGCACTTCGCCACGCAGCAGGATCACTTCCTGCTTTTCTTTCATGAACTGCGAGCGAGCCATGGCGCCCTGGGCCGTGAGGGGGGCAATATCCCGGAGAATCTGCTCGCGGATGGCAAGGGCCTCGCGCTTGGAGCTGAGTTGATAGCGCGCCGCATCCAGGTTGGATTGGGCCTGCATCACGCCGCTGCGGGCGGCTGACACACGCGAGGCATATTCCGAACGCAGCGCCGCCAACTTGCCGGCCTGGTTGGCGGAAAGCTGGGTTCGATCCACCACGGCACCAAGCTGACCACGGCTGAGCTGCAGATCCGCTTCCACCCGCTCCCGCACAGCCTTAAGCGCTTTGAGCTTGGATTTCACGGCGGTGGTGTCCATTTCCAGGAGCACCTGGCCAGCGCGCACCGATTGGCCATCCTTCACCAAAATATCGAGCACAACGCCACCCATGGGCGCCTTCACATCCTTCGTGGTGCCCTTCGGCTCCAGCTTGCCTGTGGCTTGCACCGTTTCATCAATGCGTGCAAACGACGACCAAACAATCCCGAAGCCCGCCACACCCACAAGGGTCCAGATGATCCAGGAACTCCAGCGACGGCTCGGCTGCAGAGCCGTCCAGTGCCGTTGGCCCTTCTCCTCAGTGATCCGATGAACAACTTTGTCGCCGGCCCGCTGGAGAGCCGGAAGGGCCCGATGCTCGATCCAACGCTTTAGATCCATTGAAACGCGTTCTGGTACTGCGTTTGGCTGATCAAACCACTGCCAACGCCGGCTGCGAAGCCCCACTGCATCAGCGAGATCCCCTCAAAATGCGCGATTGCGTCTTCACCGCGATACAGCCAACTCTCCGATGTTGGTGCCGGTGAGAGTGATGACGCCAATGCAGCCGGTGCATCCCCCAGCCAATAACTGGTGCCGGGATCCAGGCTAGACAAAGGCTGCAGCTCCACCGAATCCTTCGTCAAATCAAAGCTCTGTATCCAGGCATAGCTTAAAGAGTTCGAATAGCACAAGCCACCCTCTTGGCCACTCAGCACGAAGCGATCTGCACCGTCACCACCCACCAAACGATCCACTTCGCCAACGCTGTTCCCATCGGAGCCCACCAATCTGGAGCCGCCGGAGCCGGCCATCAACACGTCCGATCCGCCCCGACCGATCAACTGATCCATGCCGGTTCCTCCGGCCAACCAGTCGTTCTGAAGACCGCCGATCAACAGATCGTTGCCGGCCTGGCCCCAGAGGCGATTGCCTTGATCCTGGCAACCGATAATTCGGTCATCACCGGCGCCACCCTGCACCGACCGCGCCACAGCCCCTGAGGTGCCGTATTGATAGGTCGCCCCACCGGCGGGCAACCACACTTGCTCCATCAGAGCCTGGTCGAGCGTGAAGCGACCGATGGCCTGCCCCATCGCCAGACCGGTGATGTTGTCGAAGGAGAAGTGAATCCCTCCATAGATGCGGCTCAGGCCCGACTCCTCAGCGGCCTGCATCAACGAGGTGTAGGAACGCGTGATCTCCCGCTGGTTACCGCCAACAATGGTGAAGGTCTGGGCATCGCCCAGCAGTTGACCAGCCACGGCCGCTGCGGCTGCCGAGAAGGTGCTGTGGCCCGAGGGGAAGGAGGGGAAGGGAGGCGTGCTGATCAGAGGTAACCAGCCCGGATCAGCCACGGTTTCTGGATTGCCGTCGCGATCGGCTTGCTGAATCGCCGTAACAGGACGCCAGAAGGCCGGGTCATACTTCACATCCCAGGCTGCAATCCCGGCGTCCGCCAACGCCATGCCAACCGCCGCATAGAGGCGCACGCTGGCCAGCAGATTGAGTTGCTGCTGTTCGGCAATGGTGGAAACGATGCTTTGCCAATGGCCGGGCGGTGTTTCCGTGCCAGCTCCGTTCGCCCAGAACTGGGCAATCTCTCCCTGTTCCGCTGAGCGCAAGCTGCTGGTGCTCGAACCCAGCTGCTTCACCTGCGCAAAGGCCTCGGCATAGGCCGCGGAATTGAGCGCGGGCAGGCCAGGAATCAGCGGATTGAGCCCAGGGGTGGCCTGGGTAATCGAACCCCTGATCCAGGGATCAGCATCTCCCCAATCCGGCAACGAAGCCGGCATGGGGAAGGCGGCACTGGTGGGCAGATAGGCACCGGCAACAGCCTTGAGAGGGTCAGGGGGGGCATAACTGGTGCTGCCCAGCAAGTTGCGATCACTCGCACGCAGGGTGAGCAGCGCTGTAGCGGCCTCACGGCCCAGTACGTCGCCGCGGAGGGTGTCGGGAATGGGGAGAGCCCGAGCGAGGAACTGCTCGGCTGTGGTGACCGCCGTGGTGGCGTAGCTGCGGCCTTGAAACACCTCCGCCAACACCAAACCAGCTGCCCGTGCCATCGCCACGGAGAGATCCGAACCGCTCCAACGCTGGGGATCAGCCTGGATGGCATACCCCGCGTAGGGAGAACCCTGGGCGGCGTTCACCACGTCGTAGAGGGCTGTGTTGAGCAGGGCCAAAGCACGCGCCACGAGGGGAGGCGGAAGCTTTTCGGCCGCCACACCATCCAGGAGCAGGCGATTCCAAAAGGTGAGGTCCTGCAGATGCGGGTCGATCTGGGAGCGACCATCCACCACGATCGTGGTTTGCGCTCCCAGCCCCGCGGCAACCGATGCGGGAACAGCAGAGTTGCCCGCATACAACTGGCGCGATGCCAACCCCAACACACTGCCGCCATTGAGCTGCAGGGGGCGCTCCGCCAACAAAGCCAGATCCTGAGCCCGATCACCGGGGCGCACCACGTAGGAGAACCGAAGCTCGCGGCTACCGCTGCCGCCGATCAAACGGGCCTGCGCCACGCCGCCCTGAAGCGCCAGGGCCAGGGTTGGCGCCCCGCGCACCAACACCGCTTCCGAAAACTGAAGCCGCAGGTCGATCACATCACCCACGCGGTAGGTGCGGTTGCGGCTGCCGCAGCGCACACTCAGCAGCTGGGGAGGCTGACTGAGCGATGGGAGGGGAGCGGTTGTTTGCGCTAATGAACCTGGCTGGGAGCCGGTGGGGAGAGCCAGTGGGCTGAGCTGGCCTTGCAACTGGAGCGTGCAGCCCGGCACTAGATCCAGCTGAGCGATCGCATCACCCGAGCGCATGGTGTAGGTGAACAGCACCTGCCGAGAGCCATCTCCGCTCAGATAGCGAGCCATGGCCGGGGAACCACCCAGGTTGAGCGGCAACGCCTGCCGGGACGCCAGGCGCACGGGCTCGTCAAAGTCGAGCGCCAGCACCAGCACGGAGCCAACCCGGAGCGGCGCGGCCAATGGATCGGGCCAAAGCCGCCGCACTGCCTGGATCCGTGTGGTTAGCGCAGAGGTCACCACGGCGCAGGCCTAATCAGGGGCCTTGGACATTAAGGATCTTGCGAAGACGCTGCCACGAAGGAAGCATCCTTCGCATCAATCCAGATAACGGCTATCAGGCTCAGACCAAGGGCATCTTCATCACCAACACGCGAAGCAGACCCTCCAGCAGCACCAAACCCAGCACAATCCCTGCACTCCAACGCACGAAACGCAGACGCCGCCGCTGCTGACGGGGCAAACGCAACGGGAGGCCCGCCTGACTCTGGAGCCTGCGCAATGCCGCCAATTTCAGCTCAACACTCACCAGGTTCACAATCGACACCACCAAGGCTGTGCCGCTCAACAGCAGGCGAGGCCAGAGGCCCATGCCGATCACTTTGTAAAAGGGCAGCACGGCCGCCAGGATCGAACCCAAGCCCAATGCCAAGGCCAGAGGCGACACCAACACCATGGCCACGCAGGGGATCGCCAGCAGTGCGGCCAACAAACCAACGATCTGCGTGAGCCAAGACGAGAACCGCGAAGCGTTCAGGCGCAACTCACGCACACCACTGATGGCCGAGCTCGGGGCCCTCACAATGCGCGGTTCCAGCGAAGCGGGGTCGGAGCCGGCGGGCCAACGCACCAGGGCCTGCGTGGGCGGATCCAGCACCATGGCCCCCTCCGGAGCCTCGGCCAGGAGCCCGGGCAACGCATCCAGGGATGTGGAGTAGGGATAACTGCCGCAGGGATCGTCGGTTTCGAGCAGCTCCCCATATCCACTCACAATCGCGGCCGCCACAGGCAGCTGCAGCGCCAGGGTGGCCTGCTCATCACGCACGCTGCGCAGCAAGGCTTGGCCAACATCCAAGGCGCGCTGGGCAGGGTTGTCGACGGCAACGGGAAGGTTGAAGAAGGCTCTGAATTCCAACCAGGCAGCGTCGGAACTGCGATGGGGCGGCACGAAGCCGCCCAGCAGCTGAGCTTCTTGGCGCAGACGCTGCAGCAGGGCCGTGGCCTCCGGCTCAGTGGCCGGCACCGGGTGATCGTTTAACCAGAAGCTGCGCCGCAGGCGCAACTGCAGGGTGCTCACCTGGCTGATCTGGCCGGCCAGCAGATGAGCCTGGCAACGGTTGCAGAGGTTGGGCTGGGTGCGGGAGCGGGCAATCCCCAACAGCTTCGAGACGCCAGCCAACGGACCCGCCAGGGGCACGGAGCAGGCCAGGCAGCGGTCGGATAGGGGCAGAGAACGCGTCATCGGAACCAGCGAGATCAGGAGGAGAGCTTGGTGTTGGTTTGATAAGCGGCATGCACGACACGGATCAACTCCTGCAACCGCGGTTCACGGGCAAGCGCCAGGGGAAAGATGAGCAGGTCTTGGTCGATCAGGCCGGTGCTGAGGTTGAGGGGAGAGATCTGCAGATCAGGATGAATCGTCTGAGCGAACGCCACCGCACGGGCTGTGGATGGCACAACCGTGGCTTGATCCTCCACCAACGATTCCCAGGCCCCCGGCTGCAAAAACTTATCCGTCACAGGCTGATTCCATAGATTCAACCGTGTGCATTCCTGAGCGTAAACGCTATCGGCATCCACGGCCAAGGCAGGGGATGGATACGCCTTCAGATCGTGCCAATCAACGTTGGCCTGACGCTGCAGCGGATGATTGGGATCGCTATAGAGCAGAACGGGATCTTCACTGAGGGCCAAGATCCCGTAGGGATCACAGGCCTGAGGGCGTGACAACGGCAAGGTGGTTGTTACCCCCAGTGCTGCTGCCAGATCCAAACGCGAGCCGAGCAGAGCATCGAGCAGCCCCTGCTCCAACAGAGCTAGGGAATGACGGGCGGAGAGCCAGCGCTTGGGGAGCGGCTGCACGAGCTCGGATGGCAACCGCAGCTGGCCGGCCTCAGCCCACGGCTCCGCGACCAGACGCAGACGCCCGCCCTCCCGGGCACGGAGACGCTGAGCCACGGCGCGCAGGTCGCGCTGCACATCAAGATTGCGCGCGGCCTGATAAACCCCGTCGCGTTTTTCCAAGTCGAGGTTGAGAATCTTGGCGCAGGCCCTGGCGCCCCGATAGGCGTTGCTCTGGGCGATCCCACACACCTCCCCCACCACGTGGGAACTGCCATAAACCTCGAGCAGATCGAGGTAGAGCAAGCCCTCGGAAAAGAGATCCCGCATAGGCACCACCTTATGCGAGAAGCGACTCAGACCCTTGCCAAAAGCGGACGATCACCTTGCAGAATCTGCATTCCACGAAGCCTTGACAATGGCCGCTCGAGCATGGCGGAGAGCACTGCAATCCATGCTCCCCAGAAATCGAAATAACCGAGTTTCGGATAACAGCCTCTGTCTGAGAGTTGATCAGCTGGCTGCTGTCTGGCCGTTTCACATCGTGATCCGGGATGGTGATGTCAACCGAATCGGTCCTGCTTTAAAGAAATGCCTGGGTCACCGCGACGCGGTGGGGGCAACGCTGCCCAGCCTGCTGGCGATCACCGCACCGGATGATCTGGCTGCGCTGAACTGGAAGCAGCCGGAACCGCTGCTGGATCGGCCTCTGGAACTCTCCACGCCATCAGGGCTGTGCTTCAGCGGCGAGCTGCAACCGTTGCAGGGCGATGGGTGGCTGCTGATTTTGCAACCGATCGCCCAATCGATCCGCGACCTGCACCGCTACGGACTGACGCTGCAAGACCTCAGCCTCAGCGATCCCCTGCGCCACCATGTGTTGCCCTCACTGCTGAACGAGGGACTGCAAGACATGCTGCTGCAGGAAGCAAGCCTGGCGAAGGAGGAGCTGGGTGAGGCCGCGATTGAACGGGCCTGGCTTGATCTGGGGCTGGAAGCAGGCCCGCAGCCCTAGGCGTTGGCGCCGGCCTCCTGCTGGCGGTAGAGGGCGTAATAACGCCCTTGCATGGCCATGAGCTCGTCGTGGGTGCCCTGCTCCTCGAGCTGACCCTGATGCATCAGCACGATGCGATCGGCATGTTTGATCGAATTGAGGCGGTGGGTGATGAAGAGCACCGTGCGGCCCCGGAAATGCTCCATCAAGTTGAGGGACACCCGCCGCTCGGTGTCGTAGTCGAGTGCGCTGGTGGCCTCGTCCATGATCAACATGCGCGGGTTCTGCAGCACGGTGCGGGCGATGGCGATGCGCTGGCGCTGGCCGCCTGAGAGGCCGGTGCCACGCTCCCCAACCGGTGAGCTGTAGCCCGCGGGAAGGTCCATCACGAAATCGTGGGCGCAGGCCACCCGTGCAGCGGTGATGATCTCCTCGCTGGTGGCCTCCGGGTTGGTGAGGGCGATGTTCTCCTGCACCGACCCCTCAAACAACAACGAATCCTGAGGCACGATGCCGATCTGCCGGCGCAGCGAGTAGAGCTCCACCTTGGCGATGTCGTATTGATCCACCAGGATCCGGCCCGAGAGGGGTGGATACAGGCGAGGCAGCAATTTGGTGAGGGTGGACTTGCCCGAGCCGCTCTGGCCCACGATGGCCACGAACTCACCGGCTGGGATCTGGAGATTCACCTGCGAGAGCTGCAGGGGCCCCTCCTGGCCGAAGCGAAAACTCACCGTTTCATAGGTGATCGCACCAGCAATCGCTGGCATGGGGATATTGACGCGGTCAGCATCGGTGGATTCCTGCGGGGTATCCACAATGTCGGCAAGGCGCTCCAGCGAAAGGGCCGTTTGCTGGAAGTTTTGGTAGAGGTTGGAGAGTCGCAGCAGCGGGCCGGTGACGTAGCCGGCAATGATGCGGAAGGCAATCAGCTGGCCCAGGGAAAGCTGCCCCTGAAGCACCAAATAAGCACCCACACAGAGCACAGCCAGCGTGGAAGCCTGGTTGAGGAACTGGGTGAAACCGTTGGCGGTGGTGGAGGTGACCGCATTGCGGAAACTCTCCGCCACATAACCGGCATAGCGCTCCTTCCAGCGCCAGCGGGCTTTGAGCTCGAAGTTCTGGGCTTTCACGGTTTGAATCCCGGACAGCACTTCCACCAGGTGGTTCTGGGTGCGGGCGTTGAGCTGGGCTTTTTCACGCAGCTGGCGGCGGATCACCGGCGAGGTGCTCACGGTGATCAGAGCCAGCAGGGGTGCCACCAACAGGGCCACGATCGTGAGCACCCAGCTATAGATCAGCATCACGATGATGTAGATCACCGAAAACACCGAATCAAGCACCACGGTGAGGGCCGTGCCGGTGAGAAAGGAGCGGATCTGCTCGAGCTCGGCCAAACGGCTGGAGAGCTCACCAACGGGACGGCGATCGAAATAGTTGAGGGGGAGGCGCAACAGGTGATCGATCACCTGCTCCCCGAGGGAGAGATCAATGCGGTTGGTGGTTTCGATGAATAGGTTGGTGCGCACAGCGGTGAGCACGTTCTCAAAAATCGCAAAACAGATCAGCAGGGTGGCGAGCACGGGCAGGGTGCTCATGCCGTTCTGGCCGATCACCTTGTCAACGATCTGCTGCACGATCAACGGGTTCATCAGCTGGAACAGCTGCACAAACAACGACGCCACCAACACCTCGATCAGCTGGCGGCGGTGCCGACGGATGGCCGGCAGGAACCAGGCCAGGCCGAATTTCTTCTGCGGCGTGCGATCGGTGGTGCGCAGCAGCAGCACGGGGAGGGTGCCATCTTCTGCGGCCAGTGCACTGAGGGCCTCGCTGTCGAGCAGGTCGAGATCACTGCGGGGGCGCCCAAGCAGCAGCCCATCGGCGGTGGCCTCAAAGGCAACAGTGAGCTCGGCATCGGAGAGATGCACCAGGGCGGGAGTTTGCAGGCGCCCGATCAGGGCAACGGGCACGTTGAGCAGCTGAGTCTGCAAGCCCATCGATTCAGCCAAAGCCGCGCAGAGCTGCAACGACACACCGCCGTCGCCGCTGGCCACTTGCTCATCCAGAACCCGTTGCAGCACATCGGGCTTGAGGGGCAGGTTGAGCTGATGGGCCAACATCCGAAAACAGGCCAGGGCTTCCGGCACGGGGCCAGGGGCTGCTGAAACAAACCGGATGCTGGCGGGATCAATCTCTTGCTCCTGCTCCTGTTGCGGCTCGGGTGAGGCTGCAGCAGGGTCGGGAGCAGCCAGCGGTGGGGCGCTGCGCTGGGGCAGGTTCAGGGCGTGGGTCCACAGGCCCGTGGGCAGGCCCAGCAGGCGCAACGGCTGCTGCAGTTGCGCTTGCAACGCAGGCAGCTGGTTGGGCAGCACGGTGGCACCGAGCGGGAGGTTGGCCACGGCTGAGTCGATCAACCAGTGGTGTTGATCGTCAAGTGCCAGTTGGCTGGGGGGGCCCGGTGGGATCAGCCGCACCTGGGCATGGCTCACCAGACGCCGAATCCAGGGCCTCAACTCCTTGGCGGCGGAGGGGATGGGCAACTCGCTCTGGGCCGTGAGCACGGGCCAGAGGTCAGCCGCGCTGAGCTGCTGCATCAGCTGCTGGCGCAGTTGGGGGTATTGCTGGAGCAGTTGCTGCCAATCGCTGGCTTGGATCGCCAGGAGCGTGCAATCGCTGGCGGCCATCAGCCATTCCAAGGGCTGCTCGGCCTGCAGGGAAGCCCAGCCCGCCAAAAAGGGCGGTTGATGCAGCGCCAGTGTGATGTGGCGGGACCCAGCGGCAGGCCAGTGCACCAACTGCCGCAGCTCACCGCTGAGCAAGGCGTAGAGGTGATCGGGCAGCGCATCTGGGAGCAGAAGCGGCTGCCCCATAGAGCGCTGCTGCAACGCAAACAGGGGCGCCACGGCTCGGCGCTGCTCTGAGCTGAGGGCCTCGAGCCCTGGCACCTGGGCCAGCAGGGCCGCGTCGACGGCTTCAGCCACGGCCAAACAAGGAGCGCAGCAATCCCGGCTTGGCCCCAGCCTCGAGGGCGTCGCCGGGCGGCAATTCGGTAATGGATTGGGGTGCCGAGCCACTGTCAGAGGGAGCCAGCTGCAGCTGAGCCAGCGCGGCGGACACCTGCTCGCGCATCCAGAGCTCATACATCTCATCGCGCAAGCGCTGACGCATGGGCTCGTCGAGCTGGGCTGGCCAGTGGCGCTCATGGCGCAGGATCACCCACCAACCCTCCGCCTCAAAGGGGGGCCACAGCTGCCCGGGGGTGGAGATGCGCAAACGTTCGGCCAGCACGGGATTGATGCGGCCGAGCTCCATGGGGCCAATCAAGCCATTGAGCTGCTGCTCCACCCCTTCTGAATAAATCGAGGCGAGGTCGGCAAAGGTGTCTTCCTCTTCCTCGAGGCGCAGGTGGAGCTCTGCAGCTTTGCCACGCTCACGGGTGCGAAGCAGCGAATAGCTCACGCGGTCGAGATTGGATTTGCGTTCGAGGAAAAGGGGTTCCACCCGCGGACCGAAGGTGGCGTCCTTGAACATCTCGAGCTGCAACGCCTGGAAAAGACGCAAACTCATCTGGGGCTCGCTGATCCCCTGGTGCTCCAGCCAAGCCGTGAGACTGACCTGGTCGGTGATGTGCTCACGGGCCAAGAAGGCCTGCTGAAAAGCCACCTGCTGCTCATGGGTTGGGGCATGAGCCACTGCATGGCTGCGCTCGAGATGACGCCGAAGCAATAACGGCATCAGGTCGAGTTCGTGCAACAGAGCCGGAAGCTGCTCCAGGGGGATGGAATCCCCAGCGAGCAACAGGGTTGGCAGAACCATCGAAACTCAGAGCGTCAGCAGGACCGTGGCCCTGCTGACGTTGTAGCAAGAATGATCAGCCCAAGCCAAGGGCTGCCTTATTGGCATTGGTCACAAGACCAGCACTGGCAGCTGTATTGAGGTCTCCCAAGGAAACCCCAACGATTTCAGCCAGAGAGGCGACATTCATCTTGGTGTTCTCAACGGAAGCGTTCTTAGCCAAGGAGCCACTGTTGTAGTAACCGGAGTAGAGATAAGCAGACGTCACTGTTGGGTCTGTGGATGACTGGCCGTAGAGCACATAGGTGAAGTCAATGGCGGCGTCCTTACCGACACCAGCAGTTGCAGAACTGGAACCAGCGCCAGCACCAAACTCAATCAGACTCGCAATCTGTCCACGGACGAAAGAGACATCCTTGGCCTGAGCGGCAGTGACACTGCCAGCCAGAACATCCTCATACAGCTTGCCATCAGTCAATCGCAGAGCGAGGGAAGTTGTACTTTCGGTGACTTCGATAGCGGTACTAACAACACTGGTGGCCCCATAGAACAGGCCAAGCTTGTCCTGTACAGCCCCACCGGCAATCATATTGAATCCGGTGATCGTATTGAAAGCAAACGCCGTTTCACCTGTAGCACGGCCTCCATCTGCGTTGAAGGTGGTGTAGGTGGTGGAAGCCCCAACATTAAAGATCAGCGAGTCGCCAGTGTTATCAGCCCCACCGAAAGTAGCCGTGACATTCTTGGAGTTGGTAAGCGCTGTGGACAGCTGAACCACATTGGCGCCTGCATCCCCATTCAGAGTGACCGCCGTGATGCTGCCGATGGCATCAACTTTGGCGTTACCGAAGTCAACGGTGCTGCCGGTAATGGTTGCATCATCCACACCAGTGATCGTGGTTGCTGCTTTGAGAATGGAGGACGATGCAGCCGTGAGATTGGCGGCTGTATCACTCAGGGAGTAAGTGAGTGCCCCAGTGCCATTATTGGCATCAATCGTGGCTACTTGAGCAACCGTTGCCGAGCCAGTGTTCACGTTGACATCCACATCGGTCTTGGTGTCGATCGTGGTGGCCGAAATGGCGGTGGCGATGGCCGCCGCCGTACCGGTCAGGGCTCCAACCTGGGTGGCGTTGACGCTGACGGTTGTCTTGGCATCCAGCTGGTTGAGCTTGGCGGCATCCAAGGTCGCGTCGTTCACCGTCAGGGTGTAGGCATTGCCGTTGCCCGTGAGGCCAAGCAGGGTGTCTGCCGCTCCGGTGGCGATCGTGGCGGTGACCACACCGGTTGTATCGGCATCCACCGTGTTGGCATCAGCAACGGACACCGTTGCATCCGTCAGGGTCGCGGCGTAGTCGGTCCTAGTGGTGATGCCATCGGCAGCGATCACTGTCTTCACATCAGCCACAAGGCCCTGGATCGTCGTCGCCGAGGTCGCATCCACCGCCACAGTTGTCTTGCCATCCAGCGTGTTCAGCGCTGTGGCATCGACTGTCGTGTCGTTGATCGTCAAGGTGTAAGCATTGACGCCGTCAGTGAGCGCACTCAGGGCAGCCGCTGTTCCGGTCGTGATTGTGGCTGTGACCACACCATTGGTGCGGCCATCGACGGTGTTGGCATCCGCCACCGACACCGAGGTGTCGGTCAGGGTGACCTTGTGGTCGGCGGCCCTAGTGATCGACGCCGAGCCTGTGGCTGTCAGCACAGCAGCGGCCAGGCCGGTGATGGTGGTCACCGCCGCAGCATCGACGGTTGCTGTGGTGTTGGCGTCGATCGTGTTGAGATCGGTCGCCGCTGCCGTCCCGGCATCCACCGTCACGCCCACATCGGCCTTGGTGTCGATCGTGTTGGCCGAGATGGCGGTGGCGATCGCCGCCGCTGTACCTGTGAGGGTGCCGACCTGGTTCGCGTCGACCTTGACGGCGGTCTTGCCATCCAGCGTGTTGAGCTTGGCGGCATCCACCGTGACGTCGGTCACCGTGAGGGTGAGCGCCGCATTGGCTGCACCGGTGAGTGCCAACAAGGCATCAGCCGTCGCCGCTGGAATCGTGGCGGTGACCACACCCGTGGTGTTGGCCACCATCGTGTTGGCCTGAGTCACGCTGGCTGTTCCAACCGTGACGGTGGCGGCCACGTTGGCAGCGGTGTCAATCGTGGTAGCCGTCAACACCTCAGCGATGTCAGCCGCATTGCCGGTGATGGTGGTCACAGCTGCGGCATTGACCGGCGCCGTCGTGTTGGCGTCGATCGTGTTGAGGTCAGTCGCCGCTGCCGAACCGGCATTCACGGTCACACCCACATCGGCCTTGGTGTCGATCGTGGTGGCCGAAATGGCGGTGGCGATGGCCGCCGCCGTACCGGTCAGGGCTCCAACCTGGGTGGCGTTGACGCTGACGGTTGTCTTGGCATCCAGCTGGTTGAGCTTGGCGGCATCCAAGGTCGCGTCGTTCACCGTCAGGGTGTAGGCATTGCCGTTGCCCGTGAGGCCAAGCAGGGTGTCTGCCGCTCCGGTGGCGATCGTGGCGGTGACCACACCGGTTGTATCGGCATCCACCGTGTTGGCATCAGCAACGGACACCGTTGCATCCGTCAGGGTCGCGGCGTAGTCGGTCCTAGTGGTGATGCCATCGGCAGCGATCACTGTCTTCACATCAGCCACAAGGCCCTGGATCGTCGTCGCCGAGGTCGCATCCACCGCCACAGTTGTCTTGCCATCCAGCGTGTTCAGCGCTGTGGCATCGACTGTCGTGTCGTTGATCGTCAAGGTGTAAGCATTGACGCCGTCAGTGAGCGCACTCAGGGCAGCCGCTGTTCCGGTCGTGATTGTGGCTGTGACCACACCATTGGTGCGGCCATCGACGGTGTTGGCATCCGCCACCGACACCGAGGTGTCGGTCAGGGTGACCTTGTGGTCGGCGGCCCTAGTGATCGACGCCGAGCCTGTGGCTGTCAGCACAGCAGCGGCCAGGCCGGTGATGGTGGTCACCGCCGCAGCATCGACGGTTGCTGTGGTGTTGGCGTCGATCGTGTTGAGATCGGTCGCCGCTGCCGTCCCGGCATCCACCGTCACGCCCACATCGGCCTTGGTGTCGATCGTGTTGGCCGAGATGGCGGTGGCGATCGCCGCCGCTGTACCTGTGAGGGTGCCGACCTGGTTCGCGTCGACCTTGACGGCGGTCTTGCCATCCAGCGTGTTGAGCTTGGCGGCATCCACCGTGACGTCGGTCACCGTGAGGGTGAGCGCCGCATTGGCTGCACCGGTGAGTGCCAACAAGGCATCAGCCGTCGCCGCTGGAATCGTGGCGGTGACCACACCCGTGGTGTTGGCCACCATCGTGTTGGCCTGAGTCACGCTGGCTGTTCCAACCGTGACGGTGGCGGCCACGTTGGCAGCGGTGTCAATCGTGGTAGCCGTCAACACCTCAGCGATGTCAGCCGCATTGCCGGTGATGGTGGTGATGCTGGTGGCATCCACGTTGGCCTCGGTGGCCGCATCCATGGCCTTGAGATCGCTGGCCAGAGCCGTCGGTCCGACCACCACAACCAACGTGTTGGCGGTGGTGGTGCTGTTGCCGGCCACATCAGTCACCGTGGCACGGAAGCGGTAGGTGCCATCGGCACGGGCGGCAGCCGCAGGGTCTGCCACAACAGTCCAGGCCCCACCATTGAGGCTCTGCTCGTAAACGACCGTGGCACCAGCCTCCTGGGGAGGGAGGGTGAGCGGGAAGGCCGTGGCGTTGTTCGTGATCTTGTAGGTGGTGCCGTCGATGGTGAGGGTGCCGGTGGTGGGGGCTGTCTGATCAACCGTGATCGCATCGGCATTGCCGTCGCCAACGATCTTGTTGCCTGCCTTATCGGTCTGCTCAATCTTGATCTTGCCGGCGGCATAGGTGCCTTCCGCCAGATCAAAGCTGGTGCCAA